>NZ_JNXY01000001.1 GCF_000717135.1 Catenuloplanes japonicus
GATGAAGCAGAAGGTCAACGACGAGCTGAAGCAGCACTTCCGCCCGGAGTTCCTGAACCGCATCGACGACACCATCGTCTTCCACCAGCTCCAGCAGGAGGAGATCCTCTCGATCGTGGACATCTTCGTGTCCCGGATCGAGGGCCAGCTCAAGAACAAGGACATGGGTCTGGAGCTGACCGACAACGCGAAGAAGTACCTGGCGAAGAAGGGCTTCGACCCGGTGCTGGGTGCGCGGCCGTTGCGCCGGACGATCCAGCGCGACATCGAGCCGCAACACCCCGACGAAGGCCCCCACCCTCCCCCCGAGGGTGGGGGCCTTCGCGCACCCCCCATTAGGAAAGCCAGTTCAGCGGAGGGCCCTGATCAGCCCGGCCCGAGGTAGCGGAGATCTGTCGCATATCCGCCGCGGTCGAGGTACGAGCACGTCGTCCGGTGCAGGCTCGTCGCGTACATCGTCGGCATCCGATCTGTGTGTGGTCCCGGCCGGCGCCCCACCCGCGCCGCTGTCCTGAAGAAGACAATGGCCCCCGCGATGTCCCGCCCGATGCGGGCTCGTGTCCCGGCGTCCCGGGAGCTTCGGTCGTTTTCGCTGCCCGAGCGGCGTGTCCGGCTGACAGAACCTCCTACCCGGTCGGGACATCCGCCCCATGGATCCGGGTCGACAGCGGTGGGCAGGATGGGCGCGAACACAGCGACGCCTTCACATTCGCTATTGGATAGAGGAGATCGGATGTCCACCGAGGCCCAGAACGCGATCTTCGCGGTCGCCGCCGACAACAAGTGGGTCCACGTCTACCGCGACGTGAAGACCCTGCTCGCCGAGACCGACATGGGCGTCGGCCATGAGCAGAACGTCACGAACACCATCGAGTTCTTCAACGTGGCCGGCAAGCGGCTGCTCCCCGCGTTCGGCCGTGACTGGGCGCTGGTCGACCTGACCGAGAGCGGCGACCCGGCCGACCCGGCCGCGGTCCACAACCGCATCTCGCTGGTCATCGACAAGACCAAGGCGATGATCCTGGAGCACGCGGACGAGTTCACCCAGGCCGGCTTCAACCCGCAGACGACCATCTCCCAGCTGCCCGTCACGGCCGGCAAGTCGCTCATCGAGGTCGCGGACGAGCTCGAGCCGAACTTCGGCGCGCTCACCGAGCCGCCCGCGGTCCGGTCCCTGGTCATGATGACCCAGGGCAGCGCGCTGCACATGCTGCTCTGCCACAGCTGGTAAGAACAATCCACCACACACCATCTGCATAGGAGTCACGATGCCCAGGACCCGTGGTTGGCTCGGGACTCCGAGCGGAGCCATAGCCGCGGCCACCTTCGTCATCGCGGTGCTTGCCGTCATCGGCCAGCTGGTCAGCGACAACCCGTACATGCTGGACTTCATCGGCCTGAACGCGGCCATCGCGGTCGCGTTCACCGCCGCCGGCATGCTGGTGCTCACCGGTGCGCCGCGACACCCGGTCGGCCTGCTCATGACGGTCGGCGGGCTCAGCGCCGCGATCTCCGTGCTGGCCGGCTCCTGGAACGGCACCGTGGTCACGGTCTGGCTCAGCAAATGGCTGTGGTGGCCTCCGTTCGGCCTGGTGCTGTTCGCCCTGCTGCTCTTCCCGGACGGGAAACTGCCGTCCCGCCGCTGGCGCCCGGTCGCCTGGGCGCTCGCGGCCTCGGTCCTGATCGCCACCATCGGCCTCGCCGGCGTCGCGATCGACCGGCCGTACGCGTTCCTGATCGAGGTCAGCCCCGAGTACACGCCGCTCGGCCGGGCCGCACTGCTGGTGGCACTGCTCGGCGTCGGCATCACGCTGGCGCTGGGCATCGCGATCGTCGGATCGCTGTGGGCACGGTGGCGTGTGGCCGAGGGGGACACACGCCGCCAGCTCGCCTGTCTCATCCCGGCCTCGGTGCTGATGGTGATCGGCATCGGGCTGGACGCGCGCTTCGGCTTCCCGATCGCGTTCCCGCTGATCGCGGTCGCGGTCCCGATCGCGATGGCCGTCGCCATCCTGCGGTACCGGCTCTACGGCCTCGACCGCACCGTCAACCGCACCACGGTCTGGCTCGTCATGACGCTGCTCGTGCTGGTCACGTTCGTCGTCGTGGTGACCGCGCTGCGCACGGTGCTGGTCGGGGACGACAACTCCACGAACGCGTCGCTGGTCGCCACCGGGCTGATCGCGGTCGGCTTCGAACCGGTGCGCCGGCGCGTGCAGCAGAGCGTCGACCAGCTGCTCTACGGGGACCGCGCCAATCCGTACAAGGTGATCGGTGTGCTTCTGGATCTTCTCCGGCACACCGCGGAGTACGGCGACGTGCTGCCGCGCCTGACCAGCGCGGTCGCGGAATCGCTGCGCCTGCCCTACGTCGCGGTCGCGCTCACCGACGCGGACGGCACGCGGATCGTCGCCGAGCACGGCGAGCGCAGCAGCCACCTCGAGACGTTCGCCATGCAGACGCACGGCAAGGAGGTCGGGCGGCTGCTCGTCGGCCGTCGCAGCCCCGGCAGCCATTTCACCGCCCGCGAACGCCGCCTGCTGGCCGACGTCGCGCTCAACGCGGCGATGGCCGCCGAGGCCACCCGCCTGATCCAGGATCTCCGCCAGTCCCGCGAACGCCTGGTCATGGCGCGCGAGGAGGAACGCCGCCGCCTGCGCCGCGACCTGCACGACGGCGTCGGCCCGGCGCTGACCGGCATCGCCATGCAGATCCGTGCGGCCCGCAAGCTCTCCGGTCCGTCCAAGGTCACCGAGATCCTCGACGGACTCACCGGCGACCTGCAGATCTGCACCGCCGAGGTCCGCGCGCTGGTCACCGCGCTGCGGCCGCCGGTGCTGGACCGGGGTCTGGGCGAGGCGCTGCGCGCGGAGTGCCAGCGCTTCGACGGCGAGGACCTGGAGGTCACGTTCGAGTGCCACGGCGACCTGACCGGGCTGCCCGCCGCGGTCGAGGTCGCGGCGTACCGGATCGTCTCCGAGTCGCTCAACAACGTGGCCCGCCACGCCCGCGCCCGGCACTGCCACGTCGCCGTCACCCGCGGCACCACGCTCGACCTCGAGGTCATCGACGACGGCGTCGGCCTGCCCACCTCGGACACCGGCCGCGCGGGCGTCGGCCTGCAGTCCATGCGCGAGCGTGCCGAAGAGCTCGGCGGCGAATGCGCCATCACCTCCACGGTCCCGCACGGCGCCGCCGTCCGCGTCCACCTCCCCATCGCGGCTTCCGCCTGAAACCCCCGAAAAAGCCCAAAGCTTTAGATCTTCCCGCTTCCAGCGTGGTCACCTTCCGCATGCTCCCGCGGGCACCGGTCGTCGCCGGCGCTCCTCCCTGCCGGATCCGTGGGTGGCAAAGGGCGACCGAAACCCTTGTCTCACAACGGATTCGGGGGCTTGAGGGCTAGTGTGTCCGCAAGATTACAATAAGTAGTGAAAGGCCAGCTGAGGGCTGGTTGCCGCCAGATGTGCGGTTCGGGGGATCAAGCGGGAAAACGATGTTTTGGCCGTAAGAAGGTCGTCAGCCGAGGGGGCGGTGCCGACCGGGCTACGGTGCGCACTATCGTCTTCTGCTTGTCGGAGGCGGTTGGTGGGGGCCCGCCGCACAACGGCCCGGAGTACTGAAGGCGGCGGCACAATGGCCCAGATGAAACGCGTCCTCGTGGTGGATGACCACCCGGTGGTACGCCGCGGCCTGCGCGCGATGCTGGAGAGCGAGTCCTGGGTCTCCGAGGTGCTGGAGGCGGCCACGGTCGCGGACGCGGTCCGTGAGGCGGTGGCCGGCCAGGCCGACGTCATCGCCATGGACTTCGCGCTGCCGGACGGCGACGGCATCGAGGCCACCCGCCGCATCCTCGCCGCCCGGCCCTCCTGCCGGATCGTCATGCTGACCATGAGCGACGACCAGGACGTGGTGATCAACGCGTTGCGGGCCGGCGCCGCGGGCTTCGTGGTCAAGGACGACGACCCCGACGTGGTGATAGACGCGTTGCGTACCGCCGGGAACGGTGGGGTGGTCCTCGGACCGTCGGTCACCGCGAGCGTGCTCGACGGCGTGGGGCGCGCGAAGGAGCTGCCCGCGCCGTTCGACCGGCTCACGCCGCGCGAGCGCGAGATCGTCGGCCACCTGCTCAGCGGCGAGGCGAACGCGGAGATCGCCCGTCACCTGACCGTCAGCGAGAAGACGATTCGCAACCAGCTGACCGCGGTCTTCGCGAAGATCGGGGTGACCGACCGGACGCAGGCGGTGCTACGGGCCCGCGATGTGGGTATGCCTCCGGCGCACTGACTGATCAACACGTAGGGACGTCGGATGGCGCTTGAGATCGTCGTGGTGCTCGGCGCCATGGTGCTGTTCTGCAACGCGGTCGCCGCCCGGGTGTGGGTGGCGCCGCCGGTGCTGCTGCTCGGCGCCGGCGTGCTGCTCGGCCTGGTGCCCGCGTTCCAGGAGGTGCACCTCCCGCCGGACGTGATGCTGCTGCTGTTCCTGCCCGCGCTGCTCTACGTGGAGAGCCTCACCACGTCGCTGCGCGAGATCCGCTACATGCTGCGCGTCGTGCTGCTGATGAGCACGGTGCTGGTCGTCGCCACGGCCGGCGGCGTCGCCTGGATCGCGCACGAGATCGGCCTGGCCTGGGGGCCCGCCTGGGTGCTCGGCGCCGCGCTCGCGCCCACGGACGCGACCGCGGTCGGCGTGCTCGCCCGCGCGCTGCCCCGCCGCACCATGACCGTTCTCAGAGCGGAAAGCCTGATCAACGACGGTACGGCGCTGGTGCTCTACGGCGTCGCGGTCTCGCTCACCATCGGCGAGGAGACGCTGAGCTTCCCGCACATCGGCTTCCTGTTCGCGGTCTCCTACGTCGGCGGCGTCCTGGTCGGCCTGCTCGTCGCCGGCGCCGGCCTGCTTATCCGCGCGCGCCTGGACCGGCCGATGCACGAGAACCTGGTGTCGCTGCTGACGCCGTTCAGCGCGTTCCTGCTGGCCGAAGCCGTGGAGGCGTCCGGCGTCCTCGCGGTCGTGGTCGCCGGGCTGGTGCTGAGCCGGGTCGGGCCGCGGGTGATGCGCGCGGACACCCGGCAGCAGGCGTTCGCGTTCTGGCAGCTGTCCACGTTCGCGCTCAACGGCGCGCTGTTCGTGCTGGTCGGGCTGCAGATCACCGACTCGGTGCGGCAGTTGCCGCCGGGCGGGCTGGGCGAGGCGCTGATCGCGGTCGGCGTGATCAGCGCGGGCGTGGTCGGCGTCCGGTTCCTGTGGAGCTTCACCACGCCGTACCTGATCAGAGCGCTCGACCGCCGCCCCAGCCAGCGTGAACGCCGCGCCACGGCCCGCTCCCGGGTGGTGACGTCCTCGGCCGGGTTCCGCGGCGCGGTCTCGATGGCGGCCGCGCTCGCGGTCCCGGTCACGCTCCGCTCCGGCGAGCCGTTCCCGGACCGCGAACTGATCATCTTCGTGACGTCCGGCGTCATCGCGGTCACGATCGTGGTCGGCGGGCTGCTGCTGCCGCTGATCGTGCGCTGGGCGCGGCTGCCGGAGGACACCGAGGTCGAGGCCGAGACGCACCTGGCCGAGCTGGAGGCCACCCGCGCCGCGATCGAGGCGCTGCCCGAGGTCGCGGAACGGATGCGGATCCCGGCGCTGGTCGCGGAACGGCTGCGCCTCGAGTACGAGCAGCACCTGCGCCACATCGAGTCCACCGACGACGGCGAGTCGGACGCGCTGGACGCGCTGCGACTGGAGATGGTCCAGTACAAACGCATGATCGTGGTCGGCCTGCGCGACGAGCGCCGCATCGACGACATCGTGCTCCGCCGCCTGCAGCTCCGCCTGGACATCGAGGAGCTGCGCCTGGCAAACCGTGGCTCCAACGACGGCGATTGAACCCTGGACGTGCTCCGGCCCGTACCTCAGCCGACAACGCTTGAGGGAAAGGCCGGTCCATGCCTGCTGGACGCCGGATGCCTGCCGGACACCGCACACCGGGCGATCTCCGGACGCCACGCGCGGCGCCGGGTGACCGCCGGACGCCGGATGATCGCCCGGTGCCAGGCGGCGGCCGCCGGATCCTGGGCCAACTCTCGACCTCCGGTGATCGCCGACGTGTGCTGCGGGTCGCCGCCGCTGCGATCGTCGCCGCGGTGAGCGCGCTGGTCGCGGCGCCCGCGCCCGCGTTCGCGCACGGCGCGCCAACGAACCCGATCAGCCGGTCGGCCGCCTGCGGGCCCGAGGGTGGCGGCGCGCGCGACTCCGCGGCCTGCGACGCGGCCCGCGCGGCCGGGTTCGCCCAGTGGGACAACCTGCGCGTCGCGGGCGTGAAGGGCCGCGACCGCCAGGTGGTCCCGGACGGGGAGCTGTGCAGCGGCGGCCTGCCCGCCTACCGGGGCTGGACCTGCCGCGCGCGGACTGGCCGTCGACCACGCTGAAGCCGGGCGCGACGATCACGGCCGCCTACCGCGGGACGATCGCGCACCCGGGCGAGTTCCGGATGTTCGTGACCCGCCCCGGCTACGACCCCGACGCGCCGCTGACCTGGGACGACCTTGAGGCGGAACCGTTCTTCGCGGTGACGGACCCGCCGTTCCGCAACGGTTCCTACGCGATGAAGGTGACGCTGCCGGCCGGCCTGACCGGACACCACCTGATCTACACGATCTGGGAGAACACCGGGCCGGACACGTACTACTCCTGCTCCGACGTGATCTTCACGGCCCCGTCCCCGTCGGCGGCACCGAAGCCGGTCCCCAGCGACCCGGCGCCGAGCGAGACCGCGTCGGCCGAGGCGTCCCCGAGCGCGTCGGGCGCGGCCCCCAGCGAGGCGCCGGCCGTGGCGGAGAGCGAGTCCGCCGCGCCCGCCAACCTGGTCGCGTCGCGGTCCAGCCTCGGCACGCCGCCGATGTTCACGCTGGTCGCGGCCGTGCTGCTGGCCCTGCTCGCCGCCACCGGCATCACGCTGCTCGTCCGCCGTCGCCGCGCCGCCGGCCGGCCCACCGCCGGCGACACCGCGGTGGACTGACCGCTCAGCCGGCGGTGACCTGTCGGCGCCGCCGCGGACCGACCGGTCGGACACGAACGCCACGTGGACTGACCGGTCAGGTACGGCGGACTGACCGGTCAGGCAGGCGGGGGAGTGGCGGGGACGCCGCCGGTGAGCGCCTCGCGGAGGCTGCGGACCTCGTCCGCGATGGCCAGCAGCGCGCGGACCTGCGCCTCGGCGATCAGCCGGTCGCCGGCCGGGTTGGCGGACGCCTCCTCGATGATGCGGAGCGCTTCTTCACGGTTGTTCCGGTGATCGACCATCGAAGCTCCTCAGGAGTCATGGTGCATGCCCTGCCTCCATCCAAGCCCGCGGACCGCCGGAACGCAGCCGGTCGGCCGATCATTTTTTGCGCCCGATCTACCCCGGCAGTCCCGGCCGCCGCAGATACAGCCAGGCGTGCCCACCGGCCGTGATCCGCCGGAACGCGGCCGGGTCCGGCGGCCCGTCCCCGCCCGCCACCGTGTCCCGGAACAACGCATCCGGCACCACCAGCGCAAACGCGGCATCCTGATGCTCCGACAGTGCGGCCCGGACCGCCGCGGCCTCCAGCAACGCGCCCAGCGCCTGCTCCGCGGCACACGCCTGATCAACGGCCGGCTCCCGGTCGTGCCGTTCCCACAGCGTGCGGTGCAGCGCGAACCGCAGCCGCACACCGTCGGAGACGGACCTGCGGGCCGACCGGGCCGCCACCGCGGCCGCGAGCACCGACACCAGCCCCGGCACGTCCGTCTCCGGCGGCAGCGTGGCGAAGCGCCCCGCGCCCAGCGGGCGGCGGTCGCCGACGCCGGCCGCGGCCAGCACCTCCGCGACCGCGACGCCGTCCGGGTCCGAGGCCGGGTCGGCGGGGGCCGCGGCCAGCCAGAGGCGGGTGGCGGGGGACGGGCCGGGGGAGTCGGGGACCGGGACGGAGAACGCCAGCGGCCGGGGTGCGGAGACGCGGCGCAGCGCGGGGCCGGACAGGTCCGCCTCCGCGGTCAGGAAGCCGAGCAGCGTGGACACGCCGGGCGCGATCTCCAGCAGCGCGTGGCCGGACAGGTCGCGCGGCAGGTTCGGCGCGGCCCGCCGGTCCGTGAACCGCCAGCCGAACCGGGACGTCCCGGCGCCGTCCACGGTGGCGGCCGGTGTCCCGGACCGGAGGAACCCGGCCGCGGCCCGCAGCGCCCGCCAGGCCAGCGGCGTCGAGCAGCCGCCGTCCGGGGAGATGCCGAACTCGCCCGCGTCCGCGTGCACCGCGAGCGCGACGACGCGGCACGGGTCCGGGTGGCGCAGGTCGACGCGGAGCGCGGCCGCGGCGTACCGTTCACCGCGCCGCACCGGGGGCAGCCCCAGCGGGAAGACCGCGCCGGCGAACCGTGCGCCGGGCGTGGCGGTGGCGCGCAGCGGGGCCGGCAGGTCGGCCACGGCCACGGGATAGAGCAGCGGACGGCCGCAGGCGAAGCGGACCAGACTCGCCGGAATGTGCCGGGCAGTGGATCTCGCCGCCATCGGTGCGCCTCCGCGTGAGCTTTCGGCTGCCGGAGCCCCCGTCCGGCTCCTCACTCTGGCATCGGCCGCCGGGCCGGGACAACGACCGAACGTCGCACCCATTCCGGCTCATCTGCACGTCACGCACCATCCACGAACACAAGAAGCATGCGGGGGTACGGGACGCGCGTCCCGTACCCCCGCATGCTTCTTGAAGATCGTCAGCGTCGCAGCGTCGGCGCGAGCAGCGGTCCTCGACGGCCCCGGCCGCGCGTCGGCGGGCCGAAACCGTCGTCGTCCTCCTCCGAGGCCGCGGGATCGATCCGGGAGCGGCGCATGACCGTCACCAGCAGCACGCCGCCGATCGCGGTCATGCCGATGCCCATCACGATGATCAGCGGCCCGAGGCCGTTGAAGAACGTGGTCTGGCCCTCCGCGGTGGTGAGGTCGACCCCGGCCGCTTGGTTTCCCTGCTCGGCGGCCGGTGCGTCGGTGTCGTCCTCCGCCGCGGTGCCGGCTTCGGGAGTTTCCTCATCATCGGGGCTGGCCTCGGATCCACCGGTGTCGTCCTCGTCTACTGTGCCGGGATTGTTCTGCGCGGCGTCGTCATCGTCGTCGTCGTTCGCGCGGTTGTTGCCGGTGCCCTGCAGCACCTGCCGGGTCTCCACCGTGCGGTCGAGCCGGTCGGCGTTGGCGCTGTTGAACGCCTCGCCGATGAAGTCGACCCGCCCGTCCGGCGCGTTGCCGGTGAACGTCACCCGGTACCGGACCTCGACGCGCTGCTCCTGGCAGAGCTGTGCGTTCGTGGGTACGACCGGCGCGCTGGACACCGCGTTCTCGGTGAGCTGCACGGTGTTGAGCGGCACCCAGGTGCCGTTCTCGTTGACCGCGATCTCGATCTCGTTGCGCTGCAGGCCGGTCATCTGCACGGTCATCAGCGTCTTCACCCGGACGCAGTTACGGTCCGTGCGGGTGACCTGCAGCCTGGCCTCACGCGGCACGTTGTCGGTGGCCAGGTCGCTGGAGACACGCAGACTGACCTGGCCGGGTTCGGCGTGGGCGGGCGAGGCCGCCAGGAAGACGCCACCGGCCAGTCCGGCGATCGTGGCACCGACCCGCAGTGACCAGCTTGGCCTCGCGGCCGCGACTGTTCTGCTCGTCACGCGAAACGCCTCCTCCCCGTCCGGGCGCGATGCCGGCCGGTGTGTCGGTCCAGAACCCATCCGTTGCGAGATACGGCCACCGGGCGAGGAAGGTTCAAGCGTTCATTCTTTGCGGCAATTCCTAGGGTTTCGGAAACATGACCGTAATGCGGAGTCCGCCGGCCGGGCCGGGCTCGGCCGTGATCACGCCGTCGTGCGCGGCCACGATCGACCGCGCGATGGCCAGACCCAGGCCGCTGCCGCCGCTGTGGTCCATCCGATCCGTGGCCAGCCGCGTGAACGGCTCGAACAGGCGGCCCACGTCCGCGGCCGGGACCGGCGGGCCGGTGTTGGTGACGATCAGCGCGGGCGAGTCGCCGACCTCCACGTGCACGGAGCCGCCGGGCGCGTTGTAGAGGATCGCGTTGTGCACCAGATTCCGGACCAGACGTTCCAGGAGCACGTCATCACCGGGTACGGTCCGCGGCCGCAGCGACCGCACCAGCGTGACCGACCGTTCCGCGGCCGGTACCGCGTGCGTGGTCACCACCTCGTCCGCGATCGCGTCCAGCCGCTGCGGGCGCCGCCCGGTCAGCCCCTGATCGGCCTGGCTGAGCACCAGCAGACCCTCGATCAGCCGCTCGTTGCGCGCGTTCGCGGCCAGCAGCTGGCTGGCCAGCAGCGTGGACTGCTCCGGCGTGAGCGGCACCGCCATGCCCACCTCGATCAGCGTGCGCTGCAGCGCCAGCGGCGTGCGCAGCTCGTGCGAGGCGTTCGCGGCGAACCGGCGCTGCGCGTCGTAGCCGGAGCCGATCCGGTCCAGCATCGTGTCCATCGCGCGGCCGAGCCGGGCCACCTCGTCACGCCGGCGGCGGCGCGGCGGCCGGACCCGGTGGCCCAGGTTCTGCGGGCCCATCTGCGCGATCACCGGCACCATGGCGCGCACCGGCAGCAGCACCCAGTAGGCCAGCAGCGGGAACAGCAGCGCGACCAGCACCAGCGTGCCGGCGAGCGGGCTGAGCCGGTCCAGCGGCAGGAACCGCTGGGCCTGCGCGCAGATCTCGGTGACGTCGCGGTACTCGAGGTCGTAGTACGACTCGGTCAGGCAGGTCCGGTCCAGGCCGGAGAGCGCGCTCGGCAGCCGCCACCAGTTCTGGTCGATGATCGCGGCCAGCAGCAGGACCCCGGCGAGGACCAGGGCAAGACGGGTACGGACGCTCACCGGCCCACACGGTACCCGGCGCGCGGCACCGTGTGCACGATCGGCGGTTCGCCGAGTTTGCGCCGCAACGTCATCACGGTCACCCGGATCACGTTGGTGAACGGGTCCGTGTGCTCGTCCCAGACCTGCTCCAGCAGATCCTCCGTGGTGACGGTCTGGCCGCGCGCCCGCATCAGCGCGTGCAGCAGGCCGAACTCCTTCGTGGTCAGCTGCAGCGGCCGCCCGTCCCGGGACGCGGCGCGCGCGGCCACGTCCACCACGATGCCGTCCTGCTCCAGCACCGGCGGCAGCGCGGGCGCGGTGCGCCTCCCCAGCGCACGCACCCGCGCCACCAGCTCCGCGAACGCGAACGGCTTCGTCAGGTAGTCGTCCGCGCCCAGTCCCAGCCCGGCCACCCGGTCGTAGACGCCGGCGGCCGCGGTCAGCAGCAGCAGGCGCGTCTCCGGGCGGTGCTGCGAGGCCCACCGGCACAGGTCGTCGCCGGTCTGGCCGGGCATGTCCCGGTCCAGCACGGCCACGTCGTAGCGGTTCACGGACAGCCGCTCGTGCGCGCCGTCGCCGTCGTAACAGACATCCACGGCCATCGCCTCGCGGCGCAGACCGAGCGCCACGGTGTCCGCGAGCAGCCGCTCGTCGTCCGCAACCAGAACCCGCACCGCAGTCACTCCCCGTCACCTGAGAACCGGCGCCTTGCATGATGGCAGATGGGTGGATAAGCCGGAGATAAAGAGCCGGTCGGGGTCTAGGGTCTGCGGGTGATGTATCGCTGGGCGGTCGCGTTGTTCACCGTGTGCTGTGTCGTGTGCGTCGGCGGCGCCGCGCTCGGCGAGGGCGGCTTCTACCCGACCGCGGCGGGCGCGCTGGCGCTGGCACTGCTGGCCGGCTACGTGATCACCGCGCCCTCCGGCGACCCGGGCGGCGTGTCCGGGCGGGCGCGGGCGCTGTTCTGCGGCGGGCTGCTCGCGGTCGCGGTGGCGGTCGTCGTGGTCTACCGGCCCCCGCGCGAACCGATGACCCTCGCCGAGATCCGGGAGGCTCTGTACGCCGGGGTGGTGTTCACCGAATCCGGACGGCCGTACCGGATCGCCGCGATCGCGCTGGCGGTGGCGCTGGCCGCGTTCCTGCTCGGCACGCTGTCGCTGCCCCGGGCCCCGCGCGGCGGATTCCTCACGGCCGGGCCGGCGATGCTCGCGGTGGTCGGCGTCGCGGCCGTGTTCCACCGCGTGGTCCCGCTGCCCACGCTGCCACTGCTGTTCGGCGGCCCGGTCCGCTTCGCACTCTCACTGGCGGCCGGGTTCGCGGGCGCGGTGCTCCTGCTGCTCCGCGCCGCGCGTCGCCGGGGATTCCCGGTCGGGGTGGCCGGCGTGCTGCTGGCGGCCGGATTCGGCGCGGTCGCGCTGCGCCTGCCCGGCCTGCTGGAGACGGCGGAGGCACTCACCCCGGCGATCCCGCAGGAGACGGTTCCACCGGACGCGTTCCTGCAGCCGGGGGTCGAGATCAGCGTCGCGGTGATGACCAGGCCACCGCAGGAGCCGGAGCCGCTGTGGGCCGGGTTCGAGGTCACGCTCCAGGCGGCGCTGCTGCTGGCCGGGCCGCTGCTGATCGTCGCGGGCGCGCTCGGCCTGCCGCGTCGCACATCGCCCGAGGAGCCGGTGGAGTCCTGAGCCTCCGCACGTTCCGGCGGAGCCTCGGCCCTGCCACCGTCAGGCCGGCACCGCGGCTCTCGCGGCCGTGGCGATGGGAGAAGCGACCCCCTTTGGCCATGCCGCTCACGCGGCAGCGACGGTCGGACCTCGGCCGTCGCTGCATGGCTCGTTCCCGTCGGCGCGCGAGCGCCCTCCGCCGCACGTGTGGCGGAGCCGGTGCCACCGCCGGCCCGACGATGCCGCCCGTCCTCCTCACGCGAGTGGCGTGCGTGAGCGCCCTCCGCCGTAAGCGCGGCGGAGCCGGTGCCACCGCCGGCCCGACGGCGCTGCCCGTCTCCCTCGCGCGGGCGGCGTGGAAGCTCCGGCCGTACCCCTAAAGAGGGAATTTTTTGGCTTTTAACGCCAAAAAGGGGACAAAAGGGTGGGATGGGAGGGTCAGCGAGGAAGTCAGGAAAGGCCGAAGCAGCGTGAGTCAGCCGTTCACCCTCCCCGAGTTCTACGTGCCGCACCCGGCCAGGCTCAATCCGCATCTCGAGGGCGCCCGCGTGCACTCGAAGGCCTGGGCCCGCGAGATGAACATGATCGAAGGCTCCGGGATCTGGGACGAGGCCGACTTCGACAACCACGACTACGCGCTGCTCTGCGCCTACACCCATCCGGACTCGGACGGGCCGGAGCTCGACCTGATCACCGACTGGTACGTGTGGGTCTTCTTCTTCGACGACCACTTCCTGGAGCTCTACAAGAAGACCCGCGACCAGGCCGGCGCCAAGGCCTACCTCGACCGGCTCCCCGCGTTCATGCCGATCGGCGACCTGAGCGCCATGCCGTCACCGACGAACGCGATCGAGGCCGGCCTCGCGGACCTGTGGCGGCGCACCGTGCCGGCCATGTCCGAGGCCTGGCAGGCGCGCTTCCGGGAGAGCACCGAGCACCTGCTGGTGGAGTGCGTCTGGGAGCTGTCCAACATCAGCGACGGGCGGCTGGCGAACCCGATCGAGTACGTCGAGATGCGCCGCAAGGTCGGCGGCGCGCCCTGGTCCGCGGACCTGGTCGAGCACGCGGTCGCCGCGGAGCTGCCGGCCCGGGTCGCGCTCACCCGGCCGCTGCGCGTCCTCAAGGACACGTTCTCCGACGCGGTGCACCTGCGCAACGACATCTTCTCCTACCAGCGCGAGACCGAGACCGAGGGTGAGGTCAACAACGGCGTCCTGGTCTTCGAGCGCTTCTTCCGGATCACCCCGCAGGATGCGGCGGACGCGGTCAACGACCTGCTCACCTCGCGCGTGCAGCAGTTCGAGAACACGGCGCTGACCGAGGTGCCGCTGATCGCGGCCGAGCACGGGCTGTCACCGTCCGAGGCGCTGGCCGTGGCCCGGTACGCGAAGGGCCTGCAGGACTGGCAGTCCGGCGGGCACGAGTGGCACCTGCGGTCCAGCCGGTACATGAACAAGGGCGCGCACCCCGGGCTCGGCCTGT
This sequence comes from Catenuloplanes japonicus, assembly GCF_000717135.1. GTDB lineage: Bacteria > Actinomycetota > Actinomycetes > Mycobacteriales > Micromonosporaceae > Catenuloplanes > Catenuloplanes japonicus. The sequence goes on from NZ_JNXY01000001.1 coordinate 13,984, forward strand.
CCGCGAACCGTCGGTTCACCAGCCGGCCGGGCGCGGGCACGGCCGGGGCCGGCCGGCTCAAGCAGCTCACGCACGCGCACTTCACGCCGGTGGGCGAGCTGCCGATGCCGGACTTCCACATGCCCTACGGGCTCCGGGTGAGCCCGCACCTGAACCGGGCCCGGGAGAACACGGTCACCTGGTCGCGGGACATGGGCTTCTTCCTGCCGGCCGTGGGCGTGCCCGGCCCGCCGGTGTGGAACGAGGAGCTGCTGCGCGGCTTCGACTTCGCGCTCTGCGCCGCGCACATCGCGCCGCAGTCGTCGCCGGAGCAGCTGGACCTGTCCTCGCAGTGGCTGAGCTGGGGAACCTACGCGGACGACTGGTTCCCGCTGGTCTTCAACCGCTCCCGCGACCACGGCGCCGCGAAGGCGCACGTGGCGCGGCTCGGCCAGTTCATGCCGCTGGACGACGTGACGCGCATGCCGGTGCCCGCGTGCCCGATCGAGGCCGGGCTCGCGGACCTGTGGCGGCGCACGGCCGGCCCGATGAACGGCGACCAGCGCGCACAGTTCCACCGCGCGGTCTCGGACATGCTGGACAGCTGGCTGTGGGAGCTGCGCAACCACCTGCAGCACCGCGTGCCGGACCCGGTCGACTACGTGGAGATGCGGCGCCGCACGTTCGGCTCCGAGCTGACCATGAGCCTGTGCCGGATCGCGCACGGAAACCTGCTGCCGCCGGAGATCTACCGCACCCGGACCATGCGCGGCCTGGACAACTCCGCCGCCGACTACGCCTGCCTGATGAACGACGTCTTCTCCTACCGCAAGGAGATCGAGTTCGAGGGCGAGCTCAACAACGGGGTGCTGGTCATCCAGCGCTTCCTGGAGATCACGCCGGAGCAGGCGATGCGGGTGGCGGCCGACCTGATGGCCGCGCGCCTCCAGCAGTTCGAACGCATCGCCGCGGACGAGCTCCCGGTCCTGTTCACCGATTTCGCGCTGAGCCCAGAAGCCGTGCAGATGCTCCGCGGGTACGTCGAGGAGCTGCGCGACTGGATGTCCGGCATTCTCGCCTGGCACCGCGGCACACAGCGCTACGAGGACGCGGACCTGCGCAAACTCCCGCACTCCCCGCGGAACGTGGCTCCGGCGCCCGCACCGCGGACGTCCCGGCTGCCGGGGCCGGTGGGTGTGCCGGGACGGCCGGTCACGGGCTCACATCTGCCGGTGCCGGCCGGGATGGCGTCGTCTTCCGGGGTGGCCGGTCGGCCGGGTGGGGCCGGCGTGCCGGTGTCCGTGGGCGGGCGCAGGCTGCCCGGCGCTCCCGGGGCGGCGGCAGCCCGCTTCCGGCCACGTGCGGCGGCTGCGCCGGCTGCAGCCGGGCCGAGCGAGGTGTCCGCGGCTCGCGGGGCCTCCGGTCCGCCGTCGCCGGGTACGGCGGTGCCGACCGGCGCGCCCGGTCTCCCGTCGCCGAGCGTGGCCGCACCGTCCGGTGCGTCCGCTCTCGTCGGTGCCTCCAGAGTGTCGACTGACGCGGTCGGATCCGTGCCCTCGGTCGTTCCCGCGGTCGGCGGCGTTCCCGCGCCGACCGCTCCTGCGCTGACCATGACGCTGCCCGGACCGTCCGGATTCGGTACCAGCGCGGCGCGCGCGTTCGCCCGCACGCCGGCCTCTCACTAGGCACGATCGCCGCTTCGGGCGCCACACTCCGATGTGGCGCCCGTTCGGCGTCGTCACGCCGATCAGCCGTCGGCGCCGGCGGCACAGTCGATGCTCCGGCCAGGCGGGCGACGCTCCGGGTGGCGAGACCGGGCAAGCCGCCGATCCGGCCGCGCGGCCGCCAACCCGGCCAGGCAGGCCACGGCCTAGCCGGACCGCCCCGCGGGCACGCGACGCGCACGAGCCTGCCGCACCGCCACCGCGTTCAGCCCCACGCCCCAGATCAGCGCCACCACCAGAAAGCGCGCCCAGTCCACCGCGCCCACCTCGCCGGACAGCAGCGTGCCCGCGACCGGGAACGGCGTGATCCACTCCCGCACGACCGCGAACGGCCCGGCGAGCCCGAGCAGCGCCCACACCCCCAGCGGAATCACGATCGTGGCGAGGCAGGCCACCCAGGCCGGCCTGATCAGCACGCCCAGCCCGGTGCCGGTCAGGTTCGCCACCGGCTGCACGAGCAGCCCGCCGAGCAGGACGAGCGCGGCGTGGTCCCACGCGCCCGCCACCTCCGGCCCGGTCGCTGCCAGGGCGGCCACGATCACCAGGTCCGTGAGGACGGCCACCCCGGCCGCGACGCCGACCGCGGAACCGAGCACGGGCGCGGCCCGCGCTGACGGATCAGCGACCAGGTCACGCCCGAGCAGCACGCCCAGGAACGGCAGCACCACGGACACGATCATGTGCGTCGGGAACGCGATGATCGCCAGCGTGCGCTCGCCGGCCGGCAGCGCGGTCGCCACCGCCACCGCGATCAGCACGCCCAGCAGCAGCGTGACCGCGAGAATCCATTGCCTGGCGCGGGTGGCGAGCACCCGCCCGAACGTTGACTGCATGAACATCGACCCCCGTATGCCTGTTCAGGCCATGATGCGGGGTCGGCACACAGCGCCGCCAGACCTGCCGGCACGATCGGTCACGCGGGAAGATCTCAGGACACGAGCGGGAACAGCGTCCCGGTGCCGCGACCGGTGGCGGCCTCGATGAACGCGACCGGATGCGGGATCGCGGCCAGGATCTCCGCCGTCTGCGCCAGCCCGGACGCGGGCACCGACGGCTCCCGCCCCAGCGCCCGCTGCAGGTCCAGCAGGTGCACCGTGGACTCGACCACGCCGATCCCGGCCGCCTCCGCGAGCGCCAGCCGCGCGATCCCGAAGTACTCGACCACGACCGGCCCGAGCCGTCGCGCCTCGGCCAGCGCGTCCGGCCCGACCGTCGCGAACGCGGCCGTGAGCTGCTCCGGGCGGTACTGCCCGGCGGCCTCGCGCGCCCCCTGCGCCACGCGCGGGGCCTGCAGCGCGGCCAGCCCGCCGGGACGGTTCAGGTCGCGCAGCAGCGAGGTGGCGGAGTCGTGCGTGGGCTCGTCCGTCCGGACCAGGCTCAGCATGTGCGCGAAGCCGTGCGGCCACGCGGCGAGGTGGGCGAAGAGGGCCTTGACGTCCCAGCCGTCGAGCCGGGTCGGGCGGGCCCAGCGGGCGGCGTCCAGATCGCGTCCGTGCGCCGCCCACACCGCCCACAGCTCGCCGAGCGCCGTCAGACGAGCGTCGAGCAACTGCTCCGCAGAGGACATGCAGCGAGGATATCGGGGGCCGGTGAATTTCCGCCCCGATGCGGGAACGGTTCAGTGATCCCGGTGGGTCGCCGCCCGTGCCAGGCCGGTCAGTTCCGCCGCCGCGTCCGCGTCCGGCCCGGCCGCGGCCAGTGCCTCGGACGCCTGGTGCAGCAGCGAGTCCCGGTGCGCGATGCACCAGGCCCGGCCGCCGGCCTCGTCGACCAGCCCGGCCACCCGGACCAGCTCCGAGTCGGTGAACGGCGACTCGCGCTCGTACAGCGTGACCAGCTCGCGTCCGGCGGGCGTGCCGGACGTGAGCGCGGCCAGCACCGGCAGCGACTTCTTCCGGCTGCGCAGGTCGGAGTGGTTCGGCTTGCCGGTGACCTCCGGGTCGCCCCAGATGCCGAGCAGGTCGTCGACCAGCTGGAACGCGAGCCCGACCAGCGCGCCGAAGCGGTCCAGGTGCGCGGCCCGCTCCGGACCGGCGCCGCCCAGCAGCGCGCCCAGCGCGCACGACGCCCCGAGCAGCGCGCCGGTCTTGTTGGAGGCCATCGCCAGCGCCTCCTCCAGGCGTACCGACGTGGTCTGCTCGAACCGCAGGTCCGCGGCCTGGCCGTCGATCAGTGCCTGGACGGCCGCGCACAGCCGCCGGATGGCCGGAACCACCGCCGGGTGCCCGGATCCGGCCAGCGCCTCGATCGCGGCGGCGAGCAGCGCGTCCCCGGCCAGGATCGCGGTGTCGATGCCGTAGACGGCCCAGACCGTGGGACGGTGCCGCCGGGTGGCGTCGCCGTCCATCACGTCGTCGTGCATGAGCGAGAAGTTGTGCACCAGTTCGACCGCGACCGCGGCGGGCACGGCCGCGGCCCGGTCCCCGCCCACCGCGGCGGCCGAGGCCAGCGCGAACGCGGGCCGCAGCGCCTTTCCGGCGAACGCGCGGGCCGGCACGCCGGCCGGGTCCCACCAGCCGAAGTGGTACCCGCTCGGCTGCGCGGCCGACGCCGGGAGCGCGTCGACCGCGGCCCGGAGCGCCGGCTCCACAAGGGAGCGTGACGGGGACTCCGCCGCGCCGGTCGGCCCGGCGGAGCCCCGTACCGTGGAAAGGGTGGTCATGACGTGGTGCCGATCTCGACGTGTTCCAGGACGCCGAGCGCGTCCGGGGTCAGCACCGCGGCCGAGAAGTAGTTGCTGACCAGGTACGACGTGATCGCGTTCGCGCCGATGCCCATGTACCGGACGTTGAGGCCCGGCTCGGTCTCGTGCGGGAGCGCCTTCGGGATCAGCCCGACCACGCCCTGGTCCTCGGCCCCGAGCCGCATCGCGATGATCGACGTGGTGCCGGCCCCGGTCACCGGGATCTTGTCGCAGGGCAGGATCGGCACGCCGCGCCAGGACGGTGCCTGCACGCCGCCGACCGTGACCGTGGGCGGTGTGAGCCCGCGCGCGCTGATCTCCCGGCCGATCGCCGCGATCGCGCGCGGGTGGGCCAGGATGACCTTGGTCCTGCGGCGGCGCGAGATCAGTTCGTCCAGGTCGTCCGGTGTGGGCGGCCCGGTACGCGACGGGATCCGCTGGGTCAGGTCCGCGTTGTGCAGCAGGCCGAAGTCGTGGTTGTTGACCAGTTCGTCCTCCTGCCGCTCGCGCAGTGCGGTGATGGTGATCCGCAGCTGCTCCTCGGCCTGGTCCATCGGCTGGTTGTAGAGGTCGGCGACGCGCGTGTGCACCCGGAGGACGGTCTGCGCGAGGCTCAGCTCGTACTCCCGCGGCTTCAGCTCGTAGTCGACGAACGTGCCCGGGATGGGCGGCTCGCCGTCGTGCCCGCTGGTCAGCGCGATGTCCGTCTCGCCGAACCTGTTGCGCGGAATCGCCTTCATCTCCGCGACCCACGTCCGCAAATATCCAATTAAATCGGAGCGAAGCGGGCCGTCCAGCGCGCTCAGCGTGTCCGCGGAGAGCGTCAGCACCGTGCAGGCGGTCTCGGCGCGGACCGTGTGCGGGTACGTCATCGGCGGCACCAGCAGCGTCGAGGTCAGCACCTCGCCGCCCACATGGTCCCCGTCCGCGATCATGCCGAGCCGCACCGGATCGCCGTATTCTCCGGCCTGCAGCCGCGACGCCTTGCCGTGCGCGATCAGCACCAGCTGGTCGACCGGCTGCCCGGCCTCCGCGATGATCGCGCCCGCGACGTACTCCCGCTGCACGAACCGGTCCGCCAGCCGGGCCAGCCCGGCCAGGTCCGGAAAACCGGACAGCACCGGGATCTCCCGCAGCGAGCCCGGGACCAGGCGCACCGCCGTGCCGTCGTTGACGAACCGCAGCCGCCCGTCCCCGGCCTGGTAGCGGGCGCGCCGGTTCACCCGGTACGCGCCGCCCGCCACCGGCACCCACGGCAGCATCCGCAGCAGCCACCGCGGCGAGTCGGCCGCGTTCTGCGGCCGCGTCTTCGTGGTGGTGGCGAGGTTGCGTGCCGCGGCCGGCCCGAGCGACCGACGGGCCTCGACAACGGGATCAGCAACCGCCGTCATCAGTCCTCACGCCCGAGCTCGACGTTCTCCAGCACCGCCAGCGCGTCCGGCACCAGCACGGCCGCGGAGTAGTACGCGCTGACCAGGTACTGGATGATCGCCTGCTCCGAGATGCCCATGAACCGCACGTTCAGGCCCGGCTGGTACTCGTCCGGGATGCCGGTCTGGTGCAGGCCCACCACGCCCTGCTTGTCGTCGCCCGCGCGCATCAGCATGATCGAGCTGGTCCGCCGCTCGGAGACGCCGATCTTGTTGCACGGGAAGATGGGGATGCCGCGCCAGGCCGGCACCTGGTGCCCGGCGATGTCCACCGACGACGGGTAGACGCCCCGCTTGCTGCACTCCCGGCCGAACGCCGCGATCGTGCGCGGGTGCGCCAGGAAGAACGTCGGGTCCTTCCAGACCAGTGCCAGCAACTCGTCCATGTCGTCCGGCGTCGGCGGGCCGGAGCGGGTGTAGATGCGCTGCTTCAGGTCCGCGTTGTGCAGCAGCCCGAAGTCCGAGTTGTTGACCATCTCGAACTCCTGGCGCTCGCGCAGCGCCTCGATGGTCAGCCGCAGTTGCTGCTCGACCTGGTCCATCGGCTCGTTGTAGAGGTCCGCGACGCGGCTGTGCACGCGCAGCACGGTCTGGGCGACGCTCAGCTCGTACTCGCGCGGCGACGCCTCGTAGTCCACGTAGGTGGCCGGCAGCGCGGGCTCGCCGTCGTGGCCGGACGCCAGCTCGATCGCGGCCTCACCGTGCTTGTTCTGCGGCCGCCCGCCCTTCTGCGACATGCGCTGGATGTGCGCGCGCAGCGGCTCCGCCTGGCCGTTGAGCTGCTGCATCGCCTGCGCGGGCAGCTCCAGCACGGTGCACGAGGTGATCGTCTTGACCGTGTACTGCCAGCGGCCCGGCGTGCCGGTCAGCACCTGCTCGCCGAAGTAGTCGCCGTCCGCCATCAGGCCGAGCACGGTCTGGTCGCCGTACTCGCCCGCGCCGATCTTGTTCACCTTGCCGTGCGCGATCAGGTAGACCCGGTCCGCGGTCTGGCCCTCGGTCACGATGACCTCGCCCGGCGCGTACTCCCGCTGCTGGAACCGTTCCGCCAGCGCGGCCAGCGCGCCCGCGTCGGTGAACCCGCGCAGCGGCGGCAGCTCGGTCAGCTCCAGCGGCACCACCTTGACCTGCGAGCCGGTCGTCGTGAACGTCACGCGCCCGTCGCCGATCGCCAGGCTCAGCCGCCGGTTGACCCGGTAGACACCGCCGGAGACCTGCACCCAGGGCAGCATCTTCAGCAGCCACCGCGAGGTGATCCCCTGCATCTGGGGCGCGGTCTTGGTCGTGGTGGCCAGGTTCCGTGCCGCCGCCGGCCCCAGGCTCTGGCGCTGCGGCTGGTCGCCGTTCTCGGCGGGCCGGGTCCCTACCGTGTCCAGGAGAGTCACGCGCGTTACTCCGATCGATGCGGTTCGAATGTGAATGCTCCGCAGCCCACACCGCTTCCACGGCATGGTCGGCTGAGGGAAGACACGGGAACAGCGCCCGCCGCACCTTTCCAGCACCCGGGCGTCCCGCGATGACAAAAATATGCAAGATCCCCCAAAACGGACGCGAAGAAACGCCGAAAACCTTCGTTAGTTCCTAGAAACCCCAAAAACCTCAAAACCCTTTAAAACCTGATAAGGGGGTACGCCGGCACGCGCGCCACGAGCCGGGGGAATCCCGGGCCGTCTTCACAATTCGTGGCATCCGGTCGTCCTCCGGCCGGCTCCCGTTCACCGCCCCGGCGGTCCGGCGGCAGCGCGGCGGTCGTGCCGTCAAGCGGTCCCCGGCGCGGCGGTCGTGCCGTCAAACGGTCCCCGGCCCGGCGGCCGTGCCGCCGCCTGCCTACCGGGCCCGCCGCCCGTCCCGCCCGCGCCGCGTCCGTTCGGTGATCAGGGCGTCCCTCATGTTGTTAGAGCAACATGAGGGACGCCCTGATCACCGAGGTGTGCGGCGTCGCGGCGATCGCTGGTAGAACGCGATCGTGGCGCCGTGCACCGTGAACAGCCCCGCCCTCCGGAACTCGGCACGCAGCACCGGCGCGACCCGAGGCTTGTGGATCAGCGGATCCTCCGGCCCGGTCGAGGCCACGACCAGCCACACCCGGTCCACGCGATCCAGCCGGTCCGCCACCTCGGGAAACTCGTCCGCGGTCAGCGCCGCGACCTGCCCCGCCGTGCGGCGCAGCAGCACGTCGACCGGCCGGCCCGGATCACCCCGGTAGTAGAAGTCCACGCCGGCCCGCAGCGCCCGGTTCCCGTCCTGGTAGAGGATCGCGTCACCGGCCGAGTCCCTGTCCTGGATCATCCTGGTCAGCGCCCGGTAGTCGGACCCCTTCTTGGCCAGGTCCGCCCGCTGCTCCCGCTGCCCCGGCCACGCCACCCCCGCCAGCACGACCAGCGCCACCGAGACCTGCGCCCACGCCCGCACCCGCGCCCACGGCACGGCGCGACCGGCGGCCCTCGGGGCGGCAGTGCGGCGGCGGGCATCGGCTCCCGGCCCGGCCGTGCGGCGGCAGGCATCGGCTCCCGGCGTGCCGTGATCCGGAGATGCCGTCGGCGAGCCCGGCTCCCGCTGATGCGGGGTTCGCGCCGGAAACGGGCCGCGGACGATGCCGGCCGCGGCCAGCAGCGCCAGCGGCGGGAGCACGATGAGCAGATAGCGGGGCACCCACAGCGGGCCCACGAGCAGCGAATACGCCGCCAGTGCCGCCATCGGGACCACACAGAGCGCGCCGAGCCCGGCCGGCGCCGGCCGCACGGTGCCGGGAAGCGGATGCCGCGCGGTGCCGGGAAGCGGATGCCGTCCGGCGCGCACCGGCGGGAGCCGGGCGACGGCCGGCAGCGCCAGTCCGATCAGGAGCCAGGCCGCGGCCGCGGAGCCGATCAGGTCGGCGGGGGTGCGGCGCAGCACGGCCGGGGAGAGTGGCTTGATCCAGGCGACCTGGCCGGACTGCTGGCCGGACCCGAGCAGCGCCAGCGGCACGAGCAGCATCAGGACGAGCGCGGCCGAGACGGCCCAGGGGCGCAGCAGCGGGCGGGCGCGCCGCGTGACGATCAGCGCGTGCGCGCCCAGCACCGAGACGCCGACGATGTGGGTGAGACCGAGCAGCAGCACGGAGAGTGCGTACAGCGCCCACCGCCACCACGCCGGGCGGCGCAGCGTGCCGTGGAGCAGCAGCAACGCGAGCACGGAGAAGAGCACGCTGCACGCGTACGGCCGGGCCTCGGCCGCGTATCGGAAGCTGTTCGGCATGATCACCAGGATCAGGCCCGCGGTCAGGCCGGTGAGCGGTGTGAACAGCCGTCGTCCCAGCTCACCGGTGATCCCGGCCGCGAGTGCCATCGCGATCACCTGCGGGAGCCGCATCGCGGTCTCCGAGGCGCCGGCCAGCGCGGTCCAGGCATGCATGGCCAGGTAGTACGGCCCGAGCACCGCGTCGATGTGCCACATCAGCGCCCAGATCTCGGCCGGCGTGCGCCGCGCGATGTCCGCGGTGGCGACCTCGTCCCAGCTGAAGCCGGGCCCGGTGATGCTGATCAACGCGGTGACCAGCATCAGCACGCCGGGCAGCACGCCGGGAACGCATCTTTTCGCGAGGCCGGTCACGCGGCGCCCGTCGGCGCGGGAGGCACGGCGCCGGATGGCACCGGACGCGCGCTGCCCGATGACACCGGCGGCGCCGCGGGCGACGATGACGGAGGCGAGCCGGTGGGGGCGGCCCGAGATGCGGCGGGCGACGACACGGGAGGCGTGCTGACTCAAACCCGATCCTCTACATGACACGCCGCCAGGCGTCGATGATCACGGCGACCCGCATGCCCTCGGAGAGGTACAGGCCGAGTGCGGGCCGGCGCGGGTCCGAGTCCACGTGCAGGATCGAGCCCACGTAACCGTCCCGGGCGTCCGCCGCGAACGCGTGCCGCAGCAGCCATCGTCCCAGCCCGCGGCCCTGAAACGCGGGATGCACGCCGAGCAGGCGCACGTAGCCGCACTTCTCGTCCGGCACGAACATGGTGGAGCGCAGCACCAGGCCGGCCGGCTCGCCGGCGTCCGTGTAGAGCACGGTCAGGAACGACCAGTCGTGCACGCTGCCGGTCTCCAGGTTGGCCGCCCAGTCGCCGAACTCGCGCCGCACGTGCCCGTAGTGGTCGTGGAACGCGGCCTCGCGCACCGCATGCGCGTCCCGCCGGATCTGCTCCGACTCCGCGCCGTTGCGCGCCGTGAAGCCCGGCGGCAGGGGCGGGAACGCCACCTCGCCGGTGTGGTCGATGCGCAGTCTCTGGTAGACGGTGCCGACCTCGAACCCGTACCCGGCCAGGCGGGCCGCGGAGGCGGTGTCCTCGCGGTAGACGCCCGCGTCCACGGTGACGGACGGCCAGCCCCGCTCGCGCCCGATCTCGCCGGCCCGCTCCAGGACCGTCTCCCAGAGCCGGTCCGCGAGCGCGGGGTCGGTGGCGAACACGTCCACGTCGACGATGGTGCCGTCGCCGCCGCCCGGCCAGGCGTAGCCCCAGCCGGCCGCGTCACCGCCGGCCGCGTCCACGACCAGCCACGCGTCCGTGGCCAGGTTCCCGTCCGTGGAACGGAGATCGTCGCGCACGTCCTCCAGCGTGTAGTCGAGCCGGCCGATCGCGGCCCGCTGGTAGGCCGCGATCACCGCGTGGACGGCCTCCGCGTCCGCCGGGGTGGCGCGGCGCACGTCGTACCGTGGCGAAAGGTCCTTCATGCCCGTGACGGTAACCTCAGGCCGTCGCGCATGTCCCCGCATTTGTGCGCGGCTCGACCCGGTCGGCCACGGTGTGCAGCGCCCGTGCGATCGCGCGGCGGGCGGCGACGGTCCGGGCGGGCCGGGGCGCGCGGTCGGCGCGGACCGGTGCACCCGGCTGCGCGGAGGTGATCTCGCGCATCATCGCCTTCATCGCCATGTCCATGCCGAGGGCGTCGGTGGTCTGCATGTCAGTTCCTCCCGTCGGGTGCCGGGCCGGTGCTGGCCCGGACGATGAGCTCGGTGGGGAGCGCCACGCGGCGCCCCTCCGCGGTGGCCGGCGGGTCGAGCAGCAGCTCACCCGCGATGCGGCCCTTCTCGGTGGCGGGCTGGCGGACCGTGGTCAGGCCCGCCTCGGCCGCCTGGGGGATGTCGTCGAAGCCGATGACGGACACGTCACGTCCGGCGCGCAGGCCGCGGGCGCGCAGCGCGTCCATGGTGCCGAGCGCGATCACGTCGCTGAACGCGACCAGCGCGGTCGGCCGGTCGCGGCGGTCGAGCACCTGCGCGGCGCCCTCCACCCCGGCCTCCCGGCTGTTGCCCCGCACGTTGACGATGGTCACCTCGTCCCAGTCCAGCCCCGCTTTCCGCCAGGCCTGCTGGTAACCGCGCAGCCGTTCGCTCTCGCCCAGGTAGGACACGTCCGAGGGCTCGCGGACCACGGTGCCGAGCGGGCTGATCGCCGGGTGCAGCATGTCGGCCACGATCGCGACCCGGCGGTGGCCGAGCGCGGTCAGGTGCATGCCGGCCGCACGGGTCGCGGCCGCCTCGTCGATGCCGGCGGCCAGCATCTCCGGGTCGCCGGCCAGCAGCTCGGTGCCGACCACGGGCAGCCCGCGCTCGAAGATCGCCTGCCGTGCCGGGTGGCCCTCGGCCACGCAGAACACGCAGAACCCGTCGACCGCGGCGTTGCGCACGGCGGCGCGGGCGGCCTCGGGATCGTCCGGGACCGGGATGAGCAGCAGGCCGGTCTGGTGCCGTTCCGCCGCCAGCGACAGTCCTTGAAGGAACCGGACCGCGAACGGGTCCCGGAACGCGTAGGACAGGACGTCCGTGAAGAGCACGCCGATCGCGCCGGCGCGGCCGCGGCGCAGGGACCGGGCCGTCGGGTTCGGACCGGCGTAGCCGAGCTCGCGGGCCGCGGTGAGGATGCGCTCGCGCAGCTCGGGGGAGAGCTGGTCGGGTCGCCCGTACGCGTTCGACACGGTGCTGCGGGACACGCCCACCGCGTCCGCCACGGTCTGCAGCGTCGGCTTCACGCTGCGCCTCCTCTGTATCGATCCAGTTGCCTTCTAAATCGATACAGTAGGCGCGCTCGGGCGTACCCGCAAGAGGTTTTCTGGATCGATGCAGAAGCCGCCGCGACCCATCGCGTGCCGGGGCCGCCGCGCCTGACATGATCGGGGCCATGAACGGGGACGTCGCCGAGAAGACCACTGTGGACAAACTGGCCCGGGTGGTGACCGAGGTGTTCGCGCCGACCGTCTGGGCCGTGACCATGCCGTTCGTCTTCGCGATCGCGCAGACTCGGTCGGTCGCCGGTTTCTGGTGGGCGCTGCTGGCCTGCATACCCTGCGCGCTGATCCCCTACGGCATCGTCCGCTACGGCGTGGTCCGCGGCACGCTCACCGACCACCACATCGGACGCCGCGAGCAGCGCCGCACCCCGCTGCTGCTGGCCATCGGCTCCGTCCTGGCCGGCCTGGTGCTGCTCATCGTGCTCGAGGCGCCGTCCCACCTGATCGGCGTCATCGTGCTCATGCTCGGCGTCCTGGTGCTGGTCATGCTCAGCAACCTGGTCTGGAAGCTCAGCGTGCACACCGCCGTCGCCGCCTCCTCCAGCACCGGCCTGATCTGGCTGTTCGGCCCCGCGCTGCTCGTCCTGGTCCCGGTGGTCGCCGCGGTCGCCTGGTCCCGTGTCCGGCTCGCGGACCACACCTGGCTGCAGGTCGCGGCCGGCACGGCGGGCGGCGCCGCGGTCGCCATGCTGCTCGGCCCGCTCTTTTTCTGAGGAGATTCTGTCGCACCCGGTCGGCATGACACCGTTACGCGAGATCCGGGGCGACGCGACCGGCCCGCAGGCCAAAGGCCCCAAGATCGGCGCGCACATCTGCGACGACCTCGGCGGGGAGCGTGAGGTGAGCGTCACGGTGTGTAGGACTACGCATCGTGATCGATTGACAGCGCGTGCCCGTTGCGCGCGGATATGAGCGGGCTTCTACAGTGCTTCACGTGACGACGGAGAGCGCCGCGAGTGTCGAGATCGAGATCGAGGTGGAGGTCGAGCACCCCGCCGAGCGGGTCTGGCGTGCCCTGACCGAGGAACGGCTGCTCCGGCAGTGGTTCGCCGACACCGATCTGAAGCCGCGCGTCGGCGCGTTCTTCCAGTTCTCCGGCACCGACCTGCCCGGTCTGCAGCCCGACCCGGCCGCCGAGCTGCCGGACGAGGGCTCGGTCGTCGAGGGCGAGGTCGTCGGCGTCGAGACCGGCGAGCGGATCGTGCTGTTCCTGCACGGCCCCGGCCTGGTCTCCCGCTTCCGCTGGGAGATCGCCCCGGTCGACGGCCACCGCACGCGCGTGGTGCTGCACCAGTCCTGGCGCGAGGGCGCGGGCTCGGACGCCGAGCTGGCCGAGAAGCGCGCGGCGTACGAGACCGCGCTCGGCACACCGCTCGCCGCCGTGCTGGACTGGCTCGCGTTCGGCGAGGTCGACCTGGAGAGCATGCGCGGCCGGCGCGGCCCGGAGACCGTGATCATCCCCCGGCTCAGCGTGGCCGGCCTGCGCAGCGCCCGCACGCCGCTGATCATCGCGGGCGTCGTGGTGCTGATCGGCCTGATCGCGGTCACCGGCGGCATCCTCTGGGGCCGCAACGCCGACGGCGACGACCTGGCCGCGGACCCGGGCGTCCCCACGGTCACGTCCTCGGCCTCGGCCGGCGCGACCGAGGACCCGCTCGCGTCCTCGACCAGCATGACGCTCCCGTCCGCCGGGGCTGAGGCCCCGTCCGCCGGCGCCACCACGAAGCCGCCGAGCCTGCCGCCGCCGTCCGCGAACACGCCCGCGGCACCGCCGTCGCCCGGCACGGTCGACGCGCTGACCGCCGCCTACAAGACGGATGCGGACTGGGCGTTCGGCTACCGCGGCAAGATCGATCTGGCGAACCCGGGCACGGTCGAGAACGGCGCCTGGACCGTGGTGATCACGCTCAAGAACCCGATCGCGGTCACGAAGGTGACCGGGGCAAAATTCACCCAGTCCGGTGAGACCGTCACGTTCACGCCCGAGGCCGGTGTGCTCCCGGTCGGCGCCGGCGGCGGCACCGCGTCGTTCACGTTCGAGGCCGATCTCAAGGGCTCCATCTTCAGCGACCGAGAGCCCACGGCCTGCACGATCAACGGGCGTGCCTGCAGCGGTGTCTAATGTGGGGGCATGGCTGAACCGACGTACATGAACCCGTTCGTGCTCCCGGTCGACCAGATCGTCCCGGAGAGCCGCGACCCGATCGACCTCTACCTGCCCGAGGGCGAGGGACCGCACCCCGCGATCGTCTTCGTCCACGGCGGCCCGGTGCCGGTCGAGATGCAGCCCTCGCCGCGGCACTGGCCGATGTTCCGCGGCTACGGCGCGCTGGCCGCCTCCCGTGGCGCGGTCGGCGTCGTCGTGGACCACCCGCTGCACACGCCCGCGGACTACCCGGCGTCCGCGGCCACGCTGGTCACCGCGCTCGCGACGGTCCGCGCCGACCCGCGCGTCGACCCGGACCGGATCGCGGTCTGGTTCTTCTCCGGCGGCAGCCCGCTCTCCGCGGACCTGCTCCGCGAGCCGCCGGCCTGGCTGCGGGTGCTGGCGTTGACGTACCCGCTGCTGGAGCCGTTCCCCGGCATGGACGTCGACGCGGTCTACCGGCCGGTCGAGGCGGTCGCGCTCGCGGGGGCGCTGCCGATCGTGCTGACCCGGGCCGGCCGGGAGCACCCGTTCGTGGCCGGCACGGTGGCGAACTTCGTGGCCGCGGCCGAGGCGGTCAAGGCCGACCTGCGCATCGTCGACGTGCCGAACGGCCGGCACAGCTTCGACATCCTCGACCACACGGACGAGTCCCGCGAGGCCGTGCTCGCCGCGCTGACGCTGGTCCTGGACGAGCTGAACTGACCGGTGATCGGGGCGTCCAGAACGACCTACGGGCCGCCCCGATCTCGGACGGTGCCGGGCGCGCCACGCCTCAGATCGGGTCGGGGGCGGGGAGTTCGGCGAGCCAGTCCGCCACCGAGGTCCGGAAGTCGTCCTTGACCGGCAGTGCGGCCCCGCGCAGTGCCCGGCGCCACGACATCGCGCGTGACACGCGCGTCACCCGGCAGGCCAGCGACACGGACCGGCGGAGAACGGCCCGGTCACCGGGCCACTCGGACAGGTAGGCGTCGCGCAGGCGGGCGAACTCGGGCGCGCCGGGCCGCAGGTCCAGCGCGTACCCGGCGAACGACAGCGCCACCAGCAGCGACCCGAACGGGTGCGCCACCCCGGCGTCACCCCAGTCGAAGAACCGGTGCGGCGGGCCCGCGAACACGTTCGCATCGGTCAGGTCGTCGTGCTGCACGCTCGCGGGAATCCCGGACGCGGCCAGCTCCGCACACCACTCCGCGAAGGCGGGCACCACCCCGGACACCCGCTCCAGGCGCGCCGGACCCAGGTCCGCCCGGACCGCGGGATCGTCCAGCAGCGACGCCAGCTGCTCGGGCAGCACGGACGGCCGATGATCCGGCACGCCCAGCGCCACCAGCTCGTCCGCGATCGGCGTCACCTCGCGCTGCAGCGCCGCGTACTCCCGCAGCATCGTGCACCAGCGCGCGAGCGTCCCGTCCCGATCCGACGCGGCGACCTCGTCGCGCAGCGTCGGGCCCGCGTCCGGCGTCAGCATCCAGCCGTGCGCGGCCGAGATCGCGAGCGGCGACAGCACCCGCTCCGGCCGGCCGCGGCCGAGCCGTTCCGCGAGCACGGCCTCGTACCGGCAGTCCGTGATGTTGGCCTTGAACCACCGGAATCCGGCGCCGGTCGGCACGCGGTGCGTGACCGACCACGGCCGCGCCCGCATCTGTTCGATCGGGCCGGTCGCGGGGGCGTCCAGATGCGCGGTGATCCACTCGTGGGCGGAGGCGCGCCAGTCGGGGTCGTGCCAGTCGTTGTCCATCGCGCGAAACCCTAGTGAGCTGCGCGTCCACGGCGCACGGAATTACGCGGCGCGCTCCTGCACGGTCCACGAGTTGCCGTCCGGGTCCTCGAAGAACACGAACGAGTTCCACCGCCCGCCCGGCCCGTCCACCCACCGGCCCGCGCTCAGATGCCGCACGCCGCTGACCTCCACCCCCTGCGCCAGCAGCCGTTCGCGCGCGGCCGCGAGGTCCGTCACCACCAGCCGCGTGCCGCGCAGCGACCCGGGCGGCCCGTCGCCCATCCCGGTGCCGAACACCATCGAACACGGCGATCCCGGCGGCGTGACCTGCACGATCCTGCGTTCCGGCGCCGGACGGCTGTCGTGGTCGACCCTGAAGCCCAGCTTCTCCGCATAGAACTCCCGGGCGGCGTCCACGTCCGTCACCGGCACGACGACAACTTCGAGCTTCCAGTCCATGTCCGCCGATTATGCGGTCCCCCACGCGGCCGGGCCGCCCCGATCACACGGTCGAAGGACACAATCCACCCCATCAGTGGGTACGACTCGGAACTCCGGCTTGACCCTCGACTCACTCGACCCTCCACCGTCGGACCCCGTCACGTCCCTCGCCCGGGTGGAGTCAAGAACCGTGCCTCGTCATACCCCGGTGGTCCTCTGGCTCGCCGGCACCGCCCTGAGCCTGGCCGGCACGCAGGCCATGGGATTCGCGCTGGTGTGGTCCGCCGCGGCCCGCAGCGCGCCGCTCGCCGCACTCACGCTGACCGCGATCATCGTGCCCCGCGTGCTGTTCCTGCTCCCCGGCGGCGCACTGTCCGACCGGCTCGGCGCGTGGCGGGTGCTGGTCGGCGCCGACATCGCCGCCGCGGTCGCCACGCTGACGTGCGCGCTGCTGCTGACCGTGTTCCCGTCCTCGCCGTGGCTGATCCCGCTGGTGGCGCTGTCGAGCGGCATCGCCGACGCGGTCTACCTCCCGGCCTCCGCCACCGTCCCGCGCCTGCTCACCGACGAGAGCGGGTCGCTGTCCCGCACGATGGCGGCGCGGCAGATCGCCGGCCAGTCCGCGGCGCTGGCCGGTCCCGCGCTCGGCGGCCTGCTGGTCACCGCGGTCGGCCTGGCACCGGTGGTCGCGGCGAACGGCCTCACGTTCGCCGCGATGGCGATCGTCCTGATCCGCCTGCGACCCCACCTCACGACGACCGGCCGGCCGGATCGGGTGATGTCCGCGACCGGGCACGCCGGCACGGGCCCGGCGGTGGACCCGCCTGCGGCCGGTCCGACCGCGGGCGAAAGCTCCCACGCGGATCCGCCCGGCTCCGGCGCGGGGACCGGGCGATCGCGGACGGCGCTCGCCGATGCCGTGCGGGGGACGGCCGCCGGGCTGCGGATCGTGCTGGTGGACCCGGTGCTGCGGCCGGCGCTGGCGCTGACCGCCGCGGCTGCCGCGTTCCTGCTCCCGGTCTCCAGCCTGCTGCTGCCGCTGCTGGCCCGGGAACGCCACTGGCCCGGCTCGCACACCGGCCTGCTCGCCGCCGCGCTCGCGGCCGGCACCGGCGGGATCGCGCTCATCGTGCTGCTGCGGGGTGCGCTGCCGCGGCCGGGTCTGGTCGCGGCGGCCGGCCTGCTCACGGCCGCGGCCGGAACCGCCGCGCTGGCACTCGGTGACCGGCTGCCGTTCGGCGGCCGGCCTGCCGCGGGCGCCTGCGCGCTGCTCCCGGCCGCGGCCGCCGCGCTGGTGGTCGGCGTCGGCTCCGGCGTGTTCGCCACGCATGTCGGGCCGCTGTTCCTCGGGCGGGCGCCGCGCAGCCATCTGGCGCGTACCCAGTCCGTGCTGGTCCTGGCGCAGAGCCTGCCGCTGCTCGCCACCCAGAACCTGTTCGGTGCGGCGTCCGCGCCCGTGGGCGTACCCCCGCTGCTCCTGATCTGTGGTCTGGCTCTTGCCCTCGCCTCCGGGCTGGCGTGGCGGTCGCGCCCGCTCAGGGACGCGTGAGGCGGCCAAGATTGCTATCGTCGGCCGGTGCGTTTCCTGGCGATCGGCGACAGCTTCACCGAGGGAGTCGGCGACGAGCTCCCGGACGGCACCATCCGGGGCTGGGCGGACCTGGTCGCGGCCGGTCTGGCGGCCGCGTCGGACGAGCCCGTCGAGTATGCGAACCTGGCGGTCCGCGGCCGCCTCCTCGAGCCGATCATCAACGATCAGCTGGAGGCCGCGCTGGCCATGTCGCCGCTGCCCACGCTGATCTCGCTGAACGGTGGCGGCAACGACATGCTGCGGCGCGGCATGGAGGTCTCGCACCTGATGCGCCTCACCGAGCACGCGGTCACGCGCTGTGCGGACAGCGGCGTGCAGTTGCTGCTGATCAGCGGGCCGGACCCGTCGACGCGCCTGCCGTTCGGCAGGACGATCCACCAGCGCGGTGCCGAGCTGACCGTGGCCGTGGCGGAGCTGGCCGGGAAGCACGGGCTGCCGTTCGCGAACTCGTTCGACGACGTGGAGATCCGCCGTCCGGAGTACTGGTCGGCGGACCGCCTGCACCTCAACGCGGCCGGTCACCGGCGCGTCGCCGGGATCGTGCTGACCGCGCTCGGCCACGCGGCCGGCGACCACCGGCTCGACCCGGCGCCCGCGTCGTCCCGCCGGCTGCTGGCCGAGGCGCGCTACTACCGCGAGCACGTGGTGCCGTGGCTGCAACGGAGGCTGCGGGGACGCTCGTCCGGCGACGGCCGGTCCGCGAAATATCCTGCCTGGACACCGGTCCCGGCGGCCTGAGCCTCCGCCGGGACCGGTCCGGGGATCGAGCTCAGGCCGCCGCGAGCGCGGAGACCCGGGCCGCGATGGTGCGGCCGTGCGACTCGGCCGCGGTGTGCGCGTCCGTCAGCGACTTGTCGGCCAGGCCGCGCAGCGCCTCCATCGCGGGCGTGACCGCGGCCAGCGTCAGCTCGGCCTCGGCGATGTGCACGTCCAGGCCGAGCACGTCGGTGAACATGCGCCGGAAGTACGGCGTGCCGTGGTCCCAGCCCTCGCGCGGCGTGCCCGGCCCGTAGCCGCCGCCGCGCACCGTGACCAGCACGGCCGGGCGGCCCTCCAGGATCCGGTCGCCGCCGACGTTGAACCGCGGCTCGGTCAGCAGCAGGTCGAACCAGGACTTCACGTGGTGCGGGATGTTCCAGTTGTAGAGCGGGATGGCCAGCAGGTAGGCGTCCGCGGCCAGCAGTTCGTCCGCGAGCGAGCCGGCCAGCGCGGTGGCGTCGCGCTGCGCGGCGGAACGGTCCTCGGCCGGCGTGAACCCGGCGCCGACCGCGGTGCGCCAGGCGTCCGCGGGGAGCGGGTGCTGGCCGAGGTCGCGGCGCAGGATCGGGACACCGGGGTGCTCGGCGGCCCACGCGGCCTGCACGGTGTCGGCGACCGCGCGGCTCACCGAGCCCTCGGTGCGGATGCTGGCGTCGAGGCGGAAGAGCGTCATGGTGACTCCCAGGAACGGTATCGGTCTGTCCGTTAGATCGTCTGTGCAGAATACTATCTCGTCAACCGTAGTCTGCGTCACAGACGATCCGGAAATCACGCGGTCGGGGGACTGGTAAGGATCCGTACTATGGGATCGTGACCACTGCCGCTGAAGCCGAAGCCGCGCTCGCTGCGCACGCGCACGCGTGTGAAGTGCAGGGCCACAAACCGATCGACACCGACCTCGGCTGGGGTCTCGGTGTGGTGTTCCGCAGCTACCTCCGTGCCTCCGAGCACGTGGTGGAGGCGCTGCCGGGCGGGCCGCGCGGCTACCAGATCCTGCGCATCGCCGCGGGCGAGACGGCGCTCAGCCAGGCCCAGCTCGCGCAGCACCTCGGCATCGACCGGACCGTGATGACGTACCTGCTGGACGACCTGGAGGCCGCGACGCTGGTCGAGCGCCGGCCGGACCCGGCGGACCGCCGCACGCGCCGGATCGTGGCCACCGCGCACGGCCAGGAGCGGCTCGCGGTGCTCACCGAGGGCTTCGAGGCGGCCGAGGAGCAGGTGCTCGCGTCACTGCCGGCCGGGGACCGCGCACTGTTCCGCGTGCTGCTGCAGCGCCTCGCGACCGTGGCCGACGAGAACGACATCCAGGACGCGTGCGCGGCGGCCGAGGAGACGGCGGCGCAGGCCCAGGCCGCGCCGCGCCGCTCCCGCCGTCGCTGAGACGCCGCCAGGACGCCGCTACGACGCCGAGGGCGTCGGGGAGGCGGGGGTGGCGGAGAGGCCGGCGCAGGCGCGCAGCGCGTCGAGGCGCTTGACGGCCGCGGACGCCTCCGAGCCGGTCAGCGGCTCGGCCTGGCCGGTGGACCGCATCCGGGCCGGGGCGAACGACGCCTGCGTGACGGTGCCGCCGTGCACGGTCACCTGCAGCACGCCGGTGTCGGACGAGACGCGCGAGTCGGCGAACCAGACCAGGTCACCCAGGCCGTAGGCGACGTACGCCGTACCGAGCCAGCCGGCGCCCTGCAGCGTGTGCGCGCCGGTGCCGACGATCACGTCCGCGCCCGCGCCGGACAGCGAGGCCGCGAGCCGCTGCTGCGCCACCGAGGGGCACTGCGCGTCCTCCCGGCCCCACTGGTTGTAGACGACGACCACGTCCGCCACGCGCTTGGCGTCGATCACGGCCGCGACCGCGCGCTTGTCGTCCTCGGGCGCGGCCACGCCGGGATCCTTGCCGGAGGCCGCGAAGCTCTCCGCGAACAGCGGGCCGGTGTTGAGCGCGAGCACGGCGATCTTCACGCCCTGGGACTCGGTGATCCAGGCGCGGAACGCGGACTCCTCGTCCCTGCCCGCGCCGACGACCGGGAAGCCGGCCTTGTCCGCGGCCGCGAGCGTGTCCGTGAGGCCCTGCGGGCCGTAGTCGAGCACGTGGTCGTCCGCGATCGAGACCACGTCGAGGCCGGCCTCCTCCAGCGCGGGGAACACGCTGGCGGGTGCGCGGAAGTTGCCCTCCTTGCGGATCGGCTCGCCGCGCGTGGTGACCGCGGACTCCAGGTTGGCCACGGTCACGTCCGCGGCCGTGAGCAGCGGCACGAGCGCGCCGAACGCGTTGGACGGGTCCTTGAGCAGCGTGGCCGCGCGGCCGGCGAAGTGCACGTCGCCGGCGAGGCCGATCGTGACCGGCCGGGCCGGTGCCGGGGTCTCGTCCGTGAAGACCGGCAGGAACGGCGTGCCGGTGGCGGACACGGGCTTCGGGGCGTCGTCCGTGGCACAGGCCGTGGCCAGGCACAACACCGCCATCGGAAGAGCGAGCAAGCGAAGCCGTCCCAGTGTCACGGCTGCATAGCGTAGGGACAAATGGCGCGGTTGAGGATCACAGAGGCATAACGAAGTCCTAGGACGCAGTAACCGTCACGAACGGGGCGTAATCGCAAGATCAGCGTGGGGCAGGTGATCGCGCGCGGACCGGGCGTTATAGTGGCCCGGCAGCGGACTGGCCGGCTCGGGGCCGGTCGAAGCGGGAGGGGATGTCGTGGCGCGTCGGCCTGCGCCTTGGGCGCCCGGACAGCCGCTCGACGGCATCTTCACCGAGCGCGTCGCCACCTGGCCGAACGTGATCAGTTTCGTCCGCCTGCTCGGCGTCCCGCTGTTCCTCTGGCTGCTCGTCGCGCAGGACGCCAAGCTCGCCGCGCTGATCGTGCTGGCCATCGGCGGCACCACCGACTGGGTGGACGGCTGGGTCGCCCGCCGCCTCGGCCAGGTCAGCCGCCTCGGCGAGCTGCTGGACCCGTTCGTCGACCGGCTCTACATCGTCGCCACGCTGGTCGCGTTCACGCTGACCGCGGTGGTGCCGTGGGAGTTCACGGCCGCACTGGTCGCCCGCGAGGCAGTGCTGGTGGTCTGCCTGGTCATCCTGCGCGCGCACGGTTACGGCCCGCCGCCGGTGCACTACGTCGGCAAGACCGCCACGTTCATGCTGCTCGTCGCGTTCCCGATCCTGCTGCTGTCCCAGGCCGCGGAGCCGGCCGCCGCGGCCGCGCACGCGATCGGCTGGGCCTGCGCGATCTGGGGCCTGGTGCTGTACTGGATCGCGGCGTTCTTCTACATCTACCAGGTGTCGCGGCTCATCCGCGTGGCCCAGCCGGCGGGCGACCTGACATGAGTGAGACGGGGGCCGGCCCGGAGGACGTGTCAGGGGAGGGCAGCCGGGCGAAGCGGAAGCAGTACGCGCCGGACTTCCTGACCGAGCTGTTCCGCAACCCGCTCGACCCCGGCTACGCCGACGCGGCCGCCCGCCGGGAGAAGGAGGGCCCGCGCACCGGCTGGCGCGGCGCGTCCGCCCGCGGGTTCGGGCTCGTCACGCTGGTGCTGGTCGGGTTCCTGTTCGCGATGGCCTACCGGCAGACCGTGGCCGAGCAGCCCGCGCGCGGCCAGGCCCGCACCGCGCTCGTCGACCAGATCCACACCCGCCAGGAGTCGGCCACCGAGCTGGAGCAGCGGGCCGCCGCGCTCCGCGCCGAGGTCAACGCGCTGCGCGCGGCGAACCTGGAGGGCGACACCGCGGAACGGCTCCGCAACCTGGAGGCGGTCACCGGCCTGGCCCGGGTCGAGGGCGACGGCGTCGTGGTCACGGTGGCGGACGGGCCGCGCGACATCAACGCGGTCACCGGCGGGCGCAAGGACGTCTCCAAGGTGCTCGACCGCGACCTGCAGGACATCGCGAACGCGCTGTGGTCGATCGGGGCGGAGGCGATCGCGATCAACGGCGAGCGCCTGACCGCCACGTCCACGATCCGGGCCGCGGGCGAGGCGATCCTGGTCGACTTCCACCCGATCACCGGGCCGTACGACGTGGTTGCGATCGGGCCCGACGACATGAAGGAGCGGTACGAGGACACGCGCAGCGCCGCGCTGTTCCGTACGCTGGTCGACCGCTACGGCATGAAGTTCCAGGTCTCGGCGCGCGACGACCTGGAGTTGCCGGCCGCGGGCAGCGCCGACCTGAAGCACGCCTACCCCTCGCCCGCCCCCACGCAGCCGGCCTCGGCCTCCCCGACCTCCCCGACGACCTCCCCGGAAGGCGAATGATGTACGCGGTCATCGCGTTGATAGTGGGCGTCCTGCTCGGTGTGTACCTGGACCCGACCGTGCCGCCCGCCCTGCTGCCCTACCTGCCGATCGCGGTGGTGGCGGCGCTGGACGCGGTCTTCGGCGGCGTGCGCGCGCAGCTCGACCGGAACTTCGACGACAAGCAGTTCGTCATCTCGTTCATCTCGAACGTGCTGGTCGCCGCCGTGATCGTCTATCTGGGTGACCAGCTGGGCGTGGGCGGTCAGCTCTCCACCGGCGTCGTCGTGGTCCTCGGCGTGCGGATCTTCGGCAACGTGGCGGCCATCCGGCGCCACCTGTTCAGCGCGTGACGGGTAGCTTGTAGCCGATGAGCAGCGACGAGCCGGAGAACGGCGCCGCCCGGGTGCCGTCCACGCCGCCGAAGCCCCCGATCGAGGACCAGCCCACGGTCCACCTGACCGCGGCCGATCTGCGCCACACCGAGCCGCCCGCGACGTCGGTGCCGCCGGTGGTGCTGCCGCCGGTCGCGCCCCCGTCCGGTTTCGCACCCAAAAATCCAGACAAGAACCCCGACGTGGGTACGGAAGACACCGTGCGACTGTCGGCGCGCCGGCCGAGCCCGCAGCAGTCGTCGTCCCAGGTCAGTCCGGCCTCGCCGCAGAGGCCGGTGAGTCCGGCTGCACCGCAGACGCAGGCAGGCCCGTCCGCGCCGCAGAGCCCGTCCGCGCCGCAGTCTCCGGCAGGGCCGGCCGCGCCGCGGATCCCGAGCTTGCCCAGGCCGGTGAGTCCGGGCGGGCCCAGCGTGCCGGTGAGTCCGGGGGCGCCGAGACCGCAGGCCGATCAGGTCGCCGCCGCGAGTGCGGGGCAGCCGCAGGCCGAGGCCGTGGCACCGGTCGCGCCGGTGAGCCCGGCGGCACGGACGGCTCCGGCCGGTGCGCCGGCGGACCGGCCCAGGCCCTCGCCGGGCCCGTCGGCGGAGAAGCCGGCGGTGATTCCGGCCGTCGCGGTGACGCCCGAGGCCACGGCCCGGCCCGAGGCGAGCGCACCCCCGGAGGCCCGGAAAGTCGTCGCGCCCGCGACACCGAAGGGCGCACGCGCAGCCTCGGCAGCGGCGAAGCCGTCGGAGGCGGACGCCGGGGGCTCGGCCGGGGCCGTGGACGGCCCTGGCGTACCCACTGATGGGGTTGATCCTGAGACGGCCGCGCCGGCGCGGCGGCGGATGTCCGGCACGACCGTGATGATCGCGCTGCTCCTGCTGTTGTTCGGGTTCACGCTGGTGGTGCAGCTGAAGGCGAACGACGGGGACACCACGCTGCTGACCATGCGTCAGGAGGATCTGGTGCGGATCCTGTCCGACCTCGAGTCGACGGAGCAGCGCACCCAGGCCGAGGTCGCGGAGCTGGAGGACAGCAAGCAGTCGCTCAGCTCCGGCGCCGAGGGCCGGGAGGCGGCGCTGCGGGAGGCGTCCGAGCGGGCGAACGATCTCGGCGTGCTCGCCGGTGAGCTGCCCGCGCGGGGGACCGGCCTGACCATCAAGATCAATGGTGGGGACGATCAGGTCGAGGCGGACGACCTGCTCAACATGGTGCAGGAGCTGCGCGGCTCGGGCGCGGAGGCGATGCAGATCGCGGGCGGCGACGGCACCGCGGTGCGGATCGTGGCGTCCACCTCGTTCCAGGACGCGCCGGCCGGCCAGGGCGGCGACCAGTTCGGCGTGGTCGTCGACGGGAAGCGGCTGACATCGACGTACACGATCACGGTGATCGGCGATCCGAAGACCATGGAGACGGCGCTCCGGATTCCCGGCGGGGTGATCGAATCGATCATGGACAACGGCGGTAACGTGACCCCCCAAGAACAAGGCGTGGTCGACGTGTCCGCAATCCACGACGTCAACACGCTGAGGTACGCCCGACCGGTCTCCTGACCGGGCTCTCACCGAAGGACGAACGACCCGTGATTCCTGAGCACCTGCGTTACACCGCCGAGCACGAGTGGGTCTCCGGCGACGGCCCGGCCGCGGTGCGCGTCGGCATCACCGACTTCGCGCAGGACGCGCTCGGCGACATCGTCTACGTGCAGCTGCCCGACGAGGGTGCGACCGTGCAGGCGGGCGAGTCGCTCGGCGAGGTCGAGTCGACCAAGAGCGTCTCCGAGATCTACGCGCCGATCTCCGGCACGGTCGCGGCGCGTAACACCGCGCTGGCCGACACGCCCGAGCTCATCAACACGGATCCGTACGGCGAGGGCTGGCTGCTCGAGATCGTTCCCGCCGACCCGGCCGCCGTCGCTGCGCTGCTCAGCGCCACAGCCTATGGTGAACTGATCAACAAGTAGTTTGGGTCGCACCGACAGAGTGTGATATCTGACAACCAGACGCGTTGCGCGCGTCCGGTTGCCGCACCCTACCCCGCTGGCTACTCTGCCGTAGTCACGCGAGAACTTGATATTGAAACCGCATTGTCGAACGTCCTTCATATGCCACAGACGGCAGCCGGGGGAGGCCCCGCCGGGCGCTGGCCGGCGGTTGTCCCGGTCCGGGGGACGTGCGACCGAAACAGACACGAGGTGGTCCGATGACGCGCCCAGACGACGAGTTCCCCCCACTCGACGTCACGTCGACGCTGAACCTGGGTTCGCTCGACGAAGTGCTCGATGGTCCGGATGCCGACGTGGTGCCCAGCCGGATGTCCGGCTCGCTCCCGCCCGGCATGGCGCTGCTCGTCGTCCGCCGGGGGCCGAACGCGGGCGCCCGGTTCCTGCTCGACCACGACGTGACGACCAGCGGTCGGCACCCCGACAGCGACATCTTCCTCGACGACGTCACGGTCTCCCGGCGGCACGCCGAGTTCCACCGCGACAGCGGGACCTTCACGGTCCGGGACGTGGGCAGCCTCAACGGCACCTACGTCAACCGCGAGCGGGTCGAGGCCGCGACGCTCTCCAACGGCGACGAGGTCCAGATCGGCAAGTTCCGGCTCGTCTTCATCGCCGGGCCGCGCCCGGACGAGGGTGGCCGCTGATGCTCCTGATCCTCCTGCCTAGCGAGGACATGTCATGACTGTCTCCGGGGCGGCGGCCGCCTTCCCCGGTCCGCCGCCCGGTCACCATCACCGGGCGGCGCAGCAGGACGGGCGCCGCCTGATGAGCATCGGTGAGGTGCTGTCCGAGCTGCGCCCGGATTTTCCCGACACCACGATCTCCAAGCTGCGGTTCCTCGAGTCCGAGGGCCTGGTCGAGCCGGAGCGCACCGCGTCCGGCTACCGGAAGTACAGCCGGGACGACCTGGCGCGGCTGCGGTTCGTGCTGACCGCGCAGCGGGATCAGTACCTTCCGCTGCGCGTCATCCGCGCGCAGCTGGCCGAGATGGAGGCCGCCGGTGCGACGCCGGTGGCCCTCCGCCTGGTGGGCTCCTCGCCCGAGGAGAGCGTCGCTCCGGAGCCGGTCGACACCCGGTGCAGCCGCACCGAGCTGCTGGAACGGTCCGGCCTGACCGACTCGTCACTCTCCGAGATCGAGCGGCTCGGCCTGATCGTCTGCCGTTCCCCCGGATGGTACGAGGAGGAGGCGCTCGTGATCGCGCAGGCCGTCGCCGGTCTCGCGCACTACGGGATCGAGCCGCGGCACCTGCGCGCGTTCCGGGCCTCCACCGATCGTGAGGTCGGTCTCTATGCGCAGCTGATCGCGCCGCTCGCGCGGCAGAAGGACCCCGCTGCCCGGGCTCGCGCCGCCGAGACCGCCCATGAGCTGGCCGGACTCTCCCAGTTGCTGCATGCGGCGCTGTTGCGGGCCGGTCTGCGCGACATCCTCGAGCGCTGAGTTGGGGATTTGTCCGTAACACGCGTGACGTAGGCTCGCTTGGGTACGGTGCCCGGCATCGCACGGCGCGGGTGGCACTTACGCATGGTGATCCGTGTACCGTGCAGGTGAGGGGCAGAAACGCGTCTCCCACCACCCTTCGCGGTGGTGGCGGGACGCACACACATAAGCGACACGGAGGCAGCGGTGCGCGAGCTGAGCGTGGTCGGGGTGCGGGTCGAACTGCCCAACAACCAACCGATCGTCCTGCTCCGCGAGGTCGAGGGCGACCGTTACCTGCCGATCTGGATCGGTGCGGTCGAGGCCACGGCCATCGCCTACGAGCAGCAGGGGGTCAAGCCGGCCCGGCCGCTGACCCATGATCTGCTGCGGGACATTCTGACGGCGCTGAACGCGCCGCTGCAGGCCGTCGAGATCACCGAGCTGAAGGAGAGCGTGTTCTACGCGGATCTCCTGATCGGCGACGGTGTGCGCGTGTCGGCCCGCCCGAGCGACTCCATCGCGCTGGCGCTGCGGGTCGGCGCCCCGATCCGCTGCGCCGAGCAGGTGCTCAGCGAGGCCGGCATCGTCATTCCTGATGAGCAGGAGGACGAGGTCGAGAAGTTCCGGGAGTTCCTCGAGGGCGTGCGCCCCGAGGATTTCGCGGGCTGATCAACGGGTAGGTAGGCTTCGCGTTACGGTGACGGTGCGGTTACGCTGCGCATGTTCCCCCGTACGCGGCGTGTCGCGGCAAAGCATCCGCGATCCGGCCCGATGTGCGCTATATGGTGGGGCTCGTCGAGGGACGCGGCACCGCACAGCGGGAGGTAGTCGCATGGACGAATCTGGTGGATCAGCTCCGGCTCCTGAAGCCGACGACGGCATCGGGATCGGAATCGGCGAGGACGGCACCGTGGGCTACCGCGGCGTGACCGCCTGCCACGCGGTCGGCATCAGCTACCGTCAGCTCGACTACTGGGCACGCACGCAGCTGGTCGTCCCGAGCATCCGTGACGCGTCCGGCTCCGGCACCCAGCGCCTCTACTCCTTCCGCGACCTCGTCGTGCTGAAGGTCGTCAAGAGCCTCCTGGACGCCGGCGTCTCCCTGCAGAACATCCGCAAGGCCATCGAGACGCTCCGCTCGCACGGCGTCGAGGATCTGGCCGGCATCACGCTCATCTCGGACGGCACCACCGTCTACGACTGCCGTTCCCCCGAGGAGGTCGTCGACCTGCTCCAGGGCGGCCAGGGCGTCTTCGGCATCGCGATCGGCGGCGCGTTCAAGGAGATCCAGGGATCGCTGTCCCACCTCCCGGGCGAGCCCGCCGTCTTCGCCACCCACACGCCGGTTCCCGAGCCGGAGCCGGACTTCAACGACGAGCTGGCTGCCCGGCGCGCGCGCCGGCGGGCGGGCTGATGGGGACCTGGGACACCGGTCCGTTCGACAACGACGGGGCGGGGGACTGGCTGGCCGACCTTCGCCACGCGTCGGCCGCCGACCGCCCGGGGCTGCTCCTCGACGCGCTCCGCAACGTGACGGACGAGCCGGAGTACGTGGAGGTGGACACCGCGCAGGCCGCGCTGGCCGCCGCCGCGGTCCTGGCCGGCGAGGTGCCCGACTTCCTGGCCGACAGTCCGCTCACGCTGCCGGCCGGCACCGACGCGCTGGCGGTGCGCGCGCTGGACCGGATCATGGGCCCGGACAGCGAGTGGCACGAGCTCTGGTCCGACGACTCGTCCGACCCCGACGACGCCAAGGCCGCGTTCGCGGTCGTCCAGGCCCTGCGCCTGCGCCTCACCGCTGCCTGATCCCCGTCTTCGAGCCGTGCGGGTGGCACTCTCACCCGGTCGGGGTCACTTTCGGCTGATCGGGAGCGCCGGCAGGCCGGCCGGTGACAGGATTTCCGCGGCGCGCCGGTCGGGTTCACACGCTCTCACTGTCCAACCTCCGGCCCGGCCCGCCACGGGGGAAATGTCATGAAAAACAGGGCTATGAAGGTCTCGGTGCTCGCGGGGGTGCTCGCGGCGATGGTGCTGCCGGGGGCCGCGCACGCCGGCGAGCCGGCCGGCGTGATGCAGAACGGGCCGGCGTACCTCAGGAACGTCGGGCTGGACGGGTGCCTGACCGCGGTCGACGACGCGGCCGGCACGAAGCTGGTCCGGGTCAAGCCGTGCGACGGCTCGTTCTCGCAGATCTGGTTCACCCGGGAGCTGGACGTGGACCTGGTCGGAAGGCCCAGCTTCACGGTGCGGAAGAACGCGCGTGAGTGCCTGGAGCTGATCGGCGACGAGCTGCCGTCGACCGGGCGGCTGGCGCTGCGCGAGTGTGACGAGACCGATCCCTACCAGGTGTTCCGGGCCTCGAAGGCGGACTGGTCGGTGCCGACCTGGCGCGTCTCCAATCCGCCGTCCGGTTCGTGGCTGAAGGCGTTCCAGGAGCACGAGGCGCCGTATGTCTCGTGGACGAAGGAATGGCCGGGCGCGTACGCGGAGTGGGAGCGCGTCCCGGTCGGGAAGTAGCTCGTTGACGTGCGTGGGGAGGGCCGTGGTCCTCCCTGCGCGCGGTCGTTTTCGCCGAACCTCCGCGCCGCCGGGCCGCCGGTGACAGGATCGTCCGCGGCGTGCCCGCCACCAGCACCGCCATCGGCCGGCCGCGCCGGTGCACTATGGGGGATATTTCATGAAAAAGTTAGTTAAAGCAGTTGTTATTGGGGCCGGGTTGGCCGCGATGGCGTTGCCGGGAACCGCGCAGGCCGCCTCGCCGGCCGAGGCCTGGGGACTGCTCAAGAATGCCGGCCTCGACGCCTGCCTCGACGCGGCGCCGGGGAACTCCACCGTGATGGTGGACTGCGACGGCTCCACCAGCCAGCGGTGGCTGCTGGAGAACCTGGGCGAGCAGACCGGAGAGTACGGCTCGTTCCGCCTGCGCAAGAACGACCGGGAGTGCGCGGAACTGGCCGGCACCTGGGCCGGCGCCACGCTACGGATCGGCCCGTGCGACCTGCACGCGCCGCACCAGCTCTTCCAGATCACCCAGGCCGGCGGGAACGTCGGCGACCTGCACCTCCACGGGCAGGAGAACAAGCAGCTCCTGAAGGCCTATCACCGCGGCGAGGCGCCGTTCACCTCGGCGACGCTGGAGTTGCCGGGTGACAACGCGGTCTGGACCTTCCGGCCGCGAGGCTGAGGGGAAGGGCCGCGCCGGACTCCGGTGCGGCCTTCACCACCGTCACGACCGCTCGGCCGCCACCAGCTCGCGCGTCGCCGGTGCGATCTCCTTCGCGAACAGCTCGATCGCGGCCGGGCTGTCCGCCGCGAGGATGAAGCCGGTGATGCCGTACTCCAGCGTCAGCCCGGCCAGCTCCTCCGCCCACTGGTCCGGCGGCCCGTCCAGGAATCCGCGGCTCTCCGCCGAGAACGAGCCGTTCAGGTTCAGGAACCGCCGGATGTCCGACGGGGACCGGCCCGCCGCCTCCGCGGCGCCGTCGAGGTGCGCGTTCATCTCGGTCAGGTCGGACGGCCCGCCGGGCAGGTAGCTCAGCGACGGCAGCCACCCGTCCGCCAGCCGCCCGGTCAATCGGAGCATGCGCGGCTTGTACGCGCCCACCCAGATCCCGATGTCGTGTGCCGGCGCCGGTCCGCGCTTCGCACCGTCCACGGTGTAGTATGTCCCGCGCACGTGCACGCCGCCGGGCGAGGACGTGTCCCAGACGGACCTGATCACCTCGATGCCCTCGGCCAGCGCGTCCACGGCCTGCCCGGCGGTCAGCCTGCGCCCGCCCATCGCGGCGATGCCGTCCCAGAACGCGCCGGAGCCGAGTCCGAGCTCGACGCGGCCGCCGGAGAGCAGGTCCAGCGACGCGGCGGCGCGGGCCAGCAGCGCGGGCTCGCGCAACGGCAGGTTGAGCACGTTCCCGGCGACCTTGATCCTGGTGGTACGCGACGCGACGTAGCTCATCAGCGTCCACGTGTCGTGAAAGGACGGCTGGTACGGGTGGTCCTGGAACGTCGCCAGGTCCAGCCCGTACTCGTCGGCCGCGACGGCCAGCTCGACCGCCTTCTGGACCGGCCGCGCGCTGGGCGTGATGAACGTGCCGAAGAGCAGATCCTGCCCGTAGTCGGTCATGCCGCACTCTCCGAAGGCGCGATGTTGAAGTTGTCGCGGAACAGGTTGGTCGGGTCGTAGGCCGCCTTGATCGTGCGCAGCCGGCTCAGCGTCGCCGGGGGGAACGCGTCGGTCAGCCGGTCCGGGCGCGGATCGGTCTCGAAGCTGAGGTAGAGGCCCTCCGTCACGCCGTACATCTCCCGGTCCCAGACCGCGTCCAGTCGCTGGCGGTTGCGGCCGAGCGCGGTGATCTGGAAGTTCGCGGACCGGTGCGCGTACGCCGTGTCCTCGTCCGCCACGTCGGAGATCGCGCCGCCGACCGCGCGGATCTGGAAGAACGGCGTGGCACCGCTGCCGAGCAGCCGGGCGATCGCGGCCGCGACCTCCGGCGTGAGGTGCCGGACGAACCCGGAGCGGCTGATCGGCTCGCCCTGGCCGCGGTGCGGTTCGGAGGAGGCGTTGGCGATGACGGCCGCGTACGGCGCGATCACCACGTTCTGGTCGTAGAGCGCGGACACGGACGCGATCGGCGTGAGGTCCGCGATGATCTTCTCCGGGTCGCCGGAGTCGACCATGGCCATGACCTGCGCGAAGTGCGGCTGGCCCGGCTGCGGCGCGCCCATCAGCAGGAACGGGGTGACGTCGCGCGGCGCGGCCTCGACCGCGGCACCGTACTTCACCAGCATCTGCGCGGTGTCGGACGCGTCCAGCACGAACTGCGCCCACCCGACGTCGCCGACCTCGGGGACCTGGAAGTCGAACGACGTGACCACGCCGACGTTCGCGCCCGCGCCGCGCAGCGCCCAGAACAGGTCCGGATGCTCCTCCGGCGAGGCCCGCACGATCGTGCCGTCCGCGAGCACGACCGTGGCCGCGCGGATGTGGTCGAGCGTGAGGCCGTGCTTGCGGCCCAGGAAACCGATGCCGCCCGCGGTGGCCAGCCCGCCCACGCCCACGCCGCCGTAGTCACCGGAGGTCAGCGCCCAGCCGTGCGGCTCCAGCGCGGCGGCCACCTCCATCCAGCGCATGCCGGCGCCGACCCGGACCAGGCGCTTCGCCGTGTCCAGGACCTCGAAGTCCTTGAAACGGCCCAGGTCCAGCACGATGCCACCGTCGTTGGTGGAGCGTCCGCTGACGCCGTGACCGCCGCTGCGCACGCCGAACGGCAGGTGGCGGTGCCGGGCCGCGAACGCGACCGCGTCGGCGACCTCCGCGTCCGTGGACGGGCGCAGCACCAGGCCGGGGGAGCCGCCGCGCATGTAGTTCGACCGGACCAGCGGGTATTCCACGTCGCCGGGCTCGACCGCGGCCGAGGCCAGCGACGCGGGCAGCTCGTCGTAGCCGATGCCGGGACGACGCTTGGCCCGTACCCCCGATGGCTTGAAGGTGGTCGGCGCGGGGGCGGCGGCGCGCAGGGCCGGGATGACCTCGGACGCGAACGTCTCCATGATCGCGGGGGAGTCGGTGGCCAGGATCAGCGTGCCGACGCCGTCCTCCAGGATGAGCGGCAGCAACTCGTCGACCCACTGCGACGGCGGTCCCTGCAGGAAACCGGACGAGGTGGCCGAGAACGTCCCGGAGATGTTGAGCAGGCGGCGGATGTCGGACGGCTCGCGGCCGACGGCCACCGCGGCCTCGTCGATCACCTTGTTGCCGGCGACCAGGCCGTCCCGGCCGACGTTGCGGAACGAGGGCAGCCAGCCGTCCGCCTTTTCGCCGGTCAGGCGCAGCATGCGGGGCTTGAGCGCGCCGAGCCAGATCGGGACGTGGTGCGCCGGCGCCGGGCCGGGCTGCGCGCCGACGATGCGGTGGTGCGTCCCGCCCGCGCGGGCCGGTCGGCCGCTGGAGACGTCGTGCAGCGCGCGGATGATGTCGATCGCCTCGCTGAGCGCGTCGACGGACTCGCGCGGCGGCAGCACGGTCGCGCCCATCGCGGCCGCGGCCTCCCTGTAGGCGCCGGCGCCGAGCCCCAGGTCCAGCCGCCCGCCGGAGAGCAGGTCGAGCGAGGCCGCGGCGCGGGCCAGGACCGAGGGGGTACGCATCGGCACGTTGATCACGTTCGGCGCGAGGCGGATGCGCGAGGTCTGCCCGGCGACCCAGGACAGCAGCGTCCACATCTCATGGAATGCCGGCAGGTAGGGGTGGTCCTGGAACGTGACCAGGTCGAATCCCAGCTCCTCCGACCGTTTCGCGAGCGCGACCGGATCGTGCGGTGGCGCGTTGCCGGGCGTGACGAACGTGCCGAACTCGAGGGGATGTCCGTAGTTCATGACCGCTCTCCGTCGGCTGTGGGTGAGGTTGATGCATCAACCAGTGTGCCAGATCCGCCGGGAAACGGATGTGACATCCCCCGCCCACGGCGGCGCAACAATTGCTGGGTCTACTTCCGTTCAACTATGGTTCCCCAGAGTGAACGAAGGTGAGTCCGCATGGAAGCACTGGCCGACCTGGTGAAGGAACACGGGACGCGGTTCGTCCTGGCGACGTTCGTCGACCTCGACGGCAAACCCTGCGCGAAGCTGGTGCCGGTCGAGGCCGTGGACGCGCTCGCCACCGAGGGCGTCGGCTTCGCCGGCTACGCCGCCGGCGCGCTCGGCCAGCAGCCCTGCGACCCGGACGTGATGGCGATCCCGGACCCGTCCACGTTCACGCCGCTGCCGTTCCTGCGCCCCGGCCTGGCCATGGTCCACTGCGATCCGCACGTCGAGGGCGCGCCGTGGCCGTTCGCGCCGCGCGTCATCCTGGCGTCCGTCATCACCAACCTTCGATCACGGGGGTACGCCGCGCGCGTGGGCGCCGAGGTCGAGTATTTCCTGCTCGACCGCGACGTGAGCGCCGGCCCGCGCCCGGCCGACGCGGACGACCGGGCCGCCCAGCCCTGCTACGACGCCCGCGGCGTGACCAGGATGTACGACCACCTGACCGAGGTCTCCACCGCGATGAACGCGCTCGGCTGGGGCAACTACGCGAACGACCATGAGGACGCGAACGGGCAGTTCGAGCAGAACTTCACGTTCGCGGACGCGATGGTGACGGCGGACCGGGTGGTGACCGCGCGCTACCTGATCACGATGCTGGCCGAGCGGCGCGGGATGCTGGCCACGTTCATGCCGAAGCCGTTCACGGACCGTACCGGCAATGGCCTGCACCTGCACGTGTCGTTGTGGGATGACGCTGATGCCGCGTTGTTTCCCGATAAGTCGGACACACGGAGGCTGGGGTTGTCGCCGCTGGCCTACCGGTTCGTCGGGGGAGTGCTGGCGCACGCGCCGGGGCTGCTCTCCGTGCTCGCGCCGACCGTCAACTCCTACAAGCGGCGCGGCGCGCTCTCCACCAGCTCCGGCGCGACCTGGGCGCCGAACCGCGCCGGCTACGGCGGCAACGACCGCACGCACCTGATCCGGGTACCGGACGGCAACCGCGTCGAGGTGCGCGCCGGCGACGGCTCCGCGAACCCGTACCTGGCGATCGCGGCGCTGCTCACGGCCGGTCTGGACGGCATCGACCACGGACTCGACCCCGGTGATCCGTCCGGCCCGGGGCAGCACCCTTCCGATGCGGCCGAGCTGCCGGTCACGCTGCTGCACGCGATCGACGCGCTGCGCGCGGACCCGGTGGTGCGCGGTGCGCTCGACGCGGCCGGGCCCGGCGTCGCGGACTACTTCGCCGCGCGCAAACGCGACGAGTTCCTGACCTGGCACAACACGGTCACGCCGTGGGAGACCACGCGCTATCTGACCGCGGTCTGAGTTTCCCGGTTCGTTCGAGGGAGGGTGACATGTGTGGAATCGCCGGATTGCACCTGCGCGACCCGGAGCTGTATCCGCAGCTCGGAGCGCTGTTGCAGGCCATGCTCGGGCAGGCGGCCGAGCGTGGCACGGACGCGGCCGGGGTCGGTCTCTACCGTGACCCGCCGGCCGGGCTGTCCACGGTCTGCGTGGTCGACGCGCCCGCCGGCGCGGTGGTGCCCGGTGCGGACGCGGTGACGATGGGCCAGACCACGGTGTTCACGGCCTCGGTCCCGCCGTCGGAGCTGGAGGCGCGGGTGCGCCTGGCGCTACCGGACGCGGTGCTGACCAGTCGCGGCACGCACCTGTCCGTGCTCAAGGGGACCGGGCATCCGCACGCGCTGGCGGAGACGTTCGACCTGGCGTCCGCGCGCGGCTATCAGGGCGTCGCGCACACGCGGATGGCGACGGAGTCCGCGGTCACGTCGACCGGCAGCCATCCGTACTCGGTCGGCCCGGACCAGTGCATGGTCCACAACGGATCGTTCGCGAACCACGCCACGATCCGGCGCGCACTGCGGGCCTCCGGCGTGGTCTTCGACTCGGAGAACGACACCGAGGTCGGCGCGCGGTTCGTGGCGCAGCAGCTGGCTGACGGCGCCGACGTCGAGAAGGCGTTGCGGCTGCTCTGCGAGCGTTTCGACGGCTTCTACACGCTGCTGGTGGCGACCTCGAACAGCTTCGCGGTGGTACGGGACGCGATCGCCTGCAAGCCGGCCGTGATCGCGGAGACGGACCGCTGGGTCGCGATGGCCAGCGAGTACCGCTACCTGACCGGCCTGCCCGGCATCTCGACCGCGCGCATCTTCGAGCCCGAACCCGAGGTGGTCTACGTATGGGAACGGTGATCGACCTCTCCGTCACGTCGGTGCGGTCCCTGAACGCGGATCTGCACGCGCTGCCGGCCGGCGCCACGGACAGCATCCGGGTGCTGCGGCCGGACGGCCGGCACTCGCTCGCGGCCGGGCTGGACCGGCCGGTCACCGTGGAGATCGACGGGCACGCCGGCTACTACTGCGCGGGCATGAACCAGCTGGCCACGGTCTCGGTGCACGGGAACGTGGGCGTGGGCGTCGCGGAGAACATGATGTCCGGGCGGGTCCACGTGCACGGCGACGCGTCACAGTCCGCGGGCGCGACCGCGCACGGCGGACTGCTGGTCATCGACGGGAACGCGTCCGCGCGCTGCGGCATCTCGATGAAGGGCGCGGACATCGTGGTCGGTGGCGACGCCGGGCACATGAGCGCGTTCATGGCGCAGGCCGGGCGGCTGGTGATCTGCGGCGACGCGGGCGACGCGCTCGGCGACTCGATCTACGAGGCCCGAATCTACGTGCGGGGATCGGTGGCCTCGCTCGGCGCGGACTGCGTGCAGAAGGAGATGTCTCCGTCGCACCTGGCCGAGCTTTCTTTGCTGCTGGCGGCCGCCGGGCGCGCGGAGGATCCTTCGGAATTCCGGCGGTACGGGTCGGCGCGCACGCTCTATCACTTCCACTCCGACAACGCGTACTGAGAGGCGGCTTCATGGATTCGCTGCGTGAGTCGGCCACGTTCGACCGCACCACCATCGCCGCCATCCAGCGCGCGGCCCGCACCGGCGTCTACGACATCCGTGGCGGCGGCGCCAAACGGGCCGTTCCGCACTTCGACGACCTGGTCTTCCTCGGCGCCAGCATGTCGCGCTATCCCCTGGAGGGCTATCGCGAGTCGTGCGGGACGGACGTGGTGCTCGGCGGGCGGCACGCGTCCTCGCCGCTGCACCTGGACATTCCGGTCACGATCGCGGGGATGAGCTTCGGCGCGCTCTCCGGGCCGGCCAAGGAGGCGATCGGGCGCGGGGCCAGCGAGGCCGGCACGTCCACCACCACCGGGGACGGGGGTATGACCGACGAGGAACGCGGCCACTCCTCACATCTGGTCTATCAGTACCTGCCCTCGCGGTACGGGATGAACCCCGACCACCTGCGCGCGGCCGACGCCATCGAGATCGTGCTCGGCCAGGGCGCGAAACCGGGCGGCGGCGGCATGCTGCTCGGTCAGAAGATCACCGACCGGGTGGCCGGCATGCGTACGCTCCCGCCCGGCATCGACCAGCGCTCCGCCTGCCGCCATCCGGACTGGACCGGGCCCGACGACCTCGCCATCAAGATCGGGGAGCTGCGTGAGATCACCGACTGGACGAAGCCGATCTACGTGAAGGTCGGGGCCAGCCGGCCGTTCTACGACGTGCAACTCGCGGTCAAGGCCGGCGCGGACGTGGTCGTGGTCGACGGCATGCAGGGCGGCACCGCGGCCACCCAGGACGTGTTCATCGAGCACGTCGGCATCCCCACGCTGGCCGCGCTGCCCGAGGCCGTGCGCGCGCTGCAGGAGATGGGCGTGCACCGGGAGGTCCAGCTGATCGTCTCCGGCGGCGTACGCGGCGGCGCGGACCTTGCCAAGTGCCTGGCGCTCGGCGCGGACGCGGTCGCGATCGGCACGGCCGCGCTGATCGCGCTCGGCGACAACGACCCGGGGCTGGACGCGGAGTACCGGGCGCTCGGGTCCGCGGCCGGCTACTACGACGACTGGCAGGACGGGCGCGACCCGGCCGGGATCACCACGCAGGACCCGGCGCTGGCCGCGCGGCTGGACCCGATCGAGGGCGGGCGGCGGCTGGCGAACTTCCTGCGCGTGATGACCATGGAGGCGCAGACCATCGCGCGCGCCTGCGGCAAGGCCCACGTGCAGCACCTGGAGCCGGAGGATCTCGCCGCGCTCACCATCGAGGCCGCGGCGATGGCGAGGATCCCGCTGGCCGGCACGAACTGGATCCCGGGGGTCTCCTTCTGATGATCGATGTCGCGGTGATCGGCGCCGGGCTGATGGGCTCGGCGGCCGCGTGGGCGCTCGCCCGGCGCGGCGTGGACGTGACGCTGTTCGAGGCGCGCACGGCCGGGCACACCGAGGGCAGCTCGCACGGGTCGGCGCGGATCTACCGGCGGGCGTACCCGGACCCGCTCTACGTGCGGATGACCGGCGAGGCCGGGGAGCTGTGGCGCGCCCTGGAAGCGGAATCCGGCGAGTCGCTGCTGCGGGTGACCGGCGGGCTCGACCACGGGCCGCATCGGGACCCGGAGACGATCGCGGCGCGGCTGGCCGCGGCCGGGGTGCCGCACGAGCTGCTGCCCGCGGGTGAGGCGTCGGCGCGGTGGCCGGGGATCGCGTTCGACGGGCCGGTCACGTTCCACCCGGAGGCGGGCGTGGTCGACGCCGGCCTGGCCCTGGCCACGATGGCCGCGCGAGGTGGCACGCTGCGGGAGAACACGCCGGTCACACGCGTGACGCCGCTGGCCGGGGGCGGGGTGCGGCTGGAGTTCGAGGGCGCGGACGCGGTGACGGCGCGGTGTGTGGTGGTGGCGGCCGGGGCGTGGCTGGCGCCGCTGCTCGGGGACGTGATCGCGTTGCCGCCGCTGACCGTCACGCAGCAGCAGGTTTTCCACTTCCCGCGTCTGGGCACCGGGCAGGAGTGGCCGATCTTCATCTACCAGGGGCCGGACGCGTCGATCTACGGGCTGCCGGGCGGGCGCGACGGCGGGCCGGGTGGTGCGATCAAGGTGGCGGAGCACGACGGCGGCACGACCACGACGGCGAGTACGCGCGACGGGATCGTCTCGCCCGCGTCGCGTACCCGTGTGATCGATTTTGTTCGCAGGGGTTTGCCGGGGCTGCTGGCCGAGCCGTTCGCGGAGGCGAGCTGCCTCTACACCGAGACCGCGAACGAGGACTTCATCCTCGATCGGGTCGGCGACATCGTGGTGTGTTCGCCCTGCTCGGGGCATGGGGCGAAGTTCGCGCCACTGATCGGGACCATCGCGGCGGACCTGGCGACCGGGCGTGCGACCCGTGACCCGAGGTTCCTGCTGGCGGCGCATCTATCCTGATCCGATGACCGCACCCGGCTTCGTGGACGGCGCGCTGGAGCGCACGATCGCGCTGCGCGTCCGGGAGTACCGGCAGGCCGCCGGGCTCTCGATCGCGCAGCTCGCCGCCAGGATCGAGCTGTCCAAGGCGATGCTGTCGAAGATCGAGAACGCGCAGACCTCGTGCAGCCTCACCACGCTCGGGCGGCTCGCGAGCGGGCTGGAGGTGCCGGTCACCGCGCTGTTCCGCGGCGTCGACACCGAGCGTGAGGCCGTCTTCACACCGGCCGGCAGCGGCGCGTCGATCGTGCGGCGCGGGACCCGGTCCGGGCACCACTACCTGCTGCTCGGCGGGCTGCGTGGCGTGCACAAGCGGATGGAGCCGGTGCTGGTCGAGCTGACGTCATCCAGCGAGGTGTTCCCGCTGTTCCAGCACCCGGGCACGGAGTTCCTCTACATGCTGGAGGGCGTCATGGTGTACGGGTACGGCGAGGCGCACTACACGATGCGGGCCGGGG
Source organism: Catenuloplanes japonicus (assembly GCF_000717135.1). GTDB lineage: Bacteria > Actinomycetota > Actinomycetes > Mycobacteriales > Micromonosporaceae > Catenuloplanes > Catenuloplanes japonicus. Next base: position 52,846 of record NZ_JNXY01000001.1, read on the forward strand.
ATGCGCTGCAGTTCGACGGTGCGGGGCCGCACGGACCGGCCGAGCTGGTCGAGCTGCCGATCAGATTTCTGTCGATCACCTCCTATGGTGATCATGATCGGGACGCCTGACCGCAGGTTTTAATTCCCCGGAACCGCGGGAAACGGCCCGGCAATACCGCCGGTAACCGACCGAAACGAATCTTGGGTTCACTGCCGCTCACACCGAAAGCGCACGTGATCTCAAGGAGTACATACAGTGGACAGTGGTAGCACCGCATGGGTGCTGACCAGCACCGCGCTGGTCCTGCTCATGGTGCCCGGCCTCGCGCTGTTCTACGGCGGCATGGTCGGCGCGAAGCGCGTCATCAACATGGTCATGATGACCTTCGGCGCGGTCGCCGTGGTCTGCGTCATCTGGGTGCTCTACGGGTACCAGTTCGCCTTCGGTGACTCGCTCGGCGGCGCCGGCATCCTCGGCCTCGACACCGCGAACATCGGCCTCGGCGGCCTGATCGCGGAGGACGAGGCCGCCACGATCCCGCCGGCGCTCTTCGCGGTCTTCCAGATGCTGTTCGCGGGCCTGACCACCGCGCTCATCGCCGGTGGCGTCGCGGACCGGATGAAGTTCGGCGTGTGGCTGGCGTTCACCGCGGTCTGGGCGACCGTGGTCTACCTGCCGGTCGCGCACTGGGTGTTCGCGTTCTCCAACGACGACGCCGGCATCGTCGGCGGCTGGATCGCCAACAAGATCGAGGCGATCGACTACGCCGGTGGCACCGCGGTCCACATCAACGCCGGTGTCGCCGCGCTCGCCGTGGTCCTGGTGCTCGGCAAGCGCACCGGCTGGCCGAACTCGCCGCACAAGCCGCACAACCTGCCGCTCACCGCGCTCGGCGCCGGCCTGCTCTGGTTCGGCTGGCTCGGCTTCAACGGCGGCTCCGCGCTCGCCGCGGGCAACTCCGCCTCCGTGGTCGTGCTCAACACCATCGCGGCCGCGGCCGCCGCCGGTCTCGCCTGGATCGCGGTCGAGCGGTTCCGCGGCGGCGCGATGACCTCGCTCGGCAAGTCCTCCGGCATCGTCGCCGGCCTGGTCGCGATCACGCCCGCCTGTGGCGCGGTCAACCCGCTCGGCGCGATCATCATCGGCGTCATCGCGGGCGCGGCCTGCGCGTTCGCGGTCAACCTCAAGTACAAGCTGGGGTACGACGACTCGCTCGACGTGGTCGGCGTGCACCTGGTCGGCGGCCTGATCGGCACGCTGCTCATCGGCTTCCTCGCCACGGACGCGGCCCCGAACGGCCGCTCCGGCCTGTTCTTCGGCGGCGGCGCGGAGCTGCTGCTGGACCAGACCATCGCCGCGGTCGCGGTGCTGGCCTACAGCTTCATCCTCACCTGGATCATCGCGAAGCTGTTCGACCTGACCGTGGGCCTGCGCGTCACGGCCGAGGTCGAGCAGGAGGGCATCGACAGCGTGCACCGCGAGTCCGGCTACGACTTCCTGGGCCCGGACCCGGTCGTCGAGTCCCCGGCGGAGCCGGAGCCGGCGAAGGCGTAGCCCTCGTCGCTCACGAGACGTGGCCTCGGCGCCTCGCCCATTCCTCCCGGGTGGGTGCGCCGGGGCCCGCTCTGTTCCCGGGTTTCGGTGACCACGGCGGAACCGGCTCCGAGCCGGCGTGCGTAACGGAGGCTGGCCCGCGGGAGCATGCGGGCCGCGACCACGCCGGAAGCGGGAAATCTGCAGTGGTGGGGTCATCTGCTCCTGATCGGGGCCGGTCTGTCGTGGGCGAGAATGGCGGCGGCGGGGCAGCGGAGGACGGCCTCGTGCACCGCGAGCGCCGTATGTGCAGGTGGATGGGGGTCGAGGAGGCGGACCAGGCCGGCATCCTCATCCAGGTCGAAGACCTCGGGGGCGATCGCGCGGCACATGCCCGAGCCGATGCAGCTCTCGCCGTCGACCTCCACCCGCACTGTCGTCATGCGCCGCCTCCGATCACTCTCGGTCTAGGACATCGTTCCCGAGAGTCAAGGCCCGCGCCAGGCGTGTGGATTACGTATGACGCCAATCCAGGCATGGTCCGATAGGTGTGTTTCTGGCCTAAAGATTGACCCGTGCGCGGCCTGCCTGGCCTGATGGCCGAGGTCTCGGGGCGCGGATCCGGCCAGGCTGTGACGCATGTCGACGACTGCACGGCGAATCGGGGCGCTGGACGTCCTGCGGGGATTCGCGCTTTGCGGGATCACGGTGGCCAACGTGAAGCCCATCGCACACAACGGTTCCGTCTCCGAGGGGGCCGGGACGGTGCTGCCGCCGTCCGGTGACGGACTCGGCTGGCTGCACCTCCTGGTCGACCAGCGGTTCTATCCGATCTTCGCGGTGCTGTTCGGCGCCGGGTTCACGCTGCTGCTGCGGTCGGCCGGGTCGCGCCCGGTGCTGGTCCGGCGGCTGGCGGCGCTGCTGGCGATCGGGCTGCTGCACCTGACGCTGCTGTGGCCGGGTGACGTGCTGACCGCCTATGCGATTTTCGGCCTGCTGGTGCTGCTGCCCGCGACCTGGCTGCCGCGCGGCGTCGCAGCCGGGCTGTGCGCGCTGCTGATCGCCGGCCCGCTGGTGCTGGCCACCGGCTTCTACCTGCTGATCCCCGGCCTGCTGATGCTCGGCGCGGTCCTCACGCGATACGGGGTGGCGGACCGGCTCGACGATCTGCCACCCCGCGTGCCCGCGCTGCTGTTCACGGCGTTCGCCGCCGCGGCCGTGCCGCTCGTCTGGTGGCAGACGACGGGGATCGGGTTCCGCTGGGCCTATCCGCTGGCCGGGCTGGCGATCGCCGGGGCCTACGTGTGCGGACTGCTCGCGCTGCTGGCGACGCGGGCGCGAGGCGTGCTGGCGCCGACGTTCGCGCCGCTCGGGCGGATGGCGCTGACCAACTATCTGGGCGCGACCGTGCTGGTGCTGATCGTGTCCGCGCTCGCGCCCGGCCCGTCCGACGCGTGGGGGACCGGGACCGTGCTCGGCATCGCCGCCGCGATCCTGGCCCTACAGTGGCTGTGGTCGAGGGCCTGGCTGCTGTTCTTCCGGCAGGGGCCGCTGGAATGGGGCTGGCGCTGGGTGACCTGGTGGCGCCGTCCGCCGCTGGTCCGGGAGCACGCGTGAAGGTGATCGCCATCGGTCGGCTGACCCTCGCGGTGGTCCTCGGGCTGGGGCTGCTGCTGGAGATCGCGGTGACGATCAGCGCGCACTCTCCGCTGGGGATCTTCAGCGTCGCGGCGACCGCCGGTGTCTGTGCGGCGGCCATGCTGCGGCGGTGGGCACCGGGAATCGCGGTGGCCGTGGCGGTCGGGCTGGTCCTGGCGATGGAGTTCGTCGATGCGGGCGAGGCGCCGGCGCCGATCGCGTGCCTGGCGATGCTGATCGTGGTCGGGACGGCGGTGCGGCGGCTGAGGCTCGGCGGGGCCGTGCTGGCCTGGGCCGGTGGGGCACTGCCCGCGCTGATGGCCCAGACGTCGTACACGTCGACCGTCGCGCTGGTCATGCTGGTCGGCTGGGCGGTCGCGGTCGGCGCGGGCGCGTGGGCCCGGGTGGGTGACGCCCGCCGGCGTGACCTGCGCGAGTCGGTGCGCCGGTCGGAACGGGTGGCGCTCGCCCGCGACCTGCACGACGTGGCCGCACACCACCTCACCGCGCTGATCATTCAGGCACAGGCCGGGCAGGTCGGGCCGGGAGACTCACGGGCCGTGCTGGGCGAGATCGAGGCGGCGGGCGTGGAGGCGCTGAACTCGTTGCGGCGCCTGGCCCGGCTGCTGCGCGACGAGGAGGAGACGGAGGCGGGGCCGGGGACGGTGGCGGAGCTGGTGGCGGCGTTCGGGCGGCGCGGGCTGCTGGAGGCGGATCTGGCGGGGGAGACGGGCACGGGCGTCGGCTACAGCGGCGACCGATCGGAGGGCTCGGGAGCGTCCTCGGCGGCGGCGGACCCGATGTCGGGGGCTGCGACCCCGACGGCCGCGGGACCGCCGGGTGCGGGAGGGATGGCACCGGGCGTGACGGCGCTGGATGCGGTGGTGCCGAGAGTGGCCGTGCCGGGCGTGACGGCGTCGGAAGGGATCGGGGCGCTCCTGGAGCTGCCGGACGGGCCGCAGCCGGAGGACTGGCCGCCGGAGGTGGCCACCGGCCTGTATCGGATCGCGCAGGAGGCGCTGACCAACGTCGTCCGCCACGCTCCCGACGCGCGGCACGTAACGGTGACGCTGACCCACGACACCCGTGCGATCTGCCTGACGGTGACGGACGACGGAGGTGGCACTGGCCGGGCCGCTCGGGCCGATCGTCAGGATTCCGCACCCGCGAGCGGGAAAGGCGCGGGCCGGAGCGTTGACGGACTGCGCGCGGGCCGCGGCGTCGACGGCATGCGAGAGCGTGCTGCCGGGCTCGGCGGCACGCTCACCGCCGGCCCCACCGCGCACGGGTGGACCGTCCGTGCCGTGATCCCGGCGCCGGCGTCGTCGCGCGGGCGATCCTGGAGGATCTGGCGATGAGCATCAGGGTGCTGGTCGCGGACGATCAGGCGATCGTGCGGCGCGGGTTGCGGCTGCTGCTGGAGAGTCAGTCCGACATCACCGTGATCGCGGAGGCCGCGGACGGGGTGGAGGCGATCGAGGCGGCGCGGCGGCTGGGGCCGGACGTGTGCCTGGTCGACATCCAGATGCCGCGCCTCACCGGGCTGGACGTCACCAGGGCGCTCTCCGCCGGCACCAAGGTCGTCGTGATCACCACGTTCGACCTGGACGAGTACGTGTACGGCGCACTGCGGGCCGGCGCGGTCGGGTTCATCCTCAAGGACTCCGGGCCGGCGCTGCTGGCCGAGGCGGTCCGGGCCGCGCACGCAGGCGATGCGCTCATCTCGCCGTCGATCACCATGCGGCTGCTGAAGCACTTCTCCGGGCCGTCCCCGGTCCCCGCTGATCGGCCGTCGCTCACCGAGCGGGAGTCGGAGCTGGTCAGGAAGGTGGCCGGCGGCCTGACGAACAGGGAGATCGCGGCTGACCTGTTCGTGTCGCTGAGCACGGTCAAGGCGCACCTGGCGAACATCCAGACCAAGCTCGGCCTGCGCAACCGCGTCGAGGTCGCGGCCTGGGCCTGGGAGAACCGCCATGCGTGAGCAGGCCCGGGATGCTGCCGGCCCTAGCGGGGCCCGCCACCGGATCGGGGTGGCGGGCCCGTGACCTCAGTCGCTGAACGCGGTCAGGAAGCGGTCGCGGAACGCGTCCATCGGCCAGACCGGCGCGTCCGGGGCCGGCTTCAGGCCGTCGGTCCACCCCCAGGACGTGATCTTGTCGAGCACGGCCGGGTCCTTCGCGACCAGCGTGATCGGCACGTCGCGGGTGGCGTTCTCGCCGGTGATGATCGGCGCGGGCTGGTGATCGCCCAGGAAGACCAGCACCGTGTTCTCGTCGCCGTAGGTGGAGATCCACGACGTCAGCGCCTCGATGGAGTACTCGATCGACTGGCGGTAGTGGGCGCGCACCTTGTCCGAGTTGCTCCACAGCTCGCGCGTGGACTCGCCCGCCTGCGCCATCGGCGTGAAGATCGAGCCGTCGCCGACCTGGTCCCAGTCGACCATCTGCGGCAGCCGCGTCCACGGCGTGTGGCTGGACAGCGTGTCGATCTCCGCCATCACCGGGCCCGCCTGCCGGGCCGCGCCCAGCTCCCGGGTCTGCAGCGTGGAGTAGGAGAACTGGTCCGGGACCACGACCCAGGTGAAGTGCTCACCCTCGTACCCGATGGTCTCGGAGTTGTAGACCTGGTCGAAGCCGTAGAAGTCCTGCTCCGGCCAGGCGTAGGTCAGCGCCGGCATCACGCCCACGGTGCGCCAGTCCGCCCGCCGGAACGAGCCGGTCAGCGTGGTGTGCTCCGTGCTGACCAGGTTCCGGTACCGCTCCTGGTTGTTGATCCACAGCCCGGACTGGAACGTGGAGTGCGCCAGCCAGCTGCCCCCGCCCGCGGTCGGCGACGTCAGCCAGCCGCTGCGCGCCGCGAACCCCTGCGCGGACAGCCGCTCGTTGCCGGCCTCCAGCGCGGACGTCACCGCGGCCGTGTAGTCGTAGCCCTCGACCGCGGTCCGGCCGTAGCTCTCGATGAACGTGAAGAACACGTCCTTGCCGCGCAGCCCGGTCAGCAGCTGCTCCGGTGGCACGTCCCGGAACGCGTCGTTCGCCGCCAGCTTCGCGAATTCGCGCGAGTCCGCCAGACCGGCCGCGACCTGCTCGACCTTGTCCACCGCCATGCGTCCGGTGCTCACGGCCGCGACCGGCCCGCCCGGGTTCGCCCGCAGCCCCGTGCCCGCGATCAACACCCAGATCACGGTCAGGACCGCCACGGTACGCACCGAGGCCTTGTCGTGCCGCACCACGAACCCGGAGAGCCGGATCATCGCGCCGGCCATCGCGGCCAGCACCAGCACCGCCAGCAGCACGATCCCGACGATCGCGGCCACCGCGCCCACGGTCCCGGTGTTGCCCTGCACGAAGTTGTAGGCATCCTTGAAGAACGGCCAGTCGAGCACCAGGTCGAACGGCCGGGACAGCGTCGTGTAGAACCCCATGTCGACGATCTTGATGATCAGCATGACCGCCAGCCCCACGCCGAACAGCCCCGCCAGATAGATCCGCGGCCGCCGCGGGAACAACCGCAGCACCGCCACCGCGAGCAGCGCCTCCAGCGGCAGCCGCAGGAACGCGGCCGGCCCGAGGCTGGTCATCTGATTCGGCGACAGCAGCGCCCCGAGCACCAGCGCCGCGCAGGCCAGCGTCAGCAGCCACCCGCCGGTCGTCCGCAGCCGCCGGCGTACCGTGATGCCGCTTTTCTCCGCCTTTTTCGGCTCATCACCCTGTTCTGCCGAAGCCGCGACAGGTTCCTCCGCGGTCGAGGCGGCGACCGCGATCGGCCCGGCCGCCTCCGCGCTCTCCGCCGCCCCCGTGGCCTCAGCGGCCTCGGTAGCGTCAGCAGCCTCCGTCACCTCGGCCGGCTCCGTCACCTCGGCCGGCTCCGTGGCCTCCGCGGTCTTCGTGGCCTCGGCCGTCCCCGTGGCTCCGGTGGTCTCCGTCACCTCGGCCGCCGGGGTCGCTTCGACGGGCGGCGCCTCCGCGGGTGCGTCCAGAGCTGGTGTTCGGCGGAAGCGCGTGATCAGCGACAACGGTCAGTTCCTTCGCAGCGGGACCCCTTCGGGCCGTCGGACCTACCCGGTCCTAGGTACGGCTCAAGCGGCCCGCCGCGTTCAACGCGAGAACAACTTTGTGCGCGTGCGCTACGCGACCGCCGCCGCAAACGTCGCAAAAAGGTCACCCGAGAGCGGTGTGTCGAGCCTCCAGGTGATGGCCATCGGCCGCTCTCCCTCGTGCGATACGTAGGTGGCGGGACCGAGGAACCAGAACGCCCGATCGTTCTGCTGCCGTCGCGCAAACAGTAGAATCGAACGACCGATCTGGGCATGAGTCCGGTAGCGCCTGCCGGTCGGACTGTCCTCGGGAGTGCCGGATTGACTCTCCCAGTGGATGAGGGATGGGCTGATCGCGTAGTCCCGGTACCGCGTGGTGGGCGAGAACTCTCCGCTGGTCTTGTCCAGCGTGAAGGCGAGGAGATCGGCACCGGCGGCCTTCGCCTCGTACACGCCCTCACGCCACGGCGGTGTCTTCGCGTGTGCGCCCTCGCCCATCGCCGCCAGGATCTCGATCCGGGTGTACTGGCTGTGCACCTGGAGCGGCACGTGCGGAAGCGCGGCGTGCTGCATGTGGTCCGGCGCGTCCGTGATCACGGCGAACAGTTCCTGCAACTCGGTACGCACCTGGGGGTGCAGCCACACCAGGTCGATCGCCGATTGGAGCGACTCCTGCTTGGTGATGACCTGGTCGGTCAAGCTTGCCGTGAGCATGCGCGCCAACCTTCGTGCGGTGGATCCCAGCCCTTCCACGCTTGGGGCAGTGTCGTTGGCCAGGAGCTCTCGGTAGCCATCAATGCGCTGCCGGTCGTCAATGTGCAGCAGCCGCCCGATACTGCGACGAATCTTAGGCTCCTCGGGGCCGGCCGGGGCGACCTGCAGTCCCGCTTCTTCTCGCAGGGTCGACCAACTGCTGTTGCCGCTGTAGATGTCGGCGACGTCGAGGCCGGTCGCCTGCAGGTAATCCGCCAGCGTGATGGATCGCTGCTGCTGAGAAAGGTCCCTGAGCTCGCGAATCTTCGAGCGCTTGTCGGACGGCACCGCACTCTTCAGGTTCTGCAGGATGACCTCGCGTGCCACTCGATCAAGCTCCATGTGGCACCCGGCCGGCAGGAACGGGAACCCCTGTTCGACCGCCTGCTCCACGTCCCGTCGCGTGCCACCAAGTAGCGCGCGATAGCGCTGGTCGAAGCGGAACTCGCGGCGGTGCTGACCGACAAAGTCGAGAACCGTGCAGAGCGACTTTCCGAGCGCTAACCGCAGGCCTCGGCCCAACTGCTGGATGAACAGTGTGGCGCTCTCGGTGGGGCGGAGCATGAGCACCGTGTCCACCACCGGCACGTCAACACCCTCATTAAAGAGGTCAACGGAGAAGACGACCTGGATTCGTCCTGCCGCAAGGTCGCGTAGCGATGCCTGCCGGTCCGCGTGCGAGGTCTGGTCCCACACCGCGACCGCATTCAGCCCAAACGCCTGGAATTGGGCGGCCATGAAACGGGCGTGCGCGACGCTGACGCAGAAGCCAAGGCAGCGGATGCTGTTGACGTCGTCGACGTGTGCGCGCAGTTGGTCGTAGACGAACCGCGCCCACGCCTCGTTGCCCAGGTAGACGTCGGCGAGCGCTTCGATGTCGTAACCCCGACCTCGCTGCCAGGGAATCTCAGTCAGATCGATGCCGTCGTGGATGCCGTAGTAGGCAAACGGCGATAGGCGGTGCTGCTCGATCGCATCCCACAGTCGCATTTCTGCCGCGATGCGGCCGCCGAACCAGCGGAGCACATCGAGTCGGTCGGCCCGTTCCGGAGTGGCGGTCAGACCCAGGAGCTCGCGCGGCGTGAGGTCGTCCATGATGACGGCGTAGGACGGGGCGGCCGCATGGTGAAATTCATCGACAATGATGACGTCGAAATGCGTCGGGTCGAGCCTGTTCAGGTCGGTGGCGGCGAGGCTCTGCACCGACGCAAAAACATGGTCGAACACGGTCGGACGCTGGCCACCGACCCACAGCTCGCCAAAGGCGTGGTCGGCCAGCACCTGTCGGAATGTCAGCCGGCTCTGCCGCAGAATCTCCTCGCGGTGCGCCACGAAGAGCAGCCGCGCCCGAGGAAGCGTCGTCCGGAGCCGGGCGTAGTCCATGGCCGCCATCACGGTTTTGCCGGTTCCCGTTGCGGACACGAGCAGATTGCGGTGTTGCCCCTGCGCGCGGGAGAGCTCGATGAGCTCCAGGAGACGTTCCTGGAACGGCTCGAGGCGCACGTAGAGCGGGCTGATCACCTCAGTGTCCGAGTCCTCGGGGCGTTGGGTGCGCGCCACCGCGTGCCGGAATGTCTCCCGGTCGTAGCCGACGAAGTCGACGCTCTGCCAGTAGCTTTCAAATACCGCGCCGATTTTGTCGACGACGTCCTGATTGCGCGCCGCGGAGACACGCACGTTCCATTCCATCCCGGCGATCTGCGCGGAGTGGGTCAGGTTGGACGAGCCCACGTAGGCGGTGCTGAACGACGTCTGCCGGTGAAAGAGCCAGGACTTGGCATGCAAGCGCGTGGTTGAGACGTCATACGACACCCGCACCTCGGCACCCAGCTCGATGAGCAGCTCGATCGCCTGCTCCTCGGTCGAGCCCGTGTACGTCGTAGTCAATACACGGAGCCGCTTACCCTGCGCGCAGTGTTGGCGCAACGCGGGCAGGAGTGGCCGGACGCCGCTCTTGCGGATGAACGCCATGACGAGGTCGATCGAGTCCGCGGACTCGATCTCGGTGAGAATCTGGCTGCCCACCCGTGGCTCGCCCGGGGCGTTCGTCAGCAGGGTGGTGTCGAGGAGCGGGATGAGCGGTCGCTCCGCGAAGCGCACCGTGCTGTCGGGGCGCCAGGTGCCCACGGCGCTCAGAACCTCGCCCGGCGCCAGCGGCCGTTCCACCTCCACTTTGTCGGACGCCACGGCCTCCAATGCGTCGAGCACGGCGTTGGCGATCCGCACGGCGGCGGCGACACGCTCGTCTTTTCCTACCGTATCGATGGCGCGCTCGACCTGCTGTGCGACGAGACGACTGATGCGGTCGGCGACCTCCGCGACGCGGAGGTTCTCGCGCCGGATGAGCTTGTCGTCCATCTCGGATAGACGCGCCGCAACCGCACTGGTCAGAACGGTTTCGTAGACGCCGGAGTGAAGTTCAGCTACCACCCGTGCAGTGTCCCGCAGCTGATCGTGAAGGGGCGGCAGAAGCGAGGTGTGTCGTGGATCTAGCGATCGCCCCGGAGATTCTGGTGGTGGTCATCTGGGGGCAAGGTTGTGGATTTAGCGTGGGCGGCTATGAGCACCGTCGATCGGCGCAGCTTTCTGACCATGTTGGGTGCGCCTGCGATCGGCGCCGCGGTGCCGGCGGGGCTGGAGCGGGCGGTGCGTATCGCGCCCGACAGCCGGACCGGGAGTATTCGCGACGTCGAGCACGTGATCTTCCTGATGCAGGAGAATCGGTCGTTCGACCACTATTACGGCGCGATGCGCGGGGTGCGCGGGTTCGCGGATCCGCATCCGGCGCGGCTGCGCAACGGCGACCCGGTGTGGCGGCAGCCATTTGGCAGCTCAGCGCGGCAGCCACTTGGCAGCTCAGCGCGGCAGCCATTTGGCAGCTCAGCGCGGCAGCCGCACGAGGGCGGGGTGCTGCTGCCGTTCCGGCCGGAGGTGCCGGATGTGGGGCGCATGTTCCTGCCGGATCCGCCGCACGGCTGGAACGACGGGCATGCGGCGTTCGGCGACGGGCGCTTCGACGCGTGGGTGCCGCAGAAGGGCGTCACCACGATGACGCATCACGTGCGCGGCGACCTGCCGTACCAGTACGCGCTGGCGGACGCGTTCACGGTGCTGGACAACTACCACTGCTCGCTGCTCGGGCCGACCGACCCGAACCGGTACCACATGTGGTCCGGCTGGGTCGGCAACGACGGGCAGGGCGGCGGGCCGGTCGTGACGAACGCGGAGCTGGGCTACGACTGGACGACCTACCCGGAGCGGCTCACCGACGCGGGCGTGTCGTGGCGGATCTATCAGGACACGGGCAACGGGCTGGACGCGGCCGGCTCGTGGGGCTGGACCCAGGATCCGTACATCGGCAACTACGGCGACAACTCGCTGCTGTACTTCAACAGGTACCGCAACGCCGCCCCGGGCTCAGACCTCTTCCAGAAGTCCCGCACCGGTACGTCGATCGTGGACGAGGGACGCGACCCGGAGAAGCTGCTCACCGACTTCGCCGCGGACGTGGCCGCCGGACGGCTGCCGCAGGTCTCCTGGATCGTGGCGCCGGAGGCGTACACCGAGCATCCGAACTGGGAACCCGGCTACGGCGCCTGGTACGTCTCGCAGGTGATCGACATCCTCGCCGCGCACCCGGAGGTGTGGAGCAGGATGGCGCTGTTCATCACGTACGACGAGGAGGGCGGCTTCTTCGACCACCTCGTGCCGCCCACGCCGCCGCGCACCCCGGCCCACGGCGCCTCCACCGTGCCGATCACGAACGAGATCTTCCCCGGCGGCAACGGGCTGGTCCCCGGCCCCTACGGGCTCGGCATGCGGGTCCCGATGGTGATCGTGTCGCCGTGGACGCGGGGCGGCTGGGTCAACTCGCAGGTGGCGGACCACACGTCGCTGATCCGGTTCCTGGAGCGGCGGTTCGGCGTGCGTGAGCCGCAGATCACGCCCTGGCGGCGGGCCGTGACCAGCGACCTGACCGGCGCGTTCGACTTCCGCACGCCGAACGAGGCCGCGCACGTGGAGCTGCCGGACACCGACTCCTACCGGCCCGCGGACCTCACCCGGCACCCGGACGAGGTGCCGGTTCCGCCCGCCGATCCGCGGCTGCCGGCGCAGGAGCGGGGCGTGCGTCCGGCACGCGCGCTGCCGTACCGGCTGCATGCCGATCTCCGGGGTTCTGATCTTCGCCTGCGCAGCGACGGCGGGGCCGCGGCGGTCTTCGGACTGCGCTCGCCCGACCACGACCCGCGCACGTTCACGGTCGGTGACGGTTCCGAGATCACCGAGTCGCTGGCCGGGTACGCCTCGGCGGAGGTGCACGGGCCGAACGGCTTCTACCGGCGGTTCGCGTTCGGCGCGCGCACGCCGGTGGACGTGCGGGCCCGCTACGACGAGCACCGGCTCGAGGTGATCCTGGAGATCACCAACCGGTCCGCGCGGCGGGCCGAGGTGCGGGTCGCGGACCGGTACCGGAGCCGGGCGCGCACGCTGACGCTGAAGCCGCGTGAGATCCGTGCGGAGCGGTGGGCGCTGTCGCGCACGCGGGGCTGGTACGACCTGACCGTCACGGCCGCGGATACCGAGCTGCGGTACGCCGGGCACCTGGAGAACGGCAAGCCCAGCATCAGCGACCCGGGCATGGGCGGACTCATCTGACCGAACGGTGGAGCGGCGGATTCCACCGCCGCTCCCCACCCGGTGGCCGATGCGCGGGAAGGTGGCGAATCGGCAGGCTCATGGGCATGACAGATTCCACTCTGAGCCGCCGCCACCTGCTCGCGGCGGCAGGCGTTTCCGCAGCCGGCGCCACGGTTCTCGTCGGCACGCCGGCCGCTGCGACCGCCCGCACCCCGGCCGTGGCCAGCAGCGTCCCGGTCTCGGCCGGCGGTACCCCGGCAGCCGACGTGGACGCGCGCCCAGCCGCCGCACGTCCCGCCGCCACCATCACGCCCGGTGACCGCCGCTACGACAGTCTGCTCCGTGGCAACAACTGGCGCTTCGCCGGACGCCCGGACGAGATCCGTGTCGCCGCCTCCACCACCGACGTGGTCCGCGCGGTCGCCGACGCGGTCCGCACCGGCCGCCGCATCGCCCCGCGCAGCGGCGGGCACTGCTTCGAGAACTTCACCGCGGACCCCGCCGTCCGTCTGCTGCTCGACCTGTCCCCGATGAACGCGGTCGGCTGGGACCCGGCCCGGCGCGCCCACTACGTCGAGCCCGGCGCCACGCTCGGCGAGGTCTACCGCGCGCTCTTCACGGGCTGGGGCGTCACCGTCCCCGGCGGCAGCTGTCCCGAGGTCGGTGCCGGCGGCCACTTCGCCGGCGGCGGTTACGGCCCGCTGTCCCGCCGGTTCGGCTCCGTCGCCGACTACGTCCACGCGGTCGAGGTCGTGGTCCCGGACCGCAACGGCGCCCGCGCGGTGATCGCCACCCGCGAGCCGGACGACCCGCACCGCGACCTGTGGTGGGCGCATACCGGCGCGGGCGGCGGCCAGTTCGGCGTCGTCACCCGGTACTGGCTGCGGGACCTGCCGCCGGCGCCGTCCACCATGCTCCAGCACGTGGTCATCTGGTCCTGGGCCGGCCTGACCGAGGCCGCGCTGACCACGCTGATCCGCAATTTCGGCACCTGGCACGAGCGGCACAGCGCGCCGGGCACGCCGGAGTGCGGCGTCTACGGCATCCTGGAGGCCTCGCACCGGACCACCGGCACGGTCATGCTGGTCGCGCAGGCGGACGCGGACCTGCCCGGCGCGGGCGCGCTGATCGACGGGTTCATCGCGGCGGTCGCCGAGGGCACCGGCCTGACGCCGGTGCTGGACCTGCGGACCCCGATGCCGTGGCTGCACCGGATGACCTGGCCGGGCAGCGGCATGCCGGGCGACGTGCTGACCCGCCGCTACAAGATCAAGGCGGCGTACCTGCGGCGCGGCTTCACGGAGGCGCGGCGCGGCGCGATCTGGCGGCACCTGACCAGCGCCTACGGCGCCAACATGACCATCATCGGGTACGGCGGGCAGGCCAACGCGGTCGCGCCGGACGCCACCGCGATCGCGCAGCGGTCCGCCGTGATGAAGACGACGATCGCCGCCACCTGGTTCGGCGAGGCCGACGACGCCGCGCACCTGGAGCTGGTGCGCGCGTTCTACCGCGACGTGTTCGGCGACGTGCCCGCGGACGGCTCCTACATCAACTACCCGGACACGGACCTGCCGCGGGAGGCGTACTACGGCAGTAACTATCCACGGCTGCGGCGCGTGAAGTCGCGCTGGGACCCACGTAACGTGTTCCGTCACGCGCTCTCCGTCGAGCCACTGTAGATTGCGCGGCATGAGGTGGTGGCCGTTCGCGCTGCTGGCGGTGCTCGCCGTCGCCGGTGCCGCGGAACCCGTCACGCAGGCGCTGTGCGCGGTGACCGCGGTGTGGATGCTGCAGCCGTGGTGGCGGCGCGGCGGGTTCGTGGCCGGGCTGATCCTGCTCACCGGCGCGCTCGTGGTGCAGACGCCGTGGTTCGGGCTGTTCACGCCGGTGGCGTACGTGCGGACGTTCCAGCTGCTGCGCTGGCCGTGGCAGCCGGTCGGCGTCGGCGCGGTCGCGGTGGTGGCCGGGGTGGCGCAGGCGTCCGGCGTGGACACCTCGACGGCCGAGGGTGTGATCGCCTACGCGGCGGTGCTGGCGGCCAATGTCGTACCCCTGTGCGGGTTTGCCTGGTTCCTGCGGCAGGACGAACGGCACCAGGCCGAGCGTGAGCAGGCGCTGGCCGAGGCGCGCGAGGCGAACCGGCGGCTGGCCGCGTCGCTGGCCGAGAACGCGGCGCTGCACGACCAGCTGGTGAACCAGGCGCGGGACGCGGGCATCCGCGACGAACGGCAGCGCATGGCCCGGGAGATCCACGACACGCTGGCCCAGGGGCTGGCCGGCATCATCAGTCAGCTGCGCGCGGCCACGCACGCGGACGACGACCCGGAACGCCGGCGGCGGCACGTGGACGCCGCGGCGGCGCTGGCCGGGGAGAGCCTGACCGAGGCGCGGCGGTCCGTGCACGCGCTGCGGCCGGAGCCGTTGCGGACCGCGCAGCTGATCGAGGCGCTGACCGGGGTGGCGGCGCGGTGGTCGGCGCTGCACGGCATTCCGGTCCAGGTCAGCACGACCGGCACGCCGCGGCAGATCCGGCCGGAGGCGGAGGCCGCGCTGTTGCGGATCGCCCAGGAGGCGCTGGCGAACGTCGCGAGGCACGCGGCCGCAACCCGGGTCGGCGTGACACTGTCCTTCCTGGACACGGAGGCGGCGCTGGACGTGCGCGACGACGGGCGCGGGTTCGTGGTGCCGGCCGAGAACCGCCCCGCGGAGAACGGCAGCGGCTTCGGGCTGGTCGCGATGCGGCAGCGGATGGAGGAGCTGTCCGGCACACTGCGGGTCGAGTCGGAGCCGGGCGGCGGCACCGGCGTCTCGGCCCGTGTGGGAGTGAGCGCATGACCCCGATCCGGCTGCTGATCGTGGACGACCACCCGATCGTCCGCGACGGCCTGGTCAGCCTCTTCGACCGCGACCCGGACTTCACCGTGCTCGGCGAGGCCGGAGACGGTGCCGAGGCGATCCGCCAGGCCCGCGCGCTGCACCCGGACGTGATCCTGATGGACCTGCGCATGCCCGGCACCGACGGTCTGGCCGCGACCCGTGAGCTCGCCGCCGACTTCCGCGTGCTGGTCCTGACCACCTACGACACCGACCACCACGTGCTGCCCGCGATCGAGGCGGGCGCCGCCGGTTACCTGCTCAAGGACGCGCCCCGCGACGACCTGACCCGTGCGGTCCGCGCCGCCGCCCGTGGCGAGGCCGTGCTCGCGCCGTCCGTGGCCGCGCTGCTGATGAGCCGCGTGCGCAAGCCCCCGCCCGGCCCGCTCAGCGCCCGCGAACTCGAGGTGCTGCAGCTGGTCGCGGACGGTGCCACCAACCGCGAGGCCGCCGCGAAACTGTTCCTGACCGAGGCCACGGTCAAGTCGCACACGCTCAGCATCTACAGCAAGCTGGGCGTCAACGACCGCGCTTCCGCGGTCACCGAGGCCTTCCACCGTGGCCTGCTCACCCCGCGGCCGGGGCCGTCTGACCGGCGTTGAGCCCGGCCGTGTCCGCCGCCGCGCGCATCCCGATGAACGGGGACAGCACCGCGTACGTCAGGGCCGGCAGCTCGTCCGGCAACTCCGCCAGCCGCCCCGACACCGCGTAATCGAAGATCACGCCGTAGACGCCGGCCACCACCGCCTCCACCGCGACCGGCGGCGGCACCGGCTGCCCGGCCCGGTGCGGCGCCTCCGCGAAGAAGGCCAGGAACCCGTCCAGCAACGCCCGCCTGCGTGCCAGCGCACGTGGCCCGGCCGCGGTCACCTCCACCACGGCCAGCGCCGCGAAGGCCGGATTCGCCGACAGCACCCGCAGCAGCTCCTCCAGCCCGCGCCGCATGCGCACCGGCCACCGCCCCGGCTGCCCGTAGGCGGTCACCACCTGACGTTGCAGCAGCTCAAGCCCGGTGTCGAAGGCGGCGAGGAAACACGCCTCCTTGTCCGCGAAGTGCTGATAGAACGCCTTCGTGGACACGCCGGCCGCGGTGCACACCTCACCGAGCGCCGCGCCCGCATAACCGCGTGCCGCGACCGTGTGCGCCATCGCGTCCAGCAACCGGTCACGCTGGGTGCGCGCCACGAACTCCGGCGGCAGATCATGCCGCCCGCGCGGGAGCAGCCGGTCCGTCGCGGTCGCCGACCGCGCCCCCGGCATCTCACGCACATAGTCCGCGGTCATCCCCACAGCCTACGGCCCCGATTTCACGAACAAAGACCTTGAAAGACCTGGATTTCCCGCTTCCGGCGTGGTCCGGTTCCGCGCGCTCCCGCGGCCGGGGGATCCGTGGCCGGTCACCGAGAACCCCGCCGTGGACGAGGCCGCGGCCTGCCTCCCGTGCCCGTGCCGTGGAGGCGGCACGGGCACGGCAACGGTCAGGGGCCGACCGTGATGCGGGTGGCGGGCGCGGTGGTGTCGGCGACGGAGTAGCGGGCGGAGAAGATCGCGGAGGTGGACGCGGTCGGGCAGCCGAAGCCGCCGGTGACCGTGACCGGGACCGGGACGCCGGCGGAGAAGTCGAGCTGCGGCGCGGCCGTGGTGGTGCCGGGGACCCACGGCCCGGTGATCGAGGCCGGGCCGTCCGGCGCGACCGTGATCACGCAGGAGGCGAGACCGGAGATCGTGCTGATCACGCCGGCGCGGGGGATGGTGAGCGTGCCGGTGGAGCCGGACGCGTGGTACTGCAGGCCCACGGTCCAGTCGCCGTTGGTGCTGTTGGCGATCGTGCTCGCGGTGGTGAAGAAGATGCCGGTCGGGCACGCGCCGCCGTTGTCGGTGAACGTGGGCGGCGTGACCGCGCTGGTCACCGGCCCGTCCGCGCTGGCGTTGCCGGGCGCGGCCGGGACCGCGCCGCTGGTGCTGGACGCGGTGCAGGTGGACGTCACGGCACCGACCTGGAAGTCGGCCGTGGTCCCGGCGACGAGGCTCGCGGTGAACGCGTGCCCGGCCGGGGTGACGGTGGTGGCCGGTGCCGCGACACCGGCCGAGAACGGCGCGCTGGAGGAAGCGGCCTCGCCGGCGGAGAACGGAGCGGCGCCGGTCGAGAACGGAGCGCCGGCCGGCGGAAGGGCGGCCGGGGTCGCTGAAGCGGGTGAGGCAGGGACAGTGGCCGCGACCAGCGCGCCGAGCGTGGCGAGTCCGGCGATGAGGCGGGGGCTGAGCATCGTGATCTCCTTTGATCCGGGCTGGGGTATCCCGATCCAGAAACGGGGGATTTTCTGGATACGCGACGAAGGTATTGCCGGACGTAGATATCGGTCAAGACCTCAGAAACACTCGTTCCGGCCGCGTGAGATCTTCATCTGCAGGCCGGGCAGCGTGAACGTGCCCGCCTGTGTCGCCCACGCGATCTGCTGCAGGTGGTCCACGTGCAGCGTGTTCGCCTGCTGGCCGAACAGGCCCTGCAGGCCCACCGCGCCGGCCGGGCCCTTGTTCAGCGTGGACGCGTCCCGGCCGATCTCGATCGAGTCGAAGACCGCGTCGCCGTCCATCTGGTTCATGTCGACCGTCATGTTCGTGCCGATCACCGGCGAGTCCGCACCCGCGGTCAGTCGCAGCGTGATGTCGCCGACGATCGGCAGCGTGGTCAGCACGGACTGGCAGAGGTTGGTCAGCTCGGCGCGCCGCATGCCCGCGATCGCGACCGGCTCGGCCGTCCGGTCCGCCTTCTGGTTCACCCACCCGTAGTTGACGAACCCGGTCGCGTCCATCGTGTCCGCGGAGATCTTGAACTGCTGCGACGAGACCGTGAACGAGGTGGCGAGCGCGCCGTCCGCGATCAGCGCCAGCATGGCGCCGCTGGCGAGCGTGACCACCGCGCCCGCGAGCCCGGCCCGCCGCCGGCTGATCCGGCCCCGTCCGGCCCGCCGATTGTGTGCGCCCATGAATGCTCCTCGGGAAAAGGGCTCGATTCTGGATTACCGGAAAGTAACCCCCGTGTAGCACGGTGGTCAATAGGTGGACATCGATCAATAACAGGGGGCGTAAAGAGTCGCGGAGTAGCCGGAAGGTTCCGCCACGTAGCGTGCTCAACTCTCCTGGCGATTTCCGAGAAAACCCTCCTACAGTCAGGGGATGCAGACCGACCGTCCGCCGGTGGTGATGACCGTGCTGCGCGACTCCGCGACCGTCCCGGAGACCCCGGAGCAGCCGGCGAGAGCACCCTGGATGACCCCGGACCGGCGCCGCAGGCTGCTCATCGGCGCGGTCCTGGTCTGGGCGCTGGCCATCACCGGCCTGGTCGTGTTCCGGCAGGACGGCGGCGGGACCGCGCCGGCGGCCGCGCCCGCGCCGAGCCCGAGCGAGTCCGAGGGGCCGCTCACCGTCCCGGCGATCTACGAGGCCGTGCTGCCGTCCGTGGTCCGGATAACGGCCGAGGGCGCGGGCGAGTCCACCGGCACCGGCGTGCTGGCGAACGCGGACGGCACCGTCCTCACCGCGAACCACGTGATCGACGGCGCGCGCACCATCACGGTCACCTACGCGGACGGCACGGAGTCCGGTGCCACGGTCGCGCAGTCCGACCCGGCGAGCGACATCGCGGTGCTGCTGCCGGAGACGTTGCCGGAGACGCTGGTCCCGGCCACGCTCGGCGGCGGCGCGGGCGTGGGCGACACCGTGGTGGCGATCGGCAACCCGCTCGGTCTGACCGCGACCACCACCAGCGGCGTCGTGTCCGGGCTCGGGCGCACGCTCGATCGCGGGAACGATCCGGATCTGCCGGGACTCATCCAGTTCGACGCGGCCGTCAACCCGGGCAGTTCGGGCGGGCCGCTGATCAACGACCGGGCGGAGGTGGTGGGCATCGTGGTCGCGCTCGCCAACCCGACCGACGCGGGCACGTTCATCGGCATCGGCTTCGCGGTCCCGATCGGCGCCGCGCTCGGCGCCGGCGAGGGCACCGGCCAGGCCCCGCCACTGTAAAACGCCACACGGAACGGATTGAGGGAGCGAACATGCCGGATGCCGGACCGATCGAGCAGGTGCTCTACGAGGTCAAGAAGACCATCGTGGGCCAGGATCCGCTGCTCGAACGGCTCGTCGTGGCGCTGCTCGCCCGGGGCCACATCCTCGTCGAGGGCGTCCCCGGGCTCGCCAAGACGCTGGCCGTGAAGTCGCTCGCGGAGGCGATCGGCGGCGAGTTCCACCGGGTGCAGTTCACGCCCGACCTCGTACCCGCGGATATTCTCGGCACTCGGGTCTATCACCAGCCGACCGGCGAGTTCCAGGTGTCGCTGGGGCCCGTCTTCACCAACCTGCTGCTCGCCGACGAGATCAACCGCGCGCCCGCGAAGGTGCAGTCCGCGCTGCTGGAGGTCATGCAGGAGCGGCAGGTCACCATCGGCCGCGAGACGCACCGGGTGCCGAACCCGTTCCTGGTGATGGCCACCCAGAACCCGATCGAGAACGAGGGTACGTATCCGCTGCCCGAGGCCCAGACCGACCGCTTCATGATGAAGGTCCTGGTCGGATACCCGAGCGTGACCGAGGAGTTCGTGATCGTCGAGCGCGCGCTCGCGCCGGCCGCGGTCATCCAGAAGATCATCGACCCGGAGACGCTGGTCGGGCTGCAGCAGCAGGCGGACCGGGTCTACGTCGACCCGTCGCTGATCGAGTTCGCGGTGAACCTGGCGCACGCCACCCGCGAGCCGGTCCGGATCGGCCTGGACGATCTCGCGCGGTACGTCACCTACGGCGCCAGCCCGCGCTCCTCGATCAGCCTGGTGCTGGCCGGGCGCGCGCTCGCGTTCCTGCGCGGCCGCGACTACGTGGTGCCCGGCGACCTGACCGACCTGGCGCTGGACGTGCTCCGCCACCGCCTGGTGCTCTCCTACGAGGCGCTCTCCGACGACGTCACGCCGGACCTGATCCTGCAGAAGGTGCTGGCCAACCTGCCGGTGCCGGAGCCGGCCGGACGCGGGCGATAAGACATGACCAGCGCACCGGACCGGTTGCTGCGGCGTCTGGAGTGGCGGCTCGGCCGCCGCCTCGACGGGCGGTTGCAGGGCGCCCACCGCACGGTGTGGCACGGCACCGGCCTCGACTTCACCGACCTGCGCGCGTACACCGCGGAGGACGACGTCCGGCACATCGACTGGAACGTCACGGCGCGGCTCGACGAGCCGCACGTCCGCCAGTACACCGAGGACCGCGAGCTGACCGCGTGGCTGGTCGTGGACCGGTCCGCGTCGATGCGGTTCGGACCGCGGGAGCAGGGCAAGGACTCGGTCGCGGCGGAGCTGTCGGTCAGCCTGGCCCGGCTCGTCTCGCAGGGCGGCAACCGGGTCGGCGCGATCCTGTTCGACAACGACACGCAGCGGGTGATCCCGCCGCGCGGCGGTCGTGACCAGATCCTGCGCATCGCGGCCGACCTGCTGAAACCGTTCCCGCAGCACCGGTCCACGACCGATCTGGCGCGGATGTTGCACCTGGCCGCCGCCACCACGCGCAAGCGCCGCAGCCTGATCTTCGTCGTCTCCGACTTCATCGGCGATCCCGGCTGGGAGAAGCCGCTGGCCATGCTCACGCACCGGCACGAGGTGGTGGTCGTGCGCGTGGTCGACCCGGCCGAGCTGGAGCTGCCCGACCTCGGCGTGGTGCTGGTCGAGGACGCGGAGACCGGCGAGCAGATGCTGGTCGACACCAGCGACCCGCTGCTGCGCCGCCGGCTCGCGGAGGAGGTCGACGGCCGTGAGCTGGCCGTGGAGACGGCCATGCGCCGCGCCGGCGTGGCCGCGCACCGGATCACCACCGACCAGGATCTGCTCGACGCGCTGGTCTCGATGACCCGGGCCTCCGGGAGGGTACGCCGATGACCGTGCTCTACCCGGCCGTGCTCGCGGCCGCGGTCGTGCTGACCGCGGCCGCGATCGCCGCCTACGTGTGGCTGCAGCGTCGTCGTACCCGCGTGCTCGTGGCCGTGGGTTTCATGGCGCCGAGGGATCGGGCCGCCGCGGTCCGTCGCCACCTGCCCTGGGCGCTGCTGCTGGCCGCGCTGCCGATCATGCTGGTCGGCGTGGCCCGCCCGGAGGCGGAGGTGGCCGTGCCGCGGGTCTCCGGCACCGTCGTCCTCGCGTTCGACATCTCCAACAGCATGGCCGCGGACGACGTGAGCCCGACCCGGCTCGGCGCCGCCCAGGCCGCGGCCGGCGAGTTCGTGCGCGCGCAGCCGGACACGGTCGACGTGGGCGTGGTCGTCTTCGGCGACCAGGCGCTCACCACCCAGGTCCCGACGGACGACCACGACCTCGCGGTCGCCGCGATCAACCGGGCCAGGGCCGGCGGCGGGACCTCGCTCGGCCAGGCGATCATGGTGTCGCTCGGCGCGATCACCGGCAAACCGGTCACGCTGCCCGAGGACGACGGCGCACCGCCACCGGACCTCGGCTACTGGCCGTCCGCGACGATCGTGGTCTTCTCCGACGGCGAGGAGACCGGCGGCATCGACGTGGAGACGGCCGCGTCCGTGGCCGCGGCCGCGGGCGTGCGCATCCAGACCGTCGGCGTCGGCACGCCGGAGGGCGCCACCGTCGAGGTGGACGGCTACCGGCTCTCCACCGCGCTGGACGAGACGCTGCTCAGCGCCGTCGCGCAGGCCAGCGGTGGTGCCTACCACGCCGCGGGGGACGCGGGAGCGCTCGCGGACACCACCGGCGACATCGACCTGCGGCTGACCACGAAGAAGGAGCCGGTCGAGCTGACCGCGGCCTTCGCCGGGGCCGCGCTGCTGCTGCTCGCGGCCGGCGCGCTGCTCAGCACCCGCTGGCACGGAAGGATCATCTGATGTCCGTGAGCTGGCCGTGGGCGTTGCTGGCGCTGCTGATCGTGCCGCTGCTGCTGCTCGCCCGGTGGTGGATGAACCGCCGCCGCAAACGGGCCGCGCTGCGCGTCTCCAGCGTCGCGCTGATCCGGGCCGCGCTGCCCGGCCGCTCGTCGTGGCGCCGCCGGGTGCCGCTGATCCTGTTCCTGACCGGGCTGGCCGCGCTGGCCGGCGGCCTGACCCGGCCGCAGGCGTCGGTCGCGGTGCCGTCCACCGACACCTCGATCCTGCTGGCCATCGACGTGTCCGGCTCGATGTGCACCACGGACATCGCGCCGAACCGGCTCGCGGTCGCGGCGGACGCAGCCCGCGGCTTCATCCGCGAGACGCGCGACGGCACGAAGATCGGGCTGGTCGCGTTCTCCGGCATCTCCGGGCTGCTGGTCGCGCCGACCGAGGACAAGGAGGCGCTGCTGGCCGCGATCGACACGCTGAAGACCGCGCGTGGCACCGCGATCGGCGCGGCGATCCTGACCGCGATCGACGCGATAGCCGAGATCAACCCGAACGTGGCCGCGACCGGCGTGGACCTCGGCGATCCGCCCGTCGCGGACCCGAACGCGTTCGAGCCGGACACCATCGTGGTGCTCACGGACGGCGCGAACAGCACCGGCGTCGACCCGGTCACGGCCGCGGAGCAGGCGGCCGCGCGCCGGTTGCGCGTGTTCACCATCGGGTTCGGCACCACGGAGCCGGCGCAGATGGTCTGCACCGCGGACCAGATCGGCACGGACGCGTTCAGCGGCCGGCGCGGGCCCGGCGGGCGCGACCCCGGGTTCGGCAACGGCGGAGGTCGGCGCATCCAGGAGATCGACGAGGAGGCGCTGACCGCGGTCGCGGACCTGACCGGCGGGCAGTACTTCAAGGCGCAGGACGCGGAGCAGCTCACCGACGTGCTCGGCGACCTGCCCCGGGAGATCGGCCTGCACACCGAGGACGTGGAGATCACGTTCTGGTTCCTGCTGGCCGGCGCCGCGCTGGTGATCTCCGGCGCCGGGCTGTCGCTCTGGTGGAGCCGCGTCGGCGTCACTCCTCCCAGACGATAGGCGGCTGCACGAGGCAGGAGAGATTCCGGCCGGCCGCGCAGTGCTCCTCGATGATCTCCAGGGCGAGCCGGGCCGTGCGGGGCCGGTGCGCGGCGAACACGTCGTAGCCGATGAACGCGATCGCCAGCCCGTCCCCGGGGTCCAGATCGCCGAGCGAGTCGTGGAGCGCGTCCAGGTTCGCCCCGTAGTGGTCCGGGAAGTCCAGCGCGGCCGCGAGCTCCCGGTGCAGGTCCGCGTCCTCGGTCCAGCCGGACGCGTCGAACCGGACCACCCGCTGGCCGCGGGCGCGCAGCGACGCCGCCACCGCGTCCAGGACAACGACCTCCAGAAACGGGCGTACGCACGCAGACGTCATGTGCCCGACCATAGCCAAATATTGATATGCCCGCAGGCCCTATAGTCGCGGTCATGAGCGATTCGCCGCTGTCCGATGCGTTGGCCGCGTATGCCGGAAATCGGACGGATGAGAACTGGACCGCGTTCGTCGCGGTCTTCCGCAACTCGATCGTCGGCGCGGTCGGCTCCGGCCCGGTCGACGAGAACGGGCGCTCCCGCCCCGGCTTCGGCGTGGGCCGCACCACAGCCGGCGACGGACGGCCGCGCATCCTCACGTTCGCGGACCCGCCGATCTACGCGCGCCGGTTCGGCCAGGTGTTCACGGTCGGCGTGCCCGGATCCGTGCTGCTGGAGATGGCCGCGGGCGACCCGGACTGCGCCGGCATCCTGGTCAACAGCGCGCTGGAGGAGAGCAGCGTCGTCATCACGCGCGAGGAGGCGGAGGCGTCGCTCGACTGAGACCGGGCCGGGTAGGGTTTGCGGCTATGTCCGAGACACCCAGGCCGTCCCTCCGGCAGATGATCGAGTCGGGCGGAGAGCCGCTGCTGGTGGGTATCACGCCGCCGCGCCGCTCCGCCGCGCCGGAGCAGGTCGAGGAGATCGCCGGTCGCACGCTGGAGCGGCTGTCCGCGGTCGACGTGGACGGCCTGATCCTCTACGACATCGACGACGAGAGCGACCGGAACCCGGAGCAGCGCCCGTTCCCGTACCTGCCGACCATGGACCCGGCCTCGTTCCACGACCGGCACCTGGCCGGCTGGGACCGGTCCGTGATCGTCTACCGGTGCGTCGGCAAGTACCCGGAGGCCGACCTGGCGGACTGGCTGCGCGCGGTCGACACGGACCGGGTGCTGGGCGTGTTCGTCGGCGCGTCGTCCGGCGACAAGCCGGTGCACACCCACCTCGGGCAGGCGCACGCGCTGCGGCACGAGGTGCGCGCGGACCTGTCGCTCGGCGCGGTGAGCATCACCGAGCGGTACACGCGGCGTGGTGACGAGCACCTGCGCATGCTGGAGAAGCAGGAGCGCGGCGTCGTGTTCTTCATCTCCCAG
The DNA here is from genome assembly GCF_000717135.1 of Catenuloplanes japonicus. Taxonomy (GTDB): domain Bacteria; phylum Actinomycetota; class Actinomycetes; order Mycobacteriales; family Micromonosporaceae; genus Catenuloplanes; species Catenuloplanes japonicus. The sequence continues at coordinate 77,659 of NZ_JNXY01000001.1, forward strand.
GTGGTCTACGACGTGGGCGCCACCAAGAGCATGCTGTCCGACTACTTCTACGCCTGCCGGGAGCGCGGCGTGGCACCGCGGCCGGTGATCCTGACGCTGTCGGTCTGCGGGTCCGTGAAGACGCTGGAGTTCCTGCAGTGGCTCGGCGTGGACGTGCCGCGCTGGCTGGAGAACACGCTCCGGCACACCGACGACCCGCTGACCGAGTCGTACGAGCAGTGCGTGGCGAACGCGCGCGAGCTCATCGGTTTCTGCCGCCGTCTGGGCCTGCCGTTCGGTTTCAACGTGGAGAGCGTCTCCAGCCGCCGCGTCGAGATCGAGGCGTCGGTCGCGCTGGCCGCGGAGATCCGCCGCCTGCTCGACTAGCTCACGCTCCGTGATCGGGGGCGTTCCAGATCACCCGCTGATCGCGGCGGACGCGTAGTCCCAGAGCCAGGCGGCCGTGTCCGGGTCGGTCGCGTGCGCCGCGACCGCGTCCGACGGCGCGGTGTCGTCGAAGTAGCGGCCGGTCACGCCGTGGACCAGCGGGGAGACGGCGAGCAGCACCGGGCCGGCCGTGCCCTCGGCGAGCGTGCGCGAGTACGGCTGCGGGATCAGGGCGCCGTCCGCGTCCATCGCGCCCATCGCCCGCATGGTGTCGTCGTCCACGTGCCGCTGCAGGCCGGTGGTGACCCAGCCCGGGTTCGCCGCGTTCGCCACGATCCCGTCCCCGGCCCACCGCCGCGCCGCCTCCACGGCCAGCAGCACGTCCGCGCTCTTCGACGCGCCGTAGGCGGCCCACCGGTCGTAGGGCCGCCGCGCGAACTGCGGGTCCTCCCGGTCGAGCGGGTGATCGCGGTGCGCGCCGGAGGAGAGCACCACCAGACGGCCCGCGCCGGACGCGCGCAGCGCCGGGTGCAGCGCGGTCGCGAGCGCGAAGTGGCCGAGGTGGTTGACGGCCAGGTGCATCTCCCAGCCCGCGCGGCTGAGCTGCCGGGACGGGATCGCCATCACGCCCGCGTTCGCGATCAGCACGTCCAGCGGGCCGTCCCACGCCGCCGCGAACGCGCGCACCGAGTCGAGATCCGCCAGGTCCAAGGGCACGGAGCGAAAACCCGCCACGGGGGTACGGGCGCCGACCGTCACCTCCGCGCCCGCGCCCGCCAGTACGCGCGCGGTCTCCGCGCCGAGCCCGGAGCCGCCGCCGGTGATGACGATGCGCCGTCCGGTCAGGTCGAGCCCGCGGACCACGTCTTCTGCCGTTGTTCTCATGGCCTCGACGGTACGGAGCGCACGTCGTACCCTGAATGGTTGAATGTCGCTCTTTCTTTAGCAAGCGTCCAGGGAGGCGCGGTGGACCCGCTCGAAGACGTGCTCGGACTGCTCGGCGCGACCGGCCGCCTCTCGCCGGGCCTGATCGCGGGCGGCGACTGGGCGGTGTCCTTCGACGCGCCGCACGACCTGAAGTTCAACGCGGTCCGCCACGGCACCTGCGTGCTGATCAGCGGCGGCGAGGCCATCCCGCTCGCGGCCGGCGACTGCTTCCTGATCACCCATCCGGTCCCGTTCGTACTGGCCAGCGCGCCGGGCGTGCCGCCGTTGCCTGCCTCGCTGGTGTTCGCCGAGACCGAGGGCGGCTTCGCGCGGGCCGGGTCTCCCGCAGACGGCGTGCGTTCCGCGGGCGATGAGCTTTCCCCGGGCGATGAGCTTTCCCCGGGTGGCGACGTCGTGATGATCGGCGGGCGGTTCGAGCTGGGCGAACGGGCCCGGGAGTTGCTGCTGGACGCGCTGCCGCCGGTGATCCACGTGCCCGCGCACACGCCCGAGGCCGCCACCGCCGCCTGGGCGATCGGCGAGATCGACGCGGAGCTGCGGGCCGGGCGCGTCGGATCCGGGCTGGTCGCGGAGCACCTGGCGCTGGTGCTGCTCATCCGGGTGCTGCGCGGCTTCCCGGCGCGGACCGGCTGGCTGGGCGGGCTGGCCGACCCGGTCGTCGCGCCCGCGCTGCGTGCGCTGCACGCCCGCCCGGCACACCCGTGGACGGTCGCGGAACTGGCCCGCACGGCCGCGGTGTCCCGGTCCACGCTGGCGGCCCGGTTCAAGGACGCGGTCGGGCGCGGGCCGCTGGACTACCTGACCGGCTGGCGGATCGAGCTGGCCGCGGACCGGTTGCGGCGTGGCGACACCGTGGCGGCGATCGCGCGGGACGTCGGCTACGGCTCGGAGAGCGCGCTCAGCGTGGCGTTCAAGCGCGTCACCGGGTCGACGCCGCGGGCGTACCGATCGTTCGTTTCCAGGACATTCCAGTGACGATCCGGATCATCTATATTCCCCGACATGAATGCTAGGAAGGCTCTCGCCACCGCACTGATCACCACCGGGATCGCGGTGCTCGCGATCGACGCCCCGGCCTCCGCCGCACCGAGCCGCGCCGAGCTGGCGCTGCGCTGGGCTCCCATCCACCACCAGGACGTCGACCAGACCGGCGATCATGCGCTCGGCGGCAAGTCCGACTACATCACCCGGGCCGACTTCGACGGCGACCTCAACGGGCGCAACAACTGGGACAACACGGGCACCGGCGACATGACGGCCGCGGCCTACTACTCGGTGACCGAGACCAGCTCGCACTGGTTCATCACCTATCTGTTCTTCCACCCGCGCGACTGGGTGGACCACCCGTTCTTCGAGACCGAGCACGAGAACGACGGTGAGGGTGTGCTGCTCGCGGTGGAGAAGAACGGCACGGACTACGGCGTGCTGCGGTCCGCGGTGACGGTGGCGCACAGCGACTTCTACTCGTACCTGCCGTCCGGCAGCACCTGGACCGGCGGCCGGGAGTCCAGCGACGGCACGCTGACGCTGGCCTCCTCGCCGCACGACGCGTTCCAGCACCCGGTCACCGCGCAGGAGGCCAAGGGGCACGGGCTCAAGGCGTGGCCGCAGTACCAGATCGAGGGCGACGGCGTGACGTACTACCCGGCCACCTCCGGCGAGGCGCCGAGCGGGCCGGACGACCGGGACGTGCGGTACCAGCTGATCGACGTCTTCGCGGGCGGCGGGCTGTGGGCGCAGCGCAACAACACCAGCCTGTTCGCGAGCCTGGGCACGTTCGCGGGGGACACGTCCGGCGGCTGCGGCACCGGCACCTTCAGCTGCGGGACGAACTCGGCGAACGCGCCGTGGGGCTGGGACGACGGCAACGACGTGCCGGGCCGCGGCGAGATCGCGACCGACCCGGCGAAGCTGTCCGCGGAGTACTGGACGATTCCGGGGACGCTGTCGCGCAGTTACGTCTACAACCCGTACTCGTCGGCCGCGGCCGCGCTCAAGGTCGCCGCGGAGACGGCACCAGCGGTGGTCGACTGAGGTAGTCGTCCAGGCGCGCGGCCGCGGTCAGCATGGCCCGGCCGCGCGCGGTCAGTCGTTCCCGCCAGTCCGCCAGCGATGCTGCCAGGAGCCCGGCGCCGCCGGCCGCGCGGACCTGGGCGGTGACGGTGGCGATGTGCTCCAGGCGGTAGCCGCCGCGGCGCAGCAGGTGGGCGAGCTGGGCGTCGCGGATGTCGTCCTCGTCGTAGACGCGCTGGCCGGCACGGTCCCTGCGCGGGGTGAGGATGCCGGCGCGCTCCCACGTGCGCAGTGTGGCCGGCGTGACCTGCAGCCGGTGCGCCAGCTCCCCGATTTGCAGATTTATCCGCTTTTCTGGCTTTATCTCGCCCAGAATGGCGATGGCGATCTCCACCTGGTCCAGCGTCTCTCGGTCCCGGAGCAGCAGCGTGTGGCCCTCGTCGACGGTGCGCAACGCTGTGTCCAGGTCGCCCGCGACGATCGCGCGCATGATGTCGCGGGCCGGCCCGTGACCGAACGCCGGGATCAGTGCCAGATACGCGCGCAGCGCCGCCGCGTGCCCCGGCGTGTAGACCCGGTAGCCGCTCGCGGTCCGCTCCGCGGCCGGCAGCACGCCGAGGCTCTCGTAGTTGCGCACCGCCTGCGCGGACAGCCCGTGCTCTCGGGCCAGGTCGGCGGGGCGTTGAGACTTCGGCACCATGCTCCCCAGGTCGTGAGGCTTCAAGCCTCAACAGGAGATTCAACGATACGGTAGAGGTCTATGACCTCCGAATTCTCGCCCTTGTTCGCCCTGCTCGACGCCCGGCCGGTCACGCCGGAGGTGCTCGCCGTGGGCGAGCCCACGCACGCCGAACCCGCGACCCTGACCTACCGCAACGACCTGCTGGCCGCGCTCGCCGGGCGCGGCTTCCGCTCGGTCGCGCTGGAGACCGACCGGTTCCGGGCCCGGCGCGTCGACGCGTTCGTGCGCCTGCACGCCGACGACGACCTCGACGCGGTCCTGGCCGAGGGGTTCAGCCACGGCTGGGGTGCCCACGCCGGCAACCGGGAACTGGTCGAGTGGCTGCGCGCGCGCAACGCCGCGGTCGAGCCGGGGGAGCGGATCGCGTTCCACGGGTTCGACGCGCCGCTCGAGGTGGCCTCGGCGCCGAGCCCCGGGCCGTACCTCCTCGAAGCCTTTGATCTGGTCGGTGACCGCATCTCCGTGAGCCGCGACCAGATCGTGGAGTGGATCGGCGACGACGCCCGCTGGTCCGGCTCCGAGGCGGTGATGGACCCGGCGACGTCCCCGGGCGCGGGGGCGGACGCGGTCGCGCTGCGCGCCGTGGCCGACGACCTGCTCACCGCGCTGCGGGTCGCCGACCTGCCGGAACAGGCCGTGCACGCGGAGACCGCGCTCTGGCTGCTGCGCTACCACGCGCAGGCCGCGATGCCGATCGCGCTCGGGCTGCGCGTCACCCGCCTGCTCGGCATCCGCGACGCGTGGATGGCGGAGAACCTGATCGACATCCGGCGGTACGAGCGAGGGCGCGGGCCGACGCTGCTGCACGCCCACAACGGGCACCTGCAGCGGCACACCGCGTCCTGGAACGCGGCCGACTGGGGGCAGGGGGACCTCGACCTGCGGTGGAGCCCGGCCGGGCGGCTCGTCGCGCCGGTGTTCGGGGACGCCTACGTGTTCGTGGCGGGCAGTCTGGGCGCGAGCGCGACGCTCGGTCTGGAGGCGCCGGCGGAGGGCACGTTCGAGGCGGGCCTCTCCGCGGGGCTTTCTTCGACGCCGCCGGCCGGTCAGGCGCGCACGGACGGCCAGCACGGCTACTCGCCGCTGGACGCGGACCTGGTCGCGGACGCGGACGCGATCTGGCACCTCGCGGCCGTCGGCTTCGACGGGCCGACCGAACCCGAGGTCGCCGAACGGATCCGCAACATCCCGGGCGTCACCGAGTTCGTGGCGGACGAGGCCGCGGGCGCGCCGCCCGGCAGCCACGGCGACCGGTTCTACTTCGCCGGCGTCTCGCACCGCATGCCGTTCGCCACGATCGTCGCGCACGACACGCCCGAGTTCGACGAGAAGTCCCGGCTCGGCCGGCCCGGCGTGTTCCGGCTCAACATTGCGCTCGGGCGCGCGGAGTTCACCCGGCGGTTCGGCTACCCGCCGGCGGAGGCGGCCGACCACTTCGGCACGGTCGACTTCGCGCGGATCGGCGTGATCATGCCGCACCCGGCGTACGCGGTGCAGGGCTGGATGAGCGTGCTCAACCCGCCGGTCCCGCTGCTGCCCGAACTGGACGACCTCCTCGACCGCGCCCGCCGCCGCGCCTCCGGGGAGGCCCGGTGATCATGAGCCTGTTACGGTGGCCACCGTCACCCCCTGGGAAAGGTGGTCGCCATGACCGACGTGGAGAGCACGCTCCGGACGGTCGAACCGCCCACCGCGGCGGACCTGGACCACGCCCGTCACGTCGTCGCGGCTGAGCTGGCCCCGACACCGCTGGTCCGGCTCCCGCTCGACGGCATCGTGGGCGCGGACGTGCACGCCAAGCTCGAGACCATGCAGCCCACCGGCTCGTTCAAGGTCCGGGGCGCGCTCGCGGCCGTCGCCGCGCTCGGCGGGTCCGAGGCCGGCGTGATCACCGCGTCCGCGGGCAACCACGGGCTCGGCGTCGCCTACGCGGCCACCCGGCTCGGCGTGCCGTGCACGATCGTGGTGCCCGCGAACGCGTCCCCGGCCAAGGTCGAGGGCCTGCGCCGGCTCGGCGTCGAGCCGGTGCTGCACGGCTCCTCCTACGACGAGGCGGAGGCGCACGCGCTCGGCGTCGCGGCCACCTCGGGCGCGGAGTTCATCTCCGCCTACAACGACCCATACGTGATCGCCGGCCAGGCCACCTGCCTCGGCGAGGTCCGGGACCAGCTGCACGGCGGGTTCACCGCGGTCGTGCCGGTCGGCGGCGGCGGACTGCTCGCCGGCACGGTCCTGGCCGCGCACGGGCCGACCCGCGCGGCCGCCTCACCCTGGTCGTCCGCTGCCGCGCGGATCCGCGTGGTCGGCGTCGAGTCCGCCGCGTCCCGGGCGGTCTCCGCCGCGGCCGGGTCCGGCACGATCACCGAGGTCGAGGTCGGGCCCACGCTCGCGGACGGCCTGGCCGGGAACCTGGAGCCCGGCTCGATCACGCCGGGGCTGGCCGCCGCGCACGGCGTCGAGTTCGCCGCGGTGGGCGAGGAACACATCGCCGAGGCGGTACGACTCCTCGCCACCCGCTGTGGCCTGATCGTCGAGGGCGCGGGCGCGGTCGGGCTGGCCGCGCTGCTGGCCGGCGCGCTGACGCTGGACGGGCCGGTCGTGCTGCTGCTGACCGGGCGGAACATCGCGGTGTCCGCGCTGACACCGATCCTCTCCGCGTAGTTTTCGCTCGCGTAGTCCCGGCGCGGGGCCATCCGCGCCGGGGCTAGCGGCGGAACACGAACCAGTCGACGTTGACGAAGTCGGCGGGCCGGCCGCTGGAGAAGGTCAGACAGACGGTGTGCGTGCCGGCGACCGCGCTGACGGTGCCCGGCACCTCGCGGAAGCTGCTCCAGCCACCGGTGTCGCCGATCGCGAAACTGCCGATCGGCGTGCCGGTGGGGCTGTCCAGGCGCACCGGCACCGGGCCGCTCACGCTGCCCCGCGCGTCCGCCGTGATCGCGACCGTGCCGGCCAGGGTGGCGAGTCCGGCGAGTGTCCGGGCTCTCTTCATGAGTGCCTCCGGAGGTCTGAGAGCGCTCTCACGTTTCTAACCCATAAACTGATGTTTGTCAATGTCTTGATCGTGCCGACCCGCGCTCACCGAACCGCAACCGGCAGGCACCCGTGCGCAGCCGGGCGATGCGGCATTCTGAACAGGGTCGAGAGAGAAGAGGTGCCCCCGATGGACAGCGACCTGGTGATCATCGCCGAGGACGACGCCGACCTGCGCGACCTGCTGGCCATGTCGGTCGAGGGCGCCGGCTACCGGGTGGAGTGCGTGCGCGACGGCTTCACCGCCGTGCGGCGCCTGGAGCAGACCACGCCGCGCGCGCTGATCACCGACGTGCGCATGCCCGCGATGACCGGCCTGGAGCTGTGCCGCTGGGTGCGCCAGGAGCCCCACCTGGACACCGTGCGCGTCGTGATCGTCTCCGCCGCCGTCGCCCCCGACGACGTGTCCGCAGGCTACGCCGCCGGCGCCGACGACTACCTGATCAAACCCTTCTCGCCGAAGTTCCTGCGCGCCCGCCTCGCCGCACTCCTCCAGGCACCGAACGCCGCCCCCGCCCTGGACCGCCCGGATTCCGTCGACGTCAACGCCGCCCGCGACCTCTACCTGCGCGAGGCCCGCCGCAACGGCCACATCTTCTGACCCGCCCCGGATCCCCGCGTCTCGCCGCCCCCGGATCCCGGCGGGGACAGACTCCGGCCCGGCAATGCCACGTCATGACCCGGAAGTTGCGAAGATCAAACCCGGGAAGCGGGTTCTCTGCTTTGTCGGTGGTGGTGACCCGCGCGCTCCTGCCGCGCCGGCCCAATGCCACTTACTGAGCCGTCGGCGTCGAGGTCCCGACCCCGCGACCAACCGGGCACTCCGTGCCCGAAACGGGCCCGTCGATCGCGGCCCGTCGATCGCGGCCCGTCGATCGCGGTGAGTCTAGGTCTTGATGCCGAAACTCGGTAAGTGGCATCGCGCACCGGTCGTCGCTGGCGCACCTCCCTTCCGGTCCCACGCCACACCGGCTCAAACCGGTGCCCACCCGCGCACCGCTCCGGGGCGGCCCTCCGCAATCGAGGCCTCCCTGGCAGCATGAGGGACGCTTCGATCATGGAAGGTGCTCCGCGTGGCACGGAACGCGCCGCGATCGGCGTGAGTACGGCGGGGGCCGCGTGCTCTTTCTTGACCACGGCGGAACCGGCTCCGATGCCGGGAGGCAAGCGGAGCGCCAGCGGAGTCTTGGCGTACGGCGAGGTTTGCCCGCGGGAGCAAACGGACCGCAACCACGCTGGAAGCGGGAAGATCAAGAATTTGATCTTGACCTTTGCGCTCTGCGATGAACGCCGCCTGATCCGCCTGATCGGTCATGTCGGCCGCGGACGGTCACGATCGGGCGCCCGCCCGTTCGATGGCCTTGACAAGGACGTCCGCGGGGGAGTCGATCCTGTTGATGTCGGCGGCCGTCGTGCGGGCCGCGGTGCCGAAAGCGTCATCCTGCAGGATCTTCGCGACGGCCGCGCCGATCTCCGCCGGGTCCTGAACGACCAGGGCGGCGCCGGTGGCGCGGGCACGTTCGGCATTGACGGGTTTGTCCAGGCCGAGCGGGAGCAGCACCATCGGCAGCCCGGCGCTGAGCGTGGACAGCACGGTGCCGGCCCCCGCCGCGGACACGACGAGGTCGGCGCCGCGGAGCAGGTCGCGCATCGGGACGAATCCGGCGACCTGGACCTGGCCGGGGTCGAACCGGCTCGGATCGATGTCCGAGTGCGGCGCCACGAGCACGTTCACATCGAGTGTCGTGACGGCGTCGAGGGCGGACGTCAACGCCGGCGGATCATCGACGACCGTGCCCAGCGTGAGCAGGACCGTCGGCCGGTCCTCGCGTCCGGGGAACGCGGGACGCTGCCAGGCCGGGCCCTCTCCCGCGTGGGGTTCCGGGCGCACCGGGACGCGCGGGGCCGGGTACAGGTCGGTGGGCCGCAGCAGCTGGTCGGGCCAGGGGTCGATGTACGCGAAGGCGGCGGTCGGGGTGACACCGTGCGATGCGTAGGTCGCGGCCGCGCGCGCTCCGAACTGGACCGCCAGCGGCTCGGCGAGCGGCAGCGTGGCGCCGTGGGCGGCCCACGGCACGCCGAGCGCGGCCGCCGCGAACTGGCCCAGGTAGTCGGACATCTCGGCGATGACCAGGTCGGGGCCGAACTCGCGGGCCGTGGCCAGGGCGTCCCGTGCGCCCACGGTCAGCCGGGTCTCGACGAAGAACTCGACCGCGAAGGCCGGCATGTCGGCCATCGGGTTGCCGCCGGTGCGGCGCAGCACGTCGGCGAGCGTGTCCTCCATGCTCGGGCCGGCCGCGAGCGGTGGTATCGACGGCGCCGCGACGCCCATGGACGGGTGTGTCTGCAGGGCGATCTCGTGGCCGGCGGCGCGTGCGGCGCGGGCCAGCGGGATGAGCGGCAGCACGTGGCCGGTGGCCGGGACCGCGGTGAACAGGATGCGCACGGACGAACTCCTCAGATCGGCTATCAGTGCGACTGGACCGTAGTACACAAACTAGAGTGCGGTCTAGTGAACGGTAATGACTACGATGATCCGGTGGAAGCCAAGAGCCGCCGGGCGGAGAACGCGGAGCTGACGCGGCAGACGATCCTCGACGCGGCCCGGGAGCTGTTCACCCGGAAGGGCTACTTCCAGACCACCGTGGGCGACATCGCGAGCACCGCCCGCGTCTCCGTGGCGTGGGTGCACGCGGCGGGCGGCGGCAAGAGCGGCCTGCTGCGCGCGCTGCTCGAACAGGGGGTCACCACCGACGGCAACGCGGCCGTGCTCGCCCGGCTCACCTCGATCACGGACCCCGATGAGCTGCTGCGTTTCCTCGTGCACGCCACCCGCGAACGGTTCGGGGAGTGGTCCGCCCTGATGAGCCAGGTCGCGGCGGCCGCGATCCAGGATCCCGCGGTCCGGCAGAGTCAGGAGATAGCGCACGAGGGGCTGCGCGGCGCGCTGCGCCTCACCGCGGCACGACTGGCCGGCATGGGGGCGCTGCGCGACGGCGTCGACGAGGCGCGCGCCACCGATCTGCTGTGGCTCCACCTGTCCAACACGGCCTACTTCCTGCGGACGGACGAGCTCGGCTGGTCGCTGGACGAGTCCGAGGCGTGGCTGAACGAGTCGCTGCCGGCGGCGCTGCTCATCGAGCGCTGATCGGCTACTCATTCGCGGTCGGCACCCTTCCGGTGGGGACGCCGTCGGACGGACGGTGCCGGCCCGAAGGAGAAGCACAACCATGGACCTGCAACTGCGTGGCAAGACCGCGATGATCAGCGGCTCCAGCCGGGGCATCGGCTACGCGATCGCCCGTGCCCTGGCCGCGGAGGGGGTCGACGTGATCCTCAACGGCCGCGACCCGGACCGGCTGGCGGCGAGCGTCGCGGCACTGCGACGGGAAATACCCGGTGTGTCCATCACCGGTCTGGCCGCGGATTTTTCGGTCACCGAGGACGTCGACCGGCTGTGCGACGAGCTCCCGGACGTCGACATCCTCGTCAACAACGTCGGGCTGTTCGAGCTCAAGCCGTTCGCGCAGATCCCCGACGAGGACTGGCGGCTCTACTTCGAGGTGAACGTGCTCAGCGGGGTACGCCTCTCCCGGCGCCTGCTGCCCGCGATGCTCGCCCGGGGCTGGGGCCGGATCGTGTTCGTGAGCACTGAGTCCGGCGTCAACATCCCGGCCGACATGATGCACTACGGGACGTCGAAGACGGCGATGCTCTCGGTCGGCAACGGCCTGGCGAAGCTCACGAAGGGCACGGCCGTGACCGTCAACTCGGTGCTGGGCGGCCCCACCTACTCCGACGGCGTCGCGGACACGGTCCGGGCGATCGCCGACGCACAGTCCCTGCCCGAGGAGCAGATGAAGGCGGCGATCATCGGCGCCAACCGGACGTCCCTGCTGGAACGCTTCATCGAGCCGGCCGAGATCGCCACCATGGTCACGTTCCTGGCCAGCCCGGCCGCGTCCGCGATCAACAGCGCCGCGGTACGTGTGGACGGGGGCGTGCTGCAGACGCTGCTCTGATCAGCGAGGTGATCCCACCGTCCATCCGCGAGGGAGCGCTGAACGGCCGTGTCTGCCCGGCTTGGCAACCCGGCGGCCGGACGACTCGGTCCATTCCTTCCGGCTCCCCGCTGCGACACGCTTGCCGACAACGGTTTCGCAGCGCGGGAGGGGACATCCGGTGTCGCGGTTCGAGTGGCTGAAGGACAATCTGAAGGTCGCGGTGGCAAGCCTGCTGGTCGCAGTCATCGGCGTGCTCGTGGCCTTCCTGTCGCTGACCAACGACGTCTTCGGCGGCCGTGCCGTGTCGTCCACACCGGAGATCACGTCTGCGGCCGTTCCGAGGACGCCGTCGCCCTCGTCGGACGTCTCGCGTTCCGCCGGTCCGGGCCCGTCCGGCCCGGCGACGCCGGACCTGAGCCCGTCCGGCTCGGCGACGCCGGATCCGAGCCCGACCGACTCTGCGTCGCCACGGCCGGACGGTGTCACCTACCTGGATGAGTTGGCGGCGGCCGAGCGCAACGGAGGCTACCTGCGCGAGCCGGTGACCATGGACCACGTGCTGTACGACCGGAGTGTGCAGCTGACCTGCAACGGCAAGGACAGCTGGTTCATCTACCCGATCGCCGGGCACCGGACCTTCTCGTTCGCGCTGGGCATCGATGACGGCGTGACCACGGCCTTCGGGCGGGCCGCCGACCTGACCTTCTTCGCCGACAACGGCACCCAGATCGGGGGACGGCACACCGCCGGCCTCGGCCCGGCGAAGAAGGTCGAGATCGACGTGACCGGTGTCATCCAACTCAAGATCCGCTGCATCGGCCGCGACGCCGAGTCGAACGCGCAGAAGAGCATCCCGCACGTCGCCCTCGGCGAGGCCGTGCTGACCCGGTAGATCCGGGCCGGCGTCACGTCGGACGCGGGTGGCATCGAAGATCGTGATTGTCGACCGGTGCTCCCCGGGCGGGGCCGGCGCCGTTCGATGTGGTGCGGTGGGTCGTCATCCTGCCTCCCGGCCCGCCCTGCCTGCAGCGCGGCCCGCTGCCGGGCGCGCCGGACCGCTGATGCGGTGCATCTCGCGCTCCCGGCCTGCGAGACCGCCTGCCGTGCGGGCGCAACGATCGCGCGGCGGACAGCCTCGACGGTACGGCGGTGCCGCCACCGGCGGAGCCTGGACCGGCGGCGGCCGTGTCGCTGTTGCCGCGCGGCGACCGAGCAGGATGGGTGACCGATGGTGCCGGTGGCGATCCACATGAGGTCCGGCCGCAGCGCAATCGTCGGATGGCTACCGGGTGGCCGGGGGCGTGACGAAATCGACCTCGGGGAAGCGGGGCGACGGGCCGTTCAGCAGCGGCTGCGGCGTGCCGCGCAGGTGGTGGGCGAAGAAGGCGCGGTCGTACCGGCGGATGATCTCGATGGTCCGGGCGCCGTCCAGGGGCTGGACCTCCTCGCCGATCAGCGGGCCGAAGACCGCGGCGTCGCTGAAAGAGAAATGCACCATCGTGGGTACGTCGAGCCAGCGCCGCCATCCGGTCAGGTGTGACCAGGTGGTGGGCCAGGACGGGTCCGCGGCCGGGTCGCCGTGCGCGGCCGCGCCGAACATCAGGAACGGCCGGTCGAGGTCGCGCGCGAGATCGTGGTGGAACGTACCGTCCATGTTGATTCCGGCATCAACCCGAGGGTCGTCGAGCATGACCGCGGCGGCGGCCGCCCCGCCGAGCGAGTGCCCGGCCGCGCCGATCCGGTGCGGGTCGATCGGCCACCGGCCCGGCGTCGCGAGCAGCCGGTCCAGCACGAACGAGAGGTCGGCGGCCCGGTTCGCGACGATCGCGGACCAGTCCTTGTCCTCGCGGGCACAGAGGACGCACTCGGTGACGTGGCCGTCCGGGAACGTGATCGCGGCCGCCTCGTAGTTGTGGTCGACGCCGGCCACCACGTACCCCTGGCCGGCAAGATCCTCGGCAAGTGAGGTCTGCAGCCAGCGGGGTGTGCCGAAGCCGGGGGAGAGCAGGACCAGCGGCAGGCGCCCGGCGGTCCGCAGCGGTGGTGCGCCGGCCCGCGCGTGCGCCCGGACACGGGTCAGCGCGTCCGGTGCGGCACCGTCGACCTCGAACAGGTTGATGAACCGGGCCGATTCGGTCGCGGAGGCGTAGGTGACCCGCGCGCCGTGCCGGGCCGCGGCCGGGTACCAGACGGAGACCATGAGTTCGCGCGGCCCGTCCGGGACCCAGGGATCGGTCCGGCCGGCGTCGACCAGATGGAGATCCTCGCGGCCTACCGGGAAGGGGCCGGTCGGCGCCGGCAGGACGAGGGTGGCGGCCTCGGCGGAGGCCGGTGCGGGCACGGCCATAACGGTCACGGCGGCCAGCAGGGCCGCGACGTGTCGCATCGACGGAATCATGGCGGCATCATGCGACCGGAAGCCTGACAGTCCGCTGAGGATGATCGGCGAGGGCCGGCGCCCCCAGGCCGCTCAGCTGTCCCACGCGGCCCGGATCGCCGGTGCCTCGCGTGCCGCCTGGCTCCGGCCGAGGTGGAAAGCCTGGTCGGCGATCCGCGGGTCCATCATCTTCACCGGTGCCTCCAGGCCGCTGAAGTCGGGCTCCACCGCAACCAGCCGGGTGATGCCGCGCAGCCGGGCCACCTCGGCATTCGATCGGATCGCCGCCGCGGACCGGTCGTGGTCGACCGGGCCGCCGGGCTCGCCGATGGGCAGGCAGGACAGCACCACGACCACATCGCTCGGCGGGGCCGCCGTGGCGTTCAGGTGGCTGAGGATGCCGCCGTCCAGGTAGGCGGCCCCGCCGATCGTGACCGTGGGAAACAGCATCGGGATGACGCAGCTGGCCGCGACCGCGTGCCGCAGCGGTACCCCGGACCTCTCGTCCCACACGACCAGCTCGCCCGTGCCGGCGTTGATCGCGGTGCATCGGAACCCGACCGGCCAGGCAAGACCGTCGAGCGTGCCGAGCAGCCCGAGATATTCGTCCTCGCTGAGCACGGTCCGCGCCTGCCGCGCCGTCGCGCCGATCGCCCGGAGCGCCTGCTGCGGGTCGGCCGCGACGGCGGCCTGCCGTGACGCGTCGACGAAGCTCGCCGACCCCGACCGCAGGCTCTCCGCGCCGAGCCTCCGCCCGGCCTCCGCGAGGATCGCGAGCGCGTCGGTCACGTCACGGCCGCCGGCCAGCAGCGCGGCGACCAGCGCGCCCGCGGAGGTGCCCACGATCGCCGAGGCTCCGGTCAGCGTGACGCCGGCATCGCGCAGCCCGGTCAGCAGCCCGGTCTGCCAGGCGACGCCGACGGTGCCGCCACCACCGAGCACGACCGTGCGCACCGGCGCACCACGTCGCTGCGTAGTCATCGGTGTGTCCCCCCATCATGTTTCTGCTCAACAACCGTTGAGCGGAACGGTACACCACTCGCTCAACGCTCGTAGAGTGAGATTCGAGGTTCGCGCGACGCGCAAGAACTGCCGTCCGGAAATCTGTTACGGCGGGAGAAGCGCCTGCTGGCCGAGGCGCACCCCACGGCGCTGAATAAATTCATAGCAATCCATGTATTGAGCGATTTGGGAGCGCTCCCGTAGCCTGCCGGGAAAGAGCGGGAGGCAATCGATGCGCAGTCCGAGAAACAGAACCGTGCTGGCGTCCGCGACCGTGCTCGCCGTGGCGGCCGGGGTCGCCGTCACGCTCCCGGCCGGTGCCGCGGCCGCCTTCGCGGTCAACGGCACCGCCTGCACCGGGGGTACGAGCACCACGTCACCACCGCCCGGCAGCGCCACCGCCGACCTCACCGTGAACACGGGCACCGGCTACCAGACCGTCGACGGCTTCGGGGCCGCGGTGTCGATCTGGGGCAGCGCCTGGTCGACGGCCGAGACGCAGACCCTGGTCGGGATGGGTGCGAACCAGTTCGGCCTGTCGATCGTGCGCACCGGCGTCTCCCCGGTCTCCGGCGAGTGGCCGGTACAGGTGAACGCGCTCAAGACCGCCAAGTCGTACGGCTCCGGCGTCAAGATCCTGGCCTCACCGTGGACCGCCCCGGCGGAGTGGAAGACGAACAACAGCCGGATCAACGGCGGCAAGCTGAGGACCGACTACTACGACGACTACGCCGGCCACCTCAACGGCTTCGTGCAGTACATGCGCAATCAGGGCGTGGCCATCGACGTCACCTCGGTGCAGAACGAGCCGGACTGGCACCCCGCCTACGACTCCATGGACTGGAGCGGCACCGAACTGCGCGATTTCGTCCGCGACCAGGGCGCCAAGGTGCAGAACACCCGGCTGATGGTGGCCGAGGCGGTGAACCTGAACTACGGCTACACCGACCCGACGCTCAACGACAGCACCGCCCGCAACAACATCGGGTACGTCGGCGGCCACCTGTACGGCACCGAGGACGCCGGCCGGCTGACCCGGTACCCGCTGGCCGAGCAGTACGGCAAACCGGTGTGGATGACCGAGTGGAACCACCACGAGGCCGACGGCAGCGGCGCGAACATCTGGGGCGACCCCGCCAACCAGGCGATCTGGGACGAGACCCTGGACGACGTCATGCGCACGGTGCACCGGTCGATGGAGGCGAACTGGTCCGCCTACATCTGGTGGTACGGCAAGCGCTTCTACTCGTTCATCGGCGACGGCGAGGCTGCCTACGGCACCACGGCCGGCGCCCCGCTCAAGCGCGGCTACGCGTTCTCCCAGTACGCCAAGTACGTTCGCCCCGGCTACCAGCGGATCGCGCTCACGAAGAGCAGCAAGGCGTCACCGCTGGAGGTGACCGCGTACCGCGGGGACGGAAAGGTCACGCTGGTGGTGCTCAACCGGTCGTCGAGCACGGTGACGAACGCCGTGCTCCAGGCGCCGCAGGCCATCACGAAGGCCGAGCACTACGTGACCTCCCGGACCGCGAACGCGGCCGCGCAGACCGCCACCGTCAGCGGCTCCCAGGCCACCGTGACCGTTCCGGCCCGCAGCATCTCCACCGTCGTCCTGACGCTCTAACCACCGGACGCGGGCAGCTCCAGGTCGGTCAGCACCGCGTCCAGACGGGTCATCTCGGCGGCGAGGAACGTGTCGAAGTCGTCGCCGCCGAGGTACGCGTCGATCCAGCCGTTGCGCCGGACCGCCTCCTGCCACTGCGGCGAGCGCACCATCCGCGCGATCACGTCGTGCAGCCGGCGCGAATCGGCCTCGGACAGCCCGGATGGTGCCACCACGCCGCGCCAGTTCGTGAACTCCAGATCCACGCCGGCCTCGCGCAGCGTCGGCGCGGCCACGCCCGTCACCCGGACCGCGCCGGTGACGGCCAGCACCCGCAGCTGCCCGGACCGGACCTGGTCGGCGTACTCCCCGACGCCGGAGACGCCGAACGCGACGCGCTTGCCGAGGATCGCGGCCAGCAGGTCGCCGCCGCCGTCGTAGCGGAGGTACCGCACCCGCGGCGGCGCGATCCCGACCGCGCGGGCCAGCAGCATCGGCGCGAGATGGTCCGGGCCGCCCGGCAGCGACCCGCCGCCGACCGGCACCGCGCCCGGATCGGCCCGCCACGCGTCGACCAGCTCGGCGAGCGTGCGGTACGGCGAATCCGGCGTCACCACGACCATGCTCGGCTCCTGGATCAGCCGCGCGACCGGCGTGGTCTGCCGCAGCGAACCGGACGCGGTGCCGGCCACGCCCAGGCCCATCAGCATCAGCAGGCCCCCGGTGCCCCGCTCGTAGACCATGCGCCGCGCGCCGACCGCGGCACCGCCGCCGGGCAGGTTGAACACCTCGACACGGCCGACCAGACCGGCGTCCTCCAGCGCGGTGGCCGCGGTCCGCGCGGTCACGTCGTACCCGCTGCCCGGTGCATTGGGCACCATGATCCGCAGATCCAACGGTGACGCCGGGAGATCACCCACGGTGAGGAGCGCGGCGGCGGAGAGCAGCGCCGCGGCGCACGTCGCCAGCCGCCGGAGATTCATGAACCCAATAAAGGCCGCTGGTACGGCCCGCGCAACCCCGTGCACGGGACCAAAAGGACCACAATCGCGCCGAGGTGCCCGCTCGTGGCACGCTGTCGCCATGCGTCGCAGGTTCTCCCTCGCCGGGCAGCTGCTGCTGTTCCAGCTCGGCGTGGTGCTGGCCGTCGTCGTCGCCGTGGGCGCGGTGTCGCTCGCGGAGGCCGACGCGGCGTTCCGCACCGACCAGGGCAGTCGGCTGCGCTCGATCGCGGAGAACCTGGCCGCGGAGAGCACGGTCCGCGCCGGCCTGCACGATCCGATCTGGCACGACTCGCTCGCGGCCCGCGCGGAGAACGCCCGCGCGGTCTCCGGCGCGACCTACGTGGTGATCGGCGACGCCGCCGGTAGCCTGCTCACCGGCCCGGACGCGAGCCGCCCGGCCGCGCTCGGCGACAGCGACGTCCTCCAGGGCCGCTCCTGGGTCGGTGTGATCGACGACGGTGCCCGCCGGCTGGTCGCGCACGTGCCGATCCTGGCGGAGCAGGACGGCCGCGTCGACGGGTTCGTGGCGGTCGGGCTGACCTATCCGACCCCGGCCGGGCAGCTCGCGAACGCGACACCGGGCCTGCTGGTCTACCTCACGCTCGGGCTGGCGCTCGGCGTGGCCGGGTCGCTGCTGCTGGCCCGCCGGGTGAAACGGCAGACGCTCGGGCTGGAACCGGCCGAGATCTCCGGCCTGGCCGAGCATCGGGAGGCGATGCTGCACGGCATCAAGGAGGGCGTGATCGGCATGGACGCGGCCGGGCGGGTCACGCTCGCCAACGACGAGGCGATCCGTCTGCTCGGCCTGGCCCCGGACCCGGTCGGCGCGCCGCTGACCGGCCAGGGCCTGGAGCCGCAGGTGCTCGACGTGCTCAGCGGCCGGACCGAGGGCCAGGACCAGGTGGTGCTGCGCGGCGACCGGATCCTGGTCCTGAACCGGATGCCGGTGATCGTCCGGGGCCAGGCGGCCGGCTCGGTCACCACGCTGCGCGACCGCACCGAGCTGACCACGCTGCGCCGCGAGCTGGACGTCAGCCGGCACGCCACGGACACGCTGCGCGCGCAGGCCCACGAGTTCTCCAACCGGCTGCACACCATCGCCGGCCTGGTGCAGCTCGGCGAGTACGACGAGGTCGTCCGCTACGTCGACAGCGCCCACCGGCGGCAGGCCGGCCTGCAGGACGTCACGTCCCGGATCGCCGAGCCCGCGCTGGCCGCGCTGCTGGTGGCGAAGGCCAGCCTCGCCGCCGAGCGCGGGGTGGAGCTGCGCATCGACCCGTCCGCGTCGATCGGCCCGCTCGACGACGCGCTCGCCGCGGACCTGGTCACCGTGGTCGGGAACCTGGTCGACAACGCGCTGGACGCGGCCGGCGCCGGCGGCTGGACCGCGGTGTCCGTCTCCGGCGACGAGGACCGCATCGTCGTCACGGTCCGTGACTCCGGCGCCGGGGTCGCGCCCGCACGGCAGGACGAGGTGTTCCGGCAGGGGTTCAGTACCAAGGACGCGTCCGCGGGCCCGCGCGGGTTCGGCCTCGCGCTGACCCGATCGATCTGCCTGCGCCGCGGCGGCTCCGCCGGCGTGGACGGCGCGGTCTTCACCGCCGTCATCCCATGGGTACGGGAGGGAGCGCCATGATCC
Source organism: Catenuloplanes japonicus (assembly GCF_000717135.1). Taxonomy (GTDB): domain Bacteria; phylum Actinomycetota; class Actinomycetes; order Mycobacteriales; family Micromonosporaceae; genus Catenuloplanes; species Catenuloplanes japonicus. The sequence goes on from NZ_JNXY01000001.1 coordinate 96,390, forward strand.
GGGTGCTGGTCGTCGACGACGACTTCATGGTGGCGCGGGTGCACCGCGGGTTCGTCGAGCGGGTGCCCGGCTTCACGGTCGCCGGCGCCGCGCACACCGGCGCGGAGGCGCTGGCCGCGGTCTCCTCGCTGCGCCCGGACCTGGTGCTGCTGGACATCTACCTGCCCGACCTGTCCGGCCTCGAGGTGCTGCGCCGGGTGCGGGAGGGCGCGGCCCCGGTGGACGTGCTCGCGATCACGGCCGCGCGGGACGTGGCGACGATCCGGACCGCGCTGCGCGGCGGCGTCGTCCACTACCTGATCAAACCGTTCACGTTCGAGGTGCTCCGCGACCGGCTCGACCGGTACGCGACCGCGCACCGGCGGCTCCCCGCGGACGGCGACGTGGCCCAGGACGACGTGGACCGGCTGTTCGGGGCGATGCGCCCGGCGCAGCCCGTGCTGCCGAAGGGCCTGACCGCGCCGACCGCGGACCTGGTCCGGGCCACGCTGGTCGCGGCCGAGGGCGACCTGTCCGCCAGCGAGTGCGCGGACCGTGCCGGGCTGTCCCGGGTCAGCACCCGCCGCTACCTGGAGTACTTCGTGGAGGCCGGCACCGCGCAGGTCCGCCTGCGCTACGGCGGCACCGGCCGCCCGGAACGCCGCTTCCTGTGGACCGGCCCGTAGAGAGGCCTCGCGTGTAAAGACCGGCCCGCAGCCCAGGGCGGTGGGCTGCGGGCCGGTGACCGGCAGGGCTCAGTCGTCCTCGGCGAACGTGAGCTTGCCGGCCCGTCGCCCGCGGGACCGGGCGACGATTCCGGGCAGGTACGGCACCACCAGCGCGACCACGGCCAGCGACAGCAGCACGACCGTGAGCGGGCGGGTGACGAAGACCGTGGCGTCGCCGCCGGCGATCTGCAGTGCGCGGCGGAACTGCTCCTCCATCAGCGGCCCGAGGATGACGCCCAGGATCACCGGCGCCAGCGGGAAGCCGTACCGGCGCATGAAGAAACCGATGACCCCGATGGCGTACGCGATGAGCACCTCGACCACGCTGTTCGACACCGCGTAGACGCCGAGCGTGGCGAAGACCAGGATGCCCGCGTAGAGCAGCGGCCGCGGGATCTGCAGCACCTTCACCCACAGCCCGATCATCGGCAGGTTCAGCACCAGCAGCATCACGTTGCCGACGTACAGCGACGCGATCAGCGCCCAGACCAGATCCGGTGACCGCTCGAACAACTGCGGGCCGGGCTGCACGTTGAAGATCTGGAATGCGGCCAGCAGCACCGCGGCCGTGGCGGACGTGGGGATGCCGAGCGTCAGCAGCGGCACCAGCACGCCGGCGAACGCCGCGTTGTTCGCGGCCTCCGGCCCGGCCACGCCCTCGATCGCGCCCTTGCCGAACTCGCCCTTGCCCCGGGCCCGGTGCTTCTCGTACATGTAGGACAGGAACGTCGGGATCTCCGCGCCGCCGGACGGCAGCGCGCCGAACGGGAAGCCGAACGCGGTGCCGCGCAGCCACGGACGCCACGACCGGCGCCAGTCGTCGCGGCTGAGCCAGCCGAGCACGCCGCCGGTCGGGCGTACCGGCTCGACCGTGGCGGGCACGTCGCCGCGCGCGGCCACGTGCAGCGTCTCGCCGATCGCGAACAGGCCGACGATGACCACCACGATCCCGACGCCGTCGAGCAGCTCCAGCGTGCCGAACGTGAACCGGGACTGGCCGGTCAGCGAGTCGATGCCGATCAGGCCCAGGAACAGGCCCAGCGACAGCGACAGCAGGCCGCGGATCACCGAGCTGCCGACCAGCGCGGTCACGCACACCATCGCCAGCACCGCGAGCGCGAAGTAGTCGGACGCGCGGAACGACGTGGCCAGCGACGCTACCGGCCGTGCGATCAACGTCAGCAGCACCGTGGAGATGGTGCCGGCGACGAACGAGCCGATCGCGGCGGTCGCCAGCGCGGCATGCGCCCGCCCGCGCCGCGCCATCTGATAGCCCTCGATCGAGGTGGCCACGGACGCGGACTCGCCCGGCGTGTTCAGCAGGATCGACGTGGTCGACCCGCCGTACATCGCGCCGTAGTAGATGCCGGCGAACATGATCAGCGCACCGACCGGGTCGTCCAGGCTGAACGTGATCGGCAGCAGCAGCGCGATGGTCAGCGCCGGGCCGATGCCGGGGAGTACGCCGACGAACGTGCCGACCGTGACGCCGATCGCGGCGAACAGCAGGTTCCACGGGCTGAGCACGGTGGCGAACCCGGACAGCAGCTCGCTCATATCGGCAGCACCCCCGCGGGCAACCGGATGTCGAGACCCAGTGTGAAGGCGAAGTAGACGCCGAACGCCAGCGGCACCGCGACCACCACGTCCCGCAGCCACCGCCGGGACCCGAGGATCCAGGCGGCCGCGACGAAGAACAGCGTGCTGGCGATCGCGAAGCCGGCCGGCTCCAGCAGCAGCACGTAGACCACGAGCGCGGCGACCAGCAGCAGCGGGGACCGGCGGTCACCGATCGGCTCGACCTCGACCGGCGCGGGCCGGATCAGGTAGACGACCGCGAGCGCGGTCCACAGCACGGTGACCAGCAGCGGCGCGAACCGCGGGCCGCCGACGGCCAGGGGCTCACCGTCGAGCTCACCCCAGGCGACGAACGCGAGCGCGCCGCCGGCCACCACGAGCACCGCGGCCACGATCCGCGGCCCGATCCCCGCGACCACCACCGACTCTGTCTCTGTCTCCGTCTCCGCCGCCGTCTTCGTCTCCGCCTCCGGCGCGGCCGAGGGCGAAGACGAAGGCGAGGTCGCGGGCACCCCGGACGCCTCCTGCGAAGGCGAGGACGCCTCCGCAGGAGGCGAAGCCTCGGGAGAAGTGGACGTCATCAGGCGACGACCCCGGCCGCGACCAGCACGTCCCGGATGCGCGCGGACTCGCTGTCGTAGAACGCCTTCGCCTCGTCGCCGCTGCGGTAGAAGTCGGTCCACCCCTGCTGGGTCACCGCCTGCTTCCACGCGTCCGACTCGTGCAGCCGGTCGATGAGCGCGATGATCGCCGCCCGCTCGCCGTCCTTGATGCCGGGCGGGGCCACGATCCCGCGCCAGTTCTGCAGCTCCACGTCGTACCCCGCCTGCTTGATGGTGGTGGCGGGGGTGCCGTTCCCGGCGTCGATGCCCTGCGCGCCGGAGACCGCGAGCGCGCGCACCTGGCCGCCGGCGACGAGGTCCTTGAACTCTCCGACGCCGGAGACGGCCGCGGTCAGGTCGCCGGAGAGCAGGCCGGCCTTGGTCTCGCCGCCGCCGGAGTACGCGATGTAGTTCATCTGCTTCGGGTCGATGCCGGCGGCCTTGGCGAGCATGCCGACCAGGATCTGGTCCGTGCCGCCGGCCGAGCCGCCACCCCACTTGATGCCGGCCGGGTTCGCCTTGAACGCCTCGACCAGGTCCTTCAGCGTCTGGTACGGCGAGGACGCCGGCACCACGATGACCTCGTCCTCCGCGGTCAGCGTCGCGATCGGCGTGGTCTGCGTGAGGTCGACCGCGGACTTGTTCGTCACCACGCCGCCGACCATGACCAGGCCGGTGATCATGAGCTGGTGCGCGTCACCCTTGTGCTTCGTGGCCAGCTGCGCCAGCCCGACCGTCCCGGCCGCGCCGGTGACGTTGCTGACCTCGACGCTGCCGGTCACCAGGTTGCCGTCCTTGAGCGCCTTCTGGATCGTGCGTGCGGTGATGTCCCAGCCGCCGCCCGCGCCGGCCGGCGCCATGATCTGCAGGGTCCTGGTCGGGTAGTCCACGGCGTCGCCGGACCCGCCGCCGGTGTCGCCGCACGCGGCGACGCCCAGCATGAGCCCGGCCACGAGCGTGGCGGCTGTCTTCCTCATCGATGTGCCCTTCGATTCGGCGAAGTATGTTTCCTGCGTGTGAAGCCAGATCGTGCGGTCAGCCGGTGACGCCGGTCACGCTTTTGTCGAGGAAGAAGCTTTTGGTCCTTTCGGCCACCGGGCCCACGAAGGGGGACGAGCCTGACCGTGTCGCGCCCGGTGGGCCGTACGATGCGAGCGTGACGACGGCGTCTGACACCGGGGCCGGTCAGCGGCTGAGACGGATCGAGGCGCTGACCGACGTGAGCCTGTCCCGGTTGCACGGCGCCGCACTCCTCGACGCGCTGCTGGAGCGTACGTGCCGGGTGCTCGATGTGGACACCGCGGTCGTCCTGCTCGTCGACCGGCACTCCCACCAGCTCGTGGTCACGGCCGCGCACGGCCTGCAGGAGGAGGTCCGCCGCCGCATCCGCATCCCGCACGGCCGGGGATTCGCCGGGCAGGTGGCCGCGACCGGCGAGCCGCTGGTGGTGGAGCAGGTCACGGCCGCGACCGTCGCCAGTCCGGTCTTGATCGACGCCGGCCTCCGGTCGCTGCTGGGCGTGCCGATCTTCGCGGGTGGTGAGGTGGTCGGCGTCGTCCACGTCGGATCGCTGACCAGTCGCGGGTTCACCGCGGACGACGTGCGGCTGCTGCAGCTGGTCGCGGACCGGGCCGCGGTCGCCACCACCGCGCGGACCGCGGTCATCGACGACAGCGCCGCGCACGCGCTCCAGCGCAGCCTGCTGCCCACCCGCCTGCCGGACGTGCCGGGGGTGGATCTCGCCGCGCGGTACGTACCCGGTCACCAGGCCGGGCTCGGCGGCGACTGGTACGACGTGTTCCCGCTGCCCAGCGGCCGTCTCGGCCTGGTCATCGGCGACGTCAGCGGGCACGGGCTCCAGGCCGCCGTGGTGATGGGCCGGCTGCGCAGCGCGCTGCGCGCCTACGCGTTGACCAGCGACGACCCGTCCGTGGTGCTGACCCAGCTGGATCACAAGGTCCACCACTTCGAGGCCGGGAACCTGGCCACCGTCGCCTACGCCACGATCAGCCCGGACCGGGCCACGGTCCTGCTCTCGCTGGCCGGGCATCCGCCGCCGATCCTGGCCGCGCCCGGCGTCGCGGCGGGCCCGGTCGGCGTGCCGGCTGACCCGCCGCTCGGGTTGTGGTCGAGTCGCTACACCCGGCGCACGACCGGTGTCCGCCTGCCGGCCGGCGGGGTGCTCGTCTGCTACACGGACGGCTTGGTCGAGCGCCGCGACGAGATCATCGACGTCGGCATCGACCGGCTGACCGGCGCGGTGCGCCCGGACACGGCCGAGACCGTCTGTACCGCGATCATGGAGCTGCTCGGCCTCGAACAGCCGGCCGACGACGTCGCGCTGCTCGCGGTCCACCGCGGCGGACCGCAGGCCTGAACTCGCTCATCGTGAACGGGCACGGTGCCGTCGCGCCGCCGGGGTTACGGTGCCGGGATGGCCGCCACAGGACCGATGACACGACGCCTGCTCGTACTCCTGATGGCTCTGCTTCTGATCGTGACCGCCGCGCCGGCCGCGGCGGCGGACCCGTTGCGCGCCTACGCCCGCGACACCTGGCGGTCGCTGGCCGCGATGACCGGGCCGTCCGGCCTGGTCGCGGACCACGTCACGGGTGACCTGTCCGGGCCGTCCGCCTACACCTCACCGACGAACATCGGCGGTTACCTGTGGTCGGCCGTGGTCGCGCGGGAACTCGGCATCATCTCGCGCGGCGAGGCCGAGGCGCGCGTGTCCCGCACCCTGGACATGCTCGCCGCCCTGCGATATCACGAGATCTCGGGCATGTTCTACAACTGGTATGACCCGTCGACCGGTGCGGTGCTGACGGTCTGGCCGGAGGACGGGTCTGCCGTGACCCCGTTCCTGTCCAGTGTGGACAACGGGTGGCTGGCGGCCGGACTGCGCGTCGTGCAGGGCGCCGTGCCGTCGCTCCGGACCGCGGCCGCCCGCATCCTGGACCGGATGGACTTCGGGTTCTTCTTCAACCCGGCCGCCACCTCGCCGATCGGGACGCGCGGGCTGATCCGCGGCGGCTTCTGGGACACGCCACCACCCGGCTGCTCCGTCGCGAGCGGCACGGTCTGGTTCACCTGCAACCACTACGACATCACGGTCACCGAGCCGCGGATCGCCACCTACCTCGGCATCGCGGCCGGGCAGATCCCGCCGACCGCGTACTTCGACACCATGCGCACGCTGCCGGACAGCTGCGACTACGCCTGGCAGGAGATGCGGCCGGCCGGCTTCACCACCACGCACCTCGGCCGCACGGTCTACGAGGGCTCCTACCGGTACCGCGGCATCACGTTCGTGCCGAGCTGGGGCGGCGACATGTTCGAGGCGCTGATGCCGGACCTGTTCGTCCCGGAGCAGCAGTGGGGCCCGGACAGCTGGGGCCGCAACCATCCGGCGACCGTGGCCGCGCAGATCGAGCACGGCCTGCACGACGCACGCTACGGCTACTGGGGTTTCTCGCCCGCGTCCGATCCGTTCGGCGGCTACGGCGTCTACGGCGTGGACGCGATGGGCATGGACGCCGACGGCTATCCGTCCGATGTGGAGGGCGGTCGTTACGACGCCGGGTTCGGCGACTGCCGCCCGGCCGGGCCGCCCGCGGTCCACGGCGACGGCGTGGTCACGCCGCACGCCGTGTTCCTGGCGCTCCCTTACGCGCCCGGACCGGCCCGCGCCAACCTCGCGAGGATCAAGAACGATCTCCGGGGGTACGGTCCGGGCGGCTTCTACGACGCGGTCGCGGTCCGATCCGGCAGGGTTGCGGCGCGTTACCTGTCACTCGACCAGTCGATGATCATGGGTGCGCTCGGCAACGTGCTCGCCGGCGACGTGGTGCGGCGCGCGTTCGTCACACCCGGCTTCGCCCGCGCGATCCGCCCGTTGCTGGCCAGGGAGACGTTCCACGTCCCGGCCCGCCAACCCCTGCCACAGCTCGGCGGCGGCCGGGCCGTACCCACGCAAGGATCTTGATCTGTCTTTCAGCGGAGCCAGTCGTCGCCCGGTAGATCGCGGAGCCGGGTGAGGTCGAGCGTGGGCGCGATCTGCGTGGCCGGGGCCAGGCCGTAGTGCTCTACGACCTTGCGCACCCACTCCGCCGCATCGATGGTGAGCGGGCCGGAGACCCGCATCCGGCTACCGCCGTTCACGCAGCGCGCCGCGTCCGGTCAGGGAGGGCTCACGCCGAAGCATCCGTGCTCGGCGACGCCGGCCTGGTGCGCGAGCTGCGGGTCGGCATGCGCCCGCTGTTCGCCGTCATGCGAGTGGGCGGCCGAGGCGATCACCGGCTCGCCCCGTCCGGCACACCTGGATAGCAGAGTCGAACTCAGCTACCATCGCCCGATGGGCTTCGACCGGTCGGAATGGAGCGCCGAGAACTGCTCCGTCAAGCGCACGCTGGACATCGTCGGCGAGAAGTGGACGCTGCTGGTGCTGCGCGAGGCGTACTACGGGGCGCGCCGCTTCGAGCAGTTCCACGCCGGCGTCGGGTGCGCGCGCAACGTGCTCACCGACCGGCTGCACACGCTGGTGGAGCACGGGTTGATGGAACGCCGTCCCTACCGGGAGCCGGGCGCACGGCAGCGGCACGAGTACCGGCTCGCCGAGGCCGGGATCGAGCTGTTCCCCGCGCTGATCGCGCTGATGCGGTGGGGGGACCGCTGGGTCGCCGACCCCGCCGGCCCGCCGGTGCGGGTCACCCACCGGGACTGCGGCAGCCCCGTCCGCGCGGAGCTGTCCTGCGAGGCCGGCCACACCGGCCTGACCGCACGCGACACCACCCCGGTGCCCGGTCCGGGCGCACGCCGGGCCGCCTGACGAACGCGGCGCCACCCCGATCCGAGGAGACGAACAGGCCATGCAGACCGACGGGGACCAGCACGCAGGCTGGAGTTGTCAGACGGTCATCGGAGACGCGGTCCGCACCCGGATCGGAGGCTGATCCCGATGGGTTCCTTCTCCGAGGCCACCGCGCTCCGGGCCGTCGACGACGGCCACGAGGTCACGCTCGACCCGCAGTGGGCCGTCGGCGACAAGATCCACGGCGGCTACCTCATGGCGATCGTGGGCCGCGCCGTCGGCGAGGTGGCAACGCATCCGCACACCGTGGCCGCCAGCACGGTCTTCCTGCGCCCGCCGCTGCCCGGACCCGCCACCGTGACCGTGGAACCACTGCGCACCGGCGGCCGCCACGCGTACTTCCGCGCCCGGCTCACCCAGGACGGCCGGCCCTGCCTCGAGGCGCTCGTCACCCGCGGCACGCTGGACGATGCCGCGCCCACCTGGGCGTCCGGCCCCGCCCCCGCCGTCGCGGACGAGCAGGACTGCGTGTACCTGCCCGCGTACCAGCCCGGCGCGCCGTTCCGCGTGCCGCTGCTCGACGTGGTCGAGCACCGTCTCGAACGCTCCTGCGCCGGATTCCTCGACGGGCAGCCGTCCGGCCGGGGCGAGACCAGCGGCTGGCTCCGGCTCGCCGACGGCGCCGACTGGGACCACGACAGCCTGCTGGTCGCGCTCGACCCGGCCCCGCCGGTGTCACTGACGCTGGGCATGACGGGCTGGGCACCGACCGTCAGCCTCACCGCGTACCTCCGCCGGCTCCCCGCACCCGGCCCGGTCCAGATCGTCATGCAGGCCCGCGAGGTGACCGGCGGCCGCATGGACGAGACCGTGCACATCTGGGACACCAAGGGCGAACTGGTCGCCCAGGCCACCCAACTCGCCGGCGTCCGCTGAACACGCGAGCCCGCCGGGGGCGCCTCCCGGACCCGCGTTACCTGTCGGGGCGGATACCGCGTGGGGTGTGGCTCTGGGCCCGGCCCCGCGCGGGACCGGTGCCCGCGGGAGCGTGCGGGCCGCAACCACGCTGGAAGCGGGAAAATGAATTAGATTCTGATCTCGGTCTTTTGATCGGAGCGTTGCCGGGGGAGGGTGGCGGGTATGCGCGGTGACAACACGGTTCTGGCCGATGACGGCCATCGGGTCGGGTACCAGGTCCGGAAGGCGCCGGGGGAGCGGAGTCCCGTGCTGGTGTTCCTGCCCGCGCTCGGGGTGCCGCTGTCGTACTACTCCCGGCTGCTCGACGTGTTGGCCGGCGGGGACCGGACCGTCATCGGCGTGGAGCACCGCGGCCAGCCGATGAGCCCGATCCGCGGCCGGTTCGGGTACGCCGACATGGTCCGCCGCGACCTGCCGGCCGTGTTCGCGCTGCCCGAGGTGCGCGAGGCCTCGCACGTGCTGCTGGTCGGGCACAGCATGGGCGGCGCGCTCGCGCTGCTGTCGACCGCGGCGGGGCTGGTCGCGCCGGACGCGTTGGTCACCATCGCCACCGGCACCAGCTGGTGCGGCGCGGAGTTCGGGGCCTGGCGGCGGATCCGGCGGTTCGCGGCGATCCGGACCGTGCGTGGCGTGACCCGGATGCTCGGCTACTGGCCCGGCCACCGGCTGGGGTTCGCCGGCCGGCAGCCGAGCACGGTCATGCGCGACTGGGCCTACGAGGCGAGCCACGGCCGGTTCCGTCTCCACCGTGATCCGTTCGACTACGAGGCCGCGCTGGCGACGCTGACCACGCCGCGGCTGATGCTCGGCATCGAGGGCGACGACCTGATCAATCCGCGTGCCGTCGCGTTGCTGGCCAGGCGCGCGGCCGGCGCCGACCGTGCGCACGTCGCGCCGGCCGGCGGGCCCCGGATGAACCACTTCTCCTGGGCGCGTCACGCACCCGCGGAGGTCGCCGGCTCCATCGACCGCTGGCTGGTCGGGCTGTAGCGGCCGGGGAACAGCCCGTCCTCCAGCTCGGGACGGACGTGCGCGTGCACGGGCAGCGTCAGCCCGGACAGGTGCGTCGCCAGCTCGTGGCCGGTCAGAATCGGTACGTCGCCGGCGTCCTGGATGTGCCCGATGAGCTGCTCGAGCGCGACCGCACGGGCCGGGCGGCCGGTGAGGAACGGGTGGTTCGTGAGCATGAACAGGCCGCCGAACCGGCGCATGGCGTCGACCTCGGCCGTCCACATGCTCAGCACGTCGGCCGGGTTCTTGATGTGCTGGCCGATCTCCGGGAACGGCAGGAACGCGTACTGTTCCCAGTCGTCCAGCGACCAGTGCGGCGGCAGCTCGACGATGCTGCCCCGCGGCGTGGCGACCCGGTACGGCGCGTCCCGGCCCATCAGCGAGCTGTCGTAGGCGAGCCCGTGCGCCGCGACGATCGACGGCGTGGACCAGCTGGCCTCCCAGAGCCCGGCGCGATGCCCGTGGATCGGCACCCCGATCGTGCCGAACACGTCCAGCGCCCGTGCGAAGTCGCGTTCCTCCTGTTCGGGCGTCATCGAGGAGGCCGGGACGTGGCTGTAGGAGTGGTGGCCGATCTCGTGCCCCTCCTCGGCGATCCTCCCGACCAGCGCCGGGCGTCGTTCCGCGACCCAGCCGGGGAAGAAGAACGTCGCCCGTACGCGCAGATTCCGCAGGATGTCGAGAATGCGCGGCACGCCGATCTCCGGCCCGAACTGCTGGTGGCTGATGGCCATGGCATGGTCGGCGGCCGCGGCGTCCATCGAGAGGATGCCGGTCTCGGCGTCGACGTCGAACGTGAGGCAGGCGACGGCGGAGGCGCCCTCGGGCAGCCAGGTGTGAGCGGTCATGGTGTCGGTCTCCGTTGTCTGTTTCAGTGGACGGCGAGCAGCGCGCCGACGCCCAGGCCGAGGTCGAAGGTGATGTTCCAGGCGGCGCCGGCCCGCACGGTGCCGGCCGGACCGCCCGCGCCACGCATGAGGCCGGTGAGCGCGGCCGTCTGCACCGCCCCCGCGACGGCGCCGACGACGGCCATGGTGGCGATCAGGACGACCGGTGCCGTAGCGGTCAGGAAACCGGCGCCGGCCGGCGCGACCAGCGCCAGGCCGGCCGTGATCACGCGGGCCGGTGGCAGGCGGTCCGAGAGCCGGCCGCCCGCGACCCGGCCGAGCGCGACCGCGGCCTGGGTCAGGAACGCGGCCACGACAGGGCCGCTCCCGGCCAGTGAGCCTGCGGAGCTGAGCACGGCGGCGTAGGCGGTGACGGCCAGCAGATGCGCGGCCAGGACGGCCGCGAGCCCGATGCGTGGCCGACGTGACGCGGTCGGCGATGCGCCGGCCGGCCGGCGCGGTTCCAGGGCGGCGTCCGTGACCGATCGCGCCTCGAACGGTCGCTCCATCGCCGTGACCGCCTGTGCCGATCCGCCGCGCCGCCGCGCGACCACGAGCGCCGCGGCCCCCGCCAGCACGAACCCGGTCGCTCCACCGAATGCCCCGACGGACCCCGTATGCGCCACCAGCCAGGCCCCCGCCGGAGATCCCACCGCACCGCCGATCGCGCTCCCGAATCCGTAGGCGCCCAGCGCGCTCCCCATCCGCCCGCTGCTCGCGAGTTCCCTGGCCCAGGCCGTGCTCGTCACCACGAACACGCCGAACCCGATACCCAGCAGCGCCAGCCCGGCCCAGTCCGCCCCCGCGGCCGTCATCAGTGGTCCGGCCGCCATCCCCAGCAGACCTGCCTGCACGATCCGCCCCCGCGACCGCGTGTGCCGCAGCGGAATCAACACGAGCACCTGCGCGAGGATGACGACCACCATGAGTCCCGCGACGCGTACCCCCGCGGACGGCTGCACGGCGGCGAACGCGGCCGGCGCGGCCGAGTACAGGCAGTAGAAGCCCGCGAACGCCCCTCCCGCCGCCGCGGCGACGCCGAGGCCCTTCGTGCCCTGACCATGCGGGTCCGGACGTGCCTGGATTACCATGCGCAGATGGTAGAAGTTGACACTGATGTCAAGTTCAAGCGCGAACTGCTCACCATCGGCCGCCTCGCCACCGCGAGCGGTGTCAGCACCCGCTCACTGCGCTACTACGAGAAACAGGGCCTGCTCACCGCCGCCCGCACCGACTCCGGCCACCGCCGCTACGACCCCGGCACGATCGACCGGGTCATCCTCATCCAGCGCATGTTCGGCGCGGGCCTGACCAGCCACGCCATCGAACCGCTGCTCCCGTGCATGCTCGACGCGACCCGGCGCACGCCGTTCCTCCTCGACGAACTCCGCCGCCAGCGCGACCGCCTCCGCCACGAGATCCGCCGCCAGCAGGAGACCGTCCGCATCCTCGACGAGGTCATCGGCGAATACGACGGCTGACCCCGCACGATCCGAGAAGCAAAGATCAAGATCCAGTTCATTTTCCCACTTCGCGGTGGTTGCGGTCCGCATGCTCCCGCGGGCACCGGTCGTCGCCGGCGCTCCTCCCTGCCGGTCCCGCGCGGGCCCGGCACCAACCCCCACGACCGTGCAGACCCCGATCGCCATGCGAGCAGAAGCCGCAGCCGCACTCACCCCCTGGCGGCAACCGCCCTGGCCGGCGGCACGAGACGCGCCTCGATCGACGTGAGCACGACGGGACTCGCGTGCTCTTTCCCGGCCACGGCGGAACCGGCTCCGATGCGAAGCGGCAAGCGGAGCGCCGGCGGAGTCTTGGCGCGCAGCGAGGTTTGCCCGCGGGAGCAACGCTGCCGGACCACGCCGGAAGCGGGAAGATGAATTTGATCTTGATCTAGGCGGCGAGGCGGAAGGCCTCGATGTGGCGCTGTGCGGGTGGTACGCCCAGCGTCTTGAGGCTGCGCAGCACCGTGTCTGCCATCGGGGCGGGGCCGCACAGGTAGACGTCACGGTCTGTGATGTCGGGGACCAGGGCGCGCAGGGACTCGGGGCTGAACGGCTGGTTCCCGGGGGTGGTGGGGCCGGTCAGCAGGTGTACGCGGGCGCGGCGCCGGCCGGCCAGGTCGCGGATCTCGGCGAGCAGGACCGCGTCGTCCGGCGTGCGGGCGCGGTAGAGGACCACGATGTCGCCGTTCAGGTCCGGGTCGTCGAGCAGTGCGCGGATCGGGGTGACGCCGATGCCGCCCGCGATCAGCAGCGTGTCCCGGCGGGTCCGGTTGGCGCTGGTGAGCGCGCCGTAAGGGCCCTCGACCCAGACGCGCGCGCCGACCGGCAGATGCCGCAGGCCGGCGCTGGTGGTGCCGACCGCCTTCGCGGTCAGGCGCAGCGTCCGGCCGTCCGGCGCGGCGGACAACGACCACGGGTTGACCTGCCACCAGGCGTTGTGGCCGGGGAACCGCCACCAGAAGAACTGGCCGGGGCGGGCGCGCAGTGTGTCCAGGTCACGGCCGGTGACGTGGACCGAGACCGCGTGGTCGCCCTCGGGCACCACGACCGCGACCCGCAGCCGGTGCCGGGCGTTGCGGATCAGCGGCACGACCAGCCGGTTGATGAGCAGCGCGCCGATCGCGAACGCCCACAGGCTCCACCAGTAGGCGCGGGCCCAGCCGGTGCCGTTGAAGGAGGCGCCCTCGTACACCTGGTGGATCACGGCCAGCACGATCACGGCGTAGACCAGCAGGTGGATGGCGTGCCAGGCCTCGTAGGGCAGGCGCCGGCGGAGCGCGCGCACGGAGGTCAGCGCCATCACGCCGATCAGCGCGGCCGCGATCATGCCGAGCAGCACCGGCCACTGACCGCCCAGGCTCGCGGCGACGCGGAAGACCGGTACGCCGTCGTGCTGCGCGAACCCGAGCAGCACGAACGTCGGATGCAGCAGCACCAGCCAGAACACCCCGAACCCGGTCCAGCGGTGCCAGACCGTCAGGTGGTCCATGCCGATCCGCCGCTCCAGGAACGGCAGGCGCGCGATCAGCAGCAGCTGCAGCGCGAGCACGAGCCCCAGGTGCAGGCCGAGAAGCCGCCCGGCCGCGGCGAGCGTGTTGTAGACCGGCCTGGACGGGTGGGCGAACATCAGCTCCACGACCACCAGGTTGACCAGCAGGAAGACCCAGAGGGCCAGGCGTGCGGCCCCAGCCGGGCCGATGCGGCGCGCAGCGGACATCATCGATCACCCTCCCGGGAGGATGATGGCATGCGCGCGCCACCGGGCGGGTGCGGGCGGGCCGGGATCGAACCGGCGTCCTCCACATTCGCAGTGTGGCGCGACGACCTCTGCGCTACCGCCCGCTCGCCAGGGGGTACGGGTGTGCCGGATTCGGACCGGCGTCCTCCGCCTTGAGAGGGCGGCGCGACGACCTCTGCGCTACCACCCGTACCACGCGCCACCCTAGCCAACCGCTCACTCCGAAGGGCGGCGGGCCTCGCCGGGACGGGGGTGCGGGAATTAGGATCTGAACCGGGGGTGAGGATGGACGGGCGGCATACCCTGCGGCCGGGTCGCATAGCGGCGCCGGTGCGGCGTCGTGCCGCGCGCACGTCCGGCCGGGGCCCGGCCGCGGATCTGCGGCAGGTGCACGCCACGCTGATCGCCGGTGCGGACCGGCGGGTCCACGCGCGCGGCTGCGGCCGGTGGCGCGGCCCCCGGATGGCGCATCTCGGCACCCGGCACGCGCTGACCTGGGAGCCGTGCGCGCACGACTGCCCGTGGCCGGAGGCCGAGGCGGAAGAGATGCCGATGGCCACGCGCGGCTCGCGGCTGTCGCGGTGGCTGACGCTGGCGCTGCTGATCCTGATCCCGATCGTGTCGTCGCTGTGGAGCCTGGCCCGCCCGACCGCGGCCGCGCCGGCGTGTCCGGCCGGTCAGGTGACGATGGCGGCGGCCGGCGGTGACGTGAGCGCGAGCCTGGAGGCGAGCGGGAGCGCCGGTTCCGTGCTGCTGCGCCTGTGCACGACCGGCGGCGTGGTCTCGTCCTGGACCGCGTCGGCCACCCCGAGGGCGGGCGGCGCGACGACGACCTTCGAGGTGGTACGGGTGCGGGACGGCGCCGCCCTGGGCACGGCCTCGCTGCCGGCGGGGCAGGAGTGGCTGCTCGCGGTCGAGTTGATCACGGAGAGTGGCGAGCGGCGTACGGCCAGCTCGTACATCACCAGTTGACGGGTGATTAACACGACCCGGCGGCCCGTTGCCGCGCCGGGAACGGCAGGATCGTCGCGTGGATCTGACGGTGATCGTGGGCCCGGTCAAGGGCGGCAAGAGTCTTGAGATGATCAGCCTGCTCTCGCCCCTGGAGCATGCCGGTGTGCCGCACCGGATATTCCAGTCGGAGCGGCACGGGCGGGACACCGAGATCGTGTCCCGGGCCGGCGGCAGCCTGCGCACCGAGCGGGTACGGGACCTCCGGTCCGCGCTGGACCGCCCGGTGCAGGTGATCGGCGTGGACGAGGTGCACATGTTCTCGGCCGCGGACGTGGCCGTGCTGGGCGAGGCGCTGGCCGAGGGCGTCCGCGTGGTGGTGGCCGGCATCGACCTGGACCATCGGGGCGAGCTGTTCGCGCCGATCCGCGCGCTGATGGAGCTCGCGCCGGAGAAGGTGATCCACCGGCGTGCCGTGTGTGACGTGTGCCGGAGCCTGGACGCGGCGTACACGCAGGTGCTGGAGCGCGGGGTGCCGTTCCTCCGCCGCCTGGCGCCGTCGACCGCGCTCCCGGACGACGGTACTTACACGTATGAGGCCCGCTGCCGCCGCTGCTTCGTGTTTCCTGACAGTGAAGAGCGGTAGCTAGATCACGAATGGGAAACGCGTGCGAACCTTTTCGTGGGTCTCGCCTCTCCTGTCTCACTGAGGAGGCGAACACGCGCCGCCCTCAGTGAGGAGAGTGCGGCGGCATGAGGCTGGTGATGCGGCGCGCCCGCGCGGCCAGGAGCCTGCTGATCGCGGCCGTCGCGGCGACACTGATCGCCACGGCGCTGCTGACGGGCCTGGCCGGCTACAGCCGGGAGGTCGTCGACGCGGGCGCGCGGAGCGCGGTGTCCGCGGCGGACGGTGATCAGCGTTCGGTGCTGGTCCGGGGCTCGGCCGGTGCTACCGCCGCCGACCTGGACACACGCGACGACGCGGTACGGAACCGGCTGTCCGGCGGCCTCGGCGGGCGGGAGACCCGGGTCTCCGGCGCCGGTTATGCGGCCGGCCGTGAGCTGACCGGCCCGTCCGGCACTGCCCAGCCGGACAAGGACGGCACGGTCTACGCCTCCGTCGTGTTCCTGGACGGCCTGGAGACGCGCGCCGACCTGGTCGACGGCGCCTGGCCGACCGGGACCGGCATCGAGGCGTCGCTGCCCGAGAACGCCGCGGCCGTGCTCGGCCTGAAGGCCGGCGACACCGTGCCGATCCTGGACCGGGTCACGAAGCAGACCACGACCGTGACCGTCACCGGCGTCTGGCGGCCGCGCAACGCCACGGACGCCTACTGGCGGCTCGCGCCGGACGCGGCCGCCACCTACGGCCCGTTCGTGGTCGGCCGGGACGTGTTCACCACGAACTTCCTGGCCAACGCGTCCGCGGCCTGGCTGGCCGAGCCGGACCTGGCCGGTGCCGCGCTCGACGACCTGCACCGGGTCGCGGCGGACGCGGCCGCAGTCTCCGAGGGGCTGCCGGAGGCGACCGGGCTGGGCCGGTCCGGGCTGGTCACGTCCGACATCGGCGCGCTCGCGGACCGGCTGGCCGCGGCCGACCTGGTGGGCCGGTCCGCGCTGGTCACGCCGATGCTGCTGGTCGTGGTGCTCAGCGGGTACGCGCTGCTGCTGGTCGCCGGCCTGCTGACCGAGCAGCGCCGGGACGAGACCGCGCTGTTGCGGGCCCGCGGCGCCGCCCGCAACCAGCTGGCCGGGCTGGCCGCGCGCGAGTCGCTGCTGGTGGTGCTGCCCGCGGCCGTGATCGCGCCGCCGCTGGCCACCTGGCTGGTCCGGGAGGCCGCGCGCCTGCCGATGCTGCGTGACGCCGCGATCGAGCTGCACCCGTCCGTGGACGCGGTCGCCTGGATCGTCGCGGTGCTGGCCGCGCTCGGCTGTGCGCTGGCCATGCTGGCGCCGGCGCTGCGCAGGGGCGGCACGTACGCGGGTGAACTGGCCGCGCGCGCCCGGCCGACACGGCGTACCGCGATCCAGCGGGCCGGAGTCGATCTGCTGCTGATCGTGCTGGCCGTGCTCGGCTGGGTGCAGCTGCGGCAGTACTCGTCGCCGCTGTCCGGGTCCGGCGCCGGGATCGGCATCGACCCGCTGCTGGCCGCCACGCCCACGCTCGGCGTGCTCGGCGGCGCCGTGCTCGCGCTGCGCGTGCTGCCGCCGGTGACCAGGCTGGCCGAGCGCGTGGTCGACCGCCGCCAGTGGATCGCGGCCACGTTCGGCGCCTGGCAGGCCGGGCGCCGCCCGCACGCCGGCCCGGTGCTGCTGCTGTCGCTCGCCGTGGCGGTGAGCACGGTCGCGTGGTGCCTGGCCAGCACGTCCACCCGGTCCGGCGTGGATCAGGCGGACCATGCCACCGGCGCGGACCTGCGCCTGGTCGAGCAGGACGGCTCCGCGCCGAACGCCCGCGGGCCGCAGATGGCGGCGCTGCCGGGCGCCGCGACCGTGCTGCCGGCCTGGCGGGACAGCCTGCGGATGGGCCCGGAGAACACGGCCGGCGACATGATCGCGCTGGACGCGGAGGCCGCGCCCGCGGTGCTGCGCATGCGGCCCGACCTGGCCGGCGGCGACCCGGAGAAGCTGCTCGCGGGCTTGTCCGAGGCCCGGCAGAGCGCGCCGGAGGTGCCGCTGCCGTCCGGTGGCCGGCACCTGACCGGCCGGTTCGCCGGTGACGGCGTGCGGGCGCCGATCCGGACCACGGTCGTGCTCGCGAACGGCCACGGTGCCACCCAGAGGCTCGCGCTCGGCGAGATCTGGCCGGGCCGCGACACCGCGTTCGACGTGGAGCTGCCGGCGGGCGTGGACCGGCTGATCGGCTTCGTGGTCGACTCGGTCGGCGGCGACCGGAACGTGCTGGCCTGGTCGCTGACCGGGCTGGCCGTGGACGGCACGCCGCTGGACCTGGCCGCGTCCGTGCCGCAGTGGCAGGGCGTGGACCGGGGCGGCCGCACGAACGACGTGGTGCTCCAGGGGAACGCGCTGAGCACGAACTACGCCAACGACGGCCCGATCTACGGCCTCGCGTCGTTCCAGTTCACCGTGGTGCCGAAGACCGCGCCGCTGGTCGTGCCGGTGGTGGCCACGCCGCAGGCGCTCGGCGCGCTGAAGCTGGACGTCGGCGACACCACCCAGATGGTGCTCGGCGGCGCCACCGTCGACGTGGTCATCACCGGCCGGGCGGACGCGCTGCCCGGCGCCACGCTGCCCGCGGCGCTGCTGGTGGACCTGCCCACGCTGAACGCGGCCGTGTTCACCACCTGGGGCCTGACCAGGAGCCCGCAGGAGTGGTGGGTGGCGGCGCGGCCGGGCGGCAGGGCCGAGGCGGCGGACGCGGCCCGGAAGCTGGGCGGCCTGACCGTGCTGGACCGGGTCGCGATCGGCGCCGGGGCGGAGTCCGACCCGTACGGCATCGGCGCCCGTGCCGCGCTGTTCGCGGCCGCGATCGGCGCGGTGCTGCTGGCCGCGGTCGGCATCGCGGTCGACGTGCGCGCCACCGGCCGCCGCCGGCTCACCGAGATGGCCGTGCTGCACACGCTGGGCGTCGGCGCCCGCCAGCTGGCCCGCTCGCTGCTGATCGAGCAGGCGTTCCTGGCCGGGCTGGGCGTGCTGGCCGGGCTCGGCGTCGGCATCGCGGTGGCCGCGACCATGGCGCCGCTGGTGGTGCTGACCCCGTCCGCGGAGAGACCGGTGCCGGAACCGTTGCTGCAGGTCGACTGGCTGTCCGTGGGCGTGACCGGTGCGCTGCTGCTCGGGCTGGCGCTCGCGCTGTCCGCGCTGTCCGGCGTGGGCCTGCGCAACCACCTGGCCGTGGCCCAGCTCCGGATCGGAGAAGACCGATGAGACTGCTCCGACGGGTACGGGCGAGCGCCGGCTATCTCGCGCTGCTGGCCGCGCTGGGCCTGGTGGCCGCGCTGCTGGTCAGCGGCGTGCCGAGGCTCGCCAACGGCTACACCGACGACGGCCTGCGCAGCGATGTGGCCGCCATGCACAGCACGTCGCGCGATCTGACGTTTGAGCAGGAGCCGCTGCTCGAGGGCCTTCCCCCGGTGGCGGCCGAGGGCGGTAACCTCGCCGCCTACCAGGAGAAACTCCCCGCACCGCTGCCCGCGTCGATCAGCCGCGGCTGGTTTTCCGCGCAGGTCGGCCAGGGCACCGGCGAGACGAGCCGCCGCGTGCGCGCGACCGGCCCGTTCACCGCCGACTGCCTGCCGCCGCTGTCCCTGCGCTACCAGCCGGGACTGGCGGAGGCGCTGCGGATCGTCGACGGGGCGGCGCCGGCCACCACGCGCGGCGGCCCGGCCGAGGCGATGCTCTCCGAGGAGGCCGCGAACCGGCTCGGCGTGGGCGTCGGCACCGACTTCACCATGTCCAGCGACGGTGAGAACGACGCCCCGGTCCGGATCGTCGGCATCTACCGGGCGCTGGACCGGGACAGCCCGGACTGGGACGGCGTGCTGCTGGCCCCGGAGAACTGCCCGCCGCCCGCTGTCGGCCAGACCTGGCGGGCCACGCTGCTCACCGACGCGGAGGGGGCCGCGTTCGCGTCCGTGCGCCTCGACACGATCACCTACCGGTGGCGCTACCGGGTGGCCGAGGACCGGCTGCGCGCGGACGCCGGCCTGGACGCGCTGATCGCCGCGATCACCGAGGCGGACCGCACGCCCCCGGCCCGGGGCCTGCGGCTGACCACCGCGCTCGACCGGGAGCTGACCGGCTTCCAGGAGCGGCAGCGCGCGGTCGCGGCGCTGCTCGCGGTCGTGCTCTCCGGCCTGGTCGCCACGCTGCTCGGCCTGATCGTGCTGGCCGCGCGGCTGGCCGTGGACCGGCGCCGGGACGAGCTGTCGCTGCTGCGCGCCCGCGGCGGCACCGGCGTGGTCATCGGCCGCCGCACGCTGGCCGAGACGTTGCTGGTGGTGCCGCTCGCGGTGCTGGCCGGCAGGGGGCTCGGACTGCTGCTGCCCGGCCGCGCCGATCCGGGGGAGTGGCAGTCCGTGCTCGCCATCGGGCTGATCGCGGTCCTCTCCGTGCCGGTGCTGGCGATGACGCTCCGCGCCGGGTTCCTCGGCAGCCGGCACGACCTGACCCGGCAGCGGCTCTCCGCGCGGCAGCTCGCGCTGGAGGGCTTCCTGCTGCTGCTCGCCGTGCTCGGCGTGTTCGTGCTGCGCCGCCGCGGGCTCAGCCAGGACACCGGCGTCGACCCGTTCCTGGCCTCCGTGCCGGTGCTGCTGGCGCTCGCGGCCGCGCTGGTCGCGGTGCGCGCGGTCCCGTGGCCGCTGCGCCGCCTCGGCCGGTTCGCCGCGCGGGCCCGCGGCGTGGTGCCGTTCCTCGGGCTGGCCCGCGCCGGACGGGCCGCGCCGGTCAGCCTCGGTCCGCTCGCGGTGCTGGTCGTCGCGATCGCCACCGGCGTGTTCACCAGCGTCGTGACCAGCACGATCGGTAACGCGCGGGACCGGGCTGCGGACAGCGCGATCGCCGGCGACGCGCAGATGATCGGCTATACCTATGCGTGGTCCACCACCGAAGCGCTCAGCAGGAGGGACGGCGTGGACGCGGTCGCGCCGCTGCTGGTCGACTCCGGCATCCGGCTGCAGGACCGGCTCGGCACCGGCAGCCACGAGCTCACCCAGGCCCAGCAGATCGTGCTGGACGGCCCGGCCGTGGCCGAGGTGATCCGGCGTAGCGGCCACGGTGGCACGCTGCCGGACGTGCTCGCGACCGCGACCAGGGTGGACAGTGAGGAGACGCCGGTCCCGGTGGTGGTCTCGCCGGACGTGGCCGCGGAGGTCGGCGAGACCGGCGCCACCGAGGTGCAGGGCCGGCGATACGCGTTCCGGGTCGCCGCCGTCGCCGAGACGCTGCCCGGCCTGCCGGTCGGCACCCGCAAGTTCATCGCGGTCCCGGCCCAGGCACTGCCGCTGCCGCGCAACGGCGAGATCTCCCCGAACCGGTTCCTGATCGCCGGCGACGGTTTCGCCACCGCGGACCTGGCCGCGACCGGTGACCAGGGACAGCTCGACTGGTACGAGAACGTGTTCGGCCGCGAGGTCCCGGAGAGTCGCCTGATGGCCCGCTCCGCGGTCACCACCTGGACCGGCTACCGGGACGCGATGGAGGCCGGCGGCGTCAACGGCGTGCTCAGCTTCACGTTCGCGGCCGGGGCGACCGGCGCCACGCTGCTGGCGCTGCTCGCGGTCGGGTTCACCGTGATGGCGGACGCGGCCGGGCGCGGACGCACGCTGTCGAGGCTGCGGACCATGGGCCTGTCCACCGGGCAGGGCCGCGGGCTGCTGGTCTACGAGCTGCTGCCGCTGGTCGCGGTCGCGGTGCTGGCCGGAGGCGCGGTCGGCGTCGCGCTGCCGCGGATCCTCGGTCCCGCGCTCGGGCTCGGCGGGTTCACGGCCGGCGCTCCCGTTCGTACCCATGTGGATGTGATGTTGGTGTTGGGTGTTCCGTTGCTCATGGTCGTTGCGCTGGTCACGGCGCTGCTGGTGGAGAGCGGGCTGAATCGCCGGATGCGCCTCGGCGAGGTGCTCCGCCTCGGAGAGGAGAACTGATGGCGGCCCCAGACCTGGCCACGCTGCAGAAACGGGCGGCCGAGCGTGCCGCCGCGCGAGCGGGCGGCACCGACCGGCTCCGCGGGCACATCGTCTGCGACGGCCTGGTGCGGATCTTCAAGACCGAGGGCGTGGAGGTCTTCGCGCTGCAGGGCCTGGACCTGGTCGTCGACCGCGGCGAGCTGATCGCGATCGTCGGCGCGTCCGGCTCCGGCAAGTCGACCATGCTCAACGTGCTGTCCGGCCTGGACGTGCCGACCGCGGGCATCGCGCGCGTGGCCGGCTTCGACCTGCTCACCATGTCCGCGCGGAAGCGGCTGACCTACCGGCGGCACACGGTCGGGTTCATCTGGCAGCAGACCGCGCGGAACCTGCTGCCCTACCTGACCGCGAGGGAGAACGTGGAGCTGCCGCAGCAGCTCGCCCGTAAGGGTCGCGGGGCCGGGAAGCGCGCGCTGGAGCTGCTGGACATGCTCGGCGTCGGCGACCTGGCGAACCGGCGGCCCGGCGAGATGTCCGGCGGCCAGCAGCAGCGCGTCTCCGTCGCGGTCGCGGTCGCGAACAACCCGGAGGTGCTGTTCGCGGACGAGCCCACCGGCGAGCTGGACGAGTCCACGGCCGCGGAGGTGTTCGGCGCGCTGCGCACGATCAACGCGGAGCTGGGCGTCACGGTCGTCATCGTCACGCACGACCACTCCGTCTCCTCGCAGGTGCGGCGCACGGTCCAGATCCGCGACGGCCGCACGTCCGCCGAGGTCCGCCGGTCCGCGCGCCTGGGCCTGGACGGCGTCGAGGAGCTGATCTCCGAGGAGTACGCGGTGATCGACCGCAGCGGCCGCCTCCAGCTGCCCGCCACGTTCGTCGACGAGCTGGCGCTGCGCGACCGTGTGAAGCTCCAGCTCGAACCCGACCACGTCGCCGTCTTCCCGGGGCAGGAATCATGATCATCTCAGCAACGGACGTGAGCCGGAACTACGGCACGGTCGAGGCGGTCCGCGGCGTGTCGTTCACCGCGGACCGGGGCGAACTGGTCGCGGTCCGCGGCCGCTCCGGCGCCGGCAAGACCACGCTGCTCAACATGGTCGGCGGCCTCGACCGCCCGTCCGCCGGCACGATCGTGATCGACGGCCACGACGTCACCGCCGCCGGCGAGAAGGAGCTGCTGGAACTGCGCCGCACCACGATCGGCTTCGTCTTCCAGTCCTTCGGCCTGATCCCGATCCTGTCCGCGGCCGAGAACGTCAGCGTTCCCTTGCGTCTCAGCAAACAGCCCGCCGCGGTACGCGAGGAGCGCATCTCGCTGCTGCTGGAGCTGGTCGGGCTGGGCGGGCACGCGAACCAGCGCCCGTACGAGCTCTCCGGCGGCCAGCAGCAGCGCGTCGCCGTGGCCCGCGCGCTGGCCAACGACCCGCCGCTGCTCATCGCGGACGAGCCGACCGGCCAGCTCGACTCCGAGACCGGGCGGTCCATCATGGACCTGCTGCGCGCGCTGGTCGCCTCGCGCGGCATGTGCGTGCTGGTCGCCACGCACGACCCGACGCTGATCGACCTGGCCGACCGCGTCCTCACGCTGCGCGACGGCCGCCTGGCCGAGGACCCGGTCCCCGCGCTGTGACGCGGCGCGGGGGTGCACACCCGTGCACCCCCGGCGCCGGTCAGCGGACCTTCGCGCCGTACACGTGATCCACCGAGATGGTGAGCAGCACCCGGCGGTCCGCGACCATCGCGCGCTTGTAGTCGTCCCAGTCCGGGTGCTCGCCGGCCGCCCGGCGGTAGTAGTCGATCAGCGCGGCCACCTCGGGCCCCTCCGGATCCGTCCCCGGACCGGTCAGCGTGGCCGTGCCCTCGGCCGTCACCCAGGACCAGCCGTCCTTGCTGGTCGCCTCCAGCGTGGCCCGCGGATCGCGGCGCAGGTTGGCGGTCTTCGCGCGCCCCTCGGTGATCGACACCAGCAGCACGCCGCGGTCGCGGTCGTAGAAGTGGGTGACCGGGGAGAGTTGGGGACGGCCGTCCTTCTTGATCGTGGCGAGAATGCCGATCCGGGTGCTCGCCAGCAGCTCGTGCAGCTCTTCGGAGGTCATACTCGGCCCCAACCCGTCCCGTCCCCGTCACATTCCGGCGTGCTGCCGCGTCCATCCGGACATGAAACATGGATTCGCCTGGCTGCGCGCCGGCCTGATCGTGCTCGCGGCCTTCCAGACGTTCGTCGCCGCCTGGCAGTACTTCCTGACCCGCTCGTTCTACGACGACTTTCCCACGGTCAGCATGGAGCCGCCGTTCAACCAGCACCTGCTCGGTGACGTCGGCGGGCTGGGCCTCGCGCTCGCGGCGATGACCTGGTATGCGGCGTATTCCCTGCATCTGCAGGCCGTCTTCACGGCGCTGAGCGGGTTCGCGGTCTTCGCGATCACGCACTGGGCGTACCACATGATGCATTTTGAGGGGTTTGCGCCTAGTGACGCGATAGCGGTCGGCAGCGGGCTCGGCATCGAGGTGGTGCTGACGATCGTGCTGCTCCTGCACGCCTATCGGCTGAAGACAACCACAGGTCACAAGCCTTAGATCTTTCATCTACCCACTTTGTGGGTGGTTGCGATCCGCATGCTCCCGCGGGCTCCAGTTCCGCGCATCCCGGCTTTCCGAAAAACCCGCGGTGGCCGGGCGCCCATTGCATGGGCACCCGGCCACTCCGTGTGCGCGGTGCTTCTCGGGCTCGTTGCTTCCTGGGCTCGGTGTTTCCCGGGCTCAGTGCTTCGTGGGGGAGGGGAGGATGCTCTCCTCGTGGTCCAGCTCGCGTTCCAGGATCCGCAGGTCGTGGTCGGAGAGCAGGCCCTCGTCGCGGCGGGCCAGCAGCTCCTCCCGCTGCGCCGTGATCATCTCGCGGCGGGCCTGCTGCGCGGCCCGGTACTCCTCGTTGACCGGCAGCGCCTCGTCCTCGGCCGCGTTGAGCACGTCCAGCCGGTCCCGGTAGCGCTTGAGCCGCGCCTCGGCCAGCCGGCGCGCGCCCGGCACGGACGCGCGGACCGCATCGTCCTCGGACTCCTCCAGCTCGTCCAGCCGTCGGACCGCGGCCTCCATCGCGGCCGCGCGGGCCTCGTTGCGGCTGCGGGCCTGGCTCACGTCCGTGCCCGGGATCTTCAGCGCGCGCAGCAGCGGCGCGAACGTCAGACCCTGCCCGACCAGCGTCACCATCACCACGATGTACGCACAGAAGATCAGCAGAGGGCGGTTCTCCACCCCCTTCGGCAGCGTGAACACGGCGGCCAGCGTGATCACGCCACGCGTACCGGACCAGGTCAGCGCCGTCAGCTCGCGCAACGACAACGCGTCCCGCTTCGCATCGCCGCCGAGCCGTACGTGCATGCGGCTGGGCAGGTGCGCCATCACGTACAGCCAGATCGGCCGCAGCAGCAGCACGGCCGCGAGCGTGACCCCGGCCGCGCCCGCGATCGTGCTCAGCTCGTAGTCCTTCAGCGCGCGCAGCGTGGACGGCAGCATCTGCCCGATCAGCACGAACACGTACCCCTCGAGGAGGTACTCGACGAAGTGCCAGACCGGCCGTGACTGCAGCCGTGAACGGCTGGTCTGCATCGACGGTGACCGGTGACCCAGCCACAGGCCGCAGACCACCACCGCCAGCACGCCGGAGACGTGGATCTCCTCCGCGATCAGGAACACCGCGAACGGCGTACCCAGGGACATCGCGGTGTCGATCAACGGATCCGTGATCCGGCGGCGGACCTGGGCGAGCAGCCACGCCGACGCCAGGCCGATCGCGAGACCGCCGACCGCCATCAGCGCGAACTCGCCGACCGCGTGACCGAGCGAGAAGTGCCCGCCGAGCGACGCCAGCACCGCGACCTTCAGGATCGTCAGCGCGGTCGCGTCGTTGAGCAGTCCCTCGCCCTCGACCAGCGTGATCAGCCGCGGCGGCAGGCCCGCGCGCCGGCCGATCGACAGCGCCGCGACCGGGTCCGGCGGCGCCACCGCGGCGCCGACCGCGATGCCGACGCTCAGCGCCACGCCCGCGACCAGCAGGTCCAGGCTGTAGCCGACCAGCAGCGCGGTGGCCAGCACCAGGCCGACGGACAGGCCGAGCACGGTACGCAGATTGCGTTTCAGCGCGGTGAGACTCGACTCCAGCGCGGCCGCGTAGAGCAGCGGCGGAATGACCAGATAAAGCACGACCTCAGGGTCGAGCTGGAGATTCGGGCCCGGCAGATAGCTGTACCCGATCCCCGCCACGACCAGCAGGACCGAAGCCGGCAGGCCGCTGCGGTGAGCGACGGCGTTCGCCACCATCACCACCACGAGCCCGCCGAGCACCAGCGCCATTGTTTCGACCATCCGTACCGGCGTTCCCCTCTGCGCGATCCTCCCCGCCTAAAACCTTTTCATGCGCGCGCACGCTCCCGTCGCCCGTGTCCCCCCAATCGATCATCGTCGTTGCTATGCTGCCGCGATGCCGAGGCATCCAGGGGGCGGCGACGGCGGGGGCGGTGACGGCCCGGACAGCCCGGATGGTCCTGATTCGTCGCGGCGCTCTCCCGGAGGAGGCCCGGCCGGGCATCCCACGAGCGTTCCCGAAGGCCAGCGGATCGCGCAGTCGGAGGCGAACCAGGGCCGGGGCGGCCGATCGTCCGGCGGCGGTGGCACGGACCGGCCGCGCGCGACGGACGATCCGCTCTTCGCGGCCGCGAACCGCGACGTCGACCTCAGCCGGATCACCCCGCCCGGCCACGTCTGGCGCACCGACAACTACCCGCTGATCCGGGTCGACCGGCGCGGCCCCGACGAGATCTTCGAGCACGGCTTCCAGCCGAAGAACGCCGACCCGGAGACCGGCAACTACGACCTCGACCGGCACGTGTCGGACGCGGAGGACGGCCCGTTCGTCAGCACCAGCTACGCGCACGGCCCCGGCGCGGAGGCGCCCGCCCACTGGGAATACGAGATCAACGCGCCCGGCGGCATCGACCTGGAACGCAGCCCCGGCGTGCGGGAGAATGACGGCGAGGGCGAGGTCGCGTTCCCCGGCGGCGTCGACCGGCGCTTCATCCGCAGCGCACAGCTATACGATCCGTTCACGAACGAGCCGGTCGGTGAACGCCGGTACAACCCCCACTACGAGGAATGGCGGACCCCCGATGACCCACCCGGGTGAGCGGCAGTTCTACCGGGAGCAGGACGTCACGCTGACCGGCCCCGGCGGCGCGCGGGCGACCGGCCGGCTCGGCATGTGGATCGAGGGCGTCCGGTCCGCGCTCTCGCTCGACGGCCCGCCGGGCACGTTCGAGTCCCGCGCGGGCGACTTCTTCGACGCGCTGATCGGGCTCCGCCGTCAGCTGGCACCGCTCGGCTGGGCGATCGCGGTCCAGGGCGCACGGGCCGACGCCTACCCGTCCCCGATGCAGCGCGAGCGGTCCGCCCTTCAGCTCTACCGCCGCATCACGGGCCGGAAGACGAGCCGCGACGACATCGTCAAGATCTTCGACCCGCTCGACCCCGCGCTGATCGTCACCCCCGAGGACCAGCGCGCCCGCTTCGAATCCTGGCTGGAGTCCGTGCCGAAGGATTGATCCGCCATGCCCGAGATCGTCGAACTGCTGGCCTCATCCGTACACCGTTTCGAGGGCCGCCCCCAGGACGGCCCCGCACCCGCGCCCGACGGCGAGCTGCGCACCGAGATCGAGATCCGGGCCGGCCTCGGCATCGCCGGCGACCGCTTCTTCGGCCACCTGGCTCACCGGGACGCCGGCATCACCATGATCGCCCGCGAGTCGCTGCCACCCGGCATCGGCCTCACCCAGGTCCGCCGCAACGTGCTCCTCACCGGCGTCCCCGTCGACGACCTGATCGGCGCCGTCATCACCCTCGACTCCGGCCCCGGCCCCATCCGCATCCGCGTCAACAGCGCCGCCCACCCCTGCGCCTGGATGGACGTCACCATCGCCCCCGGCGCCTGGCGCTCCCTCCGCGGCCACGGCGGCATCCGCTGCACCCCCCCTCGACGACGGCATCCTCCGCGTGGGCCCGGTGCGGATAACCTTCTGACGGCATTTCCGCCAATTTCCGGCTCCGGTCGGCAATTGTCGTCGAATTAAATCGTTCGAACCTGCCGATTTGATCAACCAGAATTGCGAAGAACATTCATATGGCTTATGTGACATACACTTCCGGGGCATGACGCATGAATCGTCGAAGGATGGGTCGTCGTCCGCGCCGGCGGAGGGAAGATTTACGCGCCTGTCGGCCCGGACCGCGGTCGCCGCGCTTGTGCTGAGCAGCGTGACCGCGGGATGGGCGGTGGTGGACGAGATACGTGAGGCGCAATCCGAGAAGCGCGACAAGCGATCGGAGCGCCTCATCGTCATGTATGAGGATTTTCTCGACTCGGCACGAGAATACTATCTTTCGGCCGGAAGCTGGAAGTCCTGTGAATTTCAGTTCATGGATCCCGAATCCAAGAATTCGGGTGGCCGGTGCAGCACTCTTTTCAACAGTGTGGAGCGTGCCGAGAAGGGCGCCAAGGATCACCGCGATTCCGTGCGCGAGCAGGGCTCACCCGAGCTTGCGCTGCGCGCGTCCGATCTTTTCGACTCCGCTCACCGCTACTTCCGCGACGGTGATGACGCGAGAACCGTCCCCGCCTACGAAGAGTGCCTCAAGAATTACCGCCTGGCCATGAACGCGGAAATCGAAGCGATCAGTTGAACGGCGGAGTTGCCGGCCCGGCAGGTCGCACCGCGGAAACCGGGCGCCCGCACCCGGATGTGCCTCGACCGCGATCGCTCCGGTCACCGGGGGTCGCGCCTCGCTTTCCGGCCCCGGGTGAAGGCGGTTCGCGATCGCGGCGGGTGGCTCAATCCAGGCACAGGCAGAAGGGGTGGCCTGCCGGGTCCAGGAAGACCGGTAGGACGTGCCGGGCTCCCCGACCCGGCGCGGTCAGGTGGAGTAGAGGCCGTCCCAGGGCTCGCTGAAGCCCAGGCGGTCGGGGTGGAGCTCGACCCAGTCGATGTGGTCGCCGTCCTCGGCACGGTCACCGGACTCGTCGATCAGGCCGAAGGTCACGCCGTCGTGTTCGATGCGGAACAGGTGCACGGCGATGTCGCCGTACTCCTTCCCGGGCAGCGGGGCCAGCAGCTCGTCGAGCGTCGGATCGAGCAGGCTCCGATCCGGGACGCGGATGATCGTGGACTCGCGGTAGGCGCCGGCGTGGTCGAAGAGGTGGACGTAGGCGTGGTGGTCCCAGGCGTTCGCGTAGAAGAGTCCGTCCTGGTAGCGGCCGATGCGATCGGTCCGGTACCCGGCTTCGTACGCGATGGGGATCAACGACGGGAGTGCCACGCCACGACGCTATCGCAACCGTATGACACCGAGCAGCGCGCTTAGAGTGGGGCGATGTCGAAGGTACGGGTGCACAACTTCGCGATCTCGCTGGACGGGTTCGCCACGGGGGACGGGCAGAGCCTGGAGGCGCCGTTCGGGCACGCGGGCGGGCGGCTCATGGGGTGGTTCATGGGGACGCGCACGTTCCGGTCGATGAACGGGAAGGACGGCGGGAGCGAGGGCATCGACAACGCGTTCGCGGCCGGGTGGGGGCCCGGGATCGGCGCGGAGATCATGGGGCGGAACAAGTTCGGGCCGCAGCGCGGGCCGTGGGAGGACGAGGAGTGGAAGGGCTGGTGGGGTGACAATCCGCCGTTCCACACGCCGGTCTTCGTGCTGACCCACCATCCGCGTCCGACGCTGAAGATGGAGGGCGGCAACACCTTCAACTTCGTGGACGCGAGTCCGGCCGACGTGCTCGCGCAGGCGCGCGAGGCGGCCGGCGGTCTGGACGTGCGGATCGGTGGCGGGCCGGAGACGGTGCGCCAGTTCCTCGCGGCGGACCTGATCGACAGCCTGCACGTGGTGCTGGTGCCGATCGTGCTGGGCCGGGGCGTGCGGCTCTGGGACGGCCTGGAGAGCCTGGAGGACCGTTTCACGATCGAGTCGACCGCGTCCCCGAGCGGCGTCACGCACCTGACCTTCACCCGGCGGCAGAAAAACTAGGGCGACGAACGGCCTGCCGCTGCCGATCGCGGCAACCCGCACGGGTGTGCCGGACCACGGCGGCACCGGCTCCTCGCGTCGTGCGGAGCGCCAGCGGAGCCCGGCGCGAGGTTTGCCCGCGGGAGCAACGCTGCCGGACCACGCCGGAAGCGGGTGTCGTCCCCTGCTCGGCGTGCCTGCCGGTGGTGGGGCGTGGTGCCGGACGGTCGCGCCAGCGGGCTCGGGGTCTGGGGTCGTCCCCAGGAGAGCTCACGTGCCGAAGGCTTGGCTGGCCCGCACGCAATGCACGGATATCCCGGTTTCCCGGATGAACAACGCCCCCACCACGTTAAATAGCATGAAATATCGCAAAAAAGGGGCGAAAATGAATAAAACGCGGATCCTGCTGGTGACGCTGATGGTGCTCGGCTCGGGGCTGGTGGGGGCGCGGCCGGCTGTGGCGGCGGAACGGGAGAGCGTGATCGTCACGGGGACGGGGGCCGCCTCCGGCGAGCCGGACACGCTCGCGGCGAACCTCGGCGTCGAGACCACAGCGCCGACCGTCGCCGAAGCATTGACCAGCGCCGGCGTCGCCGCCACCAGGATGCGCGACGCGCTGGTCCGCGACGGGATCGCCAAGGCCGACCTCCAGACCTCGAACGTCTCCGTCAGCTCCACGGTCGGCGACGACAAGAAGGTGACCGGTTACACCGCCGTCCAGGGGCTGGTCGCCACCGTCCGCGACCTTCCCCGCGCCGGCGCGCTGATCTCCACGGCCATGGCCGCGGGCGGCGATGCGGCACGGCTCAACGGCGTCACGTTCGCGATCGAGGACCAGGCCGCGCTGCTCGACGACGCCCGTGCGAAGGCGTTCGCCGAGGCCCGCCGCAAGGCCACGCTCTACGCGGGCCAGGCCGGCCGGCCGCTCGGCCGGGTGATCCGGGTGAGCGAGGAGAACTCCGGCTACCAGAGCGGCGCGGCCGCCCACTACGACCTGGCGTCGGACTCCGCGAACGCGGCCGTGCCGATCGAGCCCGGCCTGCAGCAGCTGTCCGTGACCGTCACCGTGGAGTGGTCGTTCCAGTAGCGAGCCGGGTGTGGACGTGGCCGCCGTCGAGGCCCGGGGCCTCCGGCGGCAGCGTCTCCACGTACGGGTAGCGCGCCTTGGCCGCGACCCGGCACGACGCCGTGTTGCCCAGCAGGTGCAGCAGATCGACGGCCGCAAGCGACGGGAACCTCCCGAACGCCCAGCCGGTCAGCACCTCGACCGCGCGCGGCGCCACGCCCCGGCCCCGCGCCGCCGCGGTCGTCCAGTAGCCGACCTCGGCGCGCGGGCCGTCCGGGTCGTGGCGTTTGAGCGCGACCGTGCCGAGCACCGGGCCGCCGGCGGCGTCGACGACCGCGAAGCCGAAGCGGGTGCGGTCCGCCCAGCCCGCGTCGTGCAGGGCGACCCAGGCGAGCGCGGCCGGCGTGGTGTCCGCGTGCAGCCGGGTCCACCGCCGCAGTTCGGGGTCCGCGTACGCCGCGACCAGCGCCGGCACGTCCGCGTCCGTCCACCGGCGCAGCGTCAGCCCGTCAACGGTGATCATGCGGTGAGACTCTAACGAGTCCGATTGGACTCACGGGACTTCCCACCGGGTGACGGCACGCCGTAGAAACGAGGAATGCGGAGCGTTGCCGAGATTGATCTCAGTGCACTGACCGACCGGGCCTTCCATCCGTCGCCGGTCGCGTGGGAGGACGAGGTTCTCTACTTCCTGATGGTCGACCGCTTCTCCGACGGCCGGGAGCGCGACTGGCGGGACAACGACGGTGTGGCCGTGGCGTTCGGTGAGACGCCGCCGCTGCGGCCGGGCAACCGGGACAACGCGATGGGCACCGAGGCGGAGCGGGCGGCGTGGCGGGCCGCGGGCGAGCGGTGGGCCGGCGGCACGCTGCGGGGCCTGCGCGGCAAGCTCGGCTACCTGCGGCGGCTCGGCATCACGGCGGTCTGGGTGAGCCCGATCCTGAAGCAGGTGCCGGGCGCGGAGAGTTACCACGGTTACGGCACGCAGGATTTTCTCGACGTCGACCCGCACTTCGGCACCGCGGCGGACCTGCGCGACCTGGTCACGGCCGCGCACGCGCTCGGCATCCGCGTGATTCTGGACGTGGTGCTCAACCACACCGGCGACGTGTTCGACTACGCGGTCCCGGCGCCGGTGTGGGACGGTGACCGGACCTATCCGGTGGCCGGTTTCCGCGACGCCGACGGCAAGCCGACGCTGCCGTTCGGGCCGCTCACCGACCGGGACACCGGCGTGTGGCCGGCCGAGTTGCAGCGTCCGGAGACGTTTACCCGCCAGGGCCGCATCCGCGACTGGGACCGGTCGCCGGAATATCTGCGCGGCGACTTCCAGGCGCTGAAGGACGTGTCGCTGCTCCGGCCGGACGTCGGCCCGTCCGCCGCGCTGATCGCGCTGACCAGGGCATATCAGTTCTGGCTGGCGTTCGCGGACCTCGACGGTTTCCGGGTGGACACGGTCAAGCACATGGACCGGGCGGCGGCACGCTACTTCTCCTCCGAGATCCACGAGTTCGCGGCCAGCATCGGCAAGGAGAACTTCTGTCTCATCGCGGAGATAACCGGCGACCGCGCGTTCGCCTACCGCACGCTGGAGGCGGTCGGGATGGACGCGGCGCTCGGCATCGCGGACGTGCAGGATCACCTGGAGTGGCTGGTCAAGGGCCGGCAGGACCCGGCCGGCTACTTCGGCCTGTTCCGCGACGCGCTGCAGGACGGCAAGGATTCGCACACGTGGTACCGCAACCGCGTCGTGACCGGCTACGACGACCACGACCAGGTGCGCAAGGGCGCGCGGAAGGCCCGGTTCGCCGCGACCGACGACGGCGACCGGCTGGCCGTGGCCGCGCTCGGGCTGAATGCGGCCACGCTCGGCATCCCGTGCGTCTACTACGGCAGTGAGCAGCTGTTCGACGGCCGGGGCGGCGACGACCGCTACCTGCGGGAGGCGATGTTCGGTGGCGCGTTCGGCCCGTTCCGCAGCCGCGGCCGGCACGCGTTCGACGAGGACCATCCGGTCTACCGCCAGCTCGCCCGCATCCTCGCGCTGCGTCGCCGCGTTCCCGCGCTGCGCCTCGGCCGGCAATATCTGCGCCCGATCTCCGGTGACGGCGAGGTCTTCGGCCCGCCTGCGATCATCGGCGACGGCCCGATGCGGTCGATCGTGCCCTGGTCCCGCATCTTCGCCGACCACGAGGTGCTGTGCGCGATCAACACCGACCCCGACCGGCCCCGCACCGCCTGGGTCACCGTGGACGCGCTGCTCCACCCGCCCGGCACCACGCTGACCTGCCATTTCAACACCGATCAACGCCACGAGGGTACGACGGTGAGCGCCGAGAACCGCAACGGGAGCGCGGTGCTGCTGACCCTCCCGCCCGGTGGCTTTGTTGCCTACTGGTGACCACCGTGATACTGGATCACGGTAACGGTGGATCTCACAGGTAAGGATCGTCGATGCTCGAGTCTCGGAACGGGCGCCGGGTCGTGGTGACCGGCGTCGGAGTGGTGGCGCCCTGCGGGATCGGGGCGAAGGACTTCTGGGCCGGCCTGTCCGTGCCGGTCGCGCCCTCGGTCACGCGCGAGGTGCCCGGCTTCGACGCCGCGGTCATCGGCCTGTCCAAGGTGGAGATACGGCGGCTCGACCGGTTCGCGCAGCTGGCGCTGGTCGCCGCGGACGAGGCGATCGGTGACGCCGGGCTCGCGGACGAGTCCGCGCGCGACGGCGCCCGCACCGGCGTGCTGATCGGCTGCGGCATCGGCGGCGCGTTCTCCTGGGAGTCGCAGGTGCGCGTGCTGGACGAGAAGGGCCCGTCGCGCGTCTCCCCGCTCACCGTGCCCATGGTCATGCCGAATGCGGCGGCCGGCGCGGTCTCGATGCGCTGGGGCCTGGCCGGCCCGTGCGAGACGATCTCCACGGCCTGCGCGACCGGCACCCAGTCGATCGGCAACGCGGCCCGCTGGATCGCGGCCGGCCGTGCCGACACCGTGGTGGCCGGCGGCACCGAGTCCTGCCTGACCGGGGTGAACCTGGCCGGTTTCGGCAATATGCGCGCGCTGTCCCCGACCGGCGTGTCCCGGCCGTTCGACGCGGAGCGGGACGGGTTCTGCGCCGCCGAGGGCGCGGGCGTGCTGGTCCTGGAGGAATACTCGCGGGCGGTCGCGCGCGGCGCGCGGATCTACGCGGAGATCGCGGGCACCGGCTCGGGCGCGGATGCGTACCACATCACCGCCCCGGCGCCCGGCGGCCGCGGCGCCGCCGCCTGCATGCGGGAGGCGCTGGAGGACGGCGGCGTGCAGCCCGCCGAGGTCACGCACGTCAACGCGCACGGCACGTCCACGCAGCTCAACGACGCGGGCGAGGCCGAGGCGATCACCACGGTCTTCGGCGCGCACCGGCCGGCCGTCACCTCGATCAAGGGCGTGACCGGGCACTCGCTGGGCGGCGCGGGCGCGATCGAGGCGGCGGCGCTGGCGCTCACGTTCGCGCACCGCACGCTGCCGCCGACGATCGGCACCACGACCGTGGATCCGGCGCTCGACATCGACGTGGTCCTGGCGCCGCGCGAGTGGGAGCCGGCGCCGGCGCTGAGCAACAGCTTCGGGTTCGGTGGCCACAACGCGTCGCTGCTGTTCGTACCCGCGGCCTGAAATTTCCGGTCCGGATGCCTTCGTCTGGCACCATGCGATGCCATGGACTATCACCGGCAATTCCGGCAGGCGGCGATCGCGCAGGGCATCCCGGCGGACGAGATTGACACGTTCGCCGGGTTCCTCCGGTTCGCGATCTGGACGCGCACGCATGGCGAGGGCACGCCCGTCGGGCAGCGCGGCGGGCTGCCCCGCCTGCCGGCCGGCACCGCGTGGCCGCTCTCCGAGGACGGCGAGCCGCTGCCGTTCGTCGCGTCCTTCGACTGCGCGGCGCTGCCCCGGGTCGACGACCTCCCGCTGCCCACGGACGGCACGCTGCTCTTCTTCCTGCACCACGAGGACGCGCACGAGACCTACGACGTCACCGCGGAGCAGGGGCACGCGCGCGTGCTCCACGTGCCGGCCGGCGTCGAGACCGTCACGGCCGAGGTGCCCGAGTACAGCGACATGACGTTCTCCAACATGGAGCTGGAGTTCGTGACCCGCGCGTACGACCTCTACGCCTCCGTCACCGCGGACCTGCCCGACTGGCTCGACGAGTCCGGGCCGGAGCAGCACCTCGGCCGGCACCTCACCCACCTGCCGCAGCTGCGCGCGCTGGCCGGCAAGCTCTGGCCGGAGAACGGCACCCCCGAGGTCATGCTCGGCGGCCACTCCATGCACATCGGCGAGCTGGCCACGGACGCCATCCACACCACGCCCGAGACCCGGATCGCGGACGAGCGGCTCTCCGCCGCCGCCCCGGACGGATGGGCTGCCGGCCTGGAGGAGGAGACGCTCCGGGTGATGAGCGAGTGGGTGCCGCTGGCCCAGTTCGTCCCGGAGGACGTCTATATCGGCCGGTTCCTGATCCGGCGCGACGACCTCGCCGCCGGACGGTACGACCGGGCGATGTCCTACACCGCGTTCACCGAGTAGCCCGCCACGGTCCGGCGCACGTGGTGACGCGCGCGCCGGACCGTTACATTCTCCGCATGCTCCGGCTCCTCTCGTACCTGTACTGGACGATCATCGCCATCACCTGCCCGATCTTCTTCGTCGGCGCGCTGCTGGTCTGGGCGGCCACCGTGCTCTTCGACCGGCGCAAGGTGGTTCTGCACCTCTACTCGTCCGCGTGGGCCGTCTTCTACGTCCGGCTGAACCCGCTGTGGCGCCTGCGCACCACCGGCCGCGAGCTGCTGCCACGCAAGGGCGCCGCCGTCCTGGTCGCCAACCACGCCTCGCTGATCGACATCCTGGTGCTCTTCGACCTGTTCCGGCCGTTCAAATGGGTCTCCAAGTCCGAGATCTTCAAGGTCCCGTTCGTCGGCTGGAACATGTGGCTCAACGGATACGTCCCGCTGGTCCGCGGCAGCGGCGAGTCCGTCCGGCGCATGATGACCCGCTGCGGCCAACTCCTCGACCAGGGCATCCCGGTGCTGCTGTTCCCGGAGGGCCGCCGCTCCGAGGACGGCCACCTGCAGAAGTTCAAGGACGGCGCGTTCGAGCTGGCCGTCCGCCACCACGCCCCGGTCTACCCGATCGCCGTCCACGGCACCGGCCGCGCACTCCCCAAACACGGCCTCGTCCTCCGCGCCCAGATCAACGCGCGCGTCGAGGTCCTGCCCCCGCTCCACCCCACCGACTTCCCCGATACCCGCGCCCTCCGCGACGCCGCCCACACCCGCATCGCCGAGGCCCTCGACCAGCACCCCTGAAAGATCAAGATCCAATTCATCTTCCCGCTTCCGGCGTGGCCCGGCAGCGTTGCTCCCGCGGGCAAACCTCGCGTCGGGCTCCGCTGGCGCTCCGCTCGTCGCGAGGAGCCGGTTCCGTCGCTGGTCCCGCACACCCCGGTCCGCGCTACCGGCATCGACGGCCATGCCGCACGACTCGGCCGCTTGCCCGATAGTAACGCGGCGCGTTACTATCGGGCGCATGATTCAGTCCTTCGCTGATGCGGACACCGCCAAGGTGTGGCGAAGGCTTCGCGCGCCTGGGCTGGGCCCGGCGCTTCAACGCGTGGCACATCGGAAGTTGTTGATATTGGATGCGGCCGAGAGCGTCAATGATCTACGCTCTCCGCCGGGCAACAGACTGGAGAAGCTCTCGGGGGATCGTGCCGGCCACTTCAGCATCCGCATCAACGAACGGTGGCGCATCAGCTTCGCCTGGACGGATGCAGGCCCCGCGGACGTCGAGATCGTTGATTACCACTGATTGCCCGGGGAGGGAAGCAATGAACGGCGACGACGACCTGCTGGTACACGAGCCCGTCCATCCCGGCGAAGTGCTCATGGAAGAGTTTCTCCGTCCGCTGAACATCACCCAGTACCGGCTGGCGCAGGTGATCGGCGTGCCCGCGCGCCGCATCAACGAGATCGTGCACGGCAAGCGGAGCATCACCACCGACACCGCCCTCCGCCTGTCCCGCGCGCTCGGCACCTCCGACCGCTTCTGGCTGAACCTGCAGAATCGCTACGACATCGAGGTCGCCCGAAGTCGGCACGGCGACGAGTTCGACCGCATCGAGCTCCTGATCACCGCCTGCTGAGCCGCCCGCGCTCGCCCCACGCACGGCGCGGCAGGCCGTCGGCTCGCCTGCTGGAATGAGTGCCCGGCGCTACGGTGGCGGCATGGTGGGTGATGAGACGAGTGCGGCCGGCGACGGCGACCGGGTGGCGATCGCGGCCATCGTCCGCAGGTTCTTCGACGCCTTCACCTCCGGGCCGGACAGCACGGCGCGGCTCGACGCGCTCCGCGACGTGTTCCTGCCGGAGGCGGTGATCATCCGGACCTGCGGCGGCGTTCCCACCGTGTACGGCGTGGACACCTTCATCGCACCCCGCCGCGACCTACTCTCCGACGGCACCCTGACAGGCTTCCGGGAATGGCCGCTCGCCGGCCGCACCGAGATCTTCGGCGACGTCGCGCAGCACTTCTGCGCCTACGCCAAGGCCGGGGTGCAGGACGGGACCGCGTTCACCGGCCGGGGCATGAAGACGCTCCAGTTCGTGCGCACCCCGGCCGGCTGGCGGATCAGCGCGGTGGCCTGGGACGACGAACGGGACGGATTGACGCTCGACCCCCGGTGGCCGCACGCCGCACCACACTGACCCCGGCAGGAACGTCGGCGGACCGGTAGCGAGGACCGGGCGGGTTTTCGGGGTGACCACCCACGGGCCGGAAGCCCGCGGGAGCGTGCGGGCAGTTAGTGCGGCGTAAATGGGCAAATATGCCCTTAAATGCTTTTCAGTCCTTGCGTGAAGCAGGGCGTGGGGTGGCGCCGGAATCCTACTGTCGCCGGCATGTCCGTGGATGTCGAGGCGACGCTGCCGAAGCCGATCGCGCCGGCCGATGTGCTCGGTGAGACGCGCGAGGTGCTGTCCGTCCTGCTCGGTGCCGCCGTGGTGCCGGGGTTCGTCGTCTTCGCCGACCGTGAGCATCAGCAGGGGAAACGTGTCGGTCAGGGGCGCCGATTGGAGGCGGCGGAGCAGCGGGAGACCCTGTTCGGGCGCCCCGCGAGGCGGGCACGCTCCACCTCGAGGTCGACGTGCCGGCGACGGGCGACGGTGTCCGGCTCATGGTGGGGGAGTGGGGGTACGAGCGTTCCGCCGTGTTCAGCCCCTACCGGACCTGGGTCGGCGTCACGGTGGCGGTCGGGCTTGCGCTGGCCACGGCCCGGCTGGCGGGCGGTCGCTACGTCGACGAGCAGATCGGCATGCTGACCGGGGGCCCGGATCACGAGCCCGATCAGGTCATTCACCGCACCCGGCTGCGGCGCGAGCCGGGTGACGGCTTCCCCGCGCGGTGCGAGGCGTATCTGCGTCAGTTCTCCCCGGAGGACCGGTCAGTCCAGCAGTAGTGCCAGCCGGTCGCCGCCGGATTCGCCGAGGCGGTGGGCCTGGGTGAGGGGGACGGTGCGCTCGACGGGGAGGCGGAAGTCGCCGCGTTCGAAGAGGCCGGCGGCCTCGGCCAGGGCGTGCCAGGCGCGCTCGGGGGCGTCGGAGAGGTGTCGCGCGCCGCTGTCGCCGGGTGGCGCGACGGTGACGACCCGGTCGCCGGCGCCGGTCAGCGCGATCAGCTCGGCCAACCCGGTCCCGGCGGTGTCGAAGACGCAGTCGATGCCGTCCGGCACCAGCGCGTGCAGCCGGTCGGCGAGGCCGGGCCCGAACGCGACCGGCGCGACCCCGGCCGCCCGCAGACGCTCGTGGTGTTCCGGCGCGGCGACGCCGGCGACCAGCAGGCCGCGGGCGCGGGCGAGCTGGGCGGCGGCCAGGCCCACGCCACCGGCCGCGCCGTGGATGAGCAGCACGTCGCCGGCGGCCGGGCGCAGGATCTCGATCGCGCGCAGCGCGGCCTCGGCGGCGGAGGGCAGGCCGGCCGCGTCCGGCCAGGACATCGCGGGTGGTTTGCGGGCGAAGTGGGTGAGCACCGCGTGCTCGGCGCAGGCGCCGCCGGGGGCGATGCCGAACACCTCGTCGCCGACCTGGTAGCCGCGCACGTCCTCGCCGACCTGGTCGACGATGCCGGCGGCGTCGAGGCCGGGGATGTGCGGGACCGGGGTGGCGCCGCCGCGGGTCTTCCAGTCGGCCGGGCCGACGCCGGCGGCGCGGACCGCGATGCGGATCCTGCCCGGTCCCGCGTCGGGCGCGGGCGTCTCGACGACGCTCATCACGTCCGGGCCGAATTCCGCGAATCGCAGAGCCTTCATGAAGCGGCACCTCAGATCAACCGGCGGAGGGGCGCCGGCCGCCCAGCGGCCCGTAACAGACTTGCCGCAGCGCTGTCTCGTCACCGTAACATCGGCCAGGACTGAGCGGCAGCCCAGGAATTCAGCTCCGCGCGGGCGGCCTCGGTCTGCGCGGCGGTGGGCAGCGAGCCGGTCGGCGCGGAGACCACCAGCGCGACGTGGACGGCACCGGCGGACGGGCCCGCGGACAGCGACAGCAGCCGCGACGACACCGTGGCCGCGGCCGTGGACACCACCGCGGTACGGGCCGGGGCGAACGACGCGGGCAGGTGCACCTCGGTCGGCGCGGACAGGCCGGTGCCACGCCAGACCAGCACGCCGTACTGCCGGCCGCCGACCAGCGCGGACACGGCGGGCATCCCGGCCGGGGGCGTCATCCACGCGGCGGTGCCACCGGCGCCGCCGTACCCGTCGCGGGCCAGGTCCTGATAGCCGAACGCGAGGTGCTCACCGGCGATCGCGGTCGGGTAGACGCGGTCGAGCACGCGCGGGTCGAGGCGGAGCGCGCCGGTTCCGGAGATGACGGAGTGGTCCTCGTCGTTCCACGCGTCGCCGGTCGTCAGGATCTTCGAGGGGTTGCCGTTCATCGCCTCCGCGTGCCGTCCGCTGTAGACGTCCCAGTGCCACTGCGTCGCGGAGAGCACCGGGCCGGCGGTCGCGGCGTTGCGCCACCAGTTCGCGCCGGACAGCCGCGAGTCGAGCCCCTGATACATCGACCGGATCATCCAGGGGGTACGGGAGGCGCTGCTCGTCCCGGACAGCGCGTTGCCGAACTCGGACACGAACCCGGTGGTGCCGAGCGCGGCGGCCCGGTCCCGGATCCGGTTCATCGCGGCGGTGTAGGTGCCGTCCCCGGCCGGCGTCGGGTCGAGCGTCAGCCGGGCGCCGTCGTAGTAGTGCGCGTTGAACACGAACCGGGTGCCGAGCGTGCCCACCGTGCTCAGGCCGCCGGCCTCGCCGAACGTGGTGTTCCAGAAGACCAGCGGCTCCACGAACGCCGGGCGTGCGGCCCACCCGTTCGCGTCCATCACGGCGCGGAAGCGCTGGTAGAACGGCATCAGCCGCTGCTGTTCCCAGGTGGTGCCGGACATTCCGTCCAGGCCGCCGTCGAACGGCTCGTTGAGCGGGTCCATGCCGAGCACCAGCGCGAACGAGGACGCGGGCAGCGTGTCCGCGAGGTGGCGCATCGCGGCCCCGGCCTGGGTCAGGAACGCGTCCTGCAGGCCGCGCTCGTTGGCCCAGAAGTCGTGCGCCGCCTCGCGTACCGCCTGATTGCTGAGCATGTTCTGGCCCCAGAGCAGGCAGATGCCGCAGGACTCGTCGGGGTGGTCACCGCCTGCGATCACCCAGGCGGGCGCGCCGTCGCCGGTGTACCAGCTGTCCGCGTCGAACAGGTGCCGTGACCAGAGATCCTGGTGGTAGTCGACCAGCACCCGGATGCCGCGATCGGTGAACGCGCGGATCTGGGCGGCGGCCCGGTCCAGGTACGCATGATCGATCACGCCGGGCTGCGGCTGCACGCCCTCCCACGAGATCAGGAACCGGATCGCGGTGGCGCCGGTGAGCTCGCGCATCGCCTGTGCGGACGCGACGGCGTCGGCCGTGCTGCGGAACGGGAGCAGCCCGCTCTCGCGCAGTTTGCCGCTGCCGGAGACGTTGAAGCCGCGCAGCACCAGCTCACGGCCGAGCGCGTCGCGGAAGACGCCGGGCAGCGGTGCGGCGGACGCCGGGGCCGGCGTCGCGATCAGCGCGACGCCGGCCAGGACGATCAACGTGAGGAGTGCTCGCATTCTCCGCATGGAAAGCGATGGTAGTCGATATCAGGCTCTCGTCCAGAGACCGACACTGCACACGTTCCCGTTGACCCAGAAGGCCGTCGGCTTGACCCGGTAGTCAGGGCCGACAACCTGGAAGCCCACCCAGAGCGTGTTCAGAGGAAGAAGCTGGGCGTTCCACCCCACATCCGTCCCCGTCACCTCCTGCCCCACCTGCGTGATGCGCACGTTGTACGCACTGGCCGGCAGAGCCGTCTGCCCGGCCGGCAGCGTGAACCGCAGCGTCCAGCCGTTGATCGTGTAGTCGTTGCTCGGGTTGTCGATGCCGATCCGCACGCCGAACTGGGTCCCGCCCGGATCTGTCAGATAGTCGATGTCGCACGCGTAGGCCACGGGAGCGGCCACCGCACGCTCTGCGGCCTGAGCAGCCGTTGCCGTCGGGAGGAGAACCATCAGGCATGCCGCCACGAAGGCCCCGATCCTGGCTCGCACGTTCCGTACCCCCGGTTTCTATCCTATTTCCACACTTGGGATCTATCGTTTCAACGGCAGCCTTCACCACCCGACTGGATGCTCACTGGACGGGAGACGAGGGCCGGGATCGGGAGGTGCGCGCGTGCGGATCCAGGTGCTCGGCACGGTCCGCGCCTGGCTCGCCGACGACGACCCGGTCGAGCTCACCTCGACCGGGCAGCGTGCGGTGCTGGGCCTGCTCGCGCTGGCCGGCGGGCAGGCGGTGACCCGGCCCGAGCTGATCGACTCGCTCTGGGGCGACGAGCCGCCGGCCAGCGCGGTCAACGTGCTGCAGACCTACGTCAAACACCTGCGCCGGCGGCTCGAACCGGACCGGCCGGCCCGCTCGCGCAGCACGCTGCTGCCGCACATCGGCGACGGCTACGCGCTGCGCGTCACCGCGGACACATTGGACCTCCTCTGCTTCCGGCAGCTGTGCGCGCAGGCCGCCACCGCGCGCCGCGACGGTGACGACCACCGCGCCGCCACGCTGCTGGAACAGGCGCTGCGCCAGTGGCAGGGCGCACCGCTGGCCGACGTGCCGCAGCTGGCCGGCCATCCGAAGGTGATCGCGGTGGCGGCCGAGCGCAGCGCCGCGCTGGCCCGCTACGGCGAGCTGAAGATCGCGCTCGGCGAGGTGGAGGAGGCGCTGCCCGCGCTGGCCGAGGCGGTCGCGGCCCAGCCGCTGGACGAGGCCGGTCAGGCGCGGCTGATCCGGGCCTACGCGGCGGCCGGGCGCCGCGCGGACGCGTTCGAGGCCTACCGTGCGGCCCGCCGGCGTCTCGCGGACGAGCTGGGCGTCGACCCCGGCCCGGAGCTGCGCGCCGCCCACGAGCTGGTGCTCCGCGAGGAGACGCCGGGACCGGCGGCCGAGCCCGCGCCCCGGCGGCCGGTCCCGGCACAGCTCCCGGGCGACGTGCCGGACTTCATCGGCCGTGCGGACGAACTGTCCCGCCTGGACGCGCTGCTCGACGCGTCCACCGTGGTCATCTCCGCGCTGTCCGGCACCGCCGGCGTCGGCAAGACCGCGCTCGCGGTCCGCTGGGCCCACCACGCCCGCGCCGGCTTCCCGGACGGGCAGCTCTACATCAACCTCCGGGGGTACGACGCGGAGCGCCCGGTC
Source organism: Catenuloplanes japonicus (assembly GCF_000717135.1). Taxonomy (GTDB): domain Bacteria; phylum Actinomycetota; class Actinomycetes; order Mycobacteriales; family Micromonosporaceae; genus Catenuloplanes; species Catenuloplanes japonicus. Next base: position 138,650 of record NZ_JNXY01000001.1, read on the forward strand.
ACGGCCGGCGAGGCCCTGGCCCGGTTCCTGCGCGCGCTCGGCCTGCCCGGCCAGGACGTGCCGCTCGACGTGGACGAGCGCGCGGACCGCTACCGCAGCCTGCTCGACGGCCGCCGCATGCTGATCGTGCTGGACAACGCCGCCTCGGTCGCGCAGGTCCGCCCGCTGCTGCCCGGCACGCCCGGCTGCCTCACGCTGGTCACCAGCCGCGACGGGCTGCCCGGCCTGGTCGCCCGGCACGGCGCCCGCCGCCTCGACCTGGACCTGCTCCCGCACACGGACGCGCTGCTGCTGCTCCGGCGCCTGATCGGCCCGCGCTGCGACGAGGACCCGGCCGCCACGGCCGAGCTGGCCGAGCGCTGCGCGCGCCTGCCGCTGGCGCTGCGCGTGGCCGCGGAGCTGGCGCTGTCCCGGCCGTCCGTGACGCTGCGGCAGCTCACCGGCGAGCTCGCGGACGAGCGGCGGCGACTGACCATGCTGGACGCGGGCGGCGACCCGGAGACCGGCGTCCGCGCGGTGTTCTCGTTCTCCTACCGGCAGCTGCCCGAGCCGGCCGCGCGCGCGTTCCGGCTGCTCGGCCTGCACCCGGGCCCGGACGTGGAGCCGTACGCCGCGGCCGCGCTGCTCGGCACGCCGGTCGCGGACGCCCGCGACCTGCTGGAGACGCTGGCCGGCGCGCACCTGGTGCAGCGCGGCGCCGGCCGGTACACGCTGCACGACCTGCTCCGGGCGTACGCGTCCGAGCTGGCGTTCCTGGACGGCGACGAGACCGGCACCACGAGGCTGCTGGACGCGTGGCTGTTCACCGCGCGCACCGCGATGGACACGCTGCACCCGGCCGAACGCGACCGCCACGTCCCGCTGGTGCCGCCCGCCACGCCGATCGCGCCGGTCGGGGAGCCGATGGCCGCGCAGGTGTGGCTGGACGAGGAGCGGGCGAACCTGGCCGCCTCCGTCGCGTACGCGGCCGTGCACGGACATCCCGGCCACGCGGTACGCCTCACCGTCACGCTGCTGCGCTACCTGGAGGGCGGCGGGCACGTGGCGGAGGCGATCGCCATGCACACGCACGCCCGCGCGGCCGCGCAGCTGACCGGTGACACCGCGGCCGAGGCGCAGCTGCTCACCAACCTCGGCCTGGTCTACAGCCAGCAGGGCCGGTTCGATCAGGCCGGCGAGCACCTGCGGGCCGCGATCGACCTGGCCCGGCGCTGCGGCGACCACGAGGCCGAGACCCGGGCGCTCGGCAACCTCGGGCACGTCGACTCGTGGCTCGGCCGGTACGACGACGCGGCCGCCCGGCTCCGAGAGGCGCTGGCGCTCTGCCGGCGTACCGGCAACCGGGCCGGCGAGGCGCGCGTGCTCGGCAACCTCGGCCAGGTTTACCGGCGGCAGGGCCGGCACGCGGACGCGGACCGTCACCTGCGCGAGGCGGTCACGCTGTGCCGGGCCGTCTCCGACCACATCGGGGAGGCGTACGCGCTGGTCAGCCTCGGTCACGTGGCCGCCGGCCAGGGCCGGTTGGAGGACGCGACCGACTGCCACCTGGCCGCGCTCACGCTGTTCCGCCGCAGCACGGAACGCGGTGGCGAGGCGCTCGCGCTGGACGGCCTCGGCACCGCGGAGCTGGCGCTCGGCGACCCGGGCGGCTTCGACCGGCTGCAGCAGGCGCTGGCGATCTTCCGGCGGCTCGGCGAGCGCGCCGGCGAGGCCCAGGCCGGCAACAGCATCGGCGAGGCGCACGCGGCGGCCGGCCGGACGGACGCGGCCCGCGAGGCACACACGGCCGCGCTCTCCGTGGCGCGGGAGATCGGCGACCGGTACGAGCAGGCCCGCGCGCACGGCGGCCTGGCGGTGACGCACGCCGACCCCGCGCTCGCGGCCGACCACCGCCGGGCCGCGCTCGCGATCTACACCGAGATCGGCGCACCCCAGCAGGCGTCGATATTCACCTGAACGGACAATGACCCCGTGACCGACCAGTGGTGGGACGAACGCAACGGACCGCGGGAACGCGTGCTGACCGCGGACCTCGGGGACTTCCGCCCGGAGACGGTGACGGTGACGGACGTGGACGGCCGGGCGGTGCTGCTGCTCGGCGGCGGCTCCGACGACCGGCTGCCGATCCGCACGGTAGACCTGGAGACCGGCTCGCCGCTGCCGGACCGTGCGCTCGTGCACGGCCGCTGGTCGCCCGGCGCGATCGCGCTCGGCGTCTGCGGCGACCGTACGCTGCTGGTCAGTGGCACGCGTCAGGGCTCGGTCCGGGTCCGGGACGCGCGCACCGGCGAGCCGGTCGGCGTCGAGGTCCGGCACGAGCGGACCGGGGTGTCCGTCGCGGTCGCGTCCGTGGACGGGGAGGATCTGGTCGCGGTCGCGGGCAGCGCCTGGATCAAGGTCTGGCGGCTCTCCGACGGCGCCCAGCTGGCCGGTCGTGGCTACAAGGGCGTGCGGTTCGCCGCGTACGACGGCCGCCTGCTCGCGGTGCAGGCCAAGCCCGGCGGCACCCGCGAGACCCGCGACGTGCTGACCGGGAAGCCGTTCGCACCGGAGTTCCGGGTGCCGGACCGGATGGAGTGGACGCTCACCACGCTCGGCGGCCGGCTGCTGGCGGTCGGCACCGACGGCGAGGCGACCTGGGCCTGGGACGTGCCGGCCGGCACGACCGTCCCGATGCCGCCGCTGGTGCTGCCGGAGGATCTGGACGAGACCGCGCACAGCATCCGGGGCATCCAGGTCACCGAGCTCGACGGCGACCTCGCCACGCTGGTCACCTGGTACAGCGAGGACCACGGCACCGGCCGTGACCTGCTGTTCGACGGCGGCCGCGTGCCGCTCGGCCCGGAGCCGCTGGGATCGGTGACCGCGCTCGGCGGCGGGCTGGTCGCGGAGGCCGGCTTCGGCAACGCGCTGTCTGTCCGCGACGCCGCCACCGGCACGCCGATCGAGAGCCCGTACTACGGCGGCGAGGTCGGGCCGCCCACCGGCGTGGCGCAGCGCGACGGCCGCACGATCACCGCGCTGCCCGGCGACCCGCTGATGATCTGGGACGTCGCGGACGGCCGCCCGGTCACGCGCCTGCCCATCGGCGTCGACCCGCAGTGCGTCGCGCTCGGTGACGACGTCGCCGCCGTGCTGTACCCGCCGGAGGGTGAGGAGCCGCGCCTGCGCCTGGTCGACCTGGCCACCGGCCGGATACGCGCGGACGTGCCGCTGGAGCCCTGCCCCGCCGTCCTGCTGAAGCCGCCGGTCTTCCTCGACCGCGGCGTCGCGGTGCTGGGCGACGGCCTCGCGCTCTACGACACGACCACCGGCGCCCGGCTCGACGCGTCGTTCGCGCAGGGCAACACGTCCGTCACCGTGCTGGCCGCCGGGCGGCTGGACGGCCGTGAGGTGCTGGCCGGCGGCGACGGCCTCGGCGCGGTGCGGATCTGGGACACCGCCACCGGCAGCGTGCTGCGGACCATCGAGTGCGGCGGGCTCGGCGTCGCCGCGCTCGCGTTCGGCGACCACCGGGGACGCACGATCCTGGCCACCGCCACCGCGACCTACGGACAGCTCCAGGCGTGGGACGCGGCGACCGGCACCCAGCTCCGCGCGGGCGTCGACCTCGGCCGCCGCATCCCGGCCCAGACCGTCACCTCGCTGCACGTCACCCGATGGCAGGGCAAGACCGTGGTGCTGTCCGCCGCCGAGGGCTGGCCCCCGCACATGTGGATCATCGCGGAGGCGCGCTGAACGGCGCTCAGCGCGCGAGCAGCTCCAGCGTGTCGATGACCCGGTTCGAGAAGCCCCACTCGTTGTCGTACCAGGCGACGACCTTGATGTGCCGGCCGTCGACCCGGGTCAGCGCGGAGTCGAAGACGGACGACGCCGGGTTACCGGTGATGTCGCTGGAGACCAGCGGCTCGTCCGCGTACTCCAGCACGCCCTTCAGCGGCCCCGCCGCCGCGGTCCGGTAGGCCTCCAGCACCTGCTCGCGCGTCACGTCGCGGGCGACCGTGGTGTTCAGCTCCACGATCGAGCCGACCGGCACCGGCACCCGGATCGAGTCGCCGGACAGCTTGCCGTCCAGTTGCGGCAGGACCAGGCCGATCGCCTTGGCCGCGCCGGTCGTGGTCGGCACGATGTTCACGCCGGCCGCCCGCGCGCGCCGCGGGTCCCGGTGCGGGCCGTCCTGCAGGTTCTGCTCCTGCGTGTAGGCGTGCACCGTGGTCATGAAGCCGTGCTCGATCCCGGCCAGCTCGTCCAGCACCGCGGCCAGCGGCGCGAGCGCGTTCGTGGTGCAGGACGCGTTCGACACGATCACGTGCGCGGCCGGGTCGTAGGCGTCCGTGTTCACGCCGTACGCCAGCGTCACGTCCGCACCCGAGGCCGGCGCGCTGACCAGTACCTTCTTCGCGCCGGCCGTGAGGTGCGCCTTCGCGCCCTCCGCCGACGTGAAGCGCCCGGTCGACTCCAGCACGATGTCGACGCCCAGCTCACGCCACGGCAGATTCGCCGGGTCCCGCTCGGAGAGCACCTGGATCCGGCGCCCGTCGACGACCAGCGTGGAGCCGTCCACCTCGACGGGCCGGCCGAGCCGCCCCATCGTGCTGTCGTACTTCAGCAGATGCGCCGACGTGGCCGGCGCGGTGAGATCGTTGATGGCGACCACCTCGAGCGCGCTGTCCCGCTCGAGAAGCGCCCGGAGGAAGCTGCGGCCGATACGTCCGAATCCGTTGACGGCGATACGTGTCATGCCTCAATGGTGATCGGCCGTCACCCTCCGCGACAGCGGCCCGAACGCCACTGTCCGCAAGGATCACGCCAAGTCCTTCCCCGGCCTGGGGGATTCCAGACCCCGGCCCTGACGCTTTCGCGGGGAGTGGCCCGGTGCCCGCTTCGCGAAGATCAAGAGCAAGGTCCAATTTATTTCCCGCTTCCGGCGTGGTGCAGCCCGTTTGCTCCCGCGGGCAAACCTCGCTGCGCGCCAAGACTCCGCTGGCGCTCCGCTTGCCGCTTCGCATCGGAGCCGGTTCCGTCGCTGGTTCCGCAACTGCCGCGGCTCCGTCGCTGTGCGCGTTCCGGCCGCGAGTTACGACTCGCTGGGTTGACCTTGCCGCCGCGGAACCGGCAAGGAGGAGCGCCAGCGACGACTGGTGCCCGCGGGAGCAACGCTGCCGGACCACGGCGAAAGCGGGAAAATCAGCTTTTGAACTGGAATTTCGGGGTTTATGGGGCGAAGGTGTGGCGGTACTCGGACGGGGACGTGCCGAGGATGCGGTGGAAGTGGAGGCGGAGGTTGGCGCCGGTGCCGAGGCCGACGCGGCGGGCGATCGCCTCGACGCTGAGGTCGCTGCGTTCGAGCAGCTCACGGGCCAGGTCGACGCGGGCGCGCAGGACCCATTGCATCGGGGTGTAGCCGGTGTCCTCCAGGAAACGGCGGGAGAACGTGCGGGCGGAGACGCGCGCGTTGCGGGCCAGGACGTCGAGCGTGAGACGGTCGTGCAGGTGGGTGAGCGCCCACTCGCGGGTGCCGGCGAACAGGTCGCCGAGCGGTTCCGGGACGCTGCGCGGCACGTACTGGGCCTGGCCGCCGCTCCGGTACGGCGCCGCGACCAGGCGACGGGCCGTGTGGTTGGAGAGCGCCACGCCATGGTCACGGCGGACCAGGTGCAGGCAGAGGTCGATGCCGGACGCGGCGCCCGCCGACGTGAGTACGCTGCCCTCGTCGACGAACAGCACGTTCTCGTCCACCCGGATCGACGGGTGCCGGTCCGCCAGCTCCCGCGTGTAGTGCCAGTGCGTGGTGGCCCGGCGGCCGTCCAGCAGACCGGTCGCGGCCAGCGCGAACGCGCCGGTGGAGATCGCGGCGAGCCGGGTGCCGCGCGAGTGGGCGTCCCGCAGCGCGGCCACCACCTCGGACGGCGGCTCGGTCGTCGCGGGGGAGCGGTAGCCGGGGATGAAGATCGTGTCGGCGCGGCCGAACGCGTCCAGGCCCTCGGCCACGTGGTACGACAGGCCGTCACCGCCGGTCACCAGTCCGGGCGCGGGACCGCAGACGCGGACCTCGTAGGGCATGCTCGGCCGGTTCGAGAACACCTGCGCAGGGATGCCGACGTCGAGCGGCTTCGCACCCTCCAGCACGAGCACAGCGATCTGATGCACCCGGCGATCATGCCCGATCCACGCGGTTATGCGGTCAGATAGGTCCAGGTCTCGGCGAGCGTGAATCCCATCGCGGTGTAGAGCGGCAGGCCCGCGTCGGACGATTGGAGGAACGCGCGCGTGGCCCCGGCCTCGAACGCGTCCCGCATGACCGTCTCGGTGACCAGTCGGCCGTACCCGCGCCCGCGCCGGGACCGGATCGTCGCGATGTTGAAGATGGTCACCACGTCGCCGGCCAGCGCGCCGATCCCGGTCGCGACCGGCCCGTCGCCGTCCTCCACCAGGTAGGTGGTGACCTTCGGCAACTCCAGCGCCTCCGCCGTGATCATCCCGGCGAGCAGCTCGCGTGGCGCGCCGAAGCCACTGGTCAGCACGTCCGCGTAAGCCTCCAGGTCCGGGACACCGATCCGGCGGACCGTGGCGGTGCCGCTCCCGCGCGGCCGGAATCCCGCGGCGGGGAACAGCATCATCGGCGCGGAGATCCGGCCGGTCAGCCCGTGGGCGGCGGCGATCTCCACGACCTCCGGGCCGGGCTCGCCGCGTACCTGCACGGACCACGGCAGGCCGCCGGGCATGCCGTCGGCGAGCCGGGCGATCTCGGCCGTGTCGGGCGTCGTCGCGGTGCTGAACACGCCGTTCAGCTTCGGCAGCGCCATGCCGGACAGGACACGCAGCGTGCCGTGCGCGCCGGTCTCCGTCGGGAAGAACTGGCCGATGGCCTGGTAGTAGGCGTCCGCGAGCATCATGCGCCCATTCTGGGACGGTGCCGGGCGACCCGGCCAGCGCGCGTCGGGAACCTCTCAGCGGTTGAACCTCGTCCCTCCGCAGCCGTTATTGCCCCTCCCAGACCGCCTTCGCGCCGGTGTCGCCGGTGCGGATCACGTAGTAGAGCGTGGCGCCGGCCGCGCCGAGCGCGAGCACGCCCATCAGGATGCCGAGCAGCCGGTTCGACGCCTGGAAGCCGTCCTTCGGCCGCACGAACCAGACCAGCGCCAGCGTGATCACACCGAGCGCGATCGACGCCCAGAGCGTGGTCGTGCCCAGGTCACTGTGCTGGTTGAGCCGCGCGTAGTAGCCCTCGCTGATCCGCCCCTGCGTGTCCAGCCGGGCGTAGAACGCGTCGCCGGTCAGCTTCGCCAGCAGCGCGGACACCGGGGCGCCGATCGCCAGCAGCCCGAGCACCCAGCGCGTGTGCGCGCGGGTGAACGGCACGAACGCGTAGACGATCGCGAGCACGGCCAGCAGCGGCACGAACACCACCGCCGCGTGCACCATCAGCGGGTGGGCCGGAATGCCCATCACGGTCTCGAACACGGGGCCTCCTGGGTCGGGTGCTCACACAATAGAGGCCAGGTCCGCCCCTGGGGAGCCGGTGCGCGCGATCGGTCACGGAACGCCGCACCCGTTCGGCCCGTTACCGTCCACAATCGATTGAGGGTACGGTGGCTGAGCTGCGGATATCGGCTCAGCCGAGCGCTTCTCAGGTAACCCGTCCGGCGGGTGCCGCCGGTCCTGTGACCGCTACATGATCTCTGCGTGACCAACGTAGCCCGTAACCTGACCGCACGACAGACGATCTGGGCGTCGATCGGCGCCGGCGTGGTGGCGCTGTGCTGCTGCGGCGGCGCGATCAACGCGTTCTCCGACTCCCGCGGGACCGTGGTGGCGCCGGCCGCCACGGTGTCCTCCGCCCCGGCGTCCACGTCCCCCTCCCCGTCCGCCTCGCCGTCCCCGTCCCTGTCGCCGTCTCCGTCGCCGCCCTCCTCGCCGCCGGTGGCGGTGACATCGGCGGCCGCGCCGGCGAGGGACAAGCGTTACAAGAACTGCCAGGAGGTGATCGGCGACCGGCGCGGTCCCTACACGCAGGGCGTCGACCCGGAGTACGACTGGTACACCGACAGCGACTCCGACGGCGTGGTGTGCGAATCCGGCGAGTCCTCGTCCTCGGGCGGCGGTTCTTCGTCCGGTGGTGGTTCTTCGTCCGGTGGTGGCTCCGGCGACTCCGGTGGCGAGTCCGTCTACTACAAGAACTGCGCCGCCGCCCGCGCGGCCGGTGCCGCTCCGGTCCATGCCGGCCAGCCCGGCTACGGCTCCCACCTCGACCGCGACGGTGACGGCGTCGGCTGCGAGTAGGTCATCGGGGCGGCCCGGCCGCGGTGCGATGTGGCGGGGCCGGGCCGCCGGCGATCGTGGTGCCGGGGAATGTCGGTGGCTGGTGGGATGCTGGCGGGATGGCTGAGATCGCCGCGGGTCTGACCCGCCAGCACGCTTCCGACGCCGTCCACGACCTCGGCTGGCGTTTCGTCCTGGGGGCGGTCCGCACCGTGGTCCGCACCCGGGACCTCGGCGAGGCGGCCGCGCTGGCCGCCCGCCTCGCCGCCGTCGACGGCACCACCGGCCACCTGCACGCGGACCTTCGCGCCGACCACGTGCAGCTCACGCTGCGGACCTGGCCGGAGGGGATGCTCACCGAGACCGACCTGGCCCTGGCCGCGGTGCTGTCCGCCGAGATCCGTGCGCTCGGCCTGACCCCCGACGCGGGCGCCGCCCCCACCGCCCAGGCCCTGGAGATCGCCATCGACGCCCTCGACGCGGACGCGATCCGCCCGTTCTGGCGCGCCGCGCTGGGCTACGAGGGTAGGTACGACCTGGTGGACCCGCGAGGCCAGGGCCCGAGCGTCTGGTTCCAGCAGATGGACGCGCCCCGCCCGCAGCGGAACCGCATCCATCTGGACGTCTCGGTCGCCCACGACGTGGCGCGCGACCGAGTCGCCGCCTGCCTCGCCGGCGGCGGCACGCTCGTCTCCGACGCGGAGGCGCCCGCGTTCTGGGTGCTCGCCGACGCGGAGGGCAACGAGGCCTGCATCTGCAGCTGGGAGTCCCGTGACGACTGAGCTTCCTCAGCGCCGGCGGAGGGCGCGGTCGAGCCAGGCGAAGGCGTCCTCCTGCATGTCGGCGTCGAAGACGTGGGCCTTGCCCGGGTAGACGTGGGTGGACAGCCGGTCGGCGGCACGCCGGGACTGCCAGACCGCGCGCAGGCGGGCGTGGGCGGCGGCCACGCCCGCGGGCGTGAACAGCGTGTCCAGCTCGCCGTCGAAGACCATCAGCGGCTTCGGCGCGGCGATGCTCGCGACGTCCGGGATGTCCAGGTGGCGGCTGAGGCCGGGGTGCAGCATCCAGTACGCCGACTGGCCGCGCAGCGTGTTGTTGCCCACCACCATCATGTCGGCCGTCGTGGTCAGCCAGCAGGCGGAGACGGCGGCGGCGACGTGGTCTGAGAGCGCCGCGACCTGCCAGGCCCGGAACCCGCCCATCGAGAAGCCGGCCACGCCGACCCGGCCGCGGTCGACGCCCGGGAGCGAGGCCAGGAACGCGGCGGCGCGCACGTCCTCGCGAGCGGCCAGGCCGGCCGGGGCGGAGCCGAGCTCGTAGAGGTTGCCGGCCAGCGCCTGCTGCTGCTCGTAGACCAGACCGGCGCGATCGCCCCAGCCGGGCGTGTCCACGGCCAGCACGGTGTAGCCGCGCGCGGCCAGCTCGTCGCCGACGAAACGGCCGCTCATCAGCCGGGTCGTCCACTCGCGAGCGGAGGCGAGGCGGCCCTCGTCGTACCACGGCTCGACGAACTTCTCCTTCCCGATGTCGAAGCGGGCGCCGTGGTCGTGCAGGAGCAGCACGGCGGGGTGCGGGCCGGGCGTGTCCGGCGTGAGCAGCGCGGCCCGCACCCGGCTGTACCGGGTGATGTCGAACGCGAGCAGGCGCCGGACGTACCCCCGCGGGCTCTTCTGCTCCTGGAGCACGTGCGGGCGGAACGGGAGCCGATCGTCGGCCGGGTGCACCAGATGGCGCTCGACCAGCGTGCGGGCGTGCCGTCGCCACGCGCCGAAGTCGCGGATGGGGGAACGGCCCCAGGCGTCGGGGTACGTCAGGTCGGCGCGTAACCGCTCGTAGAACGCGGGCAGGTTGCCGTGGACGACGCCGGGGGACTCGAACGCGTCGAGCGGGCCGCCGGGGCCGGGGGTTCCCGCAACGCCGGTGGGGCCGGCTCCCGCGGTGCCGGTGGCGTCGGCTCCCGCGGTGGCGTCGGAGGTGGTGGACGCGCCGGCCGCGTCGGTGCCCGGCGATCCGCCCGGTGGTGAGGTGGTGCCGAGGCGGGTGTCGAGGTGCGGGAGGGCCGCGGGCAGCAGCGCGGCGGCGGGGAGGGCGGTGAACGCGCGGCGCTTCATGCCGCCGATGCTAGGCGGGAAAGCGCTTTCCATCAAGACTTGTCGATGATATGCCCGATTCCGTCGAGCATGCGTGCCAGGCCGAACGAGAAGGCGGCGCCGTCGGCCTCCTCCTCCATCGCGAACGCGCCCTCCTCGGACGCGGCCGCCAGGTGCGGGAAGCGATCGCGGGTGACCAGCAGGCGCATCAGGTCGCCGTACCGCTGCTGGGTCTCCTCGTCGGCCCAGGCGGAACCGGCCAGTCCCGCGCTGATCTGCGCCTCGCCGCGCACGTAGTTGAGCACCGCCATGATCGCGGCGAGCCGCCGGCTGCCGTCGAGCCCGGTCCGGCTCAGCGCGGCCAGGCCTGCGTCGGCCCAGGCGAGCTGGCCCGGATCGAGCGGCGGGCGGCCGGGGTTGATCACCAGGATCCAGGGATGACGCAGGTAGACCTCGCGCAGCGCGAGCGCCCAGACCTCCAGGCCGGCTCGCCAGTCGCCGCCCGGGTCGATTGCCGGCGGTGTGCCCGGGGCGGCGTCGCTCATGAAGATCAGGAGCTCTTCCTTGTTGGCCACGTGCCGGTAGAGCGACATGGTCGCGCTGCCCAGCCGTTCCGCGAGCTTGGCCATGGAGAGCGCGGCGATGCCGTCCGTATCCGCGATCTCGATCGCGGTGGCCACGATCCGCTCGCGCGTCAGCGACTGCACGGGCCGTTTGACCGGCTGCTCCTCCATGTCCCAGAGGATTCGCAGGCTGCGCGGCATTCCGATGTCGGCCATCGCGCCGATCATAGCGGCGCGCGTACGCCGTACCCGAAGCGTGCGCCGTACCCGAGGCGTACGTCGTGTCCGGAGGGTGCGGTGGGTCTGGAACGTGCGCCCTGCCGGGGGCGTGCGTCGTGTCCGGAGCGTGTGCGGGACCCGCGGTGTGCGCGGTGCCTGGAGCGGGCGCCCTGCTCGGCGCGTGTGCCGAATCCGGAGTGCGTGCGAGGCCGGCAGTGCGTGCGAGACCGGCAGTGCGTGCGAGACCGGCAGTGCGTGCGAGACCGGCAGTGCGTGCGGGACCCGAAGTGCGTGTCGTGCTCGACATGCGGCCCGGGAAAGCGTGTGACATACGCCGAGCGTATCAGATACGCTCGTGCGTATGAGATACGCGCAATCGAAGTGGATCTTTCCCCTCCTCTTCCTGATCGTCGTCTTCCTGGCCTTCTCGCTGCCGCCTTACCTGAGCCTGGAGCCGGCCCGGTCCCGCGTCCCGGAGAACACCGCGCTTCCCGGCCAGTTCTGGTGGCTGGTCGCGCACGTCGTCTTCGGCTCCGTCGCGCTGCTCGGCGGCGCGCTGCAGGTCTGGCCGTGGCTGCGGCAGGCCCGCCCCGCGCTGCACCGCCGGGTGGGCAGGCTCTACGTGTTCGGCGGCGCGCTCCCCGCCGCCGCGACCGGGCTGGTGCTGGGCGTCTTCACCCCGTTCGGCCCGGTCGCCGGCGCGAGCAGCGTGCTGCTGGCGCTGCTCTGGTTCGGCACCACGCTGGCCGGCTGGCGCGCCGCACGCCGTCACCGCTTCCGTGAGCACCGCCGCTGGATGATCCGCAGCTACGTGCTCTCCGCCTCGATCATCTCCAACCGCCTCTGGGGCATCGTGATCGCCATCTTCGTGCTGCCCACCCTGCCCACCAAGATCGCCGACGACCCTCAGCTCACCATGTGGACCATCGGCGGCCTCACCACCTGGCTCGGCTGGACCATCCCCCTGCTCCTCGCCGAGGCCTGGCTCGAGCGCCCACCCCGCCGCCCCGAGTCCCCCACCCCACGTCCGGAGGCGGTGGCCACCGTGACCCCTTGACCCGCAGTCCGAGCCCTCGGCCCCCCGCAGCCTCCCGGCCGCCTCCGTGCCCATCACCGCGAACTGCGCGCCGAGCTGATCGCGCGGTACGTGGCCGCCGCCCGGCTTCACGACACCGATCGCGCGCAGAGCCTCTGTAGCCGCCGACGTGACCTGGCAGCGACAGCGGCTGCCACGACTTCAGGCCGCCACGGCCGGAGGCGGCCGACGTTGCCCGGTGGCGCTGCGGTTCGCGGGCGCCGCTGGGGTCGATGACGACACGTCAGGGAGGTGGCTAGCGTGTCTTCATGACAACGCGGGACGATCCGATGGCGACGTGGAACGACGCCGTGCCGACGTGGGGCCGGGATGCCGCCGGCGTGCTGCGATTGCCGTCCGGCCGTCTGGTGCGCGGTCGCGGCATGCGCCATCCGATTCCGCCCGGCCCGGCGCCGGACTTCGCGCTCTACCTGCGCGGGCGCCGACCACCCGGCACCGCCTGGCCCAGCACCTGGGTTCGCTGGCCGGACTTCTGGCTCCCGCTGGACCCGGCCGCGGCGGCCGAGGCCTTCCGCGAGGCCTGGCACCGCGCCGCGGCCGAGCGGGTCGAGATCGCCTGCAACGGCGGCCGCGGCCGGACCGGTACCGCGCTGGCCTGCCTCGCGATCCTCGACGGCCTCCCACCCGCCGACGCCATCCCTTTCGTGCGCACCCATTACAGCCCGCACGCCGTCGAAACCCCCTGGCAGCGCCGCTTCGTCACCGGCTTCCCCCGCAACTGACTCGCTCGGTCGGTCCTGCGGCGGGCCGTGGGCGGTGCCCGAGCTGGCGGCGGCGCTGCCGTTCGAGGACCCGTTCGACCGGCTGGCGACCGCGCTCGGTGGTGCCCTGGGCGCGCAGGGCCGCGACACGGCTGGAAGCCATGATCAACGCGGGGCCCGACAAACGCTGACGGCGTACCCGATGAGTCTCCGTTCTTCGGATTTATGGGTTGAATGCGGATAGTTTCGGTCGTATGGCCAGCTCACGGGGGTGGTGGGCCGGGCTGCGCGTGCGGGCGGGGCTCGGCGATCCGGGCCCGCGGGCGGCCGCACGCCAGGCGGCCGTGCTGCTGGCGCTCTCCGGGCTGGCCGCGGTGCTGGGGCTGTTCGCCGGTTCGCCCCGGCCGGGTGCGCTGATCGCGATCGCGGCCGCGGACCTGGGGCTGGCCGCGCTGATCTGGCTGCTGCCCTGGTCCCGGTGGCCGCCGCTCGCCCCGGTGACGGCCACGCCGTTCGCGCTCGCCGTGCTCGGGTTCTCCACCTGGGTGTTCGGCGGGGTCGCGGCCGGCACCGGGCCGTTCTACGTGCTGTTCTTCGCCTGGCTCGGCCTGCACTTCCCCCGGTGGGTGATCTGGGCGCTCAGCCCGTTCGCCGCGGTCAGCTACGTGATGCCGCTGCTGCTCACCGGCCAGCCGCCGGACGTGGTGGGCAGTGTCGGCGGCCTGATCCCGGTCGCGGTGGCGGTGGCCATCATGATCAACGCGCGGGTCGGCGCGCTGCGGGACACGCTCGAACAGCTCTCCGGCGTCGAGCGCTGGCGCCGCGGGCTGACCTCGGCCGTCGCGCACGACGTGCGTTCCCCGCTCAGCACCATCCAGCTGGTACTGGAGATGATCCGCGACGGTGACCTGCCGGCGGACAAGCGCAGCCAGTTCCTCGAATCCGCGCTCCGCCAGTCCGCCCGCCTCGGCCGGCTCGCCTCCGGGCTGCTCGACCTGGACCGGGTCGAGTCCCGCGGCACGCTCCGGCTCGAACTCACACCGATCTGCCTGCGCAAGGCCTGCCAGGACGCGATCGGCTTCCTCAACGTCCGGAACATCGCGGTCCAGGTCCCGCCGGACCTCACCGTCACCGCCGACCCGCAGCGCCTCGAACAGATCGTGATCAACCTGGTCGGCAACGCGGCCAAGTACGGCATCCCGCCGGTCGAGATCACGGCCGGCCCGGCCCCGGACACCATGATCTGGCTCGCGGTCCGCGATCACGGCCCCGGCGTCGCACCCGCGGACCGGGACCGCCTCTTCGCCCGCTACGGCACCTCCGGCGACCTGCCCGGCGCGGTCGGCCTCGGCCTGTGGCTGGTCCGCGAACTGGCCCGCGCCCACGGCGGCGACACCCGCTACGAGGACGCCGCTCCCGGCGCCCGCTTCACCGTGACCCTTCCCGCAGCGCGATGATGCTCCTGTCGTACCCCGTTGGTAGGAAGGTGGGTATGGATGTGCGGGAGGCGGCGACGAGGTGGGCGGCGGTGTGGGCGGCCGGGTGGCCGGCGCGGGATGTGGAGGCGATCGCGGCGCTGCACGGCGAGGGGGCGGACCATTGGGCGTCGATGTTCCGGCGTTACGAGGGGCGGGCCGGGCTGCGGGACTATCTGGTGGAGTGCTTCGAGGAGGAGACACGGCCGGCCGAGGTGTGGTTCGGGGAGCCGCGGGTGGACGGTGACACGGCCGCGGTGGAGTACTGGGCGGTGACCTATCCGGGGGACGCGCCGTTGACGATTACCGGGTGCACGGTGCTGCGGTTCGGGGCGGACGGGCTGGTCGCGGAGGCGCGGGACTATTCGCACGTGCGGCCGGAGCGGCTGCTGCCACCGGACGGGCTGTTCGGTCCTTGAGCAACACACAAAGCCGATGAGGGTACGACCGGAGTGGTCAGTCCATCATCGCGAGGAGCTTCTGGACGGTGTTCCAGTTGCGTACCGTGGCGGAGGGCTGGTTCTTGATCTTGCCGAGTGCGGTGATGACCGGGCTGTTGCTGAGGCCGTGCGGGCACCAGACGTAGATCTCGGTGTCCCGGGCCGCGAAACGGTCGTCGACCGGGTCGACGCCGGCCAGCAGCTCGCCGATCGGCGTCGTGAGCGGCCCGGACAGGAACGACACGGTGAAACGGGAGCCGTCGTCGGCCACGCCGGCCAGCGGGTTCTCCGCGACCACGGCGGCCAGGTCGGCGCGGTCGCGCAGGATGACCTCGACGGCCATGCCGAACCGCTTCTCGATCGCGCGCTCGACCGCCGGTCCCAGCTCGCCGCGCGGCAGGCCGGAGTCCAGCAGCACGTTGCCGCTCTGCAGTAGCGTGGCCACGTTCGCGTAGCCCTCGGCGGTGAGGAGCTCGCGCAGATCGGCCATGCCGATGCGGCGGTTGCGGCCGAGGTTGATGCCGCGCAGCAGCAGGACGTACCTGGTCATGACGGCCAGGCTTGCCGACCCGGCCGGAGGCGTCAAGTGCACACGCGGGCGGGTGCGGTCCGGATCGAGACCGGCCAGGAGACTGTGGAACCGATGAACAATGCGACCGGCCGCCTGCTCCAGGCCGCCCTTACCGACGGTGGTCTCAGGCCGCTGCCCGAGACCGCGGCACGGCACCTGCGGTCGCTGGCCGCGCCGCCGCGCCTGGCCGCGCACCTGCGGGCCGTGCACGACGTCGCGTGGCAGGTGACCGGCGCGCTGGCCGGGCACCTGGTCTTCGACCGGGAACTGGTGCTGTTCGGTGCCGCGATCCACGACATCGGGAAGGTGATCCATCCGGCGGAGCTGTCCGGTCCGGGGCATGCGCACGAGGCCGCGGGTTACACGTTGCTGCGGGACCGCGGCGTGCCGGAACCGCTGGCCAGGACCGCACGGGATCATGCCTCGTGGACGCGGCCGGACATCCGGGACGAGGATCTGCTGGTGGCGCTGGCGGACAAGATCTGGAAGGCGAAGCGGGCCGAGGATCTGGAGATGCTGGTCGTCGATCGGCTGGCCACAGCGTCGGGTGCCGCGCGCTGGGACGCGTTCCTGCTGCTCGACGACGTGCTGCAGCGGGTGGCGGAGGGCGCGGACGCGCGGCTGGCGTTCCAGGCCGCCTACCCGGTGTCAGTCTGACCGGCCCGGAACACCGGCGGCCCGAACGGCGAATCCCGCAGCGCCCCGAACGCCACATCCCTCGGCGCGCCGAGCGGTAAACCCCGCGGCGCGCCGATTGGCGAACCCCGCGGTCACACCGACGTCAGGAACGTCGCTATCCGGTCCGCGACCTCGTCCGGCGCGTACGTCGGCACGTCGTGCGACGCGCCCGGAACGATCTCCACCCGCGCCTTCGGCATCACCGAGGTCAGCCGCGCCGCCGCCGAGGCCGCCGGATAGAGCGCGCTGTGCTCGCCCAGCAGGAACATCGTGGGCACGTCCACACCGGACAGTTCCGTGTCCGTGAACACGTCCGGCGCGGGGAGCCGCCGCCGGAACGACATCTGCAGCGGCAGCAGGGCCATCAGTTCGTCGTCCCGCAGCGTCGCGTTGCGGAGCGGGCCCGCCAGCCGGTGCCGCAGCGCGCGGGGCGCGAAGCTCGCCAGGCCGCCGGCGATCAGCCACAGCATGAAACGCGTGGTCACGCGCCCGAACCCGGCCGGGTCGAGCAGCGTCAGGCTGGCCGCGCGCCCCGGGAGGTCGATCTCGTGGCGGAGCGCGGTCCAGCCGCCGTACGACATGCCGACCAGGTGCGCCCGGGGCACGTCGAGCGCGTCGAGCGTCTCCGCGAGGCTGACGGCCACGTCGCGCGCGGTGGTGATCGGCGCGGTCTGCCGTGCGGCGCCCGGCTCGCCGACCAGGTCCAGCGCGATGACCGGATTGTCTCGTCCGAGGCGGGCCACCAGCCGATACCACGTGATCGCGCTTCCGCCCGCGCCCGGCACCAGCACGATCGGCGTGCCCGAGGACGCGCCACCCCGGTAGGCGACCGCGGTGCCGAACGACGTGGGCACCGGAGACGGCGGGAACGGCATCAACCTGGTCAGAGCCGCGTCATGGGCGGCGAGAAAACGCGAGAGACCCGCAGGGGACGTGAATTCGCTGGTTTTCATGGTACGAGCGTATCATCAAAAAATGCCGAAACGGGTGGACCATGACGAGCGGAAGCGGCACATCGCCGGTGCCCTGCTGCGCCTCGCCGAGGAGCGCGGCCTGCAGCACGCCAGCATGCGGGAGGTCGCGGTCGCCGCGGGCGTCTCGCTGCGCCTGGTGCAGTACTACTTCCACACCAAGGACGCGCTGCTGCTCGCCGCGCTCGGCTACCTCGCGGAGCAGCTCGCGGACCGGATGAAGTCCCGGCTCAAGGCCACCATGGAGCCCCGCGAGGCCGTCACGGAGCTGCTGCTCGCGGTGCTGCCCACGGACGCCGAGGGGGTCAGGATCACTCGCACGTTCGCCGCGTTCTACAGCCTGGTGCTGACCGAGCCGCACCTGAGCGAGGGCGGCGTCGCCTACCCGGACGGCCTGGAGCGCGTCATCGCCGGGCAGCTACGGAAGGCGGAGCGTCCGGAGCCGGAGCTGGCCGCGGCCGGCCTGCTCGCGCTCACCAACGGCCTCGGCTCCAGCATTCTCGCCGGTCAGCGCGATGCGGACGGCGCGGTCGCGGTCCTGCGCCATCATCTGGAGCTGATCTTCAGGGAGGGCTGATAGACCCGGTCCGGCGGCAGCAGCCGTTGAGCCTGGGGCGCCCGGCCCGCCCGCACCAACGAGTTGATCTTCACGGCGAGCGGTGTCACGTCGGTCAAGGACACGATCCATTCATCCACGAGGGTACGGATGAGCGCGCGCCCGATCCCCACCTGGATGCTGTAGACGTTCAGCGCGGCGCCGCGCAGCGACCGCTCCGGGTCCCACTGCACGTGCACCCGTGCCCCGGCGTGCGCCCCGGTCGTCGGCACCGCCTCGGCCAGCGCCGCGTCGAATCCGGCGCGCGTCATCCGTACCGCCAGGATCCGCTCTTGACCTGGCTTCTGCGCCCAGTTGCTGCGGTGCATGAGCCACAGGAAGGACGGCTTGATCCACGTCATCCGGGTGAACGAGAACGGCGGCACGAACGTGCCCGCGACCAGCGCCGGACCTGCGATCGCGGGGGAGTAGGCCTGGTAGACGGTGATCGTGGCGTTGTCGTAGGCCGCGCGGATCTCGTGTTGCACGACTGCGGACGGTGCCACTCAGGCGCCGTCGAGGCCACCGAATTTCGCCACCGTGCGGGCCTCCTCCGCGGCCGCCAGGACCGCGTCGAGCGACGCGCCGGTCGAGGCCGTGACCGTGGCCGCGATCGCGCCCTCGACCAGCGGCGCGTCCGCGAGCCGGACGTCCTTGCGGTCGAGATCCTCCAGAATGGTCAGTGCGGTCAGCACGGAGCTGCCGAGGTCGGCCAGCATCAGCACGCCGTCGCCGCGGTCGGCCCGGGAGATCGCGGCGAGGATCAGGTCCTCGCTGGAGCCGAGACCGCCGTCCTCGGTGCCGCCGGCCACCTCGATCGTGACCGGATCGGGCCCGCGGAGCTCGCCGAGGAGATCGCGGAGCCCGTCCACGAGAAGACCGCTGTGCGAAATCAGGACTATCCCCACCATGTCAGGAGCCTAACGCCTGGCGGAATCCCCGGCGGGAGGGAAAGCTGACCGGTGGAAGGGAGCGCACCGATGAAGAAGTTCATCAACGACCCTGGTGACGTGGTGGCGCAGGCGCTCGCGGGGCTGGCCGCGGCCCACGCCGAGCTGCGTGTGGACCCCGAGAATCAACTGGTGGTACGCGGAGACGCGCCGATCCGCGGCAAGGTCGGCATCGTCTCCGGCGGCGGCTCCGGGCACGAGCCGCTGCACGGCGGTCTCGTCGGTCCGGGCATGCTGGACGCGGCCTGCGCGGGCGAGGTGTTCACGTCGCCGGTGCCGGATCAGATCGTGGCCGCCACGCGCGCGGTGGACGGCGGCGCGGGCGTGCTGCACATCGTCAAGAACTACACCGGCGATGTGCTCAACTTCGAGATGGCGGCGGACCTGGCCGCGGACGAGAAGATCACCGTGGAGACCGTGCTGGTCAACGACGACGTCGCGGTGGAGGACTCGACCTGGACCGCGGGCCGCCGCGGCACCGGGGCCACGCTGATCGTGGAGAAGGTCGCGGGCGCGTTGGCGGAGGAACGCGCCCCGCTGGCGGACGTGGCCGCGATCGGGCGCCGGGTGAACGAGCGGTCCGGCTCGTTCGCGGTGGCGCTGACGGCCGCGACCACGCCCGCGGCCGGGCAGCCGGGCTTCGACCTGCCGGACGACGAGATGGAGGTCGGCGTCGGCATCCACGGCGAGCCGGGCCGGCGGCGATCGAAGGTCACGTCCGCGCGGGAGGTCGCCGCGCTGATGGTCGAGGCGATCCTGGAGGCCAAGCCCGGCCTGGGCGACAACGCGATCGTGCTGCTCAACGGGCTGGGCGGAACGCCGCTGATCGAGCTGTACCTGTTGTTCGGCGAGGTCTCCAAGCTGGTCACCGTGCGGCGCAGCCTGATCGGGAACTACGTGACCAGTCTGGACATGGCCGGCGCCTCGCTCACGCTCTGCCACGCGGACGACGAGATCCTGCGACTGTGGGACGCGCCGGTGCGTACCCCCGGATTGCGATGGGGGTCATGATCATGAATGTCGATCAGGCGCGCGACTGGATCGCGGCCATCGCGGCGAAGGTCGAGGCGGACGCGGAGACGTTGACCCGGCTGGATTCCGCGATCGGCGACGGCGATCACGGTGCGAACCTGAAACGGGGCTTCGCCGCCGTCACGCTCGCGCTCGACGGTTTCGAGGCGGAGACGGTCGGCGACGTGCTGACCAAGACCGGTGCGACGCTGATCTCGAAGGTCGGCGGCGCGTCCGGACCGCTCTACGGCTCCGCGTTCCGGGCCATGGGCAAGGCACTGACCAGCGCGGACGTGACCCGGGAGCAGCTCGGCGACGCGCTGGAGGCGGGCCTGGCCGCGATCCGGAAGCTGGGCGGCGCGCAGCCCGGCGACAAGACGATGGTGGACGCGTGGCTGCCCGCGGCCGCGGCGTTCAAATCCAGCGGCGCGCTGGCGGCGGCGGCCGCGGCGGCGAAGGGGGCGGAGGACACCACCGGACTGCAGGCCCGCAAGGGCAGGGCGTCCTACCTCGGTGAACGCAGCGTCGGCCACCAGGACCCGGGCGCCACCTCCACCGCGCTGATCTTCCAGGCGCTGGCCGGCACGTAGCATTTTGCCAATACGGCAAGCTTTCTTGTCGTTTCCTGAGGGTGCGGGCGACGCTCGTTCACGTCGGAAACGAGGAGGAACCGTGGCACAGCAGCAGTACGACGTGGTGGTCATCGGCGGCGGCGCGGCCGGTCTGAGCGGTGCACTCACGCTCTCCCGGGCGCGCCGCTCCGTGCTGGTCATCGACGCGGGCGAGCAGCGCAACCGGCCCGCCGGGCACATCCACAACTATCTGGGACGCGAGGGCACACCGCCGGCCGAACTGCTGAGCATCGGCCGCGGCGAGGTCTCGTCCTACGGCGGAGAGTTCCTGGACGCACGCGTGACCGCGGTGTCCGGCGACGCCGACCACGGATTCACCGTGACAACCGACGAAATTTCCGTCAAAGCACGCCGAATCATGGTCACGACCGGCCTCGTCGACGAAATTCCGGACATCTCCGGCCTCGAAGATCGCTGGGGCAAGGACGTGCTCCACTGCCCCTACTGCCACGGCTGGGAGGTCCGGGACCGGGCGATCGGCGTCATCGCGACCGGCCCGATGGCCGTGCACGGCGCGCTGCTCTGGGGCCAGTGGACCCCCGACGTGACGCTCTTCCTGCACGACGGCTTCGCGCTCACCGACGAACAGCGCGAACAGCTGGAGGCCCGCAGGGTGCGCCTGGTCGAGGGCGTGATCACCGGCCTGGAGATCGTCGACGACCGGCTGACCGGCGTGCGCCTCGACTCCGGTGAGACCGTCCCCCGCGACGCCCTCGTGGTCCAGACCGGCCTGCGCCCGCGCGACACGCTGCTCACCATGCTCGGCCTGACCACTCAGGAGACGCCGGTCGGCCCGTTCGTCCCGGTCGCGCCGACCGGCGCCACCGCGGTCGCCGGCATCTACGCGGCCGGCAACGTCGTCGACCCGATGGCCCAGGTGATCACGTCCGCCGCGTCCGGGCTGATGGCCGGCGCCGCGCTCAACGCCGACCTGGTCATGCAGGAGACGCGGCGCGCGGTCGCGTTCAAGCGCCTCGGCGTGGACGGCGACAACCCCGGCGAGCTCTTCTCGCGCGACTACTGGGAGAAGCGCTACGCCGGGCACGGCACCCACCTGTTCAGGGGGAAGGCGAACGCGCACCTGGTCAGCGACGTCGCCGGCCTGACCCCGGGCCGCGCGCTGGACGCCGGCTGCGGCGAGGGCGGCGACGCGCTCTGGCTGGCCGCGCAGGGCTGGGAGACCACCGGCGTCGACATCTCCGCCACCGCGCTGGAGCGGGCCGCCGCGCACGCGGCCGAACGCGGTCTCACCGTCACCTGGGAGCAGGGCGACCTGACCTCCTGGGCGCCGGAGCCGGGCGCGTACGACCTGATCAGCAGGCATTTTGTGCACATGTACGGCGCCGCGGGCGAGGATCTCTACCGCCGTCTGGCCGGTGGCGTCGCGCCCGGCGGCACGCTGCTGATCGTCAACCACAGCTACACCGACGTGGCGTCCTCCACGATCCCGCGCCCGGACCTGCCCGAGATGTTCATGACCGCACCCGAGATCGCCGCCGCCCTCAAGCCGGACGAGTGGGACATTCAGGTCGCCGAGGAGCGCGCCCGCCCGGCCACCGGGCCGGACGGCGCCGAGACCTCGGTGCACGACGTGGTGGTCCGGGCCCGGCGTCGCTGAGCGGTGAACACGCGGCCTCGGCACTGTTTCAGGCACGTGAACCGGCAGCTCGAGGCCGCGGTTCGCCCCCCGCGACCGCGCGCGAACCGGCACAATCGACCCCGTCACCAACGCTGAAGGCGAGGTCGGTCCGTGATCGCACGAGTCTGGCGCGGCTGGGTCCACGCTCAGGACGCCGACGCCTACGACCGCCACTACCGCGCCGAGGTGCTCTCCACGCTGCGTGCGGTCAACGGTTTCGGCGGCGCCCGCCTGATGCGCCGCACCATCGACGACGAGGTCGAGTTCCTCTCCATCACCTACTTCGAGACCATGGACGCGGTCCACCGTTTCGCCGGCGACACCCCCGAGACCCCGGTCATCGCCGACGCGGTCCGCCCGCTTTTCATCCGCTTCGACTCCCTGGTCCGCCACTACGAGGTCGATTTCGAAACCTAAAATCATCAGGGGGTACGCGGGTCCCACCGTCCCCGCCCTCCCCAACAGCAACAGGCCGCAGGTCCCCGCCTCCCGATTCTGCGGGTGCGGCAGGACGTCCGCGCAGGCGCCCGGCGGCGTCGTCTCTCGGCCGATCTGTCTCCGCCGGCCGGCAGATCCGGCGCCGGCGCGGTCGTCACGCGCCGCAGGTCGCAGGTCGTAGGATGGTCCGAACCGCCTGCGTCCGAGGAGAATCCCATGACCGGCGATCTGGTCCTGGTGACCGGCGGCTCAGGCTTCCTCGGCGGCCACTGCATCGCTCGCCTGCTCCGGCAGGGCTACCGCGTGCGGACCACGGTGCGCTCGCCCGCGCGGGCGAGCAGGATCCCGGAACCCGTGGAGATCGCGGTGGCGGACCTCGGCCGGGACGAGGGCTGGGCGGAAGCGGCCCACGGCTGCGACACGGTCCTGCACGTGGCCTCGCCGTTACCGCCGAAGGAGCCGAGGAACCCCGGCGAGGTGATCGGCCCGGCCCGCGACGGCACGCTGCGGGTGCTGCGCGCGGCCCGGGACGCGGGCGTCCGCCGGACCGTGCTCACCTCGTCGTTCGCGGCGATCGGCTACGGGCACCGGGACCTCGGGCGCACGTTCACCGAGGCGGACTGGAGCGACCTCGACGGCGAGCCGATGGGCGCCTACATCCGGTCCAAGCCGCTGGCCGAGCGCGCCGCCTGGGACTTCGTCGCACGTGAGGGCGGCGGCCTGGAACTGTCCGTGATCAACCCGACCGGGATCTTCGGGCCACCGCTCACCGGCGACTACTCGCTCTACGTCGACCTGGTCGCGCGGCTGCTCAACGGCGCGCTGCCGGTGCTGCCCCGCCTCACCTACGGCGTGGCCGACGTGCGGGACGTCGCGGACCTGCACGTGCGCGCGATGACCGGCCCGGCGGCCGCGGGGGAGCGGTTCATCGCCACGGCCGGCGCGATGTCGCTGCTCCAGATCGCGCGGCTGCTGCGCGACCGGTGCGGCGACGCGGCCCGCCGGGTCCCGCTGCGCACCGTGCCGGACTGGACCGTGCGCCTGGCCGCGCGCGTCAGCCCGCGGCTCGCCCTGATCGTTCCGGACCTGGGCGTGGTCCGGCACACCGACGCCGGCAAGGCCCGTGAGGTGCTCGGCTGGCGGCCCCGCCCGATCGACGTGACCATTGTGGACACCGCGCGAAGCCTGTCGGAACAAGGGCTTCTCCGTACCCCCGTCGCGGTGTAAAGGTTTAGCTCATGAGAACCGGTGTGGTGTGCGGGCCGCACGACCTGCACGTGGCGGAGACGCCCCGGCTGTGGATCGTCAGCAGCCGCGCGAACGACTTCGCACGCTGGATGCGGCAGGCGGCCGAGGATCCGGGCAACCGCGACGAGATGACGGACGAGGCCGTGCGCGGATGGATGCAGGTGCCGCTCGGCCCGATCGCGGACCCGGTCGAGAACACGGCGGAGCCGGACGACATGATGCCGGTCGACCCGCACTTCCTGTTCTTCGCCGGGATCAGCCGCCAGACGCGCCACCTCGTCGGCAACGTGTCCGTCTTCAGCCGCAACCAGGTCAGCGAGATCGGCGGCTCGATGCACCGCGACTACCGGCGGCAGGGCTACGGGCACGAGATGCTGGAGACCGTGACCACGTTGGCGCACCGGCACTTCGGGCTCGAACGGCTGGTCGCCGGCAGCGAACCGGCCAACACCGCGTCGCAGCGCTGGCTCGCCGGGTCCGGTTTCACGCCGACGACCGGCCCGGCCACGGTCACGCTGGAGAACGGGCGGACGCTGCGGACGCTCTGGTCCGAGCACGTCGACCCGGGCTACGAGCTGCGCTGCTCCCGACCGCGCCCGGTCTTCCGCACACGCCGCCGCTACGCCTGGCGCACGCAGTAGAGTGCGTCCGGCGTCCTCGACGAGAAGATCCGGCCGGTGTAGGCGATGCCGGCCGCGTACTCGTCCGCCGCGCACTGTCCCTTGTAGTGCCCGCTCGCGAACTCGCCGCCCCCGGACGACGGCCGGTTGTCACCCCGGTCGAACCACACCGTGCGGCCCGTGCCGGCCGTCGTGCCGGCGACGGCACCACAGAGCGCGCTGGACATCGCGGCGCCGCGCACGGCGTATCCGATCAGCACGGACCCGGCAGGGCACTGCAGCTTCGTGTACCCGGAGGCCCAGTCACGCGAGACGTACCGCTCATCCGTGACGACCTGATGTGTCGTCCAAATTCCCGACATGTCGGTGCAGAGGCCGCGGTTGCCGGTGTGGCTCAGGCCGATCAGTCGCTGACCGTCCGGACAGGCGGCCTTCCGAGCGCCGTTGTCCCAGTCCTGGCCGCGCAGCCGCAGTGACGCCACGAAGTCGCCGTAGTCCGGGCTCAGCATCGACCAGCGGGCGACCGGCGCCACGAACCCCTGCCGGCCGGTCGCGTTGATCAGCCGGGTCCACGGCTCCGCGCGCCAGTCGTTCATGTCCTCCCGCTGCCCGGCCCGGTTCCAGAACAGCAGCGCCCAGCCGTTGCCGCCGCGCTGCTCCGCCCAGCCCACCGCCGGCCAGTACGCGAAGTCCGCGTCCGCCGCGATCAACTGGTCCACGAACCGGTTGAACCAGTCGCGCTGCTTCGACCCGGCCGCCGCATGCCCGTCCACACCGAACTCGCTGATCCACACCGGCGCCGTGAAGTGCTGCCCGGACTCCGCCGCCACGTAGAACGCGTCCCGGAACAGCACCGCCGCCAGCTCCTCCGGGCTCAGGTCCCGGTACCGCGGATCCGTGGTCTCGCCGATCCCGGTCGCGCCGCTGTGGTTCGGCCCGGTGTAGTCGTAGAAGTGCGCGGCATACACCAGCTTGCCGCTGACCAGCAGCGTGTGCGACAACGTCCGGACCGGGCGCAGCGTGGGCCGCTCGTGCGCGAACCCGTCCACCGGGATGCCGGTCCAGTTGATCCCCTCCACCATGATCAGGAGGTGCGGATTCGCGTCCTTGAGGATGCGGTCCCCGGCCCGCTGCGACGCCGCGAACCAATCATGATCGTTGCCGAGCCCCCAGTTCGGGTCGTCCATGACGTTGCGGCGCACCTCGTTGTAGAGATCCGCGCCCACCACCCGCGGATCGTTGCGGTAGCGCGCCGCCATGAACACCCAGTCGTCCTCCCACGCCTGCGCGCTCTGGGACGCGTTCCACCGCTCGTTGCCGTCGACGCCGCAGCACCATCGGGTCGTGTTCGTATGATTGTTGAGGATCACGGCCATGCCCGCGCCGGTCAGCGCGGCCACCACCCGGTCGTACACCTGAAGCGGTGTCAAGCCTTTGAGCTGCGGATTCGCGGTCACGGCGGCGTCGCTGACCGGCTGTGTGCCGTGCACCATCTCGTTGGAGAACGGCAGCCGGACGCTGTTCAGCCCCACACTCTGAAACCCGGCGACGATCTCGGCGAGCGGCGCCCGATCCAGCCCCAGCGGCACCCGGCGGGAATTCTCGCCCGCATGATGATTCGCATCCGCCTCCGTGTCACCGGACCCGTTCCACGTCCCGCTGGCCCCGTGCCAGTTCGCCGACCGCAGCTTGAACCGATTCCCGTCCGCATCCACGATGTAACGCCCACGCGTGCTCAACGGCGGCGTCCAGGCGGCTTGACTCGCGATGGCCGGGCTGGCGGCCGGGCGTGCGGCGGCCGGGCCTGCTGCCGGTGCCGGCGTCGCTGCCACGACGCCGGCAAGCGGCAGGCACAGCACCATCAGGGAACGGAACGCCGAGCGCACGATGGTCACACAACACATCTAAGTCCATGAAAGCCTCCCGCGACACCGCCTCTCACCTTCCCTCCGGGAAACCCTTCACGAACAGATATTCCCGCTTCCGGCGTGGTCCGGCAGCGTTGCTCCCGCGGGCCAACCTCCGAGGATCGGAAGACTCCGCTGGCGCTCCGCTTCCGACCCCCGATCGGAGCCGGTTCCGCCGTGGTCCAGGCAGAACCGGCACCGGCCACGCGGTGCTCCCGCCGCGCCGGCCGCCGCCTGGTCCGCCCAAGGGGTGGCGCGGAAGAGATGCCACGATCGACGACGTGAAGGCCGGTCCGCCCTGGCTCGTCGGCAGCCGGCTCGGTGCGGTGGAACGGCCGGAGGCGGTCGACGAGGCCATCGATCGGAACGACGCGTACGTGGGTGTCACGCTGCCCGCTCTCGTGCGCGGACATCCCGATTCTGCGGTGGTGCTGCCCCGGATCAAGAAGGCGCCGGCGTCACGTTCGCTCGCGGCCAGGGCGGTCTCCACGCGCGCCTGCACAAGGGCGCGATGGTCGCCGCGTCACCGCGCCGTCCGCCGCGGTCTCCACGCGCGCCTGCACAAGGGACTATCGACGCCGAACTGGTGACGCTGCTGCATCGCGCCGTGAACGCCCGGAATCCGCCATATCGCTCCGCGGTGCGGGGTCATATGCGCTCCGCGCCGCCCGCGACGTCGGCAGGTGCGTACCACGACATGAGCTTCCCGGACGGCTGCGCCGACACTTCCCGGGACCTCGCCACCGGCCCGCCGGTGACCTCGGGTTCTCGGTCCTCACCGGATCCCGGCACCGCCACCCACTCTTCGGCCGGCTCGCGCCCATCCGTAGCGTGCAGGCTTTCCGCGTTCTGACGCGCCGTCATCAGGGGTCCGGTCCGCGCGATCGTCCAGGCGCTCCGCGCCCGAAATTTCGGCATAAATCGCGGGCGCCGTCGACCGGAAGCCAGGCCCGATCCAGCCTCCCGGCGATGCCCCGCGCCGAACGATCATTGACCGTTACGAAAAGGAGGTCAACAGCGCTAGTTGACCTCCTTTTCGCACCGCTCAATGATCCATCCGGTTGCGACGGCCGCCTGCGGCCGGTTTCGCCTCCACGGTGGGCGGCTACAGCGGCTCCTTTATGGTGAAATTTCGGGCGCGGAGCGCCCGGATCCGTGCGACGTGCGCTGGCGGCTTGGCGGGCCTGGGGCGGGCGGCTTGGCGGCCTGGGGCGGGCGCGCTGGGCGCTGGCGGCCTGGGGCGGGCGCGATGGGGCTGGCGGGAGGCGGGTGTCGCGGGGTTTCGGTGACCAGCGGCGGGACCGGCTCCGATGCGAAGGGGAAAGCGGAGCGCCAGCGGAGTCTTTGTCCGCAGCGAGGTTTGCCCGCGGGAGCATGCGGGCTGCACCACGCTGGAAGCGGGCAAATGAACTGGATCTTGATCTTGCCGGAGCGGGCGGCAGGCCACCTACCGCACGCGCGTCAGGGCCGGGGTCAGAGGTACATGCCGGTGTTGGCCGGGGGGTCGGGGAGGGTGACGGGGGCGGTGCCGGAGCGGAGGGCGAAGAGCTCGGCGAGGGTGGCGCCGTCGGGGGTGATGCCGTCGGAGCGGCCGAGCCAGGACGTGGCCTCCGCGTACGGGAGGCGGCCGACCTCGATCTGGGCCAGGCAGCGGCCGGGGCGGATGACGGCGGGGTGCAGGCGGGTCAGGTCCTCGTTGGTGGTGATCGCGATGAGCGCGTTGCGGCCCTGACCGAGCAGGCCGTCGGTGAGGTTGAGCAGGCGGGACAGGGACTGGCCGGAGCTGGCCTTGGCCTCGCCGCCGATCAGTTCGTCGCAGTCCTCGAGCACGAGCAGGCGCCAGCGCGGGCCGTCCTCGTCGTCGCCGCCGAGCGCGACGTTCATCAGGTAGGCCGGGTCGGCGAACAGGCGCTCCGGGTCGAGCACGCAGTCGACCTGGCACCAGGACTTCCACTCCTGGGCGAGTGCGCGGATGAGCGTGGTCTTGCCGGTGCCGGGCGGGCCGTGCAGCAGCAGGAGCCGGCCGTCGGGAGCCTCGCCGTCCTGGGCCATGACCCGGTCGAGCGCGCCGGCCACGCCGCCGGCGTAGTTGCCGCGGATCGCGTCCCACGGGGCGGCGTCGATCTGCCGCTCGACGCGGCGGGGGCCGTGCGGGCCGAAGTGCCAGAAGCCGATGCCGACCGTGTCGGGCGTGGGCTCGGGCTCCTCGACCGCGCCGTCGATGACGCTGGTCACCACGGACTCGGCCAGCTCCGCGCTGACGGCGGTGACCATGACGGTGGCGCGGCGGGACTGGGTCCAGTGGTTGACGTGCAGCGTGAAGCCGTCGCCGGCGATCAGGCGGCCGCGGCCGGTGTCCTCGACCGCCTCGCGCAGCACGCGCGCGCCGTCGACGGTGAGCTTCGCGTCGGAGCGCACGTTCTCCAGGTGGGTGGTGCGCCCGTACGGCTCCCGGCCGGTGGTGAACGCGCTTATCGCCAGCAGGTCGACCACGTCGACCAGGCGGTCACCGTCGTCGACGGAGCCGGACATCGGGAGCGCGCCGACCAGCTCGGGCGCCTTCGACTTGGCCGCGGTCGCCTTGGCGCCCGTGGCCGTCTTCTTGTCGCGCGCCTCGACGGGCTGCCGGGGGGTGTTCATCTGTCCCATGATCCGGGGCCGGACGGGCGCCGACCAACCTATTTCTGCTTTCTTACACGTGCTTGCGAAAGATCGTGGTCGCAGCCCGGTCACCCGTCGGGGTGAGCGCGAACTCCGGGATCTCGCCGACCCTGGTCCAGCCGCGCCGGGCGTACAGACCTTCCGCCACACTGCCGGTCTCGGTGTCCAGCACCAGGAGGGTACGCCCGAGCGCGCGGGCGCCCTCCTCCGCGGCCACCAGGAGTGCGCCGCCGAGGCCGCGGCCCCGCCCGTCCGGGTGGACCAGCAGTTTCGCGACCTCGGCGCGGTGCGGCGCGTTCGGCTGGGCGGCCGGCAGCAGGCGCACGACGCCGAGGATCCGGCCGCCGTCGCGCGCGACCCAGGTCCGGGCCTCCGGGTTCTCGAGGGCGTCGCGCCAGTAGGCGCGCGCGTCCTCCACGGCGAACGGCAGCGTGAACCCGACGCTGGCGCCGCCGAGCACGCACTCGAGCAGCACCTCCGCGAGATCGACCTCGGCGGCGGCATGGTCCTCGGCGGTCAGCGGCACAATCTCCATCACCCCATGATCAACGATGCGGGGCCGATCGGCGGGGTGAGCTTTTTCATCTGAGTGTCTCTTCCGACACCGTCCACAGTCGTGCGGCCGCGTCCGTGTCCATCGCCCAGGCTGCGTATCCGGTCCGGGTGCCCGGCTGGTTCGGGACGGCCTCGGCGCAGTTCTCGAAGTAGCGCCCGGTGACACCCTTGACCGTCGGCGAGGCCGCGAGCAGCACGGATGTGGCCGCGCCCTGCTCCGGTGTCTTCCAGGCCGGTCCGGTGCCACCGCCGGCCGCGGCGCGCGCCGCGGCCAGGTCGGCCTCGGTGACGTACCGCTGGAGGTTGGTCCGGATCGCGCCCGGGGTGAGCGCGTTGACCTCGATGCCGTCCCGTGCCCAGCGTGCCGCCGCCTCGACCGCGAACCAGATGTTGGCGGTCTTGGACTGGCCGTAGGCGGCCCACGCCTCGTACTCGCGCTGCCGGTAGTGGAGGTCCTCGAACACCACGGGTGAGCGCAGGTGCGCGCTGGAGCTGACCGACACCACGCGAGCGCCGCCGGCCGACGCGAGCGCGCGGTGAAGTCCGGTGGCGAGCGCGAAGTGCCCGAGGTGGTTCGTCGCGAACTGCAGCTCCCACCCGGGCCCGGTGCGGGTCAGCGGTGGCGCCATCACGCCGGCGTTGTTGACCAGCATGTGCAGCGGCCCGTCCCAGTCCCCGGCGAACGCGCCGACACCCACCGGATCAGCAAGATCAAGATATGCCAGGTGTACGCCGGGATTGCGCGTCTCCCGGGTGATCTCGTCCGCGACGCGCGCGCCTGCCCGGGTGTCCCGGACCGCGAGCGTCACCTCCGCGCCCGCGGCCGCCAGCGCGCGTGCGGTCTCGATCCCGATGCCGGACGCGCCGCCGGTGACGATCGCGCGCTGCCCGGTCAGGTCGACGTCGCGCAGGATCTCGGATGCCGTGGGGTTCATGTCCTTCTCCTTTATTCGGAGGCTCCTCCGGTAACGTTAACCGGAGGAGCCTCCGATTGCCAGGAGCCCGCTTGGTCCCGGGCGCGTCGCGGCGCGATATCCTGCACAATCCGCTTGACGGTCAGAGAGAAGGTGTGTCCTCCCGATGCGTGCCGACGCGCAGCGCAACCGCGAACGGCTGCTCGACGCCGCGGTCAACGCCTTCACCACCGAGGGTCCCGAGGTCACGCTCGAGTCCGTCGCCAAGACCGCCGGCGTGGGCATCGGCACGCTCTACCGGCACTTCCCCACCCGTGAGGCGCTGGTCGAGGCCGCGTACCGCAACGAGCTCTCCCGCCTCTGCGACGCCGCACCGGAGCTGGCCGCCGCGCTGCCGCCGGACCGCGCGCTGCGCGCGTGGATGGACCGCTTCCTCGACTACATGACCACCAAGCACGGCATGGCCGACGCGTTGCGCGCGGTGATCGCGTCCGGCGGCAACCCGTACGCCCACAGCCGCGACCGCATGATCGCCGCGCTGGCGCTGCTGCTCTCCGCCGGCACCGCCTCCGGCACGATCCGCGCCGACCTCACCCCGGACGACGTCCTGGTCGGCCTCAGCGGCATCACGCTCGCCGCCGGCAAACCCGACCAGCGCACCCAGGCCGGCCGCCTCCTCGACCTTCTCCTCGACGGCCTGCGCACCCACCCCGCTCCCTGACCCCGGCCGCCGTCACATGCGGCGCCCGCTGATCCTGTTCGGGTGTGGGCGCGCGCCGATGGTGATCCCGGACGTCCGCCCGCAGCCCGGCGGGTCCGGGAGCGCCGGGTGGCCGGGGCGTCGCGTGGGCGGGCTCGGGGTCTGGGTCGTCCCCGGAACGGTGCGGCGGCGCCCGCGGCGGAGGAGGAATCCGCCGCGGGCGCCGTGCGGAGAAGGGCCTAGATCGGGTTCCAGCCGTCGGTGCCGGCCAGATACCTCTGCGGCGTGTAGTTCGCCGCCGTGGAGTCGCTCATCTGTGGCCGGTTGCTGTTCGTGGTCGCGCCCGCGCCGGTGTTCTTGTACTCGAAGAAGCGCGCATTTTCCCAGATATTTCCGGACATGTCGGTCCAGGGCTCCGCGGTCTTGATCGTGGCGCTCAGGCTGGACTCGCGGTAGAGGACCTGCGCGTCCGGGCCCCACGGCCGCCCGAGCTGGGTGGTGTTGTTCGTGGCGCCGGTGATCGTGCACTTGTAGAACAGGAAGCCGTAGGTGGCGCCGGCGTCCGTCCTCGCGGCCGTGATCGGCCCGCCGGTGGACCGCCGCTGGTAGATGCTGCTGTTGCTGAACACCGCGAGTCCGCCGCCGAAGATGAAGTCGACCGTGCCCTCCACATAGGAGTTCACGACGTAGTGCCGGTTGCTGTTGATCAGCAGCGTGTCCTGGTTGCCGAGGAACCGGACGTTGCTGAAGACGCCCCGGTCGCCGCTGACGTTCGCCGCGACCGCCTGGCTGCCCTCGCCGTAGTCGTTGGAGATCGTCAGGTTCGTCGCCCGGAAGTTCGGCCCGTTGACGAAGACCGTGGCGCTGCCGGACGTGCCGTACCCTCCGGCGCTGCTGTGGTTGTTGACGATCACCACCTGGCTCGCGGAGCTGCCGAGGCCCTGGAGCGTGAGGTACGACTTCGACGCCGGGATCGTGACGATCTCCCGGTACGTGCCGGCCTTGATGGTGATCACGCTGTTCGACGCGGCCGCGTCCACGGCCGCCTGCACGGTCGAGTAGCGCCCGGTGCCGTCCTTGGCGACCGTGGGTGTGCCCGTGGTCGGCGTCGGCGTGACGACGCCGCCGACCTGGTTGAACGCGATCTGCATCCGCGCGACGTCGGCGCAGGTCTCCTGCACGATCGGGTTGTTGCCGGCCGTCGACCCGTCCTTGGTGCTGAGGCAGAGCCCGGTGGCCGCGTTCGGCACGGTGTACCTGCCGGAGGCCGCGGACGACGCGGCGAAGCTCCACAACCGGTTGGTCTGCGGGCTGCCGCACGCGTACTGCTGGAGCTGCAGGCCGGACGTGGTCGCGCCGCTGGGCACGTCGATGCACAGCCCGCTGCCGACGTTGACCAGGTTGGTGCCGGTGCCGGCCGTGACGACCTTCCACTGCTGGGCGGTGTTGCCGGCCACGCACGCGGCCTGGACCAGCAGCGCGCCACTGGCCGTGGACGGGACCTGCACGCACTTGCCGCTGGCGCCGGGCACGAGCGTGTAGATCCCGCCCGGCGCCGGTGCGGACGCGGCCTGCGCGTGGACGGTGACGATCATGACGGGCAGCGCGACCAGGGCCGCGAGGGCCGCGAACAGGCGTCTTCTCATGGCAGGTCTCCTCACAGGCCGATGTTCGACTGGGGGCCGCTGTACTGGGCGAGCAGCGCCGGCACGTTCGCGGCCGGGTCCAGCGTGTACGCGTAGAAGCTCGACGGCGTGAACGCGTTCCCGCTGGTCTGCTGCTTTCCGGTGCAGCTGACGCAGACGC
Organism: Catenuloplanes japonicus; assembly: GCF_000717135.1. GTDB lineage: Bacteria > Actinomycetota > Actinomycetes > Mycobacteriales > Micromonosporaceae > Catenuloplanes > Catenuloplanes japonicus. Next base: position 171,392 of record NZ_JNXY01000001.1, read on the forward strand.
TGCCGGACTGGCGCAGCTGCGCGGTCGCGTCCGGGTAGTACGGGTCCTTCACGCTCTGGAAGTAGCTGTTCTCCAGCACCATCTTCGTGTAGCCGCGCGCGTAGTTGCCGTACGACGTCACGTTCTGCAGGTAGTTGTTGTAGAGGTGCGCGTACTCCAGGTTGTCCGCGCTCGGGTTGCGCTGGTTCGCGTTCTGGATCCAGTTGTGGTGGATCGTGATCCGGGCCGTCACGTTCTCGGTCCAGCCGATGCCGATGTTCTTGTTGTGGCCGGGCAGGTAGTTCCACGAGATCGTGACGTTCGTGGTGTCCTTGCGGCTGTCGATCGAGCCGTCGTTCACGTTCTTGATCGTGTTGTGGTCGATCCAGACCCGGCTCGCGGTGTCCATCTGGATGCCGTCGTAGTCGAAGTCCTTGTCGTCCGGGTCGTCCGAGGCCACGTCCGTCTCGCCGATGGTCAGATTCCGGATGATCACGTTGCTGACGCCGGCGCCGAGGAAGATGCCGCCGTTCCTGATCGCGCCGCTCTTCCCCACCCCGATCAGCGTCTTGTTGGATTTGACCGGAATTTCGGTGCCGAACGTCGGCACCGTGATCGTCGCGCCGATCCGGATCACGTAGGCCGCGCTCGACGTCGCGTACGTGTAGAGGTCGTTGTAGTTCGTCACGGTGACCGTGGTGCCGCCCGCGCCGCCGGTGGTGCCCTGCGCGAACCCGTCCGCCGTGTTCGACCAGACGCGCTCCGACGTCCCGCCCACCTGGTTGAACGCGATCTGCAGCCGGGACACGTCCGAGCAGGATTCCTGCACGATCGGGTTGTTGCCCGCGGTCGAGCCGTCCTTCGTGCTCAGGCACAGCGCCGTGGCCGCGTTGCTGACCAGGTACTTCCCGGACGCGGCGGCCGAGGCGGCGAAGCTCCACAGCCGGTTCGCCTGCGGGCTGCCGCACGCGTACTGCTGGAGCTGCAGGCCGGACGTGGCCGCGCCGCTGGGCACGTCGACGCACAGTCCACTGCCGACGTTGACCAGGTTGCTGCCGGTGCCGGCCGTGACGACCTTCCACTGCTGGGCCGTGCTGCCGGTCGTGCACGCGGCCTGGACGAGCAGCGCGCCGCTCGCGGTGGACGGCGCGGTCACGCACTTGCCGCCGGCGCCGGGCACCAGCGTGTAGATGCCGCCGGCGGCCGGGGCGGCCGCGGCCTGGGAGAGCCCCGCCGCGTAGATGATCGCGGCCGGCACGGCGACGGCGATCGCGGCCAGGACGCCGAGCGTTTTCCTTCTGAACATGCGGGATTCCTTACGCGAGGACGGTGACGGGCGACGGCGGCGCGCTGCCCGGTGGCGCGTCCCACCCGGTGCGGCCGTCTCGCGGAGCCATCGCGAGGCCGCTGCCGGTGCCGCCCACTCTAGGAGTGACATCAATTACAGTCAATGGATTGCCCTAATTCACCTGCCGGTCTGACGTGCGGTTACGCACCCGATGACGTCAGAGATTTCCGAGCCAGGCCGACGGGCGCCGCCGGATGCCGTCGATCGCGGTCAGCGCCGCCCCGATCGCGGCCGCGTCCGGCCCGAGCAGCGACGGCCGCACCGCGATCGGCGTCCACGCCGCGGCCGGCACCCGGCGGCCGATCTCCGCGCGCACGCCCGCGGTCAGCCACGACGACAGCACCGCGAACGTGCCGCCGAGCAGCACCGTGCGGATGTCCAGCAGATTCAGCGCGCCGGACAGCGCCACACCCAGCGCGGACCCGGCCGTGGCCAGCGCCGCCAGCGCGGCCGGATCGTCCGCCTCCGCCCGCGCGAACACGTCGTCGGGAAGGCTCGCGAAGCCCAGCAGGCAGCCGCGCGACCCGCACGGGCACGGCGGGCCGTCCCGCTCCACGGTCACGTGGCCCAGCTCGCCGCGCCAGCCGCCCATCAGCGCGCCGTCCAGCACCACGCCGGTGCCGATGCCCAGGCCGCCGGAGACGTAGAGGAAGCCGGACGGGGCCGGATCGCCCGCGTACAGCTCGCCCAGCGCGCCGAGCCGCGCCTCGTTCTCCACCGTCACCGGCAGGTCCAGGCCGCGCATGGCCGCGCGGACCGGCGTCACCGCGTCCACGTCCCGCCAGCCCAGCGCCGGTGCGGACCGCACCACGCCGTCCTGCACCGGGCCCGGCACGGCCAGCGTCGCCGCGACCACGGTCAGGCCCTCCCGCGCGACCGCCGCGACCGCGTCCGCGGCCATCGCACCCAGACGCGGCAGCACGTCCGCCGGCCGGGGCAGGAACGCGGTGTGCCGTACCCGCCCGGTCAGATCCACCACGCACGCGGCCAGCGCGTCCGCCCTGATGTCCAGCCCCAGGCCGGCCGGCCCGCTCCCGGACAGCGTCAGCCCGATCATCGGCCGCCCCGCGCCCGGCCCCGGCGCCCGCGACACCTCCGTGACCAGCCGGCCCTCGATCAGCCGGTTCACGATCCGGGTGATCGTCGGCCGGGTCAGCCCGGTCGCCGCGATCAGCTCGGTCCGGGAGATCGGCCGTCCGGCGTCCACGATCCGGTCCAGGACGAGCTCAAGGTTGAGCGTGCGCAGGCGTGCCTGCCGCGCCGGGCCACTCGGCCGGATCGGCATGCCCACGCGCGCTCCTCCCGCCGAAGACCGGGCACAGCGTATCCAAACCCATCACATTCATATGCCCGCTTCCGGCGTGGTCGCGGCCCGCACGCTCCCGCGGGCCGCGGATCCGTGGCCGGTCACCTTTGAAACCCCATCGGCCCTCCAGGCCGGCCGGGAAGGCGTACCTAATCGGCGTCCTTGAGGTTGTAACCGCAGGCCGTGAGCGCATGCTCGATCGTGTGGCAGACCTGCTCGAGGACGGCGACGCGCGCGTAGGCCTTGTTGTCGCCGGCGATCACGTGCCAGCGGGCGCGCTTCTTGTCGGTCTTGTCCAGCATGTCCTCGATCGCGGTCTCGTAATCGTCGCGGCGGTCACGGTTGCGCCAGTCCTCGTCGGTGAGCTTCCACGTGCGCAGCGGGTCGGCGGACCGGTCCTGGAAGCGCTTGAGCTGCTCATCGGGGGAGACGTGCATCCAGAACTTGATCAGGATCATGCCCTCGGCGGACAGGGTGCGCTCGAACTCGACGATCTCCTGATAGGCGCGTGACCACTGCTCCGTGGTGGCGAAGCCTTCCACGCGCTCGACGAGCACGCGTCCGTACCAGGAACGGTCGAGCACGGTCATCCCGCCCCAGCCGGGCAGCACCGCCCAGAAGCGCTTGAGGAAATGATGCCTTTTTTCGTCATATGTCGGGGCGGCGAACTGGGAGACTCGCACGTGCCGCGGGTCCAGCGGCGCCACCAGCCGCTTGATCGCGCCACCCTTGCCGCTCGCATCCCAGCCCTCGAACACCACACACAGCGGCGGCCCGATCGTCTGCTCCCCGAGCTGCCCGCCCAGCAACAGCCGCAGCCTCAGCAGCCGTTGCTGCGCGGCCTCCAGCCGCTCCAGCCCTTCCCGCTTCGACAGCCGGACCGACAGATCGACCTGCGACAGGCGCGTCCTCATACCCGCCATCCTCGCACTGCCGCTCACCTGAACCTGCCCGGGACGACATCTCCCCACTCGCGCGGGCTCGCTCCAGCCTGCGGTCACTTCAGCCTGTGCTGGCCTCAGCCTGTGCTGGCCTCAGCCTGTGCTGGCCTCAGCCTGTGCTGGCCTCAGCCTGCGGTCACTTCAGCCTGTGCTGGCCTCAGCCTGTGCTGGCCTCAGCCTGTGCTCGCCTCAGCCTGTGCTCGCTCCAGCGGCACCATGCCCGAAATTTCACGATAAAGCAGCGCGGAGACTGCTGAGGCTCGCTTCTCGGGCGCTCCGCACCCGATATTTCGTGTTATTGCGACCCTGGTGTGACGCGTGCCTGACGTGACGCGGCAGGCACCTTGCCTAGTGGATCATTGGGTGCCGCAAAAACCAGGTCCCTGGCCCTAGTTGACCTGGTTTTTGCGGCACCCAATGATCCGTAAACGACTCCCGAGCTGCTATATCGCGAAATTTCGGGCACGAAGTGCCCGCTTTCCGCTTTGCCCGGCGTATCCGGCGGCCGGCGTATCCGGTGTATCCGGTGTATCCGGTGTGTCTGGCGGCCTGGCGGCCTGGCGGCCTGGCGGCCTGGCGGCCTGGCGGCCTGGCGGCCTGGCGGCCTGGCGGCCTGGCGGCCTGGCGTGTCTGGCGGCCCGGCGGCTCGGTGTGTCCGGCGGCTCGGTGTGTCCGGCGGTCGAACGTGCCCGGCGGTCGGGCGTGCCCGGGAGCATTGCATCCGATATTTCGGCATATTTCGGCGAGCTGTCGCGTGGTCTTGGGATGGCAGAGGCGAGGTTGCTGCGCGGTCTTGGGTGACAGATACGTGGGCCACCTTATGGGCGGCTCGTAAGGTGGCTCACGTATCTGTCGCGGATGATCGTTCGAGTCTTCTGGATCGGTGATCAAGGGATTGGTCGATGTGCGTGTCCGAGTGGGTCGTTTGGTGGGTGGGGAAGGCGGGCACGGGGGAGTGGTGACGGTCGCGGGCGGGTTTGTCAGCCGGTTTCCGCAGGTGGCGGGCAGGCGGTTGCATGTGTGCGGCCGGGAGGGTGAGCCGAGCGGGGTGCCCTGGGTGCTGTTGCACGGGCTTGCGGTCTCCCACCGGTATCTGATGCCGACGGCGGAGGCGCTGGGCGGGGGCGTACACGTGCCGGATCTGCCTGGGTTCGGGCGTTCGCGAGGGCCGCGTCGGGCGTTCGGGGCGGGGGAGCACGCGGAGGTGATCGCGGCCTGGATGGATGCGGAAGGGCTGCGAGGTGCGCGGGTGCTGGGCGGGTCGTTCGGGTGCCAGGTGGGGGTGGAGCTGGCGATTCGGCGGCCGGATCTGGTGAGTGCGCTGGTGTTGCTGGGGCCGATGGCGGATCCGGCGGCGGCGACCATGATCGGGCAGGCGTGGCGGCTGGTGCGCGACTTCCGGCACGAGGATCTGCGTCAGTTGCCGATCGTGCTGTCCGGGAGTCTGGCGGCCGGGCCGGTGCGGATCGCGGGTACGTTGCGGCGCAGTGTGCGGTACCGGATCGAGCGGCGGCTCCCGCTGATCACCGTGCCGGTACTGGTCCTGCGCGGTGAGAACGACACGATCGCCCCGGAGCCCTGGGCCTCGCTGGTCGCGCGCCTGACCTCGGCTCGCATGGTCACGATCCCCGGCGCCGCCCACAACGCGGTCACCACGGCCGGGCCGCTGGTCGCCGCCGCGGCCACGTCCTTCGTCGAAGAACTGGCACCATCGGCAGATGTCGATCCCGCGCAACGGCCGTGATCCGCCTGCCGGAACAGCTCCGGCGATCTCCGTTCACGACGTTCTTCGCCGCAGGCGGGGATGTGCCCCGCCGGCGTTGATGTGTTGCGCGGGCAGGGTGTTGCGCGGGCGGGGTGTGCTGCGCAAGCGCGGGTGTGCTGCGCACACAGGGTGCTCTGCACAGGCAGGGCGCTCTGCGCAGGCGGGGATGTGTCGCGCATGCCGGATGCGCTGCGCGGGCGGGGAGCGCTGTGCACGCGGGGGTGTGCTGTGCAGGCAGGGTGTTCTATGCAGGCGGGGATGTGTCGCGCACGCCGGATGCGCTGCACGCGGGTGTGCTGCGCACGCGCGGATGCGCTGCACGCGGGTGTGCTGCGCACGCGCGGATGCGCTGCACGCGGGTGTGCTGCGCACGCGCGGGTGTGCTGCGCGTGGGTGTGCTTCGCGGGCGGGGATGCGCTTCGTCGGCGGCGGCCAAGGACGTGACGCGTGTGGGACCGGCGGACCGGGCTCCCGTGCGCGGTGGGCACGCCGTGATGACCGGGGCGCGGCTTTCCTGCCGGTCACGCGACCGCGGCCGCCGGAGGCGGAGGGATATCCTGCTGGTGGTGGGCCACCCCGTTTCCGGATTCCCGGCTGGTTGAAGCGGCGGCCCGGCATGGCACCCCACCCGGAGGAACAGTGCAGAGCGCCCGGCCCCGCGCGGACAAACAACGCAATCGCGACCTGCTGATCGAGGCCGCGGCGCGGATCGTGGACCGGGACGGCGCGAACGCCTCGCTGGAGCAGATCGCGCGGGAGGCCGGCGTCGGTTCGGCCACCCTGCACCGGCACTTCGCGGGGCGGCAGGAGTTGTTGAGCGCGGTCTTCCACGACCGTATCGAGGCGCTGGCCCGGCGCGCGCCCGTGCTGGCCGCGGAGGCCGCGCCGTACGACGCGCTCACCCGCTGGCTCGGTGAGGCGGCGGCCTACATCGCGGCGACCCGCGGACTCGCTGCCGCCCTGTTCCCCACCGCGGACGGCTCGGTACCGAACGCCGACTCCTGCCACACCCTGGTCGTCGACGCTACGAACAGCCTGCTCACCCCCGCGATCGCGGACGGCGCCGTCGACCCCGCGGTCTCTGCCGACGACCTGATGGCGCTGGTCAACGGCGTGGCCGCGATCGCGAACGACGACCCCGCCACGGCCGAACGCCTCATCGCCCTGGCCACCCGCGGCATCGCCCCCACGCGCTGACGGCGACGGTGTGCCGGCCCGGCGAGCGGCTGCAGCCTGCGCCGTCGGGGGCTGCTATTTACCGAAATATCGGGCGCAGCGCGCCCGGGATGTGCGCGCATCAACCGCACCGAGGCCCGGCAGCCGTCACTACTCCCGCCACACGTGCGGTTCCAGATATGCGTGCTCACCGCGAAAGAACCAGCCACGGGGGTACGACAGAAAGCCTCCTACCGCCCGCCCACGCTCCCGGCGAACGCGCGGAACGCGGCCGCGCTCACCACAAGCACCGACCCATCCGGATCCTTGCTGTCCCGGATCGCGACGGCGCCGGGCAGGTTGCCGGCGACCTCGACGCATTCGCCCGCGGCTTTGCTGCGGGTGCTCTTGCGCCAGATCGCGCCAGTCAGGTCGATCACGTGTGCTCCTTGATGATCTCGCCGATCAGGTCGTCCGATGTGTCCCGGTCCAGCGCGCGTGCGGCGACCGTGTTCCACGTGTCGAGGTATGCCTCAATCTCGTCCGCTTGATCGAGGTACAGCGCGCCGGCAATAGACGGTCGTGGGCTCCGGTGCGCGGGCCCCGCGACCGGGAAACTCGAGGACGACGAACGGTCCCGCGCTGGTCGCCTCGTGCGGCCCGGCCTGATGCGGAATCACGCGCACCGAGACGTCGTGTTTCTGTTGGACGTTCACCAGATGGGCCAACTGGCGGGCCCATGCTGCCCGGTCGGCGATCGGCCGTCGTAGCACGCCTTCGTCGAGGCGCACCTGCATCGTCGGCGGCTTGGGGGCGCGGCGGGTGAAGAGGCGCTGCCTGTCCATACGAAGGCGCACACGCTGTTCGGTCTCCGTCGGGGTGACGCCGGCTCTGAGACTGAGAATCGCCGTGGCGTATTCCGGTGTCTGGAGCAGCCCCGGGATGAGTGCGGGCGCGTATTGCCGCAGCGTCGATGCTGCGGCCTCCATGCCGAGGTAGAGATCGAGCCAGGCGGTGATCACGTTGTCGTACGTGTGCCATCAGCCCTTGGACTTGGTCTCCTTTGCCCGTCTGTTCGTGACATCCGGTGCGGCCCGTCTGTGACATGCCCGCGGGGCTCACCGTGGCAGGGAAAACATGAAACGTGAATTCACAGCCGGGACTGTTGCAGACAGGGTAGTCACCCCGCCGACCTTGCCGTCAGTGCCGCCCACGTCGCTGCTGGTGATCTTCGGCGTGGGTGTGCCTCGACCCAGAAGGCGGCAGACGTGCAGAACCCGCGGAGGCCCCGGCCCGGTTTCCCGCAGTGGGCCGGGGCCTCCGCTTTGAAGGGCGCACGTCGTACCCCTGTGGGAGGGTGTGGGGTTATGACCGTGGCGTGGAATCACGAGCTGTCCGAGCAGCTCACGTGGCATTGGGAGCATCAGCTCAGGGCGCGTTTCGCGGGGCTGAGCGACGAGGAGTACTTCTGGGAGCCGGTGGACGGGTGCTGGAATGTGCGCCGCCGCGGGACCAGCGTCACGAAGATGGCGGGTGGCGCCGGGGAGTTCGTGATCGACTTCGAGTTCCCGCAGCCGGAGCCGGAGCCGGTGACCACGATCGCCTGGCGGCTCGGGCACCTGATCGTCGGCGTGTTCGGGGCGCGCGTCGCCAGTCACTTCGGCGGTCCGGCGGTCGATTACTACAGCCATGACTACGCGGGTACGGCACAGCGCGCGCTCGACCAGCTCGACGCGCAGTACGACGCGTGGATCGCCGGCGTGCGGAGCCTCGGGGAGGACGGGCTGGCCAGGGCGTGCGGGGAGGCGGAGCCGTATCCGGAGCTGACCATGGCGGCGCTGGTGCTGCACATCCACCGTGAGGTGATCCACCACGGCGCGGAGATCGCGCTGCTCCGGGATCTCTATCGGGCCCGATAAGCTGGCGAGCGACAAGAGCAGAAGGGAGGCCCGAGACATGAAGATCCCGGGTCCCGACCACCCGATCACGGTGGAGCCGGCCAAGGCGCGCGTCGTCGTGCGCGCGGGCGAGAAGATCATTGCGGACACGACCTCGGCGCTCGCGCTGCAGGAGGCGTCCTACCCGGTGGTCTACTACATTCCGCTGACCGACGCGGACGAGTCCGTGCTGGTGTCGACGGACACGCACACCACCTGCCCGTACAAGGGGCAGGCGTCCTACTACACGATCCGCACGGCCGAGGGCGACCTGGCGGACGCGGTCTGGTACTACCCGGAGCCGTACGACGCGGTCGCCCCGATCGCCGGCCACATCGCGTTCTACCCGGACAAGGTCGAGATCGTCGCGATTGAAGAGGGCTGACCGTTGCGGGACCCGCTGGAGCTGCTGGACGTCGCCGGCCTGCTGACCGGCGAGGAGCGGCAGATCCAGGAGACAGTGGCGCGTTTTCTCGCCGACCGGGTCCGACCGCATCTGGCCGAGTGGTTCGAGGCCGGCACGTTCCCGCGCGAGCTCGCGCCGGAGCTGGGCCGCCTCGGGCTGCTCGGCATGCACCTCGACGGTTACGGCTGCGCCGGCACCAGCGCGGTCGCCTACGGCCTGGCCTGCCTGGAGCTGGAGGCGGCCGACTCCGGCCTGCGCAGCTTCGTCTCCGTGCAGGGCTCGCTGGCGATGTACTCGATTCATCGGTACGGCTCCGAGGAGCAGAAACAGCGCTGGCTGCCGCGGATGGCCGCGGGCGAGGCGATCGGCTGTTTCGGCCTGACCGAGCCGGACTTCGGCTCCGACCCGGCGAACATGCGCACGCGCGCGATCCGCGACGGCGACGACTGGCTGCTCCGCGGCGGCAAGATGTGGATCACGAACGGCAGCATCGCGGACGTGGCCACGGTCTGGGCCGCGACCGAGGACGGCATCCGCGGCTTCCTGGTCCCGGCCGGCACGCCCGGCTTCACCACCCGCACCATCAAGAACAAGCTGTCGCTGCGCGCCTCGATCACGGCCGAGCTGTCGTTCGACGACGTGCGCCTGCCCGCGGACGCGCAGCTGCCCGGCGCGAAGGGCCTGCGTGCGCCGCTGAGCTGCTTGAACGAGGCCAGGTTCGGCATCTGTTTCGGCGCGGTCGGCGCGGCGCGGGACAGCCTGGCCGTGGCGCTGGACTACGCGCGGGAGCGGGTGCAGTTCGGCAAGCCGATCGCGGCGTTCCAGCTGACGCAGCAGAAGTTCGCGGACATGGGCGTCTCGCTGGGCACGGCGGCGCTGCTCGCGCTGCACCTGGGCCGGCTCAAGGACGGTGGCCGGCTGCAGCCGCACCAGGTCAGCGCCGGCAAGCTCAACAACGTGCGCGCGGCGCTGGAGATCGCCCGGGAGTGCCGGACGATCCTCGGCGGCAGCGGCATCACGCTCGAATACTCGCCGTTGCGCCACGCCAACAACCTGGAGTCCGTGCTCACCTACGAGGGCACCTCGGAGATCCACACGCTGGTCATCGGCGAGGCGCTGACGGGACATGCTGCGTACCGCTGAAAGCGGTCCGACAGCTCAGCGCTGAAAGCGGTCCAAGAGCTCAGCGCTGAAAGCGGTCCGACAGCTCAGCGCTCATAGGTGCTCACCACGGCGCCCGAGTCGAACGCGCGGCTCTCCACCATCGTGAACGACGACGGCGTGAAACCGGCGCCGAACATCGGCTTGCCGGTGCCCGCGACCACGGGGTAGCGCTTCACGATCAGCTCGTCGATCTCCGGCAGCAGCTGTCCGGCCAGGTCCGCGCCGCCGCAGAGCCAGATGCCCAGCCCGTCCTCCTGCTTGAGCTTCCGGACGGTCCCCACCGGGTCCGTGGCGATCTCCACGGCCGGGTCCGGCGAGGTCAGCGTGCGGGAGAAGACGATCTGCCGCAGGTGGGCATAGGGGCTGGGGTCACCGATCTCGTACGTCCCGCGGCCCATCAGCACGGTGTCGAACTGCTGGTTCGGCGCGTGTGCCAGCCCGGCCTGCTCGCGGAAGTGACCGGGCACGGTCTCCGGCCACTTCGTGTTGATGAACCCCAGCACGTCCGCCGCCATCGGGAAGAAGTCGAACTCGCCGCCCGGCCCGGAGATGAACCCGTCGATGCTGGTCGCCACGTAGTAGGTCAGACGTCTCATCCGGACATGATCGCAGTCTGTGTCCGGCGGCACACCCGCGCGGTGGAATTGAGCGCGTTAGGCTCAAGTTATCTCCAGCAGAGCCCACAGATAAGGGAGCTGACATGAGCAACGTTCTCTGGACCCGCCGGGACCCGTTCACCGAGTTCGACGCGTTGGTCCGCACCGCCTTTGGCACCACCACCGCCACGACCGGTTTCACGCCGGCCGCGGAGGTGTTCCGCGACGGCGAGGACGCGGTCGTCCGTCTGGAGCTGCCGGGCGTCGACGTGGAGAAGGACGTCGCGGTCGAGGTCGACGGCGGTCGCCTGACCGTCAGCGGCGAGCGCCGGGACGAGCGCACCGAGGGCCGCAGCCTCCGCGAGGTCCGCTACGGCGCGTTCCGCCGCAGCTTCGGCCTTCCGTCGCACGTCACGTCCGAGGCGGTCTCCGCCACCTACGACGCGGGCGTGCTGAGCGTCCGGGTCGCGGGCGCCTACGCGGGCCGTGAGCCCCGGCGCATCCCGGTCACGCCCGCCACGCGGGCCGCGATCGAGGCCGCCCCGGCCAACTAGATAACCACGGAACGGCCGCGGAGTCTGCACACTCCGCGGCCGTTCCGCTTGCAAACGAAGAGGATCAGGGGGACGGCGAGACCACCGGCGCCACATGGCTGAACGTGGCGCTCAGGTTGCTGCCGACCAGCGTCACCGCGCCGATGATCACGACCGCGATGAGCGCGGCCAGCAGGCCGTATTCGACGGCGCTGGCGCCACGGTCGGATTTCACGCGTTCGCGGATCAGTGTCCGCACGTGTTGGATCATGGGGGCCTGCTTCCGGATCGGGGGCGGGCGCATCCGTGCGCCGTACCCTCTCATCGGCCGTCAGGCCCGCCCTTCAACCCCCGGACGGTTGCAGAACGGTTAGTCCGCGGAGCGCAGCATCGCCCGGATGCCCACGAACAGGCCGATCGCGGCCGTCGCGCCCGCGGCCACCGCACCCCACAGCGCGTCCAGGCTCGCCACGTCGCCGGCGAACAGCGCCCGTTCCGCGTCCACCACGTAGGCCAGCGGGTTCGCCCTCGAGGCCGCCTGCATCCAGCCCGGCCCGGACTCCAGCGGCAGCAGCATCCCGGAGAGGATCATCAGCGGGAACAGCAGCGTCTGCTGGACCAGCCAGAACATCCACTCGTTCTTGCGGACCGCGATCGCCAGCGCGTAGCTGAGCGACCCCAGCCCGACGCCGAAGACCGCGAGCAGCGCCAGCCCGAGCAGCGCACCGGCCGGATAGAGGTCGAAGCCGAACGGGACCATCACGGCCACGATCAGCACGGCCTGCCCGGCGAGCGGCACCATCTCCTTCAGCGACCGGCCGATCAGCAGCGACGACCGGGACAGCGGCGTGACCAGCATCCGCTCGTGCGCGCCGGTCTGGAACTCGTAAAGCAGGTTCGACCCGACCGCGGACGTGCCGAACAGCGCGGTCATCACCAGGATCGACGGCACGAACCACTGCCACACGGTGCCACCCGCGGTGACCGGCCCGGCCGAGCCCACGGAGCCGGACAGCAGCGGCCCGAACAGCGCCAGGAACACCAGCGGCTGGACCAGGCCGAACACGACGGAGAACGGGTCGCGGATCATCGGCTTGAGTTCGCGGACGAACACGATCCGGGTGTCACGTGCCAGGGTGGTCATTTGGCGTTCTCCTCGCGCAGGCTGCGGCCGGTCAGGGACAGGAACACGTCGTCGAGCGTGGGCCGGAACGTCTGCGCGCTCCCGGCCGCGATCCCCTTCTCGAACGCGGCCCGCAGCACCTCGGCCACCGCGACCGGCCCGTCCGCGACGCGCGCCCGGACCTCGCCGTCCGTGGCCTCGACCTCGGATGATCCGGGCAGTTGGGACACGATGGCGGCAAGGTCGGACGGGGACCCCGTCGAGAATGCCACGCGGTCGCCGGCCAGTTTCGACTTCAACGACGAAGCCGTGTCGTCCGCGATCACCTCGCCCTGATCCACGATCACCACGCGCTCGGCCATCGAGTCCGCCTCGTCGAGATAGTGCGTGGTCAGCACGATCGTCATGTCGTGCTCCGCGCGCATGCGCAGGATGTGCTCCCAGAGGTTCGCGCGGTTCTGCGGGGCCAGCCCGGTCGACGGCTCGTCCAGGAACAGCAGGCCGGGCGCGTGCACCAGGCCCATCGCCACGTCGAGGCGTCGTCGCTGGCCGCCCGACAGCTCGGAGACCTTCCGCTTCACGAGATCTCCAAGGTCAAGAGCTTCGACCAGAGACCCCACGCGGGTACGGGCGTCCGCGCGCGACAACCCGTAGATCGCCGCCTGGCTGTGCAGCTCGTCCGCGACGCGGTGCTGGTGGCCGGCGCCGTTGCCCTGCCCGACGTACCCGATGCGCCGCCGCACCTCGCCCGGTGACCGCACCACGTCGTGCCCGGCAACCTCCGCGCTGCCGGACGTGGGCGCGATCAGCGTGGTCAGCATGCGCATGGTCGTGGTCTTTCCGGCCCCGTTCGGCCCGAGCACCGCGACCAGCTCGCCCGGCTCGATGGCGAGTGTGATCCCCCGGACCGCATGCACGGCGCCGAAGTCCTTCGTCAGGCCCTTTGTCTGGATCATTACCGCTCCTTCGTCACGCAGAGATTGTCAGCAGAAGCGGACAGCTCCTGTCCTAAAAACCGTGCGATCGTGGGTGAATGCTGGAGACCTCGGGACGGCTGCTGAAACTGCTCTCGCTGCTGCAGGCCCGCCGCGACTGGCCGGGCGGCACGCTCGCGGACCGGCTCGGCGTGAGCGGCCGGACCGTGCGCCGCGACGTGGACCGGCTGCGCGAGCTCGGCTACCCGGTCCAGGCCACCAAGGGCCCGGAGGGCGGCTACCGGCTCGGCGCCGGCGCGGACCTGCCGCCGCTGCTCTTCGACGCCGACCAGGCCGTCGCCGTCGCGGTCGCGCTGCAGACGGCCACGACCAGCGTCGACGGCATCGAGGAGGCGTCGCTGCGCGCGCTCGCCACCGTGCGCCAGGTGATGCCGGCCCGGCTGCGGCACCGGGTGGACGCGCTGCAGGTCACGTCCGTCCAGCACCCGGTCGAGCGGCCGCGCGTCGACGCGGACGTGCTGCTCGCGGTCGGCGGCGCGGTCCGGGCCCGTGAGGTGCTGCGGTTCGACTACCGGGAGGCGCCGCGCCGCTGCGAGCCGCACCACCTCGTCATGTGGGGCGGGCGCTGGTACCTGGTCGGCTGGGACCTCGACCGGGAGGACTGGCGCACGTTCCGCGTGGACCGGCTGATGCCGCGCACGCCGAACGGCCCGCGCTTCACGCCTCGTGCGCTGCCCGCCCCGGATATTTCTACCTATATCGCGACAAAGTTTGCCGCGCCGGAGATGCCGTGCACCGGCACCGTGATCCTGCACGCGCCCGCGCACACGATCGTGCCCTGGGTGCGGCACACCGACCTGGTCGAGCCGCTCGGCGACGACCGCTGCCGGCTGACGCTCAGCTCCTGGTCCTGGGTCGGTCTCGCGGCCACGATGGGCATGTTCGACGCCGATCTGGAGATCGTCGGCCCGCCGGAGCTGCGCGAGGCGGCGCACCGCCTCGCGCAGCGCTACCTCGGCGGCCCTTCCGGTGATCAGGGCGTCTCTCATGTCGCCAGAACGACCTGAGAGACACCCCGGTCACGGTGGGGGCGACGCGCAGGGACGTGGTGCGGCACGCGCCCACCCGCGTGGTGCGGCGCGCGGGTCCGCACGAGGGTGGGCACCGGCTCAGCCCGCCAGGTGGCGGCGCAGGAAGTCGCCGGTGACCGAGCGGGGCTCGTTCATCAGGTCCGCGGGCGGGCCGGCGAAGACCAGTTCGCCGCCCTCGTGACCGGCGCCGGGGCCCAGGTCGACGATCCAGTCCGCGCGGCAGATCACGTCCAGGTGGTGCTCGATCACGATCACGGTGTGGCCCGCGGCGGCCAGCCGGTCCAGCAGCGTGTTCAGCTGGGCCACGTCCCGCAGGTGCAGGCCGGTGGTCGGCTCGTCCAGCACGTACACCTGCGGGGTCTTCTGTCCGGCGGAGCCGGCAAGCTTGATCGCGAGGCGGAGACGTTGCCGCTCGCCGCCGGAGAGCGTGTCCAGCGACTGGCCGAGCGTGAGGTAGCCGAGGCCGGTGTCCACCATCGCGGCCAGCACCGGCTTCGCGGCCTTCTCCGTGACGAATCCGACCGCCTCCGCGACCGGCATCGCCAGCACCTCCGCGATGTTCTTCCCACGCAGCGTGTACTCCAGGACCGAGGGAATGAAGCGTTTCCCGTCGCATTCCTCACAGACCGTGGCGACCTGGTCCATGAACGCCAGGTCCGTGTAGATCAGGCCGATGCCGCCGCAGCGCGGGCAGGCACCGGCCGAGTTCGCACTGAACAGCGCCGCGTTCACGCCGTTGGCCTTGGCGAACGCCTTGCGCAGCGGCTCCAGCACGCCGGTGTAGGTGGCCGGGGTGGACCGGCGGGAGCCCTTGATCGCGGACTGGTCCAGCAGCACGGCATCCGGGTGCAGTTTCGGCAGCGAGCCGTGGATCAGCGAACTCTTGCCGGAGCCGGCCACGCCCGTGACCACGGTCAGCGCGCCGGTGGGGAGGTCCACGGTGACGTTCTTCAGGTTGTGGGTGCTGGCCTCGGAAATGCGCAGCCAGCCCGTACCCACGCGGGGGTTGTCCTTGATCGTGGCCTGTTGTGACAGCGCGCGACCGGTGGCGGTGCCGGACGTGCGCAGGCCGTCGAGATCGCCCTGGTAGACGATGGAGCCGCCGCCGCTGCCCGCGTCAGGGCCCATGTCGATCACGTGGTCCGCGATGCCGATCACCGCGGCCTTGTGCTCCACCACCAGCACGGTGTTGCCCTTGTCGCGCAGCCTGACCAGCAGCTCGTTGAGCCGGTGGATGTCGTGCGGGTGCAGGCCGGTGGACGGCTCGTCGAACACGTACGTGATGTCGGTCAGGCTGGAGCCCAGGTGCCGGACCATCTTCACGCGCTGCGACTCGCCACCGGAGAGCGTGGCCGAGCGCCGGTCCAGGCTCAGGTAGCCGAGGCCGATGTGGTCCAGGTTGCCGAGCCGGTCCGCGAGCGCGGTGACCAGCGGCGTGATGGTGCCGTCGTCGCACTTCCGGACGAACTCGGCCAGGTCGGTGACCTCCATCGCGGCGCACTCCGCGATGTTCCTCCCGTTGATCCGGCAGGCCAGCGCGGCCTCGTTCAACCGGGCGCCACCGCAGGACGGGCAGGCGGACCGGGTGGCGATGCGCTCGACGATCGCGCGCGCGGCCGGCTGCATCGAGTCGAGATCCTTGCTGAGAAACAGGCGGCGGAACTTCGGCAGCAGGCCCTCGTAGGTCGAGTTCATCGTGCTGCCGCCCGGCATGGTCAGCTTGACCTTGGCCTCGGGCAGGTGGAGCAGCGTGTCCCACTCGTCCTCGGTGTAGTCGCGCAGCTTCTTGTCCGGGTCGAAGAAGCCGGACTGGGCGAAAATGCTCCAGTACCACTGCCCGACCGCGAACTGCGGCAGCGTGAGCGCGCCGTCGTTGAGCGACTTCTCCCGGTCGACGAGCTCGTCGACGTCGAGCGCGGAGACGTCGCCGATGCCCTCGCAGGCCGGGCACATGCCGGCCGGATCGTTGAACGACAGCGCGATCGGGTGCGCCACCGGCGGACTGCCCAGACGCGCGAAGAGCAGGCGCAACATGGTGTACGCATCGGTCGCCGTGCCCACGGTCGAGCGCGAGTTGCCGCCCATCTTCTTCTGGTCCACCACGATCGCGGCGGAGAGATTGCCGAGCGAGTCCGCATCCGGCTGGCCGTAACCGGTCATCAGGCTCTGCACGAACGCCGGGTAGGTCTCGTTGATCAGCCGCTGCGACTCGGCCGCGATCGTGTCGAAGACCAGCGACGACTTGCCGGACCCGGAGACGCCGGTGAAGACGGTGATGCGCCGCTTCGGGATGTCGACGTCGACGTCCCGAAGATTGTTCTCCCGCGCGCCGCGGACCTCGATGTTGCCGTAATCAGCTGTGGTCACGTGCTTGAGCGTACCACGTACCGTACATAGTACGGTTGAGTTACGATGGGCGCGTGAAAAGCCGCGCCCCCGACCCCGCACGCACGCTCGCACTGCTCTGGGGGTCGCACGGCAACGCCGGGCGCAGCGGGCTCAGCGTGCGCACGATCGTCGCCGCCGCCATCGAGATCGCGGACACGGAGGGCCTCGACGCCGCCGTCATGCGCCGCGTCGCCGAACACCTCGGCGCCGGCACCATGTCGCTCTACACGCACGTGCCCGGCAAGACCGAGCTGACCGCGCTGATGGCCGACACCGTGCTCGGCGAGCTGTATCCGGCCGACCGTCCCGGCTCCGCACCGGACTGGCAGGCCGGGCTGCGGACCATCGCGCAGGAGAACTGGGCGCTCTACGAACGCCACCCGTGGCTGCTCCAGGCCATGGACGGCCGCGGCGAACTCGGGCCGAACGTGATGCGTAAGTACGAGCTGGAGCTGGCGCCGCTCGACGGCATCGGCCTCACCGACGTGGAGATGGACTCCACGCTCACCATGCTGCTTGTCTACGTCGAGGGCGTCTGGCGCATGCGCGCCTCGCTGCGCCGCGCCCAGGACCAGACCGGCCTCTCCGACGCCGAGTGGTGGCAGAACACCGGCCCGGTCCTCGAACGCGTCATGGGCGGCAGCCAGTTCCCGCTCGGCGGCCGCGTCGGCACGGCCGCCGGCCAGCAGCACAACGCGATGCTCGACCCGGTCCACGCGCTGGAGTTCGGCCTGGACCGGATCATCGACGGGATCGCGCGCCTGATCACCCGCTGATCGCGCGGTCCAGGACCTCGATCGTGTGGGCCAGCCGAGGCGGGGTGCCGCCGCGGCGGCGGAAGGCGTCGGCGATCTGGAGGAGACAGCCGGGGTTCGCGGTGACCAGCAGGTCCGCGCCGGTGGCGGCGATCGCGTCGGCCTTGCGGTCGCCGAGATCGGCGGCGGGGGCGGGGTTCAGCACGTTGTAGACGCCGGCGCTGCCGCAGCACATGCCGGCGTCCGGGATCTCGTGGAGCGTCAGACCGGGGATCTGCCGCAGCAGCGCGCGCGGGGCGGTGCGGATGCCCTGGGCGTTCGCCAGGTGGCAGGCGTCGTGGTAGGCGACCGAGAGCGGGAGCGGGTGGCGCTCCGCGACCGGGCCCAGCTCGTGCAGCAGCTCGGCCACGTCCACGACCCGGAACGGCGGTGCCTCGCCGAGGATCTCGGCGTACTCCTTGAGCGCGGAACCGCAGCCGGCCGCGTTCGCCACCACGACGTCGACGTCCCGGAACGCCGTCACGACGTCCTGCGCGAAACCGCGGGCCTCCCGGTCCCGGCCGGAGTGCCAGGACAGCGCGCCGCAGCAGCCCTGCCGCTTCGGCACGATCACCTCGACACCCTCGGCGGCCAGCACCCGGACGGTGGCGGCGTTCACCTCGGGGAAGAACTCCCGCTGTACGCACCCGGTCAGCATCCCGACGCGTGCGCGGGTGGTTCCTGTCGCGGGCGTCCGTTCCGGGATCGCCGTCCGGCCGCGCGGGCGATGGGGGCGGGCGGTGCCGGGCCGCTGGGGAGCGTCCGCCGGCTCGGAGACGCGGTCCGTGTCGTGCTGCGCGGAGACGTGGGCCGAGTCGTGGGGCGCGTCGTCGTGCGCGGGGATGTGGGGCGCGTCGTGCTGCGCGCGGCGGGGACCGGCGTCGTGGTGGGGGCCGAGGCTGCCGGCCTGCCGCGCGGTGCCAAGGCTTTCCGGCTGAGCGTTCCCGCGGCTCGGGATGCCGGAGTCCGGGAGGCTCCGGGGCTCGGGCGCCAGGCGGGCCAGGAGCGCGAGCCGGGGTGCGATGCGGCGCATCAGGCGGTCCAGGGCCAGGCGGCGGTAGAGGTACAGCGGACCGCGCATCAGACGGAGCCGGGCAGGGTGCGGGAAGATCGCGAAGATCAGGGAGCGGAGCAGTCGTTCCCGGAGCGGGCGGCGGTGTTCCTCCTCGACCTGCGCGCGGGCCGCGCCGATCAGCAGGTCGTAGCGGACGCCGGACGGGCACGCGGGTACGCACGCCAGGCAGCCCAGGCAGGCGTCCAGGTGGCCGGTGAGCACGTCGTCGACCGGCGCGCCGTTGATCACCTGATCGATCAGGTGGATGCGTCCGCGCGGCGAGTCCATCTCCTCGCCCCACAGGCTGTAGGTCGGGCAGGCCGGCAGGCAGAACCCGCAGTGCACGCAGTCCCCGACCACCTTCGGATCCGGCCGCCGTGTCTCACTCATGCCTGCCGCCCTTCCGCTACCAGCGCATATGCCCGGGGAAGTAATCGATATGGCGAAATTTCGGGCGCGGAGGGCCCGTCGATTCGTGCGGGACTTGCGGAGCGCCCTTCGGTTTGTGCGGGACCTGCGGAGTGCTCGCTGGTCCGTGTCGGATTGCGTGTGGCGACGCCGAGGTCGGGGCCTGTGCGCGCCCTGCTCGTCGGAGCGGGCGCTCTGCGCCCGAAATTTCGTGACATAGCAGCCGGCGCGAGCATGGCTTTCGGCAGCCTGCAGTACCAGGAGGATTCGGACGGGAAGCGTGCACGCGGGCGGGGCTCGGAGCCTGTGCGCGCCCTGCCCGTGGGGGCGGGCGCTCCGCGCCCGAAATTTCGTGACATAGCGACCGGTACGAGCGTGACTTCGCGTGGCCCACGGTTCCGGGCGGGAAGCGTCCGTGCGGGCGAGGCACGGCGCCTGGTGCCGCTGATCGGTGGCGGGCATGTCAGAGGCCGCCGACGAAACGGCCGGGGGAGAGGCGGTGGGACGGGTCGAACTGCTGTTTGACGCGGCGCATCAGGTCCAGGGCGGGGATCGGGCCCCACATGTCGACGGCGGACCGGATCTCGGGCGGGGCGTTCAGCACGACGGCGGTGCCGCCGTAGCGGGCGCAGACCGTGCGCAGCGCGGCCAGTGCGAGCGCGACCCGGTCCGGAGCCGCGTGGGGGAGCGCGGCGGTGAGCACGCCGGCGGCTGCCGCGCCGCGCAGTGCGGCACCGTGATCGCGGGCGGTGGACAGCACCTCGGGCAGGCCGGAGCGGACGAACGTCAGCCG
This sequence comes from Catenuloplanes japonicus, assembly GCF_000717135.1. Classification (GTDB taxonomy): domain Bacteria; phylum Actinomycetota; class Actinomycetes; order Mycobacteriales; family Micromonosporaceae; genus Catenuloplanes; species Catenuloplanes japonicus. Next base: position 191,108 of record NZ_JNXY01000001.1, read on the forward strand.
CAGCAGTGTGTCGTCGTCGGCGGAGGGCTCCGCCGACCGAGGCTTCGCGTCCCGCTGAGGTTTCGCGTCCCACTGAGGCAGTGCGCCCCACCACGGCGGGGACTCCGCACGCACGTGCACCTCCTCCGCGCCGGTCTTCTGCAGCAGTTCGCGGACTGCGGACGCGCGACCGGCCACACCGCCGGGCGAGCCCTCCACCAGCACCACGACCGCGCCCTGCGGGCAGGCCACGCTGCGGGCGGCGTCGTCCGGCGGCGGCGCGGGGAGGTCGAGCTCGACGGCGGAGGGGGCCAGGCGGGCGGTGGCGACGGCCTCGATCAGCGGGGTGGCCAGGGACGGGCCGAGGACGGGCGCGGTGATGAACGCGCGGGCGGCGGGCAGCGGGCGGAGGCGGAAGATCAGGCGGGTGAAGACGGCGAGCGTGCCGTAGGAGCCGCACATCAGGCGGGCCAGGTCGTAGCCGGCGACGTTCTTCACGACCCGGCCGCCCGAGATCGCGGGGGTGCCGTCGGGGCGTACCAGGGAAATGCCGATGATCTGGTCCTTGATCGGGCCGGCCAGCAGGCGGGACGGGCCGGAGTGCCCGGTCGCGACCGTGCCGCCGAGCGTGGCGCCGGGGGCGGGGGCGTCCACGGCGAGGCGTTGACCGGCGGCTGCCAGGTGGCGTTGCACGTCCGCGATGCGGGCACCGGGCTCGGCGACCAGAACGAGATCACCGGCGGCGTGGTCGACGATCCGGTCCAGTGCGGACAGGTCCAGGATGAGGTCCAGCCGCGACGGGGGAAGACCCCAGTCCAGGCGGGTGCCGTTGCCGCGCGGGACCACGGCGAGATCGTGCGCGGCCGCGACCCGCAGCACGTCCGCGACCTGCGCGGCGTCGGCCGGACGGGCGACGAACGAGGCCCGCACGCCGGCGACGTCCGATCGGGACCGCTCCGGACTCGGCGTCGCGGGGACGCGTGCGGCCGGAGATCCGGCGGCGGGCCGACCGGTGGACGGCCCTGCCGGGGATCCGGCGGCGGGCCGAGCGTCGGATGATTCCGCCGAGGACCCGGCAGCGGGCGGCCGTGCCGGTGCCGGCCCGGCGTCGTCCGAGACCCGCACGACCGAGGCGCACACGTCGCGAAGCGCCGCGGCCACGTCGCGCCGGGGCATCAGAAGATGTCCCGGGCGGGCTCGGTCGCGGCGTGGTGCTTGCGGGGGACCTCGCCGCACAGGCGGGGCGTCGGGAAGATCTTGCCGGGGTTGGCGATGCCGGCCGGGTCGAACGCGCACCGTACCAATTGCATGGTGTCGAGGTCGTGATCGGTGAACATGCGGGGGAGGTAGCGGGCCTTGTCGACGCCGACGCCGTGCTCGCCGGTGATCGAGCCGCCGTGCGTGACGCACAGGTCGAGGATCGCGCCGCTGACCTCCTCGGCGCGCTGCTCCTGGCCGGGGACGGCCGCGTCGAAGAGCACCAGCGGGTGGAGGTTGCCGTCGCCGGCATGGAACACGTTCGCCACCCGGACGCCGGAGTCGGCGGAGAGCGTGGCGATCGCGCGCAGCACCTCCGGCAGCGCGGTCCGGGGGATCACGCCGTCCTGCACGATGTAGTCCGGGCTGATCCGGCCGACCGCGGCGAACGCGGACCGGCGCCCCTTCCAGATCAGCTCGCGCTCGGCGTCGTCCGCGGCCACGCGCAGCGCGAAACCGCCGGCGTCCGTGCACAGGCGCGTGACCACGGACAGCTCCGCGGCGACGTCCGCGGCCGGGCCGTCCAGCTCGACGATCAGCACTGCGCCCGCACCGGCCGGATAGCCGCAGGCCACGGCCGCTTCGGCGGCCTCGATCGCGAGTGCGTCCATCATTTCCACGGCCGCGGGTACGATGCCGGCCGCGATGATCGCGGAGGTGGCCGCGCCCGCGTCGTCGGTGCCGGCGAACGCGGCCAGCAGCGTGGTGACCGCCTCCGGGTCGCGGGTCAGCCGCACGGTCACGGACGTGACCACGCCGAGCGTGCCCTCCGCGCCGATCACGGTGCCGAGCAGGTCGTAACCGGGCGCGTCCGGTGCCTCGGTGCCCAGCGTGACCAGGTCGCCGTCCGGCGTGACCAGGTCGGCGGCGAGCACGTGGCAGGCGGTGAAGCCGTACTTGAGGCAGTGGGCGCCGCCGGAGTTCTCCGCGAGGTTGCCGCCGATCGAGCACACCTGGCGACTCGACGGGTCCGGCGCGTAGTGGTATCCGTACGGCGCGGCGGCGCGGCTCACGTCCAGGTTGATCACGCCGGGCTCGACCACGGCCCGCTCGTCCTCCGGGCGCACGGCCAGGATGCGGCGCAGCCGGGACGTCACGATCAGCACGCCGGCCGCGTGCGGGAGCGCGCCACCGGACAGCCCGGTGCCGGAACCGCGCGCGACGAACGGGACCTGATGGCGGGCGCACTCGGCGACGACGGCGGCGACCTGGTCCGCGGTCTCGGGCAGGACCACCAGGCCGGGCACGACGCGGTGGTGGGTGAGGCCGTCACACTCGTACGTCCGCAGGCGGGCCCGGTCGGTGATCACCGCGTGGTCCGGCAGCAGCGTGCGGACCCGGCTGGTCACCGCCGCGAGCGCATCCATGACGGTCACGTTACCCGCAAATCAGTGGCCGAGGCGGGCAGCCGCTGCCCGGTTTTGGCAGTGTCTGCTTGCCGTCCGGGTTTTGGCCGAGGCGGGCAGCCGCTGCCCGGTTTTGGCAGTGCCTGCCCGCCGTCCGGGTTTTGGCTGAAGAATTGTGATCGTGGAGACTGATCCACCACTATGGATTCCTTGCCGTTGGAGGGAGTCCCGCGATGGCCGAATATCCGCTCGGTGTCAGCCGTCCGCCGCTCGGTGTCCGGGACCTGCCGGAGCCGGAGGAGGTCTTCGGCGTACCCCGGCTGGGCCCTTGGCAGATCGTCAAGTTCGCGATCGGCCCGAGCCTGATCGCGCTCGGCATCTCGATCGGCAGTGGCGAGTGGCTGCTCGGGCCGCAGGCGGTCGGGCAGTTCGGGTTCGTCGGCGTCGGCTGGGTCATCCTGGTCTCCGCGGTGCTGCAGACGTTCTACAACGTGGAGTGCGCGCGCACGGTCATGGCGACGGGCGAGACCCCGGTGGTGGCGTGGGGACGCGTACCCCCGGGCCTGTGGTTGTGGGTTCCGCTCTCCGTCGGTCTGGTGATCTTCGCGTTCATCGCGGGCGGATGGGCCGCGTCCGCCGGTCAGGGGTTGTACGCGCTGGTGCACGGCGAACCCGCGCCGGCCGGTGCGGAGGAGCCGCGGCTGTGGGCGATCGCGCTGCTGGTGCTGGTGTTCGTGCTGACCGCGTCCGCGAAGCGGATCAGCCGCACGCTCGAGCTGGCGAACTGGATCATGGTGGGCGCGATCCTGGTGGCGCTGTTCGTCGTCGACGTGATCGTGGTGCCGTGGGACATCTGGTGGGAGGGGTTGCGTGGCCTGGTCACGCCGGCCGCGCCGCCCGCGGGTATCACCGCGACCCAGCTCGGTGGCCTGGCGGGCTTCACCGCGCTGGTCTCCGGCCTGAACTGGTACGTGATGGGCCACTATCGGGACAAGGGTTACGGGATGGGGTTCCACACCGGCTTCCTGGCCGGGCTGCGGGGCGGCGGCGGGTCCGGCCTGCTGTCCGTCGGCATGACTTTTCCGGATAATACGGTAAATAAAGGGCGATGGCGTCGCTGGTACCGGCTGCTGCTGCTCGACATGTGGGGCGTGTTCTTCATCGGCGCGCTGCTGGGCATGCTGCTGCCGACGATCCTGATGGCGCACGCGGTGAACGTGGTCGGCGAGAAGCCCACCGCCGCCAACGTCCCCACGTTCGTCGCGGCCGCGCTGGACGTGTCCTACGGCCGTCTCGCGTTCTACGTCGCGCTCGTCGTCGGGGTGCTCGTCCTCTTCTCCACGCAGCTCGGCATCTTCGAGGGCATGGTCCGCGTCGTCACGGACGCGGCGCACGCCACCAGCCCCCGCCTGCGCCGCCTGGTCGAGGGCGATCCGCGCCGGTTCTACTACCCGTTCATGCTCGGCCTGCTGGTCGTCATCGCGATCGTGCTGCACCTGGCGGTCCCGGTCAGCCTGGTCCAGTGGTCGGCGAACATGTCCAACCTGGGCGCGCTCATCTACCCGTTCCTGCTGATCTACCTCAACAGCCGCCTGCCGCGTCCCGCACGGCCCCGCCCCTGGCACTACGTCCTGCTGATCGCGAACGTCCTCTTCTTCGGCTTCTTCTTCATCAACTTCCTGGCCGACCTGGTGGGAGACCCGCTGGTCACGTTCTGAGCTCTTGGGTGCGGCGGCGCGCCTCCGCGTGCCGTACCCCCTCGATGATCTTGTTGGGCCTTTTGAAGACGTCGTCGGCGGTGAACCGCAGCGTGGCCCACCCGGCTGCCTGCAACCGGTTGAATCGCGCGATGTCCTTGCGGAACGTTGCCTGGTCGCGGTGGTGGTCGCCTTCGTACTCGATGGCGATCTTCCACGCGGGATACGCCAGATCCACCTGGCCGATGAACGATCCGGCGTCGTCTCGGATTCGATACTGTGCCACCGGTCGTGGCAGCCCGCCGTCGGTGATCACCAGCCGTAGCCGGGTTTCCATCGGTGAGGCCGCTCCCGGTTCGGCCAGCCGCAGAATGTCACGAAATTTCATGACACCACGCCATCCGGGATGCGTGTCCGCGGTCCGGTGCAGCGCCGCGAGCGACACCAGCCGGCGATGCAGCATCGCGTCCACCGCGATCGCAGCCTGGATACGATCGGCGCCACGCCCCAGGTCGAACGCCGTCCGGGCGGCCGTGGTCACCCTGAACCCGGTGAGCACCTCCACATCGTCACGCGGCAGTTCACCGTGGATGACCTGAAGCATCGGCTGGTCACGTGTGGTGCGCGCACCCGGGAGGATGATCGACACCGGCTCGGCCGCGGCGAGGAGATCGATGCCCCGGAGATACGCCGCGCTCCGCCCGCCGATCGCCGCGCGGGCCGGCATCATCAGCTGCGCGGCGGCGCACCACATGCGGTGATGCTCCGGGGTGAACGCCGCGCGCTCGATGTAGATGCCCTGATAGAGACGTTGCCAGTGCGGACCTCTGAGCGCGGCCGGCGTGACGAGGCCGGCGCTGACCGCCTCCCGGCGCCGGAAGGGTTCGCGCCGTAGTTGCCGGGTCACCGGAGTCATTCATCCATGATGGACCTGTAGCATCACCGTGTGTGGATCATTGACGTCGACGAAATGGCGGTCAGCGGGCGGCTTTGACCGCCATTCTGCCGACGTCAATGATCCACGCGCGTGTGCGGGCGGTCCGACTGGAATGCTCGCGCATGTCGACGTCCGCCTTATGGTGAGATTTCGGGCACGGAGTGTCCGGTTTGCGGAGGCGGGTGCGGACTCTTGATCGAGCGCGGGTCTCGGACTTCACGCGCGGGCTCGGACTTCACGATCAAAATCTCAGAGATCATTTTCCCGCTTCCGGCGTGGTCCGGCCCGCATGCTCCCGCGGGCAAACCTCGGGGCGGGCAAAGACTTCGCTGGCGCTTCGCTTTGCCCGCCCGCCGCGGTCGCGGCGAGGGTGGGGTCAGCGGGGCGGGAAGTGCGGTAGGGCGGTGGAGGCGTGACGCGCGGGCGGGACGTGGGCAGCGGCGGGGGTCGCGGCTCTTCCCCAGCCCGCGCGGGACCGGCTCCGGTCGGAGGTCGGAAGCGGAGCGCCAGCGGAGTCTTCCGATCTCCGGAGGTTTGCCCGCGGGAGCAGCGCTGCTGGACCGTGCTGGAAGCGGGAATATCGATCGTGGGGTCCGGGGCTTGGGCCTCGGGGGGAGCAGATCGCCCGCGGGAGCAGCGCTGCTGGACCGTGCTGGGAGCGGGAAATGAACTAGAGGTGTTGCGGGGTGAAGGTTTTAGGTTCGACGAGGACCAGCCAGTTGCCGGTGTTGTCGCGCATGACGGCTTCGATGCCGTAGGGGCGGTCGGAGGGCTCCTGGAGGAACGTGATGCCGGCGGCGCTGAGGGAGGCGAACGTGGCGTGGCAGTCGTCGACGCGGAGGCCGAGGCCGCCCATCTTGCCGGCCTCGAGCTGGCGGCGGACGAAGGCGGCGGCGTCGTCCGTCCAGGGGCCGGCCGGGGAGCATCAGGGTGACCTCGAGCTCCGGCTGGTTGGGGTGGACGAGCGTGACCCAGCGGAAGCCGGGGCCCATCGGTACGTCGACGCCGGGCTTGAAGCCGAGGTGCTGGACGTAGAAGTCACGCGTGGCGTCCTGGTCGAGGCAGTAGACCGTGACCAGCGAGATGTTCGTAATCATGAGCTGACGGTACGGGCGGGGGCCGGCTCCTGGCTTCTCCGAGATTGCGGCAGCACGCCGGCCATGAAGAGGTAGCAGCCGGGCACGTGCGGCGCGCCGCGTGCGGCCCATCGGCGCTGGTAGGCGGCGGGGGACTCGCCGACGAGCGCGGAGAAGCGGGCGGAGAACGAGCCGAGGCTGGCGAAGCCGACCGTCATGCAGACCTCGGTGACGGTCAGGTTCGCGGCGCGCAGCAGGTCCTGGGCACGCGCGATGCGGCGGCGGGTCAGGTACCGGATGGGGGTCTGGCCGTAGACGGTGCGGAAGCTGCGCGCGAAGTGGTATTTGGAGACGCCTGCCACCCGGGCCAGCGCGTCCAGGTCGAGCGGGTCGGCCGAGTGGCGGTCGATGTGGTCCCGGGCGCGGCGCAGGTGGGAGAGCAGCTCGGTCGCCACCATGGGGCCGGTCAGCCTGCGATCAGGACCAGGGCGAGGCCGAGGGCGGCGGGGACGGCCTGGACGAAGAGGATGCGGCGGCTGACGGTGGCGGCGCCGTAGAGGCCGGCGATCAGGACGCAGGCGAGGAAGAAGAGTTTTGCCTGGTAGGACGTGGTGCCGTCGGCCAGCAGGGCCCAGATCAGGCCGGCGGCGAGGAAGCCGTTGTAGAGGCCCTGGTTCGCGGCGAGCGTCTTGGTGGACTCGGCGTACTCCGGGGTCATGCCGAAGGTGGCCTGCCCGCGCGGCTTGGCCCAGAGCACCATCTCCAGCACCACGATGTAGAGGTGGATGGCGATGACGAGGCCCACGACGATGTTCGCTGCGATGTTCACGCGGCGACTCTACGCGGAGGGCGGCCGGGCAGAATGAATGCCGTGCTCGATGCCACACGCAAGCTGCTGACCTCGCTCGACCCACTGCCGCACCCGGCCAGGATGTCGCGTCTCGTGCACTGGGCGCGCACGTCCGCGGACCGGGACGCGGTGTGCGCCGATCTTCGCGCGGGCGGTGCCTACGAGCGGCGGCTGGCGGCGGTCGCGACCGGCGAGGACCGGGGGACGGACGTGGCGGACCTGCCGCGGGAGGAGCGCGGCCGGCTCTATCGGCGGCTGCGTGCGCGGCCGGATCCGGAGCGCGCGGACGCGATGATCGCGACGGTGCGCGAGCGGTTCGGTGCGGCGGAGGCGGCGGCGCTGCTGCCGGCCTGCGGCGAGGCCACGGTGCGGGCGCTGCTGCCGGAGCTGGAGCACGAGGTGGCGCCCCACCGGCTGCTCCGCCGGCATCCCGGCCCGCTGCTGGACCGGGCCCGCGAGCGGCTGTCCGCGGCCGCGGTCGAGGACCGGAGACAGGTCTGGTCCGAGGCGGTGCTCCGCTGCGACCCGGCGCAGGTGCTGGACCTGCTGGAACGGTACGCGCCGGAGGATTCGCTGCCGGGGCCGCTCATCAGGTACGGCGTCCTCGCGGCCCATGACGCCCGCCGGGTCGCCGGGCTGCTCACCGCGCCGGACCGGGCCGGCTGGCTGCGGTCGGCCCGGCTGCCGCGCGCGCTGCTGCGGCGGCTGGGCCGGCTGCCCGCGGCGGAGCTGGCGCCGCTCGCCGCCCGCCTCCGGGAGGACGGCTACCGGCTGGCCACGTTGCTGGACGAGGTCGCCCCGTCGCACCGGACCGCGCTGTACGACCTGGCGATGACCGGCATGCACACGGCCACCTGGACGCCGGTTGACGCGATCATGGAGGTGTTGCCGCGGGCGGCCCGGATCCGCGAGGCGACCCGCATGCTGGGCCTGCCGCGGATCCGCGAGCGGGAGGCCGCGGTGCAGACCTGGAGCGCCTACCTGGCCTGGCCGGAGGCGTCAGCGGCGCTGGAGGGCGCGCTGCGGTCCGGCGACGCGGACGAGCGCGCGGCCGGGTACCAGCTGCTGGTCGACGCGGCCCGCCGGTCCCGTGATCCTCGGGTGGCGGCCGAGGTGGTGGAGCGGCTCGGCCGGCTGCGCAACGAGCAGGACCCGGTACGCCGCGCCGCGCTGACCGCGCTGACCCGGATCGCACCGCTGCTCACGGCGCCGGTCGCGCCGGGCCTGGCCCGGCTGACCACGGACGCGGTCGAGGCCCGGGACGCCTCCGCCGGCACCACGATCGCGCTGAGCGGGCTGGCCGCGGACGTGCTCCAGCACCACGTGGACACGCCGGAGCTGCGCGAATGGGCGCTGTTCACGATCGACCGGGTCAGCGGCGACGCGACCGTGCCGGTGCTGCGCCGGTTCGACACGGTGCTGCGCCGCGGCCAGGAGGCGCTGGTCTTCGCGCGGCTGCGCGGCTGGGCCGAGGCGGGCATGGCGCGGGCGCGGTACGGGCCGCTGTTCGCGCTCACCCACGCGTTCGGCCGGCGGGCGTACCGGCTGCCGGAGCTGCAGGAGCTGCTGCGCCGCGCGGCCGGTAAGCGCACGCGGCCGTGGGTGGCGCGGCAGGCGATCGAGCTGTGGCTGGCCGATCCGCGCACCCGGTCCGCGCGCGTCGCGGAGGTGCTGGCCGCCGACCCGTCCGCGGTGGTGATCGGCCGCGTCTGGGAGACGATCTGCGCGTCCCGCACCGACCTGCTGATCTTCAAGGCGAAGGGGCGGTTCACCGAGGGCTGGACCGCGCGGTGGCCGTTCCGGCCGGAACGGTGGGTGCCACGCCAGCATGCCGCGTTCGTGAAGCTGCAGGCCCGGATCGTCGCCGATCACGGCCAGGGCGTGCAGGCGCGGGCGCTCGCGGTGCGGGCCGCCGCGCGGATTCCCGGGGCCGGCCTCGATCTGGTGCGGCGCCACCTGGACGCGCCCGAGGTGCCGATCGCGGAGGCGGCGCTGGGCGCGCTGGCCTGGACCGACCGCCCGGCCGACGTCCTGCCGCTGCTGCTGGGGCACGCGGGCGGGGACCGGGCGCGGGTGGCGGTCTACGCGGCCGGCCGGGCGGCCCGGCACACGCGGCCGTCCACGCTGGCGACCGTGCTCGGGGCGGCGCTGGCCGGGCCCATGAAGATCACCAGCCGTAAGGAGGTGGTACGCCTGCTCGGCCGCCTCGGCCCGCCGGAGTCGATGGCGACGCTGCACGCGATCTACACCGCCCCGGACACGCACCGGGACGTGCGGGCCGCGATCGTCGCCACCGCACGGCAGCGGCTCGAGCCGGAGCAGAGCTGGACCGTCCTGCACACCGCGGTCGACGGTGCCCGGGAGGAGCGGCGTGCGGTGCTGAGCGCACGGCCGGCCACGGTCCCGGAACGCCACCGCCCGCGATACGCCGCGCTGATCGCACGCTGCTGCCGCGCCGGCGACGCCGAGGTGCGGCGCGAGGCGTTCTCCGCGCTGGCGCACTGGACACGGTGGACCCCGGACGTGTCCGCGCTGATCACCGACCGGCTGGCCGGCCTCGGCACGCCGCTGACGACCATGGAGACCGCCGCACTGGTACGGGGTGACGCCGCCCCGCTCCGGGCCGCGCTGGACCTGCTGGTGCTGGACCCGCCCGGCGACGACCCCGCGGCCGACCAGCCGGCCCGGCGCCGCATCGACGTGCTCACCCAGGGGGCGGCGATCCGCGCCCGTACCATGCCCGACCGCACGCCGCTGATCGACGTCGCCCGCGCGCTCGCCGACCGGCCGGACCACCTCGGCGTCGCGCTCCGGCTGCTGGTCGAGCTCGGCCGGCTGGACAACCTGGACGAGATCGCGGACCGGTGCGCGGGCCGGCCGGTGCTGGCGGCCCGGATCGCGGCGCAGGCCGGTGCGTACCTGCGCACCGCCAGCCGATGGACCGACCCCAGGGAGACGATCGCCCGGCTGACCGCGCGCGGCGACCTGGCCGGCGGGCTGATCGCGGTGGAGCTGGCCCGGCACGGCGCGTCCGTCAACTGGCACACGCCGTGGCGGGAGCTGCTGACCGCGCTGCGCGCCCACCCGGACCCGGACGTGCGCGACGAGGCGCTCTCGGCCGACATGACCGCGGACGCGCCGCGGTGACCGTCGACGCCGACATCGTGCTGGTGGGCGGCGGCGGCGCGGCCTCGCTGGTGCTGGCCGCGCTGGAGCCGTCGCCGGACCTGCGGGTGGCGATCGTCGACCCGGTGCACAAGCGCGGCCAGGACCGGACCTGGGCGTTCTGGGGCACCCCGGACCCGTTCCTGGACCCGCTGCTGAGCGCGAGCTGGGACGCGGTGGACGTGGTGACGACGGCCGGCCGCCGGACGCTGCCGCTGGAGCCGATGCGCTACGCCATGTTGAGGTCGGCGCCGCTGTACGAGCTGGCCGCGGCCGCGGAGGCGCGGCTCGGCGCGGTCCGGCTCACCGTGCCCGCGGAGTCGGTGTCCGACGACGGCGACCGGGTGGTGGTCTCCGGGCCGGGCGGTCCGCTGGTGCGCGCGGCGTGGGCGCTCGACTCGCGGCCGCGGAAGCCTCGGCGGCCGGGGCGTACCAGCTGGTTGCAGCATTTTCGGGGTTGGTGGCTCTTCTCGGAGCGACCGGTTTTCGACCCGGACCGCGCCGTGCTGATGGACTTCCGCACTCCGCAGCCGGCCCGGGGCGTGTCGTTCGGTTACGTGCTGCCGGTCAGCGACCGGTTCGCGCTGGTGGAGTACACGGAGTTCTCGCCCGCGGTGCTCTCGGACGACGCCTATGACCGGGCGCTGCGCGGCTATGCGGACCTGCTCGGGCTGGACCTCTCCACGCTGCAGGTGCGCGAGATCGAGGACGGCGTGATTCCGATGACGGACGGCCCGTTCACGCAACGGCCCTCGCCGCGTGTGGTCCGGCTCGGCACCGCGGGCGGCGCCACCCGGCCCTCGACCGGCTACACGTTCTCCGCCATGGCCCGGCAGGCCGGGCAGATCGCGCGCGCGGTCGCGGCCGGCCGTCCGCCGATCCCGGAACCGGCGTACCCGGCCCGGCACCGCTGGATGGACGCGGTGCAGCTGCGCGCGCTCGACCGCGGCCTGCTCGACGGCGTGGCGTTCTTCGACGGGCTCTTCGACCGGAACCCGGCCGGGCGCGTGCTGCGTTTCCTCGACGGGGCCACCGGCGTGCGCGAGGATCTGGCGCTGATGGCGTCCAGCCCGCTGCTGCCGATGATGCGGGCGGCCGCGGGTGATGCGCTCGGAAGGGTGGCCCTAAGATCTCCTTTCCATGTGGCCGTTCCGCAAGAAGCCCGCAGGACTCAGGATCGATGACGCGCATGGGGATCCGGCCGCTCGGACGCTCATCGACGCGCTTTCCGCCAGGGACTGGCGCGTTGCCCGCGATGTTCTCCAGGCCACCACCGAGCCGGACGCCCGCGCCTACCTGATGGAGGCCGCGGCCGACGTCGGCGGCGTGCAGGACTGGATCGGCGAGTGGGTGCGCGCCGAGCCCGACTCCACGCTGCCGGTGCTGGTCCGCGGCTGCCACGCGGTCTTCTGGGCCTGGGAGGCGCGCGGCGCCGCCAGCGCGGACCGGACCAGCCAGGACGCGTTCCGCGAGTTCCACCGGCGGCTCCGGACGGCCGAGCACCTGCTGGCCGACGTCGCCTCCCGCGACCCCGGCGACGTGACCTCGCGGGCCTGGCTGGTCGCGTCCGCGCGCGGCACGCAGGCCGGGAAGGACGTGGCGCAGGCCCGCTTCGACGAGGTGGTCAAGCGGCACCCGCACCACGTGGTCGCGCACGAGCACCGCCTGCAGTACCTGTGCGCCAAGTGGTTCGGCAGCCACGACGAGATGTTCGCGTTCGCCCGCGCGGCCACCGCGTCCGCGCCGGCCGCCAGCCTGCTGCCCGAGCTGATCGCGGTCGCGCACCTGGAGAAGTGGCTGGCGCTGCCGAACGACGAGGACGCCGCGTACATCACGTCCGCCGAGGTCCGGGACGAGATCGTCGCCGCGGCGGAGAAGTCGGTGCTGCACCCGTCGTTCGTGCCGCCGCCCGGCTGGGTGCCGCGCGGCAACACGTTCGCCATGGTGCTGGAGCTCTCCGACGCGAACGCGCACGCGGCCCGCGTCTTCGACCTGCTCGGTGACCGGGTGAGCGACTGGCCGTGGACGTACCGGACGAGGAATGCGGTGTCGGCCTTCACCACCGCCCGCGAGAACGCCCGCTCATTCCGCGACTGACACCACGATCTTGCCCTTGGTGCCGGCCGTGAAGTGCGCGATCGCGTCCAGCGCGCCCTCCAGCGGGTAGACCTTCTCGACGACCGGACGGGCGTCATCGGCGGCCAGCGCGTCCAGCGTGGCCGCGGTCGGCTGCGCCCGGACCGGCAGCACCGTGTGCTCCTCGGTCGGCACCTGGTCCGGCGCGCCGACCAGCGTGGAGACGAACCGGCCGCCGGCGCGCAGCACGCCGAGCAGCTCCGCCGCGTCGCCGGCCAGGTGGAAGACCACGTCGACGTCCTTCACCTGCCCGGCCAGCCCGGCGGTGTGGTCCGCGGTCTCCGCCGCGCCCAGCGACGTGACCAGCTCCTGCTCCTCGCCGGGGCGGGCGGTCGCGATCACGGTCGCGCCGGCCTGCACGGCGAGCCGGACCACCAGGTTGCCGACGCCGCCGGTCGCGCCGGAGACCAGGACCCGCTCGCCCGCGGTGAGCCCGGCCGCGGCCACGGCGTCGCGCGCGGCGGACCCGGCCAGGCCGAGCGCGCCGCCGTCCGTGAACGAGACCTCGTCGGGCAGCTTCGCCAGGCCGATCGCGACCGGCACGGTCACGAACTCCGCGAGCGAGCCGTCGCCCAGGAACGCCTTGGTCACCACGCCGAAGACGCGGTCGCCCACGGCGTAACCGCCGACGCCGGCACCGACCGCGTCCACGACGCCGGCGAAGTCCTTGCCGAGCACGACCGGGAAGCGGTGCTCCATCACGCCCTGCAGGTAGCCGTTGGCCACGGCCAGGTCGAAGCCGTTGATCGAGGCGGCGTGCACGCGGACGCGTACCTCGCCCTCGCCCGGCTCCGGCACGGCGATCTCCCGCACGGCGACGGCCGCCCCGAACTCGGTGAACGCGACAGCGCGCATGGTCGACTCCTCATATGTGGTGTGGGTACTCCACTTACACCGTAGCATGCAAGTGGTGCGGGCGCTCCACTTGCGTCGTTATCCTGGTGGAGTGGCAGATCTACGCGTCGACGCGGAACGCAATCGCGCCCGGCTCATCACTGCCGCCCGCGAGGTCTTCGCCGAACAGGGCCTCGACGCCTCGATGAACGAGGTCGCCCGCCGGGCCGGCGTCGGCGTCGCCACCATGTTCCGCCGCTTCCCCACCAAGGACGACCTGATCACGGCCGTCTTCGCGGACAAGATGCACGCCTACGCCGCCGCCGTCGACGACGCGCTCGCCGACCCCGACCCCTGGCACGGCTTCTGCACCCACGTCGAACGCATCTGCGAGATGCAGGCCGACGACCGCGGCTTCACCGATGTACTCACCGTCGTCTTCCCGACCGCCAAGGCGTTCGAGGCGCTCCGCGACCGGGCCGGCCTCGGCTTCCAGGAACTCATCGTGCGCGCCAAGGCCACCGGCCACCTCCGCCAGGACTTCGTCCACCAGGACATGATCATGATCCTGATGGCCAACGCCGGCGTCCTCACCGCGACCGCCCAGTCCGCGCAGGACACCTGGCGCCGCCTGGTCGGATACCTCATCCAGTCCTTCGCCACCGAGGCCGCCGCCCCGCTGCCCGACCCGCCGACGCCGCCTCAGCTCTACCGCGCGCTGCTCCGCCAGAAGCGCTGATTTTCGTCGGTCGCGGCAGCCCTGCCCAAGGCGCGTCTCAACCCCAGGATCTATGACCACAAGATCAAGATCTTGCTTTCCCGCTTCCAGCGTGGTCGCGGTCCGCATGCTCCCGCGGGCAAACCTCGCGTCGGGCTCCGCTGGCGCTCCGCTCGTCGCTCGGAGCCAGTTCCGCCGTGGTCAGGGGCTCCCTAGCGTGTGGACGTGCCCTTGCCGCAGCGCAGTAGCGTGGCGCTTGCGGTCCGAGGAGGTGGGCGAATGTTCCTGATCGCGGTCATCGCCGTCTACGGCTACATCATCGTCCTGTCCCTGTGGGCGATGCGGGTCCAGCTCGCTGCCGCCCGCACCCGCCACCACCCCCACGACCACCCCGCAGCGTCCCACCTCTTCGAGCGCAACTCGCACGCCGCCGTCGCCGCCTGGCTGACCGGCTCACTCGCCGTCCGCCTGCTGCAGTTGCTCGTCCCCGTCCCACTCTGGCTGCTCGTTCCGCTGACCATCCTGGCCGCGCTGCTCACCCTGCCCATCGCGCACTTCGTCTGGCGGATGGCCCGGGAGGATCTGCACAATTGGTACATCGGCGGCCTCAACCGCTTCAAGACCGCCATCCTTGCCACCTGCGCCGCCATCGTCTTCCTCGACCAGCCCTGGCGCGTGATCACCCTCTTCTGGTTCTGACCTCGCTGCCGATCGGGCCTGGTCCGCGATGAATGAGGCTTTAGGTGCCAGCCCTGGTCTGCGCCGCGAACCTGGCTCTCGATGATTGCGTGCTCTCGAACGCTGGATCGGGCCACGCGATCTGTGTCAGGTGCTAATTGGAAGCGGATCATTCAACTAATGCCGGATCTGTGGTCGCGGACCGAGTATTGAGTGCCGTATTGCGGACGCTTGAGCGTTTGTGTTGCTTTACCCGAATCCGCACGATCTCATCGGCTGGCAGTCGCTCTGCGTATGCCGCGAATTCTTCCAGCCAGTTCAGAATCGACTCGTCGGGCAGATTTCTAAGCTGGCGTTCGCGCAGTACGACCGGCCTCAGGCTGTTCCACACCTCAACGTAGCGCCGACGCAGCAGTACGCCCATGAATCGTCTGTCGATGATGCCGAGTTGGGCGAGTATCGCGTACAGCTGGAAAAAGTAGCCCACCGCGTAGACTTTTCGCTGAGCTTCGTCGTTCAAGCCGGAGATGCCTCGCTCGCTGGACAGTTTCGGGAGTTCCTCGCATACGAACTCGTAGTCCCGATGAAATTCGAGTGATCGGAATTCCTGCAGCATGTCGACGAGTGGGCCGACGTAGTTGCTGTGCCGTTGGGCTTTATGCTGGCTTCGGATGAGCCAGGCGGAAACTCCAGTTGCAAAGATCGACACTACGACAGCGCTAATGTTGACTATGATCGACGGGTCTGGCACTGTAACCTCGCTACCGATCGGCTGGATGGGTTCCTGCGGCGAATGACTCAATTAGCGGGTTAAGTAGGTCGGGCCGTTGGAGATGCGGCCAATGCCCGTTGCAGTGAGGCTTAAGGTCCACGGTGGTGATGTTCGGGTTGAGGGCTCGTAGTGTCGCGAGGTCTGTCTGCCTTCGGCTGCGAATGTATCGCGCGGGTATCGGACAACGTTGCCACAGAACGGTTGGATCTGTGAGTAGAACTTCCCTCCATAAGGGTCGGAGAACGTGTTCTGGAGTCGACCTTATGGTCGTGAAGACGTGATTGCGGAACTCGACGGCAGCGCCATCATCGCGCCCCCAGGAGTCGGTCATCGCCTGAATGAAGGCCGCCCTCCAGTTGTTGGCCTCCGCCTCGTGGAATGTGCGTTCGTTTGCCTCCCGCGCCGCTGAGGACAAGGCCGTATTCGTATCGATCACAAATATTTTGCATACAAGGCTGGGATATCGCACTGCAAGATCGATGGCAATGAGGCCTCCGGCGCTGTGGCCGACGACCATGGCGCTCTCTTTGTATCGCTCGGCCAGTTTGTGGGCAACAAGGTCGGCAATGATCGCCAGCTCGGACCGCGGATAGCGTCCTGCGGGTGGAAGTTCGGGTGATCCGCCGTGGCCGGG
Source organism: Catenuloplanes japonicus (assembly GCF_000717135.1). Lineage (GTDB taxonomy): Bacteria > Actinomycetota > Actinomycetes > Mycobacteriales > Micromonosporaceae > Catenuloplanes > Catenuloplanes japonicus. The sequence continues at coordinate 207,187 of NZ_JNXY01000001.1, forward strand.
AAGATCAATGGCGAGGAGTCGAAGACGGGGATCAAGTCCGGCGAACTGAGGCCCGAACTGGCTGCGTTCGCACGCCAGGCCGTGTAAGAAAACGACTGGTGGATCGAATGTGCCGTCGGTTGGCAATCGTTCGGTCGCGGCAAGTCGATCACTAAAGCCAGCAAGTGACTCCATGGAGTCACCGTAGGGTCCCGATGCAAGTGTCGAGGGTGTGGCGCTGGTTTGAGAGGTCAAGTAGGCATAATGGTGGTAAGTCTTGATTGATGCTGATCGATCGATTGAAATATATGTGATCGTGTCTCGGCAGGCGCCGGATGAGATCGTCGAGGCGATCCTGTACGCGGCCGTGCGCGCAGGTTCACGCAGTCCGTCAACGCGACCTCGCGGCGAAGGAAGTCCTCGACACGGCGCCCAACGTCGCTTCTGGGACTACGACGGCGACCTGACGTCACCGCTGTCGGGGCGGGAGCTGAGACAGGCGGTGGAGGGTGCGGGTGTAGGTGCGGTGGTCGCCGGTCTTGAGGGCGCGGTCGATGACGCGGCTCCAGCAGAGGCGGGCGGTGGTGTGGTTGCCGGCGGCGAAGGCCAGGTCGCCGTCTAGTTCGTCCAGTTCGGGGTCGTACTGGGTGGTGCCGGAGGCGGCGGCGCGGGCGGCGGTCAGCGCGGTCACGGCCTCGTCGAGCAGGCCGAGTGCGAGGAGTGCTTTCGCCCGGACGGTGTGGACGCGGCCGGCGTTGCGGCGGTCGGTGGTGTGGGTGGTGGCCTCGTCGGTGGCGGCCAGCGCGTCGGCGGGGAGGCCGGCCTTGACCAGGACGTTGGCCAGCATGCGGGCGTGGATGCCGCGGGAGTACGACCAGCCGGCGGCGCGGTCGGAGGTGAGCGCGTCGCGCAGCAGGGCGGCGGCACCGGCCAGGTCGCCTGCTTCCTCGGCGAGGCGGGCGCGGAACTCGGCCAGGGACGAGTCGAAGCGGGTGGTGTCCAGGCCGTCGGCGCGGGCGGCGGCCAGGAGATTGTGGGCGGAGTCCAGCAGGTCGGCGGCGTCGGCGGGGTGGCCGCGCAGCAGGGCGATGCGGCCGCGGAGCGCGGTGAAGCGGGCCTGGGCGAGCGGCGCGCCGAGTGCGACGGCGGCGGTGACGCCGTGGGTGAAGGCCTCGTCGCAGCGTTCGTGGTGGCCGCGGTGCAGCAGCAGGACCTCCAGCGTGCCGCACAGGCGCAGGACGTCCTCGAAACGGCCTCGGTGCAGGGCCTGCGCGGTCAGCGTGAACAGGGTGCCGGCGGAACCGGCCAGCCAGTCCAGCGGCGCGGTGGCGAGCGGCCAGCGCACGTCGTCCGGCACGGGGTAGGGGCGCAGCCGGTCGGGGCGGGTGAGTGCGACGTCCGCGGCGATGCCGAGCGTGACGTGGTGGTCGAGCAGGCGCAGCAGCGCGGCGTCCGCGTCGGGCCCCGGCGGGACGGGCAGCAGGTGGGGGCGGCGCCGGACCAGGCTGGGCAGCCGCAGACGGCCGTCGGGGGCGCGGTCCAGCAGGGCCAGGTCGTCCAGTTCGGTCAGCGTGGGGGTGGCGAACGGGCCCAGCATGACGGTCGCTGCCGCGCGGGTGAAGGCGTCGCCGGGGTGCCGGGTGAGCAGCGCCAGGCCGGCGGCGGCGCCGGGGCTCAGCTCGCCGAGCGCGCGGGAGACCATCAGGTCCAGGAAGTCGTCCGTGTGCAGCGTGTCCAGCTCCGCGGCGAGCGCGCCGGGCTCACCTGTGCGACGGCTCAGGCGGGCGGCGATCTGCTGGATGCCGTAGGGCAGGCGGTCGCACGCGTCCAGCAGACGCCGGGCCGCGTCCGGTTCGGCCGCGAGCATGGCCGGGTCGACGCGGGCGGCGAGCATCTCCCAGGCGCCGTCCGGGTCGAGGCCGCCGAGCGGGACGATCGACTGCGGGCGGGAGCGGCGGAAGTCGTCGCCGAGCCGCCGCGTGCTGACCAGCACGCGCGCGGCCGGGGACACGCCGATCAGCGGCGTGATCTCGGCCTCGCCGCGCGCGTTGTCCAGCAGCAGCGTGTACCGTCCGCGCGCCAGCGTCCGCGCGTAGCCGGCACCGGACGGCAGGCCGAGCTGGCGCAGGATCTCGCGCCGCGCCGCGTCCAGGTCGAGCTGGTCACCGAGGCGCAGCGCGTCGTGGTCCAGGTCCAGGTAGGCCACCGCGTCCGGGGCCGAGTCCGCGGCCACCCGCCACAGCAACGCGGTCTTGCCCGACCCCGGAGGACCACCCAGAAACCAGGTCCCGGGTACGGCCATGCGCGCCCGCACCGCAGCCCGGTCATGGAACGCGGTCGCGGGCAGTGCGGTCACCGGCCCGGCGGGCAGCGGCAGCGCGTCCGCGATCGCGGCGGCCAGCGCGGGCTCACGCGCGATCGCCCGCTCGATCTCCGCGGTCAGCGCCGCGATGTCGATCTCCCCGGAGATCGTCGCCGGTGGATCGGCGGGCGTGGCCGGCGCGTCGCGTGTTCCGGCCCGAGGTGGAGCGGAGTCGGTCACGGAGGATGTGGGGGGAGTTCCGGCCGTACCCTCGATGGCTTGTGAAGGTCCGCCGGGACGGCGGGAGAGGCGCGGAATGCGGGACCTGAGCAGGGTCAGGAGGCGGCCGGCGCCGGAGACGGAGGCGCCGAGCGCGGCCGCGGCGATGGTGCGGGCCGCCTCACTGGCGAGGATCGCGCCGATCTCGATCACCGGAACACTCCCGAGACTCGACAGCCACCAACGGTGAGGCGACGCTAGCACGGTGTGCGGGGGCGCGGTCGGACTGTCCGGGGTGGACGGAAGGTGTCAGGGCCGGGGCAGCACGCCGACGAGCGCGGCGGTGAAGGAGAGCTGGAGGGCGTCGCGCAGGTCCAGGTGGAGTGCGCCGAGTGCGGGCTCGTCCGCGTAGGCGGCGACGAGGCTGGGCGGCGGCGGGACGTAGGCGGACAGCGCGCCGGCGGAGACCAGGCTCATCAGGCAGAACAACTGCGCGCCGTCGCCGAGCTCGGGCAGGTGGTGGCGCATGAGCGCGGCCATGGTGTCGAGTCGCGCGAGGGAGGAGCGTTTGTGCTGCTTGACGACCTCGACCGAGACGTTGTGCTCGAGGACGCCGCCCTGGGCGCCGAAGAGGTCGCAGAGCACCACGCGTGCCGCGAGCGTCCGGCTGAGGATCTCGGCCAGCTGACGTGCGCGTGCCTCCGGCGCCGCGTGTGGTGCGATGCCGGCGGCCAGCTCGGAGGTGAGCTCGGTGAGCCAGTCGCCGAGGAAGACGTCCAGCAGTTCGAGGAGCACGGCCTCGCGTGATTCGAAGTACCGCAACACGTTCGACTTGGCGAGGCCGACGCGGCGGCTGAGTTCGTTGAGGCTCACGTCGGCCACGGGCATCTCGTCGAGCATCGCGGCGGCCGTGTCCAGGATGGCCCGGCGGCGGATCTCCCGCTGCTCCTCGCTGCGCGCGCGTTGAAATGTCACGCTCCCACCCTAGCTTAAAGACCGGTGGTCCCTTGACAGAAGACCGCCGGTCTTTTACGTTGAACGAAATAACAGACCGATGGTTCTTTAGGAGTGCGTCATGAGCAGGAACTGGACCGAGCAGCACGTCCCCGGCCAGCACGGGCGGGTGGCGATCGTGACCGGCGCCAACACCGGGCTGGGCTTCGAGACGGCCCGGATGCTGGCCGCGCGCGGGGCGGCCGTGGTGCTGGTCGTCCGCGACGTGGAGAAGGGCCGGCAGGCGGCGGCGCGGATCGACGGCGACGTGAGCGTGCAGGCGCTCGATCTGACCTCGCTGGACTCGGTGCGGGCGGCGGCGGAGGACCTGCGGGCGGCGCATCCGCGGATCGACCTGCTCATCAACAACGCCGGCGTGATGTATACGCCGCGGCGGACCACGATGGACGGGTTCGAGCTCCAGTTCGGGACGAACCATCTCGGGCACTTCGCGCTGACCGGGCTGCTGCTGGACCGGATGCTGCCGGTGCCCGGCTCGCGCGTGGTGACGGTCAGCAGCACCGGGCACCGGATCAACGCGGCGATCCACTTCGACGATCTGCAGTGGGAGCGGTCGTACAGCCGGACCGGCGCCTACGGTCAGGCCAAGCTCGCCAACCTGATGTTCACGTACGAGCTGCAGCGCCGGCTCGCGCCGCACGGCAGCACGGTCGCGGTCGCGGCCCACCCGGGTCTGTCCAACACCGAACTCGCCCGGCACACGCCCGCCGCGCTGCGCGTGCCGGTCACGCTGCTCGCGCCGCTGCTCACCCAGGACGCCTGCATGGGCGCGCTGCCCACGGTGCGCGCCGCCACCGACCCGGGCGTGCTCGGCGGGCAGTACTACGGCCCCGGCGACCGCGGCGAGATCCGTGGCTATCCGAAGCTGGTCACCTCCAGCCCCGATTCCCTCGACCGCGTGACGCAGCAACGCCTGTGGACCGTCTCGGAACAGCTCACCGGCGTGACGTTCCCGCTCACTCCCACCCTGCGATGACCGCGCGACGCGACGGGAGCGCGACGCGCTGCCCGGGGCCGGGCAGCGCGTCGGGCGGGGGTCAGGCGGGGTTCTTGGTCACCCATGTGCCGGAGGCGTCGGCGGTGACCTCGAAGGCCTGGCTGCCGCCGGCGTTGAAGTCGAGCATGCAGTCGTAGCGGCCCGCGCCGTCCGAGTCCACGTCGGTCGCGACGCAGGTGGCGCCGGTGACCGTCACCGGGGCGCCGGACCGGTCCACGAAGTCGCCCTCGCGCACGATCGACTGCTCGAGCGAGGTGGAGGTCACCGCCTCGCCGCCGGACGTGGCCAGCTGGATGATGCCGAAGAGCAGCCATTGGGCGAGGAGCGTCAGGCCGAAGGCCACCCAGTACTTCTGCGTCGGTGCGCCCATCTCCCGTGCGCGCCGGGCGCGGCGGGAGGCCGAGAGTGCGCCGAGGATGCCGAAGATCGCGGTGAACAGGATGACCGGGCCGAAGCCGGGCGCGTCGCCGGCGTAGGGGCGTCCGCTCGTCTGGAGGTAGCCGACGGGAGCCGTTCCGGGCGGGCCGAAGGCACCGGGCGGGCCGTAGCCGGGCGGGCCGTAGCCGGGCGGGGGAGCCTGCGGTGGCGGGAAGCCGCCGTAACCCTGCGGCGGCGCGGCCGGACCACCGAGAAACTGCTGGTACCCCGGCGGCGAGGCCGGCCCGCCGAGATACTGCTGGTATTGAGACGTGCCGGGACCCTGCTGGTAGCCCGGGGCCGCACTCGGACCGCCGGAGTGCGACGCGGGAGGGCCGCTGGAATACGGCGCGGGCGCGCCTGGACTGCCCGAGTACGGCGTGGCCGGATCGCCGGAGTACTGCGATGGCATCTGTTGCCCTGGATGGGCGTTGGCCGACGGGGACGGACTCGGGGGCCGGTAGGCCCCGTCGTGGCCCGACGACCCGTGGTGCTGCTGCCGGTCTGTCTGTGGTTCAGTGGTCATTGACTACCGCCCGCATGTTGATGGTGACGTTGCGTCAAGGGCTCGCAATCGGTTGCGGTGCGGTGGAGCTGAGGCGAAGCAGCGGAACGGTGTCAGGACCGGCTGTCCACCGGGACAAGACGGGAACCCAGGCGGAGCATGTCGAGGCGGACCGCCGGATCCTTCAGGTGGAGGTAGGCGAGGGAGGCCAGCACCGCGGGATCGTCGACGTCGGCGGTGAGCGTGAAGAGCACGCCGTCCCGGGAGAGCGTGTGGCAGCGGGAGTCACGGTCGACGCCGGTGACGAGCACGGCGGACGGCCAGGCGGACAGCAGCACCTCCGCGTCGCGGCGCCAGGCGCGCGGCGACGTGTGCACGTCGGCGCGGACCACGGTCGCGCCGGTGAGCTGGCCGTGGGTGGCGGTGGCGAGGTCGGCGATCACGTGGCGGTGGTCGCGCTCGTCGCGGGACGGCGGCGCGTCCAGGAACGCGGGGAAGCGCCGCAACGCCGCCACCCCGTCCGTGACCAGCGCGTCCACCACGTAGGCCGGCACCGGCGACGCGGTGGCCGACGGCGCGGTCGGCGGCGGCAGCACGGCCGGCGACGACGGCTCGGGCAGGCCGAGCAGCCGGTAGATCAGCGGCCGCAACCTGCTCGCGCACGCGCCGGGCGAGTCCACGACGCCGGCCGGCACGTACCCGCTGGTCGGTGCCCGGCCGGAAGACCATGCCACCCCGGCATCGGGAGGAGCCAGCGCGCCCCGGACCTGTGCCAGCAGGTCCCCGCCCGGCGTCAGTCGCGGCGCGCGCGCCAGCAGCGACTCCATCGCCGACCCCGGCACCACCGTCGGACCGCCGCCCGCCAGCAGCAGGGGCCGTCCCAGCAGCGCCGCGTACAGCGACAGCGACCCCGCATCGGACACGACCAGGTCGGCCGCGGTCAGCGTGGCCTGCCAGCCGTCCTCGGGCGAGATGACGCGCAGGCCGGCGGCGGTGGCGCGGGAGAGCCAGGCGCGGACCTGCCAGGGGCCGTGGGCGGACCAGATGCCGGGGTGCAGGACGGCGGCGACGGCGAACTCGTCGGCGGGCAGCGCGGCGGCCAGTCGTTCCGGGAGGCCGGGTGCGAGACCCAGCAGGCTGTCCGGACCCCAGGTCGAAGCAAACACCACGAGGGTACGCTCGCGCGCTCCCAGCCCGCCCCGGTAGAGCGGCACGCGGTGGCGGCCGGCCAGCATGCGGTCCAGGCAGGGATCGCCGACCACGACGGCCCGTGCGGCGGCGGGCGGGCAGGCGGCGGCGAGGACGGGCAGCTCGCCGGGGTGGGTGAGCGCGATCGCGGCCGGGACGACGCGGCCCTGGTGGGTCAGGCGGTCCGGGTCCATGCCGGAGATCGTGGTCGTGCCCGGGTAGTACTTGTGGAAGCCGAGACCGTGCGGGACCAGCAGGATCGGGGCGTCGAGCTCGTGCAGGCGGTCGTTCTCGCTGGCGGCGACGGCCAGGTCGAAGCGGCGGGAGACCGCCTCCTGCCAGGTGATGAGCGGCGCGGCCAGGCGGTGCAGGAAGCCGGGCGTACCCGCGGAGAAGATGGGTGGATTGTCCGGGTCGTGAGTGAAGACCGTCTGGATGCGGCGGTCATCCGCGGTGAGCGTGAGCACGTCCAGCAGACGGGTGAGCGTGACGCCGGTCCGGACCACGACCAGCAGCGTGTGCGACGGCCGCAGCGTGGCCCACGCCGACGACGGCGAGATCATCTAGAGCCGGCCGAGGCCGGGCGGGCGCGGGCGGTCCTCCGGGAGCGGAGGCCAAGATCCAAAGACCCCGCCGACCCGCCGACCCGCCGACCCGCCGACGGGTTCAACGAGGGAGTCGGGCGGGGCGCAGCGGGCACGCGACAGAGACTAGCTCGCGGCCATCGCGTCCCGGCCGCCGCGCTTGGCGCGGTACATGGCCGCGTCCGCGGTGCGCAGCAGCCCGTCCGTCGAGGTCCGGGTGCCGATCGCCACGCCGACGCTGGCGCCGATCTGCAGGCTGTGCCCGTCGATCACGGCGGGCTGGGTGACGGCGGCGCGGATCCGGTCCGCGGTGGCGTCCGCGAACTCCTCCGTGGTCGGCGACAGGATGACCGCGAACTCGTCGCCGCCCAGCCGCGCGACCGTGTCGTAGGGCCGCACGCAGCGGCGCAGCCGTTCCGCGACCATGGCCAGCACCTCGTCGCCGACGTGGTGGCCGAGCGTGTCGTTGATGGCCTTGAAGCCGTCCAGGTCGATGGCGAGCACGCCGACCAGCGCCTCCGGGTCGCCGGCCGCGGCCGGGCCGCGCAGCTTGCGGTGGAAGAGCAGCCGGTTGGCCAGGCCGGTCAGCGCGTCGTGGGTGGCGTCGAAGCGGAGCTGGTCCTGGAACGCGCGGGCCTCGGTGACGTCGCGGGCGTTGCAGATGTAGCCGCGCACGTTCTCGTCGTGCAGCCGGTTGGTGCTGGTCACCTCGAGCCACCGCCAGCTGCCGTCCGCGTGGCGTACCCGCAGCTGGGTGGTCTGGACCGCGGCCGGGTCGGCGGGCAGCGAGACCGGCTCGAGGTCGTCCGGGTGGACGAGCGCCTGCAGCGTGAGGCCGGTGAGCTCCTCGGGCGCGATGCCGAGCACGCGTTGCACGGCGGGGCTGGCGTACGTGATGATCGTCTGCGCGTCCGCCACGATGGTGATGTCGGAGGCGTGCTGGACCAGTGCCCGGAACCGCGCCTCCTGTTGCGCGATCGTGTGCAGCAGCGCGCCGTTCTCCGCGAGCGCGGCCAGCTGCCGGGCCACCACCAGCGTGGTGATCACGATGGCGCCGGCCACGATGCCCCAGGCGCGCGGTGACAGCTCGGCACTCCACAGCACGGAGACCAGCAGCGCGTAGGTGGCGGCGACCGCGACGTACGGCAGCAGGCTGACCTTGCCCTGGCGGCGGGCGATCCCGGACGCGGCGCCGTGCCGCATGCCCAGCTCCTGGATCTTCGGCGCGAACGCCATCAGCACGCACGGCACGAAGCTGGCCGCCATCGCGAGGTTGTAGTGCCCGGCCTCGGTGAGCGTGCCGCCGACCGCGATGCCGGCGCCGGTCATGGTGACGCCGATGATGCCGACCGCGGCCGCGCCGCGGGTGAACGGCGGGTTCCCGCCGAGCGCGAGCTTGAGCACGCCGAGCGCGCAGATGAGCATGCCGGCCGCGCCGGCCACGGTGAGCATGAGCCGGGGGAGACCGGCGCCGCCCGCGCCGCTGACCGAGTAGACCCAGATGAACGCGCCGACCGCGGCCAGGATGATCACGGCGTCGAGCCAGAAGCGGAGGCGCTCGCCGCGGCGTACCGTCGCGATGGGGTGGGTGATCATGGCCCAGAGCGGGAGTGCGACACCGGCGGCGAGGAAGGCCAGCTGCACGGGGCCGCCGGTGATCGCCTTCTCCGGGGTGGCGCCGACCGCGATGACGGCCTGGTAGCTGTCGCCGATGGAGAACAGCAGCGTGGCGCCGGCCATCGACCGCCAGAACCGGCGGGTGGCGGGGACGGCCCCGGACATCCTCCAGATCTGCCACGAGGTGAGGCAGATGGTCAGGTCCAGCACGACCTGGGCCGGCCAGAACAGCCGCACCATGCCGTCCAGGTCCGCGAGCGGCACCAGGTACCAGACCAGGCCGAGCACGGTGAAGACGACGAGGCCGACGAAGAGGGGGTCGGTGAGCGCGGCACGGCGCACGACGCGCTGCCCTGTGCCCATGCAAAGCCCCCCGATGATGGTTCGTCTGTGACCGCATCATCGCGCGTAGTAAGCCTGACCTGAGGGCCTGTCGTTTTTCTGATTCAACTTCCCGGGGGTACGGGTGGGCGGGGCCACACGGAAATCGCCCAGGCTGGGAGGATCTTCCCGGGGGATCGCGCGGCTTCGGCGTACCCCCGTGCGGGTGTGATTTTCGCGAAAGATGCCGGGGGATCGGCCGATGGGTCCGAGCATGACGGGGAGGACGCACGCCGGGACGTGGCAGCTGCCGCGGCCCGTGTTCGCCGCGTTCGTGATGCTGGGCGTGCTTCTGCTGGTCCAGATCGTCGTCGAGGTGCCGCCGGCGGTCCGCCGCTGGCTGGGTGAGGACTGGTTCGGCGGGGAGATCCTCACCGACACGCTCTACCTGCTGCCCGCGCTGCTGGTGCTGGCCCGCGCCTGGCGTCCGGAGACCGGTCGCCGCGAGCGCGCCGCCTGGACGCTGCTCGGCACCGGCCTGGTCAGCTACGCGGTCGGGAACGGCTACTGGTACACGTGGATCCGGCCGCTGGACCCGGAGCCGCTGGTCACGTTCGCCGACCCGCTGTGGCTGATGCTCTACCCCGGGTTCTACGCGGGCCTGATGCTGCTGCTCAAGGACCGGCTGCCGCGGATGAGCCCGTCCGCGTGGCTGGACGGCGTGATCGCCTCCGCGTGCGCGGCCGCGTTCGCGTCGCTGCCGTTCCTGGCCACCGTGGCCGCGGAGCCGGGCACCACCATGCTCGCGCTGATCGTGAACTTCAGCTACCCGGCCGCGGACATCGCGCTGGCCGGCTGCGTGCTCGGCGCGTGGGCGCTGACCGGGTGGCGCACCGAGCCGATGTGGCTGCTCATGGTGGCCGGCATGACGCTGTTCACGGTGGCGGACGCGGTCTACCTGGTCGAGCTGTTCCGTGCGGTGGATCCGCTGCCGGGCTGGATCGAGCCGCTCTGGACGCTCGGCCTGGCCGCGATCGCGGGCGCGGCCTGGCAGCGCCCGGAGCGCCGCCGCCAGCGCCAGACCGGCCGCATGTGGGCCTCGGTCGCGCTCCCGGCCGTGTTCGCCTGTGCCTGCATGACGCTGCTGCTCTACGGCTCGTGGCAGTACAGCGCCCTGCCGCGCGTCTCCAGCGTGCTCGCGGCCGTCGCGATCTCCGCGGCCGTGCTGCGCATGCTGCTCACCGTGCGCACGGCCGAGGCACTGGCGGACGCGCGCCGCGAGGCCCGCACGGACGACCTGACCGGCCTGCCGAACCGCCGCCTGTTCGTCGAGCGGTTGCAGGAGGAGCTGCACGGCCGTCCGGCGCAGCAGCCGCTCACCGTGGCGCTGCTCGACCTGGACCGGTTCAAGGAGGTCAACGACAGCTTCGGCCACGACGTCGGCGACCGGCTGCTGCAGCTGGTCGCGGCGCGGCTGTCCGGCGCGCTCGGCGACCACGTGGTGCTGGCGCGGCTCGGCGGCGACGAGTTCGGCCTGGTCATGCCGGATCAGGGCGAGGAGGAGGCGCGGGAGACCGGTCTGGCCGCGCTGGAGGCGCTGCGCGCGCCGTTCGTGCTGGACGAGGTGGCGCTGCACGTGGACGCCAGCATCGGTGTGGCCGCGTTCCCGCGCGACGGCGCAGATCGGCCCACCATGCTGCGCCGGGCGGACGTGGCGATGTACGCGGCGAAGTCCGCGCACACCCGGCTGGCGTTCGCGGCCGGCCGCGACGACGAGGAGGCCCGGCACCGGCTCACCACGCTGGAGGAGTTCCGGACCGGGCTGTCCCGCGGCGAGCTGCTGCTGCACTACCAGCCGCAGGTCGCGGTCACGCCCGGCCGCGAGGTGGTCGGCCTGGAGGCGCTGATCCGGTGGAACCACCCGGTCCGCGGCCTGGTCTTCCCGGACTCGTTCCTGCCGATCGCGGAGAGCGCCGGCCTGATGGACCTGGTCACCGCGGAGGTGCTGGACCTGGCCTGCCGGCAGTGCCGCGAGTGGCGCAACGCGGGCCTGGACGTCTCCGTCGCGGTCAACCTGTCCCCGACGAACCTGCTCGACCCCGCGTTCCCGGCGCGCGTCGCCGAGGCGCTGGACCGGTACGGCCTGCCGCCGTCCGCGCTCGACCTGGAGATCACCGAGGGCGTGCTGATGAAGGACGCGGACACCTCGCTGCGGCTGCTCACCGCGCTGCGCGCGCAGGGGCTGCGGATCGCGGTCGACGACTACGGCACCGGTTACTCCAGCCTGTCGTACCTGCAGCGGCTCCCGGTCGACGACCTGAAGCTGGACCGCGCGTTCGTCGGCGCGTGCGACACCGACCCGCGCAGCGCCGCGATCGTGCAGAGCACCGTGGGTCTCGCGCACAGCCTGGGCCTGCGGATCATCGCGGAGGGCGTGGAGAACGAGGAGGTCTTCGCGTGCCTGGCCGCGTACGGCTGCGACGTCGCCCAGGGTTACGGCATCGCCCGCCCGGCCCCGGCCGACCGCGTCACCGAGTGGCTGCGCGACCACACCGCACGCTTGCGCACGCCCGCCTGACCGGGTCTCGATATGCTGCCGGCTTGGACACGGTCGGGGCGGACGAGATCGCGGCGGCGGTGGCGCGCGTCGCCGCGGGCAACCCGTTCTACGGCATCGGCCTCGATCCGCTGCCGGACGCGGTGCCGATCGAGGACACGGTGGCCGCGGTGCGGGCCTGGGCGCGCACGGACGAGCCCCGGGTGGCCGCGTCGCTGACCGTGCTCGGCTACTCCGCCCGGCTGGTCGGCCCGCTGCTCGCGCTCCTGGTCCACGACCGCATCCTGCTCGACATCTCGTCCGTGAGCTGCGCCTACACCCCCGGCGCCGGCTTCCGCCTCGCCCTGGCGGCGCCGTCCGGCCGGCGCGGTCCCGATCTCGCGGCCCAGGCCGGCGCCGCGCTGGTCACACACCTGACCCAGATCATTGCGAGGGTACGGGTGGTGGCTCCGGCCGCGGCCGGGCTGCTCTGGGGGAACGTCGCGTCCGGGATCGCGGGCACGGCCCGGCAGCTGTCCCGGACCGCGCCGCCGGAGGCGTGCCGCCGGGTCCGGGACGCGGTGCTGGCCACGGCGCCGCTGGACGTGGCCGGCACGTTCGACGCGCGCGACGCGTACACCCGCAGCAGTTGTTGTCTTTACTACCGCCTCGGCGGTGGCACCTGCGGTGACTGCCCGCTGCCCGCGGACATCGCCCGCGTCCGCCGGCCGTGATCCGGGCGTCGTTCAGGTCGCGGGAACGACCTGAACGACGCCCGGATCATCGGCCTGGGGCGGGTCATACGATGGGCACGCTGACGAAGAGGCGGCCGGCGGTGTTGACGATCTCGACGGAGGCGACGTCCTCCGGTGCGATCGAGGCGCTGCCGTCCAGGTTCGTGCCGCTGACCTCGCCCCGCTCGGAGACGATCCAGCCGCCGGCGATCTGACGGTCGCCGTTCTTCGCGACCACGATCAGGCGGCAGTCCTCGCCGTGCGGGATGCCGGCGACGTCCGCGTTGACGCGCACCCAGCCCATGGCCGGCGTGACGGTCGCGGTCAGCGCCACGTTGGTCGCCGGGTCGAGCGTGGACGCGACCTTGGCGCCGGCGGCCGCGGAGGTGGCCGACGGGATCGCCTGGGGCGGCGCGTCCGTGCCCCCGGCGCCGCGGCCGACCAGCACACCGCCGCCGATCGCGGCGACCAGCGCCACCGCGGCCGCGGCCGTGATCAGGCCCTGCTGCCAGCGGGCAGCGCTGGACTTCTCCTGCCGGATCTGGCGGAGCGTGCGCTGCAGCACCAGGTCCGCGTCCGGCGGGCCGTGGATCAACGCCTCCGGCGGGATCTCGCCGAGCACCTCCTTCATCGCCTCGAGGTCGGCCAGCTCGGTCCGGCACGTCTCGCAGGTGGCCAGGTGGGCGTCCACCTCGCTTCGCTCAGCGGGTTCGAGCGTTTCCAACACATACGCTCCGATCAGCTGGCTGTGCTCAACCTCGGCGTTCATCGGGTCACCTCCGCCACGCGCGCAACGGTCCTGCCCGGCGCCTTCGTCTGTCCGCCTATGACATGCTCCCGGAGGGACTTCATGGCGTTGTGTGATCGGGACTTCACGGTACCGGCTGGGATTCCCAGATGCGCCGCCGTCTCGGTGACGGTGCGGCCCCGGAAGTAGATCTCCACGAGCACGCTGCGGTGCTCCTCGGAGAGGCGTTCGAGCGCGTCCAGCGCCACGATCGAGTCCACCACCTGGTCGGAGTGGTCCCGCGACACCGGCACGGTCACCGGCGACTCGGCCACCTCGGCCGGGCGGACCGACTTCGCCCGCGCGCGGTCCGTGATGATGTTCCGGGCGACCGTGAACAGCCAGCCACGGATCGACCCGGACGCCTCGGACAGCTCGTGGACGTGCCGCCACGCGCGCAGCAGCGTCTCCTGGAGCACGTCCTCGGCAGCCCCGCGGTCGCCGGTCAGCCGCGTCGCGTAGGCGATCAGGGCGCCGCCGTGCTCCTCGTACAACGACCTGATCAGCGCCTCGTCACTCGACGTCTGGCGTTTGCGCGGCCGGAGAATCGCCATCGCGCGCCCCTCTGTGTGTTGGTGGCGAGAACCCGTCGGCTCGCACCACCCGAGCTACGACGGTCCTCACGGAACGGTTCATCGCAACGTAGCCTCCGATCCGGACGGGTGATGGTGGTTGATCGACCGCCATGCGGCACGCCCATCGCCGTCACCCTATTGACCCAGGTCCGGCACAGCACGTGAACGTGGGTGTCGGGTGCGAGTCAGCGGCGAAAATAGTATGAACCGGTTTCGGACCACGGTCGTTATAGCGTCAAGTGCCGAAAGACCCGGAGGCCGATGATGACCGTCCCACACCCCGTGACCCGTGACCCGCGTACCGCGCCCGGCCTGGTCGTGCCCATCGCGGGCCCGGTCCGCAACGGACCCCGGCGGGTGGTCAAGGCGGCCGGGTTCGCGCTGCTCGCGGTGGGTGCGATCGCGCTGCTGGCCGCGCTGCCGTTCCTGGGCCTGCAGCCGGAGGCCGCGGCCGTGGAGTCCGGGCGGCTGGTGCAGGTGGACCACCCGGTGTACTACGCGGCCGGTGGCGCCGTGGCCGTCGTGCTCGCGCTGGTCGTCATCCGGCGCGCACGTCGCAGGCGTTCCTGACACCGGCGGGGGTACGGCGTACCCCCGCCGGCTCTTGATCTGGTTTATGCGCGGCCGCGCTGGGCGCGGTAGCGGGCGATGAGCGCGTTCGTCGACGAGTCCTGGTCGCCGGCCGGCGTGGTCTCCTGCGTCAGCAGCGGGGCGAACTGGTTCGCCATGACCTTGCCGAGCTCGACGCCCCACTGGTCGAACGGGTTGATGTCCCAGATCGCGCCCTCGGTGAACACGATGTGCTCGTAGAGCGCGACCAGCTGGCCCAGCGTCGACGGCGTCAGCTTCTCACCGAGGATCGTGGTGGTCGGGTGGTTGCCCGGCATGACCTTGTGCGGCACCACCGACGGGTCCACGCCCTCGGCCTCGACCTGCTCGCGCGTGCGGCCGAACGCGAGCGCGGCGGTCTGCGCCAGGAAGTTCGACATGAACAGGTCGTGCATCTCGGCGGTGTCGTGGTTCGGCACGGAGAAGCCGATGAAGTCCGCCGGGATGGTCTTCGTACCCTGGTGGATCAGCTGGTAGAACGCGTGCTGGCCGTTCGTGCCCGGCTCGCCCCAGAAGATCTCGCCGGTCTGGAAGTCCGCTTCGGTGCCGTCCTTCGTGACTGACTTGCCCAGCGACTCCATGGTCAGCTGCTGGAGGTAGGCGGCGAAGCGGTGCAGGTACTGCGAGTAGGGCAGCACCGCGTGCGTCTGGACGCCGAGGAAGTTGTTGTACCAGACGTTGAGCAGGCCCAGGATCGCCGGGATGTTCCGCTCCAGCGGCGTGGTCCGGTAGTGCTCGTCGACCGCGTGGTAGCCGGCCAGCATCTCCCTGAAGTTGTCCGGACCGACCGTGATCATCACGGAGAGGCCGACCGCGGACGGCAGCGAGTAACGGCCGCCCACCCAGTCCCAGAAGCCGAACATGTTCGCCGGGTCGATGCCGAAGTCGGTGACCCGCTTCTCGTTCGTGCTGACCGCGACGAAGTGCTTCGCGACCGCGCTCTCGTCCACGCCCAGCTTGCCGAGCAGCCAGGTGCGGGCCTCGCGCGCGTTGGTCAGCGTCTCCTGCGTGCCGAACGTCTTGGACACGATCACGAACAGCGTGGTCGCCGGGTCCAGGTCCGCGGTCTTCACCGCCAGATCGGTCGGGTCGATGTTCGAGACGAACCGGGCGGTCAGGCCCGGGTCGCGGTAGTCGCCGAGCGCCTCGTACGCCATCACCGGGCCGAGGTCCGAACCGCCGATGCCGATGTTGACCAGCGTGGTGATCTTCTCACCGGTCGCGCCGCGCCACTCGCCGCCGCGGACCTTGTCCGCGAACGCGGCCATCCTGTCCAGCGTGGCATGCACGTCCGCGACCACGTCCTGGCCGTCGACGGTCAGCTGCGCGCCCCGGGGGAGGCGGAGCGCCGTGTGCAGGACCGCGCGGTCCTCGCTGGTGTTGATGTGATCGCCGCGGAACATCGCCGCGATCTTCTCCTCGAGTTTCTGCTGCTGCGCGAGCTCCTGCAGGAGCCCGAGGGTCTCGTCCGTGACCAGGTTCTTGCTGTAGTCGACGTAGAGGTCCGCCGCCTGACCGGTCAGACGCTGCCCGCGACCGGGGTCGCCCGCGAAGAGCTCGCGCAGGTGCGTCTGGCGGAGCTTCTCCGCGTGCGCCTGCAGCGCCTGCCACTGCGTTGTGGCCGTGACCGTTTCACTCATAGAGCTCGACCTACCCGTGTAGCCGTTGACTGTCGTTTCATCCTTACGTACTCCGCGGGCTTACGGATGACAACGTGCCGTGCCTCATCTCTGTCTGCGGTAGATGGTGATCGCCACACCGCCGCCGGTGACGAACGGGATGAGGGCGAGCAGCGCCGATGGCAGGTGTTCCGTCATGAGCCCCACCAGCAGCCCGACCAGGACGAGCAGCAGCGTGAGCAGGACGAGCGCCAGCGCCGCCGCGGCAATGGTGCTGGTCAGCAGCAGAATCGCCCGCCGTGCCGCCGCGTCGCTGGACTCTGCGTACCGCCACCGGTTGTCAAGGAAGCCGATCAGGTTCGACGTCGGTGTTACGGGCGGCGATGGCGGTATGGCCGGCTCCCCGTCCGCATCGATGATCTCGCCCTCCTGGACGGGCGGCCGTCGGGTGACGGCATCGTTCGGCCCCATGTTGATCCTCCCCGGCCGGCCCGCCGCAATTCCCCCTACTGCGCGCCGACGTGATCCATTAAGGTACTTCTATATCAAAGTCGCAGCTGTGACTCGCACGTGCAAGTTTTTACTTGAACCATTCATGTTCACGTTTTTCGGCATCTTTACAGCGAGGTGTTGATCGGGTGGCTCGCGAAAAGCAAGGCGGCAATCTGCCAGGTGGCAATCCGCAGTCCCGTCGGTTGCTGCTAGGGGATGAGCTGCGGAGCTTGCGGGCCTCGCGGAAGATGACGGCGGACCAGGCTGGGCGTGAGATTGATCGGTCTGGCTCATGGGTCAGTCGCATCGAGGCCGGCAAGATCGGAATTCGGGTTCGCGAGCTGCACGAGCTTCTCGACGTTTATGGAGTGGCGAGTCTGTCGAGCCGAAAATATCTGGAGGGTCTTGCTGTTGAGGGGCGGCAGCGCACGTGGTGGAGTGCGTATCGCGACATTGTGGGCGAAAGCTATTCGGTTTATATCGGACTCGAAGACGCTGCTGAGCGGATTTTTGAGTTTCAGGAGCGTGTGGTTCCCGGTTTGCTGCAGACGATTCCGTATATGAGGGCGCTTTTCGAACGATTCTCTGTCGTGGCGGACTGGGCCGTCGGGGAGCCTGAGATCGATAGGTTGATTCAGGTTCGGGTCAGGCGGCAAGATATCCTTAATCGTCGGCCATTGCCGAAACTGGTGGTCGTCATCGACGAATCAGTCGTGCGCAGAGTGGTGGGCGGAATTGAGGTTCAGCGAGATCAGCTTCGGCATCTTGTTGACTGCGCATCGCGAATAGATCTCAGGATCCTCTCTTTTCGGGCCATGTCGGGGCCGGCGATGACCTCATCATTTACTCTCCTGCGATCGCCGGGAAGGTCCCCGATCGCGTTTCGGGAGGATATGGGGCGATCGGATGTGTATCATGACGCCTTGGCGGCACCGTACGTGGCGATGGCTGACTGGCTCCTAACCAATTCGCTCTCGACCGAAGAAACGGTGCTTCTACTTCTGCAGGCTCTGAACGAATTGAGTGAAGAAGCTCCGTGAAGAAAAGCGTGTTTCGCACTGGTGCCTGGGTGACGAGTTCGCACAGCGATACGGTCACGTGTGTAGAGGTTCGAGCGAATGGCGTAACGGTCGATATCCGTGACAGTAAGCGACGCCTTGGTGGCGTTCTGCACGTGTCGCCGGATGCGTGGACGGCGTTCGTGCGCAGGTTCGGCTGATTTCTGCCGGTAGGAACGTAGAAGAAGGCGCGGCCGGGAGGCCGCGCCTTCTTCGTTGAGGACGTCCTCACCACGAACCTCAGAGTTTCCTGACAGCGAACGTGAGTAAGGGAGCCGCTGCCGGGGCAGTAGGTTGCCAGGCGTGGTACTGAGGGAGGCGAGGACCGTGGTGGGCAGCGTTCGGGCGCATGTGGAGAGTGGCGCGCTGGTCGTGGCGCTCGGTGAGCGAGCCGACCTGCTCTCCGCCGAACGGCTGCGGCGTGCGCTGATCCGGTGCACCGCGCATCACCCGCCGTTCGTGATCGTCGACTGTGCGCGGGCCGGTCGGTCGCGCCGGCTGGCGTCGCTGCTCTCGGCCGTGGTCATGTTCTGCAACGCGCGCCGGCCCGGGACCACCATGGTCGTGACCGGTCCGAACGCGGCGGTCCGGCGGATGCTGCGCGGACGGGTCGCGATCTTCGCCACGCTGCCGCGCGCGCTGGCCGCGCTGCCCGCCTACCGGCCGCACGCCACGCGCGAGCACGTGCGCCTGGAGCCGGATCTCGGCGGCGCGTCGGCGGCGAGGGCGCTGGTCCGGTCGTTCTGCGCGCGCCGGGGGCTGGGTGACGACGCGGTGGAAGCGGGCGAGCTGATCGTGTCCGAGCTGGTCTCGAACGCGGTCCAGCATGCCGGGACCGCGCTGGACGTGACGGTCAGCCACCACCGCGGGCAGCTGCGCATCGCGGTCGCGGACCGGTCGCCGGAGCTGCCGCGGTTCGGCGGCGGGAACGGGCCGGGGCTGTCCGAGCGCGGGCGCGGGCTGGACCTGGTGGCGCGCTCGGCGACGCGATGCGGCGTGCTGCTCGGCACGGACGGGAAGGTCGTGTGGGCGAGCGTGGCGGCGCCGAAGCGGCGCTGGCGGCGGACCTGGCGGCCGGTCGCGGCGCTGGGCGGCAGGGTGGCCTCGTGGCGCTCGGCGGTGGTGCGGCGACGGGTGGTCGCACGGCGGCCCGCGGTGCGCCTGCGCCCGGCGCTGGGCTGAACGCGACCGCACGACCGTGTCGTGCGCGTGGGGCTGAAGACGCCCGCGCCGGATGTTCGGCTGAGCCCGGCCGTGTGATCGCGCGACGCCGAACCCGGCTTCGTGACCGATCGCACCCAAGACCGGGGAAAGTGTCGGCCGCCGCTGTTACGGTCCGTTCGAGCACATCGGACGAGACGGGGCGGTGGAAGCGTGACCATCAACCAGAACCTGGAGACGTTCGCCGGGCTGCCGGTGGTGTCCTGGGACGACGACCGGGTCGCGGCCGATCCGGCGTCGGTGGCGTGGTCCGTGATGACCGACGAGTACGACGTGGGCACCGACGAGTTCGAGGTCGCGTTCGAGGGGCTGGTCGCGCGCGCCGGTGAGGACGGCCCGTCCGCGCTGGTCATCGGCCAGTGGGGCGGCGCGTTCGACATCGGGCCGCCGCTCGACCTCTTCGTGCGGCACGCGCCGCGACTGTCCCGGCTGCGCGCGCTGTTCCTCGGCGACCTGCGGTTCGAGGAGTGCGAGATCTCCTGGATCCAGCAGCGCGACGTCGGGCCGCTGCTGACCGCGTTCCCGCGGCTGGAGCGGCTGGTCGTGCGCGGCGCCACCGGCCTTGAGCTGCACACGCCGCTGCGGCACGAGTCGCTGCGGGATCTGGAGTTCCAGACCGGCGGGCTGCCGGCGCACATCATCCGGTCGATCACCACGTGGGAGCTTCCGGCGCTGGAGCGGCTGCACCTGTGGCTCGGCGTGCGGGACTACGGCGGCGACTACACGCTCGACGACCTCCGTCCGCTCCTCGACGCGCGCGCGGTCGCGCGGTGGCCGCACCTGACCTCGCTCGGCCTGTGCGACAGCACGATTCAGGACGAGATCGCCGCCGAGGTCGCCGGCGCGCCGGTCGTCGCCCGGCTGCGCGAGCTGTCGCTGGCGATGGGCACGCTCGGTGACGCGGGCGCGGCGGCGCTGCTGGCCGGGCAGCCGCTGGACCACCTCGACCTGCTCGACCTGCACCACCACTACATCAGCGAGCCGGTCGCCCGGCGGCTGGTGGAGGCGCTGCCGTCCGTGCGCGTCGACCTCAGCGGCCCGCGGGTCGAGCCTCAGCTCGACGGCCGGTTCGTGGCGGTGTCCGAGTGACCGCGCTGTCCGTCATAGGAAACCCGGCCAACCGTCGGGTGACCATGTTCCTGCGCGCCGCGGCCGGGGCCGGTCTGCCGCCACCGCGCGTCTACGCCTGGCGTGACGTGCTGCGCGGCGGGCCGCTGCCAGGGCCGGGCGAGATCGTGCGCATCGACTCGCCGGGCGAGGATCCGGAGGTCGACCGGCTGCTGCGCGGCGCCGGCACGGAGGCCGCGCACGGGGAGATCGTCGGCACGGCCGCGGCGCACGCCGGGCTGGCCGCCGCGCTGCGCCGGGTCGAGGCCACCGGTGCCACGCTGCTCAACGCGCCGGACGACATCCTCACCATGAGCGACAAACGGCGCTGCCACGCGCTGCTGACCGGGCACGGCGTGCCGGTCCCGCCCGCGCTGCCGGAGGTGACCGGGTGGGACGCGCTCCGGGCCGCGATGCGTGAGGCCGGCTGGGCGCGCGTGTTCGTGAAGCCGGCGCACGGGTCGTCCGCGTCCGGCGTGCTCGCGCTTACCGCCGCCGGGAGCCGGGCCGAGGCCGTGACCAGCGTCGAGATCGCACCGGACGGGCGTCTTTTCAACAACCTGACCCTCCGGCGGTACGACCGGGAGGCCGAGATCGCCGCGATCGTGGACACGCTGGCCGGCGACGGGCTGCACGTGGAGCGCTGGTTCCCGAAGGCGGGCGTGGACGGGCGCACGATCGACCTGCGCGTGGTGGTGATCGCGGGCGAGCCCCGGCACGTGGTGGTCCGGGCCGGACGGTCCCCGCTGACGAATCTGCACCTCGGCAACGCGCGCGGCGACGTGGCGCGGGTGCGCGCGCTGGCCGGCGCGCGGGCGTGGGACGCGGCCGTGGAGAGCTGTGCGCGGGCCGGGTCGGCCTTTCCTCGTACCCTCATGGCCGGTGTTGATCTGATGTTCGGCAGCCGGTGGCATCGGCACGCGGTGGCCGAGGTGAACGCGTTCGGCGACCTGCTGCCCGGCGTGCTGGACCGGGGCGAGGACACCTATGCCGCGCAGATCAGGGCGGCGCTGTGCGCGGTCTGATCGGCAGTCACGACCTGCTCCTGATCACGCTGGACACGCTGCGGTTCGACGTGGCGGACCGGCTGCTCGCGGCCGGGCGCACGCCGACGCTGGCCCGGCTGCTGCCCGGCGGCTGGGAGCGGCGGCACACGCCCGCGAGCTTCACCTACGCGGCCCACCACGCGTTCTTCGCCGGGTTCCTGCCGACGCCGGTCACGCCGGGGCGGCACGCGCGGCCGTTCGCGGCCCGGTTCGCCGGCAGCGAGACGACCGGGCCGGACACGTGGGTGTTCGACGCGGCCGACCTGCCCGGCGCGCTGGCCGCCGCCGGCTATCACACGGTCTGCCTGGGCGGCGTCGGCTTCTTCAACCCGGGCGCGCCGCTCGGCCGCGTGCTGCCCGGCCTGTTCGCGGAGGCGCACTGGGAGCCGTCGTTCGGCGTGACCGCGCCCGCGTGCGTGGACGCGCAGGCGGACCGGCTCGCCGAGATCATCGCGCGGCTGCCGGCGGACCGGCCGCTGTTCACGTTCGTCAACGTGGCCGCCATGCACCAGCCGAACCGGCACTACCTGCCCGGCGCCGCCGCCGACAGCGTGGACAGTCACGCGGCCGCGCTGGAGTACACCGACCGCGCGCTCGGGCGGATCTTCGCGCTGGCCGGCGGGCGCGGGCGGCCCTGCCGGGTGATCGTCTGCTCCGACCACGGCACGCTCTACGGCGAGGACGGGAACGTCGGGCACCGGGTCGCGCACGAGACGGTCTGGACCGTGCCGTACGGGGAGTTCGCGCTGTGACCGACTCGCCCTACCAGGGCTATCTGTATGCGTATCCGCACAAGACCGCGTACCGGCGGCTGGTTCCGCGCCCGTCGCTGGCCGAGGTGTGGGCGGGGGAGCGGACCGATGCGCTCTTCGGTTACGTGCACGTGCCGTTCTGCGAGATGCGCTGCGGGTTCTGCAACCTGTTCACCCGGGCGAATCCGGCGGCGGATCAGGTCACGGCCTACCTCGACCGGCTGCGGGCGCAGACGCGCGCGGTGCGGGACGCGCTCGGCGCCGGCGCCCGGTTCGCCCGGATGGCGATCGGCGGCGGCACGCCCACCTATCTGACCGCGCCGGAGCTGACCATGCTGTTCGAGATCGTCGGCGATCACGGCGTGCCGCTGTCCGTGGAGACCTCGCCCGCGACCGCCACGCCGGACCGGCTGGCCGTGCTGGCCGCGCCCGGCACCACCAGGGTCAGTATCGGCGTGCAGAGCTTCCTGGACGCGGAGGCGCGCGCGGCCGGTCGCCCGCAGCACCGGTCCGAGGTGGAGCGCGCGCTGGGCGTGATCCGCGACGCCGGGATCCCGCTGCTCAACATCGACCTGATCTACGGCATCGACGGGCAGACCGCGCGCACCTGGCGGGAGAGCTTGGACGCGGCGCTGGCCTGGCGGCCGGAGGAGCTGTACCTCTACCCGCTCTACGTGCGGCCGCTCACCGGTCTCGGCCGGCGTGCCCGGTCGTGGGCGGACTGGGACGCCGCCCGGCTCGCGCGCTACCGGCAGGCCGTGGACGTGCTGACCGGCGCGGGCTACGCGCAGCTGTCGATGCGGCAGTTCCGGCGGGCGGACGTGCCGGCCGACGACGGGCCGGACTACTGCTGCCAGGACGACGGCATGGTCGGGCTCGGGTGCGGTGCCAGGTCGTACACGTCGTCGCTGCACTACTCGTTCGACTACGCGGTGACGGTCGGCGAGGTGCGCGCGGTGCTGGACGACTACCTGTCCCGGCCGGACGACGACTTCCGGTTCGCGGAGTTCGGCTACCGGCTGGACGAGGCGGAGCAGCGGCGCCGCTGGCTGCTGAAATCGCTGCTGCGCGCGGAGGGCGTGTCCGCCGTGGACTATCGGGCGCGGTTCGGCACGTCGCACGTCGACGATTTCCCGGAGCTGGCGGCGCTGGCCGCCCGGGGCTGGCTGCGCCCGGAGCGGGACCGGCTGACCGCGGACGGGCTGGCCTGGTCGGACGCGATCGGGCCGCGCCTGGTCTCCGCGCCGGTGCGCGCCGCGATGGACGGGCACGTGCCCCGGTGAGCGCGCTGTACGTGCTGTACCGGGGGCCGCTGGCCAGCTGCAACTACGACTGCCCGTACTGCCCGTTCGCGAAGCGGGTGGACTCGCCGGCGACGCTGCGCGAGGACCGGGCCGCGCTGCTGCGCTTCGCGGACTGGGTGGAGGCGACCACGGACCGGCGGCTGTCCGTCCTGTTCACGCCGTGGGGCGAGGGCCTGACCCGTCGGTGGTACCGGGACACGATCGTCCGGCTGTCCCACCTGGCGCACGTGGACCGGGTGGCGATCCAGACCAACCTGGCCGCGCGCACGGGCTGGCTGGGGTCCGCGGACCTCGGCACGGCCGCGCTGTGGGCCACGTACCACCCCGGGCAGGTGAGCCGGTCCGCGTTCCTGTCGCGCTGCGCCGAGCTGGACGCGCTCGGCGCGCGGTACTCGGTGGGGGTGGTCGGGCTGCCCGCCCACCTGCCCGAGGCGCGGGCGCTTCGGGCTTTGCTGCCGGCCTCCGTCTACCTGTGGGTCAACGCGGCCGAGGGGTATGTCTACAGCGCCGACGAGGAGGCCGCGTGGACCGCGCTGGACCCGAGGTTCGGCGACAGCGTGCGGCCGCATCCCTCGCGCGGGCTGCCGTGCCACGCCGGGGAGACCGCGATCTCGGTGCGCGGCGACGGGACCGTGCGGCGCTGCCACTTCGTGCCGGACGTGATCGGCAACCTCTACGACGGCAGCTGGCGGGCCGGCCTGCGCCCGCGCGCCTGCCCGAACACGATCTGCGACTGCCACATCGGGTACGTGCACCTGAAACCGCTCGGTCTGCGCGAGGTCTACGGGAACGGCGTGATGGAGCGGATCCCGTTGTCCACAGCCCCGAAGAGTTAACACCACGGCATATTTAGATCTACTAACATGCTCGTAGTTCATCAGGCTTGATCATTGGAGTGCGGATGGTGCGCAGGTCCGTAGTGGTCTTTCTCGCGGTGCTCACCGCCGTGATCGGCGCGGGCGCGCCGGCTGCGGCGCACGGCGGGCCACGGCACGTGCGGGGCACGGAGACCGTTCCCGTCTACGACTACGCCACCGCGATCCGCGAGACGGTCTACGTGGAGACGCCGCTCGACTCCGACGGCGACGGCGTGCGCGACCGCATCGCGGCCGACATCGTCCGCCCGCGCGAGGCCACCACGCGCGTGCCGGTCGTCATGGAGGCCTCGCCCTATTACACCTGCTGCGGCCGCGGTAACGAGAGCGAGCTGAAGCAGTACGACGCCAACGGCAACGTCGCGCTCATGCCGCTCTACTACGACAACTACTTCGTGCCCCGGGGGTACGGGTTCGTCGGCGTCGACCTGTCCGGCACCGCGCGCTCCACCGGCTGTGAGGACGTCGGCGGCCCCGCCGAGGTGGCCAGCGCGAAGGCCGTGGTCGACTGGCTCAACGGCCGGGCCAACGGCTTCACCGCGGACGGGAAGAAGGCCACCGCGTCCTGGACCACCGGCAAGGTCGGCATGATCGGCAAGTCGTGGGACGGCTCGGTCGCCAACGGCGTGGCCGCGACCGGCGTCCGCGGGCTGGAGACGATCGTCCCGATCGGCGCGATAAGCAGTTGGTACGACTACCAGCGCTACCACGGCCTGCTGCGCTCCGAGGACTATCCGTACTTCCTGCACTCCTACGTGAACGGCCGTCCCGACGCCGCGTGCGCCGCGCTGGTCACGAAGCTGCGGGCGGACAGCGGCGAGGACACCGGCGACTTCACGCCCTACTGGGCCGAGCGCGACTACCGGCCGGCCGCGGGCAAGGTCCGGGCGTCCGTGTTCATCGCGCACGGCGTCAACGACAAGAACGTCTCGACCCGCCAGTTCGGCCAGTGGTGGGACGCGCTCGCGGAGAACGACGTGCCCCGCAAGCTGTGGCTCTACCAGGCGGGCCACGAGGACCCGTTCGACGTCCGCCGCGCGGAGTGGGTCAGCACGCTGCACCGCTGGTTCGACTTCTACCTCCAGGGCCTGCGCAACGGCATCGACCGCGAGCCGCGCGCCACGCTGGAGACCGCACCCGGCGTGTGGCAGGACGAGCGCGACTGGCCGGCGAAGGGCGCCCGCGACCGGGAGCTGCCGCTGGGCGACGGCACGCTCGGCGCCGGGGCGAAGGGCCGGGGCGTGACCAAGACCTACACGGACGAGTCGCTGCGGGAGGACGCGCTGGTGGCGAACCCGACCACGGTCGTGCCGGGCCGGCTCGCGTTCGTCTCCGCACCGCTGACCGCGCCGCTGCGGATCTCCGGCGACGCGTCCGTGAAGCTGCGCATCCAGGTGGACAAGCCGACCACCGCGCTCTCCGCACGGCTCGTCGACTACGGCAGCGCGACCCGCGTCGACCACTTCCGGTCCGAGGGCGTGGTCACGCTCGGCACCGAGTCCTGCTGGGGCGCGGCCTCGGCCACGGACAACGCCTGCTACCTGGACACGGCCGAGGTCACGGCCACGACGGACCACGCGGTGCTGACCCGCGGCTGGAAGGACGCGGCGCACTACAAGTCGCTGCGGTTCACCACGCCGCTGCAGCCCGGCACGTGGTACGACGTGACGATCCCGCTGATGCACTACGACGCGACGCTGCCGGCCGGCCACGTGCTGGGCCTGGTGCTCGGCCAGAGCGACCCGCAGTACACGGTGACGAATGATCAGAACGCCACCGTCACGGTCGACGCCGGCCGCAGCTCCGTGACGCTCCCGGCCACCGGCGCCACCGTCACCGCCCCGGTCGCCGCGCCGGCGGCCATCACCACGACCACGCTCCCGGGCGCCGCCGAGCGCCGCGGCGAGCAGGCCGGCCCGGTGGTGCCGTAGTCCTGGCCGGTGTTGGTGATCGCGGCTAGGCCCCGGCGATCACCAGCACCGGGCGGTGTGGCCGCCGGTGACGTCACGCCGGCCGCGACACCTCAGGCCTCGATGATCCGGTGGGCCTCGGTGAGATCCGGGGCCTCCCACTTGCCGATCAGGCGGTCGATGACCGGCTGGGGCACCGGGACGTCCCGGCCCGCGTTCTGACGGCGGACGGTGTCGCGCGGGGCCTCCAGCGCCACGATCTCCACCCGCGCGTGATAGGCCGCACCCAGGCCGATGCACAGGTCGCGGTGCTGGCGGGAGATGTTGGTGGCGTTCCAGACGAAGTCCCGGCGGGCGCGCAGGTGCACGCGCGCCTCCTCGTGCGCGGCCGCGGCCACGGCCCGCTGGCCGTCCGCGGGCGAGATGCCCAGGCGGGCGCGGATCGCGTCCAGGCTGACCACCGCGCGGTCGCCGGCGTGGGTGGCGATCCAGGTGTCCTTGCCGACGCCGGGCAGGCCGGACAGCACGGTCATGGTCAGCCGCGTGTCGTCGAAGGCGGCGTAGCGGGGGTCGCGGCCGGGCGTGCGGAAGTACCTGAACCGGGCGTGGTCGGACGCGAACGGCCACGGCCCGTCCAGCACACCGAGGTCCGCGCAGTACTCCCGGAACAGCGCGATGTTCTCCAGCACCTGCTCCAGGTCGCCGCAGATCCGGCCCGTGATGTCCGCGATCGCGAGCATGGCCAGGTCCCGGTTGCGGGTGACCAGGCTCGCGCGCAGCACGATCTGCTCCAGGTCCGGCCGTTCCAGCGCCCAGAACGGGACCTGATGGTGCCGGACCAGCGCGGCCACGTGCTCCCGCCAGGCCCGCGGCGCGCCCAGCTCCCACAGGATCCGCCGCACGGTCAGGTCACCGCGCCGGGAGTGCCCGTGCGCGGTGATCCGGCCGTCGTCCTCGACGCGCGTGCAGTCCGGCTTCGCCACGTCGTGCAGCAGTACGGCGGCGAACAGGCGCACCCGCTCGCCCGCCGGCAGCGCCCGCCACTCCGGCTGCGCGGCCAGCGCCTCCGCGGCCATCCGGGTGTGCACGGCCACGTCACCCTCGCCGTGGTGCACCGCGTCCTGCGGCACGCCCTCCAGCCGCCGGATCCAGTCGAACGTCTCGGCGATCCGCGGCCACGGCACCGTCCACGCCGGAGCGTCCGGGCACAGCTCCTCAAAGACCCGCATACATCACCTCCGGGTCGGCCAGCCGGTTCGGCACGATCGGCCGGTCCGCCCAGTGCGAGCCGGAGTCCAGCACGGCCTGCAGGAATCCGGCACGCACCCATTTGTAGCGGGCGACGACCCGGCCGTCCTCCTCGTGCTTGAGGTAGAGGCCCTCCATGTCGTCGCCGGTGTCCGTCTCCGCGACCGCGCGATCCGGGTCGACGCCGGCCTCGGCCGCGGCCGTGCGCAGCGAGTCGCGCCAGGCCGGTGTGCGTACCGTGGACGGCCCCACCAGCGAGGTCAGCGACGCGGGCGTGGAGAAACCGCCGGAGCGCAGCACCGGGACGCTGACCACGGGCGTGCCGGCCAGCATCGCGTGCCGGCCCGGCGTGTCCAGGAACGCGCCGGTGGTCCGGTCCAGGATGTCGAACTCGCAGAAGTAGTGCGGGAGCGCGTCGTAGAAGACCGTGTGCTTCGCGTACATCCACTCGCCGTAGAGCACGAACCGGTCCGTGAGGATCGGTCGCAGCACCGGCGCGACCGTGGCCGCCCACGACTTGAACGGCGCGAACTGGCGCTCGCGCGGCCCGCCGGTCAGGTAGTGCCCCCGGGACTGCAGCCGTAGCTCACCGTCACCGGTGAAGCTGATCGCCGCGTTCGCGCCGTCCAGTTTCTCCTCGACGACGAGGTGCCGTCCGCGGAGGTCCGCGAACGGGATCTGCGACAGGTCCTCGTCGCCCGGCTGGAGGCGCGATCCGGCCAGGTGCGGCGTCCGAGGGTATTTCGTGATCACGAGAGCCATTAGTACAGGTGGGCGCCGTGCCGGACCACCCGTTTACGACAGACGTGGGAATCCCATATGCACAAACTCGCGGTTCTGGCGGTACGAAAGTCCGATACCTGACTGTCGGATCATCCAATGAGCAGTAGAACTTCGGGAGTGCCGATGTACGTCTGGGTGGCGGCGGCGCTCGCCGTCGCCTCGTGTGGTTTCATGCTTGTCTCCCTCGTGACGTTGCGTGCGGTGCGGCGGGAGCGAGCGCTTCTGGCCGCGACCCGGGCGGTCGTGGCCACCTCCGGCGCGCCCGGCGATCCGGAGTACGCGGGCGCCGGCCTGATGGCCGACGAGAGCGTGGCCGCCGGCGCCATGCTCGGAACGATCCTCGAGGCCGACGTCACCGCGCTGAACGCACGGCTCAGCGCCGCGCGGACCGGCGTCGCCGACCTCGGCGCCAAGGCCGAGCTGGACCGCGTCGCGGACAAGCTGCGCGAGGCCACCACCGAGGCGCACCTGTGGCGCACCGTGCCCGAAGGCCGCGAGCACCTGACCGCGGCGACCGGCGCGCTGGCCTCGGCCGGCCGCCACCTGTCCCGCGCGTCCGCGCTCGCGATCGGGCGACCGGCGCCGGCGGACGCGCCGCCCTGCCTGTTCGACCCGGCGCACGGGCCGGCCACCCGCGAGGTCGAGTGGGCACCGCACCCGTCGACCGCGCCGCGCCGCATCCCGGTCTGCGAGGCCGACCACGCGCGGGTCGCGTCCGGCCGCGCCGCCGCGGTCCGCTCCGTGATCGGCCCCGGCGGTCAGCAGCCCTACTACGACACGCCGGGATACGGCGACTGGCTGCTCGGCTACTTCACCGGATACGACCCCTACCAGGTGGCCCGCCTGCTCGACGGCACCGTCCTCGGCCGCCAGATCCCCGGCCGCATCACCAGCCGCGGCCGCCACGCCGCCGACACCGGCGGCGACGTGGGCACCGTCCACTTCGCGTGAGCCTGCCTGGGAGCGACCCCGCTGAGCCTGCCTGGGGACGACCCCGCTGAGCCTGCCTGGGGGCGACCCCAGACCCCGAGCCCGCTGACGTGATGGTCTGGCCGGCGTCTTGCCGCCGGTATCCGCGCCGGCCGAGAGGCGACGACCCCAGATCAAGATCTTGCTTGCCCGCTTCCGGCGTGGTCCGGCAGCGCTGCTCCCGCGGGCAAACCTCGCGTCGGGCTCCGCCGGCGCTCCGCACGACGCGAGGAGCCGGTTCCGCCGTGGTCCGGCAAACCCGGGGCTACCGGACGGCCGTGGTCCGAGGGTCGTAGTCGTAGAGCCAGCCGGTCGCACGCTCGAAGCCGTGGCGGAGGACGACCGGCATGATCAGTTCCCGGAGGGTGCGCTGTAGCCGGCCCTCCAGCTTCACGCCCCGGTTGTCGTCGGCCGTGCGCAGCACCTTCGTGACGCGCGGCCGGCGCGCTGTCTCGTAGGCCGCGAGCGCTTCCTCCACGGTGGACGCCGCGCGCACCGCGCCGGTCAGCGCGACCGCGTCCTCCAGCGCCATCGCCGCGCCCTGCCCGGCGCCGATCGGGTGCAGCGCGTCACCGAGCAGCACCACCCGGTCCGTGTGCCAGACCGCCGGCGCCGGATCGAGCAGGTGGTGCGGCTGCGGGCGGTCGATCGAGGTGGCCGCGGCCACGATCGCGGCCGGCACCGGGGCGTCCGCGAAGGCGGTGCGCACGTCCAGTGCGGACAGTGGCCCGGTGATCTGGGCCTGCCACCACACGGTGCCGTCCGGCGCGGCCAGGTGGATGAACGCGCCGTTGCGGCAGAACGTCATGTTGAACGCGGAGGGCCGGGCCGCGTCCGCGGGCAGCGACAGCGCGGAGACGCCCGCGACCGTGCAGAGCCCGGCGTAGACCGGTTCCGCCGAGGCCGGGTCCAGCTCCGCCCGGATCGGCGACCGCAGCCCGTCCGCTGCGACGACCAGATCGGCGGCACCGAAGGCCCGGTGGCCGTCGGAATCGTCACGAGGATCGGCTGATGAACGAGCCGCCGTGCGCGAGCGCGGGACCGGCCTCCAGCACGGTGACCCGGTGGCCGAGCGAGGCGAGCCCGATGGCGGTGGCGGAGCCCGCGATCCCGGCTCCGACGATGGTGACCTGCATGAACGTACCCCCGTGGCTTTGGTGAATTTGAATTCGCCGAATTGCGGTTCACTGTAGCGGGTCTCATCCTGAACAGGGAAGAGGCGACACATGCGAAGGAGCGGGCCCGTGGGTGTGCGGCAGGTCAAGGCGGCGGAGACCGAGGCGGCGTTGAAGACGGCGGCCCGGCAGCTCTTCGCGGAGCAGGGGTACCTCAATACGAAGATCACCGACATCACCACCACGGCCGGGCGGGCCACCGGGTCGTTCTACGACCACTTCGCCGGCAAGGAGGAGCTGCTGCAGGCGCTGGTCCACGACATGAACGCGCACGCGGACGCCACCATCGCGGCCGAGGCACACCCGGAGGAGCACGACCTGCGCGACCGCGGCCAGCTGCGCGCGCACATCGGCACCGCCTGGATCGTGCTGCGTGACCACCTGCCGGTCGTGGTCGCGCTCATGCAGTCCGCGATGACGGACAACCTCGCGGCCGGGCGCGGCTGGCGGACGCTGCTGGAGGACACGGACATCCTGCGGCAGCACCTGGAGACGCTGGAGCAGCAGGGGCACCCGCTGCCCGGCACGCCGGAGATGGTCGCGGCCGCGATGGGCGCGATGCTGTCCATGTTCGGGTACGCGCTGCTGACCGCCGGCGAGTTCGCGCCCGCCGCCTCCGAGGAGGAGATCGTGGACATGCTCACCGGCCTGCTGCTCTACGGCCTGACCGGGCCACCCCGGGAGGGCAGCGAGCGCCGGGAGAAGGAAACGGTCGCCGTAGGCTAAAGCGCCACTGCTCCCGGCCGATCTGGGAAGAGTGCTGCGTCGAGCGTTGTGGCCGGTCGTGCTGCCCGTGCTGGCCTATCTGGGCGGGCTGGGCGGCCTGGCGGCCGTCCTCCTGACGGACGTGCCGCCGGAGCCGGTCGCCGGCGGCGCGTTCATCGGCATGCAGGCGCTCGGCGTCGTGCTGACCGGCTGGGCCGCGTTCGACCGCCGCACCACGCCGCACCAGCGAAGACCGTGGCAGCTGATCCTGCTCTCCTGGCTGCTCTGGCTGTCCGCGGGACCGGGTCTGGCCGCGGCCGTCAGCGGGGGCTCCCGGGCGTCCGGCGTGCTGTGGTGGGGGACCGTTGCCGGCACGCTGCTGCAGGGCGTGGCGCTGCTGGCCGGCGTGATGATGTTCCCGCAGCGGCGGATGAACCGGCGCGAGTGGCTCAAGTTCGGGCTGGACATGGCCACGGTGGCCGGCGGCGGGTTCATGCTCACCTGGTACTTCATCCTCGGCCCGGCGCTGAACCGGCCGGTGCGGCTGGACCCGATCTCCACGGCCACGCTCGCGTTCCCGCTGGAGGATCTGCTCGTCATCTTCGGCATCTGCGCGGTGCTGCTGCGCGGCGCGGTGCACAGCCTGCGGCACCCGCTGCCCACGCTGCTGGCCGGCGTGATCGTCTACCTGGCCTGCGACGTGTGGACGTCGTACCTGACCGTGCGCAGCGGCGTGCACCCGTACCGCAGCGAGAGCCAGCAGGCGGGGCTGGGCGTGTGGATGCTGACCGGCATGTTCCTGATAGTGCTGGCGGCGGGGCAGCAGATCCGGCACGCGCGCCTGGACCGGGACACCGCGCGGCGGCGGCACCAGCGGGGCGTACCCGGCATCGCGCACCTGCCCTTCCTCGCGCTCGGCATGGGCTACGGCCTGCTGGTGGCCGCGCTGCGGCACGACGACCTGTTCCCGTGGGCCGGGCTGGTGCTCGGCGTGATCGTGATGACCAGCGCGGTCGCGGTACGCCAGTGGTCGTCGCTGCAGGAGAACCAGCGGCTCGCCACCACGGACAGCCTCACCGGGCTGGCCAACCGGATCCGGCTGCGCGAAGCACTGGACGCGGCCGTGGACGCGGGGAACGCGGCCGTGCTGCTGTTCGACCTGGACGGCTTCAAGCAGATCAACGACGGGCACGGGCACGAGGCCGGCGACCGGGTGCTGGCCGAGTTCGCCGCGGTGCTGACCCGGTCGCTGCGCAAGGCGGACGTGGCGGCCCGGCTCGGCGGCGACGAGTTCGCGGTGGTGCTGGCCGACGTCACGGCGCCGGAGCAGGCGGTCATGGTCGCGGAACGCATCCTGGCGGCCGCGCGCGCCGTGCGGACCCCCGAGGTGTCCGGGATCCGGATGAGCGTCGGCATCGCGCTCACCGAGCCCGGCCTGGTCCCCACCGAGGTGCTCGCGCACGCGGACTCCGCCATGTACGCCGCGAAGCGCCGCCACTCGCACGGCTGGCAGGTCTACGCGCAGACCGCGGAGGATCTGGCCGAGGGCCTGCTCGCGGACGAGCTGACCAACGCGATCCGCGGCGGCCGGCTGGCCGTGGTCTACCAGCCGATCGTGGACCTGGCGGACGGCCGGATGGTCGGCGCGGAGGCGCTGGTCCGCTGGCCGCGCCCGGAGCGGCAGATCTTCCCGGACGTGTTCGTGCCGCTGGCCGAGAAGATCGGCGTGATCGGCGAGCTGGGCATGTTCGTGCTGCGCGAGGCCGCGGAGCAGGCGGCCGCGTGGCGGGCCGTGATGCCGGACTTCTACGTGACCGTGAACCTGAGCGCCCACCAGCTGCGCGAGCCGGAGCTGCCCGCGCGGGTGGCCGCGGTGCTGAACCGGGCCGGGTTGCCGCCGCGGCACCTGGTGCTGGAGCTGACCGAGAGCGCGCTGGTCACGGAGCGGACCGACATCCCGGTGCTGGAAGGGCTGCGCGCGCAGGGGATCCGGATCGCGGTCGACGACTTCGGCACCGGCTATTCGTCGCTGCGCTACCTGACGCGGCTGCCGGTGGACGTGCTGAAGCTGGACCGCAGCTTCGTCGGCGAGCTGAACGGCGAGCCGGAGGGGTCCGCGGTCACCGAGGCGGTGATCCGGCTGAGCCAGATCCTGCGGCTGAGCCTGGTCGCGGAGGGTGTGGAGACCGAGGCGCAGGTGCGTGAGCTGCTGCTGCTCGGCTGCACGACCGGTCAGGGATATCACTTCTGGCGCCCGATGGACGCGGACGCGATGGGCCGGCTGATCGCTCAACCGGCCCATACGTAGGACCGTCTACTTGACGTCGACCAGGTCCACCACGAAGATCAGTGTCTCGCCGGGGGCGATCAGGCCGCCGCCCGCGCCCGCCTGGCCGTAGCCCAGGTGCGGCGGGATGACGAGCCGGCGCCGGCCGCCGACCTTCATGCCCTCGACGCCCTGGTCCCAGCCGCCGATGACCCGGCCGCCGCCGACCGGGAACGAGAACGTGTCACCGCGGTTGTACGACGCGTCGAACTCGGCGCCGGTGGAGTGCGCGATGCCCACGTAGTGGACCACGGCGTGACGGCCCTTGGTGGCCTCCGCGCCGGTGCCGACCTCGAGGTCCTCGACGATCAGGTCCGTGGGCGCCGGACCCTCGTGCGGGGCGACCTGCGGCTTGCTCATGGAACGGCTCCGTTCGCTGTGAATGCTTACCGGCTCCAAACTATCCCGAGGTCGCGGGCGACAGCACCTCGGCGTGCAGTGAGGCCATCAGGTCCGGGATCTCGTCACCCGGACGGTAGGCGAACCGGATACGCACAGTGTCGCCCGCGGCCACCTCCGTGGGCTCGGGCAGCGGCACGACCAGGTAGTTCATCAGCCATTCCACCGGTTCCGGGTCCTCGGTGAGCAGATTTTTCGTGATCATCCGCACCGCGTTGAGCGTGCCGCCGGTCTGTACGACAAATACGACATTCCCGGCGCAGGATGATGGCAGCTCGTCGCCGTAGAAGAAGCTCTGGAACACGTCCGGTCGCGCGAGTTCTACCGTCCGTGACTGGGTCACCGACGGCTCCTGGAACAGTGGTGCCGCCACCGTGTACCCATAAAACGTGAAATTTTGGGACACGGGCTGGACTGCCTGGATGGTGGCGCAGGGGAGGTACAGCGGCGGCGGGCCGTCGTAAGAGCTGCGGAACGCGCGGATCACCTCGACCTGCCGCTCCCGCAGCAGCCCGACGTGCAGCATCTCGCAGATCACCACGTCGACCGGGCCGGACGGCGTGAACGACCGCGCATCCCCGTGCACCACCCGCACGTCGTCACCGTGCGCGGCCAGCGCGCGCGACGCCGCCTCGTACACGCTGAGTTCCCGCTCCACCGCGGTCACCGACGCCGCGCCCGCCACGGCCGCGAAGTGGGCCAGCACACCGGTGCCCGCGCCCAGCTCCAGCACCCGCATGCCGGGCCCGACCACGCGCATGATCGCGTCCTGGAACGCGCCCATCCGCCGCTCGTCCAGCAGCATCTGCGCGTGGTACTGCAACGGGATGACGTCCGCCGGGCTCCCTTTGTGGTGCATACCAGCGAAATTACAGCAGGTCGGCCTCGGTGAGCAGCTGCGACAGACCGGCGCCGTCCGGCGCGCCCAGCCACTTGCGGCCGAACCGGGCCGACGACACCGACGTGTCCGACTCCGGCAGCGACGGCAGGCCGCCCGCCAGCACCGCCTGCGCGGGGGAGAGGCGCCGGATCGCGACCGCGGCCACGTTGTCCGGATGCTTGGAGGCGAACTCCGCGTAGATCTCCGGGTCGTGCTGGCCGTCGTCGCCGATCAGCAGCCACCGTACCTGCGGGAACTCCTTGGAAAGCCGCTCCAGCGTCAGTCGCTTGTGCTCGGGACCGCTGCGGAACCACCGGTCCTTCGTCGGCCCCCAGTCCGTGAGCAGCAGCGGCCCGACCGGATAGAGGTGCCGGCGCAGGAAGCGGGTCAGCGCGGGCGCCACGTTCCACGCACCGGTGGACAGGTAGAACACGGGCGCGCCCGGGTGCGCGGTGCGCAGCCGCTCGTAGAGCACGGCCATGCCCGGCACGGACGCGCGCGCGTGCTCGTCCAGCACGAACGTGTTCCACGCCGCGAGCATCGGCCGGGGCAGCGCGGTCACCATGACCGTGTCGTCGATGTCGGAGATCACGCCGAACGTGAGGCCGGGCTCCAGGATCTGCACCGGCGCCTCGACCGGCTCGCCCGCGCCGCTCTGGATCGTCACGGTCTGCCAGCCCGGCTTCAGATCGGCCGGCACCACGGCGTCCACGAACCCGCCGCGATCGCCGACCGCCTGGTGGTCCACACCGCCCGCGGTGATCGTCACCGGCGCGTTCATCTGACTCACCGTGGCGAAACTGCGCCAGCCGCGCAGACTCTGCGGCTTCTGCGACGCCGCGCGCCGGGCCCACCAGCCGGACTTCGGCACCGGGCGGCTCAGCAGCACGCGCGCCATCACCCGCACCCAGCCGGGCGCGCCGTACCCCGCATAGCCGATCACGGTCGGCTCCCAGCCGCGCTTCACCAGCCGTCGCTCGACGACCTCGTGCACCGCGTCCTCGATCCGGGCGGCGCGGTGCAATTGGGGTCCGTTGCCGTGTCCGACGGGGATAAGCGCCACCGTCACACCTTGCCACACCCGCAACAGTCCGGCCACGGATGGTCCGATCTTGCACCCGTCGTTCACTGAGGATTCAAAATCCAAGATCAAAATCACGCGAGGGTACGCCCGCCCCGCCCGACGCCGCACTCCGAGCCAGACGGCAGCGGCGCCCTGTTCTTTGCCTGCGGTTCCCCCGACCACGGTGAAACCCGGCCCGGAGGAGCGAAGCGACGACCATCAGGTAAGGGCGATAACGACGTCGCCGCCGAGGCGGCCGTGTTCCGGCTCGCGGGTCACGGCCTCGCTGTCCAGCAGGCCGTGCAGCGCGCGCACCGTGTCGGCCGGGCGGTAGGCGGTGTCGGTCATGGTGAAGTGCTTCAGTTCGGTGACCGTGCAGGCGCCGACCTCGTCCAGATGGTCCAGCAGTTCGCGGCGCAGCGGGGCGGGGTCCGGGTTCAGCGAGATGTCCAGCAGCCGGCCCTCCGGGTCGCGGGGGTCACGGAGGCGCACGCCCGCGTACTCGTCGACGGCCCACAGCTCGTTCTTGAACGCCTCCAGGCTCTTCGCGGACGGGGTGCCCAGGCTGAGCAGCAGCGCGCGCCCGTCGCCGTCCACCAGCTCCACGGCCGCGTGCAGCGAGAAGCCCGCGTCGCGTACCCCCGAGGTGGTGTCGTCTGTGATCATCAGCAGCTCGCCGGGGCGGCCGGCCTTGATCAGGCGCAACGTCTCCCTGCTCGCCGGGCCGTCCAGCGCGACCAGCAGTGGTGCGCCCGTGGCCCGCGCGGCGGTGAGCCCGGCCGGCAGCAGCGCCGCGTCCGGGAGCGTGTGGACGGTCAGGGCGGCCGGCGTGCGCAGCTCCGCCTGCACCGCGGTCAGCCGTTCCCGTGCCGTGTCCGCGCCCGGCCCCGCCACGATCATGGTCAGCTCGCGCCCGCGCAGCCGGTCGGCGAACTCCGCGAACACCCGCAACGCCGCCTCCGCCGCCGGCACGCTGACCGGCGTGGCCGACACCAGCGCGAACGTGGCACGCCGCCCCCCGGACAGCACGCTGGGCGCCCAGGTGTCGAGATAGCGGATCAGCAGTTCGCGGGTGACGTCGGTGAGGGACACCCCCTCATTCTGGTCCTACGAACGTCGCCCGGTGCTTCCGGCACTGCGCTTTTCGTCGTCGCGGGGTTTCCGGACGGCGCGAGGCGCCGCCCGCGCCGTGGAACGACGGGGAGGCGCCTCGCGGGGTGTGCGTCAGGAACCGGACGGGACCAGGGGGACCTCGTCCTCCTCGACCTCGTCGGACTCGGCGAGGCCGGCGCGTTCCTGGAGGCGGCGCAGCGGGCCGGGGGCCCACCAGGCGGCGTCGCCGAGCAGGCGGATGACGGCGGGGACCAGGAGCATGCGGACCACGGTGGCGTCCAGGACCAGCGCGAGGATCATGCCGACGCCGATGAAACGCATCATGGTCAGCGACGACAGCGCGAACGCACCGGTCACCACGACCAGCAGGATCGCGGCGGCGCTGATCACCCGGCCGGTCCGGACGATGCCGGTGACCACGGCGTCGGCGGTGGACGCGCCCTTCGCCCGCGCCTCGACCATGCGGGACAGCAGGAAGACCTCGTAGTCGGTGGAGAGGCCGAAGACCACGGCCGCCATCAGCACCACGATGCCGACCTCCAGCGGCGCGGGTGTGACGTTCAGCAACCCGGCGCCGTGGCCCTCCTGGAACACGAAGACCAGCACGCCGAACGTGGCGGTGAGGCTCAGCGCGCTCATCACCACGGCCTTGACCGGCAGCAGGATCGAGCCGAAGGCCAGGAACATCAGCACCAGCGTGGCGCCGGCCAGCAGCAGCACCATCCAGGGCAGCTGCGCGGTGGTCGCCTCGATGCTGTCCATGTTGCGCGCGGAGAAGCCGCCGACCAGCAGTTCCGCGCCGGACGGCGGGTTCAGGCCGCGGATCGCCTCGACCGCGTCCTTCGAGGTCCGGTCCAGCGCGTCCTCGGACTCCAGCGCGGCGGTGATCACGGTGACGCCGTTCTCCGCGCCGGAGATCGTGGCCTCGCCGATGCCGTCCACGTTCGCCACCTCGGCGACGAACGGCTGGGCGGCGACCGCGTCGACGCCCTTGAGCACGACCTGCACGCCGGTGCCGCTCATCGCCGGGAACTCGGACTTGAGCTCCGCGAGGGCCTCGCGGGCCGGGTCGCCGGAGGGCAGCACGCGCTCGTCGATCTCGCCGAACTCGACACCCTTGATCGGGACGGCCAGGAAGACCAGCAGCGCGAGGATGGGCAGCGCGATGAGCACCGGGCGCTTCATCACGAACCGGGCGAGGCGCTCCCAGCCCGTACCCTCGACAGGTTTGTCGCCCTTGATCTGCTTCTTCCGGCGCGGCAGCGCCAGCTTGTCCACGCGCGGGCCGAGCAGCCCGAGCATGGCCGGGAGCAGCGTCAGCGAGGTGAACGCGGCCAGCGCGACCGCGGACATGCCACCGTAGGACAGCGACTTCAGGAAGCCCTGCGGGAACAGCATCAGGCCGGCCAGCGCGATGATCAGGAGCGTGGCGGAGAACGCGACGGTACGGCCCGCGGTCGCCACCGTGTTGCGCACCGCGGTCGCGGTCGCGCGTCCGGCGGCCAGCTCCTCGCGGAACCGGCCCACCATGAACAGGCCGTAGTCGATCGCCATGCCGAGACCGAGCAGGCTGGCCACGTTGACGGCGAACGAGTTGACCTCGGTGGTCAGCGCGATCACGTGCAGCACGCCCAGCGCACCGAGCACGGCCAGGCCGCCGACCAGCACGGGCAGCGCGGCGGCGACGAGCGAACCGAAGATCAGGACCAGCAGCACGAGTACGACCGGGAGCGACACGCCCTCGGCCAGCGTCAGGTCCTGCTTGGACCGCTGCGACGTGGAGTCCTGCAGCGCGGCCGCGCCGCCGACCTTGGTCTCGACGCCGTCCACCGCGAACGCGTCCTTGAGATCGCGGAAGTGCTCCAGCTTCTCCGTCTCGGTCGCGCCGGCCAGCGTGACCAGCGCGATCGCGCTGCGCTTGTCCGGCGTGGCGAACTGGGCGGCCTGCGCGGCGGCCTGTGCCGCACGCGGGTCCTGCGGATTCGCGGCCGTGGCCTGGCTCGCGAACGCGGCCAGCTGCCAGTACGAGTTCGCCTCCTGGACCTTGTCGGACGGGAGTGCCTGCAGGCTCGCGGTCACGGCCTGGGCCACGCCCGGATCGTCGACGTTGCCGCCGTCGGGTGTGTAGATGACGATGACGTCGCCGCCCTGCGGGCCGAGTGCCTCCTCGGCGACCTCGGCGGCACGGGCCGACTCGCTGCCCGGATCGATGTAGCCGCCCTCGGAGAGCTGACCGAAGACGCCGAGACCCCACACGCCGGAGGCGATGGAGGCGGCCACGACCACGATCACCGTGGTCCAGCGCAGGCGGTGCATGAGTGAACCCCATGACGCGAACACGAGTGCGTACCCTCCGGTGTTCTTGTGTCTTGTCAAGCCGCGTGGTGGCGCGCTGCCCACCGATGCCGAAAAGTAAACACGTGGGACGGCCGCCCGTCCGGGCCGGGGTGATGCTTACCCGCTTTTCCCGATTCGACCCGCGGACCGGCCCCCGCGCGTTAGCGTTACTTCGTCCTCTTTTATGCCTTATATCGTCATGTCGGCGGATGTTTCCTGCGGGAGGTGGTGGCCCGTGGCCTCCCGGCCTCTGTCGTCTCCCGGTCCCTCCGTGCCCGGACCGGAGGTCGCGGCCGCGCTGGCCGACCTCGAGGCGCGCGCGGACGAGATCGCCGAGGCCATCGGCCTGCGCCGGGTCCTGGAGACCACCACCGAGGCGTTCGTGTCGATGGACTCCGACGGCCTGATCCGCGCCTGGAACCCGGCCGCGGAACGCCTGCTCGGCTGGCACGCCGCCGAGGTCATCGGCCGCGTCCTGGCCGACACGATCATCCCGGAACCGCTGCGCGAGGCCCACGCGGGCGGCATGAAGCGCTACATGGCCACCGGCGAGGCGCGCGTCGCCGGCGAACGGCTGGCGCTGCCCGCGCTGCACCGCGACGGCCACGTGGTCACGGTCGAGGTGGTCATCTGGCCGAACGAGGTCGAGGGCGTCTGGTGGTTCCACGCGTTCCTGCACGACATCAGCGACCGCGTCGCCGCCGAGGAACGGCTGCGCCGCGAGCGGATGTTCCTCGCCACCGTGCTGGACAGCCTCTCCGACGGCGTCCTCGCCTGCGACGCGGACGCGGTGATCACCACGGTCAACCCGGCCGCCCGCCAGCTGCACGGCAACCCGGCCCCGACCGTGCCGATGCCGGTGCTCTTCGCACGGCTCGGCGCGCGGCACGCGGACGGCTCACCGATGACGTACGAGGAGATCCCGCTGATCCGGGCGCTGCGCGGCGAGATCGTCGTCGACGCGGAGATCATGCTCGGCGACCGACGCCTGGTCTGCACCGGCCGCCAGCTGCGCGACGCCACCGGCGCGGTCTCCGGTGCCGTGGTCGCCGCGCGGGACGTCACCGCGGAACGCGCGGCCGAGTCGCACAACACGCTGGTCGCCGCGCGCCTGCGGCAGACCATCGCGGTCCAGCGCGAGGTGATCGAGGCCGCGGCCGACCGCGCCGAGACGCTGCGGCTGGTCGCGGACCGTGCGCTGGAGATGTTCCCGCAGGCGGACGGCGCGGCCGTGGAGATGCGCGACGGCGACGAGATGGTCTACACCGCGGTCTCCGGCACCATGGCGCCGCACGCCGGGCTGCGACTGCCCGCCAACGCGTCACTGAGCGGGCACGCGGTCCGCGAGGCGGTCACCATGCGCTGCGACGACCCGGCCACGGACCCGCGCGTGGATCAGGAGCTGTGCCGGCGGGTGGGCATCGGGTCGATGCTGATCACGCCGCTGCTCTCCGAGGACCACGTCACCGGCGTGCTGAAGGTGGCCAGCCGGCGGACGTACGCGTTCGACGACAGCGACACGCAGCACCTGCAACTGCTGGGGCACAGCCTGAGCGGCGGGCTGCGGCACGCGGACGACTACGCGGAGATCAACCGGCTGCTGACGGAGCGGACCGCGACGCTGGCCGAGGTCGAGGACGCGAACCAGCTGAAGCTCGACCTGATCGGCATGCTCGGGCACGAGATCGCGACGCCGCTGATGTCCATCCTGGCGACGGTGGAGATGGCGGCGCCCGGGTCTCAGGCCGCCGGGCCCGGCGACCTCACGGAGATGACCGAGGCGCTGGCGCTGATCGGGCGGCAGGCGGCGCGGCTGGACACGCTGGTCCGCGAGGTGCTGACCCAGGTGGCGCTGGACGCGGGCCGGTTGCACGCGGACAGGGACCCGGTCGACCTCCGGCCCGCCATCGCGGCCGCGATCGAGTTGAGTGGCTCGCAATCCGTACCCGTCAATGCCGATTTTTCGCTCTTTGTGCTGGTGAACCGCGGCCACCTGCAGCAGATGCTGGTCAACTACCTGACCAATGCGGCCAAGTACGGTGGTGGCGCAGTCGCGGTGGACGTCACCCGTACGGCTGAAAACACGGTACGAATCGCGGTGCGTGACGCGGGGGAAGGCGTGCCCGAGGGATTCCGGGATCAGCTTTTCTCGCAATTCAGCCGCGCCCGCCGGACCGCGTCCAGCCGGCCCGGCACCGGGCTCGGGCTCTACATCGTCCGAGGTCTCGCGCGTGCGAACGGCGGCGATGCCGGTTATCTCCCGGCCGTACCCCATGGGTCGATCTTCTATCTCGACCTGGAAACGGCGTGATGTCCTGATCGTCCCGGTCCCGCCGGGTTGCTGATGATGCTTTGCCAGACTGACGCTGTGCGAACCCGCCCCGCCACCGTCAGCGACGCCGCCGTGCTCGCGGACATCCACGTGCGCACGTGGCAGGACACCTACCGCGGCTTCGTCCCCGACGACTACCTCGACGCGCTCGACGCGGTCCGCTGGCGCCCGTTCTGGCAGGACCGGCTGCGCGACCAGCCGCCCCCGTACGGCACGCTCGTGCTGATCCAGGTGGACGGCGGCAAACCCGTCGGCTTCGTCTCCTACGGCCCGTCCCGCACCGGCTCGCCGACCGGCTCCGGGGAGATCTTCGCGATCTACGTGCTGCCGCAGCACCAGGGCCGCGGCGGCGGCCGGATGCTGATCGAGGCCGGCCTCGGCGCGCTCGCCGCCGGCGGCTTCGACCGGGCCGTGCTGTGGGTGCTGGCCGGCAACACCCGCGCCCGACGCTTCTACGAGCAGGGCGGCTGGAAACCGGACGGCATGACCAAGCGTGACGAGTCCCGCGGCTTCCCGCTCGACGAGGTCCGCTACGGCCTGCCGCTCGCGCATCCCGGCCCGACCGCGCGCCCGTGGTCGATGGTGTAGCCGTCGAAGTCACGCTTCGTATAAGACCAGAGCTCGCCGATCGCGGTCGGGGCCACGCCGCGGTCCGCGGTGTAGGAGATGATCGCGGCGTTCACGGACTGGCAGGCGAGCGCCTCGCCGGCGGCCTGCGAGGTCGCGTGTGAACTGGTGATGAGCGCGGGCAGGTCGGCCGCGGAGGCGCCGGTGACGGCCAGGCCGCCGGCCACCGTCAGGGACACGGACATCCTGGTGATCGCATGCATCGTGACCTTCCCTCGAAAGTGACCCACCGTGACGGCAGGCGAGGAAACGGATCGTATGGCGGCCCGGACGGGCTCTCCACGACTCGTCAGATATCGGACGTCGGCCGCCTGCCGCCCGACCGTGATCCAGGCCCCTCCGGTCAGCCGGACTGCACGGGCCGTCCTCGATCGCCCGGCGGGCGGCGCCGCCGAGGGGTCTGGTGGCGTCGGGGCCGAAAAGAGCGGCGAGGAGTACGGGCGGAGGACCGAGCCGGTCGCGGAAGCCGGGGACGGACAGCGCGGCGAGAACGGCGTCCCGCCGGTTGCCGGCACCGCCCTCGATCCGGGCGGAGGTGCGATGCCGGAATCCCGGGTGGCGGGGTTTCGCGCGGGCCCGTCTGCACGGAATCCGTGCCGCCAGGAACGACGGCGCGTCCTACAGGTCCCACTCCGCGCGCAGCGCGCCGAAGACCTCGTGGAACTCGGGGAAGGTCTTCTTCACGCACGCCGGGTCGTCCAGTGTGATCTTCGGGGCGCGCAGGGAGGCGACCGAGAAGCTCATGGCGATGCGGTGGTCGCGGCGGGTGCCGATTTCTGCGGGTGCGGGGATGCCGGGGTGGATCTCGATCCAGTCCTCGCCGGTCTCGACGCGGATGCCCTGGCGGCGCAGGTTGTCCGCGCACGCGTCCAGGCGGTCGCACTCCTTGACGCGCGTGTTGTAGACGTCCTCGATCCGGACGGGGCCGTCCGCGAACGGTGCGATCGCGGCCAACGTCGGCATGGTGTCGGAGATGTCGCGCATGTTGGTGGTGATGCCGGTCAGGCGGCCGGTGCCGCGGACGGTGGTGGCGTCCGCGCCGATGGTGACCTCGGCGCCCATCCTGCCCAGTACCTCGACGAAGCCCAGGTCGCCCTGCAGCGCGCCGGCGCCGAGGCCGGGCACGGTGACCTCGTTGCCGGTGAGCGCGGCGGCGGCGAAGAAGTAGCTGGCGGTCGACGCGT
The DNA here is from genome assembly GCF_000717135.1 of Catenuloplanes japonicus. Classification (GTDB taxonomy): domain Bacteria; phylum Actinomycetota; class Actinomycetes; order Mycobacteriales; family Micromonosporaceae; genus Catenuloplanes; species Catenuloplanes japonicus. The sequence continues at coordinate 250,096 of NZ_JNXY01000001.1, forward strand.
CCGGCTCGATCGCGTAGGAGGTCGCCTTGTAGCCGCCGGGCGGCACGCGCAGCGTGGAGCCGTCGCGCGTGACGGTCACGCCGAATCGGCGCATCATCGCGAGCGTGATCTCGACGTAGGGGGCGCTGACCAGGCCGGTGACCGTGATGTTCAGGCCCTCGCGGGTGAGCGGCGCGGCCAGCAGCATCGCGGTGAGGAACTGGGAGGACAGGCTCGCGTCCAGCTCCAGGTCGCCGCCCTTGATGCCGTCCGCGACCACGGTGAGCGGCAGGTGGCCGTCCTCGCCGGTGTGGCGCACGTCGACGCCGATCGCGCGCAGCGCGGCGGTCAGCGGTGCGACCGGGCGGCGGCGCATCTGCGCGGACGCGTCGAAGCGGAACGTGCCGGTTCCGGCGGCGACCAGGCCGGGCAGGAACCGGGCGGCGGTGGCGGCGTCGCGGCAGAACACGTCCGCGTCGTCGACGGCGGGTCCGGCGGGGCGGCCGGTGATGGTCCAGTCCTCGCCGCCGCGCCGCACGTCGTACCCGAGCGTGGTCAGCCCGTCCGCGAACGCCTCCGTGTCGTCGGAGAGCAGCGGCCGCCTCAGGACCGTGGTGCCCTCCGCGGCGGCCGCCAGGAACAGCGCCCGCGCGGTGATCGACTTCGACCCCGGAATCGCCACCACAGACACGTGAATACCCCCTGCGTTCGCGTGAACCCACTCGTCACAGATCGTATCGGGCGCGCGGCCGCTCCCCGACGGACTCACTGCCCGTCCCGCCGGTCGGGAGCCGGACCACAAAAGACACCAACGATCCGGGGGTACGGGAAGCGCGCCCGCCGCGCGGTCCGGAGCCCCCGCGCCGGTGGGGCGCTCCCGTCCACGGAGTGCTACCGGGCTTCCGGTGTCAGGGGGAGTCTGCCGCGGCCGCCGGGCCGCTGGACCCTGAGGTTCCGGGCGATGGCAGAGTCGAGTCCCCGCACCTCGGCAGACAGTGATCGGGGCGTCCTCATGTCGTCAGCGCGACGTGAGGACGCCCCGATCACCGAGGCCTACCGTCGCTTCGAGTCGCGGGAGTCGCCGCCGGAGTTGAGGCCCTTGTCCAGGCCCGCGCGCTTCAACGCGTCCGCCAGCGCGGAGTTGCCGAAGTCCGGACGGCCGCCGCCGGCCCGGTTGTCCCGGCCCCCGCCCCCGCCCCCGCGCCGGTCCTGACCGCCACGCTCGCCACCGCGACCGCCGCCGCCGGCACCCTGCCCGGCCCGCTCGCCACCGCGACCGCCGCCCTGGCCGCCACGCTCACCGCGACCGCCACCGGCGCCGCCGCCCTGCCCGGCCCGGTCGCCACCGCGGCCACCGCCGCTACCGGCGCCGCCGCCCGGCGCACGCTCGCCGCCCGGACCGCGCGGTCCACGCGGCCGCTCGCCCCGGGGACGGTCGCCGCGAGGGGCGCCGCCGCCCGCGGTCTCCGGCTCGTCGTCCAGCCGCAGCGTGAGCGAGATGCGCTTACGCGGGATGTCCACGTCGAGCACCTTGACGGTGACGATGTCGCCGGGCTTGACGACCTCGCGCGGGTCCTTGACGAACGTCTTCGACAGCGCGGACACGTGCACGAGGCCGTCCTGGTGCACGCCGACATCGACGAACGCGCCGAACGCGGCCACGTTCGTCACCACGCCCTCCAGCTTCATGCCGGCCTGCAGGTCGGAGATCTTCTCGACGCCGTCCGCGAACGCGGCCGTCTTGAACGCCGGGCGAGGGTCGCGGCCCGGCTTCTCCAGCTCCTTGATGATGTCCGTGACCGTGGGCAGACCGAACTGCTCGTCCACGAACTGCGCGGGCGCGAGCCGGCCGAGCGCGCTGCCGTTGCCGATCAGCGTCTTCAGGTCGCCGCCGGCCGCGTCCACGATCCGGCGGACCACCGGGTACGCCTCCGGGTGCACGCCGGACGCGTCGAGCGGGTCGTCGCCGGCCGGGATGCGCAGGAAGCCCGCGCACTGTTCGAACGCCTTCGGCCCGAGCCGGGGCACCTGCTTGAGCGCGGTCCGGGACCGGAACGGCCCGTTCGCGTCGCGGTGGAGCACGATGTTCTCGGCCAGGCCGGCGCCGATGCCGGACACCCTGGTGAGCAGCGGGGCGGACGCGGTGTTCACGTCCACGCCGACGCCGTTCACACAGTCCTCCACGACCGCGTCGAGCGAGCGGGAGAGCTTCACCTCGGACAGGTCGTGCTGGTACTGCCCGACGCCGATCGACCGCGGGTCGATCTTGACCAGCTCGGCGAGCGGGTCCTGGAGGCGGCGGGCGATGGAGACGGCGCCGCGCAGCGACACGTCGAGGCCCGGCAGCTCCTCCGACGCGTACGCGGACGCGGAGTAGACGGACGCGCCCGCCTCGGACACCACGATCTTGGTGAGCGGCAGCGCCGGGAACGCCTTGATCAGGTCACCGGCCAGCTTGTCCGTCTCGCGGGACGCGGTGCCGTTGCCGATCGCGATCAGCTCGACCTTGTGCTTCTCGGCCAGCACCGCCAGCGTCGCCAGCGACTCGTCCCACTTCTTCCGCGGCTCGTGCGGGTAGATCGTGGCGGTGTCGACCACCTTGCCGGTGGCGTCCACGACCGCGACCTTCACGCCGGTGCGCAGGCCCGGGTCCAGCCCCATGGTCACGCGCGTGCCGGCCGGCGCGGCCAGCAGCAGGTCGCGCAGGTTGGCCGCGAAGACGCGCACGGCCTCCTCCTCCGCCTCCTGCCACAGCCGGGAGCGCAGGTTGATCTCCAGGTGCACCAGGATGCGGGTGCGCCAGGCCCACCGCACGGTGTCCTTCAGCCAGCGGTCGCCCGGCCGGCCCTGGTCCGCGATGTCGAAGCGCGCGGCGATGGCCTGCTCGTACGTCGTCGGGCCCTCGGTCTCGGTCGCGTCCGGCGCGAGCGAGACCTCCAGCACCTCCTCCTTCTCGCCGCGGAACAGCGCGAGGATACGGTGCGACGGCAGCTTGGTCAGCGGCTCGGAGAACGCGAAGTAGTCCTTGAACTTCGCCCCGGCCTCCTCCTTGCCGTCGCGGACCTTGGAGCCGATCACGCCGCGCGCCCAGACCTGCTCGCGCAGCGTGCCGATCAGGTCCGCGTCCTCGGAGAAGCGCTCGACCAGGATCGCGCGGGCGCCGTCCAGCGCCGCCTGCGCCGTGGCCACGCCCTTGTCCTCGGACACGTAGGCCGCGGCCTCGGCCGACGGGTCCCGCGTCGGGTCGCCGATCAGCAGGTCGGCGAGCGGCTCGAGGCCGGCCTCGCGGGCGATCTGCGCCTTGGTCCGCCGCTTCGGCTTGAACGGCAGGTAGATGTCCTCCAGGCGCGCCTTGGAGTCGGACGCCAGGATCTGCGCCTGGAGCTCGTCGGTCAGTTTGCCCTGGCCGTGGATGGACTCGAGGATCGCGGCGCGCCGCTCCTCCAGCTCACGCAGGTAACGCAGCCGCTCCTCGAGCGTGCGCAGCTGCGCGTCGTCGAGCGTGCCGGTCACCTCTTTCCGGTACCGCGCGATGAACGGCACGGTCGAGCCGCCGTCCAGCAGGCCGACCGCGGCGGCCACCTGAGCCTCGCGCACGCCGAGCTCCTCGGCGATGCGCTGGTTGATGGCGCCGGCGCTCGCGGCGACGAACGCCGCGGTGGTCGCGGTGGGCGTCACCGCCGCGGGCTCGGCCGCCGCGAGCACCTCGGGCTGCGCCTCGGGCAGGGGCAGTGCAGGGTCCACAGACGTTGTCACGGCGCCATTCTGCCCGCACCCACCGACACTTGTCGCGGCACCCCGCTCCGCCCGGCGGGTCGCACCGTGCCGCCCCGGGGGCGGCGCCGGACCCCGTTCCCGGCGCGTCCGGCGTGCTCACGGCAGGTACACACCGAAGATCAAATGCCGTCGTGGGTACGGCCCCCGGCCGGGCGCGGCCCGCCGTTCGAGGTGATCAACAGGCTGTTAGCGTGGCCGGATGGCCGACTCCGACGACCCCCGCGCACAGCGCCTGTCCGGCGCCGGGCCCGCGCCGGGTGATCTCGCCTCCTCGCCGTTCCGCGCGGACCGCGACCGGATCGTCACCTCCACGTTCTTCGCCCGGCTGGCCGGCGTCACGCAGGTGATCAGCCCCGGCGGCTCCGGCCTGCTGGTGCACAACCGGCTCACGCACAGCCTCAAGGTGGCCCAGGTCGGCCGCGCCATCGCGGAACGGCTGACGGCCGACGCCGCGCACCGCGACCTGCTGGACAAGCTCGGCGGCTGCGACCCGGACGTGGTCGAGGCCGCGTCGCTGGCGCACGACCTCGGCCACCCGCCCTTCGGCCACCTCGGTGAGCGCGTGCTGGACCTGCTGGCCCGCGACCGGCTCGGCCTGCCGGACGGGTTCGAGGGCAATGCGCAGTCGTACCGCATCGTCACCAGCACCGAGATCCGTGGCGAGGCCCCCGGGAAGACGATCATCGGCCTGGACCTGACCGCGGCCGTCCGGGCCGCGCTGCTGAAGTACCCGTGGACCCGGCGCGGCTACCCGGAGCCGCACCCGTCGACGCTGGACCCGGCGCCGCGCGGCGCGAAGGCCCCGGCCGGCGAGCCGGAGACCGGGTCGTCGAAGTTCAGCGCCTACAGCACGGAGATCCGCGACCTGCGCCACGCCCGTGCGCCGTTCGAGGGCCGCATCGCGGACTGGCAGCAGACCGCGGAGGCGTCGATCATGGACACCGCGGACGACATCGCGTACGCGATCCACGACGTCGAGGACTTCTACCGCGTCGGCGTGCTCCGGCAGGGCGAGGTCGCGGCCGAGCTGTCCGCCTGGCAGCGGCACGCGGGGGAGCTGGCCATCGAGTCGGACGAGGCGCTCGAACTGCACGCGCGCCGGCCCGGCCGGTCGATCGAGCGCCTCCGGCGTACCCTCCATCGCAAGGATTCCTGGGTCTCCGACGACGAGGCGTTCGGCACCGCGGTCGCGCATGTGCGCCGCGAGCTGGTCGACGGGCTGCTCTCCGCGCCGTTCGACGGCTCGGTCGAGGCCGAGCACGCGGTCTCCCGGTTCTCCGACACGTGGACGCGCGGCCTGGTCGACGCGATCACCGTGACCGACAAGCCGTCGCTGCGGTCCGGGCACGTGCTGCTCTCGCCGGTGCAGTGGCACGAGGTGCAGGTCCTGAAGTTCGTCCACCACCGTTTCGTGCTGGAGCGCCCGGACCTGGCATTGCACCAGCGCGGCCAGGCCCGTCTGCTCGGCACGCTGGTCGAGGCGCTGCTCGCCTGGCTGGAGGACCCGGACGAGGTCACCCGCCTGCCGCGCCGCCTGCACGACCTGGTCGAGCTGGCCCACGCGGAGCTGGACCCGGCCACCCCGCGCCGGGACGCACTGGCCCGCGGCCGCGCCATCGTGGACTTCGTCGCCTCACTCACCGACCGCCAGGCCGTCGCCATGCTCGACGCGCTCTCCGGCCGGTCCGGCCAGCTCTGGACGGACGCGTTCGTGCTCTGACCTGTCGTTTCATCCGGCAGGGGATATCGGGGTGCCGGACGCGAACCCGTTTCGGTAGCGTGCCCGCGTGCAATCACCCACCCCCGATCCCGCCGAGCAGCCGCAGTTCTCCGCGGCACAGCCCGGCCCGGACGCCACCGGCGTCGCTCCCGAGGCCGCCGCGCGGCCCGCGGACGCCACGCAGGACGGCGTTCCCGCACCGCTCGCGGGCACGCCCGTCGCGCACCACGGTGCTCCGTCGCAGGCCGCGGACGTGCCCGTCGCGCACTACGGTGCTCCGTCGCAGGCCGCGGACGTGCCCGTCGCGCACGAGACCGCCTCCGCAGACGCGCAGCCCGCCGGCGTGCCCGCGACCGCCGAGGCCACCGCGCATCACGGCACCTCAGCGCAGCCCACCGGCACCTTCGCGTCCGCTGAGGCGCCCGCTGAGGCCGCCGCGCCGACCGCACCCGGTGCCGTGGAGGCCGCGCCGCAGCACGCGCCCGTGCCGCACCCGTTCGGGCCGCCGCCGATCACCGGGACGCAGCGCGGGCCGCGCCCGGCCACGGTGACGACCGCGCTGGTCCTGCAGTACGTGGTGGCCGGCCTGCTGCTGGTCGCGGGCGCGCTGGTCCTGTGGGAGGGCATCGGCTACAACGCGCTGATCAACGACGCCGCGAGCGTCGCCGGCGCCTCGCAGACGGACGCGGCGGCGGAGCGGCTGATGAACTGGTCGGGGACCGGCGTCGCCGTCTCGCTGATCGTCCTGCTGGCCGGCTGGCTGCTCACCAACACGCTGCTGATGGCGCGCGGTGCGAACGTGGCCCGCATCCTCAACCTGGTCGGGCTCGGCGCGCCGATCGGGATGGCCGTGCTGGCACTCTGCGGCTCCGGCGTGGCGGCCTCGTTCGCGACCGTCTCGCTCGGCGGGTCCGAGGACCCGCTCGGCAGCGACCCGTGGGCGGAGCAGCCGTTCCCGGAGGACTTCGAGGGCGGCCTGCCGTCGCCGGACAGCTACTACCACGCGGACGCGTTCAACGCCCGGCTCACGGATCTGCTGGAGGAGCGCAACACGGCCGTCTTCGACGTGGGCCTGCCGCTGGTCGCGATCATCACGGTGTTCCTGGCCGTCGCCGTGTTCGTGCTGCTGGTGGTGCCGGCCTCGAACCGCTGGTTCAGCCCCGGCGGTGACCGTCCGCGCCCGCGCCGGTTCACCCCGCCGCCCGCGTTCGCCGGTTACGGCGCCCACCCGGCGCACCCGTTCCCGCCGCAGCCGCACCAGCATGTCCCGGTGCCGCACCAGCAGCCGTTCGCGGCCCCGCACCAGCCGTTCTCGCCGCCTCACCAGCAGCAGTTCCCGGTGCCCCCGCAGCCGTTCCCGGCCCCGCACGAGCAGCACCAGGCGCCGCCCCCGCAGTTCCAGGCGCCGCACCAGCCGTTCCCGGCCCCGTATGAGCACCAGGCGCCGCCGCAGCCCGGCCGGCCCGACCCAAGCCAGCCACACCCGGCACAGCCCTATCCGCCGCAGCAGCCTCCGCCGGGCACCGGCCCACAGCAATAGATCAACACCATGTCGGGGGTACGGGGAGAGCGCGCTCTCCCCGTACCCCCGACATGGTGTGATGTCAGGCCTGGAGCTCCTTGAGCAGGGCGTCGAGCGCGACGTAGGACTGCTGCGCCCCCTCGGCCATGCCGGAGTCGACCATGCCGTCCCGGTCCTCCTTCGTGGTGAAACGGCTGGTGGTGGTGATAGTGGTCCGGCCGTTCTCCTCGGTCAGCACGAGCGCGTCCGTGGCCACGTGGCCGGGCATCCCCTCGAACTCGAACGTCTGCACCAGCCGGACCGGCGCCTCGATCTCCAGGAACTCGCCACGGAACGCGTAGGCGTTGCCGTCGTCCGCGTGCTCGACGAACCGGTACTTCCCACCCACCCGGAAGTCGTGCTCGATGTCCAGCGGGTGGCCGCGGCCCCACCACTTGCGCAGGTGCTCGGGCTGCGTGTGGGCGGCCCAGACCAGGTCGCGCGGCGCGTCCACGACGCGGGTCATGACGATCTCGGTGTCGGACAGCGTTGCCACGCTGAGCTGCTCGGTCATTGTTCCGTCTCCCTCGTCTGCAGGTCTTTCAGGTAGGTGTCGAGGCTGGCGTAGCGCTCGTCCCAGAACCGCCGGTACTGCTCCATCCAGTCCGCCACGTCGCGCAGCGGAGCCGGGTCGAGCCGGCAGGGGCGCCACTGAGCGTCCCGGCCGCGGGCTATCAGCCCGGCGCGCTCCAGCACCTTCAGATGCTTGGAGATCGCCTGCAGGCTGACCGGGAACGGCGCGGCCAGATCGTTGACGGTCGCCTCGCCCTCGGTGAGCCGGGCCAGGATCGCCCGCCTCGTCGGGTCGGCCAGCGCCGCGAACACTTCACTGAGCCGGTCGTTCGTCGCCATCATCCTCAACCATTCGGTTAATAAACCACTGGGTTGACTATAGCCTCGGGGCGGACTTGATTGTCAACCCCTTGGTTGAATGTGCTGCTCAGGATAATTGCGTCGCGGTGGCCGGCCGGCCGGGATCATCATCTGTGGATGAGCGAGGAGATCTGGCGGCGCGCCGTCGCCCACGTCGCGGCGCTGGCCACGGGCGCGCCGCTCGCGCCCGGACTGGCCGTCACGCTGCACTTCCATCCGGACCGGCTGACCCGGACCGGTGAGCCGATCCTGGACGCGATGCGGCGGGACGGGCGGTACCGGTCCCAGTTCGAGACCGGTACCGGGAACGGTGGGCTCACGGCCCACCGCGGCGGGGATCGGTGGCGGTGGGAGAGCCGGTTGTTCGGCGCGGTCTACGACGACGCGGGGCCGGAGCACCGGCCGGTCTACGGCTCGCTCAACCACCTCGGAAGTCCGGCCGGGGGGTCGCCGCGGTTCGGGTCGTCGCACTTCCGGCTCGCGCCGCACGTGCTGGAGCGCGTCACGTTCTGCTACCCGGACAGCTTCGCCGCACCGTCGGACTTCGGCGTGCGGGACCGGATGGCGCTGGTGGAACTGGTCGCGGCCGCGGACCCGCTCGACGCCTACGTCGAGGCGCACGTGCACGGGCCGGTGCTGCTGGACCGGGACGTGGACGCGCTGGTGCTCGACCCGAGCTACGCCGGCACGCCGGTCGAGACGTCCGCGCGGGCGCTGCCCTGCCCGGTCGAGTGGCACCCCGGGTTCCGGGCCGGCGTGGACGCGCTGGAGCCCGGCTACCGTCCGGACGCGGGCCGGGACCACGCCCGGCTGCTGGCCGAGGGCGGCGTGCTGGTGCCGCGGCTGATCGGCGACGCGGCCCGCGAGCCCGGCCACGATCCGCAGTTGGTCAAGTGGGCCTGGCACTACCTGGCCCGGTTCGGATCTCCTATCGTGTCCATAGGGAAAGGAGGTCGTTGAGGACAGGACGGAGCCGGGCAACCAGGGAGCAGCACCATGACAGTCGCGATCATCGGCGCGGGCGCGAGCGGCATCCTCACCGCCCGCGCGCTGCGCCGCCGATGTCCGGGCCTGGAGCTGACCCTGATCGACGACCGGCCGGCGGGCGGCATCGCCTACCGCGCGCCCGAGCCCTGGCATCTGCTGAACTCGCGCGCGGCCGTGATGGGGGCGGACGAACCGGGTGACTTCGCCGGCCGTACGGGCCTGGACGGGGACGGCTACGCGCCACGGCGGCTGTTCGGCGACTACCTGCGCGCGGTGCTGGCGGACACACCGGTTGCCCGCCGGGCCGGGCGCGCGGTCCGGGTCACCCGCGGACCGGGCGGACTGGTCGTGCACCTCGCGGACGGGCTGCCGGTCCGGGCGACCGACGTGGTGCTCGCGCTGGGGCCGCCCCGGACCGCGGTGCCCGCGTTCGTGGCCGGGCACCCGGAACTGGTGCCGGACCCGTGGGCGCCGGGCGCGCTGGACGTGATCGATCCGCGGCGTCCGGTGATCATCGCCGGGACCGGCCTCACCGCCGTCGACACCGCGCTCACGCTGCGGCGGCGCGGACAGGCGGCGCCGATCACGATGGTCTCCCGGCACGGGCTGCTGCCGCGGAGTCACGCGGGGGCGAGCGGCGCGCCCGCCGACGGACCTTCGCCGATCCGCGCCCCGGCCGGTGGGTCGCCGGCCGGGGGACGGGCGCCGACCGGCGACGCGCCGGGGGCCACCGGTGCGGCCGGGGGACCTGCCGCCACCGCCGTGGACGAGCTCGCCGCCCGCGCCCGGACGCTGCGCTCACTCGTGCGGGGGATCCGGGAGATCGCCGATCATCACCCCGGCGGCTGGCGGCCCGTCGTCGAGGCGGTGCGGCCGCACACGAACCGGCTCTGGACCGCGGCGAGCGACGCCGACCGGGACCGCTTCCTCCGTCACTGCGCCCGCCACTGGGACGTCCACCGGCACCGGATGGCCGCCCCGATCGCCGCCGAGGTCGCCGCACTCCGCGCGGAACGCGCGCTCCTCATCCGTACCCCCGCGGATGTTGATCTCACAGACGCGCAGGTGGTCAACGCGGCCGGGCCGGGAAGGCTGCCGCACGCGGCGGACCCGCTCGTCGCCGCGCTGATCGCGGACGGCCTGGCCCGCGTCGGACCCTTCGGGCTCGGGCTCGACGTCGGTCCGGACGGGCGCGCGGCCGGCGGACCGCTCTGGGTGGTGGGGCCGCTGCGGCGGGGGAGGATCTGGGAGACCACCGCGATCCCGGAGATCCGCGAGCAGGCCCGCACGCTCGCGGAAACGCTCGGCAGGGCGTACAGAGCGGATGCCGCCGCCTGATTCCCGCTACGTTGAGGGGTATGAGTGATGCGGCGACCATGCGCTCCCGGGCGGAACAGCTGGCCGAGGAGATGTTCCTGCCGGCGGCGGCCGAGGTGGACCGGGCCGGGCGGGTGCCCCAGTCGCACCTGGACATGCTGAAGCGGTTCGGCTTTTACGGCGTCGCGGCGCCGGCCGAGCTCGGCGGCCTCGGCATGGAGGACATGGCGACGGCCGGCTACCTGCTGGAGGTGCTGGCCAGCGGCTGCCTGACCACCACCCTCGTCTGGATGCAGCACCACGGCGTCGTGCTCGGCACCGCGGCCAGCCGCACCCCGGGCCTGCGCGACACCTGGCTGCGCCGTCTGGCCGCGGGCGAGGTGCGCGGCGGCGTGGCGCTGGCCGGGCTGCGACCGGGCGGCGAGGGGATGCGCGCGCGACGGCTGGACAGCGGCTACGTGCTGGACGGCGAGGTCCCGTGGGTCAGCGGCTGGGACATGATCGACGTCGTTCAGGTCGGCGCGCGCGACGAGAGCGGCGCCGCCTGCTTCTTCCTGGTCGACGCGAAACCGTCCGCCACGCTGACCGGCACCGTGCAGGACCTCGCGGCGTTGCGGGCGAGCCGGACCGCGGTGCTGCGCTTCCGGGAGCACCTGGTCCCGGCCGACCGCCTGATGCACGCGCTGCCGATGGACTCGTGGACCCGTGCCGAGGCGCCCGGCTCCGCGCTCAACGGCTTCCTCGCGCTCGGCGTGGCCCGCCGCTGCTGCGCGCTGCTCGGCCCGTCCTCGCTCGACGCGGAGCTGGACTCGGCCCGTGCCGCGCTGCTCGGCGCGGACCCGGAGAAGACGCCGGCGGCCCGCGCCACCGCGTCCGAGCTCGCGCTGCGCGCCGCCTCCGCACTCATCGTGCACCAGGGCTCGAAGTCCGGCCTGCGCGGCGACCACCCGGAACGCCTGTTGCGCGAGGCGGGAATGCTGCTGGTCTACGGCACGCGCCCGCTCATCCGCGACGAGTTGCTGAGCCGGCTGTCGTTCGCCGCAGGCGCCGCTACAGCGTGACGATCGGGTCGTGCAGCGGGAGCGCGCCGGAGATGAAGCCGGTCAGCGCGTCGCCGCCGATCACCTGGCCGGGGTCCTGGTCGCGCGCGTTCAGCGCGGCCAGGCGGTCCAGCGGGAGCCGGCCCTCGGACAAGCCGCCGACCAGCACCGTGTTCCCGTACCGCCGGCCGCGCAGCATGCCGCTCGCGCCGACCACGCACACGTCCGGCAGGACCGCGGCCAGCGTGGCGGTCAGCACGCGCGTGCGGGCCAGCGGCGGGTTGTCCACCACGTTCACCGCGAGCAGGCCGTCCGGCCGCAGCACGCGTTTCGCCTCCTGCACGAAACCGGTGCCGGCGATGCTGCGCGGCATCACGGCCGCCTGGTAGACATCCGCGACGACAAGGTCGAACTCCTGATCGGGCAGCCCTTCCAGCGTCTCGCGCGCGTCGCCGAGCAGCATGGTCACGCCCGCGTCGTCCGGCAGCGGCAGCCGGTCCCAGACCAGCGCCATCAACAGCTCGTCCCGGTCGACCACGGTCTGCGCCGAGCCGGGACGCGTCGTCGCGACGTAGCGCGGCAGGCTCAGCGCGCCGCCGCCCAGGTGCAGCACGCTCAGCGGCTTCCCCGGCGGGGCCATGGCATCGACCACGGTCACCAGCCGCCGCATGTAGTCGAACTTCATCCGTGTCGGATCGGTCGTGTCGACCCACGACTGCGGCACGTTGTCCACCATCAGCGTCCACGCGCCCGGGACCGTGGAGTCCGGCTCCAGCCGCGCCCTGCCGTACCCGGTCGGCATGGAAATCCCCGTGATGGGATCAGGCAGATTCACGCACCCAAACTACGCCCACGCAAAAGGGCCGGCACGCTTGCCGGCCCTTTCTGTGGTCCTCTACTCGTCGCTCACTTGGAGGGTTCCGGCGCCTCACAGTTGACCTTCGGGTTCAGCCCCACGTAGTTCAACGGCCCCGCCACGATCGTCACCGCGGTCGTGGACACCTCCGCACAGTTGTCCGCGTCGTTCGCGAAGTAGCCCCGCTGCCCCGCCGCCAGGGCACCGATGATGAGCCAGATGATGATGACCACCGCTCCGATGCGCACAGATCCTCCTATGTAGAGCGTGTGGCATTCCACCCCCACGCTGCCCCTCGATGTGGTATCGACGTCTCTACCCACCCACGCTCCGCGCTACACTCCGCGCCGCCGAGCCGGCCTGGCGGCGACCGCCGAGCCGGCCTGGCGGCGACCGCCGAGCCGGCCTGGCGGCGACCGCCGGGCCGGTCTGGCGGCGACCCCAGACCCCGAGTCCGCTCGCGCGATGGTCCAGTGCGCTCGCCCCTGCGGGCGATCGGGCCTGCCTGGGGAAACCCCGAAATCCAGATTTCCCGCTTCCGGCGTGGTGCGGCCCGTGTGCTCCCGCGGGCAAACCTCCGGGGCGGAAGACTCCGCTGACGCTCCGCTTCCGCCCCGGCCGGAGCCGGTCTCGCCGCTGCTCACGCACCCCCGCGCGTTCTTCCCGCGTAACTCCGGAAGCCATCGCGCCTGACGATTCCCCGCCACAGGCAAACCCCGTGCCTCACCCCCTGCGCCACGGGCGGACTTCGCGCCACGGGCGGACTTCGCGCCACGGGCGGACTTCGCGCCGCCGACGACCGTTGATCAAGGCATTAGCCCAGCCTCCTAGGATGACTTAGGCGATGTGAGCGTGCCGGACGCGCGTCGCGAGCTGCACCTGCCGGGCGCCCGGTTCAGCAGACCCGAGCCGGCGTGCCGGTCGGCAGGGCTCACCGGGATCAGCCGGCGACCCTGGGGTTCACCGACGGTCCCGCAGGTGCGGCGGGCGGGCAACCGCGGGTCAGGGGAGCGGTTTGTGGAAGTGGTGTTTGGCGGTGTTGCCGGGCATGCCGGGGGTGCGGCCGACCTCGTGGTAGCCGTGGCGCAGGTAGAAGGACGGCGCGTGGAAGGACATGGTGGCGACCACGACACGGTCGCAGCCACGGCGGCGGATCTCGGTCTCGGCGGCGGTCAGCAGTTCGCTGCCGAGACCGCGGCCGCGGTGTTCCGGTGCCAGCCACAGCGACGTGATGCCACCGCACCCGCCCCAGGTGTAGCCGGTGATGCCGCCGATCAGCGTGCCGTCGTCGGCGGTCAGGCGGATCGCCAGATTCCGGTGGTCGTCGGCCGCGACGGCGGCCTCGTTGATCGCGTCGAGCTCGTCGGAGAGCCGCTTCTCGAGCTCGGGATCGTCGTCGGTGAGGTGAAGCATGCGGGTGAGTCTGGCGGCCGCCGTCCTTTCCCGCATTCCGTTTGCCGAGTCCCGCCGGCGAATGTGCGGTGCGGCGCCGGAGCACGATCAACGGGCACTCCGCGCCCGAAATGTCGGCGCATAGCGGCTGGCTCGCTGCTCGTCCTCGCGCTGACGCCTGACCGGTGCGGGGCCGGACGCTGACCGCGACGATCGACGCCGGCCTGCTCGCCGGGATCGCGACGCCGTAGAAGGGCCCCGGTCAGGAGCCGGCGTAGAAAGGGGCCTCGGTCAGGAGTCGGCCAGGCGGGCGGCGGTGCTCTCGAAGACCGGGCGTAGTGCGGTGGCCTCCGCGCGCAGCGCGCTGATCGCGGAGGCGTCGGGGATGCGGCCGGCGCGGATCTCGTCCTCCAGCGCGCCGGCGAGGAGCGCGAGGCCGTCCGCGCCGATGTTGGAGGCGGACCCGCGCAGGGCGTGGGCGGCCACGCGGGAGGCGTCCGGGTCCTCGGCCGCGAGTTCGGCCTCCAGAAGGTCGAGCATCAGGGGGACCTTGCGCAGGAACGATTCGATCAGGCGCACCATGAGCGCGCGTTCCGCCGTCGACGGTTCCGGGCCGGCGATGTCGAGCAGCCGGTCGCGCAGCGCGTCCTCGCGCGGGACGCCGGGGCCGCGCTCGGGGCCGGGGTTCATGAGGGTCGCCGGCGGGAGGCCAGGTCGGCGGGGATGACGGCGAGGACGGGCTCGGCGATCCGGGCGATGTGGCGGAAGTTCATCAGGCGTTCCAGGAGCAGGTCGGTGACGCGGGTGCCGCGGCCGATGAGGACCAGGCCGTTGGCGGCGGTGACGTTCTCGGCCATGCGCATGCCGACTTCGAGCTCGGTGAGCGCCATCGCCCGTACCGTGTCGGGAATTGCGGTGATGCCCTTGATGCGGCGCAGGGCGGCGAGCGCTTCCGGATGGTGGCGGGCCTCCAGGGCGCGGAGCGCGGCTTCGCCGGAGACGCCGCGGGCGGTGTGGTTCTCGAAGTCGCGGGCAACGCTGATGACGCCGACCGCGAGCGGGACGAGCGGGGGCGCGTCCGGGCCGGGTGGCGTGGTCAGGCCGCGGATGACGGCGATGACGTCGTCGAGGTTGGGTACGTCCGCGAGCAGCCGGACCGCCACGTCCGGCATGGCGTCGACCATGCGCTGCTCGGGTGGTGCCAGCGGGATGCCCGCGTCCATCCGCTCCAGCACCGCGGGCGGGAGCGCGACGGCGCCGAGTTGCGAGCACATGGCCGCGACCTCGATCTCCCACAGGTTGTCCAGCCCGAGGTCGTGACAGATCGCCGTGACCAGTTCACGGATGCGGCCGGCGCGGGCGAACGCCGCCGGATTCGCGAGTTCCAGACAGCCGAACAGCGCCTGAAGGCTGGCCCGGAGCGTCTTGTCCAGCACCGCCCGTTCCGCGACCGCGATCCGGTGGTACTCGGCCGCGTCCCCGACCGTGGTGCGCAGTTCTCCGGTGGGGCAGGGCTTGGTGAGAAAGCGGTAGACGCCCCCGTCATTGATCGCCGCGATCGCATGGGAGACATCGGCCTGCGCCGTGAGCAGCACACGCGTGGTGTCAGGATGATGCAGCCGCATCTCGCCGAGCAGCTGTGCCCCCGACATGTCCGGCATGAGCATGTCCGAGACGATCACCGCGATGTCGTCCTGCGCCGCGAGCAGCGCCAGCGCCTCGCGCCCGTTCACCGCGGTATGCGTCTCGAAGTCACCGCGCAGCTGAAGCGTGAGCGTGTCGAGCACCGCCTCGTCATCGTCGACGAGCAGTACTCCGGGACGATCGGCCATCAGCGTCAAAACCTCCCTGATGGCCCCATCGGATCCGCCGGCAGAACCTTTAGCAATCCCGCGGTACGCCGTCCCCGCAAACTGCCCGCGGCCACTCCCGGCCGGCTCCGTGGCCCGGTCCGCGCGTGGCATCGGCTGTTTCCCGACATTGCGCGACGTGCCCCCTGGCCGCGGCGGGCTCAGACCTCGACCCCGGAACCTCAGTGAACGCCGAACTTCCGGCCGCGTAGCCCCCGGTCCGCCGCCGCCCCCCGACGCATAGCCACCCGAGGCCACCGGTCCAGCCCGCAGGCCCGCTCCCGCTCCCGAATCTCCGCAAGGCCTGCCGGGAGCGCATCATCCGGCACGACCACGAACCCGAGCCGCGCGTAATAAGGCGCGTTCCACGGCACGTCCGCGAAGGTGGTCAGCGTCGTCCCGTGCGCTCCCCGGGCGTACCCCCAGAGCTCGCAGGTGTTGATGAGCGCCGCCCCGAGACCATGCCCCGCATGGGCCGGATGGACAGATACCTGCGAGACATGCGCCTCGTCGTCGACCAGGTCCGCCAGCAGATAGGCGACGGGCATCCCAGGAGCGGCCGCAACCACCCACGCCCGCCCGTCACGTTGATATCCGGCCAGTTCGTCCAGCGAGGGTGGCGCGTCGGCCGCGATCGCGTCCATGCCGACGTCCGCGAAGCAGGCGCCGGCCGCGATTTCGAGCGGCGGCAGCCACGGCAGGTCGGCCGCGCCGGCGAGCCTCAGGGAGTACGGCATCCTGAGCACGATAAAGAAAAGCCTTCGGGGGTACGAGCGAATTCGCTCGTACCCCCGAAGGCTTTCAGTTGGCCGGCCAGGAGAACTCGGCCACGCGGGACGCCGCGATCTCGACGGTGCCGGCCTGCTCGGCCTCGCCGCGCCAGACCGCGTAACGGCCTGCGGGCAGGCTCGGGTAGACCGCGCAGTAGAGCTTGCCCTGGTTGATCAGGCGTTCGCGGACCGCGACGTGCGTGCGCTGCGCCGGGATCATGTCCAGCGGGCTGATCTCGATCTCCAGGCCCTGCTGCTCCGGGCCGGTGTAGATGACCAGCGCGCCGGTGTCCCGGCCGATGTCGAGCATGACGCTGCCGGTCTCGGAGGTGCCGTAGTTGTGGTGGTGGTGCGTGTGCATAGCAAGACCTCCTGTGTGGACCGGATCAGGACGGGTTGTTGAAGCCGTCGTACGGCAGGCCCAGGTACGGGAAGTGGCCGAGGAACCCCGCCGTCACGTCCTTCGCCGTGATGCCCTGCTCCAGCAGGCCGGTCGCCTCGTCCGGCGTGAAGTCCTTGTCGATCAGCGGGAACGTGGCGCCCGCGACCGCGCGCAGCGCGATGCCGACCACGTCGTCCTCGGGGCGGCGGCCGTTGGGCCAGCCGGCCGCGTCGCCGGCGACCAGGCCGAACGCGTTGGGCTCCGCGGTCGGCGGGATCGCGGTGTTGAGGCGCAGCATGTCGGCCTGGGTCTCGCCGGTGAAGTTCGTGAAGCCGTCGATGATGCCCTCGGGGATGCCGGTGAGCAGGATCGCGAGCAGGTCGGCGCGGTCGGTCTTGTCCGCGACGAGCTTCTCCAGGTTCGGGAAGACGTCCGGGTAGAGGACCGGCAGCAGCGTGGCGAGCTCGGGCCGGGCGACGAACTCGGCGAAGCGCTTGTCCTCGGTGGGCTCCAGCGCGTTGAACGTGTCCTTCTGCGCCATCGGCACGATGACCTCGTTGAACAGCGGGTTGCCGAGCCGGGAGACCTGCACGGTCGGGCCGAGGTCGAGGTCGTTGCCCTTGTTGCCGTGCAGCACGCGGACCTGGCGGCGGCTGGCGGTGGTCCACACGCCGATCGTCGCGGCGGCCTCGTTGTACTTGTACTTCTTGCCGCCCTGGGTGACCGAGGAGAGCGGGAGCTGCAGCGCGATGCTGTGCACGTTCGTCTTGTCGAGCGCGTTCACGCCGTCACCGGGGGCGTCGAAGATGTTCTTGCCGGTGAGGTGCAGGTTCTGGAACGGCCGCAGCGTGCCCAGGTCGAAGATGGCGCCGAGGTCGACGAAGAAGCCGTCCGCGCGCTGGCCGGCGAAGACGCGCGCGCCGCTCTCCAGCTTGTAGACCGCGTCCTTGGCGAGCTTGGCGTAGTCCGGCGTGGACGACGGGCCGATGTTGCACGGCGGGCAGGGGATGTCCTTGCCGACGATCGTGGCCTTGCCGTGCATGTCGACGCAGGTGACCGTGTAGAACTGCTTGCGGTTCCAGTCGGCGTCGTCGAGTGTCTCGATCGGCCCGGTGTTGTAGAGGAACGTCTTGTCGTTCGTGATCTCGGTCCGGAACCGGAATTGGTACGTGACGTCGGCCTTGGCATCGCCATTGTTGTCGATGTGGATCTCGTAGAGCACGTCGTCACCGAACTCGAAGAAGTTCGGGCCACCGGACGGGACCTGCAGCGGCAGGTAGTTCGCGATAATCGTCACGGTGTCCGGCTTGTCCGGGCTGACGAACGCGTACAGGTCGGTGCTGTCGGCGACCGGGTCTTTCGAGATCTCGGGGGCCTCGCGGTGCGAAGACATGCTGTTTACCTCTTCGAGTCGGGAGAAGTGTGAGAGGGGGTGCGACTACTTTTTCTTGGAGGCCTTGACCAGGTCGGAGGCGAGACCCTTGTCCTTCACCTGGACGACGCGGTCGCCGACGAAGATGGCGAGTTCGCCGTTCTTGGCGTTGACCACCTGGACGACGATCGCGTCACCGTTGTCGGAGCCGTTCTCCCGGGCGGCGGCGAATCCGGCCACGGCGGCGGTGCCGATTCCGACGGTTGCGGTACCGGCGCCGATCAGCACCTTGCGGCGGGAGAGAGCGAATCGAGGCATCGTCAGTTCCTTCGGTTCCGCCGCCGCGGTAATGGCGGCGGGTGAGTGTTTTAGCGAGGCGCCCATGAGTACGGGGTCGGGTGCCCGGATGGTTCGACCTGATTCGGCGAGATCCACATACGTACAGCTCACGCACAGTTGTGACCTGTATCACAGGAATTGGACGGGTGAACGGACCCATCCGCGCTGGCCACGGCTCCGGATACTCCTGCGTGGAACTCTCTGTCCACGCGCTTCTTCCGGTGGCAACCTCGGTCTACCCGCGCCGGGGGAGGCATGGCAAGGTAACCGGGGTGGAGCAGTTTGTAGTCAGCCCGTGCGCGTGTTGCGGATACCGAACCGGGGGCGGAACGTGCCCGGTGTGTTTCTGGACAGAAGACGGTTCGACCGACCAGGACGCGAAAACCGTCAAGGGCGGCCCGAACGGGGAGCTCAGCCTCGAAGAGGCGCGCCTGAACTTCGCCATCTACGGCGCAAGCCATCGGCGGTACGAGGACGTGGTGCGCAAACCACGCGAGGACGAGTTGCCCTGACCTGCGACCTGGTGGCCTCCCCTCACCGGGAGGCCACAGTGGACGTGAGCCGGGCTTAACCGGCGCGCCTTCCCGGCGAAACCGGGCAGAGATCGGTCACCGTCGAAGATTCCGGTATGGCCGACCTACCGGTCCCGCGCTTCTACGGCCTCGTCACCGCCGACGGCGTCCCCTACCACCGCATCGCCCGTCTGCCCGAGCCCGGCCTGGTCACGGCGACGGTCGTGCAGACCTGCGTGCGCTACGACGAATCCCAGCGCTGCCGGTTCTGCGCCATCGAACAGGCCGACGGCACACTGCGGGTCAAACGCCCGGCCCAGCTCGCCGAGGTCGTCCGCGCGGCCGTGCTGCTCGACGGCGCCCGCGCGGTCTCGCTCACCACCGGCACCTCCTCCGGCCCGGACCGTGGCGCCCGCTACCTCGCCCGCTGCGTGCGCGCCATCCGCGCCGCGATCGGCCCGGCCGTCCCGATCCAGGTCACCTGCGAGCCGCCGGCCGACCTGTCCGCGCTCGGGCTGCTGCGCGAGGCCGGGACCACCGCGATCGGCATGAACGTCGACACGCTCGACGACCGCCTGCGCCGCCGCTGGCTGCCCGGCAAGGCCAAGGTCCCGCTCGCCCAGTACGAGGCCGCCTGGGAGCACGCGGTGCGCGTCTTCGGCCGCAACCGCGTCTCCACCTGCCTGATCGTCGGCCTCGGCGACCGCCCGGAAGACCTGATCATCGGCGCACAGCGGCTGATCGCGCGCGGCATCCACCCGTTCGTCGTACCGCTGCGGCCCATCCCCGGGACGCTCGCCCACCGCGACGGACTCGCCCCGCCACCGCCCGACCTGGTCGCACTGATCACCGCCGTGGTCGACGGCCTGCTCGCCGAGCACCAGCTGTCCGGCGGCGCCTGCACGCCGCGCCGCGCCGCGAGTGTGGGGTGGTGACCCCCTACCCTCCGGCGGGCTGAGATCGCAGGGCGTAGCCTGGCCCGGTGTTGAGTGATCTTGGTGCTCTGCGTCGGCTCCTGCTGCCACTCGCCGTCATCTGCGTGGCGGCCGGCCTGTCCGGAGCCGTCTTCTCACCACTGCTCTCGCTCTTCCTCAGCACCGAGGTCCAGGCCAGCCCGGCCCAGATCACCATGTTCCTGGTCGCGTCGCCGCTCGCGTCCGTGGCCGTCTCCACCGTCGTCGGGCGGCTGTCCGACCGGTACCCGATCCGCCGGATCCTGCTGGTCGCGACCGGTGCGGCCGGCGCCGCGGGCATGGCGGCCACGGCGTACGTCCGCGACTTCTGGTTCCTGCTCCTGCTCGCGGTGACCGTGACCGCGTTCGCGCAGACCACGTTCCCGCAGTCGTTCGCCTATGCGCGGCAGGCACTCGCGCGGGTGGACTCCGGACGCTCGGCGATGGCGATCAGCACGCTGCGCACGCTCTACTCGGCCGCGTGGGTGGGCGGGCCGCCGATCGCGGCGGTGGTGCAGTCGGTGGGCGGGTTCCGCTGGGTGTACCTGCTGGCCGCGGCCGCGTTCGCGGCGGCGACGCTGGTGGCGCTGGCCTGGCTCGCGGAGCCGCCGCCGGTGCCGTCCGCTGCTGCTCCGGTCGCCGCCGGGCCTGCTCCGGAGGCGCTGCCGGTCGGCGTCCTGCCCGACTCGCCGCCGCCGCTCAGGGAGAACGCGCCCGGCTGGGTCCTGGCCGTGACGATCATGGGATTCACGCTGCTGCAGACGCCGCTGACGCTCGGCCTGCAGGCGCTGCCGCTCTTCGTGATCAACGATCTGCACGGGGTGACGCGCGACTCCGGGCTGATCCTGGGGCTGTGCGCGGCGCTGGAGATCCCGCTGATGCTGGCGTCGGGGGCACTGGCCACCCGGCTGCCGCTGCGCGGGCTGGTACTCGGCGGGGCGGTGCTCGGGATGCTGTACTACGGGCTGGCCGGGCTCGCGTCCCAGGTGTGGATGCTCCTGGCGGGGCAGATGCTGAACGCGGGCTACATCGCGGCGGTGACCGGGATCGGAATCTCCTACGTGCAGGACATGCTGCCGCGCGAACCGGGACGCGCGACGACGCTCTACAGCAATACGTACACGATCGGGGCGGTACTGGCAGGGCCGCTGCTGGGAGTGGCGACGGCGGTCGGGGTGCGGTGGGCGTACCCGATGTGCGCGGGGTTGTGCGCGTGCGGGCTGGTGCTGCTGCTGGTGACGCGGCGGGGTTATAAAGGCTGAAAATCTTTGATTTTCCCGCTTCCGGCGTGGTTGCGGTCCGTGTGCTCCCGCGGGCAAACCTCCGGGGATCGGAAGACTCCGCTGGCGCTCCGCTTCCGAGCCCCGATCGGAGCCGGTTTCGCGGTGGTTCCGGAAGAGCACGCGAGATTCGCCGCCGGTCCGGTAGGCGGGGCGACTCTGGTTCCGCGACCCCCTCAATTCTCTCGGTCTCGGTCCCGGTCCCGTCTTGGTTCTGGTCCCGGCCTGGTTCCGGTCATGGTCTCGGCCTCGCCTCAGCCCAGATCCGGTGTGCGCGCGGGCGAATCGACGGGCGAGAGGGATCGCGAGGTCTGCGCGCGCGACGCGCGCTGGAAGGCGGGTCAGATCAGGTCCAGCAGGGTGTCGATGCCGGAGAGGGTGAGGACGCGGCGGAGGCGGGGGCTGGGGCGCAGGGACAGGGAGGTGGTGGTGGCGGCGCGCCAGGCGGCGACGAAAGCGGCGATTCCCCGCGAATCGCAGAAGGTTACCTCGGCGGCGTCGATGAGCAGGCGGCGTGGGGCGGAGGCCAGGGCCTTCAGGAGGGCCTGCTCGAGGGTGGGCGCGGTGGCGCCGTCGATCTCGCCGGCCACGTGGATGGTCAGCTCGTCGGGGCGGCCGCTCTGCCGCAGCACCAGGTCGGTCATGGTCAGCCTCGGGTGTCTCCTGAGTGGGGCGGCGTCCAGTCCAGGCACACCGCCACGGCGTCGTCGATCATCTCGCCGCCGATGAAGGCACGCAGGTCGCCGATGACGGAACGGACGGCGGCCAGCGGGGAGAGCGCGCCGCTGCGGGTGAGGAAGCGGTCGAGCAGGCTCTCGCCGTAGCGGACGCCGCGGGCGGTGGCGTCGACGATGCCGTCACTGACGACGAAGAGGCGGTCGCCGGGGGCGAGCGTGAACGTCTGGGTGGCGTACATGGTGCCGTCGAACATGCCGAGCGGGTCCTGTGCGTCCAGCGTGATCGGGCTGATCTCGCCGTCGCGCAGGCGCATCAGGCGGGGGGAGCCGGCGTCGACGGCGGTGACGACGCCGGTGGTCAGGTCCAGGTCGAGCAGCAGCGCGTCGATGTGCAGCGTGCCCCGGTGGTACGAGTAGATCGCCTGGTCGGCGAGCATGGCCTGGTCCGCGATGTCCAGGCCGGCGCGGCGCGCGTTGCGCAGCGCGTTCAGCGCCAGGCAGGTGAGCGTGGCGGCGGCGACGCCCTCGCCGTGCCCGTTGGCCACGACGACCTGCAGGCGGTCCGGGTCGTCGGACCAGTCGAACGTGTCGCCGCGCACCGCGTACGCCGGCTCGAGCTGCCCGGCCAGCGCGAACGCCGGACCGGTCCTGGCCCGGCCGGGGAGCAGCCCCCACTGCATCTCGGCCGCGAGCGTGAGCCGTTTGGTGCGGGCGGCGACCGCGTACCGGTCGGTGCCCTCGCGCGCCCCGGCCAGCGCGTGCGCGAGCAGGTCGGCGATCTCGGACAGCTCGGCTCGGAGGTCCGGGTCGGCGGGTACCGGCGTGAGGCGCACGACGCCGAGCCGGTCGCCGCGGACCGCGACCGGCAGCCACAGCGCGGTGCCGTCCACGACCTCGGCCAGGTGGTCGAACGCGCGCCAGGCAGGCGTGCCCGGGTGGGTGACGGCCGGGCCGCCGTCCAGCGGCACCAGCTCGCTGAGCCGGTAGTCGACCTGGAACAGCTCGAACGCGGTGATCGTGTACTCCTTCGCCAGGAACTCGGCGAGGTGTTCGACGATCTGGTGGGCGGGCGCCGACATCAGCGCCCGCTGGGCCCCGATCAGGCGGTCGTGCATCATGCCTCCCGAGGGCGAACGAGGATAGTCTTGCCTGCACCATGGGTGCCGACCGTGTCCCGGACGCCGCCGCCATCGACGCGGCGGCGGACGGGTTGCTGGCCGCGTACGACGACGATCTGCCCCAGCGGCTGTCCGCGTCGCAGCTGCGGGCACTGCTGACGCTGGCGGAGCTGCCCGGCGGCATCAATCTGCGCGGCCTGGCCGACCGTCTCGGCGTGGTGATCTCCTCCGCGAGCCGGCTGTGTGACCGGCTGGTCGCGGCCGGTCTGCTGGAGCGCCGCCAGTCCGACGAGGACCGGCGTGAGGTGCTGGTGCGGTTGTCCGACTCCGGCCGTCGCCTGCTCGGCGAGGTACGGAGCCGGCGGCGGGAGCGGCTGGCCCAGGTGTTGTCCCGGATGACGCCCGAGGACCGTGCGGCACTGCGCCGCGGCCTCGAAGCGTTCCGTGAGGCCACTCCCTAGAGCGGCCCGGTGTTCGCGCACGAATAATCCCCTCCCGCGCAGAAAGATACTTGCTGGAAAGCAACTATTCAACGCCGGGCGGCGTGGCGCGCCTTCTGTCGTGCAGCCGTCGGGTAAAAGGTGCATAAAGGGCGGAGATACGGGGGTTTCTCCATGGTGTCAGTCGGTGGTCGTCGCGTGTTGCTCAAAGCCGCGGCGGGAGGGCTGGTGGCGGCCGCGTTACCGGCCGAACAGGCGCGGGCGAACGTGCCGTGGGTGCAGGCCGGGCGCTTCCTGGACGCGATGACCGACGTCCACGACGGCGACGGTCCGCGGCTTCCGCAGTCGTACTCCGATCAGGTCGGTCTGATGAGCACCGCGTTCACGTACGACGCCGCGCTCGCCATCCTCGCGTACCTCGTGCTGGGTGACCTCAGACGCGCCCGCGCGATCGGGGACGGTCTGCTGCACGCGCGCACGCACGACCCGGAGTGGGGGACCGGGCCGCTGCGCCAGGCCTACGCGGCCGGGCCGTACCGGCGTGGTGAGCGCGGCTGGGACCACGGCTTCACCGGCCCGGACGGCACGGTCGACGCGGGCGGGCCGTTCCGCTTCACCGCGGCCTACACCGGCGACCAGGCCTGGGCCGGGCTCGCGCTGCTGGCGCTGCACCGGCGCACCCGCGACCAGCGCTACCTCGAGGGCGCGACCGCGCTGGCCGCGTGGGTCCGCGACGAGGCCGCCTCGCCCGGCCCGCTGGGTGGTTACACGCTCGGCCGGAACCGGCAGGGCGCACCGACGACAGCGCAGTCCACCGTCCACAACGCCGACCTCTACACCCTCTTCTCGCGGCTCAACTGGACGAAGGAGCAGGACAACGCGCGCCGCTTCGTCGAACGGGCCTGGATCGTCGGCGACGAGGAGTGCTGCTTCTCCGCCGGGTCGCCGGACGGCGAGACCAGGGACGACGGCGCCCGCACGCTGGAGGCGCAGACCCACCCGTGGCTCGCGCTGCGTGACGAACGGCACCGGGGCGCGCTCGCGTTCGTCGACTGCCGGCTGCGCGTCGCGGACACGCCGGACGCGCCGAACAGCGCGCTCACCGGCCGGCAGCACTACCGCGGCATCACGGTCAGCACCGGCAGCCCCGAGGCGGACCCGGGCCGGCCGATCGAGGAGGGCCTGCCCGCGCCGGATCCGCAGGCGGTCTGGTTCGAGGGCACCGCGCAGTACGCGGTCGCGCTCCGGGCCGCCGGCGAACCCCGCCGTGCGCTGCGCGAACGCGACCCGATCACGGACGCGCAGACCGAGCTGGGCACCGGGCAGACCGCGGCCGGACGCGCGCTGCCGGAGAGGTCCGGGGTGGTCGCCGCGTCCAGCCCGCTGCACGTCGGGTTCGCCGACTCCGGCTACTACCCGAGCCGCCACGTCGCCGCGACCGCCTGGCACGTCCTGTCGATCAAGGGGGTGAACCCGCTTTCCTGATCGCACCCCGGTCGTTAGACGATCAACAGCGACGATCACGGGGGTACGCGATGAGGGCAGCGGCAGCAGCGGTGCTCGTGCTGGCCGCGGCGCTCGCACCGGCCCTGCCGGCGCACGCGCGGAGCACGACCGGCCACCTCGAGGTCTACACCGGCACGGTCACGCCGGACCAGGTCGGGCGCCTGCGCGCGCTCGGCGTGGACACCGGCCACGCCGGCGAGGTCGAGGTCGTGCTCTCCCCGCGGCAGGCCGCCAAGCTCGCCGGCCAGGGCCTGCGGCTCACGCCGAGAACGGTCCGCGGCGAGTCCGCCTCGGAGACGCTGCGCGCGCAGGCCCGCGCCGGCTGGACCGCCTACCGCTCCTACAGCGAGCCGGGCGGCCTGCGCGACGAGTTGACCGCCACCGCGGCCCGCTACCCGGAGCTGACCAAGGTCGCCACGATCGGCCGTACCCTCCAGGGCAAACCGATCATCGCGGTCAAGGTCACCCGGCAGGCGCGCACCGTGCCGGACGGCAAGCGCCCGTCCGTGCTCTACGCCGGTGCCCAGCACGCACGGGAGTGGATCACGCCGGAGATGGTCCGGCGGCTCTACCACCACGTGCTCGCCGGGTACGGCACGGATCCGCAGATCACCCGCCTGCTCGACACCACGGAGCTGTGGTTCCTGCCGGTCGCGAACCCGGACGGCTACGACCACACGTTCACCGAGGGTAACCGGCTCTGGCGCAAGAACCTCCGCGACAACGACGGCGACGGGAAGATCACCACCGGCGACGGCGTCGACCTGAACCGTAATTTCGGCTACCGGTGGGGCTACGACGACGAGGGCTCCTCCAAGGACCCGGCCGCCGAGACCTACCGTGGTACCGCCGCGCAGTCCGAGCCGGAGACCCGCGCGCTGGACGCGCTGTTCGCCCGCGTCGGCTTCGAGTTCTTCATCAACTACCACTCGGCCGCGCAGCTGCTGCTCTACGGCGTCGGCTGGCAGGTCGCCACGCCCTCCCCGGACGACGTCATCTACCAGGCGCTGGCCGGCGACGACGCACACCCGGCCGTCGCCGGGTACGACCCCGACCTGGCCGCCGAGCTCTACACGACCAACGGCGACACGGACTCGCACGCGGCGGAGAAGTACGGCACGCTGGGGTTCACGCCGGAGATGTCGACCTGCGCGAGCGCGGCCGACTCCGTACCCGATGATCGCTGGAAGTCCGAGGACTGTGCCAGCGAGTTCACGTTCCCCGACGACGAGGCGCTGATCCAGGCCGAGTTCACGAAGAATCTCCCGTTCGCGATGTCCGTCGCGGCCTCCGCCAAGGACCCGTCGCACCCGGTCTCCGTGCTCGGCCGCACCGCGCCCGACTTCGCCGCCGACCCGTTCGACGTCTCCTACGGCACCTCCCAGCAGGTCGCCGTCGTCGCCCGCCGCGCGCTGCGCCGGCTGGACATGCAATACACGATCAACGGGGGTACGCCCCGGCGCGCGCCCGCCCGGCAGTGGAACGGCGGCACCCGCTACGGCACGGACGGCACCGACTACTACGCCGAGTTCCGCGCCACCGTGCCCGCGCAGCGCCCCGGCGACCGCGTCGAGGTCTGGTTCACCGGCCTCGCCGGCGACGGCAGGGCCGTGGTCGCGCCGCGCTTCACCTACACCGTCGCGGACGACATCGGCGGTGACGTGCTGATCCTCGCGGCCGAGGACGTCACCGGCACCGCCCCCGAGCAGCCCGGCACCTCCGCCCGGTACGCCGAGCTGCACGCCGCGTCCGTCCGCGCGGCCGGGTACTCCACCGACGTCTACGACCTCGACACGCACGGCCGGACCGCGCCGCACCCGCTCGGCGTGCTGTCCCACTACCGCGCCGTCGTCTGGGAGACCGGCGACGACAGCATCCCGCGCGACAAGGGCCAGCCGGTCGGCACCGTCACCGCCGCCGCGTCCGCCACCGAGCTCGCCGTCCGCGACTACCTCAACGAGGGCGGGAAGCTGCTGGTCGGCGGCCAGAACGCGCTCTACCCGCAGTCGCTCAACGGCGGCGTCGTCTACCGCCCGTCCGGACCGCCGGAGTGCCAGGACGCGGCCGCCGCGAGCTGCCTCGGCCTGGTCAACGACTTCCCGCAGTACTGGCTCGGCGCGGACAGGTATCTCAACGACGGCGGCACCGACGGCGCGACCCGCGCGCCACACGCGCTCACCGGCACGGGCGGGTTCGCCGGCTGGTCCGGCACGCTCGACGCCGGGCAGAAACACACCGCGTCCTTCGTCACCCGGAGCGGCTCCCGGGGCGGCTCCCGGATCGCCGGCGGCTGGGCGCGTACCGGCCCCGCGCCCTACGCACCGCGCACCGGCGCGAACTACGTGTGGTCCGGCGAGACCAGCAGCGCCTACAAGCGGCTGACCAGCACGCTCGCGGTCCCGGCGGACGCGGCCGCGTCGCTGCGGTTCGCGGTCTCCCACGACACGGAGAAGAACTGGGACTTCCTGATCGTCGAGGCGCACCGCGCCGGCCAGGACGACTGGACCACGCTGCCCGAGGCCGGCGGCCGGACCAGCACCGCACCCGGCGAGAGCTGCCCCGCCGACCTGGCCGGCCTGCACCCGTTCCTCACCCGCTACCAGACGCGCAGCGGATCCGGCTGTACCTCCGTGGGTACGACGGGCCGCTGGAACGCCGCGACCGGCTCGTCCGGCGGCTGGCAGGACTGGTCGTTCGACCTGTCCGCCTACGCCGGCTCCACCGTCGAGGTCTCGATCACCTACGTGACCGACTGGGGCACCAACGGCCTCGGCGTCTTCATCGACGACGCCTCGTTCCAGGTCTCCGGCGTGCCCGCCGCCGCCACGTCGTTCGAGACGGACCTCGGCGGCTGGCGCGCCGAGGGCCCGGTCCCGTGGACCCGGACCGCCCCGCCGTTCGCCGAGGGCAGCATCGTCACCACCCCGGCCACGGTCTACCTCGGCTTCGGCCTGGAGGGTCTCGCCGCCGCATCCCGGGACGACCTCGTGCGGCGCGCCCTGAAGCATCTCCTGGGCGGTGCGTCATAGGCTTTGTCCGCTTTCAAGCACTTCCGGCCCCCTGCGGTAGCCGGGTCGGGTGCAGTTGGTTGTCATTCAGTTACCGGTCTACCACTCCGCGTGTTTACTGCCTAACGTTGCGCGCATGAACAACGAGATCCCCGCCGTGACCGCCCAGGGCCTCGACGCCGAGCTCCTGCTCAACGCCGACCTGCTCTTCCTGGACGAGATCATGGCCCGTGTCGGCGTCGACGGCATCACCGCCGCGTACGCCAACGTGGGCGTGCTCGCAGCGGTGGATCAGCACGCCGCCGCCGTCCGCGAATCCCTCCGTGGCGCCGCCCGCGCCATCGACGCCCCGTCCCTGGCCGCCTACGGCCGCTCCATCGCCGCCGCCGCCCGCCGCGCCGGCCGCTTCCTCCCCGACCCCGGCGGCGCCCACGTCGCCGCCATGGACTGGCTCGCGGCCGACTGGCACCTGCTCCGGCTGGTCGCGGTCTGCCTGCTGGCCGAGGACGCCGCCGTCATGTGACCCCTCTGCCGGCGCTATCGGTGGGAGCGGGACAGCAGCGCGCTCGTATCGATAGCCATGGGGAACGGCTCGTCCGTGGTCAGCGTCTCGCCGAACTGCGCCACGGCATGCTCGACGTAGTGCTCGCCGTCCAGCCGGTACAGGCGCAGCACGACCTCGTCCTGGGGCTGCTCGACCAGGAGGTACCAGGCGATACCAGCGGCCGCGTACAGCTGCATCTTGACCAGGCGATCCGCGGCGGCGTTGCCGGGGGAGACCACCTCCCCGACCAGGACCGTCTCGCCGGCCTCCACGACCACGCCCTCGTCGTCGGTGTCCGCGACCACGAGGTCCGGGATGACGATACGGTCGCTGCGCAGGCGGAGGTTGACGGCCTCGAAGACCCAGAGGCCCGAGGCGGCGTCCTCCAACGCCGCGGCGAGGCGACGGGAGAGGTGCTGGTGGCGCTTGCTCGGAGCGGGGCTCACCAACAGGCTTCCATCGATCAACTCAATTCGGTCCGCGGTCTCACCGAGGGCCAGGTACTCGATCTCGCTCCAGGGACCGACGTGCCCGATGACAGCCACACTCATCGCGGCCATACCTCCACCCGCTCGGCTGGTCGTCTCGCCGTCCACGATACGCAGGCGATCCGGGAAGACATATCTGCGGCCACGCCGGTGTCGCAATACCCAAATGTCCAGGTGGGGCCGATTGCGCGCGGAGGTTGCGTACCAAATCAGTCTTTTTATCGTCCTTTTGGGGACGGAGAGTCTGCTTTCCGGGCAAAGGCGGGCTAACTACTCTCGCGGCCATGAAGAAGACATTTTCCACGATGCTGGTGGCGGCCGCTGTGGTGCTGGCGCCGGCGACGGCCGCGGTGGCGGCACCGGTGGCGGCGCCGGCCACCGGCACGATCGTTGCGAAGTACTCGTTCGACGGGACGGCCACGACGAGCGTGAACGACCTGTCCGGGCGCGGGGTCGCGCTGAAGATGCGGGCGGCGGACGGGGGCGCGGTCAAGTTCATCAACCGCGGTGACGGGCGGGCGCTCGCGTTCCCGGCGCGGTGCGCGGAGAAGGCGGAGAAGTGCCCGCGGGTGCTGCTCGAAGGGTCGGACGACCCGGACCTGGACCCGGGGACCAAGCCGTTCACGTACGGCCTGACGCTGGCGGCCACCGCCGCGGCGGTGGGCAGCGAGTCGAACCTGCTGCAGAAGGGCGTCGCGGACGCGCAGGGGCAGTGGAAGCTGCAGATCGGCGGCAAGAAGAAGCTGCCGTCGTGCGTGATCGCGGGCGCGGGTAAGGGCGCGAAGCGGTACATCGCCAAGTCGACGGCCGGTGTGCTGGACAACAAGTACCACACCGTGACGTGCCAGCGGACCGCCAGCCAGCTGATCATCTGGGTCGACGGCCAGAACCGGGGCGCGGTCGCGGTGCCGGCCGACGTCAGCATCAGCAACAACCTGCCGCTGCGCGTCGGCGCGCAGAACCTGAACGCCAAGCAGACCGCGTTCGGCGGCGTGATCGACGACGTGACGATCACGCTCGGCTAGAAGGACTCAACGGGTGGTCGTCACCGTGACGACCACCCGGTCCGGCGAGGCGCGGTGGGCGACGGCGTGGCCGGGGACCTCCGTGCCGTCCAGGCGCAGCGTCAACGGGCCGCCCGCGCCGAGGAACGCGCGCCACCAGCCCTTGGTGTCCGGCATCATGACGTCGATGCGGACCGTGTCGCCGGTACGCCGGTAGCCGACCGGGAAGCTGAACGTGCGCCCGGACCTCGGCCCGGTGTAGGTGAGCACGGTCAGCCGGCGCCGCACCAGACGCCCCAGGCGCGGCGACGCGTACAGCGACAGCACGCACCCGTTGAAACGCGAGACGAAACCCCTGGTCACGGCGTTGGACTGGATCTTCATGCGACCACGGTAGGCCGCCGGAACGTCCGCGAACGGATAGTGCGACGAACCGGTGGCGGATCATCTCAGTTACGCGGCAGCGACACCCGGAACACCGCCCCCTGACCCGGCGCGGACCGCACCGTCACCTCCCCGCCGTGCGCCTCCACCAGCGACCGCACGATCGACAGCCCGAGCCCGGTCCCACCGGCCGGCGTGACGCGGTAGAAACGCTCGAACACGCGCGCGGCCTGCGCCGGGGAGAGCCCGGGACCGGAGTCCGCGACCTCCAGCACCGCGAACCCGTCGACGGCACCCACGCCGATCCGCACCGGCGTCCCGGCCGGCGTGTGCGTGACCGCGTTGCCGATCAGGTTCGTCACCACCTGCCGGAGGCGCGACTCGTCCCCGATCACCGGCGCACTGCCGGGCGCGCCCTCGGAAGCGAGGCCGGTCAGCGTGACCGGACGCGACGGATCCAGCGCCCGCACCTCCAGGTACGCGTCCGCGGCCACGGTCCGCAGGTCCATCGGCGACACCTGCAGCACGCCCGGCTCCTCCAACCGGGTCAGCAGCAGCAGATCCTCGGCCAGCCCGGCCAGCCGGGACGTCTCACGCCGGATGTGCGTGATGGTCCGGTCGATGTCCACGCCGCCCATCCGGTACAGCTCGGTGAAACCCCGGATCCCGAACAACGGCGTGCGCAGCTCGTGGCTGACGTCGCCGAGGAACGCGCGCATCCGCTCCTCCGAACGGGCCCGCGCGTCGAACGCGGCCGCCAGCTGCTCCAGCATCACGTTCAGCGACGCGGCGAGCCGCCCGACCTCGGTCCGCGGCGGCGCCAGCACCGGCACGCGGTGACTGAGATCCCCGCCCGCGATCGCCGCCGCGGTCGACTCGATGCGACGCAACGGCCGCAGCCCGGCGTGTACGGCGAACCGGCCGGCGACGGCCAGCACGGCCAGGACCAGCAGCGCTGTCCCGCCGGTGACCAGCCACATCCGCCGTACCGCGCCGTCCACCTCGTCCAGCCGGGCGGACACGCCCACGCTCCCGGTCCCGTCCGCGCGCGGCGCCCACACCACCCGCCGGTCGCCGTTGTCGTAGGGCGTGTCGAACGGGCCGGCATACGCGGTGGAGAACTCGATCCGCACCTCCGAGACCATGTCCAGCCGGTCCGTGAACACCTCGCCGGAGAGACCAGGAGGCGCT
The DNA here is from genome assembly GCF_000717135.1 of Catenuloplanes japonicus. Classification (GTDB taxonomy): domain Bacteria; phylum Actinomycetota; class Actinomycetes; order Mycobacteriales; family Micromonosporaceae; genus Catenuloplanes; species Catenuloplanes japonicus. Next base: position 281,416 of record NZ_JNXY01000001.1, read on the forward strand.
ATCCGCGCGACCGCGGACAGCAGCCGCAACTGCGAGTCCACCCGGTCGACCAGGTGGCCGCGCAGGTAGCCGACCGCCACCGCGTCCGAGACCAGCAGCCCGGCCGTGAGCAGCACCAGGCAGATCGCCAGCAGCCGCGCGCGCAGGCTCATGACCGCGGCCTGCGCAGCACGAACCCGGAGCCGTGCACGGTGTGGATCAGCTTCTCCGGACCGGTGTCGACCTTGCGGCGCAGGTAGCTGATGTAGGTGTCGACGATGCTGGTCTCGCCGCCGAAGTCGTACCGCCAGACGTCCGTGAGGATCTCCGCCTTCGTCAGCATCCGGCCCGCGTTGCGCATCAGGTGGTGCAGCAGCCGGAACTCGGTCGGCGACAGCCGCACCGGCTCACCCCGCAGCGTGACCAGCATCCCGGCCGGGTCCAGCGCCAGATCGCCCGCGGTCAGCGTGTCCTCCGCGGACCCGCCGGTGCGGCGCAGCACCGCCCGGATCCGCGCGATCAGCTCCTGCAGGTCGAACGGCTTCGTCACGTAGTCGTCGCCGCCCAGCGTCAGCCCGTGCACCTTGTCCGCGGGCGCGTCCCGGGCGGTCAGGAACAGCACCGGGACGCGCGCGCCACCCTCCCGCAGCCGCCGCACCACCTCGAACCCGTCCAGATCCGGCAGCATCACGTCGAGCAGCACCAGATCGGGCGGCTCCCGCCGGGCCAGGTCCAGCGCCTCGCCCGCGGTCGCGGCCGACCTCACGCCGAACCCCGCGAACCGCAGCGTCGCGGCCAGCAGCTCCCGCACGGTCGGCTCGTCATCCACCACGAGCAGCTTCTCCATCCGTCACGCATCCCGCCCGCGACACACCACACCAGACATGACAACCCAACCCATCCATCGGTACGCCCCGAGCGTGCCGGACACCCGCTCCGTGGCCATCAGCCCGCCGGTCCACCCTGACAGCGCTCCCTGAGGGTTCCGGCAGAGGTTCTGGGAAATCCCTGTGTGCTTCTCAGTGCTTCCCCGGATGACCCGGCGCGCGGCCCTTTCTACCGTCGGAGGTATGAAGGCCATCGTGCAGCAGCGGTACGGAGCCGCTCCCGCCGTGCTCGAGGTCGGGGAGGTCGCGACGCCCGCGGCCGGCCCCGGCGACGTTCTCGTCCGTGTCCACGCGGCCGCGGTCAACGCCGCGGACTGGCACATCATGCGCGGCGACCCGTGGATCGCACGGGTGGCCAGCCCGGACATCTTCGGCCGCCGCGGGCCGAAGCACCCGATCCGCGGGCGGGACATCGCCGGCGTGGTCGAGTCGGTGGGCGCGGAGGTGTCCCGGTTCCGGCCCGGCGACGAGGTCTACGGCGACCTCGGCAACGCGGGCGGCGGCTTCGCGGAGTACGCGGTGATCGCCGCCGCAAGCCTCGCCACCAAGCCGGTCAACCTGACGTTCGCGCAGGCCGCGGCCGTGCCGCTGGCGGGTAGCACCGCGCTCTACGGGCTGCGGGACCTCGCCGGTGTGCGCCCGGGGCAGCGCGTGCTGATCAACGGCGCGTCCGGTGGCGTCGGCACGTTCGCGGTGCAGATCGCGGCCGCGGCCGGTGCGGAGGTCACCGGCGTGTGCAGCACCCGCAACGTCGAGCTGGTCTCCTCGCTCGGCGCGACCGAGGTCATCGACTACACCCAGACGGACTTCGCCGCGCTCGGCCGGCACTGGGACGTCATCTTCGACCTGACCGCCCGCCGCACGCTCGCCGACTGCCGGCGCGCGCTCACGCCGGTCGGCACGCTGCTGCTGGCCGGCGGCGGCGTGTTCGAGGGTGGCAGCGTGTTCGGGCCGATGGGCATCCAGCTGCAGGGGCGCCTGCTGGCCCGCGCGGCCCGGCCGCAACGCCTGCTGCCGCTGGAGATCGTGCCGCGCGCCGCCTACCTGGACGCGCTGCGCGACCTGATCGAGTCCGGCGCGGTCACGCCGGTCGTCGAGAAGACCTACCCGCTGGACGCCGCGGCCGAGGCGGTCGACCACCTCGAACAGGCCCACGCCCGCGCGAAACTCGTGCTCACAGTGCGCTAAGCCACTCGTCTCCGCCGCCGAAAAGGGAGGAGACGAGAGGCGGGTGCCCTATGCGCTCCTTGAGTATGCGGGCCGGCCTGCTGGCGACGGCCGCGGTCGCGCTGATCGTGGCCGTCGTCGTCGGCAGCGTCAGCGTGGTGCGCATGCACTCGATCGCGGACCGCGCCGAGGCCGTCTACGACCGGGCGCTGCGGCCGCTGAGCGTGGTGCAGGACATCGAGCAGCTCATCTGGCACTCCCGCTGGGCCAGCCTCTCCAACCTGACCGGCACCGACCCGGTCAAGGTCGAGGCGTACGCCAAGGAGACCACCGAGAACCTCGACCAGGTCACCGTGCGCCTGGAGGAGTACAAAGGGCTGACCGTCACCGCGGACGAGCGTGCCGCGATGGACACGTTCGAGGGCGCCTGGGCCACCTACCTCGACCTGCGCCAGCAGTCCTCCGCGCTGAAGAAGGCCGGTAAGACCGAGGAGTGGCAGGCGTTCCGCAGCAGCACGCTCAACCCGTCCATCGTCACCGCGATGGGGCACCTCAGCGAGCTCAAGGACCTGTCCAAGCAGCACGCGTCCGCCACCGCCGCGGCCGCCCGCACCGCCGCGGAGCAGGCCCGGAACCTCATCGTGATCCTGCTGGCCGTCGGTGTGCTGCTCGCCGGCGGGTTCTCGCTGCTGGTCGCGCGCATCCTGGTCCGCCGGCTGACCGCGCTGGAGACCGTGCTGGCCGGCATGGCCGCCGGCGACCTCACCGCGCACTCCGTCGACGGCGGCCACGACGAGATCGGCCGGATGTCCCGCGCGGTCGAACAGGCCAACACCCAGATGCGGGCCGCGGTACGCACGCTGGCCGAGGCGAGCGCCGGCCTGGCCGAACGCTCCACCGACCTGCAGGAGGCCAGTCGCACGCTCTCCAGCAACACGGACGAGGCGTCCGGCCGGGTCGGCTCGATCGACGAGGCCGCGGGCGAGGTGACCGCCGGCGTGAGCGCGGTCGCCAGCGGCGCGGAGGAGATGGGCGCGGCGATCCGGGAGATCGCGGTCAGCGCCACCGAGGCGGCCGGCGTCGCCGCGGACGCGGTCCGGGTCGCCGCGCAGGCCGAGGAGCTGATGACCAAGCTCGATCTGTCCTCCGCCGAGATCGACACCGTGGTCAAGACGATCACCGCGATCGCCGGTCAGACGAACCTGCTCGCGCTCAACGCCACCATCGAGGCCGCACGCGCCGGCGAGACCGGCAAGGGCTTCGCGGTCGTGGCCGGCGAGGTCAAGGATCTGGCCCAGGAGACCGCGAAGGCCACCGAGGAGATCAGCCGCCGCATCGAGGCGATCCAGGCGGACACGCGCATCGCGGTCGAGTCGATCTCCGGCATCGGCGAGATCATCGGCCGGATCAACGACTACCAGAACACGATCGCGTCCGCGGTCGAGGAGCAGAGCGCCACCACGAACGGCATGACCTCCGACCTCAACCGTGCCGCCGGCGGCACCTCCCGGATCAGCAGCCAGATCGGCGAGGTCGTCCAGGTGACGGCCGCGACCCGCGAGGCCGCCCACGCCACCGAGACCGCCGCCGGCGACCTGGCCAGGATCTCCGGCGAGCTGCGCACCGCGGTGGCCGGCTTCCGGTATTGAGTGCCACCGCGCGGGTCCTCGCCGAACGGCACCACCGGCGGGGCGGGCTTCCGGTACCGACAACCACCGGGCGGGTCTTCGCCGAACGGCACCATCCGCGGATCCGCGGCCGCGGGAGCCGCGGCACCGGACCACGCCGGAAGCGGGAGACCAGGTTCTTTGATCGGGACCTTCGGCCCTGCCCTCGATCAACTTTCGCACGGTAGAAAGGAGGGGTGATTCGTGTCTTTCTGCTCGACGACCACGAGGTCGTGCGCCGCGGCATTGCCGACCTGCTGGGCGCCGCGGGCGATATCGAGATCGTCGGCGAGTCCGGCCTGGCACAGGAGGCGGCACGCCGCATCCCCGCGCTGAGGCCGGACGTGATGATCCTGGACGGGCGGTTGCCGGACGGCAGCGGCATCGACGTGTGCCGGGACGTGCGCGCGGTCGACTCCTCGATCAAGGGCCTGATCCTGACGTCGTACGAGGACGACGAGGCGCTGTTCGCCGCGATCATGGCGGGCGCGTCCGGCTACGTGCTGAAGCAGATCCGCGGCAACGACCTGGTCGACGCCGTCCGCCGGGTCGCGCAGGGGCAGTCGCTGCTCGACCCCGCGGTCACCCAGCGCGTGCTGGAGCGCATCCGCACCGGTGTCGAGGAGCCGCACGAGCTGCGCTCGCTGACCGAGCAGGAGCGGCGCATCCTGGAGTACGTGGCGGAGGGCCTGACCAACCGCGAGATCGCCGGCAAGATGTTCCTGGCCGAGAAGACGGTGAAGAACTACGTCTCCAGCGTGCTCGCCAAGCTGGGCCTCGAACGCCGTACCCAGGCCGCCGTCCTCGCCACCCGCCTCCTCGGTGATCACAAGAGCTGACCCGGCCCGGTAATCTCGGGCACTGTGGACTATTACCTCCTCGACGGGACGACCGTGCTGGTCGAGGAGTTCGCGCGGGACCGCGACCACGTGACCGTGGGCCTGCGCGCCGCCGCCTGGGACCGCGGGTCGCGGCGCTGGGTGAGCTGCGCCGCGTTCAGCCGGGCGCTGCGCGGTGACCCGGGTCTGCTCGCGCGCGTGACGCCGGTCGACCGGGCCCGCGCGGAGGCCGCGCACGGCGGCCCGCTCCCGCCGGAGGCGGAGTTGCGCGCCGCGTTCCTGGACTTCGCGGCCGCGGCCCGGTCCGCGCCGCTGCGGCTGGGCCAGGACGCGCCGCCCGAGGGCTTCCAGGAGCAGCGCTTCTACCGCGTCCTGTTCGCCAAGGACGCGGCCGCACCCTATCGAGGGGATCGCCGCGCCGGCGCGGATGTCTTCAGCTGGGAATTGCGCCGCGTGGCCGGTGGCACCGCCTGGGCGCTCGACCTCACCGCGCTGCTCGCCGACGGCGACGACACCACGGTCGGCACCGTCCTGACCGACCTCACCCGCGAGGCCCGCACCCACGGCCTGATCCCGATCGCCACCGAGCGTTTCAGCTGATCACCGCGTGCGGCCGCGGGATGCGTTTAATGGGAATCCCATTTACCGTCCCGGAAGCTTCCAGGCGGGAAACTTGCGGCGGCGGTGCCCGAAAGATCACCTATGTGGACCGTGGCTGTCCGGGTGGCCGGCGGCGGGAATCCGAATAACGATTATGTGACGTCCGTATTGCGGGGAACTAATTGTGTTTGGATTTGCATGGTCGTCAAATGCCAGGCGCCCGGCAGCGATTGTCCTTTGTGACCACAGGCAATCTGCCACCTGGCCGATCGCGGGGCCGCACGCCGTAAATGTACCCAGGTCAGGGCCGTGATCGACACTGGGGGTGACCACGCCTCGGATAGAGGGTTGCGCCGCGCCTGTAATCGTGGCAATACTCGTTGTCTGAGTCGGAGGTGGGATAGTCATGACTGATCTTGGGTGGCGTGAGGCGGCAGACGAAAGGGAATTCCGAGTCGCTCTGAAAACGCTACAAGAATCGCGCGGCCTGACCAACAAGGACCTTGCGGCCGCCATGCAGTTCCACCCGTCCTACGTCAGCCACATCGTCAGCGGCCGATGCGCCCCCACGCCGAACTTCGCGATGCGGGCGGACGCGGTGCTCGGCGCCGACGGTGAGCTGCTCAAGCTCTGCGTGAAGGCGCGGCACGGCGACCCGGCGGACCCGATCCGGCGCGCCGGCATCGCCCGGGAGGCCGAGCTGGCGTCGCCCGGCTCGGCCGAGCTGATCGTGGAGCGCGAGGAGGCCGAGGTCCGCTACGACGAGGTCTCGCGCAGCTACCGGATCACCATCCGCCGCCACCTGCTCAACCGCACGTCCGCGCCGGTCACCTGGTTCCCCGCGCACGTCGCGCCGGACGCGGCGCCGGACGACTACCAGGCCGCGAAGCGGCTCTACTCCGCGCAGCCGATCAGCGACCGCGACCTCGCGTTCTACGCGCGCTACAACGGCCGCCCGGTCACCTGGGAGGTCGAGCGGGTCAGCGAGTGGCGCCGCGACATCGCGATCCGGTTCCGCCGCTTCGGCCTGCACGAGCCGATCTACCCGGGCGAGCGCGGCGTGGTGGAGTACGGCTACCGCGTTCCCGAGACGCACTGGGGCGACTGGTTCGAGCGCGAGGTCCGCTGGCTCACCAAGCAGCTCGTGGTGCGCCTGGAGTTCCCCCGCCGCCTCGCCATGCGGGTGGCCGGCGAGCTGTCCTCGATGAGCGGCGACCGCCCGCTCGACCCGCCCGCCACCATCACGCCGGTCGGCGACCTGGACCGCTTCGAGTGGCGCAGCGACGGCCCGCTCAAGCCCGGCGTCTCCGTCCAGTTCGCCTGGACCGTCACGGCCGCCACGCCCGCCCACCGGCGCGCGGTGCTCCTGGCGGCGTAGGTCTTCAGTCGTCGAAGGTGAAGCCCTCGGCCTCGGCCGTGGTGACGAGCAGGCGGGCGCGGGCCGCGTCCGTCGCGACCGGCACCATGTGCGTGGCCAGCTCCTCCAGCGCGCTCCGGTCCGTGCCGTACGCGCAGAACATGCCGGCCTCCGGGTCGTAGCCGAACTTTCCCCGCAGGTGCGGCGCCTCCGCGCGGACCAGCAGCTGCGCGACCCCCTCCCAGAAGTAGCCGTTCGGCTCGTGGCCGAGCTCCTCGATCACCGCGTCGACCGGCGTGCTGCCGGCCGTCAGCAGAAGTGAGTAGTTCCCGGGCTTCGTCTCGATGAGGTTCAACGGATCCACCCGGCCATGGTCCCATCCCGCGCGGGCCCGCCCGGGGACGCGCCGCGGACTCCACTTTCGAGGGTCACGCTCCAGGGCACGGCAGATCCGCGGTTCTCCCGGCCTGCCGGAGCCGATGCCGTACGCTCGGGCGCAAGGCCCCCACGAGAGGAACAACGGCGTTGACCAGTGCATACTCCCCGGTGCCGGAGTTGAATCTGCTCTGGGACCTCCAGGACGAGGCCGGCTACGAGCAGTACGCGGACGGCTTCGGCCTCGACGACTGGGACGACAAGTCCGGCCTCGAGGCGGGCTGGTCGAAGGACCCGGCGTTCCTGGCCGCGCTGCTGCCGTTCGCGCGCGCCACCGGCGGCGGCTCGTTCTACGCGCTGTGGCGCGTCGACGACCGCGCGGACCTGGCCGCGCTGCCGGTCGTGGTCTTCGGCGACGAGGGCGGCCAGCACGTGGTGGCCCGCAACCTGCGCGAGCTGTTCCAGATCCTGACGTTCGACGCCGAACCGATGATCGACTGGGACGAGGCGACCTACTACCGGGCCGAGGACGACGACACGCACCGGGACGCGCACGACGACTTCGTGGCCTGGCTGGCCGAGCACTTCCGGCTGCCGCCGGTCACGGACGCGGACGCGGTGGTCGCGGCCGCGCAGGCAGAGTTCGGCGAGCGCTTCAAGACCTTCACCGCGCGACACCTGGACTAGTGGATTCCCACGTGGCGTACATCGCGGCGTAGCGGCCCCCGGCGGCGACCAGCACGTCGTGCGGGCCGGACTCGACCACGCGCCCGTCCTCCACGACCAGGATCCGGTCCGCGCGGCGGGCCGTGGAGAGCCGGTGCGCGACCAGGATCGCGGTCCGCCCGGTCAGCAGCCGGTCCAGCGCGGCCTCCACCCGCAGCTCGCTGCGCAGGTCGAGGCTGGACGTGGCCTCGTCCAGCACCACGATGCGCGGCGCGGCCAGGAACGCGCGGGCCAGCGCGATCAGCTGCCGCTCACCGGAGGACACGGACTGGCCGCGCTCGTGCAGGAAGCCGTCCAGGCCGACGCGCGCGACCAGGTCGTCCAGGCCGATGGCGGTCACGGCGTCGCGCACCTCCGCGTCCGTGCAGTCCGGCCGGGCGAACGTCAGGTTGTCGCGCAGCGTGCCCGCGAACAGGAACGGCTCCTGCGGCACCACGCCCACCTGCCGGTGCAGCGAGGTCAGCGTGACCGTGCGCAGATCCTGCCCGTCGATCGCGACCGCGCCGGCCGACGGGTCGTAGAAGCGCGCCACCAGCTTGGCGAGCGTGGACTTCCCGGCACCGGTCGGTCCCACACACGCCACGGTCTCCCCGGGCGCTATCCGCACCGACACGTCCCGCAGCACCGGCCGTGCGGGGTCGTAGCCGAACGACACCGCGTCGAACGTGATCTCCCCGCCCGCAACGTCAAGATCAAGGTCCCCCGAGGGTACGCCCGGAGCCGTGCCCAGCAGCCCGCGGAGCTTGCCGATCGCGGCGCGGGCCTGCTGATAGTTCGTGTAGAGCTGCACCAGCTGTTGCACCGGCAGGAAGAACGCGTTCAGGTACAGCACGAACGCGGTCAGCTCGCCGATGGTCAGCTCCCCGCGCAGCACCATCCGCCCGCCGATCCAGAGCAGCGCGGCCAGCCCGAGCAGCCCGATCACGGACGTGCCCGGCCCGTAGACCGCGTTGATCCGGCCGGTGGCGTCGTTCGCGTCCCGATAGGCGCCGACCACCTCGCGATGGCCGAGCACGTGGCGTACCCGCTGGTGGTAGGCGGTGATCACGCGCACGCCGTAGAGGCTCTCGGACAGGTGCGCGAACATGGCCGCGATCGTGTCCCGCTGCCGGTTGTAGGTGTGGTTCGCGGCCCGCCGGAACCACAACGTCAGCGCCAGCAGCGGCGGCACCACGATGAGCAGCGTGATCGCGGCCAGCCCGGCGTCGTAGTGGAACAGCACGGCCGTCACCACCACCATGGTCAGGCCCTGGATCAGGAACTGCGCGTACCCCTCCTGCAGCAGGTGCTGCAACGACTCCACATCGGACGTCATCCGGGTCAGCGTGACGCCGGCCTTCTCCCGCGTGTAGTAGTCCAGCGACATGCGCTGGAGCTGCGCGAACACGCGCACCCGCAGGTCCCGGGTGGCGTAGGCGGCGAGCCGGCCGCTCTGCCGCACGCGCACGCCGGTCGCGATCGCGGTGCACACCACCGCGAGCAGGAACGCGGTCGCGCTGGCGATCAGCACGGGCGCGCTGCGGGCGATGATGCCGTGGTCGATGCCGATCTGCACCAGGTACGGCCCGGACTGCAGCAGCAGCGCCTCGACCAGCACCGCGATCGCGGCCGTGACCAGCAGCGCCGGGCGGCCGGACAGCAGCGACCAGAGCGAGATCTTCCCGTTGTCCGGCGCGAAGGAGAACGGCTCGTGCGCGGGCGGGCGCTCCGGCTCGGCGGCTTCCAGGCGGGTCACGCCGTCGGCCAGTTCGGGCGGGATTCCCGCGAATGGGAGGGCGGTGGCCTGGTGGCGCGCGTTCCGGCCGGCGCCGCTGCCGGTGAACCCGCTCGGGCCCGCCGATCCCGGCCCGCCACCGGGCCCGCCGAAACCCCCGCCGAACATGCTCACGCCGGCACCTCCGCTGATCCTGATCCTGCTGTCGCTGTCGCTGGAGGCCTGAATGCCGCTGGGGGCGCCGATGCCGCCGAGGGCACGGCTCTCGCTGGAGACGCGAATCCTGCCGGAGGCCCGGTCACCCGCGAGCCGCCGCCGAGGACGAGGACGACGATTCCGGTTCCGGCGACGTGGCGAACGTGGCCAGCACTTCCGCGTACCGTGGCTCGCTTCTCAGCAGTTGCGCGTGCGTGCCGTCCGCGACGATCCGGCCGTGGTCGACCAGCAGCACGCGCGCCGCCAGCCCGATCGTGGCCAGCCGGTGCGCCACGATGATCGTGGTCCGGCCGTGCATCAGCGTGCGCAGCGCGTCGTGGATGTGCTGCTCCACCGCCACGTCGACCGCGCTGGTCGCGTCGTCCAGCACCAGCACCGGCGGGTTGACCAGCAGCGCACGGGCGATCGCCACCCGCTGCCGCTGCCCGCCGGAGAGCGTGTAGCCGCGCTCGCCGACGACCGTGTCATAACCCTGCCCCAGCGCCCGGATGAAGTCGTCCGCGCCCGCCGCCCGCGCCGCGGCCCGGACGTCCTCGCGCGTCGCGTCCGGCCGGCCGAACGCGATGTTGTCGTGCAGCGAGACCGAGAACAGGAACGGCTCGTCCGGCACGATGCCGACCTGGTCCCGCAGCGACTCCAGGTCGTAGCCGCGCACGTCACGCCCGTCGACGGTCACCGCGCCCGAGGTCACGTCGTAGTAGCGCGCGATCAGCCGGCCGATCGTGGACTTCCCGGACCCGGTCGCGCCGACCACCGCCACGGTCTCACCGGCCGCGATGTCCAGGTCGAGGCCGTCGAGCGCGCGGGTGCCGTCCGGGTAGTCGAAGCGTACGTCCCGGAAGCGCACGTCGCCGGCGATCACCGAGTCCACGCCGTCCGGCGGCGAGACGATCGTGGGCGGCAGGTCCAGGATCTCGTAGATGCGCTTGGCGGACGCGGCCGCGCGCTGACCCAGCATGATCATCATGCCGAGCATGCGGAACGGCGGCTGGAGCATCAGCACGTACGAGTTGAACGCCACGATCGTGCCCACCGTGGCGTTGCCGTCGATCACCATCAGGCCGCCGACCAGCAGCACCAGCGCGAGCCCGACCCGGGTCAGGTTGTCCAGCACGGGATTCCACCGCCCTCGGATCGCCGCGTCGCGCATGTAGACCCAGCGCACCCGGTCCGCGGCCGTGGCCAGCGCGTCCACCTGGCGCTGCTCGGCCGCGAACGACTTGACGATCCGTACCCCCTGGATGTTCTCGTCGACCACGGTCGCGAGCCCGGCCAGCCGCGCCTGGATCAGCCAGGACACCGGGAAGATCGCGCGGCGCATGCGCAGGCCCACCACCGCGATCAGCGGCATGGTCGCCATCGCCACGATCGCCAGCGGCACGTTGATCGTCAGCATCAGCCCGAACGCCACGGCCGCTATCAGGCACTGGACCACGATCGACGGGCCGAACGCCAGGTACATCTGCACCGCACGGATGTCCGACCCGGACCGCGACATCAGCTCGCCGGACTGCACCCGGTCGTAGAACGCGAACGGCAACCGCATGAGGTGGCTGTAGACCACGTTGCGCAGGTCGTACTCCATCTCGTAGGCCGTGCGCAGCAGGTAGAGCCGGGCCAGGAAGTTGATCAGGCCCTGCGCCAGCGCGAGCCCCACGATCAGCCAGACGTAGGTGGCCAGGCTCGCGGTGCGGTCCACCAGCGCGTCGTCGATGCCGCGCCGCACCAGGTCCGGGATCTGCACCTGCACGATCAGCCCGACGAACGACAGCGCCAGCGACGTGATCAGCAGCGCCCGGTGGGCCCGCAGGATCGGCCACGCACGCCGCAGCCAGCTCTTGGAGACGTCCCGATCGATACCGGCCTTGGGTGCGCGCCTGGTCCCCATGATCCTTAGCCTAGCTAAGAATGTCGGGTGACGGCAGGAGTGAATGACGGCTCACGCCGTACCCCCGCGGTGTTCTTGATCTTGTGGCCGGCGACCGCGAGCACCAGGCCCGCCAGGCAGTAACCCGCGCCCTGCGCCGCGATGACCGGCACGATGCCGAGTTCGCCCAGCGTGCCCGCGGCGAGCGTGCCGGCCGGCATCGCGATCGCCTCGAAGGCCAGGAACGTGCCGAAGACGCGGCCGCGGTGCTCCGGCCCGGCCGCGGTCTGGATGATCGTCATGCCGGACGCGGCCATCAGCGCGCCGGGCAGCCCGACCAGCACCATCAGCGCGAACGCGGGCCACAGCAGCGGCGTGAACAGCGGATAGAGGAACAGCATCAGGTCCAGCAGGCCGAACGTGAACGCGCCCCACGCCACGGCCGGCCACGGCGAGATCCGGTGCCCGAGCAGCGCGACGACCGCGCCGCCGGCCAGCCCGCCGATCGCCTGCGCGGCCGAGATCGCGCCGTAGGCCAGCGCGTCCGCGTGCAGCACGTCGCGCACGAACGGCGCCATCAGTGTCGCCATGATCGCCTCGCCGACGCCGGTGATCACGAAGAAGCCGGAGTCCGGCATGGATGTCAGGCACATGCTTGGAATGCCGGTTACCGGAATTTTCTCCGTCGCTCGTCGAAAATGGGCGGGCGCCGTTCGACGTCGTGACAGACCGAACCACCTGAGGAGAACCTGATGCGAACCCTGATCGTCACCGCCTTCGTCTCGCTCGACGGCGTCATGGAGGCGCCCGGCGGCGAAGCCGGCTACCGCAACTCCGGCTGGACCTTCAAGGGCGTCGAATTCGACCCGGCCGCGTACGAGATCAAGGGGCGTGAACAGGAGGAAGCTGCGGCGCTGCTGCTCGGGCGTCGGTCGTACGAGGCGTTCGCCCCGGTCTGGCCGACCATGGTCGAGGACTTCAAGGGCTACAACAGCATGCCGCGGTACGTGGTGAGCACCACTTTGCAGGCCGAGGACGAGCGCTGGCCGGCCACGATTCTGCGGTCGCTCGACGACGTTGCCGCGTTGAAGGAGGGCGAGGGCGGGCCGATCTCGGTGCACGGGAGCGCCACGCTCGGTGCCGCGCTCGCGGACGCGGGGCTGGTCGACCGGTACCACCTGCTGGTCTTTCCGCTGCTGCTCGGCGCCGGGAAGCGCTTGTTCAGTGCGGCGGACAAGGATGCGACGGCGCTGAAGCTGATCGAGCATGAGGTGTATTCGAACGGGATCCAGAAGCAGGTGTTCGACGTCGTACGCTGAATCGTGTGGCGCGCCCGGCCCTGCCCGGCCGGGCGCCCACGGTTTTTTTGGGTGGGCTTCCGGTGTTGAGGGGGCTGGGGGCCTCGGTTCCGGCTTGGGGTTGGGAGTTGGTATCGGGCGCTGGCGCGCCCGAAATTTCGTGTTATTGGTTGCGTTGGGTGGGCTGGTTGCTGTTTTTGCCTCCGGCGGGAGCCTCCGACACCGGGGCAGCGGGAAAGGCCACGTCAACTGCCCCACCCCCACATCCCGGCTTGCTCTGGACCGGACCGGCCACGGATCCGGCGGCCCGCGGGAGCACGCGGAACCGGACCACCGCGGAAGCGGGAATATCGAATTGAGGTCTTTCGGCCCTGAAACGGGACCACCCTCGCAGGTGAGAGTGGTGGGAACGCTTCAGGAGGTGTGCCATGGTCCGGGTCCAGCCCGCCACGCCGGTCGAGATCGACGGCTATCAGGCGGAGGATCTCGCGGTCGCCGTGGCGGCCGCGGTACGGGCGCCGTCGCAGCACAACACGCAGCCGTGGCGGTTCCGGCTGGTGAACGGCGCGATCGAGGTGCGCTCCGATCCGGCGCGACGGCTGCCGATCGCGGACCCGACCGGCTGGGCGGTCCGGATCGCGTGCGGCGCCGCGCTGCTCAACGCGCGGCTGGCGCTGGCCGGTGCGGGCCGGCCCGCGGACGGCGTGATCAGGCCGGCGCACGGCGAGACCGACGTGGTGGCGCGCCTGGTGCCGGGCGTGCCGCGGCCCCCGACACCCACGGAGCTGGCGCTGCTGCGCGCGGTGCCGCACCGCCGGAGCACGCGCGGGCGCTTCTCCGGCGAGCCGGTGCCGGCCGTCATCCGCGCACGCATGCTGGAGGCAGTGCGCTCCGAGGGCGGCTGGCTGGACCTGATCGTGGGCACGCCCGCGGTGACCGCGGTGGCGGAGATCGCGCACAGCGCGGACCGGGTGCTGCACCGCGACGAGCGGTACCGCGAGGAGATCGAGGCGTGGACGCGCCCGGCCCCGGCGAACGACGGCGTCCCCCCGGAGGCGGCCGGTCCGAAGGCGGACCCCGGCGACATCCTGCCGCGGCGTGACTTCGGCGGCGCGCCGGAGACCGCGACCGAGCCGGAGCCGGAGCCGCTGGTCGCGGTGCTGGGCAGCCCGTCCGACACCGCCGCCGAGCAGGTCGCGGCCGGTCAGGCGCTGCAGAAACTGCTGCTCACGGTCACGGACGCGGGGCTGGCCTCGTCGATGGTGTCGCAGCCGATCGAGGTCCCGGCCGCGCGGGAGCAGCTCCGGCTGGCGCTGGGACGGTACGGCCCGCCGCAGATGGTGGTCCGGATCGGCTACGCGATGCGGGCCGCCGCCACGCCGCGCCGCCCCGCGGAGAGCGTGATCATCACCGAGTAGGGCAGTCTGGGTGGATGCGGCTCGCTACCTGGAACGTGAACAGTGTGAAGGCGCGTCTCCCGAGGCTCCTCGAGTGGCTGGAGAGCGCGAAACCGGACGTGCTCTGCCTTCAGGAGATCAAGTGCACGGCCGAGCAGTTCCCGACCGAGGAGGTGCGTGCGCTCGGTTACGAGACCGCGGCGCACGGCGACGGCCGGTGGAACGGCGTGGCGCTGCTGTCCCGGGTCGGGCTGGACGACGTGCGGCGCGGGTTCGACGGCGATCCGGGCTTCCCGGACGAGGTCACGCACGAGACGCGGGCCGTGTCGGCGACCTGTGGTGGCCTGCGCGTCTGGTCGGTCTACGTGCCGAACGGCCGCACGCCGGAGGACCCGCACTACGCGTACAAGTTGGAGTGGTTTGCGCGTCTGGCCGCATTTGTGAAAGCGGAACCGGCGCCGCTCGCCATCTGCGGCGACTTCAATGTTGCGCCCACGGACGACGACGTCTGGGATCCGGCCGCGTTCGCCGGTGCCACCCACGTGACCCCGCCGGAGCGGGACGCGCTCCGCGTGCTCCGCGAGGCCCGGGATCTCCACGACATCGTCCCCCGTCCGTTGAAGGGTGACCGTCCGTTCACCTATTGGGACTACCGGGCGGGCATGTTCCACAAGAATCTGGGAATGCGAATCGACCTGGTCTATGCCTCCGGAACGGTGCGCGACAGCGTCACCGACGCGTATGTCGACCGGGACGCGCGGAAGGGAAAGGGCCCGTCAGACCACGCGCCGGTGGTGGTGGAAATCGCCGGCTCCGGGCTCGGCGGTTAGGCTGAGGGCTTGACGATCTCCCAGGGGCGAACGCTATGACCGTGTTACGGAACGTAAGCACACCGCCGCCGACGCACCTCCTGCACGCCGTGCTGGACGCCACCGCCGAGGCGGTGCTGCTCTGCGACGAGCACGGCGCCGTGCTGCTGGCGAACGCGGCCGCGCGCCGCCTCCTGCCGGACCTGCAGGCCATGAACGAGATCACCGACGAGACCGACGTCTTCGAGCTGGAGCTGCACGGACGGCCGCTGCGCGGACGCCGGCAGCCGGTCGACGAGACGCACAGCGTGTGGACCGTCCACGACTGCACGGACGAGATGGCCCGCGCGGCCGCGGTCGCGCAGGAGAAGGAGCGGACCGCGTTCCTGGCCGAGGCCAGCCGGCGGCTCTCCGCCTCCCTGCACCGCGGGCGCTGCGTGCGCACCACGGTCGAGCTGGCCGCCGCCCACCTGGCCGACGCGGCCGTGGTCGTGCTGCCGCCGGCCCGGCGCCGCACCGAGTGGGTGCGCGCGGTCACCGGCAGCCGCTTCGAGACCGGCACCATGCGCGAGCGGGACGTGGACAGCGTTCCCGGGCTGTCCGAGGCGCTGGCCGGCTTCCCGCCGGTGCCGAGCCGCTGGCTGGACCAGACCCAGATGCCCGCGTCGCTGCTGCCGGACGGGTTCGGCGAGATCGGCGCGATCCTGGTGACGCCGCTGCCCGGCAACGGCGTGCCGGCCGGCGCGCTGATCCTGGCCCGCCGCGCGCCCGGCACGTTCTCCGAGGAGGAGGAGCTGCAGGCGCGGATCTTCGCGGCCCGCGCGGGCGGCGCGATCTCCGCGGCCGTGCTCTACCAGGAGCAGGTGGAGACGACCGCGATCCTGCAGGCCGACCTGCTGCCGCCGGAGCTGCCCCGGATCGAGGGGCTGGAGCTCGCGGGGGCGTACCGGCCGGCCCAGGACGCGGCCCGGATCGGCGGCGACTTCTACGACGCGTACCCGCGCACGCCCTCGGCCGCACCCGGCGGCGACGACGCGGAAACCATGATCGTGCTAGGCGACGTGGTCGGCAAGGGCCCGAAGGCGGCCGTGATGGCCGGCAAGGTCCGCCAGACGCTGCGCGCGCTGCGCCTGCTGGAGTCACGTCCGGAACCGCTGCTACGCGTGCTCAACCAGGCGTTGATAGACCCCCGCGACCGCAGCCGGTTCGTCACGCTGGTGCTCGCCTCGCTGGTCCGGTCCGGCGACGGCTGGCGCGTCACCTGCGCGACCGGCGGGCACCCGCCGCCGCTGATCCTGCGCGCGGCCGGCCGGGTCGAGCCGATAGCGGCCAAGGGCACGCTGATCGGCGTCACCGGGCCGATCACGATCGAGACCGCCGTGGTCGAGCTCGCACCCGGCGACCTGCTGCTGTTCTACAGCGACGGCCTGTTCGAGGCGCGCGGCGGCGTCGGCGGGCGGGAGGCGTACGGCGAGGACCGGCTCGCGGACACGCTCGCCACCTGCCGCAACATGCCTGCCACCGCGGTCGTCGAACGGCTCGAACAGCTCGTCTCCGACTGGATCAACGGCGCCGGGCACGACGACATAGCGATGCTCGCGGTCCGGGTGCCGCCGCGCCACCACCACCCGGTCAACCTGCGGCGGACGCGATGACCAGCACCATCACGGTCGACGCGCAGTACCTCGAACTCGTCGGCAACGGCGACGAGTGGGGCGCCACCGACCTCGTGCTCACGCTCTGGGAGAACGGCGCCGACCCCGAACAGCTCCTCCTCGGCCTGATCGCGCCCGCCCAGGCCCGCGTCGGCGAGCTCTGGGCCGCCAACGAGTGGTCCGTCGCCCGCGAACACGCCGCCACCGCCACCAGCGAACGCGCCATCGCCGCGCTGGTCGCCCGCGCCGCCCCCCGCCCCACGCTCGGCCGGATCACGGTCGCCTGCACGGACGGCGAGTGGCACGCGCTCCCGCCCCGCCTGGTCGGCGAGGTGCTCCGGCTGCGCGGCTGGCGCGTCGACTTCCTCGGGGCGAACGTGCCCGGTCCCCACCTCGTCACCCACCTGCACCAGACCGGGCCGGACGTGGTCGCGCTCAGCTGCGCGCTCCCCACCCGGCTGCCCCGCGCGCACGCCACGCTGACCGCGTGTCAGGCGGTCGGCGTGCCCGTGCTGACCGGCGGTCGCGGATTCGGCGCGGACGGCCGGCACGCACGGCTGCTCGGCGCGGACGGCTGGGCCGCGACCGCGACCGAGGCCGCGGACATCCTCGACGCCGGGTGGAACCCGACGCCCCGCGCGCCGCACGACGACCTCGCGCACCTGGCCGACGAGGAGTACACCCAGCTGGCCCGGCAGCGGCACCAGATCATCATCGGGCTGCTGGACCGGTTGCGCGCCGGCTATCCGCCCATGCGCGACTACGACCAGCGCCAGGCGGACGCGACCGCGGAGGACGTCACGCACATCGTGGACTTCCTGGCCGCGGCGCTCTACGTCAACGACGCCGCGGTGTTCACCGAGTTCCTGACCTGGACCGCGGGGGTGCTGGCGGCCCGCAACGTACCGCCGGCGGCCCTGACGGTGTGCCTGGATCTTCTGGCCGCGGACCTCCGGGACTTCCCGCGCGCGGGGGACCTGCTAAAACTGGGTTTAGCGGAGCTGGCAGCGGGTAATCCTGCGGGCCACGACACCATGAGGCCACAGTGATGATCGACGATTCCCCCCTGCGCATCGCCACGTCCCGCCCGAGCCGGACGACGGTGGTGCTGACGGTCTCCGGCGACCTCGACTTCGACACCGCGGAGGAGCTGGTCGCGCACGCGTCCCAGCTGCTCGGCGCCGAGACCGGCGCGATCTGCCTGGACCTGTCCGAGCTCTACATCTGCGACTCGTCCGGCCTGAGCGCGCTGATCCACGTCAGCCAGGACGCGCGGCGCGTCGGGGCGACGTTCGCCATCACCGGCGTGACGAACCAGCTCCGGCGGATCCTCGAGGTGACCGGGCTGGACACGGTGCTCGGGACAGAGCCGGTGCGCGCTCCCGCTTCGCGTGCCTCAAAGGCAACGACCTAGAGCTTTGTATGCCGATCTGGTCTCGCATCAGGTCCGTGGCCGTAAGCACAGAGCCCGGCTTCAGATCACAGTTCGGGACCAGGTTTCCGGGGGCTTTCGGGGGCTTTTCGGGCCTGCGACGGTGACCGGGGTGTGAACGCTCACACAGCAGTGCCCGCCCGTCGCGGGCTGATCCGTCACGCAGCCTCCTGAGCGCGCGCTCAGCGCACGAAACCGGGCCGCCCCTGGGTCCTTGTGACGGCGCGTTGATTCCGGCTCTGGTGATGATCTCGCGCTGTACCCCGTACCGGTGCTGAAAGGTTTGCGGGATTTCGATAGCGTGCGTGGGGTTGACGGTGTGCACAGAGTCCGTCGCTTAAGTTGATCACCCATCAGAGTGGTCTCTAGCTGCAAGGCTGAGTCCGTGGGTACCATCCCGGCGGCGCGGCGGCGCGCTGACCGGGACGGGTGGGGGAGACAGCAGTGGAGAGTCCGTCGCAGTTGGCGGTGGATCTGGGCACGACCCACACGGTCGCGGTGGTCGGACGCCCCGGTGAGCCCCCTCGGACGCTGCTGTTCGACGGGTACTCACTGATGGACTCCGGCGTCTACCTCGACGCCGAGGGCAACATCGTCACCGGCATCGAAGCGACCCGGCTCGGCTCCAGCGACCCCGTCCGATACGAGCCGCACCCGAAACGACGCGTCGGCGAGGGCTCGATCCCGCTCGGCGGCGTCGAGGTCCCGGTCGTGCTGCTGCTCAGCGCCGTCCTGTCCCGCGTCGCCTACGAGGCCCGGATGGCCGGCGTCAACCCCGACGGCGCGCTCCTGACCTGCCCCGTCGGCTGGGGCCGCCAGCACCGCGAAATGCTCACCGACGCCGCGCGCCGCGCCGGCATGGGCGAGGTCCGCCTGCTGGAGGAGCCCGTCGCGGCCGCCGTCTACTGCACCCAGGTCGAGGGCCACCACGTCCCGTTCGGCGGCTCCATCGCCGTCTTCGACTTCGGCGGCGGCACCCTCGACGTCACCGTGGTCCGCCGCGAGATCAACGGCTGGCAGGTCGCCAGCACCGGCGGCCTCGCCGACCTCGGCGGCGTCGACATCGACCTGGCCCTGCTCGACCACTTCCGCCGCCATTTGGCGCGCCGCGACCCGGAGACGTGGAAGCGTCTCTTCCGCCCCCGCACGGCCGTCGAACTCCGCGCCCGCCAGGACTTCCGCACCGAGGTCCGGGGGGCCAAGGAAGCGCTGTCCCGCAACTCGGCCGTCACCGTCCGCGTCCCCGGCTGGGAGCGCCCGCTTCATTTGACCCGTGAGGAACTGGAGTACGTTTCCGAGCCCTTGGTCGCCCGCGCCGTCGAGGAGACTCGCCGCGTCGTCGAAGCCGCCGGGGTCTCGTCGTTCCTGCTGAACTCTCTGATGCTGGTCGGGGGTTCCAGTCGTGTTCCGCTGGTCTCCACGCGCCTCTACGCGCGTCTCGGGACCACCCCCTCGGTTCCGGAGCAGCCGGAGTTGCCGGTCGCGGTCGGCGCGCTCGCGTACCACCGCCTCAGCCGCAACGAGGAGACCGGCGACCTCTCGCAGGTGGTCGCCATCACGCCGGAGTCCGGGCATGTGACGCGGGCTGGGCTTCCCGCCCCCGACGGCGCCCCCGGCTTCCGCGTCCCGGTCTCCCATCCCAAGCTTCGGCACCTCCAGCGCCGCTGGTTCGGCGCGGTCCGGAACGCCTTCAACAAGCCCCCCACCACCCAGGAATAGCCTCCTCCGACCTCGGCATCCCGCATCCCGAGAGGTCCATTCCAATATTCGGGATCCAAGATCTTTGCATACGTCACCGCTGTTATTCCGGCCGCATAACAGCGGTGACGTATGCAAGGATCTTGAGCCATCCTGACGCCCGCCCGCGAGCGGGTCTTTTGTCTTTTATGCGCAAGCAGTCACAGTGGTGACCGCCTGGCTGCCCCGTTTGCCGTCGACCCGCCCGCAGGGGTGCAGATCATCGGCAGGGCCGCCACCAACGCGCCGGCGGCAATCAGCGAGACGCAAGCCTGAACCCGACCACGACGCTGACCGGCGCCGGGCGACGTCACGCCACCCTCAAAACGGCACCAGCCACCTACCTCAGCCGATCAGCGGAGAGCGACCGCCCACACGCGAGAACCACGAATCCGCCGCCCGACAGATCAAAGCTGGCGGCCCTGCCGATGATCTGCTCGGCTTGTCCCGGGTCGATGGGAAACGGGGAAGACAGGCCGCGCGAAACTCAACCATCCGGGATGTGGGGCATCGCCGTTGACGGTGCCTTTCCGCTGCCCCGGTGTCGGAGGCTCCCGCCGGAGGCAATAACAGCAACCAGCCCACCCAAAGCAACCAATAACACGAAATTTCGGGCGCACCAGCGCCCGTTGATGGCTTGTGGGCCGCAGGTGGGTCCGTGTCGCGGGCGATTGCGGTGAGTCACGCGTGGTTGGTCGCGGGTGTCCGGCGGGTCCGTGTCGCGGGCAGCCGGCGGCGAGTCACGCGTGGCCGATCGCGGGGTTACCAGCGGATCCCGGCCGCCCGCTGGCGGCAGCCAAGTCACCGTTCACCGCTCTCTTTCAGAGCGGAATCGTCCAGCTGAGCAGCGTGCCGGACGGATGCGGTGCCGGTGCCGGTGCGATGCTGAAAGTCCCCTGGTGAGACGCCGCCCGATCCGCCAGATTCACCAGCCCGCTCCGAGCCGCCGCCGGCGGACACCCGACCCCGTTGTCCAGCACCGTCAGCGTCAGATGCCCTGACGCCACCCGCACGCCGACCTCGACCACACTCGCCCGTGCATGCTTCACCACATTGGACAGCGCCTCCCGCAGCACGGCCAGCAGATCGGGCCGCACCGCATCCGGTACCGCACTGTCCACCGGCCCGTACAGGTCGAGCCGCGGCCGGAACCCCAACGGCTCCGCCGCCGCGTCGATCATCTCGCCGAGGTCCGCGCGCAGCGCCGGCAGCACCGGCATCCGCAGCTCGAAGATCGCCCGCCGGATATCCCGGATCGTGCTGTCCAGATCATCCACGGCCGCGTTGATCCGCTGCGACGCCTCTGGACGCCCGGCCAGCGGAATCGCCGTCTGCAGCTGCAGCCCGGTCGCGAACAGCCGCTGGATCACCACGTCATGCAGGTCCCGTGCGATTCGTTCCCGGTCCTCGAGCACGACCAGCATCTCGCGTTCTTCCTGCGCGCGCGCCCGTTCCAGCGCCAGTGCCGCCTGCCCGGCGAACGTCGCCAGCATGGTCAGATCGTCGTCGGCGAACGTCGCATTGGCGACGACCAGCGCGCCGTGCAGCGTCTCCGCGCTTCCCAGCGGCGCGACCATGGCCGGCCCGCCGGAAACGTCCCCCGGCCACGCCGCGGCCTTGGCCAGGCTCTCGACATTCACGGTCCCGCCGCCGGTCACGGCGGGCAGGAACGCGGTCTCGCTGGCGACCAGCACCGATCCGGCGGCCAGCGTCGAGTCTCCGTCGATGACCTCGACCGTCAGCCGATCGGCATCCGCGTCGTAGAGCAGCACCAGGACGAGCGCCGCGTCCGCGACCTCGCGTGCACGACGGGCGATGAGCGAGAGCGCGTCGGTACGCCGTACCTCCGACAACAGCACCGACGTGATCTCTGCGGCCGCGGCCAGCCACTGCTCACGGCGGTGGGAGACCGCGTAGAGCCGCGCGTTCTCGATCGCGACGCCCGCGGCGGCGGCCAGCGCGGCGACGACCTCCTCGTCGTCCACGGTGAACTCGGCCGCGCCCTGCTTCTCCGCCAGATAGAGGTTGCCGAAGACCTGGTCGCGGATGCGCAGCGGCACGCCGAGGAAGCTGTGCATGGGCGGATGGTGGGCGGGGAACCCGTACGACCGCGGGTGTTCGGTGATGTCCGGCATGCGGACCGGGCGCGGGTCCTCGATGAGCAGGCCGAGCACGCCGCGCCCGTGTGGCAGGTCGCCGATGTGGGCGGCCTGCGCGGTGGTCATGCCGTGGGTGATGAAGTCGGTGAGCCGCCGGTCCGGCCCGACCACGCCGAGTGCGCCGTACCGTGCGCCGGCCAGCTCGCAGGCGGCCTCCACGATGCGTTGCAGCGTGCTGTTCAGGTCGAGGTCGGTGCTGATGCCGACGACCGCGTCGAGCAGTGCGCGCAGCCGTTCCCGGCTGGCGACCACGTCGCCGACGCGGTCGAGCATCTCCTGCAGGAGCTCGTCGAGGCGGACCCGGGACAGCGGTCCGAGTCCGAGCGACGGCGGAAGGTCTGCGGCCACGGAGTCTAGGGTAGATCGATGAGCTGTGCCGCGGGGATCCGCGGGGTGGGCGGCGGTCCGGCGTGGTCGAGGTCGGGCAGGCCGAGGCGGATCACCAGGTACGGATATCCGAGCTCGGAGAGCGTCATGCGCAGCGCGGTCCGGGTCACGTCGACCTCGACGACGCCGGAGAGCGGCAGCACGCCGAGGCCGCGTTCGGCCGCGAGGAGCCACGCGTCGGAGAGCGCCTCGCCGGCCCGCAGCCAGGTCTCCGGCTCCTCGTCGTGGCCGAAGATCACGCCGTATCGGGCGAAGCTGTCGTGGCCCTCGCCGATCGGGAGCGTGCCGTGCTCGCCGTAGTCGCGGTTCGGCACGGTGGACTGCACCGGTGTCTCCGGCAACGAGGAGGCGGGCAGCGTCTTGGCCTTCCAGAACTCCAGCTCGTGCGCGACGAACGGGTCGCGGGCCTCGACCTCGACGGCCCGCCCGGCGGCCGCGGCCAGCTCGTAGACCTGGTCGTCGACGAGCAGGTGCAGGTGTACGTCGTGTTCCTCGACGGCGCGCTGCAGCGCGGTGAGGTCGGCGGCCGGCACGGTCTCGTCGCGGGTCGGGCGGCGGTCGGTGCGCCGGGTCCGCAGGTGCTGTACGCGGCGCATCGCGGCCGGGGTGACCTCGCAGGGCGGGCCGAGTGTGATGCGGGCGAGCAGGTGCGGTTCGCCGGGGCAGCGGTCGACGACCGCGGTGTGGCCGAGCGCGGCCAGCGCCACGACCGCGTGGTGCAGTGCGGCGCCGCAGCTGACGGTCAGGAGCCGGCCGGACGGGTCGATGGAGAGCAGTTTCCGCTCGGGCACGGCCCGCAGTTCGAGGGTGTCCGCCGACACCCGCCAGCGCCACGGCTGCGTGTTGTGCACGGACGGCGCGAAACCGGCCGTCGCCGCGGCCTCGGCCAGCACGGTCGCGGCCGTGCGCGTTTCCGCCGATGAAGTCATGAGGTGTGCCTCCCTGTTCTTACCGTCGTAACAAGTGTGCTGGTCAAGGGGCAGCAGAAGGCAGGGCCCAAAGTCACGACTTCTTCGGCGGGAACGCGCAGAACTCGTTGCCCTCCGGGTCGGTGAGCAGCCACCAGTTCTCGTCCGGACGCGGCTCCAGCAGCACGGTCGCGCCGGTCGCCACCAGCGGGTCGATCGAGTCGAGCCGCAGGTCCAGGTGCACGCGCGTCTTCACCGGCGGCGGCGCGTCCGGCACGTCGTTGATCCAGACGATGGTCGAGTCCGCGATGCCGGGCGTCAGCCACCAGAACTCCGGGTGCGTGTCGTGGTGCGTCTTCGTCGCGGCGAGCGCGAGCGCCCAGAACTCGCTCATCGCGTCCCGGTCCGTGGCATCGATGCAGATGTCCCTGAAGGAGGCGAGCGTCATGCCGCCATCCTGCCCGATCGTCCGGTCCGTGGCAGACTCGATCGCAGAGGGGGAGTCACATGAACCTCAGGCAGCCCAGTGAGAGCGTCGAGTGCCGGGGCGCGTCCGTGAAAATAGTCGATCCGGCCGCGATCCTGCTGGCCGCGACCGGCCCGGAGCCGGTGGAGCTGTTGCACGGCGCGCCGTTCCCGGGGTCGCTGCGCGCGGTGACGATGACGGCCGGCAGCCGGTTGTCCACCAGCGGGCCGGTCTACCGGTTCGTGGGGACGGCCCGGGTGTGGCGGGGCGGGATGGACGCGGTGCGGTCCGGCCTGACCGGCCCGGTCGGCGTCATGATCGCGAAGCAGATGGCGACGCGGGACCCGTTACGGTTCGCCGCCAGGACCGCGTCGCTGGCCGGGGAGACGATCCGGCGGTTGGGGGAGCGGCCGGAGGATCTGCCGAAGGAGCGGACCGTGGCGGATGCGGCCTCCGGGCTGTCCGCGCGGGTGACCTACGAGGTGGAGCCGGCCGGGCTGCCGCAGCAGATCTCGGTGACGGTCACGGCCGAGGGCTCGCGGCGGGCGGATGCGGTGCTCACGCCGTACCTCCGCGGCTTTGTGACCCTGTTCTTCGGGGTGCTGGCGGACCTGCACGGGGAGGATCTCGACGGCAGCTACACCATCACCCGAAATCCCGAAATTTCGGACAAAGCGCCGCAAAGGGTCACCCTCGATCAGGTCGGCGGGCTCGATCACATCGTGCGGCAACTGCGCGAGGTCGCGGTCAGCTTCAACCACCCCGAGGCGATGGCCCGCTGGGGTGCCAGGCGACCGCAGGGCATCCTGCTGTTCGGGCCGCCGGGGACCGGGAAGACCATGCTCGCCACCGCGCTCGCCCACGAGATCCGCGGTGAGCTGCGCGAGGTCCGCACACCGGAGATTCTGGACCGCTGGCTGGGCGCGTCCGAGCGCAACATCAAGAAGATCTTCGCGGAGGCGCGCCGCTACACCCGGCCGACCGTGCTGCTCTTCGACGAGTTCGACTCGATCATCAGCTACACCGGCGGCGGGCAGGACGCGGCCGGTCAGGCGATCAACTCGGTGGCCGGCATCTTCAAGCAGGAGATGAACACGCTGATCGAGGAGAACCCGCAGGTCATCGTGGTCGCCACGACGAACTTCCCGGACCGGGTGGACGCGTCGCTGATCCGCTCCGGCCGGTTCGACATCAAGCTGTCCGTGCCGAAGCCGGACACGGACGGCCGCGCCGAGATCATCGCGAAGATGCTGCGCCGCCTGATCACCACGTACGAGACGCCCGGTTTCCGGATGTTCGGCGACGACGTGGACGCGCGGGAACTGGCCGTCGCGTGCCCCGGCGCGACCGGCGCGGACCTCCGCGAGGCACTGCGCCGGGTGCAACTTCACAAGGCAATGCAGGAGGCGAGTGGGTACGCCCCGGCGCCGATCAGCCAGTCCGAGCTCTTTCAGGCGCTCACGACAGTTTCTCCGGCTTGAACGCCCAGTGCCAGGGCTCGCGCGGCGTGTCCTCCTCGAAGCCGTACTTCGCGCCGTTCGCCCGCATCCACGCCTGCGCCTTCGCGTTCAGGTCCAGGTCCGTGGCCATGCCCCAGCCGTGGTCCGAGGTGCCGGGCTTCGCGGCCAGCCCGCCCTGCGAGTAGAGGCCCTTGCGGCGCACCAGGTCGACCTGCTCCTCGTAGGGCCGGTACGAGTCGGTGATGCCGATGTGCACGCCCTGCGCCTTCGCGTCCGCCATCATCTGGGTCAGCTTCTCCGCGGCCGGCGCCCACAGCTTGTGCCGCGTGTCGCCGACCTTGCCCAGCGCGGTCGGCGGGATCTTCCCGTTCCCGTAGGCGGCCAGATCCTCCGGAATGCCCTGCGCGTTGACCTTCATCTTTGAGGCAGGAGCAGCGGGCGCCGCGGACCCGTGCACCGCGCTCGCCAGCGCGGACGCGAACGCCTGACCGCTCTTCGCCACCGCCGTCGCGCTCCTCGCCGCGGTCTGCTGCGTCATGGACGAGATGCGGTGCTCGATGTCGTTGATCCGTGCGGTGATGCCGGTGATCCCGTTCAGCATGTCCCCACCCCCAGATGCTTCAGCCACCCATCGGCGGTTTCTGCGGAAAGTTGAGGCGTGATACGGAAAAGTATGTGAGTGACACCCCGAGGCCGAGGCGAGGAGCCGAACGACAGTGGAGATGGTGCACACCGACGACGGCGTACGCCTCTGGACCGACCGTACCGGCCGCGGCGGCAGCCATCCGCTCGTGCTGTGTCACGGCGGGCCCGGCCTGTGGGACTACCTGGGCGACGTGGCCGCGCTGCTCGGCGACGTGACCGAGGTGGTCCGCTGGGACCAGCGCGGATGCGGCCGCTCGGAGAAGAAGGGGCCGTACACGATCGCGCGGTCCGTCAACGACCTGGACGCGGTCCGGCAGAGCCTCCCGGCCCGGCGGATCTCGTTGTTCGGGCACTCGTGGGGCGCCATGCTCGCGCTGCGGTACGCGCTGTCGTTCCCGTTCGCGGTGGAGAAGCTGATCTACGTCTCCGGTACCGGCGTGGACCCGCAGGAGACCTGGCAGCAGCCGTTCCACCACGCGGTCGAGGAGCGGATCGCGGCGGACGGCAACCTGGGCCGCTGGCGTGACCTGAGCACGCGCGACCGCAGCCGTGAGGAGGACCGCGAGTGGGCGATCCTGCAGTGGACGACGGACTTCGCGGACCCGTCCACCGCGCGCGCCCACGCGGAGAAGCTGGCCACGCCCTGGCCCGGCGTCAACCACGAGGCCGCGGACGCGCTCAACGCGGACAACGCGGCCTACCTGCGCGACCACGACGTGCCGGACGTCTGCAAGGTCATCCCGGTGCCGGTGCTGATCATCGACGGCGACCAGGACCTGCGCCCGCGCCGCGCGGTCGACTCGCTGGAGGCCACGCTGCCGGACGTGCGCCGGGTGACGATCCGCGGCGCCGGCCACTCGCCGTGGGTAGAGGACCCGGACGGCTTCCGGGAGATCGTGGCGGAGTTCCTATGAGAACGGGACCAGGCGGAAGATGCGTACCGGCCGTCCGCCGGAGGTCTCCAGGTAGACCTGGTAGCTCGGCCACCGGGCCACGATCGCGCGCCAGAGCCGGTCGTGGTCCGCGGGGCCGGTGACCTCCTCCGCGCGCACGGCCAGATCCGCGCCGCGCACGGTGACGGTCGCGACCGGCGTGGCCAGCAGGTTGAACACCCAGGCGGGCGGCCGGCCCTGCCCCCAGTTCGTCCCGACGACCACGTAGGCGTCGCCGTCGCGCAGATAGCTCAGCGGATTCTGCCGGGCCAGGCCGGTCTTCCGCCCGGTCGTGGTGATCAGCAGGCTCGGCAGCATCCCGAGCGCGACCACCCGCCCGCGCGTGACGCGGCTGACCAGCCGGTCCACCGGCACCGCCGCGCGCGCGAACGGCGTGAACCATCGGAAGCCGCTCATCCACCGCCAGAACGTCCGCCACCATCGCATCCGCTCACGATGACGAATGCCAGAGCGAAAATCCATGGGGGTACGGATGTCAGCGCCCGGTCCGGCGTACGGTCGTGGTCAGTTTTCCGTCCGGGTCGTAGGCCACGCAGTAGACGTGCCGGTTGCCGTCCGCCCAGGTGTCCGCGTCCGGCGAGCCGGAGGTGTAACTCAGCACGGAGGCGTCCAGCTCCACGCCGACATAGGCACGGAACGCGGTGCGGCATTGTTCCTTTACGAGATCGTCCAGCGTGTCACCGGGGAACGCGGCGTCCGCGCTCCACGGATCGGAGGCCAGGATCACCTCGCCGTCGTGCGGCACGTCGCAGGACACGACCTCGGTGCTGTCCGGCCAGGGGATCTCCGTGTTGTCCAGGATCAGGTCGCTGCCGGCGATGCAGTCGCCGGGCAGCAGGGCGTGGATCCCGACCCGGAGCGGACCGGCCTGGGACGTCGCCGTCACGCGCGGCGCGGGCGCGGCCTCGTCACGGAACAGCGGCTCGAGGTAGACGGTCACCAGCGCGCCGATCGAGAGGAACGCGAGCACCACGCAGAGCGGCACCCGCCACCGGCCGCGCGCGTAGCGGGTCGCGAAGAGCAGCGCCGCGAGACCGACCGCGCCGATCGAGGAGAACACGGCACGCCAGGCGGACAGCTGCGCCAGCGTGATCAGGATGCCGACGGTGGACAGCACGGCGACGACGTCGACCGCGCGTGCACCTCTGCCGGTGGCGCCGGGATCGTCGGGCAGCGGGGTTCCGGCGTCGAGACCGTCCGCTTCGGACGGGGGCGGTTCATCGGTAGCCGTCGTGGCCATTCATCGACGGTAGCACCGGGTGTCGGCGTGCTTACCGGTAGAAATACCCCGTCGTCGTACCGGAGTCGTACTACAGTCGCGCCCATGTTCGCCGAGCCGCCCGGATTCGACCGTGCCGTGCTGGCCGACGCGCTCCGCGCCGGGTGGGGGATCGAGGCGGTGACGCTGGACTACGCGCCGGTCGGGTTCGGCACCCACCACTACCGGGCCCGGGACGTCACCGGCACGGAGTGGTTCGTGAACGTGGACCTCGGCGCGGACGCGGACGCGCTGGACCGGGCGCTGCGTGCGGCGGCCGCGCTCGGTGAGAGCGGGCTGGAGTTCGTGGCCGCGCCGCTCCGGCGGGCGGACGGGAGCTGCGTGACCGTGACGGCCGAGGGAGACGCGGTCTCCGTGGTCGGCGTGATCGACGGGACGCCGCACGAGTTCGGTGAACTGCCGTCCGGTCCGGTGCGGCTGGCCGTGCTGGGTGCGCTCGGGCGGATCCACGCGGCGCGCGGGATCGACGCGCCGGTGGACACGCTGGCCGTGCCGCACCGGGCGGAGCTGGCCGAGGCCAGGGGCGCGCTGGATCGCCCCTGGGACGACGGGCCGTACTCCGGGCGTACCAGCGAGATCGTGTCCTTGAAAGGGTTGGTGATCGACGAACTCTTCGCGCGGTACGACGCGCTCGTGCCCGCGGTGCACGCCACCCGGGACGCGTGGGTGGTCACGCACGGGGAGCCGCACGCCGGCAACGTGATGATCCCGGCCGGCGGCGGTGTCCGGCTGATCGACTGGGACACGGCCGCGATCGGGCCGCGCGAGCGTGACCTGTGGATGCTCGCGCCCCGCGATGTCGCGGAGCAGGCCGCCTACGGGAGCTACCGGCCGGACGAGGACACGATGGCGCTCTACCGGCTGCGGTGGGCGCTCTCCGAGATCTGCGTCTTCGTGCACGAGCTGCGCGGCCCGCACCGGGACGACGAGAACACCCGGGTCGCGTGGCGGGAGCTGAGCGGTTACCTGACCGCCGACCTATGATCGGCGGCATGGCGCGAATCGTGATCGTCGGCGGGCACGGCAAGGTCGGACTGCTGCTGGCGCCGCTGCTGGTGAAGGCCGGCGACGAGGTGACCTCGATCGTCCGGAACCCGGACCACACTGCGGACGTGGCCGCGACCGGCGCGCGCCCGGTGGTGGCGGACGTGGAGAACCTGGACACCGAGGCGATCGCGGCGCTGCTCGCGGGCCACGACGCGGTGGTCTGGTCCGCGGGCGCCGGTGGCGGCAACCCGGTGCGCACCTACGCGGTCGACCGGGACGCCGCGATCCGGACCATCGACGCGGCGGAGACGGCCGGCGTGCGGCGGTTCGTGATGGTGTCCTACTTCGGCGCCGGGCCGGACCACGGCGTGCCCGCGGACAACGGCTTCTTCCCGTACGCGGAGGCGAAGTCCGAGGCGGACGCGTACCTGGCCGGGACCGCGCTGGACTGGACGATCCTGCGCCCGAGCCGGCTCACGCTGGACGCGCCGACCGGCCTGATCGAGACGTCCGCGCAGGGTGCGAAGCCCGGCGCGGTGAGCAGGGCGGACGTGGCCGCGACGGTGGTGGCCGCGCTGGCGGATCCGTCGACGCGCGGCCTGACCGTCGAGTTCAACAACGGCGCGACGCCGATCGCGGACGCGCTCCGGCCTTCTCGGTGATCCAGGCGTCATTGACGTCGTTAGAATGACGTCAATGACGCCTGGATCACCGGGAGGTCAGCGCTCGTATCGCAAGTAGCGGGACATCTGCCGGATGGGCCGGAACGGCCGGAGCGCGGACGAGAGCACCCGAGTGCCGCGCGGCAGCAACTCCGAGCCGGGCGCGGTGAGCGCGACGACCGCGTCCCGCAGGCGCAGGCCGGGCACGTCCCTGACCAGGTCACGTGGATGGTCCACGCTCCAGTGCAGGGTGGCGCCGGACATGCGGACCGCCGGGTTCATCTTCTGGGTGCGGATGGCCAACCGGTTGAACGCGTCGAACGCGATCGTGGTGCCGCCGTTGAACCGGTCGGTGATCCGGCGCAGCAGCGTGACGCCCTCCCGCGCGGTGAGGTACATGCTGAGGCCCTCCGCGACCGCCAGCGTCGGGCGCCCGTCCGGGATCCGGTCCAGCCAGCCCTCGTCCGTGACGGACGCGCCGATCATGTGGTAGCCGGGCCGCTCCGGGAAGAGCGCGCGGCGGATCTCGATCACCTCGGGGAAATCCACGTCGAACCAGGTCACCTCCGGCCCGGGATCGATGCGCCAGACACGGGTGTCCAGCCCGGCGCCGAGGTGGACGACGGTGGCCTCGCCCTGGTGCTCGCGGAGGAACTCGCGCACCCAGTCGTCGATGAACTTCGCCCGCACCGCCACCGTGGGCGCCATCCGCGGCGTGATGTGCGTGGTGGCGAAGTCGAAGTCGATCGCGTTCACTGCCTCGGACGCCATGGTGTCGCCGAGGACCGGGCGGGTGGCGCGTGCGTCCAGCGCCCGGCCGTAGAGCGTGACGAGAAGCGTCTCGCGCGCCTCCGTGAGTTGTACCCGCAACATTCTGCCGACGCTACGCGCGGGGTGCACGGATGTCCGCTGCCCGCTGGTGCCCCATCCGGCAGAAGGTGCGCACTGCACATTTCGCACCCGGCCCACCTCGCCGTTCTGGCCGTGAGGCACCCGCTTGCGGCGATATGGTGCCCAGAGAAGATGCCGTCGCGCCGCGAATAAACGTCGTTAAGCACGCGTTAAGGCGCACCCGCGCTGTGCGGTGATCCACGCCTCACTGGGGCCGCTGCGCCGGTTGTGGGCGGAGGGTTTACGGTGAACGGAAGGTCTACCCAGAGATCTGCCGGTAAAGCGAGGGAAATACATGACGGATGTCAAGCTTGAGCATCCTGGCGGACAGCTGTCGATGCCGGTTCGGAACGCGGTAGAGGGTCCGGCGGGTGTTGACGTCGGTCAGTTGTTGAAGGAAACCGGATACGTCACCCTCGACACCGGATTCGTCAACACCGCCTCGTGCACCTCCGCGATCACCTACATCGACGGCGACGCCGGAATTCTTCGGTACCGTGGTTACCCGATCGATCAGCTCGCGGGCAAGGCGTCGTTCCTCGAGACGTCCTACCTGCTCATCTACGGTGAGCTCCCGACCGCGACCCAGCTCGCCGAATTCGACTCCCGGGTGCGCCGCCACTCGCTGCTGCACGAGGAGATGCGCCAGTTCTTCGGCGGTTTCCCGCGCGACGCGCACCCGATGGCCGTGCTCTCCTCCGCCGTGAGCGCGCTGTCGACGTTCTACCAGGACGCGCTCGACCCGTTCAATCCGGAGGACGTGGAGATCTCCACGGTCCGGCTGCTGGCCAAGGTGCCGACCATAGCGTCGTACGCCTACAAGAAGTCGATCGGCCAGCCCACGCTCTTCCCGGACAACAGCCTGGGCTACGTGGAGAACTTCCTCCGCCTCACCTTCGGCGTCCCGTCCGAGGAGTACGAGGTCGACCCGGTCGTCGCCAAGGTGCTGGACATGCTGCTCGTCCTGCACGCGGACCACGAGCAGAACTGCTCGACCTCCACGGTCCGCCTGGTCGGCTCCTCCCACGCGAACCTGTTCGCCTCCGTCTCGGCCGGCGTGAACGCGCTCTTCGGCCCGCTGCACGGTGGCGCGAACGAGGCCGTGCTGAGCATGCTCAACGGCATCCACCAGAACGGCGGCGACGTCAACGCGTTCGTCGAGCGCGTGAAGAAGAAGGAGCCCGGCGTCAAGCTGATGGGCTTCGGTCACCGCGTCTACAAGAACTACGACCCGCGGGCCGCCATCGTCAAGGACGCCGCGCGGGACGTGCTCGAGCGCACCGGCGGCAACGACCCGCTGCTCGAGCTCGCGATGAAGCTGGAGGAGATCGCGCTCGCCGACGACTTCTTCATCTCCCGCAAGCTGTACCCGAACGTGGACTTCTACACGGGCCTCATCTACAAGGCGATGGGCTTCCCGACCAAGATGTTCACGGTGCTCTTCGCGCTCGGCCGGCTCCCCGGCTGGATCGCGCAGTGGCGCGAGATGATCGAGGACCCGGCGACCAAGATCGGCCGTCCGCGGCAGCTCTACACCGGCGCACCGGAGCGTCCGTTCCTCCCGATCTCGGAGCGCTGAGTTTCCCGTCGTTTCCGGAAAGGCCCGCGGCCCGGCTCTGATGAGAGCCGGAACCGCGGGTCTTTCCGTTCCGGGTGCGTTCCGGCGCGCCGGTCCGTAAGCCGGCATTAACGTCGATGTTCCTTGCGGTCCTTCCGGGACCGACACGATCCTGTGCTATGTGGAAACGTCGATTGCTCACCGGCGCGTTGGTGCCGGTCCTGGTCACAGGGTTCATAGCGGCGCCCGCGTCGGCCGGCGGGCGTAAGGATTTCGACCTGCAGGCGCACCGCGGCGGGCTCGGGCTGCGCGTGGAGAACACGCTGGCGTCCTTCGGCAACGCGCTGCAGCTGGGCGTGAGCACGCTGGAGCTGGACGTGCAGATCACCGAGGACCGTCAGGCCGTGGTCACCCACGATCGCCGGGTCACGGGCACCAAGTGCCGGGACACCGCGCCCGCGGTGCCGGGTGACCCCGAATTCCCCTATGTCGGGAAATATGTCAATACGCTGTCGCTGGCCCAGGTCCGTACCCTCGACTGCGGTTCTCAGGTCCTGGCGGACAAGCCGGGACAGCTGGCCGTGCCGGGCGCGCGGATGCCGCTGCTGAGCGAGGTCTTCGCGCTGGTCAAGCGCTATCACGCGGACGACGTCACGCTCAATGTGGAGACGAAGGTCGAGGCGGGCGCACCTGCCGAGACCGCGCCGCGTGAGCAGTTCGTGCAGGTCACGCTGGCCGAGATCCGGCGGGCCGGCATCCTGCGGCAGGTCACGATCCAGAGCTTCGACTGGGGCGCGCTCACGCGGTTCCGCGAGGTCGAGCCCCGGCTGCCGCGGGTGGCGCTGACCAACTACGACTTCCTGCAGGTCGGGCAGCCGGGCGCGTCGCCGTGGCTGGGCGGGCTGGACATCGACGCGTTCGGCGGCGACCCGATCAAGGCGATCAAGACGTTCGGCGCCGCCGCGTTCTCGCCGGTGCACGGCTTCCCGCAGAACGGCACCGTGACCGATCCGGCCTACAAGCCCTATGTGACGGCGGCGCTCGTGCGGCACGCGCACCGCAACGGCATCAAGGTCATCCCGTGGACCGTCGACGACGTGCCCACCATGACCAAGCTGCTCGACGACGGCGTGGACGGACTGATCACCGACTACCCGGACCGGCTGCGCACGCTGCTGGCCTCGCGCGGGTACGCGCTGCCGCGCGGGCACGTGGCGCCGTTCGACGTCCAGGCACACCGCGGCGGGCGGGCCACGCTCCCGGAGAACACGCTCCCGGCGTTCTCCGCGTCGCTGGCCAACCCGGCGATCTCCACGTTGGAGCTGGACACCGGCGTCACCCGCGACGGGCACCTGGTGGTGCTGCACGACCGGGCGATCAACGGCTCGCACTGCATCGACACGGCGCCGGCGGCTTCGGGCGATCCCGCGTACCCCTACGTCGGTGACCTGGTCCATTCGCTGACGCTGGCCCAGATCAAGACCGTCGACTGTGGTACGAAGACGAACCTGCCCGGCCAGACCGCGGTGCCGGGCGCCCGCATTCCGACGTTGACCGAGGTCTTCGACCTGGTTGCCAGGTCGGGGCGTCGCGATGTCAGGCTCAACATCGAGACGAAGATCAGCCCGACCGTCTCGGACACCGAGCGCTATGACGTCTTCACCGGCAAGCTGGTCACCGCGATCCAGCGTGCGCGGCTGACCGATCGGGTCACCATCCAGTCGTTCGACTGGCGCACCATCCAGCTCTCCCGCCGCCTGGACCCGCGCATCGAGACGGTCGCGCTGATCTGGCAGTACGGTCCCGCTGAGTGCGCCTCGCTCGCCGACGAGTGCTCGCTGCAAGCCGTCCACGGCGACCCGTCGGTGCGCAGCCCGTGGACCGGTTCGGTGGACTGGTGGCGGTTCCGCGACGTCGGCAAGCTGGTCCGGGCCGCCGGTGCCACCACGATCTCCGCGAACTGGCAGGTCCACGACCCGGCCCAGCCGGTGCACGCGGACGCCGACTGGTACCTGCGCACCGACCCGTCCTACTTCCACGGGCCCGCGGTGCCGGTGCTCCAGAACCGGGACCACCTGAAGGTCGTGCCGTACACGCTCGACGACCCGGCCGTCATCCAGCGCGCCATCGACCTCGGCGTGGACGGCATCATCTCCGACACCCCGGCGCTGGTCATCCAGATCGCCGTCCGCAACGGCCTCCGCTGAGGCCCGCCGCTCTGCTCACCTCCATCACGGGGGTGAGCAGAGCGGGGAGTTGCTACCCGAAGATCGAGTTCACCCACTCCGGGTGGTCGATGAACGGGTTCCGGTTGTGCTGGTACGCGCTGTAGATGATCTGGTTGCGGTTCTTCTCGAACGCGTCCGGCGGGTCGGCCGCGTTCCAGGCGAGAAGAACGGAGAGCTTGCCGATGTACGGGTTGGCGCCGTTGCCGGTGGAGTTGTTGACCTCCAGGTCGGCGAACGAGTCGTCCCCCTCGTACCGGACGGCCATGTAGAAGATCATGCGGGCGACGTCGCCCTTGACCGCGTTCCGCGGCTCGAACGAGTCGGTGTCGGTGTAGTTGCCCGGGGCGCCGGAGACCGCGCTGCCACCGGTGTCGAAGTCCTTGTTGTTCCGGACGGAGTTGACCGACACGTCCTCCGGGCGCAGGTGGTGCAGGTCGGTGCCGGGACCGGTGGCCGTGCCGAAGTCGCCGTGCGACTTTGCCCAGACGTGCTCCCGGTTCCAGTCGCCGGTGTCGCCGCCGTTGAGCGACTTGGAGCGGCTGATCCCGGAGTAGAGCAGGATGACGTTCGACGAGTTCGACGGATCCTGGTCGGTCGCCTTGAGCGCGGTCCACACGGCGTCGTAGGACAGCTTCGTCGTGCCGGTCGAGATGATGGTGTGCAGCGCGTTCTTCAGGTTCTCGCCGGTCTTGCCCTGCGCGGCCGCGTAGTAGGCGTCGGTGCCGCCGGACGCGGTCGGCGACACCGTCGGCGAGGCGGTCGTGGTCGTGCCGCCGGTCATGGCCGACGGTGACTTCAGGCCCGCGTGCGCGAAGTAGGCGGTGAGCGTGCCGGTCACCACCAGCACGCCGCCCATCCGGCCGGGATTGGTCTGCAGACCCCACGCCGACCGGTACGCGCTGGTGATCTGCACGTACAGCATGTCGCCGGTGTCGGTCTCGCCCGCGCTGTCCGCGATCGCGAGCGCGGTGTCCCCGGTGAAGCCCGAGGTGCGCACGGTGTCGGTCGCGGTGGGCTCGCCGACGATGTAACCCTTGACCGTTCCGGTTCCTCCGCTCTGGCCGCTGATCGCCTGCGCCACGGTGAGCGTGTCGGCCGCGCTCGCCGACGGCGCCTGGACGAGCGTGATCAGCAGCGCGAGCAACGCCAGTACGGCGGGGAAAGCGATCGTCCTCGGACGCGACATGGACCCTCCGATCGACCAGGCATTATGGACGACCTCAGGGTAGGTGACCGCATGTGCCGCCCAGCCATACCGGATGCGTCATACGCGGGAACGTTGTCCCTCCCAGCGAACGTGAAGGTGTACCCGCGGGACGGGCGCAGACCCGCGCCGGGAACGGAAGCGGGCCGACAAACGCCGCAGTTCACGCAATGTTTGCCGACCGTAGGCGTCTTGGGCGGCGTGACGACGGGGTATCCCTCTGTCATGGTGGACATGCCGCACGCCGATGATCTTCAGCCCGTTCTGGACCAGCTCGGGGACTACGACGTGCGTGACGACGACGATGACGACCCGGTCCTGATCAAGCCGGACGGGTCGCCGGTCGACACGTGGCGTCAGGACTATCCGTACGGTGAGCGCCTGCTCCGCCCGGACTACGACCGGGACAAGCGGCTGCTGCAGATCGAGCTGCTGAAGCTGCAGAACTACTGCAAGAAGACCGGTGAGCGCCTGGTCATCCTGTTCGAGGGGCGGGACGCGGCCGGCAAGGGCGGCACGATCAAGCGGTTCATGGAGCACCTGAACCCGCGCGGCGCCCGCGTGGTCGCGCTGGAGAAGCCGAGCGAGCGCGAGTCGACCCAGTGGTACTTCCAGCGGTACGTCGAGCACCTGCCGGCCGCGGGGGAGATCGTGCTGTTCGACCGGTCCTGGTACAACCGGGCCGGCGTCGAGCGTGTGATGGGCTTCTGCACCCGTACCGAATATCTGGAGTTCATGCGGCAGGCGCCGGAGCTGGAGCGCATGCTGGTCCGGTCCGGCATCAGGCTGGTCAAGTTCTGGTTCTCGGTCACCAGCGGCGAGCAGCGCACCCGGTTCGCGATCCGGCAGGTGGACCCGGTCCGGCAGTGGAAGCTCTCGCCGATGGACCTCGCCTCGCTGGACAAATGGGATGACTACACCGAGGCGAAGGAGGCCATGTTCTTCTACACGGACACGGCCGACGCACCCTGGA
This sequence comes from Catenuloplanes japonicus, assembly GCF_000717135.1. Lineage (GTDB taxonomy): Bacteria > Actinomycetota > Actinomycetes > Mycobacteriales > Micromonosporaceae > Catenuloplanes > Catenuloplanes japonicus. Next base: position 317,898 of record NZ_JNXY01000001.1, read on the forward strand.
CGGTCGTTAAAAGTAACGACAAGAAGCGTGCGCGAATTGAGGCGATGCGGCACGTCTTGAGCCGCTTCGACTACGAGGGCAAGGACCACGAGCTGGTCGGCACGCCGGACCCGCAGATCGTCGGCCCGGCGTCGCTGGCGGTCGAGGGCGTGCAGGGCTCACCGCGGGTCTTTCCGCGCCTCTGACGCCCACCGCGTGATCATGGTGACGAGGCCGCGCAGCCGTTCCAGCTCGGCCACGTCGTCGTCCAGCGGCGCGCCGTAGGCGTTGCCACCCCGCTGCCCACGGATCATGCGGCCCAGCACGGCCGGCCCGAACCAGCTGTACTTGGCCGCGCCGCACGCCGCGATCGCGTGCCGTACCACGTCCGGATCGCCGTGCCAGCCGCCGTCCCGCAGCCCTTCCAGGTAGCCGGTCGTGGCCGCGTCCTCGATCTCCGGCAGCAGCGCGGCGTCGATCAGCCCGTCCGTCACGCTGTCGATGACCAGGTTGGAGATGTCCTCACCGAGCGCGCCGTCACCGACGAAGGCCCAGTCGATCAGCACGGTACGGTCGCCGTCCGCGATCACGTTCGTCGGCCACACGTCCAGGTGCGCGAGCGTGCGCGGCGCGCTCTCCGCCGCGCGCAGCACGGTGTCGCGATGCTCCCAGAGCGCGCGCAGCTCCGCGGCCGGCCAGTGCGCGGCCAGCGGGTGCGTCCAGTCCTCGTCCGTGCGCATCCACACGATGTTGCTGGGCCCGTGCGCGAGATAGTGGCGCAGCCACCGCCGGGACAGCCACGGTTCCGCGGGCACCCGGTCCGTCCAGCGTGCCTGGCCGGCGCCGAGCTGGCGGGCGAAGAGCCGGAACCGGGCCGGTGACCAGGACGGGCCGTGCGCGCCGGTCGCCTCGGCCAGCCACAGCTCGACCGCGCCGTCCGGCCGGTCGACGAACTCCAGCAGCTCCGGCGGCTCTATGCCGGTGCCGTCGTAGGCCGCCGCGGCGAAACCGGTGGTGTAGGCGAGGGCCTCGCGGCGCCAGTAGTTCCAGTGGTCCGGCACGTCGCTGGTCTGCCAGTTGGGGCTGCCGGTGGGGGTGGCGGACGGCGGGCGGGCGATCTTGCGGATCGCGGTGCGGCGGGTGCCGTGCACGCGCCAGATGCCACCGGTGGCGGCGTTGCCCGCGTTGTGGGTCAGCGGCTCCGCACGGGTGATCGTGCCCACGACGTACGATCGCGCTTCCACGGCGTACCCCTCGGTGATCGGGCCTGAGGAACAGTGACGATCATCATGCCGGGAGAGAGCCGGACAGACAAAAAGCACCGGCAGCGTCTGCGACGAACACTGCCGATGCTCTGGTGAAACAGGTCTAGGGCACCGCCCGGCCCGGATGGCTACGGGCGGTGGAAAGGGGTCACTTACAGCGGGCGGATGTTCGCGGCCTGCGGGCCACGCTGACCCTGCGTGATCTCGAACTCGACTCGCTGGTTCTCGTCGAGCGAGCGGTAGCCGCTGGACTGAATCGCCGAGAAGTGCGCGAAGACGTCGTTGCCGCCGTCGTCAGGGGTGATGAAGCCGTAGCCCTTGTCCGCGTTGAACCACTTGACGGTGCCGACAGCCATGTACTTCTCCTTGCCAAATCGAACCCCGCGTCTTACGGGGTCGTAGGTAATGGGCCCGCAACTCACGAACCCGTCTGTTGCATTTCCGGCCCCAACGCAAGAAGCGCCCGCGGTCGTAATCCCGCAGGCGCTGCCGAACCCTCAGAAGAGAGAGTCAAAACACTGGGAACCAAAACTGCAACGTTGCGATGCTAACACGGTTACAGGCCCGCACCAGATGAATCCGCGTGAAAACTCTGCGTTCACCCCGGCGCACCCGTAACCCCGCGTTGACGTGCCCCTCAGGGGTACGCGAGCATGACCGGCGAGCGGATTGACGGAGGAAACCCGGTGTGACTCCGGGACGGTCCCGCCACTGTGACCGCGCGGCACCCGCGCGGGAGTCAGGTCACTCCGGCCGCTCGCACCGAACCACCATCGCGCGGGCGTGGACACCCGCTGAAGGGACTTGAGCATGCGGCCGCCTCTGAGCGCGGAATGACCACGCCCTACCCGTTCTCGGCCGTCGTCGGCCTCGATGATCTCCGTCAGGCACTGTTGCTCACCGCCGTCTCCCCGGCGATCGGCGGCGTGCTGGTCCGCGGCGAGAAGGGCACCGCCAAGTCGACGGTGGTCCGCGCGCTGGCCGCGCTGCTGCCGTCGATCGACGTCGTGCCGGGCTGCCGGTTCGCCTGCGACCCCGCCGCACCGGACCCCGCCTGCCCGGACGGGCCGCACCCGCGCTCCGGCCCGGCCGGCAGCCGTCAGGCGCCGCTGGTGGAGCTGCCGGTCGGCGCCACCGAGGACCGGGTCGTCGGCACGCTCGACCTTCAAAAAGCGCTGTCCGAGGGTACGAAGGCGTACGAACCGGGCCTGCTCGCCGCGGCGCACCGGGGCGCGCTCTATGTCGACGAGGTCAACCTCCTGCCGGACCACCTGGTCGACCTGCTGCTGGACGCGGCCGCCATGGGCCGGGCCCACGTCGAGCGCGACGGCGTCTCGGTCAAGCACGCGGCACGATTCCTGCTGGTCGGCACCATGAATCCGGAGGAGGGCGAGCCGCGCCCGCAGCTCGTCGACCGGTTCGGCCTGGTGGTGAACGTGTCCGCGCCGCGCGAGGCCGGGCTGCGCGCCGAGGTGGTGCGGCGGCGGCTCGCCTACGAGGCGGACCCGGACGCGTTCGCGGCCCGCTGGGCCACGGACGAGACGGACCTGGCCGCGCGCATCGTGGTCGCCCGCGACCTGCTGCCGTCCGTGACGCTGCCGGACGCGGAACTGGACCGGATCGCGCGCATCTGCATCGCCTACGCGGTGGACGGCATGCGGGCGGACATCGTGGTGGCGCGCGCCGCGATCGCGCTGGCGGCCTGGCGCGGACGGATCGTGGTGACCGGCGACGACGTGCGCGACGCGGCCCGGCTGGCGCTGCCGCACCGACGCCGCCGGGACCCGCTGGACCCGCCGGGCGCGGACGAGGACAAGCTGGAAGAGGCGCTGAACGACGCGGGCGCGGACCCGGAGCCGGATGAGGATCCGGACGATGCGGGCCCGGATGACGGCGGGCCGGACGACGGCCCGGACGACGACGGCGGACCTTCGCCGGGCCCGGCCGGAGGCCCCGAAGCTGCCCCACCGCCGTCCCAGGCGACGCAGGCCTCGGCGAACGGGTCTTCGGACTCGGCACCCACCGGCCCCGCCAAGGACCAGAAGGCGCAGCCCGCGCCGGTCGGCGCCGCCTTCCGGACCAAGGCGTTCACGGTCGCCGGCCGCGGCGAGGGCGCGCACACCGGCCGCCGCTCGCCCGCGTTCGCCCGCCGTGGCCGCGTGGTCGGTGCCCGTACCCCCGTGGGGCGTCGTGGTTTCGCCCCGCACCTCCCGGCCACGCTGCGTGCGGCGGCGGGACGCGGGAGTCGTACCGTCGAGGCCGTTGATCTTCGGGAAGCCGTGCACGTGGGCCGCGAGGCGAACCTGGTGCTGTTCGTCGTGGACGCGTCCGGGTCGATGGCGGCCCGGCAGCGCATGCGGACCGTGAAGACCGCGGTGCTGTCGCTGCTGCGCGACGCGTACCAGCGAAGGGACCGGATCGGCATGATCACCTTCCGGGGCGGGGAGGCGACCACCGTGCTGCCGCCCACGTCCAGTCACGAGGTCGGCGTGGCCCGGCTCGCGGAGCTGCGGACCGGCGGGCGTACGCCGCTCGCGGCCGGCCTGCGCTCCGCCGCCACCGTGATCGCGGCCGAGCGCCGTCGTGACCCGCGCCGCCGCCCGCTGCTCGTGGTCGTCACGGACGGCCGCGCGACCAGTGGCCCCGACCCGCTCACCGTCACACCGGCGCTGGCCGGCACCGCGTCCGTGGTGGTCGACTGCGAGTCCGGCCCGGTGCGGCTCGGCCTGGCGCGGCGGCTCGCGGGCGCGCTGGCCGCGGACTGGATGCCGCTGGACCGGCTCTCCGCGTCCGCGATCTCGGTCAGGACGGCCTGACATGCCGCAGGGCAAGGTGGAGAGTGTTCCGGACGACGGGCTGACCACGCGCCAGCGCCGCCGCCAGCCGGTCCTGGCCGTCCACACCGGACCGGGCAAGGGCAAGTCCACGGCCGCGTTCGGCATGGCGCTGCGCGCCTGGTCCGCCGGGTGGCCGATCGTGGTGTTCCAGTTCGTGAAGAGTCCGAAGTGGAAGGTCGGCGAGGAGACCGCGCTGCGCGCGCTCGGCGAGGTGCCCGGCGGAGCGCCGGTGACCTGGCACAAGATGGGCGAGGGCTGGTCCTGGATCCAGCGGCCCGGCACCGAGCGGGACCACGCCGTCGAGGCAGCGCAGGGCTGGGAGCAGATCAAGAAGGACCTGGCCGCGGAGGCGTACCGCTTCTACGTGCTGGACGAGTTCACCTACCCGATCAAATGGGGCTGGGTCGACATCGACGACGTGGTGTCGACATTGCGCGACCGGCCCGGCAGCCAGCACGTGGTGATCACCGGCCGGGACGCGCACCCCGCGCTGCTCGAGGTCGCGGACCTGGTCACCGAGATGACGAAGATCAAGCACCCGATGGACGCGGGTCGCAAGGGGCAGCAGGGAATCGAATGGTGAGCATCCCCCGGGTCGTCATAGCCGCGCCCGCATCCGGCCACGGCAAGACCACGGTCGCGACCGGGCTGCTCGCCGCGTTCGCGGCCCGTGGCGCCCGCGTGGCGCCGTTCAAGATAGGCCCCGACTACATCGATCCCGGCTACCACGCGCTCGCGGCCGGCCGCCCCGGCCGCAACCTGGACGCGGTGCTCGTCGGCGAGGAGCGGGTCGCGCCGCTGTTCGCGCACGGCGCCGCCGACGCGGACCTGGCCATCGTCGAGGGCGTGATGGGCCTCTACGACGGCCGCGTCGGTGAGGGCGACTTCGGCTCCACCGCGCACGTGGCCGGCCTGCTCGGCGCGCCGGTCATCCTGGTCGTGGACGCGACCGCGCAGGGCCGCTCCGTCGCCGCCGTCGTGCACGGCTTCCGCTCGTTCTCCACCGGCGTCCACATCGGCGGCGTGATCCTCAACCGGGTCGGCTCCGACCGGCACGAATCGCTGCTGCGCGAGGCCTGCGAGGAGGTCGGCGCGCCCGTGCTCGGCGTGCTCCGCCGCCACGACGCGGTCGCGGCGCCGTCCCGCCACCTCGGCCTGATCCCCGCGGTCGAACGGCACGCCGAGGCCGCCGCGTCCGTCCAGGCGCTGGCCGCGCTGATCGCGTCCTCCGTCGACCTGGACGAGGTGCACGCGCTCGCCTCCTCCGCCGGTCCGTTGCCGGTGCCGGCCTGGTCGCCGTTCGACGCGGTGTCGTCCGCCGCGTTCGAGGTGCCCGGGGGCAGGGTCGTCGAGTCGCGGCCGGTCGTCGCCGTGGCCGGGGGCGCGGCGTTCAGCTTCGGCTACGCCGAGACCACGGAGCTGCTGGCGGCCGCCGGCGCCGAGGTCGTCACGCTCGACCCGCTCCGCGACGAAAAACTCCCCGAGGGTACGCGCGGGCTGGTCATCGGCGGCGGCTTCCCCGAGGTCTACGCGTCCCAGCTCTCCGCGAACGCCTCGCTCCGCGCCGACGTCGCCCGCCTCGCCGCTTCCGGCTCGCCGGTCGTCGCGGAGTGCGCGGGGCTGCTGTGGCTGTCCCGGTCGCTGGACGGCGCGCCGATGTGCGACGTGCTGGACGTGGAGGCGGCGATGACGCCGTCGCTCACGCTCGGGTACCGGGACGCGGTGGCGCTGGCGGACAGCGTGCTCGCGCCCGCGGGCACGCGTGTCTCCGGGCACGAGTTCCACCGGACCATGGTGAGCCCGCGGTCCGGTCTGCTGCTGGCGCCGCGGGCGGAGGCGGCGTGGGCGTGGCGCGGGGCCGAACCGGAGGGTTTCGTCGCCGGCAACGTGCACGCGTCCTACCTGCACCTGCACTGGGCCGGGCAGCCCGGCATCGCGTCGCGCCTGGTCGCGTCCGCCGCCACGGTGGAATGAGCCCGCGGGACGCCGCACCGGCCGGGCGATCGCGAGCCCGCGGGTCGTCGGGGCCGCGCGTGACCACGGCGGAATCGGCAGGCGATCGCGTCGTTCCGGATCCCGGGCGTCGCGGCGACCTCGACGGGCCGGAAGACCGAGTTCCGGCGGATTCCGCAGACCGGGCGGATCGGGTGGGCCTCGCCACCGGCGGAGGCCCGGCGGGCCGACGGCGCTATGCGGTCGGCGTCGGTGTCCGGCCGCAGGCGACCGTCGGTGAGCTGTCCGACCTGGTGAGGATGGTGCTCTCGGAGCACGCGATTCCGCCGGAATCGGTCGTCGCTCTGGCCACGCTCGACCGGCGCCGCGATCATCCCGCGGTGCGGGCGCTGGCGGCCGCCCACGGCTGGCCGGTGATCGGCTACAGCGCGGAGGAACTCACGGCAGCGGGCGCCGCCGGTCCATCGGCGCGGGTGCGGACGGCGGTCGGCACGCCCAGCGTCGCGGAGGCGGCCGCACTGCTCGCCGCAGCCGGCACCGCCCTGCTGCCGTCCGCGCTGCCTGGCACGTCCGCGCTGCCTGGCACGTCCGCGCTGCCTGGCACGTCCGCGCCGCCTGGCACGTCCGCGCTGCTGAGAACCGCCGACACCGCCGCGCAGCGTCCTGCCGCCGGAACGGCGGACGCCGCCGAGGCGCCGGAAGCCGCCGCCCGCCTCGTCGTCCCCAAACACACCGCCCCCACCGCCACCGTCGCGATCGCGGCGAACCGAGTCGCGACGACATGAAGGAGACCGACCCCGTGGGCTGCACGCTGACCGTCTGCCGGGACTGCTGCTGCGGCAGCCGGAAGAAGCATCCGGCCGTCGACCACGACTGGCAGCTGCAGCGGCTCGAGGCGGAGCTGGCCCCGGCCGGTCACCGGGTCAGGACCAGCCTCTGCCTGGACGTCTGCGACCAGTCGAACGTGATGATCGTGCACCCGGCCCCGGAGGCCCGGCGTCGCGGCGCGCGCCCGGTCTGGTTCGGCCTGGTCCTGGACGACGCGATCGCGGACGACATCGCGGACTGGGTCGGCGCCGGCGGCCCCGGCGTCGCCCCCATGCCCGCCACCCTGGAACTCTCCGTGATCAGGGTGCCGGGCCGCGGCTGACCTACTGCTCCTGGATCGCCTTCATCGCCTCGGCGTAGTCGGCCACGGCGGCCGGGTCGGGCTTGGCCGGAGCCTGCGCCGCGCCGTAACCGCTCAGCGACAGCTCCACGTGGTTCGCCGGAACGCTGCCCGCGGCCGGGACGTCGTAGAGGAACGTGAGCAGCCGTCCCTCCGCGTCGAGCGTGGCCGTGAACGGCACCGCGGCGGCCGCGTCGCCGAGCTGGACCAGCAGCTCCGCGGTCGGGCCGACCTTGAGCACGCCCGGCCCGATCTGGGTCAGGTCGACCGTGCCCGCGTACGTGTGCTCGCCGGTCTCCCGCGCATCCGTCACCGCGCGCACGGCCGCGGTCGCGCCGACCACGTCGTCCCCGGGCGTCGGGAACGGGATGCCGCCCAGCTCGGTCACGGCCGGATCGGTCAGCGGCACCCACTTCTTGCCGGTCAGCACCTCCGGCAGGTTGGAGGTCAGGTTCTCCACCTGGCTGAAGTCGAGCAGCACGAACCGCTCGCCGCCGACCACCACGTAGTCCGAGGTGAACTGCTGGCCCTCGACGCCGGAATCCAGCTTCACCCGCATGGAGTTGCCGGAGGCGAGCGCGGAGCCCTCGACCACCTGGTAGGTCGTGGCGTGCTTGAACGTGTAATTGCCGTCGAGCAGCGCGATCACGGAGTTGTCCAGCGCGTCGAACGGATCCGCCGCCACGTCGTCGTCCCCGCCGCATGCGGCCAGCGCGAACGCGGCCGCCATCAGCACCGCCGCGACCGCACGCATTGTTGTGTTCACGCTCTGCTGCTCCTGTCCCTAGCCGAGGCCGCCGAGAGCCTACCGTCTCCCTTTCTTACGCAGGAGGGGCCAGTTCCGGATCGATCGCGGCGCCGGTGAGCCGGTTCGCGAACGTCGACAGCGTGTAGGTCCCGATCCCGAGCACCACCTCCAGCGCCTGCTGCTCGCTCCACCCGGCTTCGAGGAACAGATCAAGATCATGCGGCGGTACGCCTCCGGCGTGCGCGAGCGCGGCCAGCGCGAACAGTCGTACCCCCTCGAGTTTGTGATCTTCAAGGGGTTGATCCGTCCGTAACGCCGCGATCAGCTCCGGCGGCGCGCCGAGCGCCCGCAGTCGCCCGGTGTGCAGCGCGACGCACACGTGGCAGCCGTTGCGGACCGCGACCGTCATGATCAGCGTCTCCCGGGCGAGCGGCGGCAGCGAGGTGGACTCGAAGAGCGCGTTCAGGCGCTGGAATCCCTCCAGGAGCTGCGGCGACGTGGCCATCCGGGCGGCGGCCTCCGGCAGGTGGCCGAAGTGTTTCTCGATCGCGCGCAGGCCGCGGCGGGCCGGCTCGGGTGCGGTGTCGACGGTGTGTGCGGGGAAGCGCATGGCGATCTCCTAGAATCGTCAATGTGGTTGACGAAAAGGTAAACCAGGTTGACGAATTCGTCAACGGCTGGGAGCTGCCCGTGCTGCTGTTCGGCGGCTTCCGGACACTGGTCGACGCGCTGCACGTGCGCCTGGCCGCGGAGGGACACCCGGACGCGCGCCCGGTACACGGCTTCGCCATGCAGGCCATCGGCGCCGGCGGCGTGACCGCCACCGAAGTCGGACGGCGGCTCGGCGTCTCCAAGCAGGCCGCCGGCAAGACCGTGGACCGGCTGATCGCGCTCGGCTACGCGGAACGCGCCGACGACACCCACGACGCCCGCCGCAAGATCGTCCGCCTGACCCCGCGCGGCCGCGACTGCCTGGCCCGCTCCGCCCGCATCTTCGACGACCTGCGCGCCTCCTGGGCGGCAAGGCTGGGCTCGTCCCGCGTCACCGACATCGAGGACGCGCTCCGCGCCGTCGTCCCCGCCGACGCGCTCCGCGTGGACGCGCCGGGCTGGATGGGCACATGAGCCCGTGGGGTTTGCTGCCGGCTCGCGTTCCGCGGGGCGTGCCGGGTTGGATGGGCTTGTGAGACTGCTGGGATTCCTGTCCGCCGCGCTGTTGGCCGGTGGCGCATGGTGGGCGGGTGCGCTCCCCGCCGGCCACCGCACCGGGCCGGCCGGGCCGTTCACGGTCGCGCTGATCGTGTGCCTGATCGGGCTCGCCGGACTCGTCGCGTGCTGGCTGCGGGTGGCCCGGGGGTTGCCGTCCTCGGCGTCGTTCTCGCCGTCGCCTCCGCGGTCGTCCTCGCCTCGGCGGTCGTCGCTGCCGCTGCCGCTGCGGTCGCGGTCGCGGTCGCTTGTGCGGCTGCCGTCGCCTGTGCGGTCCTTGCTGGTCACCGGCGTGCTGTGGCAGCTGCCGTTCCTGTTCGCGCCGCCGATCGGATCCCGGGACGTCTACTCCTACGCCTGCCAGGGCTGGATCTACGCCCGTTCCCTCGACCCCTACGTGACCTCGCCGCGCGCCGCCGACTGCCCCTGGCTCCCCGGCGTCGCGGAACTCTGGCAGGACGCCACCACCCCCTACGGCCCGTTCGCGCTGCTCATCTCCGGTCTCGCCGGCTTCAGCGGATCATGGCTGGTCGCGCTGGTGGTGCTGCGGTTGTGCGCGCTGGCCGGCCTCGCGCTGGCCGCGGCCGGCGTGTGGCAGCTCGCATCGTCGTTCGGCTTCGACGCGACGCGGGCGGTGTGGATCGGCCTGCCCGCGCCATTGATCGCGGTACACGCGGTCAGCGGCGCCCACCACGACGCGCTGCTGGCCGGATTGCTGCTGGTCGCGCTCGCCTGGTCCCTGCGCCCGTCTCCCGCCTACGCGACAGCGGCCGGCATCGCCCTCGGCCTGGCCGCCGCCATCAAGATCACCGCCCTGGCCGCGCTGCCGTTCGTCCTGATCCTGGCCCTCCGCGGCCGCCGCAGCCGGAGGGCCGCGCAGCTCTCGTCCGCCGACGCCCCGGAGACCGCCGCGATTGCGGCCTCGGGTGGGCCGGGGGGTCTGCGGGTTCCGGCCGGGACTGACTCGGGTACCGCCGCGGTCCCGGTCATGGGTGAGTCGGGGAGCCTGCGGGTTCCGGCCGGGACTGACCCGCCCGCGGAGGTAGCGGCCGTCGGTGACCCGGAGCCCGTGCGGAGTCCCGCAGCCGGTGATGGGCGCGTCGGCCGGGGGCCCGTTGCCGTGGCGGGCGGGCTCGTCGGGTCGTTCGCGCTGGTCACGCTCGTGTCCGGGCTGGGATTCGGCTGGCTGGCGGCGCTGACCTCCTCCACCGGGCCCAAGCAGTGGACGTCCGTCCCCACCGGCGTCGGCATGGCGGTCGGCTATCTCCTGCGCGCGGCCGGTCTCGGCGCCCACGAGGAGACCGCGCTCGCCGTCGCGCGCCTGGCCGGCATCGTGGCGCTCGCGGCCGTGGGCCTGATCTGCCTGTGGGGTGCCTGGAAACGCCGTGCCGACCCGCGTGCGGTCGTGCTGCGGGCCGGCGTCGTGCTGCTGGCCGTGGTCGTGCTCGGCCCGGTCGCCTACCCCTGGTACTTCCTGACCCCGGTCCCGGTCCTCGCCGCCGCGCTGACCACGGAACGCCACCTGCGACGGCTGGCCTACGGCGGCGCGTTCGTCTCGCTGCTCGTGCTACCGGACGGCCTCGGGATTCCCGCGCTCACCAAGGCCCCGGGCGCGATCGCGGATCTGCTCCTGGTCGCCACCGCACTCGTCCTCGCGATCCGCCGCACCCGCCGCCCATCCACCACCGCGTCCCGCGATCCCGCCTGACCCGCCACGCTGACCGGCCGCCACGGTGACGCGACAACGCATCGGGTGCGGCGCGCGTGGTTGCGGGCATCCGGCAGCATCGTCACTGCGCCCGCCGTCGACGGACGGGCGTATCGGCGCGGTCCGGTCCGCGCGACCGTCGACAGTGGAGGGTGTGCATGCGGGAGATCCTGCCCGGACTCGTCGGGGCGTTCATCGGGCTGGCCGGCGTGATGATCGGCGCCTGGCTCGGCAACCGGCATCAGGATCGGCGCTGGCTGCGTGAGCAGAAGCTGAAGGCGGCCACCGAGCTCACCACCGCGGGCACGCACCTCTACGAGTCCCAGCTCGACGACGCCGACCAGCGCAGCCTCACGCCCGCCGACCGGGTGGCGTGGCAGGACCGCCTTCAGGCCGGCCGCGCCCAGATCCACCTGCTCTGCCGCGACGACACCCGTGACGCCGCGGACCGGTTCGCGAGCCTGGTGTGGCGCACGGCCGGCGCGAAGCCCCAGGACGAGGGCGAGGTCGTGGCCGCGCTCAGAACGTTCACCGCACGTCTGCGACGCGAGATCCACTGAACGCGGGCCGTCGCGCGCGGGTCAACCGGAAGCAGATCCACCACATGCGGATCTGCCAGGCGTGCTGTCCCGCACGACGACCTCCGGCGGCACCCGCACGACGGCACCCGCAGCCCCTTCCGGCGGCACTCGTGCGGCACCCTTCGGCGACACCCACGCGCCGTCCCTGACCGAGTCCCGCCCGCCGCCTCCGGCCGAGCCCCGCACACCTGCCCCGGCTGTATCCCCGCCCGGATCCAGCGCGATCCGCAGCGCCAGCCGTCCGATCTCGCGCAGCGGCACCCGCACCGTGGTCAGCGCCGGTGTCGCGTACCGCGCCTCCTCCACGTCGTCGAAGCCCGCGACCGCGACCTCCGCCCCCGGCACCCGCCCGGCCTCGCGCAGCCCGCTGCTCACGCCGATCGCCATCACGTCGTTGACCGCGAACACGGTCCGTACCTCCGGGTGCAACGACCGCCCGGCCCGCCGCCCGCCGTCCCGGGAGAACGCCTCCTCGATCAGCACCGGCTCCAGGCCCGCCTCGCGCAGCCCGTCCGTGAAGCCCTGCCGGCGGTCGCGCGACGTGTGGATCCGGTCGCCGGAGTGCACGATGCCGAAACCGTCACGACCGAGATCCACGAGGGTACGGGCCAGCGCCCGCGCCCCGCCGTAGTTGTCGATCGGCACGGTCGGGAACGGCAGGCCCTCCTGGCTGATCAGCGCGACCCGCCCGCCCGCGCTCCGGTACGCCTCCAGCTCCGCGACCAGCGCGTCCTGCGGGCCCTCGATCCGGCTCCCGGCCACGATGATCACCTGGGGCCGGTGCCCGCGGAGCTTGTGGACCAGCTGTACCTCCAGCTCCGGGGTGCGGTCCGCGACCGCCATGGTGACGATCAGCCCGGCCTCCTCGGCCGCGTCCACCACGCCGACCGCGATCGAGGCGAAGTAGGGGTCGTCCATGTCCGCGACCACCAGCGCCGCGGTCGAGGAGAAGCCGCGCGCCACCGCCTGCGCCGGCAGGTAGGGGAGGTAGCCGAGCCGGGCGGCCGCCTCCCGTACCCGCGCGGCGTTCTCCTCCCGCACGGTCCGATCACTGCCGTTGAGCGCGCGTGACGCGGTCGCATACGAGACCCCGGCCTCACGCGCCACCTCCCGCAGCGTGACCGGCGCCGGCCCACCCGCGCTCCCGGCCGCGCCGCTCCCGGCCGTACCCCCGTCGGCGTCTGTGCTTTTGTCGCCCCTCATCGCGCGAGGCGGGCTGCGATGCCGTCGAGCAGCAGGTCGAGGCCCAGGCGGAAGGACCGGTCGGCGTCGAGGTGGGCGGCGTCGTGGACGACCGCGGACATCGCGGGGAACCGGCCGCTCGCGAACAGCCGCTGCAGGTACGGCCCGAACGCGGCCTGCCACTGCCGCTTGTCCAGCCCGGAGGTCCGCTCCGCGCGCCGCTCGGTGATCTCCTGCCGGACCGCGCCCGCCACATAGGCGTTCACGGCGCCGACCATCGGCATGACGTCGTCCACGTGGATGCCGCTCATCCGCGACACCACGGCCTCGCCCTGGGCCAGCGCGTGCGGGCCGAGCCGGGGGCGCCCGCCGAGCAGGTCGGCGAACCATTCGTGCCGGTGGGCCGCGTCGCGCGTGGTCTCGGCCAGCGAGGTCAGCGCGGCCCGCCAGCCCTCGCCGGCCGGCTGGATCTCGGCGTAGACCGCGTCGGACATCAGGTCGAGCAGCTCGTCCTTGGTGGCGATGTAGCCGTAGAGCCGCATCGGGCCGACCTCCAGCGCGGCCGCGACCTTGCGCAACGAGACCGCGTCCAGCCCGTCCGCGTCCGCGAGCAGGATCGCTGCCCGCACGATCCGGTCGCGGCTCAGCGCGCCCGGTGTCGGGCGGTCGGGCGGTTCCGGTCTCTCCCACACCAGCACGGGTGTTGACAATACACCGCATCGTGGCGATACGGTGTATTGGCCAATACGGTGTATCGACGGGGGAGGGTTCATGAGCATCGCGATCATCGGAGGCGGGCCGGGTGGTCTCGCGCTCGCCCGCACGCTGCACCTGCACGGCATCGACGCGGTCGTCTACGAGCGGGAGACCTCCCGCGACGCCCGCACCCAGGGCGGCTCGCTCGACCTGCACACCGACACCGGACAGCGGGCGCTGCGCGAGGCCGGTCTGATCGACGGGTTCCACGCGATCGCGCGCGGCGAGGGGCAGGACCTGCGCCTGCTGGAGCCGGACGGCACGCTGCTGCTCCAGGAGGACACGCCGGACGACGCCCCGCTCGCCCGCCCCGAGGTGGACCGCGCCGACCTCCGTGACCTGCTGCTGGACTCGCTGCCGTCGGGCACGGTGCGGTGGGGGCACGCTTTCGCGTACGCCGAGAAGGGCTCTGTGCATTTCGCCGGCGGCGGCAGTGCACGTTATGACCTGCTGGTCGGCGCGGACGGCGCGGAATCCCGGGTGCGACGGCTGCTCACGGACGCCCGCCCCACGCACACCGGCGAGAACAGCATCGAGCTGGGCATCCCGGACATCGACCGGACCCACCCCGGCCTCGCGGAGATGGTCGGACGCGGCTCCTACTGGGTGCTCGGCGACGGGCAGTCCCTCGCCGCGCAGCGCAGCAGCGACGGCCGGGTCCGGGTCGGTCTGATCTTCCGCACCGGCGTGGACTGGCTTGCGACCAGCGGCATCCCGTTCGACGACCCGGCCGCGGCCCGCGTGCGCCTGATCGCGCTCTTCGCCGGCTGGCACCCGCGGTTCACCGCGCTGATCGAGGCCTGCGACGACACCATCGTGCCGCGTGCGATCAGCGCGCTTCCGGCCGGCCTGACCTGGCCGTCCCGCCCCGACGTCACGCTCCTCGGCGACGCCGCGCACCTGATGCCGCCGGTGGGGGAGGGCGCGAACATGGCCCTGCTCGACGGCGTCCTGCTCGGCCAGGCCCTGGCCGTGCACCCGGGCGACATTCCCGCGGCCGTCCGCTCCTACGAACGCGAGATGTTCGCTCGCACCAGCGAGGCCGCCCGCATGTCCGCCTCCGTCCAGGCCCTGCTGCACGGCCCCGGCGCGGCCCGCCGGATGCTGGCCTTCTTCCAGCCCGAGCCGCCGGCCCAGCCCGAGCCGCCGACCGGGCCTGAGCAGTCGGTCAGCTCTTGAGGAGCTTGGCCGCGAAGAGGTCGTCCAGGTGGTCGCCGCGGACGCCGAGCGCCTTCTCCGCGGCCGCGTGGTCGATGCGGTCCATGCCGCCGGTGACGCGGGTGGTGACGTCGACGCGGCTGAAGCGCGCCGGCCACATGTAGTCGACCAGCGTGCCGCCGGTGAACAGCGGCGACATGGCGGTGTGCGTGTCGCGGCTGAGCAGGAACGTGCCGGGGCAGGTGACGGACTCGGTGGCCAGGATCTCGCCCGCGCTCACCCCGTCGCGGCAGACGATGGCCCGCGCGCCGACCAGCGAATATCCGTACGGCGGGGCAACCAGCGCGCCGGTGACCGTGAGCGTGCCGAGCACGATCACCCGCGCCTTGCGGTCGAGCACCAGGTTGCCGTCGATGTGCACGTCGCCGGGCCAGACCCGGATCACGCCCTTGTCGAGCGTGACCGGGCCGGCCAGGTTCAGCGGTTCGCCGGACGGGTACGCCGCGGTGAGCACCCGCAGCGCCGCCCAGCGCAACGGCATGTGGCTGCTGGTCCACTGCATGAACGCGGGCACGGCGGCCAGGTCGTCCGGATCCGGGCCGAACGCCTTCTCCCGCCAGTCCGGGCCGGGGCTGAACGGCGCCGGCGTGTCCCGCAGCGACAGGTACGCCTCGTCCAGCCGCGCGAGATCAAGCGGAAACGGCGTCTCCGGCCACTCTGTCCCCATCGCCGCATTCTAACTTTGACCAGGTCAGACGTGGAGCGATACCCGATCGATCGCCTCGGCGGCGATGCCGTTCAGCGCGGTGATGTCGGCGGCGCCGCGCACCGTGTCGTGCAGCATGACGATCACGTACGGATACCTGTCAGCTCACGCAGATGCAGAACGGATGTCCGGCCGGGTCGAGAAACACCCGGAATGTCGTGCCGGGCTGGTGCGAGTGCTTGGTGGCGCCGAGTGCGACCACCGCGGTCTCGGCCGTGTCCAGGTCGTCGACGATCACGTCCAGGTGCATCTGCTGCGGCTTGTCCGCGCTCGGCCAGTCCGGCGCCACGAACCGGTTCACCCGCTGGAACGAGAGGCACTGGCCGTTCTCCGCGCGGATCTGTGCCCAGTCCGGGTCGGACTCCTCGACCTTCCAGTCGAGCATGGATCCGTAGAACTCCGCGAGCGCGACCGGGTCCGGGCAGTCGAGCACGATGCTGGGGTAACGAGCGATAGCCATGCCCGTCAGGCTAGGAGCAGTTCCCGACATCCACTGTCGGGATTCGCGATAAACCTCCGGCGTACGCTCCTTCGTGACAGTCGACTCTCATGAAGGACCGGTCCCGTGGCTCTCCTCCTGGTCAACGCCGCCCTCTCCGCCGCCACCATCGTCTTCGCGCTCCTCGGCGCGCTCCGCCCGTCCGCGCTCAGCCACAGTCCCGAGCCGTCCCCGGGGGAGCGCTTCTACGGACGCATGTATGCGCTCCGCGGTGTGCCGCTCGGCGTGCTCGCGCTGGTCCTGCCGCTCGCCCGGTCCGGTCCCGCGGTCGCGGCGGTGCTGATCGCGGCCGCGTTCGCCCAGGTCGGGGACGGTGTGCTCGGCATCGCCCGCCGGGAGTGGACCATGGTCGCCGGGCCGCTCGTGGTGACCGCCGTCCACGTGGCGACCGCGCTGGCCGTGCGCTGAGCGGCGGATCCGGCGCCGAGAGCGCTCCGAATTCACAGGCAAGATCAAGATCTGGTTCATTTCCCACGTCGCGGGTGGTCGCGGCCCGCACGCTCCCGCGGGCACCGGTCGTCGCCGGCGCTCCTCCCTTCCGCTGCCGCGGGTGGCTGAGCTCACACCCAAACCCAGAACCGCCCCGATCACGTGCGGATCGTGACGGGAGCGGGCTGCGGGATCTCGGGGCGACGCCGCCCTCGAACGCGCTGTACCGCCACCCTCGAAGATCAGGGCGTCCCCCGTGCCGCTTTCGCGACATGGGGGACGCCCCGACCACCGACGGGGCCGGTCGACGTTCGCGTCCTCTGCGGACGGCCGCGCACCACCATGCGCGGCCGTCGACGTGACAGCAGAACGGGCCGTTCCCTGTCGTACCCCCGGATCAGGCTTCGTCGGGTTGCCGCAGCGAGGCGGAGGAGTTGACCCAGGCCAGGATCAGCGCGCAGCCGGGGAGCGTGGCCAGGCCCAGGATCGGGGCCTGGTTGACCGCGAGGGCGGCGGCGGCCAGGGCCAGCAGCGTCAGCGCGGTCAGCCACCACCGCCGCACGGCCGCGTAGGCCGAGGTCAGCAGCCCGGCCCACAGCCGCAGCTCCGGCCGCAGCGGGAGCAGCGCCAGCGACACCACGCCCGCGGCCGGCACCAGCACGGTCAGCACCACGAACAGCGGGACCAGGTAGGCGCCGGCGGCGTGGTCGTGCAGCGCCACGATGTCCGCGAGCAGCACGCCGGTCAGCGCCACGGCCAGCGTCCAGCGCAGCAGTGCGGCCCGGAAGAACCGCCGGTAACACGCCGGATAGGACCCGGACCCGTGCAGGTAGCCGAACGCGGCCGCGACCGACGGGCCGACGCTCAGGGCCAGGACCCCGAAGAACAGCGGGTACGACCCGGGCGCGGACACCACGGCCAGCGCGAACAACAGCGGCAGGTTCGCCAGCGCGAGCGCGAGGTTGAGCACCAGTGCCCGGTGCGCGAACGACCAGATCAGGTCCCAGGTGCCGTAGGCCAGGTTGAGCCTCATTTCAGCCCCGAGGTGGCGATGCCGCGCACGAAGTAGCGCTGTCCCAGCAGGAACACGGTCAGGATCGGCACCACGGAGATCACCGAGCCCGTCATGATCATGGCGTATTCCGCGTCGTACAGGCCGACGAACGCGCGCAGGCCGATCTGCACCGTCCACAGATCGTTGCTGGTCAGGTAGATGAACGGGCCCATGTAGTCGTTCCAGGTGTTCACGAACGTGAGCAGCGCCAGCGAGGCCAGCGCGGGCTTGGACAGCGGCAGGATCACCCGGGCCCAGATGCCGTACTCGGAGAGCCCGTCCAGCCGCGCGGCCTCGCTCAGCTCGTCCGGGATCGTGAGGTAGAACTGCCGCATCAGGAACACGCCGAACGCGCCGAACGCCTGCAGCAGGATCAGCGACAGGTGCGTGTCCACCAGGCCGAGCTTCTGCATGATGATGTACTGCGGCACCATGTACGCCTGCCAGGGCACCGCGATCGTGGCGATGTAGGCCAGGAACAGCGCGTCCCGGCCGGGAAACCGGACCTTCGCGAAGCCGTACGCCGCGAAGCTGCCGGTCAGCACCTGCAACGCGGTCACGGACACGCTCAGGATCATGGAGTTGCCGAGGTAGGTCCAGAGCGGGATCCGGTCCCAGATCTCCGCGTAGTTCTCCCAGCGCAGCTCCGTGGGAATCCACTGGATCGGGACCGTGAAGACCTGGTTGTTCTGTTTGAGGGACGAGCTCAGCATCCACGCGAACGGGATCATCACGGCCAGCGACAGCACGATCAGGAGCGTGTATCCGGCGACCTTCCCGGCCGTACCCCCACGTGATGTTGATCTGGGGGTTCGCCCGGTGACGCGTGCCGGTGTGTCCAGAAGCGCCGTCATCGCTCGCTCCTCTGCTGGATGCGGAACTGGATCAGCGTCACCAGCAGCACGATCACGAACAGCACCATCGAGATCGCGGACGAGTAGCCGAACCGGCCCTGCGTGATGCCTTCCCGGAAGATCAGCTGGGACAGCACCAGCGTGGACCGGCCCGGACCGCCCTCCGTCATCACCTGCACCAGGTCGAAGACCTTGAAGCTGGAGATGGTCAGCATGATCACGACGAAGAACGTGGTCGGCCGCAGCGACGGCAGCGTGATGTTCCGGAACCGCGCCCACGCGCCGGCGCCGTCGACCTTCGCGGCCTCGTAGAGCTCCGGCGGGATGGTCTGCAGGCCCGCCAGATAAAGCACCATGTAGTAGCCCATGTCGCGCCACACGCTGGTGAGCACGACCGCGGCCATCGACCAGTCCGACGACGTGGTCCAGCCGGGCGGGTTGTCGATGCCGATCGCGCGCAGGAACTGGTTGATCGGGCCCAGATCCGGGCTGAACAGCATGTTCCACACCACCGCGACCGCGACCAGCGACGTCACGTAAGGGAAGAACAGCGCGGTCCGGAACAGTCCCACGCCGCGCAACGGGCGGTTGAGCAGCATCGCGAAGCCGAGCGCGGCGACCAGCGTGAGCGGGATGTGCCCGAGCGCGTAGAAGCAGGTGTTCTTCAGCGCCACCCAGAAGTTGGCGTTGTTCCACATCCGCTCGAAGTTGGCCAGCCCGACCCACTCCGGCGAGCTGTAGGAATCCCATTCCATGAACGAGAGCGCGAGCGCGGCGACGACCGGGACGAGCGTCAGCGCCGCGAAGCCGATGAAATTCGGCAGGATGAAGCTCCAGCCGATGAGCGTGGTGCGGCGGCGTTTCCGGGCCGTCGAGGTCAAAACCGTCACGTCACATTCTCCTTCGCGGGTACGGCGGGGAGCCGGCCGCGCACGGCCGGCTCCACACGTCGTGCCTCAGCCGACCTCGTTCTTGACCCGGTCGCCCATCTCCTTGATGCCGTCCGGGATCGTCTTCTCCCCGGACATGATCAGCTCGTGCTCCTCCTTGAGGATCTGGTCCACGTCGGAGGACTTGTCGCTGACCGGCATCTCGAGCATCACGCTGTCCGGCGCGAACGCCTTCTTCGCCACGTCGTCGGTCGGCATGCCGGCCACCCCGGCGTAGGCGGCCAGCACCGCGTCGTTGGTGAACGACGGGTAGATGCCGATCTTGGCGACCGCGGTCGCGCCCTTCTCCCCGGACGCCCACTCCACGAACGTCTTCGCGGCGGCGGCGTTGCGCGCGTTCTTGTTGACGGCGAACGCGGTGGGCGAGCCGAAGGTCTTCACCCCGGCGCCCTTCGCGGTCTGCGGCAGCGGCGCCACGCCCCAGTCGACGTCGTGCTTGCCCGCGGCCTTGTCCGCGATCAGGCGGGCGGAGTACCAGGCGCCCATCGGCAGCAGCGCGGCCTTGCCGGTGGAGAACTGGCTGTCGTAGGTCACCTTCTGGCTGTTCGCGGTGCCCCACGGCATGATCGCGCCGGCCTTCTCCAGGTCCAGCGTCATCGTGTACTGGTCGGTCATCCAGGCGTAGTCGCCGCCGAGCTGGTCGCCGCCGGTCTGCGACGCCGCGATCGCCTGCACGACCGAGCGCCAGACGTGCTGGTAGGAGCCGTAGACCTTCTCCGCGCCGTCGCCGTTCGTCTTCGACTTGGCCAGTGCCGCGTACTCGGCCCAGGTCAGGTTCGACAGGTCCGCGTCCCCGACCAGCTTCTTGTTGTAGTAGAGGACCCAGAAGTCCTGGCGGTACGGCAGCGCGTAGTACTTGCCGTCCAGGTCGAACGCGTCCAGGCCGAGGTAGCTGTCCTTCGGCAGGCCGTTCACCGTCTCGGTCAGGTCGGTGAGCTGCCCGCGGGTGCCGTAGCGGGCGTAATCGGTCACGTTCTTCATGGTCAGCACGTCGGTCTTGTCGCCGCCGGCCAGCATCGTCGTGACCTTGTCGGAGTAGTCGTCCGCCAGGATGTCGACCGGCTGGATGTCGATCGTCGGGTTGTCCGCCTCGAACGCGTCGAACAGCGCCTTGAACTCCGGCGTCTGTTCGTAGTTCCACACCGAGATGGACAGGATGTCCTTGCCGTCCGCGGTCTTGCGTGCCTCGTCACTCCCGCCGCCACAGGCGGTCGTGACCATGAGCAGCGCGGCCACGGCCGCAACGCCCTTCATGAGGTGCCTCGTCATGAAGTACTCACTCCTTTGTGGGTTATCTCTTATGCGTGCGTGGTCAACAGGTCTGCCGTGACCTCCGCGTGCAGCGGCTCGTCGGCGAGCCATCGGCCCAGCTCGTCCAGCGCGAAGTCGCTGAGCCGCAGGATCTCGGTGCCGAGAGAGCCCGCGATGTGCGGAGTGATCAGGATGTTCGGCACCGATCGGAGGGTGCTGTCGCGCGGCAGCGGCTCGGGATCGGTGACGTCGAGGATCGCGAAGAGCCGTCCCGACCGGCACTCGTTCTCCAGCGCGCGGGCGTCGATCAGGCTGCCGCGGGCCGTGTTGATGACGGTGGCGTGATCGGGCAGCAGCGCCAGCTCGGCCGCGCCGATCATGCCCCGGGTCTGCGCGTTCTCCGGCGCGTGCAGCGTGAGCACGTCGCTGCGGGGGAGCAGCTCGTGCAGGCCGACCGGGTCGCCACCGGCGCGGCGGATCTCGTCCGGGTCCGCGAACGGGTCCGCCACCAGGCACCGCGCGTGGTCCAGCGTCTCGAGCAGCCGTACCACGCGGCGCCCGATCCGGGAGAAACCGACCACGCCGATCGTCCGGCGGAAGTTGGACAGGTCGCCGTAGCCGTTGCGGTGGCCCCAGCCCGTGCTGTGCGCGGCCGGGTCCGCCGCCAGGAACGGCGCCTTCTTGCCGGCCAGGATGATCGCGGCCAGCGTGAACTCCGCGACCGGGATCGCGTTCACGTCCGCCGCGTTGCTGACCCGGATGCCGCGCCGCCACACCTCGTCGCTGACCAGCCCCTGCACGCTGCCGGCGGCGTGGATGACAGCCTTGAGATGCTTCGCGTCGGCCAGCCGCGCCGCGGTCAGCTGCGGCGCCCCCCACGACGTCACCAGAATTTCCGTATTTTTCAGTTTTTCTTGGGCTATGCGGGAATCGAGCTCGTCGATCCGGATCGGGTCGCCCAGCGACACCATCCCGGCCAGCCGGTCGAGGCGCTCCCGGTCGAAGTGCGCCCGGAACGAGCTCTCGTCCATGACGAGCAACGCCCGCGGCCTGCCGGGGACTGACACTGGTGCCTCCCGCTCGAATTCGGTAAAAGGTGAGCTGGGTTACATGAATAACGCCAGCCGAACATGTAGGCCAGAGGTCGTAACCTGCCGGACACAAACGTTCACACTCGAACACCCTGCCCTGGAGGCGCCGTGCAGTCGGATCGCATGTTCAACCTGCAACGGCAGGAACGCCTGCTCGGCGAGCTCCGCCGGCACGGCGCCGTCCGGGTCCGGGACCTCGCGCGTGACTTCGGCGTCTCCGAGCTGACCATCCGGCGCGACATCACCGCGCTCGCCGAACGCAACCTGCTCACCAAGGTCCATGGCGGCGCCACGCTGCCGATCGACTTCGTGCCGCCGTCCCAGCGCCCGCGCCGCGCGCCCGCCACCCGGTTCACGATCGGCATGGTCGTACCGTCGCTGGACTTCTACTGGCCCGCGATCGTGGCCGGCGCCCGGACCGCGGCCGCCGTGCTCGGCATCAGCATCCAGCTGCGCGGCTCCAGCTACGACCAGGTCGAGGACCGCCGCCAGATCTCCCGGCTGATCGAGGCGCAGCAGGTCCAGGGCCTGCTGCTGGCCCCGAGCCTGGACGGCGACGGCATCGACGAGATGGTGGAGTGGATCGGGCGCCTGCCGGTCCCGACGATCCTGGTCGAACGGCAGCCGGCCCGCTGGACGCCGACCCCGCGCCAGCTCGAATGGGTGCGCAGCGACCATGCGCTCGGCGTGGAGATCGCGGTCCGCCACCTGTGGGAGCACGGCCACCGCAAGATCGGCCTGGTGCTGTCCAAGGGCAGCCCCACGTCCGTGCACCTGGAGCGCGGGTGGCGTGCGGTCTGCGCCGACCTGGGGCTGCCGCAGGAGCTGCTGATCCGCGAGTCGGTCGCGCTGGACGCGCCCGGCCACCGGGAGATCATCGCCGACATCCTGGCCGAATGCCGTCGTACCGGCACCCGCGCGCTCATCGTGCACAGCGACCCGGACGCGATGTCGGTGGCCCAGTTCTGCGCGGAGCAGGGCCTGTCGATCCCGGACGACCTGGCGATCGTCTCCTACGACGACGAGGTGGCCCACCTGGCCGAGCCGGCGCTGACCGCGGTCCGCCCGCCGAAGAACCACGTCGGCCGGATCGCGGTCGAGCTCATGGTCTCCCGCCTGCTGGAGGGCGAACGCCGCCCGTCACAGCAGGTCCAGGTCACCCCGGAGCTGGTGATCCGCAGCAGCTCGATGCCGCGCGTGGTCCGTTGACCGCGCCCGCAGCGCCGCGCCGCACGGTGCCTACCGCGCCGCGCCGAGGCGGGCCTGCACGCGGGCCGCGATCGCGCGGATGTGGGGCGTGCGCAGGTGGGCGACGAGCGCGTTCGGCGAGCCGGGGCCGTGGCGGTGCAGCATGTCCGTGATCCGGTCCTCGATGCCGAGCGGCTCGCCCTGCGCGCCCACGGTCTGGTCCGCGTAGGTGAGCGCGTCCGACGTCGCGGACGCCTCGTCCGGGTAGGCCGCCATCTCGGCGCCGAGCCCGCGCACGGACGCGACGAAGCAGGCGCCGGAGTGGTTCGCGACCAGGCCGGCGACGCGGGCCGGCCAGCCGGAACGGCCGAGCAGGCGCGCGCCGTCTATCGGGTGGAAGCCGGTGTCGTGCGCCAGCTCGCCGTAACCGATGTCGTGCAGCCAGGCGGCCGCGACCAGCAGGTCACGGTCCTCGGCCGGAACCACGGCGGAGATCTGCGCGGCCCGCGCGGCGACCGCGGCGGTGTGCAGCCAGCGGTTCCCCATGCCGCCGATCACCCGCTCGGCCAGCTCGCGGGCGGCAGTGGCGGTGGGGAGCACCAGAACCGAAGGCATCCGATCACGGTACGACCGGCGAAGGGGAACTCCGCCAGTCAGTTAGCCCGCTGTTCACCCAGGTTTCAATGCCCGGTAGCTGACTCCTTGCTCAGCCTTTCCTCGACGACGCGGGCCACCCGGGCCCGGGTCGGGACGTCGAGCGTGGTCCGGTCCAGCCGCCGCACGGCCAGGTCGAGCACCGCGTGCGCGGCGCGGGCGACACCGGCGTCGGTGAACCCGTCCCGCGCGGCCTGCTCCCAGCGGCCCGCCCCCGGTGCGGCCAGGTCGCGGGTCAGCGACGTGGTCTCGTCGTCGGCCAGCAGCGCCGCTATCACCGCGATCGGCGCGATCCACTCGTTGCCCGGCTGCGCGTCCAGGCAGCGGACCTCCAGGTAACCGCGCGGCCGGATCGGCGGGAACAGCAGCGTGAGGTGGTACTCCAGGTCCTCGGTCGTCGGCGGCGTGTCCAGCGCCCCGTCGATCCAGTCGTTGAACGTCAGACCGTTCGGCGCATCCCAGTCCCGCCCGTCGCGGCGCACGCACAGCAGCGGTGCGGCGAGCGCGTGCCGGGCCCAGGCGTGCGCCGGGTCGTCGCCGAGCTCGATCGCGCGGGTCAGCTCGCGGTCGACGCCGAACCAGGCCCGCATGCGGGCGGAGCGCCAGCCGGTGTCGATGCCGCCCTGCCGGTGCGAGGTGGCGAACGCGGCCATCAGCGCCGGCCCGGCCGAGTAGAGCGCGGCCCAGCGGTCGGCGAGCTGCTGCGGCTCGCCCGCGTCCACGCACGCCTGCAGGCCGGCGGTGTTGCACATCATGACGCGCCCGGCCGTACCCGTGCGGTCGAAAGCCTTTTCCAGAGCATTGAAACGGGGGGTACGCAGCAGCCGGCGCGGCGACCGCCACGGGTCCAGCCCGTGCTCGCCGAGCACCAGGCCCTCCGTGGCGAGCAGGCGGGCCAGCTGCCGGCGGTCGCCCTCGGTGGCGGCGTAGAGCGCGGCCAGCGACCGGAACGGTGCCGAGGAGATCTCCACCTGCCCGCCCGGCTCGACCGTGACCGGCGTGCCGTTGTCCAGCGTCTCCTGTGGACTGCCCGGCGCGATGGTTGCCGGCGCGTGCGGGCCGAGCGCGCGCCGCAGCGTCTCCAGCTCCAGGGGGCGGGCGGGGTCGTCCGCGTGGTGAACCGTGAACTCCAGCTCCGCGCCGATCAGTCGCGACGGCCCGGTGCGGAAGCAGAGCGAGGCGATGTGCTCCTCGGCCTGATCCCGATCGGTGACCGATGCGTTCGGCTGCGTGATGGTGGATGTGGACAAGACCCAAGCCTTCCGGGACGCGCGTCGAGAAGCGGATTTCCCCGTGTGAATGTGCGAGATCGCACCGCGCCCACCTGCTCCTGGCTGCGGCAACCCACGCGACGTTACCGGTTCACTGCGTTGGGTGACACCCCTCAAGACCGTGCAACTTCCATCGTTATCTGACGGAGACAGTCCTTGCACTCACCGCGATCGCCGCAGCCCAGGGGCCTGAAGCCTGAGGCGCGGATGCGCGGGGGGAGAGGTGATGGGCGGGCCTGGCGCCGCGACCGTCCCGACCGTGCGCCAGGCCTGCCCATCAAACGACTCAGCGCCGGTGATCGTGGTTCCGTCACACGAAGGGGGTAGTCAGTGGGGTACGTCACGTGCGGCCGGTGCGCCCTTGATCGACATCGGTCAGCACGGGCGCGGGGCCGAGTGGGATACCGTGGGCGGGCGCGAGGACGGCGGTACGCATCCGGGCTCATCCCTGATGCGTCGTCGTCATACGTAGTGGGTAGTTTTCATGTATGCCAGAGGCCCCCACCATGATCGCCGGACGCTACCGACTGGGCGAAGAGATCGGCTCCGGCGGCATGGGCCGGGTGTGGCGCGCGCACGACGAGCGCCTGGACCGGGATGTCGCGATCAAGGAGATCGTCCTTCAGTCCGGCAACGAGGAGGACGCGGCGGTCGCCCGTCGCCGGACGCTGCGCGAGGCGCGCGCGGCCGCCCGCCTCAACCATCCCGGCGTGGTGGCCGTCTACGACGTGTTCGAGGCGGACGGCAAGCCGTGGATCGTGATGGAGCACGTGCCGTCCCGCTCGCTCAAGGAGGTCGTCCAGGAGGACGGCCCGCTAGAGGACCGCCAGGCCGCCGTGATCGGCCTGCAGATCCTTGAGGCGCTCAGCGCCGCGCACAGGGCCGGCGTCCAGCACCGCGACGTCAAGCCGGCGAACGTGCTGATCACCGAGGACGGGCGCGTCGTGCTCACCGACTTCGGCATCGCCACGATCGAGGGCGACGCGCTGGTCACCAGCTCCGGGCAGCTGCACGTGTCGCTCGACTACATGGCGCCGGAGCGCGCGCAGGAGGGTCAGGCCACCGAGGCGTCCGACCTGTGGTCGCTCGGCGCCACGCTCTACGACGCGGTCGAAGGCCACGCGCCGTTCCACCGCGCGTCCGCCGTGGGCACGCTGACCGCGATCGCGGTCGACCCGCCGGACCCGATGGAGCGCCCCACCGGCCTCGCCACCGTGATCAACGGCCTGCTGCAGAAGGACCAGAGCAAGCGCCTCACCGCGGCCGAGGCCGGCAAGCTGCTGCAGGCCGTCGCGGACCGGAAGGTGGCCCGCGCGTCGGCCGCGCCGATCGCGCCGGTCAGGAAAGATCCGAAGCAGCCGGGGGTACGGTCCGGAGCGCCCCGGCCCGCGCTGCTCACCGCTGCGGCCGCGGTCGTGGTGGCGCTGGCGCTGGTCGCGTTCCTGTTCCTGCGGCCGGACGGCTCCGGCGACGCCACGAACGACAAGACCGCGACCGGCGCGACCCCGTCCGGGGCGGCCTCTCCCGTACCCTCGGATGCTCCTGCCTCTGATCCTGCGGCCGCGACGCCGCCCACGGAGACCGGGCCGGCAACGGACCCGACACCCACGGGCGTCTCGGGTGAGGGCGACGGGGACGGTGGTGGCCGCCCGCAGCTGCCGGCCGGGTGGAAGGACTACAAGGATCCGACCGGCTTCTCCGTGTACGTGCCGAACGGGTGGGCGCAGTCGCAGGTCGAGACCATGGTCTACTTCCGCGGGAACAACGGGCGGGTGCTCGGCATCGACCAGACCAAGACCCCCAAGCCGGACCCGGTCGCGGACTGGCGTTCCCAGTCCCAGTTTCGGGTGAACCGTGGCGATTTCCCGGGCTACAGCGAGGTCCGGATCGCCGAGGTCGACTACTTCCGGAAGGCGGCGGACTGGGAGTGGGAGTACAACGCCGACGGCGGCCGGGTGCACGTCGTCAACCGGGGCGTGATCACGTCGCCGACCCAGGCCTACGGCATCTACTGGCAGACGGGCTCGGGGGACTGGGCGGCCGCGCAGCAGGACCTGCAGCTGATCTTCGACAGCTTCGTCCCGGCGTCTTGACTTGAAGCGTGGTTGAGGTTCGACGCTGGTCCGCATGACGGATTCGATCCTCGACGAGGCGTACGGCAGGCTGATCGATACCGGACCCGAGCGGGACGGCTGGCTCTCCAACCACGCGCCGATGGCGGTGGAGGCACTGGCCGCCCGCGGCCGTGAGGGCGACGTGCACCGCTGGATCGACGGGTACGCAGACCTGCTGGAGGACCGGCCGCGCGGCATCGCCCCGATCCGTCCGGCGGAGTGGCGTGACCCGCTCGGCGACCCGGTCCGTACCGGCGACTGGCTGGATTTCTTCGCCCGCGAGACCGCGCTCGCGCCGTGGCGGACCGTGCTGGCCACCTGGTGGCCACGCCTGCTGCCCGGCATCGCGGCCGGCGCCACGCACGGGGTGATCAGAGTCGGTCACGCGGTCCGTGCCCTGCGCGACGCGGAGACACGGGAACGGGTGTCCGAGCTGGGCCAGGGGCTGGCCTACTGGGCGGCGCGCTGGCAGCCGCTGGCACCGGCCGGCTCGGGGCCCTACCGGGCGAGCGACCCGCGGTCCGCGCTGGACGCGGTGCCGTTGATCGCGGACCAGCGGTACGGGGCACGGTCCCGGCTGGCACAGCTCGCGGCGATGCCGTCCTGGGCGATCACGGCGGGGGCGGTGCCGGTGATCCCGATGGGCGAGGTCGCCGCCGCCGAGACCTCGGCCGCCACGATCGCCGCCGTCGCGGACGCGGCCGTGGCACGGTTCGCCACGCACGGGCACCGCGACCCGGTCATGCTGGTCCACGCCGCCACCGCGCCGACCGCGGTCCTGCGCGTGCTGCCCGAGCTCCCGGCCGGCCTCCACCAGGCCAGCCTCGCCGCCGCCTGGGCCGCGTCCGCCGCGGTCACCGCCGCCTACTCCGCGCCCACGCCCCGGGCGGCCCCGTCCGGCGACTACTCGCCGGACGAGGTGATCGACCGTGCGGCCGCGGGCGGCGACCCGCACGCGATCAAGTTCGCGGACGCGGCCGTGGACGCGTTCGCCCGCACGGGGGACCGTCGCCACCTGACCGCGTCCGCGACCGCCACCACGGACATCGGATGATGTTTCAGTACGCGTCCGCGTAGCGGCAGGCGGTGGTGAGGAGCCGGTAGTCGGTCAGGTCGACGTCCGGGATGCTGCCGGGCGGGATGATCGGCGCGCCGTCCGGGCCGATGCTCGGCAGCCCGCCACCGCGGATCATCGAGTTCCAGACCGGGTCGGTGCGGCGGAACTCCGATTCGCCCGCCTCGGCCAGCGTCTCCACATCGGACCGCCGGAAGCTCGACACGATCGCCGTACGTTCGGCCGCGCTCGGTCGGGTGCCGGCGTTCGCGTGAGCCTTGAGACGTCCACAGGCGACGATGCCCGGGTCCGGGGGACGCGGGAGGAAGAAGTAGATCAGGGCGACGTTGAGCACGACCAGCGCGCCGATGCCGACGATCACGGCGAGCGTCTTACCGCTGACGCTCACGGTGTAGGGGTCGTTGGATTGATCGGTGTACGACACGGCTGGAGATCATCCAGCAGCGGGAGGCCTTTGCGCATCAGCCTTTTCGGCCTGCCGGTGGCGCAGCTGCCGTTCGGCGCGGGCGAGCAGGCGCCGGCGGCCACCGGGCAGCCGCCCGGCGACGTGCGTGACGGGCAGGTTGATTGCGGCGCGCCACAGTCCGTACCAGGGGAATCGGGGTGTCAGGCCGAGATCGCGCATGGCGGCCGGGCCGAGCAGCCAGGTGCCCAGCGACAGCGCGCGCTCCCGTGGCTCGGGGACGCCGGCGTGGATCAGCGCGTCGGCCAGCGCGGCGCTGTTCACGTCCGGCGGCGGGTCGTGCGCGAGCAGCTGGTAGAGCAGGCGTCTGCCCTGGCGTTCGGTGTGCGGCAGCCAGCGTTCGTCCACACCCATCAGCCAGCCGAGGTAGCTCCACAGGTGCATCACGGCCGCGCCGTCCGCGCGCGGGACCCGGACGCCGAGCAGACGCAGGTGGAGCAGGAAGCTGGTGCTGAACACGCCGAGCGTGCTGGCCTGGTCGTACTGGTTGATCGGCACGCCGCGCCCGGCCCGGTCCCACGCCGGATCGGCCTCCAGACGGTGGTTGACCATGGCGTGCATGACCCGCACGTGCAGCGACAGCCGGTGTCCCTCGGCGCCGGGCCGCAGGCCGCCGGGCGCGGTGACGGCACGCCACCACTCGGTCGTCTCCGCGATCCGGCGGACGGTCTCGCCGCCGGTCAGCCGGCCGGTGCGGACCAGCGGTTCCAGCGCGGCGGCGGTGCGGTACCCGCCGAGCAGCGAGCCGTAGGCCAGCACCAGCGTGGCGTCCCAGCCGTAGGTGCGGCATGCCTCCGCGCCGCGCGCCAGCAGCGTGTCGTCCACCCAGGACGGACGCGTGCGTACGGTGGAGAGAAAGGCCTCCAGTGGCTCCGGCGCGGGTGCGTCCGGGTCGGCGAGCGCGTCGCGGATCTGCGCGTGCGTGACCGTGCGGTCGTCGAGCAGCGCGCGGGCCAGCGCGGCACCGGGCTCGTCGCGCTGGAGCAGCGCGGCGCGCAACGCGGCCAGCTCGCCGGCGTCCGGCAGCGCGCCGGGACCGGCCACCAGCCGCAGCGGGAGGGCCGCCCGTTCCGCCCACCGACCGCCCGCGCCGAACCGGGCCGGGGTCACCATGATCCGACCATAGGTCACCGGAACGTCCGGCGCCCGGTGAAACAACGTGACCGATTGAACATCTTCACTTGACCGCGTGTGACGGCCTGCCTAGCGTCGAGTGCATGGTTTCGGTGAGGCGGCCGGTGACGGCCCTGGTGCTGCTGATGTCGCTGGTGGCGTTGCCGGCCTGGTCAGGCCCGGCGCAGGCGCCGCAGCCGGCCGTCTGGGCCGGCACCTGGGCCACCGGTGTGACCACGGTGCCGCCCGCGTCCACGACCACGCTGGAGCGGCAGACGATCCGCCAGGTGGTGCACACCAGCATCGGCGGCGATGCCGTGCGCGTGCGGCTGAGCAACGAGTTCGGCCGGGCACCGGTGCGCATCGGCGCCGCGCACGTGGCCCGGCGCGCCGGCAGCACCGGGGCGGACATCGACCCGGCCACGGATCGCGCGCTCACGTTCGGCGGGGCCGGCGGCGTGCTGATGCCGCCCGGCGCGCCGCTGTTCAGCGACCCGGTGCCGCTGGCGCTCCCGGCCGGGGCAGATCTCGTGATCAGCATCTACCTGCCGGAGCGGACGCCGGTCGGCACCGTGCACGCTTTTTCGTACCAGCGGAATCTGATCGCCGACGGCGACGTCACCGCGGCCCCGTCCGTCACGCCGGTCACCGAGATCTACCAATGGTTCCTGCTCTCCGGCATCAGCGTCTCCACCCGCGCGCGGGGCGCCTCCGCGATCGCCGCGTTCGGCGACTCGATCACGGACGGCGCCTCCACGCAGAACGATGCGAATCATCGCTGGCCGGACGCGCTGGCGGCCAGGCTGCACGGCACCCGCGGCGTGGTCAACCTCGGCATCTCCGGCAACCGCCTGCTCCACGACCCGAATCCGACGCCCGGCGCCGAGGGCTTCGCGGCCTGGTTCGGGGCGAATGCACTGAGTCGCTTCGACCGGGACGTGATCGCACAGCCCGGCGTCGGCGCCGCGATCGTGCTGCTCGGCATCAACGACATCGGCCAGCCCGGCGGCGTCGCGCCCGCGTCCGAGGCGGTCACGGCGGAGGAGATCATCGCCGCGCACCGCCAGCTGATCGCCCGCGCGCACGCGTCCGGCCTGCGGATCTACGCGGGCACGCTGCTGCCGTTCAAGGGCGACACGCTCGGCTTCTACACCGAGGCCAACGAGGCGAAGCGCGCCGCGGTCAACCAATGGCTGCGAACCTCCCAGGAGTACGACGGCGTGGCCGACTTCGAGGCCGCGGTCCGCGACCCCGCCGACCCGCTGCGCCTGCGCCCCGACTTCAACAGCGGCGACGGCCTCCACCCCAACGACGCCGGCATGGCCGCAATGGCCGAGGCGATCCCACTGCACTGGTTCCGCTGACCCTTCGGCGTCCGGGTCGAAGGGCGGTAGCCCGGTCCGGTGTGACGCGGCTCGGGGGTTTCCTGCGGACCTGGGCTGGCGAGCTGTGCGGCGCCAGGAAGCGGTAGCCCGGCCCGGAGAGACGCGGCTCGGAGCTTCTCCTCCCGCCGCGGCTTCGACCTTGATGATCACCGCCTGGCGGCCGGCGGCGCTCCTGATGATCACCGCCTGGCGGCCGGCGGCGCTCCTGATGATCACCGCCTGGCGGCTGCGGCGCTACTCGGCTGCAGCGGTTTTCGGGCACTCCGTGCCCGAAATTTCATGATAAAGGATGCCAGGTTCTGGCCGAGGCCGCGTGCGGCTCAGCAGTGCCACGAGCGCACGCCTGCCTGTTGTTCGTCGCTCTAAGTGGATCATTGACGTCGACGAAATGGCTGTCGAAGCCGCTCGCCGACCGCCATTTCGTCGACGTCAATGATCCACATACGCATGTGGTCGGCTTCGCGCACGCTGGCGGCCCGCCTTGTGGTGATATTTCGGGCACGGCTTGCCCGGTTGATCGAGACGAACGTCAAGATCGAGGCGAACTTCAAGATCAAAAACTGGGAAGATCATTTTCCCGCTTCCGGCGTGGTCCGGCCCGCATGCTCCCGCGGGCAAACCTCGGGGCGGGCAAAGACTTCGCTGGCGCTTCGCTTTGCCCGCAGGGAGAGGCCGGCACGAAGTCCCCGGCGCGCCGCCTGGCGGAGATCGTTGTTGCGCTCACTGCTCTTTCAGGCCACCGGAAAGAGCAGTGAGCGCAACAACGATCTCCCTGATGACGTCGGCACCCCGGCTGGCATCCATCGATGTCTGCCGGGGCGCTACTGACCCCGCAGGTGCCTGGGTTCCGCGATCGCCGAGGCCGCTATCTCATGAAATTTCGGGCGCGGTGTGCCCGTCGATCGACGCAAGTTTGGATCTGAACGCCAGTAGACCGGTAATTCGAGTGCCGTCGTCCGGTCGTGTGGCGAGAATGCCGCGGGTGGAGATCTTTCGCTGTGCCACGTGCGGGAACACGCTGAGCGTGCCGGTCCGGCCGGTGGAGCTGGCGGAAGGGCCGCACTGGTCGCTGCTGGACTGCCATCACGTGAACCCGCCGCGGCTCGAGACCGGCACCTATGCGATCGATCATGCCCCGCACGGCCACGGGCAGGTCACCGGCACCTTCGTGCTCTCGCCCGGTGACGCGCGCGGCACCCGCATCGTCCACGATCGTGTCCTCGTCGGCTGCTGGTCGCTGGTGGGATGGGAGCCCTGTGTGGCGTGCGACGGGTGCGGCACGCTGGTCGCCTTCCGGACGGACGACTGCCGGGTGCCGCAGGAGACACGCTTCCACCCGGCCGCGGTCGTGCGGGAGCGCCGCGAGGGTGCGCCCGCTGGCCGGGACGATCCGTTCGCGCCGATCGCGGACTGGGACCGGGGCGCGCTTGACACCTGGCGGCTCGGCAGTTGGGCGCCCGAGCCCATCCGGCCGCGGCCCGAGCTGGTCGCCACACGCTGGGGCGGGCGAGGAATGAAGGCGGAGCTCTATCGGGACGACCCGCCGGCCTGACCGGGACGACCCGCCGGCCTGACCGGGAAGCCACCTGCCCGGCCGGGAAGCCGCCGGCATGCGCGGCCTCCCGACCAGGAGCAACAGCGATCAAGAGCAAGCGATCACGAGCAACAGCGATCAAGAGCCTCAGGGGGTACGGCAGGCGACCGCCGGAGCGGACCAGGTGCCGTTGGCCATGACGGTGAAGCCGAACGTGGTGGACGCGCCGGGCGAGAGATTGCCGTTGCCGTTCGGGCGCATGGTCATGATCAGGCCGGTGCTGTCCCAGGCGGGGGTGCCGTTCCAGGTGGTGGAGACGCGCTGGCCGCCGGTGAGCGTGACCGTCGAGGTCCAGCTGGTGATGGCGGCGCTGCCGGCCCGGATGGTGACCTGCCCGTTGAAGCGGTCACCCCACCGCTGCGTCTCCGCGTAGGTCGCGGTGCAGGAGCCGCCCGCGGGCGGTGGCGTGGTGGGCGTGCCGGACCCGTCCGGCGCGACCGCGCGACCGGTCGTCGGCGAGATCATGCCGGGGCAGAGGCCGCGACCGGCCAGGTTGGACACGATCTGCGGGACCGCGCTGATCGTGGTCTGGTAGGCGTCGTGCATCAGGATCACGCCGCCGGCCTGCAGCGAGTTGGCGGCGTTGACGATCTGTGCCGTGCTCGCGCCGTTCCAGTCCTGGGAGTCGACGGACCAGATGACCTCGCGCAGCCCGAGCTGCGCCTCGACGGACTGCACGGTCCCGTTCGTCTCGCCGTAGGGCGGCCGGAACAGTCGTGGCGTCACGCCGGTCGCCTGCTGGATCGCGCTCTGCGTCTGGGACAGCTCCTGGGTGATCTGCGCGGCGGACAGCTGGGTCAGGTGCGGGTGGCTCCAGCTGTGGTTCGCGATCCAGTGACCTGCCGCGACCTGTGCCTGGGCGAGCCCCGGATTCTGCTGCACACGCTGGCCCGTGTTGAAGAACGTGGCCCGTGCGCCCGCGTTGCGCAGCGCCGTGAGCAGCGACTGGGTGGTGGACGGGTTCGGCCCGTCGTCGTAGGTGAGCGCGACGTACCCGCCCTCGCAGGCCGCCGCGGCATCGGCCTCGGACGTGGCCGCGGCCGTGAGCAGGCCCGCGCCGGCGAGCACGGCGGCGGCGAGGACCGCGAACCGTTGTCGGAACATGAGTGCACACCTTCCATAGAAGTTGCGGAAACATTCCGCAGTATGAGCGCTTCAAGTGAAGAACATCAATGTCTCGACGGAGGTTGATTTCCGGAACAACACCGGAAGGACGCGACGGCGTACCGTGTGATCATGGCGCGGGTGCTGGTGACGGGCATGTCCGGAGCGGGCAAGAGCACGCTGCTCGCGGAGCTGGCGCGGCGCGGCCACCGGACCGTCGACACCGACTACGACGGATGGACGCTGCCGGACGGCACGCTGGACGAGCCGCGGATGACCGCACTGCTCGCGGCCGAGGCCCGGCTGGCCGTCTCCGCCACGGCCTCGAACCAGGGGCGTTTCTACGGTCGCTTCGCCCACGTGGTGCTGCTCAGCGCGCCCCTCGACGTGCTGCTCGACCGCGTCGCCACGCGCACGGGCAATCCCTACGGCAAGACCGAGGCCCAACGGCAGGAGATCATCGGGTACGTCCGGGACGTCGAACCCCTGCTCCGGCGCGGCGCCACGATCGAGCTGGACGGCCGCCTCCCGATCGGCTCCCTCGCCGACACGGTCGGCGCACTGATGCAGGCCGGCGACGATACGGTGTGATCATGGGTAATCCACTCGGGGACCGCCGTCGCGACCGGATCGTGCGCTACCGGGCCGACCCCGCGCTCGCCCGGGAGACCGCCGCCGCCCGCATCTCCGCGTACGTCTACGGCAACATCCTGGTCTTCGCGTCCGTCGCCACGATGACCGCGGAGGACGTGGCCCACTTCCACGGCGTGCTGCTGGTCCTCGGCGTGACCGCGTCCACCTACCTGGCGCACATGTTCGCGGAGCTGGTCGGCCGCAACGTCCGCACCGACGCGCCGCTCACCCGCGCGGAGCTGTGGCACGAGCTGCGCGACTCCGTCCCGATCATCTCGTCCGCGATCGTTCCCGCGCTGTTGCTGGCCGCCGCCGCACTCGAATCGCTGTCCGCCTCCGCCGCGATCGTGGCCTCCGAGGTGTACCTGTTCGTTCGCATCGCGCTCTTCGGCCTGCTGGTCGAACGCCTGCGCGCCACCCGCGCCTCCGCCCGCACGCTGCTGGTGGGCCTGCTCACCGCCGCCGCGGCGGCCGGCATCTCGTTGCTCAAGGTGGCCGTCGGCCACTGATCGCCCACGGTGGCCGTGCGCCACCGAAGACCCGTGCGGCGGTACGGTGCAGCGCATGTCGATCCGGTCGTGCCTGTCCGTCCTCGTCGCCGGACTGCTGCTGCTCGCGGCCGGCGCCGCCGGACTCGTCTACGCGAACCAGCACCTCCAGAGCGAGTTCACGCACGTCGGCGGCGTCCCGGTGGAGGTGGTCGCCGTCGCCGGCAGCTTCGAGGACAACGTCGGAGCCCGCCCGGCCGTCGTGGTCGTGCACGGATACGCCGGCTCCGGCCGCCTGATGCGCCCGTTCGCGGACACCCTCGTGCGCCGGGGGTACGTCGTGCTGCTCCCGGACCTGGCCGGCCACGGCGCGAACACCCGGCGCCTGGACGTGCCGTCCGTGATCGACCCGGAGATCGCCGACGTAATCCGGTACGCGCGCGGCCTGCCCGGCATCGACCCGGACCGGGTCGCGCTGCTCGGGCACTCGATGGGCGCGGGCGCGGTGGTCCGCGTCGGCGCGGCCGACCCGCGCATCGCCGCCACGGTCGCGATCTCCCTGCCCGGCGACGACGTACCCGGCCCGCACCACCTGCTGCTGCTCGTCGGCGCGCTGGAACCGGGCGGCATCCGTGCCGCCACCGCGCGCGCTGCCGGTTCCGCCACCGGCACGGACGACCGCCGCCTGGTCGTCGTCCCCTGGGTCGAGCACATCTCGGTCCTGTTCGCGCCGCGCACCCACCGCGAGGCCGCGGACTGGCTCGACGCCGCGCTCACCAACACCGACCCGCCGTCCGCCGGCATCGCCCCGCTGCGCCGCGTGCTCGCGGGCTCGGCACTGCTGCTGGGCGCGCTGCTGGTGCTGATCGCGGCCGTGGCCTACGCCCCTCGGCGCGAGGCCGTGCCCGCCCGCGCGGGTAGGCCGCTTCCGGCCGAGGTGCCGCCGTCCGCGGAGGGCGGCCCGTCTGCGGACGGTGGCCCGTCTGCGGACGGTGGACGGCCTCCGGCGGGGCACAGCGCGCCGATGAATGCCGACGACGACTCGCGGGTGGCAGCATCGCATGACCGGGACGGCGACCCTGCGAACGTGCCCGGCGACGGTGATTCGGGCGTCGGGCCGCCCGGCGCGGCGGTGAACGCCACCTCGATCGGTCAGGGCGGCGTCCAGGCGGCCTCCAGGTCCGGCCGTGTCCGAGCCGCCGTCCTGGATCGGGTGCCGATCTGGGTCGTCGCGGCGCTGGCCGGGGCGCCGGGAGTGGTCGTCGGTGCGCTGTTGTCGCTGGTCGTGGCCGCGCCGGTGACCGGATACCTGATCGGCTACTTCGCGGTGACCGGCGCCGTGCTCACCACTGCGGCGCTGATCCTCGTCCTCTACGCCGAGACCGCTCAGGCGGGCGCACCACGGCCGGTCGGCCTGCGGGCCATAGCGGCGGCGGTCCGACCGGCGGCGGTCCGATCGGCGACGGCCGGATCAGCGACGGTCGGGCCGTCGGAGCTGGGATCACCGACCGCCCGGCCGGCGGTGGGATCAGCGACGGCCCGGCCGCCGGCGGTGGGATCAGCAGCGGCTCGGCCGTCGGAGCCGGGATCACCGGTCGCCCGATCCGCGGCGGCGTGGCAATCTCCGC
Source organism: Catenuloplanes japonicus (assembly GCF_000717135.1). Lineage (GTDB taxonomy): Bacteria > Actinomycetota > Actinomycetes > Mycobacteriales > Micromonosporaceae > Catenuloplanes > Catenuloplanes japonicus. The sequence continues at coordinate 354,043 of NZ_JNXY01000001.1, forward strand.
AGCGCGCGCCGCGACGGCGACCGTGGGCCGCCCTGGTCTCGGCCATCGGCGGAGGAGCGGCCGTCGTCGTACCCGTGCAGATGGGGTTGACCTTGATGGTGCCGCACGGGGATCGGTGGTGGCTGATCGTGGCGCTGACGCTCGCGACCGCCGCGCTCCTGCACGGTGCGCGGTCGCTGGCCGGGCCGGGGTGGGACGCCGCCGTGCTGGTCGTGGTGATGCTGCCGCTGCCGGTGGCCGCCGTGGTCGGACTGGCGCCGGGTTTCCTGATGCTGATCGCGCCCTTGGTCGCGATCCTTTTCGTGCTCTATGTCGGGCTTGCCGCGCTCGGCAGGAACACCCGCTGGTGGCATCCGGTCGCGGCCGGCGCCGTCATGATCGCCTGGCCGATCGCGGTCGCGCTGCCGGTCAGCGTGACCTGATGCGGGCCGGCAACGACGACCTGACGATGGCCGGGAACGATGACCCTGTCGAGAGCCGGCAACGACGACCTGACGAGGGCCGGAAACCGTGGCCTGTTGAGGGCCCGCAACGATGGCCTGATGCGGGCCGGGAACGGTGACCTGATGCGCGGGTGGGAACAACCGTGACGTCCCCGGCCGTTGACGCGCGCGTGAAGAAGATCGGATTCCTGTCCTTCGGGCACTGGCGTGACGTGCCCGGCTCGCAGACCCGCAGCGGCGCGGACGCGCTGCTGCAGACGATCGAGCTGGCCGAGGCCGCGGAGGAGATCGGGGTGAACGGCGCGTTCGTGCGCGTCCACCACTTCGAGCGTCAGCTGGCCTCGCCGTTCCCGCTGCTGGCCGCGATCGGCGCCCGCACCCGCCGGATCGAGATCGGCACCGGCGTGATCGACATGCGGTACGAGAATCCTCTGTATATGGCTGAGGAAGCGGCGGCTGCGGACCTGATCAGCGGCGGGCGGCTGCAGCTCGGCATCAGCCGGGGATCCCCGGAGACCGCGCTGCGCGGCGCGGAGTCGTTCGGCTACGTGGCCGAGGACGCGGCGGAGATGGCGCGCACCAAGGCGGAGACGTTCCTGGCCGCGATCGACGGCGGGCCGGTCGCGCGCACCGACCCGGCCCGGACCGGCGGCCTCAGCGGGCGGCTCGCGGTCACGCCGCAGTCGCCGGGCCTGCGCGACCGCATCTGGTGGGGTGCGGGCACGCGTGCGACCGGGCAGTGGGCCGCGAAGCTCGGCGTGCATCTGCAGAGTTCGACGCTGCTGTCCGAGGACACCGGCGTGCCGTTCGACCAGTTGCAGGCGGAGCAGATCAGGCTCTACCGGGAGGCGTGGCGCGAGGCCGGGCACGACCGGGAGGCGCGGGTGTCCGTGTCCCGCAGCGTGCTGCCGATCACCGAGGACATCGACCGGCTGTACTTCGGCACGCAGGCGCAGGGCGACCAGGTCGGGCTGCTGGAGGGCGTGCGGTCGCGGTTCGGGCGCACGTTCGCCGGCGAGCCGGACCGGATCGCGGAGGAGCTGGCCGCGGACGAGGCGGTGCGCGAGGCCGACTACGTGCTGTTCACGGTGCCGAACCAGCTGGGCGTGGAGTACAATGCGCGCATCCTGGCCACGATCGCGGCGCACATCGCGCCCGCGATCGGATGGAAGCCGGCCGCCTGACGGCGATAGCATCGATGCCTCTTGATGACATGGGGGCATGATGTTCCGACTGGCACTCGCACTGGTGATGGTGTCCGGCGCCGCGTCCGCGCCGGACACGGCGCCGCCGCTCACCCCGGCGGCTCCGGAGGTGGTCGCGGTCGAGCCCGGCTTCGCGACCATCCGGTGGGCGCCGACGACGGACGACGTGGGCGTGATCGAGTATCAGCTGCATCTGGTCACGTCCGGCGGCTACGTCCGCGTGTTCAGGACGACCGGGACCAGCGTGACCATCGCGGAGATCACCGGGCCGGCCGGCGCCTGGGTGGCCGCGTTCGACGCGTCGTGGAACCGGACGGACGGGCCGTATCTGCCGCTGCACGGAGTGCCCATTCCCTAGTTCACCGCCGTGACAAGTGCGTTTCCACGCTTGTCGCGGCACAATGATAGTTGTGCCTACAACTGACAAGCCGCTCCGGAAACTGGGATTTCTCACCATCGGTCTGTTCGACGAGGCCGACCCCGCCGCCGGCCACGAGTCCACGCTGCAGATTATCGAGCTGGGGGAGCGCCTCGGCTTCGACAGCGCCTGGCTGCGCCACCGCCACTTCCAGTTCGGGATCTCCTCGCCGGTCGCGGTGATGGCCGCGGCCTCGCAGCGCACCAGCCGGATCGAGATGGGTACGGCGGTGACGCCGCTGGGCTGGGAGAACCCGGTCCGCCTCGCGGAGGACTGGGCCACGGTCGACGTGCTCTCCGGCGGCCGCCTCAACCCGGGCATCAGCGTCGGCCCGCCGATGCGCTGGGACACGGTCAAGGACGCGCTCTACCCGGACACCGCGGAGACCGAGGATCTCAGCTACGGCCGGGTCGAGCGACTGCTCGCGGCCGTGCGCGGCGACGAACTCACGGACGGCACCTCGATCGAGGGCTTCGAGGCGTACTCGAACCGCGTACAGCCGCACTCGCCCGGTCTCGCGAGCCGTCTCTGGTACGGCGGCGCCGGCCTGAAGTCCGCGACCTGGGCCGGCGAGCACCGGATGAACTTCCTGACCAGCAGCGTGGTCCGGGCCGAGGAGTCGGAGGACTTCGCGGAGATCCAGCTGTCGCACGTGCGCGCGTTCCGGGCCGCGCACCCGGACGGCGACGCGGCCCGCGTCTCGCAGGGCCTGGTGGTCATCCCGACCGACTCGGCCACGCCGGAGCAGGTCGCGACGTACCGGGCGTTCGCGGAGAAGCGCCTGCCCCGGACGGCCCAGCCGCTCGGCCCGCAGCGGATGCTGTTCGCGCCGGACATCGTGGGCACGTCCGAGGAGATCGCGGAGCGGCTCTACGCGCAGGCGGCGTTCCGGGAGATCGACGAGGTCGCGTTCGCGTTGCCGTTCACGTTCGCCCACGACGACTACGTGCAGATCCTCACGGACATGGCGACCAGGCTCGGCCCGGCGCTCGGCTGGAAGCCCGCCCGCTGACACCGATGGCGCCTAGCTGAAGTCGGCCGCGTGGTCGCGGGCCCATTGCGCGTAGCCGCGGGCCGGTGAGCCGGTCACCTCCTCCACGGTGCGGGTGACCGGCTCCGGCGTGTGCACCAGCGACTCCCAGTAGTCCAGCGCGGTGTCCGCGAAGCCGGGCGACGACCAGGCGAGCACGGCCTGGCGTGCCTCGGCCCGCGGCTGCTCCTCGACGCGCAGGTCCCGGCCGATCGCGGCGCCGATCATCGCGACCTGCGCGGCCTGGCTGATCGCCTCCGGGCCGGTGATCACGTGGGTACGCCCGAGGTGCGCGTGGCCGGTGAGCGCGTGCACGGCCACGTCCGCGATGTCGCGTTCGTGGATCAGCGAGCGCCGCGCGCCCGGCGACGGGAGTCGTACCGTGGCGGCGTCCTTGATCTGATCTGCCCACCCGAGCGTGTTGGTGGCGAAGCCGCTCGGCCGCAGGAACGTCCACCGGTCGGTGACCTCGCGGATCGCGGCCTCCACCTCGCCCCAGAACCCGGACTCCGCGCTCATCGCGGACACGTAGACCACGCGCCGCCCGGCGAACTGCGACGCGACCTGCGCGGCCAGTTCCCCGGTCATGAACGGCCAGATCAGGAACACGGAATCCACGCCGTCGAGCGCGGCCGCCAGCGCCGGCGGATCCGAGACGTCCCCACCGGACCGGCGGCTCATCGGACGCGCCTCCAGACCTTGCTCCCGCAGGCCGTCGACCACGTGCCGCCCGATGTTCCCCGTACCGCCGATGACCAGCGTGCTCTCACCCATGTGGACATCCCACCCCCTCAACGGCGCTTGAGGTCAAGGGACGGTACTCCGGAAGAGGGAGATGATCTCCGGACTGGAGGGATCCCGGCCGAACGGTGGGGGCGCGTCTCGTACCCCCGGGTGGTTTTGATCTTTGAAACGGCGCGGCGTCTCCCAGCCCTGCCCGAATTAACAGCAAATTTCTGCATAATGGCGGCCATGAAGCGTAAATACGTGGCGTGGGCGGCGTTGGCGCTGGCCCTCGGCGGGCTGGTGGTTGGTGCGGCGCCGGGCGCCGCGATGGCGAAGGGGTCGCAGGTCTCGCTGGGCGGGGCGAGCGCGCCGGAGCCGAGCGGCGCCTCGCTGCGCGACCTCACCAGCGGTGGCAAGAAGATCTGCGTGAACATCCAGGTCGACGGGACCGGATGGCAGGGTTGGCGGTGCGGCGGGAAGGGCAACCGGCTGACGGCGGGCCCGGCCGGCACCACCAAGAAGGCGAAGGCGGTGGCGATCACGGCGAACGGCGTCGGGACGCTCTGCATGAAGATCACGATCCAGTCGGCGCCGGTGCAGACCTGCGTCAGTGACAAGACCGTGCTGGTCGCGGGCTCGAAGAGCGGAAACGTCCGCCTGGACACGCTTCAGGTCAAGACGTCCGGCAGCGGCGTGTGCGGCAACAGCCGCGCGAACACCGCCTCCTGGTCCGCGGTGAGGTGCGCGAGCGCGGGGGCCTGGCTCCCGGTCGGCAAGTCCGGCGCGAACGCGCTCGGCCTGCAGCTCTAGAAGATCAAACCCATCAGGGGGTACGACGTGCGCCCTGAACCCATGATCGGGGCGTCCTCACCACGTGGGGACGCCCCGATCGCGGCCTACTCCTCGTCCTCTTCCTCGTCCTCGAAGATCTCCTCGAACACCTCTTCGGCGACGAGACCGGCGGCGAAACCACCGGCCGCACCCAGCGCGACGCCACCCCAGCCGGGGCCGTCCTCGTGGTGCTCCTCGTGGTGCCCGCCGTAGCCGTGTGACGGCATGCGGGACGTGGCCTCGCGCATCCAGCCGTCCACGACCGCGGCGAAGTCCACCCGGTCCGCGTCGCCGTGCGGGATCGTGTAGCGGGCGAACGCGTCGGCGTGGCCGTCGAACTCCAGCACCACCTCGACCGCGTGCGGCGTCGCCACGAAGCTCAGCTCCACGCCGCGGAACGCGTGCGCGTACTGCGGGGCGGCCCGGTACTCGATCTCCTGGTAGAAGGGCAGCTGCTGCGGCACGCCGCTCAGACGGCCACGCTCCAGATCGGCCGTGGTGAAGCCGAAACCGAGCCGGCCGAACGCGTCCAGGATGCGCTCCTGCACCGGCAGCGGGTGCACGTGCACCGCATCCAGATCACCCTTGTCGACCGCGCCCGCGACCGCCACCTCGGTGCGCAGGCCCATGGTCATGCCGTGCAGGCGCTGACCGTACAGGTCGGTCACCGGCGTCTCCCACGGCACCGCCAGCTGGAACGGCAGCGACGCGCGCTCGCCCTCGCGCAGCGACAGGTGACCGGCCACGCCCACGCGGAAGAACTCGGTGTACGCGTCGTACTCCCCGTCGCCGCCCTCGACCTCGACGCGCGTCACCAGCGCCACCGAGACGTGCTCGATCTGCGCGTCGTGGCTGCCGCCGGCCAGCTCGACGCGGCCGCTCAGCAGCAGGCCGGGCCGGGTCGCGTCGTTGTCCAGCACCGTGTCGACGGTCGGGCCGCCGACTCCGAACGCCCCGAGCATTCTCTTGAACACCGTTCGCCTTCCGTCCGAAATGGATCGTCGGGCAAAAGCCAATCACCGGCGGCTGAACGGAGCCTGTGAGGGGTGCGTCAGTGGAACACGATCGCGTGACCGCCGGCGATGCTGGCCCGGCAGGACTCCCAGAGCGCGAACCACACGGTCGTCTCGGTGGCGAAGTCCGCGTCGTCGTCCACGTGCCCGATCCGGTGCGCCTCGGCCTCGGCGAGGTCGCCGTCCGGCGTGAGCGTGATGCCGAGCGCGGGCGCGCAGCGGCGCAGCTCCGCACGCAGGCCCTGGCTGGAGCCGACCATGCCGCCACCGGCCACGTCAGGGTGGTCATTGAGGAACAGCGGGTCCGGGAAGTCGACCGGCACGTAGTAACCGGCCGAGTCGGAGTGGCACAGCAGGTGCGAGGCGAACATCATCGTCTCGTCGTCGACCAGCTCACGGTCGGCCTGCAGCTGCTCCGGCGTGTTCGCCGGCGGGACCGGACGGCCGGTGTCCACCAGCGCCATCACCCGCCGCAGGTAGGCAAGCGCCGAGTACGGCAGGCTGCCGGCCACGTGCGAGTCGCGCGGGACCGGCGCGCTGTCCGGTTCCGCCCAGGTGATGCCCTCGGACGCGAGCGCGACGCGCAGCGCCTCGAGCCCGCCGGCGGCTCCGGCCCGCTCGTCCGCGTCCGTCAGACCGGCCAGGATGCCCACAGTGATCGCAAGACCCACGCCGGGCACGCTACCGGATCTCGCTCGTCCGGACGTGACCGGGAGTGATCGTGAATGACCCGGGTGTCCGAAGCGCGACAACCGGCCGCAGAGGACAGTCACGCGGGACGAAGCTGGGATCGGGCTTTCAAGGGGGACGGGCGACATGCAACGGGTGCTGACGGGGTTTCACGCGGGTGGGGGCTGGCGGGCGGACCGGCACCCCCGGTTCGTGACCGATCTGACCGGTGACGGGCGCGCGGACCTCGCCGGATTCGGCGACGCGGGCCTGCACACCGCGCTCGCCACCGGCGGCGGTGGCTTCGCGGCGCCGATCCTGGCGCTGGGCGAGTTCGGCTACACCGCGGGCTGGCGCGTCGACCGGCACCCGCGCCTGTTCGCGGACCTGACCGGCGACGGCCGGCCCGACCTGATCGGCTTCGGCGAGGACGGCGTGCGGACCGCGCTGAACGCCGGCGACGGCAGGTTCGCGCCGTCGCGCCTGGTCGTGCCGGACCTGGGCTACACGGCCGGCGGCTGGCGGGTGGAGCGCAACCCCCGGTTCGCGGCGGACCTGACCGGCGACGGCCGTGCGGACCTGATCGGCTTCGGCGACGACGGCGTGCTCACCGCGCTCGGCAACGGCGACGGCACGTTCGCCACGCCACGATCGGTGCTGGCCGACCTGTCCGTGGACGCGGGCGGCTGGCTGGTCGAGCGGCACCCGCGGTTCGTGGTGGATCTGACCGGCGACGGACGGGCTTCCCTGGTCGGGTTCGGTGACGACGGTGTGGTGGTCGCGCAGGGCAACGGTGACGGCACCTTCTCCCCGCCGAAGCTGGTGCTGCCCGCGTTCGGCTTCGCCGCGGGCGGCTGGCGCACCACCCGTCATATCCGGATTTTGGCTGATATCACCGGTGACGGGCGGCCGGACATCGTCGGGTTCGGCGAGGACGGCGTGTGGGTCGCGCTCAACGACGGCGGGGGCGGGTTCGGCCCGGCCCGGCGCGTGATCGACAACTTCGCGATCGGCGCCGGCGGATGGCAGCTCGACCGGCATCCGCGCCTGCTCGCGGACGTCACCGGCGACGGCCGCGCGGACATCGTCGGCTTCGGCAACACGGGCGTCCTGATCTCCAGAAGCAACGGCGACGGTACGTTCGGCGCGCCCGCGCTCACGCTCACCGGCCTCGGGTACCGGGCCGGGGACTGGCGCACGGACCGGCATCCCCGCTTCGCGGCGGACCTGACCGGCGACGGCCGTGCGGACCTGATCGGCTTCGGCGAGGACGGCGTGTGGACCGCGCCGAACGCGGGCGACGGCACGTTCCGCACGGTCCGGATCCGCCGCGACGCCTGGGACCTGGACACCTGGGACCCGACGCTGCTGCACTACGCGCGCGCGGTCCGGGCCATGCAGTCCCGCCCGATCTCGGACCCGACCAGCTGGGCCTACCAGGCCGCGGTGCACGGCCGGACCGGCGCCACCCCGTCCGGTGCGGACTGGAACCTGTGCCAGCACGGCAGCTGGCACTTCCTGCCCTGGCACCGCGGCTACCTGTGGCACTTCGAGCGCATCGTGCGCGCCGAGGTGATCCGGCAGGGCGGGCCGGCCGACTGGGCGCTGCCGTACTGGGACTACGGCACCCAGGCGCGGGCCGCGCTGCCACCGGCGTTCCGCGAGCGCACGCTGCCGGACGGCACGCCGAACCCACTGTTCACGGCGCAGCGCGCGGCCGGGATCAACGCGGGCGGACGGCTGCCCGCGTCCGCCACCAGCAGCGCGAACGCGTTGCGGGCCACCGCGTTCGCGCCCGGGTTCGGCGGCGGGCGGACCAGCCCGCAGCACTTCTTCAACGCCTACGGCGAGCTGGAGTTCACGCCGCACAACGACATCCACTCGCTGATCGGCGGCCTGATGGGCGACCCGAACCAGGCCGCGCTCGACCCGATCTTCTGGCTGCACCACGCGAACATCGACCGCCTCTGGACCGTGTGGCTGCGCCAGGGCGGCGGGCGGGCCAACCCGGCGGACGCGGCCTGGCGCGACCAGTCCTGGACGTTCCGCGACCCGTCCGGCAACCGCGTCACCATCACCACCGGCGCGATGCTCGACACCGACCGGGACCTGGAGTACGTCTACCAGGACGGCGTCGCCGCGGCCCCGCTGCCCTCGGTGCGCCTGGCCTCGGTGCAGGTCGACGAGCCCGAGTTCGTCGGCGCCTCGTTCCGGCCGGTGAGCCTGTCCGGGCGGGCCGCGGCCGTGGAGGTGCCGATCGACGCGCGCAGCGCGACCGAGGCGGCCCGCGTGCAGCTCAACCTGGAGGACATCGAGGCGGACGCGAATCCGGAGGCGGTGTACGAGGTGTTCGCCCGCCCGCTCGGCGCGCCCGGCGCGGTCCCGCGCTACCTCGGCAACGTCTCGTTCTTCGGCATCACGCACACCGGCCCGGCCGCGCACCACGGGTTCCGGCGCACGTTCGACATCACCGACTGGGTGGGCGAGCTGCGCGGGCGCGGGGAGTGGTCGGACCAGGGCGTGACCGTGTCGTTCCGGCCGATCGGGCTGGCGACGCCGGAGGAGACCGCGACGGCGGCGGACGACGCGCGCGCCGTGCCGGTCCGGGTCGGCCGGGTGAGCATCTTTTACGGAGCGTGACCACATAGGAGCCGATCCACGACCGCCGATCCGGTCGTGGACACGGCCGTGAACAGGGAGGATTCCGGCGTACCCCCTCGACGGTGTTGAATGTCTGCTGGGTGCGTCGATGTGATCGAAGCGTGATCACTATCATCGCGCCGGTGATCCACAGAAGAGTGTCCATAGTGGCCGTTCTGGGCCTCCTTGGCGCCGTCGCGGTCGCACCATCCGCCGCGCTCGCCGACGAGACCGAGAACGCCCCGCCCGCCGAACCGGCCAAGGTCGAGCTGGTCCTCGACGTCAGCGGCTCGATGAAAGCCGCCGACATCGACGGCAAGACCCGCATCTCCGTCGCGAAGGACGCGTTCAACACCGTCGTCGACGCGGTCCCGGAGACCACCCAGCTCGGCATCCGCGTGCTCGGCGCCACCTACGGCGGCGACGACAAGGCGGTCGGCTGCAAGGACTCTCAGCAGCTCATCCCGGTCGGCACGGTCAACAAGGTCGCGGCCAAGAACGCGATCGCGTCGCTCCAGCCCACCGGCTTCACCCCGGTCGGCCTTGCGCTGCGCGGCGCGGCGCAGGATCTCGGCACCGGCGGCTCCAGCCGGCACGTCATCCTGATCACCGACGGCGAGGACACCTGCGCGCCGCCCGACCCGTGCGAGGTCGCGCGCGAACTCGCCGCGCAGGGCACCAACCTGGTCGTGGACACGCTCGGCCTCGCGCCGGACGAGAAGGTCCGCCAGCAGCTGGTCTGCATCGCCACCGCCACCGGCGGCACCTACACGGCCGCGCAGACGCCGAACGAGCTGACCGACCGCATCACCCAGCTGGTCGAGCGCGCCGTCGACGTGCCGGCCGCCGCACCGCCGGTCGCGGTCACCGGCACGGACGTCTGCGAGGGCGCACCGACGCTCACCGCCGGCATCTACACCGACCGGGAGAAGTTCGAGGAGCACCGCTTCTACCGTGTCGTGGTGGCCGAGGACCAGGAGCTGCGCGCCTCCGTGAGCGTGGCGCTGGACCGGCCGCTGCAGCGCGACTACGGCGTGCTGCTGCGCGCGATCTCCACGGACGGGCGCGAGCTGGTCCGCGGCACGGACGCGGGCAGCGGGCGCACGGACGTGCTCTCCACCGGCCTGCGGTACTCGGGGGCCTACGCCGAGGCCGAGGAGAAGACCGACGCGGAACGCGTCGTCTGCCTCGCGGTCAGCAACTCGTTCGCGGCCGGCGCCGGCGCGGCCACCGCCGCGAACGCGCCCGGCATGCCGATCGAGCTGAGCATCGACGTCGTCGACGCCTCGCCCGCCCCGGACGCGCCCGGCCTCGGCCGCGGCTTCCTGCTCCTGCTCGTGCTCGCCGTGTCCGGCCTCGTCGCCGGCCTGCTCGCCGGCTGGCTGACCCGCTGGTGGGTCGCCACCTGGAGGGAGAACTGATATGCGGGTCCTGACTGTTCTGGGCGGTGCCGCGGTCGTGCTGGGGCTCGCCGCTCCCGCGTACGCCGCACCCACGCCCACCACGGACACCGAGGTCACGCCGTCCCCGGGCGCGCAGACCGTCACCAAGGCGGGCACGAACTTCAACAACGCGGCCGTGATCGACGCCGGGCAGCCGGTCGAGGTCGACGCGGCCACCGGTGAGTACCTCTACTGGTCGTTCGCGGCCACCGCCGGTCAGGTGCACGACATCGCGGCCACGGTCACGTTGCCGCCGGCCGCGAGCCGTACCGGCGACCAGGCCTGGACCGTCGAGGTCTTCGACGGCCTGCGCCGCCGCCAGGCGTGTGTGGACGGTGTGCAGAGCCCGGTCGCGAAGACCGCGGACGCCTCGGTGGAGCTGCGGTGCACGCTGCGCCGCGTGCGCTCCTGGGCCGAGCCGTGGTCCGGCGACCCGCTGCCCGGCACGTACTACGTGCGCCTCTCCATCACGGAGATGCCGGAGGAGGACCTCGGCCAGCCCGCGAAGGTGTCGCTGCTGGTCGGCGCCACGAACGAGGGCACGTCCGCGGACGACGGTGAGCTGGCCGCGCCGCTGAACCCGGTCACCAAGGCAGGTGCGGTCAACGCGCAGCCGTCCGCCGGGCCGTCCGGCGCGGCCTCCTCGTCCTCGTCCGCGGAGGACGAGGAGTGGAACTGGGACTGGCTGCCGTCGCTGCCGAAGTTCTCCGCCCGCTGGTTCTGGACCGCAGGTGGCGGCGTCCTGGCCGCGATCGCGGGCGTGGTCGGCTTCGCGCTGACCCGCCGCCCGCGCGTCGTCGTCCGCTAGCTTTCCCGAATCCCCCGCACCGGCGCGATCGCGGCCAGCCCCCACGCTCGCGCCGGAACCTGCCCCGCAGGGGGAGAACGGCCGGGTCCCGGTACTTCCTCACCGGGACCCGGCCGTTCATACGTTCACGGGCGTCCGCCCCGGCTGACATTCGCATTCATATTGCGACACGGAATCGCATGTCCAATCGTACGACCCTGTCCGGGTGGGCTCGTCGTCTCCTGCGTTTACGCATGTATCGGGCGTGTTAGCGTCGCATTTCGCCGTTAGATCGGCGGAGGGGGTCGCATTCATGAACCGATACTCCAGACGGTCGTTCCTGACCGGTGTCGCCGTTACCGGAATCGGCTCCGCGTGGGCCGGGAATCTGCTCGGAAGCCGCGGGCGGCCCGTGCCGCTCACGGTCGCCTGCGGCGAGGACCCGTCCGGTGCCCGCGACCTGCTGGTGACGATGTGGAACGCGCGCAGCACCGGCGTCGAGGCCACGATCACCGAGGTCAAGGGCAGTGCGAAGGACCAGCTGAAGGGCCTGCGGGAGCACGCGCGGCTCGGCACCGCCGACCTGGTCGCGCTGGACGTCGCCCACCTCGCCGAGTTCCGCCGGAACGAACTCATCACGCCGGTGGCGGCGCACGGCCCGGCCGGTTTCATCGATTCGGTGAGCGCGATCAACCGGCTGTACGAGGAGCGCGACGACTTCTGGGCGCTGCCGTTGAATACGGACTGCGGTGTGCTGTTCCATCGCATTCCGGCCGGGGCCGCCGGAAACGACCAGGAACTGCTCGGGCTCGACCGGCTGCTCGCGGAACGGAAACCGACGTGGATCGCACAACTGCCGACCCAGGCCGATGCGTCCGACGAGGCGTTCATGTGCAATGTCCTGGAGCACGCCATGGCCGTCGTGCCGGACGTCCTGGGACCTGACGGGACGCCCACGACGAGCACGGACACCTGGGCGACCGCGCTCGGCCCGCTCCGGGAGGCGATCACCGCGGGCGTGGTCCGGGGCGTGGCCGCCATGAGCGACGAGACGATCAGCACGAGCGCGTTCAACGAGGGCACGCTGTCGTCCCGCATGCGGAACTGGCCGAACCAGTTCCGGCGGACCGAGCAGCAACGGCACGCCCGGAACGGTGCCTATCAGGTGCGGGTGACCGGCCTGCCTACCGGCGTGCTCGGCGGGCAGAGCCTGGCCGTGGTCGCGCGCGGCCCGCACCGGGACGCGGCCGCCGAGCTGGCGAACTTCCTGTCCGGCGAGCCGGCGCAGCGGGTTCTCGCGTCGTTCGGCTTCGCGCCCGCCCGCACCGCGGTCTACGACGACGAGGAGTTGCGGCGGGCGTTCCCGTACCTGGCGTCCCTGCGCGGGCTCGTCGAGCGGGCCAAGCCGCGACCGGTCAAGCCGTCGTACAGCGAGGACAGCCCGGACCTGCTGACCGGGTTCCGCACCTTCCTGTTCCGCGGGGAGACGGAGCCGGCGACGTTCGGGCCCGGCTTCGCGGACGCGCTCCAGCGACTGCAATAGCGAGGACACCATGATCGACGACTTCTTCGCCAACCTGCCCGCCCTGACCCCACTGGTGGTGATGGCGGTGATCTTCGCGGTGACGTTCGGCGTGGACGCGGTGCTGCGCGTGCGCCGGCTGCGATTCCTGCGCGGGCGGAGCCTCGCCGTCATCTTCGGCACGCTCGGCCTGCTGGTCTTCATCGCGTTCCTGTTCGCGGTCGGCCTCGAGGACGCGGACCCGATCGCCAGCGTCACCTCGATGTTCCTCACCCTGGCCAGCCTGATCGTCACGGTCTGGACCGCCTGGCCCACCGAGGCGACCCCGCCACCACCGCCTCCGCCACTGGTCGCACCGCGGTCCGAGGAGCCCGCGGAGGAGTTTCAGAACGGGTGACGGTCTGGCAGGATCGGTGTCCATATGGGGATGATCGATATCTGCCGGGACAGTCTTGACGGGCTCTCCGTCGGCGACGCGCTGGGCGCGCAGTTCTTCGTACCGGGAACGACCCCGGGCATTCTTCCGGACGGCGAGTGGCCGTGGACGGACGACACCGAGATGGCCTGCTCCGTCGTGACGGCGCTGCGGGAGTCGCAACCGCTGGATCAGGATCGGCTGGCCGCGCTGTTCGGGGCGCATTTCGAACCCTATCGAGGGTACGGCGGGGGCGCGGTCGTGCTGCTCCGGGCGCTGCGCGAGGGCGGTGACTGGCGGGCGCTGGCGCCGGCCTCGTTCGGCGGGCAGGGGTCGATGGGCAACGGCGCGGCGATGCGGGTGGCGCCGCTGGGCGCGTTCCACGCAGGGGAGTCGCGGACCGCGGCGCGGGAGGCGCTGCGCTCCGCCGAGATCACGCACGCGCATCCCGAGGCGATCCTGGGCGCGGTGGCCGTGGCGGTCGCGGCCGCGGAGGTGGGCTGGGCGCGGACCCTGCGTGACCGGCCGGAGCCCGCGGACCTGCTCGACGCGGTGCACGGATTTCTCGTCGACAGCCAGGTGCGGACCGGCGTCGAGCGTGCGCGACGGCTACTCGGTGTGAGCGTGGCGGAGGCGGCGTACGAGCTCGGGAACGGCGCGCAGGTGCTCGCGCAGGACACGGTGCCGTTCGCGCTGTGGACCGCGGTGACGTATCTGCATGATTTCTCCGCCGCGATCTATGCCTGTGCGGAAGCGGGCGGCGACGTGGACACGACCGGTGCGATCGTCGGCGGCATTGTGGCGTCCTATACGGGGCGTGACGGAATTCCGGGGGAGTGGTTGGCGCGGCGGGAGTCGTTGCCGCCGTATGCGCTTTCCGCTTCCTAATGCGTACCCTCTGTGGTCTTTGATCTTAGATCCGGCCCTGAGCTGCGGAAACGCCCGACGATGCCGTCATAGGCCGAAATGTCGGGCACGCGGGCCCGACCTGGAAGATCACACACGCCGGGCCCCGATGATCGTCTCCGGGCCGCTGGGGCAGAATCGACCGTCCCCAGTGGCCGGGCAATGGTGTGAAATCGATGACCGCCCCGCGCTTCAACGGCTTCCCCGGTCTTTTCCGAAGAAGATTCGTTCGGTACGGTCTGGGGCGCTGTGCGAAATTAAGCAATTCTTAAAAGAGCGGTGGGAAGCCAAGTGACCGAGGGTATCGACCTCGTTGTTGCGGCCCGGGTGGGCGACCGTCGAGCGCTTGTGGAGCTGAACGCGCTCCAGCTGCCCCTGGTCTACAACGTCGCGGGCCGTGCGCTGCGCGTTCACGCGGACATCGAGAACGCGGTCCGCCGCACGTTCGCCCGGTCCGCCCGTGAGCTGGCCCAGCTCCGCGACCCGGAACGCTTCCGTGGCTGGCTGCTCGCGCTCACCGTCCGTGAGGTCGCGGGCATTCAGGCCGCCGGGACCGGCGTCTCGGCCGCGCTCGACGGCGGCGCGCCGGACCCGACCACCGACTTCGTCGGCCTCGGCGTGGTCCAGCACGGGCTCACCGGCCGACGCCGCGAGCTCGACGAGGCCACCCGCTGGATCGACGGCGAGTACTCCGTGGTCCTGGCGCTCTGGTGGCTGGAGGCCGCCGGCCTGCTCACCCGCGCCGAGGTCGCGGAGGCGCTGCGTACGCCCGCCGACGACCTCACCGGCCGCATCACCGTGCTCCGCGAGCAGTGGGAACAGGCCCGCGCCCTGGTCGGCGCGCTCCGCGCCCAGCCGCCGTGCCCCGAGCTCGCCGCGATCACCGACGGCTGGGACCGGCTCCCCGCGCCCGCCTGGCGCCGCGGCCTCGGCCTGCACGTCGGCGACTGCCCCACCTGCGCCACCGCCGCCGGAAACCTGCCCGAGCTGGTCCGGCTGCTCGCCGACCACCCGCTGGTCCCGGTCCCGGGCGCGCTGGTCACCGCGCTCACCGCGGACGGCATCATCCCGGCCGACGCCGGAAAGACCAACCCCTTGCTCGGGGGTACGCCGGCGGCGACGCCGGTCCGCTCGTCCTCGGCCGCCGCGAGCGGTCCGGCGGCGGGGCGGCCCGGCGCGTACGCGGCCGGCTGGGGCGGCGCCCCCGGCACGCCCGCGGCCGCGGCGACCGCGGCCGGTGGCGTGGCAGTGCCTCCTGCGGCCCGGCCGACCACTCGAACGGGTGATGCTGGGACGGTTTCCGCCGGGCCGACGGTAGAGATCTCCGCCATGGCCGCCGCCGCGGCAGCTGCGGCGGCGAGCGCCGACGGCGGGAAGCCGGACGCGGGCTCCACGCGGTCGCGGCGCGGCGAGGCGGCCCGTCACACGGCGTCGCAGGACGTGTCCGCGCGCGACGCGACCGGTGCGGTGGCACACCGGCCGACCGCGTCGGTGCAGGGTGCCGGGGCGGGGAGCGCCGCGGGCCCGGGACCGGCCGCGCGTCACACGGCGTCGCCGGGGACGTCCGCGTCCCGGGCGGTGGCGGACGCCGGGGCGGCCCCACAGACCTCGGCCGGATCCGCGCGTCGTGCCGGAGCGGCGGATCAGCCTGCCGCCGGAGCCGCCGCGCAGTTGCCGGCCGGATCCGCGCGTCGTGCAGGGTCATCGGCGCCGCAGTCCGGCGCGGGTTCGGACGGTCAGCCGTGGCGGACCGGGCAGCCCGGGACCGCACGGCACGCGACGCCGCCGGGCTCCCCGGCCCCTGCGGCCGCGGACACGAGCACGGGCACGCCGGGCCGGCCGGCTGCCGGTGCGGCGGGGCAGGCGCCCTTCGGTGCGACTGCGCGACCGGCTTCCGGTGCCGCCGGTGCCGCCGCCGGGCAGGCTTCCCCCGGTGCGGCCGGGACCGCGCGTCCTGCCGCCGCCGGTCAGGCCGCCGCCGGTGGCGCGGTCGTGCGGGGCGCGGGAGCGGCACGCCCGGACCGTACCGGCGAGGTCTCCAGGGGTTCTTCGGCCAACGGGCCGACGACCGCGCAGGCCGCGATCGGCGGGACCGCGACGCCCGCGGCGTCCGGCCCGGCCTGGAAGGGCGCGCCCACGCGCGTCCCGGACTCGGCGCCGGAACCGGCCGAGGACGACGCGCCGTCGTGGAAGGGCGCGCCCCGGAAGATCCCGGTCACGGACTCGCCGACCGCCATGCTGCCCGCCGTCGCCGGTGGCGCGTCGGCCGCCGCGGTCAAGGGCTCGCACCCGCGCGAGGTGCCGCCGCAGGCCGCGCGTGGCGCCGCCGCGGCCGCCGCCGGGAACACGGTGGAGCTCGCGAAGACGAAGGGCGGCGTCGTGGTGCCGCGCCAGCGGTCCGCGGTCCCGCCCAAGACCGAGGACGGGTCCACCGCGGTCATCCCGCGCGTGCCGCCCGCCGTCACGGCCGGTGCCGCCGCGCGGACGCCGGTGGACAACGAGAGCAAGGACACCGGCGTGCTGGCCGGCGTGATCCTGCCGGGCGACCAGTTCGTGCCGTCGCAGACCGCGTCCCGGCACATCCCGCCGCCGGCCGACCACGACGACGACGCCGGGATCCTGCCGGTGCCGGTCGAGGCGGAGGAGCGGGAGCGCGGCGGGCGGTCCAGGGCGGTGCTGGCGCTGGCCGGCGTCGCGGCGGCCGTGGTGGCGCTCAGCGCGGGCGCGCTCGTGGTCAACAACGCGATCAACGGCGGTGACGACGACACCACGGGTACGGCCGCGCCGATCGGTGCGCAGAACCAGTACGCGGTGCCGCCGGTCGTGGAGTCCAGCGCGGCCTCGGCGTCGCCGTCCGCCTCGCCGAGCCCGTCGCCGTCCGCGTCGAAGTCGCCCTCGCCGAGCCCGTCGCCGTCCGCGTCGAAGTCGGCCTCGCCGAGCCCGTCCGCCACTGCGTCCCCGCCCGGCGGTGGTGTGCCGGCCGTGGTCCGGCAGTCGCTGCGGCTGGCCTCGGACTCGAGCCGGTACGTGCGGGCCGGCGGCGGCGGCGTGACCGTGGAACGGATCTCCGCGAGCAGCGCCGCCGGCACGCGTCTGGAGGCGTCGTTCGAGGTGGTGGCCGGTCTGGCGAACGCCGGGTGCGTCTCGTTCCGCACGTCCGAGGGCCGGTACCTGCGGCACTCCGACTACCGGATCCAGGCGGCCTCGGACGACGGCTCCGCGCTGTTCAAGGCGGATGCCACGTTCTGCATGCAGCAGGCCGGCGGCGCCACCATGCTGCGGTCGCACAACTACCCGGACCGTTTCCTGCGGGTACGCGACGGCGGCCTCTACATCGCCACCGCGGACCGTCAGTCGGCCACGTCGATGATGTGGGTGCTGACCGCCGGACTCGGCTGACCGTCGGTGTGACGCCGGCGGTACGCGCGGGTCTTCGCGCGATTGCCGCAGACGTTCATGGCGCACCAGCGCCCCCCGCCGCTCTTTGACGTGTCGTAGAACGCCCACCGGCAGTCCTGGGCCGCGCAGAGCTTGACGCGCGCCCAGGACCCGGTGGCGACCGCGTGCGCGACGATCTCCACGATCCGGTCCTGGGCCGTGAGCCCCAGGCCACGTCCCGGCGTGAAGCGCAGCCGCAGCGGGAAGCTCTCGGTCGTACCCTCGCCGCTCAAGACTTTTCTGAGAGCCGTGCGCAGCGTGATCGCCTCCTCCAGGCCGGTGCCCCGCGGCAGGCCGTGGTCGGCGAGCCAGTCGTCCAGCGCCTGCTGCCCGCCCAGGCTCTCCCCTCCCGCGTGCGTTTCGCCGTGCCGGCGGAACGTGCGTTCATCAACCGTGTTCAGGAACTCCTCGACCAGCCGCAGATCGTCCACGACACCAGGATAGTTCATCACTGGTGTTGCAAACGCCGACACCGGTGTTATCTTTCGGTGGTGTTGGAACCGTTCACGCTGCACGTCAGCGACCCAGACCTGGCCGCGCTCCGCCGTCGACTCCGCGAGACGCGCGCCCCCGCCGCCTTCCCCGCTCCCGGATGGTCCGCCGGCACCGAGGCGGAGACCGTCGCGCGCCTGGTGAGCTACTGGGCCGACGGCTTCGACTGGCGGGCCCGCGAGGCCGTGATCAACGAGTTGCCGCAGTTCACGGTCGAGGTGCACGACACCCGGCTGCACTTCGTCCACCTGCGCGGCGAGGGCGGCGCCCGCGCCGTGCCGATCGTGCTCACCCACGGCTGGCCGAGCACGTTCCTGGAGCTCGTGCGGCTGGGCGACCGTCTCGCCCACCCGAGCCGCTACGGCGGCGACGCCGCCACGTCGTTCGACGTGGTGATCCCGTCACTGCCCGGCTTCGGCTTCTCGGCCCCGTCCGCCGTGCCCACGCACGAGCTGTGGCACACGCTGATGCGCGACCTGCTGGGCTATCGGCGTTTCGGGGCACACGGCGGAGACCTGGGCGCCGGCGTCAGCAGCCGCCTGGCCGCGTTCCGTCCGGAGTCGATGATCGGCCTTCACCTGACCGCCGCCATGACACCGCCCGTCGACCCCGCCACCGACGAGGAGCGGGCGCACGTCGCGCAGGTGGCCCGGTGGCACGCGGCCGAGGGCGCCTACGAGCACCAGCAGCAGACGCGCCCGCTGACGCTGGCCCACGGCCTGAGCGACTCGCCGGCCGGCCTGCTGGCCTGGATCGCCGAGAAATATCGCGTGTGGAGCGACTCGGCGCACGCGTTCTCCGACGACGACGTGCTGACGCAGGCCTCGATCTACTGGTTCACCAACACCGTCGCGACATCGTTCGTCCCCTACTTCGCCTACCGCCCGTTCTGGCAGCGCGTCGAGGTGCCGACCGCCTTCGCCTCCTTCCCGGCCGACCTGTCGCACCCGCCGCGGAGCTGGGTGGAGCGCACCTACGACCTGCGTCGCTACACGCCGATGCCCCGCGGCGGCCACTTCGCCGGCCACGAGGAACCGGACCTGCTGGCCGCGGACATCACCGCGTTCTTCGAGGATCTTCGCTGAGAGCGGTGGGTCACGTTCAGCCCCCTGGCCGAAGAATGCCGAAATTTCAGGCGCGCAGCGCCCGTACTGCAGTCACGGCCCTGCGGCCGCTACGCGAACGTGCAGGCAGCCCGTTCGCGCAGCCCCGGTCGCGACGACGGCCTGCCCACCTGTACCGCACCCCGAGATAGTCATTCCACCATCCGGGACTCAAGATCCTTGCGTCTCTGGTGGCCCTTTTACGGCCCGTGAAAGGGCCACCAGAGACGCAAGGATCTCGACCCGCCCTGACACCCGCCTTCGGGCGGGTGTTTTGTCTTTTATGCGCAAGCACAGATAGAGGTGACCGCCTGGCTGCCCTGTATGCCGTCGACCCGCCCGCAGGGGTGCAGATCATCGGCAGGGCCGCCACCAACGCTTCCGGCGGCAAACAACGTCACGCAAGCCTGAACCCGATCACGAGGAACCCGGCAGCGGCCCGCCCGACGTCACTCTCAAAACCGGACCGCCCACGGACCCGCCGCCGAGCAGCGGAAGGCGACCGCCCAAACGCGAGAACCACGCGACCGCCGCGCGACAGACCAAAGCTGGCGGCCCTGCCGATGATCTGCTCGGCTTGTCCTGGGTCGATGGCATGCGGGGCAGGCGGGCCGCGCGAAACCCCACCACCCGGGATCTGCGGGCATCGCCGTTGACGTTGCCTTTCCGCTGCCCCGGCGCCGGAGGCTCCCGCCGGAGGCAAAAACGCAACCAGAACACCCAACGCAACCAATAACACGAAATTTCGGGCGCGCCAGCGCCCGACCTCTCAGTGACTCTAGGTAACCGATCCCTCGTGTCGTCCAGAAGATGAAGGTCCGCCGTAAGAGGCCAGCGCAGGTTCGCCGCGCAGCGCCCACCCGCCCGCTCGCCCACCTCCACGTGTGACCACCCCCCAAACAGGGAAAGCAAGAGGCACCCCTCACCGCCACGCCCCATAAACACCCATGGATGCCGTCACCCCATCATTCCGATTTCCCCACCCCCAACAACCCGTGCCAAGATGGGGTGAAAATCGAGGAAATCGACCCGTCACAGACACACTTATCCCGGCTTTATGCCGGAGCGGGGACCATGTCTCGTTATGCACCGTATTCCCGCCCTGGACGCCCTGCGGCTCATCGCCGCGCTGGCAGTGGCGCTCTACCACTACACGTCGTTCTGGTCCGTGGACGGGGTGCACAACCCCGCGCACTACCTGCCGTACGCGAGCAGGGTGACCATCTACGGCTTCCTGGGCGTGGAGATGTTCTTCATGATCAGCGGCTTCGTGATCGGGATGAGCAGCTGGGGCAAGAAGCTCGGTGACTACGCGGTGTCACGACTGGCGCGGCTCTACCCCGCCTACTGGGCCTGCATCGCGATCACGCTGGCCGTCACCACGCTGATCCCGGTCAAGGGCGGCTGGATCCCGGTGTACGACACGTTCACCTGGACGGACATCGGCATCAACCTGACGATGCTGCAGCACCCGCTGGGGCACCCGTCCGTCGACAACGTGTACTGGACACTCTGGACCGAGCTGCGGTTCTACCTGCTGTGGGCGCTGGTGGTCGGGCGCGGCGTGACGTACCGGCGGGCGGTGCTCTTCTGTGTCGTCTGGATGACGGCGTCGGCGCTGGCCGTGCAGTTCGGTAACCCCATCGTCAGCACGGTGGTCGTGCCGGAGTACGCGGGGTACTTCTGCGCCGGCATCCTGCTCTATCTGATCCGCCGGTTCGGGCCGTCGACGCTGCTGTGGGGCATGCTCGGGTTCACCTGGCTGCTGAATCTGCACAGTCTGAACGGCCGCGTGAAGCTGAACCCGGGGTGGGAGGTGCCGCTGTGGCCGGCCGTGCTCATCATGACCGTGGTCTATCTGATGCTGATCGGGATCGCGATGGGGAAGGCGGACCGGTTCGACTGGCGGTGGCTGACCGTGGCGGGCGCGCTTACCTACCCGTACTACCTGCTGCACCAGCGGATCGGCTACATCCTGATCCGGCACGGGCTGGTCGACGCCGGGATTCCGCTGGAGGTGCTGGTGCCGGCCACGATGCTGGCGATGCTGGTGCCGGCCTGGCTGGTGTACCGGTTCGTGGAGAAGCCGTTCGGGCCGCGGCTGCGCCGGGCGTTGCAGAAGAGCGTGGCGGAGATCCGCAAGGACCGGCCGGAGGAGAGCGCGGAGACGCCGGTGCCGGCACAGCAGCGCCCGACGGTGGTGCCGACGCAGCACACGCGTCGCCCGGAGCCGGCGGGCGTGTCCCGGGGCGCCTGACCGCTCACGCCGGCCGGTACTCGACCTCCGGCCGGCCCGGCCCGCCGTAGCGCGGGGAGCGCACCACCCTTCCCGTACCCGCGAGATGTTCCAGGTATCTGCGCGCGGTCACGCGCGACACCCCGGTGGCCGAGGCGATCTCCGCCGCGGACAGCCCGCGGGTCGGCGGCGCCGCGCGCAACGCGCCCAGCACCAGGTCGAGCGTGGCCGTGTCCAGGCCCTTCGGCAGCGAGTCCGCCGGCACGTTGCCCCGCAGCGTCGCGAAGACGCGGTCGATCTCGTGCTGCGCCGCGACCTGCCCGTCCCCGTGCATCTGGCGGTGATACTCCGCGTACCGCTCCAGCTTGTCCCGGAACCCGGCGAACGTAAACGGTTTCAGCAGGTAGTGGGCGACGCCGAGCGCGGCGGCGGACCGGACCATGGCGAGGTCGCGCGCGGACGTCACGGCCAGCACGTCCGTGGGGATGCCGGCGGCGCGCAGCCCGCGGACGATCTCCAGCCCGTGCATGTCGGGCAGGTGCAGGTCGAGCAGGACCAGGTCGACGCCGCCGGCGCGCAGCGCGGCCATCGCGGCCCGTCCCGAGTGCGCCACGCCGGCCACCTCGAAACCCTCGACCCGCAGCGTGTACGCCACGTGCGCCTCCGCGATCAGCGGCTCGTCGTCGACGACCAGCACCCGGATCGCGGCGGTCATGGCCGGGCTCCGACGGGAAGCCGGACCGTGATGACCGCGCCACCGTCCGAGGCCAGGGCCGTCGCCGACCCGTTGTGCCGCTCCGCGACCTGGCGGACCAGCGCGAGCCCGAGCCCGCGGCCCTCCCGTTTGGTGGTCCAGCCACGCCGGAACGCGGACGCGGCCTCGTCCGGCGTCATGCCCGGACCGGTGTCCGTGACCCGGACCAGCACCTCCGCGTCCTCCTCGGTGATCAGCACGGTCACGCGGCGCGGCGCGGGATGCCCGGCGACCGCCTCCAGTGCGTTGTCGACCAGGTTCCCGACCACGGTGAGCAGGTCGCGGGCGGGCAGCCGGGACGCGTCCAGCCGCGACACAGGGTCGACGACCAGCTCGACGCCGCGCTCCGCCGCCTGTGCGGACTTGCCGAGCAGCAGCGCGGCCAGCGCCGGTTCCGCGACCGCGCCGACGACCTGGTCGGTGAGCTGCTGGGCCAGCTCCAGCTCCGCGGTGGCCAGCCGGACCGCCTCGTCCGCGCGGCCCAGCTCGACCATGGTCAGCACCGTGTGCAGGCGGTTCGCGGCCTCGTGTGCCTGCGCGCGCAACGCCTCGGTCAGTCCGCGCACGGAGTCCAGCTCGCCGGTCAGCGCGCGCAGCTCCGTGTGGTCTCTCAAGGTCAGGACCGTGCCGAGGGTACGGCCGTCGAAGCGCGTCGCCCGCTGATTGGCCACCAGCACCCGGTCGCCGGCCAGCACCGGCACGTCCGCGGGCGGCTCCGCCGCGGTGAGCAGCTCCGCGACCTCGTCCGGCAGGTGCAGCGCGCCGACCGGCGTGTCGTCCGGCAGCCCGAGCAGGCGGCGGGCCTCGTCGTTGATCAGCGCGATCCGGCCGTCCCGGTCGACCACGAGCAGGCCCTCGCGCACGGAGTGCAGGACGGCGTCGTAGTACTCGTACATCCTTCGCATCTCCGCGGGCCCGAGCCCGTGCGTCTGGCGGCGCAGCCGGTTGGAGAGCAGCCAGGCACCGGCCGCCGCGAGCGCGAGCGCGGCCAGCGTGGCGAGCAGCACCGCGGGCAGCTGGTTGCGCAGCCGGCGGTTGATCTCGTCGGTGGTGATGCCGACCGAGACCAGGCCGGTGATCGCGCCGGACTCGTCACGGATCGGCACGACCGTGCGCACGGACCGGCCGAGGCTGCCGGTGGTCGTCTCCACCACGGTGCCGCCGGCCAGCGCCTTGTCGATCGAGCCGACGAACGGCCGGCGGATCAGTGACTCGGTGGGGTGCGTGTAGCGGGTGCGGTCCGGCGCCATGACCACGATGAAGTCGGTGCCGGTCGCCTTGCGCACGCTCTCCGCGTACGGCTGAAGGGTCTGTGTGGGGTCGGCACTTCGCAGCGCGGTGACGACCAGCGGCGAGAGCGCGATCGTCTCGGCGACGGCCGTGACCTCCTCGACGGCGGCGTGCTGCGCGTCCTGCGCCGCGAGCGCCACCGTGCCCACGGTCCCGGCCGTGACCAGCAGGGTCACGACGAGCACCTGCAGCACGAACAGCTCGCGCGCGATGCTCCATCGTCGGATGATCGGCATGTTTCGGGTCCGGGTCCTCGCGGTGAACAGAATGAACGCAATCGTGCCTCACCCTGAGACACAGGCCACAGTCTGCGGCATGAGCGTCACAGAGAACACAGCGCCGGTACGGCGGTCGGGTGGCCGTACCCACTTCCTATACATCGCCGTCATCGTCGCCGTGCTTCTCGGCATCGCGGTCGGCTTCATCTGGCCGACGCAGGCCAAGGAACTGGCGCCGATCGGCACCGGCTTCGTCAACCTGATCAAGATGATGATCGGGCCGGTCATCTTCTGCACGATCGTCCTCGGCATCGGCTCGATCCGGAAGGCCGCCTCGGTCGGCAAGGTCGGCGGCCTCGCGCTCGGTTACTTCCTCACCATGTCCACGGTCGCGCTCGCGATCGGCCTGGTCGTCGGCAACATCGTGCACCCGGGCCAGGGCCTGCACCTGAGCGAGTCGGTCGCGGCCGCGGGCAAGGCGGCGGCCGGCAAGGCGCCGCACACCAGCACCGCGGACTTCCTGCTCGGCATCATCCCGCACACGCTGGTCTCCTCGCTGACCGAGGGCCTGGTGCTGCAGACGCTGCTGGTGGCGCTGCTGTTCGGCTTCGCGGTCCAGTCGATGGGCCGGCGGGGCGAGCCGGTGCTGCGCGCGATCGAGCTGTTCCAGCGCGTGGTCTTCAAGATCCTCGCCATGATCATGTGGCTGGCCCCGATCGGCGCGTTCGGCGCGATGGCCGCGGTCGTCGGCGCCACCGGCATGGACGCGCTGAAGAGCCTCGCCCAGATCATGATCGGCTTCTACATCACCTGCGCGATCTTCGTCTTCGTGATCCTCGGCCTGATCCTGCGCCTGGTCTCCGGCGTCAACATCTTCAGCCTGCTCAGGTACCTCGGCCGCGAGTTCCTGCTGATCGTGTCCACGTCGTCGTCCGAGTCCGCGCTGCCGCGCCTGATCGCGAAGATGCAGCACGCCGGCATCAGCAAGTCCGTCGTCGGCATCACGGTCCCGACCGGCTACTCGTTCAACCTGGACGGCACCGCGATCTACCTGACCATGGCCTCGCTGTTCATCGCGTCCGCCATGGGTGACCCGCTGAGCGTCGGCGAGCAGATCTCCCTGCTGCTCTTCATGATCATCGCCTCGAAGGGCGCGGCCGGCATCACCGGCGCCGGACTGGCCACGCTGGCCGGCGGCCTCTCCAGCCACCGCCCGGACCTGGTCGACGGCGTGGGCCTGATCGTCGGCATCGACCGGTTCATGTCCGAGGCGCGGGCGCTGACCAACTTCGCCGGCAACGCGGTCGCCACGGTCCTGGTCGGCACCTGGACCAAGGAGATCGACAAGGAGCGCCTCGAGGCGGTCCTGGCCGGCCGCGAGCCCTTCGACGAGGCCACCATGCTCGACGACCACGAGGAGACGGTGCAGGTCCCGGCCGCGGCCTCCGCCGGTTCGCCGGAGGGCACCACCCGCTGACCTTCCCCACCGCACCACTCGGGCGCCGCCGGATCCCCCCTCCGGCGGCGCTCGCTTCTCTGTGTGCCACGAAGGCCTGGCCGTTCGGCCTCCCGCCGAGGAGTGAATCCGGAAATATGGCCGTTTAGCAGGCACTATCCGGGCGTGCCGCCCGGACGACGGTGATCCAATGTCTCCCGTCCGAGCGGGAGCGAGGGGGCATCGGATGGGCATGCTGACGCGTGGGGCACGGTGGTCGGTGCCGCTGCTGGTGGCCACGTTCGCGCTGACGATCGCGCTGTTGTTCTGGGGCGACCGGGGCGGTTTCGTCGCCGATGTGCTGGCGCTGCCGATCGGCGTGGTCGGGGTGCTGCTGGCGGCCGCGGGGATCCGCGCGGCCAGGCCCGATCCCGGTGGGCCGGCGCCGGGGATGCGCGCGGTGCTGACGCAGACGGTCGTGGCGCTGATCGTGGTGGCCGCCGGCGCGGGCGCGGCGATCGGCGTCTCGGCCTGGCACGCGCGGCACGTGGACCTGACGGTGTCCGTCGGCGACGCGGTCCGGATGGCACAGGACACGGACACCGACCTGAAGGCCACGGTGGACGGTCCCTGGGGCGGTGAGCTGGTCGCGGTGCCGGAGCTGTCGCCGACCGGTGACCTCGGCGACTGCGTGCTCCCGGCCACGGTCCTGGTCCGGCCGGTGATCGACGGCCAGCCGCAGGCCGCCTACCGGACCCGCCACGGTGAGCAGGTCGCGCTGCCCATCCCGGCCGGTGCGAAACGGGTCCAGCTACGCGTCCGGGTCGAGGTACCCGGCGAGCAGAAGTGTGAGCTGCTGGTCCGCATGTCCGACACGCGCCTGCGGCGCTGAGTGAGGAGCACGAGATGAGACGTACCGCGTGGGTGGCGCTCTTCGCCTGCCTGGCCCTGACCGGCTGTAACGCGCGCACGCCGGAGCCCGAGCCGGCCGACTACCTGTCCGGCACCGTGCCGATCGGGGTCAACTCGGACCTGCCGGGCTGGAGCCTGTACCGCAACGGCGTGTGGAGCGGGTTCGACATCGCGCTGGGCAACTGGCTGGCCGGCGAGCTGGGCTTCACGCCGCAGTACGTGCCGATCACCACGGACGAGCGGCTCAAGGTGCTGAAGCGCGAGGACAGCCCGGTCAAACTGGTCATCTCCAACTTCTCGATCACGGATGTACGGCGCGACGAGGTCGACTTCGCCGGTCCCTACCTGTCGGACGCGCAAGGGCTGATGACGCTGACCGGCAGCCCGATCGGCACGCCCGCGGACATCGAGGGCCGGGCGGTCTGCGTGGTGCTCGGCTCGACCGGCGAGACGCGAATCTTCGGCGCGAAGATCAACTCCAGGCCGGAGAACACGCTCGACCGGTGCGTCCAGCGGCTGCGCGCCAGGGAGGTCGACGCGGTCTCCACCGACCAGGTCATCCTCGAGGGGCTGGCGTCGTACGCGAGCGACCTGCGCGTGGTGCCGGGAATGCGGGTGGGCAGCGAGCGGTACGGCATCGGCCTGCCGAACAACCGGCCGGAGCTGTGCGAGTACCTGAGCGCCGCGCTCACCCGGTTCGTGGACGAGGAGTGGACCCGGAAATTCGGCGAATACCTCCCGGCGAGCGTCCCGGGCGACCGCAAACCGAACTCCAGGGTCCTCGACCCGTGCGAGCCGGCCACTCCCTGACGACTCAGGTTCTGACCAGCGCGACCAGGGCGGCCAGCGCCAGCAGCGAGGTGATGATCAGGGCGATGACGGCGGCGGGGGAGAAGACGCCGAGGCCGTAGATGCTGTAGGCGTTGGCGGCGGCGTCCGTGGTGAGGACGACGGCGGCCAGGGCCAGGCCGGCGCGGCGGCGCAGCAGGAGCAGCACGGCGGCCAGCGGGTCGAAGAACGTCAGCGAGATGAAGTAGATCGCCAGCCACGTCGGCGCCCACGGGTACGGCGGCCACGTCGTCAGCTGCCAGACGTGGACGGCGCCGCCGTAGAGGAGGACGGCGGCGAGGAGGCGGGTCAGCGCCCGCGGCCGCGGCGGCCGGTGGGGGCGTCGTGCTTGAAGTGGACGAAGAGGCGGCCCCAGTTGTCGCCGTCCTTCTCGACGCGGTGGTAGAGCTGCTTGATGTCGCGCTGGTCGAGGAAGCGCAGCACCTTCTTCTTCAGGGCGCCGCTGCCCTTGCCGGGGATGATCTCGACGGTGGCGGCCTTCTTCTGGATCGCCTCGTCGATGATGTTCCGCAGCGCGCGGTCGATCTCCTGGCCCCGGTTGAAGATGTCGTGCAGATCCAGCTTCAGCTTCACGCCGACGATTCTAGCTGTCGCCCACGTCTCACCCGCGGACGGAAATCCGGACGATCATGCGCTCGTTGGTCAGGAACGCATAGTTGTCTACCGACTTATGGGGTGACCCCCGATGGACGAGCGCGCTGACGCTGTCGTTCTCTTCGGCGTGACCGGTGATCTCGCGGCCAAGAAGCTGATCCCGGCCCTCTACGAACTGACTCGCCGTGGTCGGCTGGACCTGCCGGTCTTCGGCGTCGCCCGGTCGGCCTGGGATCACGAGCACCTGGTCAGGACGGTACGCAAGGCCGTCGTCGAGGCCGTGGACGTGGTCGACGAGGCCGCGTTCGACGCGCTGGCCGCGCGAATGACCATGATCTCCGGGGGGTACGACGACGCGCGCACCTACGCCCGGCTGAGCGAGGCGCTGGAGCACACCGCGCGGCCGCTCTTCTACCTCGCCATCCCGCCCGCGGTCTTCACCGACGTGGTCGGCGGGCTGAAGGACTCCGGGCTGGCCAGGCGCGGCCGGGTGATCGTGGAGAAGCCGTTCGGGCACGACCTCGCGTCCGCGCAGGCGCTCGCGGTCACGCTGCGCGGCGCGTTCGACCCGGAGCGGACCTTCCGGATCGACCACTACCTGGGCAAGGAGGCGGTCGAGGGGATCGCGGCGCTGCGGTTCGGCAACCGGCTGCTGGAGCCGATCTGGAGCCGGGAGCACATCGACAACGTGCAGATCACGCTGGCGGAGCAGTTCGGCACGCAGGGCCGGGCGGGGTTCTACGACCGCAGCGGCGCGGTCCGGGACGTGCTGCAGAACCACGTGCTGCAGGTCGCGGCGCTGCTGGCGATGGAGTCCCCGGCCAAGGCCGACGAGCTGCACGCGCTGCGCCGGATGCGGCCGCTGACGCCGGGGAGCACGGTCTTCGGGCAGTACGCGGGGTACCGGGACGAACCGGGCGTCGCGGCCGGGTCGACCACGGAGACGTTCGTGGCGTCCACGCTGCGGATCGACACGCGGCGGTGGGCGGGCGTGCCGTTCCACCTGCGGGCCGGCAAGCACCTGGCGGAGACCGCGACCGAGGTGGTGGTGACGCTGCGGCCGTCGGCCTACGCGAACGCGACCCCGAACCTGCTGCGGCTCCGGCTCGGGCGCAACGACGGGATCGGGCTGATGCTCAACGTGAAGGAGCCGGGCCGGGCTTCCAGGACGCGCCCGCTCCCGCTGGACGTGGACTTCGGTGCGGCGCTCGGGAGGCGGCAGGAGGCCTACGAGCGGCTGATCGACGACGCGCTGGACGGACGGCAGGACCGGTTCGCCTCGGAGGAGACGATCCGCGAGGAGTGGCGGATCGTGGCGCCGGTGCTGGACGGGCACCAGCCGATCCTGCCGTACGAGCGGGGCACCTGGGGTCCGGAGACGCCCGGCACGCTGCCGGCCGGTGGCTGGCACGCGGTCGGCGCGGCGGGCCGATAGCGCGCGGCACGTCCCCCACGCCGGTCCAGCGACGTGGGGGACGCCCCGATGCACCGAGGACGCCGGTGGCGGGTGGCCGTCAGGCGATCAGGTCCTCCAGCGGGACCGAGGGGTCGGTCAGCCGGTCGAGGTCGACCTTCCCGCCGGTCAGGCCGGCCCGTACCAATGCCTGAATCTGCTCTTGAACGTCCCAGACGTTGAGGTTCATGCCGGCCGCGACCCGGTCACCGACCAGCCAGAACACGATGCCCTCGCGCGCGGCCAGGTCGCCGCGCACCACCACCCGGGCCTCCGCGCCCGGCGGCACCCAGCCCGCGTACTCCATACCCAGGTCGAACTGGTCCGTGAAGAAGTAGGGGAGTTTCTCCCACGGCGTGCCACGACCGAGCATGGCGCGAGCGGCCGCCGGGCCGGAGTCCAGCGCGTTGCCCCAGTGCTCCACGCGGACCCGGGCCTTGAGCAGCGGATGCTCCACGGCCGCGATGTCGCCGGCCGCGAAGATGTCCGGATCGCTGGTGGTGTGCAGCGCGTCCACGTGCACGCCGTCGCCGGTCGCCAGGCCCGCCTCCACCGCGAGGTCGATGCTGGGCGTGGCGCCGATCGCGACCAGCACCGCGTCCGCGTCGATGCGGGTGTCGTCGGCCACGATCACGCCGTCCGGCAGCACCTCGCGCACGTGCGTGCCGAACCGGAACTCCACGCCGTGCGCCCGGTGCAGGTCCGCGAACACCTCCGCCACGGTGTCGCCGAGCACCTTGCGCAGCGGCAACGAGTCCGGCGTGACCACGGTGACGTGCGCGCCGCGCTGCCGTGCCGCGGACGCCACCTCCAGGCCGATCCAGCCCGCGCCCACGATCACCAGGCGGGTGCCCTTGTCGATCGCTGCCGCGAACCGGTCCGAGTCCGGCCAGGTGCGCAGCGTCGAGTCGGCCGGCGTGCCGATCCGGCGCGGGGTGGCGCCGGTGGCCAGCAGCAGCCGGTCGTACGCCACGTCCTCGCCGGACGCGGTGCGCACCACGTGGTTCTTTCGATCCATGCCGGTGACCACGGCGCCGAGGCGAAGGTCGACGTCGTGCTCCGCGTACCACGACTCGTCGTGGACGAACGGCTCCTCGCCGGTGCCCAGGAGACGGCCCTTGGACAGCGGCGGCCGCTCGTACGGCCGGATCAGCTCCGCGCCGAGCAGCGTGATGCGGCCGCCGAAGCCCTCCTCGCGCAGGGTCTCGGCGGCCTTCGCGCCGGCGAGCCCGCCGCCGGCGATGACGATAGATTCAGGTGGGGTCATGGATAGATCCTTACCCCTCAACCACTCAGTTCGGACAACTCCCGGCTGATCGCGTCCGCCACGCTGCGCCGCTGCCACTGGCGCGCGAACGCGTCCGGCGGCACGACCTGCACCGGGCAGGTCGCGTGCGCCACGCAATAACCGGCGATCGAGCGCCGGAACACGCGCCGCCACCAGCGCTGCGGCGTCCGGCCGACGAAGAGCACGTCGTCCTCGCGCGCGTAGTCGACCAGCGCGGCACCGGGCCGGTCCAGCACGGTCACCGAGTTGATCTGCACGTCCGGCGGCATGCCGCCGAGCGCGTCCGCGAAACACTCCCGGATCAGCTGCCTCGCCGCGTCCCGCCCACGCACGTAGACCGCATCCGTACCGTCGAGATCCCAGGCGCGCACCGCACGCAGCGGCACACCTCGCCGTCGCGCCTCCCCGACCGCCATGCGCAGCGCGCGCAGACCGGTCAGCGACGGCGAAACGCCGACAATGACACGAGGTCCCACCGAGTCGGCCAACACTCTGCCCTCCGTCCCGTCCGCTCGTCACCACCACGCCGATGCGCCGGCGGACGTGCCGCATCACAAGACCCAACGATCGAGCGTCACGGGGTGCCCGCCCGCCCCGCTCGTCGTCAGACAGACGGTAAGCCCCCAAAGGCCTCTCTGGTAAGGGGCGAAATTCCATCGATCTGTGACAGGCCCTTCGACCCGACGTAACGGGACTCCTGTACCTGCCCGCTTCTGCCCCGCCGGGCGAATCATGAATCCGCGTCACCCGGCGGCCGTGAAGACGGAACCCCCCTCATGACACGCCGCCGGGTGACGCACGCCCGGTCAGGCGCGGCCCGCCTCCGCGAGCAGCCGTTCCACGGCGGCGGTCGAGCGACCGTCGTCGAGCTCGCGGAAGAAGTGGGCCGCCTCCAGCAATGCCCGCCGCGCGGGTACGCCGCGGCCCTGCGCGACCAGCAGGACCCCCTCGGCCCAGTGCAGGCGCGCGTCGAGCGTGGTCAGCAGATGGTCCGCGTCGATGTCCCGGCGGAACGTGCCGAGCAGCCTCGCCGCGTGGTGCCACTCGGTCTCGCCCTGCGGGAGCAGCCCGGCCGCGATGAACGCGCGGCTGAGAAGGCACCGGGCCCGGATCTCGCCGACCCGGTTCGCCATGCCCCGGAAGTACCGGACCGCCTCGGCCGCCCGCCGGATCGCCAGCCGGGTGAGCTCGGCGTGCCGGTCCACGCGATCCTGCGCGTGCTCCAGGTACAGGCGAGCCAGGCGATAGCTGACGTTGGCGGCCCGGCGGCAGTCGCCCAGGCACTGCTCCAGGGCCTCGCGCAGGCACTGCTCGGCCTGTCCCCACTCGCGCCGCCTGCGGAGCGACTCGGCGCGGACCAGCAGCACCAGGAACGGCCCGGGACGGGCGGACGACTCGGCCAGCGCGTGCAGCCGCAGACCGATGTCGGAGTCGTAGTTGAGGTCCAGGAGCAGCCGGGCCGACTGGCGTTCCCGTTCGTCCTTCAGCGTCTCGAAGTCCATCATCGCCCTCGTCAACCGGCCGCCGGCCACCTGCGGCACGCGCAGCTGGGCGTAGCCCATGCCGACGCGCAGGTTCGCCCAGGCGATTCGCCGTCGCGCGTCGTCGGGGGAGATGGCGCCGATGTCCGGGCGGCCCGCCCACTCGGCGATGGTGAACACCTTGTTCAGGCAGGCGAACGCGGGCGCGTACTCCTCTACGGAGATCAGGAAACCGCCGTAGGCCAGGAGCGCGTCGATGCGGCAGTTCAGGTCCCGGTCCGCCTGGTCGGCCTCGTCGCGGGCCGCCGACTCGTGGGCGCGGCTCAGCAACAGTCGCAGCCGGTCGAGGGACCCGCCGGGCACGTGGTCGCCGAGCAACGCGGTGGTCCGCCAGTACAGCGCCGGATCCTTCTGATCGAGCGCGGTCTCCGCACAGTCGACCAGGCTCTGGTGCTCGAGGCGTACCCACGGCGTCGGGTTGCCCGCGACCTCGGCGGCCATCGCCTCGATCAGCACACGCCAGGCGCCACCGGGCTCGAGGCCGGGCACGCGCACCACCGGCGCCGGGAAGGTCTCGTCCCATCGGTGCAGGACAAGCCCGATCATCAGCCGGTACGCCTCCCGCAGGCGACCCAGCGCGACGGTGGACTCGGGCGCGTACCGCTGCCGGAGTTGCCGTTCGGCGGCCAGCCGGACCAGCGGATTCAGACGGTAGCGGAACTCGCGCCCAGAGCACGCTCGGCAGGTACGTGCGGCCGTCCTCGATCTGGTCGCAGAGCCACTGCGCCTCCTCCACGATGTCCAGTGCCTCGTCGCTGTCCTCGCGTGCCAGGGCCACGGCGAGTTCGCGCCGGGTGCGGATCTGTTCGGGCCGCTCGCCCTCCTCCTCGGCCAGCCGCAGCGCCGTGCGCAGCTGCGGGACCGCTCGCTCCTGCTGATGCAGCCGCCGGTGCAGCCGTCCCAGCGTCCGGCGTGCGCGGATCTCGCTGCGCCGGGTGGCGAAGCGGCCGGTCATCGCGCGCGACGCCATGTCCTCGGCGGCCTCGAACGCGCCCATCTCGGCGTGCAGCTCCGCGAACGCGGCCAGCGCCAGCCCTTCGGCCTCGGGCTCGCCGCGTTCCCGGGACACCGCGACGGCGCGCCGGGCGCCGGCGAGGGCTTCCCGCATCTCGCCCCGGACCATCGGCAGGTAGATCAGCCGATCCAGCTCGGCTCCCGGGTCGAGCGCCCGGCGGGACGCCTGCCGCGCCAGCACCAGCTCGGAGTCGCGGCGCTGCTCCTGTGGTGTCCGCGGCCGGTCGAGACGCCGGGCGTACGCCAGCACGTGCTCCCGGACCCGGTACTCGGTCTCGCCGCCGAGGTCGGTGCTCGCCCGCTCGATCAGTTCGGCGAACATCAGCCGGTCCGCGAGGCGGAGCACCGTCGCCTCGTCCGCGGGCCCGTGTTCCTTCTCGTGCTCCAGCATCGGCGCCAGCTCCCAGGCGTGGAAGGCCGGCCGTCCGAGCCGGCCGATCGCACGCAGCGCGCGCTGCTCCGGGCCGGTCAGCATGGCGAAGATGACGTCGAGCGCACCGGTGTAGCCGTCCGAGCCGAGGTTCCGGCGTCCTCGCTCCAGCGCGCTGGCGAGCCCCAGACGCGGACGGGTGTTCAGCAGCGCGCCCGCGGCCTGCAGCGCCAGCGGGTGACCGCCGGTCTCCTCGAACATCGCGGTGGTGTCGGGCTCGTCGATCCGGTCGTCGCCGGCCAGTAGCCGGAGCAGGTCGTGTGACTCGGCTCGGTCCAGCCCGCCGAGCGTGATGGGAAGGCCCACGCTGTCGTGCGGGATGACGCCCGGCCGCGCGGTGACGATCAGCGCGCTCCACCGGTCGAGCGGCAGCAGGCTGTCGAGGACGGCCGTGCCGGGCACGTCGTCCAGGATCACCAGCCGCCGCCGGTCACCCACCTGTTTCTGGTACAGGGCCGGGAGTTCGTGCGGTTCGCCACCGTCCGGCGGCGTGATCAGCCTGGGGAGGATCGTGTCGACGGCACCGGCCCGGCCGACCGGGCAGAAGATCTGCCCGTCCGGGAAGTCGGCGGCCACCTGGTGGGCGACGCGCAGCGCGAGCGCGGTCTTGCCGATGCCGTCGATGCCCTCGATCAGGACGACCCGGAGGTGGACGGCGGAGAAACTCCTCGATCCGCCCGATCTCCTCGACACGGCCCACGAAGGGCCGGGGCGTAGGCGGAAGCTCCGATGTGGTCCGGTATTGTTCTGCACCGGCCGGTTGTGCCGGATCACCGTTTCCGTGATTCCTCCGGTGCATATTCCACCAGGCTGCCGTCGCTTCTGTGATGAGATATGAGCCGATGGTGATGACTCCTATCGGTGTCCGTACCGCGGCGTCCTCGAAGATCAGATGAATGGCGATGTTGAGCACCGCGACGACCACGGGCGCGCTGAGGTACGGCGGTATTCGCTCGACGCGGAGAAACGGTGGAAGTTGCACGTGACCTCCCGGTTTCCGTATCCGACTAGTGTCGCTGCGTAGGGCTGCTTCATCAATCGTGTGTCGTTGGGCCTCGAAGGCGGGAATCCCGGACTAAGGTTCTCCCGTGGTTGACGACCTGCCCTCTTTCATCGCGAGCCTGACTCGAGTCAGAGTCTCGGCCGGCGCTATTGTCCGTGACCTCAGCGGTCGAATCCTGATCGTGCATCCCACGTACAAAAGCGATTGGGAGATCCCCGGCGGCTGCATCGAGCCGGGCGAGTCGCCGGCCGCGGCCTGCGGGCGGGAGTTGCTGGAGGAGCTGGCGCTGCCGTCCCGCCGCGTCGACCGGATGCTGTGCGTCGACTGGGTGCCCCCGGCCCCGCCGTGGGACGGCGCCCTCGGCTTCGTCTTCGACGGCGGCCGCCTGACACCGGCCGAGATCACGCAGATCCGCCTGCCCGCGGGGGAGCTGGACGGCTACGCGTTCATCGCGCCGTCCGAGGTGGACGACATCCTCATCCCGCGGCTGGCCCGCCGGGTCCGCGCGGCCCTGGCCGCGCTGGAGAGCCGGTCGGCGCCGAACTATCTCGAGAGCGGCTGCCCGTCCCAGATCGTCGGCGCCGCCGCGCTGCAGGCCGGCATGGTGGCGTCCGTCGGTCGTACGCTCCCTTGACAATAGGCAGGTGTATGCCTGCATAATGCTGGCTGTGGACCGGGTCTTCCGTGCGCTTGCCGATGCGACCCGTCGTGGGCTGCTGGACAGTCTCCGGCGGCGTGACGGGCAGACGCTCGGGGAGCTCTGTGCGGGGCTGGACATGGCCCGGCAGTCGGCCACCCAGCATCTCGCGGTGCTGGAGGAGGCGAATCTGATCAGCACGGTCCGGCGGGGGCGGGAGAAGCTGCACTACCTCAATCCGGTGCCGATCCACGAGATCCGCCGCCGCTGGATCGCCGCGTTCGACGAACCGCGGCTCGCCGCACTGGAGGCCATCATGGAGCGCTCGATGATCCCCGATTACGTCTACGTGACCTACGTCCGGAGCACGGCCGAGCGCGTCTGGCAGGCGCTCACCGACGCCGACCTCACGGCGCGGTACTGGGGGCACAGCAACCGGTCCGACTGGCGGCCGGGCTCCACATGGGAGCATCTGCGCACGGACGACTCCGGCATCGCGGACGGCGGCGGCGTGGTCCTCTCCGCAGATCCGCCGCGAAAACTGGTCATCTCGTTCGGCATGCCGGGGCAGCGGCCGGAGGACGGCGCGGGCACGGTCACGTTCGACGTCGAGCCGTGGCAGGAGATCGTGCGGCTCACCGTCACGCACACCGGCCTGACGACGGAGAAGGACCACGGGCTGATCTCCTCCGGCTGGCCGGCCGTCATGGCGAACCTGAAGTCGTTGCTGGAGACCGGCGACGTGCTGCCGCAGGCGCCCTGGGAGATGTGAGTACCCGGGCTCACGCGCCTCCCCGCGGGCGGGCATAGGTTTCTCCGCATGAATGCCAAGACCATCGGCGGCGCTGTGGCCGTCGCCGTGCTCACCGTCGTCGCCTGGTTCGGCTGGCTGGGGTGGGACACCGAGAAGGACGTCGACGCGGCGGGCAACATCACCGGGCCGTACCATGCCTGGCAGGTCGTGGGGTGCGGTGTCACGCTGCTCGCGATCCTGGTCGCCGCGATCCTGCTGCGCGTCAACGCGGCGGTGACGGCGGTCGTGCTCACGCTCGCGTTCACGATCGTCTGGACCTGGGACGCGGCGCGGCACGACGACTCCGGGCTCTTCGCGGTCGGCGCGCTCCTCGTCTTCGTCGGCCTCGCCGCGAGCAGCGCGATCGCCGCCGCGGTCACGCGTTCGCTCGCCCGCTCCCGGCCCGCCTGATCGCTCAGGCAGGAAAAGCCTCAACCTTTCTTCCCGCTTCGCGGTGGTCGCGGTCCGCATGCTCCCGCGGGCACCGGTCGTCGCTGGCGCTCCTCCCTGCCGGGTCCGTGGGTGGTGGCGTTTCGAACAAAGACCTTTTGGGCGGATATAGGGGGACGAAGGCCGTACCATCGGGCTCGGGGTACTCATGTTGCGCGTGCACCGGGCCGAGCGGGCGGACCGTCTGGCGGAGGCGCTCGCGGGGGTGCTGCGGGAACCGCCCGGCGATCCGTTCGCGCCGGAGGTGGTGGCGGTGCCGTCGCGCGGCGTCGAACGCTGGCTGGCGCAGCGGCTGTCGCACCACCTCGGGGCGGCGGACGGCCGCGGCGACGGCGTCTGCGCGAACGTGGGGTTCCCGTCCGTCACCGAGCTGATCGCGCGCGTGGGGGCGGCGGTCGGCGGGCCGGGGCGTGCGGAGGACCCGTGGCGGCCGGCGCACCTCGTCTGGGTGCTGCTCGACGTGATCGACCACGGCATGTCCGAGGCGTGGTGCCGGCGGCTGCGCGTCTATCTCGGCGCGGACGACGCGGACGACGTGCGGCGCGGGCGGCGGTACGCGACGGCCTGGCGGCTGGCCCGGCTGTTCGACTCCTACGGACTGCACCGCCCGGACATGATCACGGCGTGGGCCGGCGGCGACGACGCGGACGGGCTCGGCGGGCACCTGCCGGACGATCTGCACTGGCAGGCGGAGCTGTGGCGTCGCGTCCGCAAGCACCAGACCGTGCCCAGCCCGGCCGAACGCCTCACCGATCTCTGCGACGTGCTGCGCCGCGAACCGGACCGGGCCGCGCTGCCCGCCCGCGTCTCCGTCTTCGGCCCGACCCGGCTGCCGGCCGCGCACGTCACGGTCCTGGCCGCGCTCGGCGACCGCCGCGACGTGCACCTCTGGCTCCCGCACCCGTCACCCGCGCTCTGGGACCGGGTGGCGCCGCACGCGACCGCGCTCCACGGCCCGGTCGCCCGCGCCACCGACCCCACCCGCGACCTGCCGAGACACCCGCTGCTCGCCTCCCTGGGCCGGGACGCCCGCGAACTCCAGCTCACGCTCGCCGGCGCCGCGACCGTCCACCACCCCGCCGCACCCCGCCCGGACACGCTCCTCGGCCGCCTCCAGCAGGCGATCGCGGACGACGTGCCGGTCGACGCGTCGGCCGGCGGGCTCCAGACCGCCCCGCGCCCCGCGCCGGAAACGGACGACGCCCGTCTCCCGCCGGATCGCGCCCCCGCGCCGGTTGCCACGGGCGCAGCGGACCGCAGCGTGCAGGTGCACGCCTGTCACGGGCCCGTACGGCAGGTGGAGGTGCTGCGGGAGGTGATCCTGGGACTGCTGGCGGCGGACGAGACGCTGGAGCCGCGGGACATGCTGGTCATGTGCCCGGACATCGAGACGTTCGCGCCGCTGATCTCCGCCTCGTTCGGGCTCGGGGCCGCGCTGCCGCCGGGGACCGGGCACCCGGCCCACCGCCTGCGCGTCCGGCTCGCCGACCGTGCGCTGCTCCAGGTCAATCCGCTCTTCGGCGTCGCCGGGCGGCTGCTCGCGCTGGCGCACAGCCGGGTCACGGCCGCGGAGGTGCTGGACCTGATCGCGGAGCCGCCGGTACGACGCCGGTTCGCGCTGGACGACGACGATCTGGACCGGCTGCGTGACCTGGTGGTCCGCTCCGGCGTGCGGTGGGGGCTGGATCCGGAGCACCGGGCCCGCTACCGGCTGGACGTGCGACCGAACACCTGGGCGGCCGGCCTGGACCGGATCCTGCTCGGCGTCGCCATGTCCGAGGACGAGCTGTGCTGGCTCGGCACCGCGCTCCCGCTCGACGACGTCGACTCCACCGACGCCGACCTGGCCGGACGGCTCGCGGAGATCGTGGACCGGCTCTCGGCCACGCTGACGGCGCTGCGCGGCGAGCACCCGCTGACCGGCTGGATCGCCGCGATCCGGGACGGCGTGCACGGCCTGACCAGCGTGCCGGACGCGGACGCCTGGCAGGCCGCCCGGTTCGACGCGGAGCTGGCCGACGTGGTCGCGACCGCGGGCGCGCACGCGAGGACGGTCCCGCTCGGCGGGCCGGACGTGGACGCGCTGCTGGAGGAGCGGCTGAGCGGCCGGCCGACCAGGGCGAACTTCCGGACCGGGGACCTGACGATGTGCACGATGGTGCCGATGCGTTCGGTCCCGCACCGGGTGGTGTGCGTGCTCGGGCTGGACGACGACAGCTTCCCGCGCGGGTCCGGCCGGGACGGCGACGACGTGCTCGGACGCACGCCGTGCGCGGGGGAGCGGGACCCGCGCAGCGAGGACCGCCAGCTGCTGCTGGACGCGGTGACGGCCGCGACCGAGCACCTGATCCTGTGCTACTCCGGCGCGGACGAGCGGACGAACGCGTCGCGGCCCCCGGCCGTACCCCTGGCGGAGATCGTGGATGTGCTGCGCGCACCGGTGACGCGGCACCCGCTGCAGGCGTTCGACGCGCGCAATTTCACGGACCTGCGCAGCTTCGACCGGGACGCGTGCGCGGGCGCTGAGGCGGCGGCCGGGCCGCGGCGCGATGATCCGCGGTTCCTGGACACGCCGCTGCCCGCGCCGCCGGTGGAGGACGTGATCCGGCTCGACGACCTGCGGCACTTCCTGGACGATCCGGTCGGCGCGTTCCTGCGGCGGCGGCTCGGGATCAGCTTCTTCGCGGACGACGAGGACCCGGCGGACGGCCTGCCGGTCGAGCTCGACGAGCTGGAGAAGTGGGGCGTCGGGGACCGGCTGCTGCGGGCCCGGCTGGCCGGCGCGGACCTGAGCCGGTGCGTGCAGGCGGAGTGGCGGCGCGGCGTCGTCCCGCCCGGCCCGCTCGGCGCACGCCTGCTGGACACGATCGGCGGCGACGCGGAACGCCTGGCCACGGCCGCGCTCCCGCACCTGACCGGCCTGCCGGACGCGCACGACCTGGAGGTGACGCTGCCGGGCGGGCGACGCGTGGCGGGCACGGTCGGCAGCCTGCACGGCGACGTCATCCTGTCGGCGAACTACGCGCGGCTCGGCCCGAAACACCGGCTGCGGGCCTGGCTGGCGCTGTGCGCGCTGACCGCGGGCGTGCCGGGGCGGCGGTGGCGGGCGGTGACGATCGGGCGGGACCGGTTCGGGGCGGCGCCACGCCGGTCGACGCTCGGGCCGATCGGGCACGACGTGGCGCTGCGGGTGCTGGCGGACCTGGCCGCGCTCTGGGACGAGGGGATGCGCGCGCCGCTGCCGATGGCGATGAAGACCTCGCACGCGTACGCCGAGGGCGGTCTGGAACATGCGAAGAAGGAGTGGAACCGGTTCGAGGCGCACGGGTCGGCGGCCACCATGGTCTGGGCCGGGCGGGCGATCGTCGCGGACGACCGGTTCGGCGAGCTGGCGCTGCGGGTGTGGGAGCCGCTGCGCGCGGCGGAGACGCTGGACCGGCCGTGAGCGGGTTCGACGTGTGCGGGCCGCTGCCGTCCGGGACGACGGTGCTGGAGGCGAGCGCGGGGACCGGGAAGACGTACACGATCGCGGCGCTGGCGGCCCGCTACGTGGCGGAGGGGCGGGCGCGGCTGGACGAGCTGCTGCTGGTCACGTTCGGCCGGTCCGCGACCGCGGAGTTGCGCTCACGGGTCCGCGCACGGCTCGTCGATATTTCGCGAAAAATCGGACAAAATCCGGGTGGGGATCCGCTCGCCGCGCTGCTCTCCGCCGTACCCCCGGATGAGCTGGAGAATCGTCGCGCCCGCCTCGCCGCCGCGCTGCGCGACTTCGACGCCGCCACGATCGCCACCACCCACCAGTTCTGCCACCGCATGCTCGCGGAGCTCGGCCTCGCCGCGGACGCGGACCCGGCAGCCACGTTCGCCGAGAACCTGAACGACCTGGTCACCGAGGTCGCCGACGATCTCTACCTGCGAAAGTACGGCGTGCCCGGCGCGGAGGAGCCACCGTTCGGCCGCCGGATCGCGCTGGAGATCGCGCGCGAGGCGGTGGCGGACGCACAGGCCCGGCTCGCGCCCTCCGGCCCGGACGTGCGCAGCCGGTTCGCCACCGCGGTCCGGTCCGAGGTGGACGGACGGCGGCGGCAGGCGCGGCTCTACTGCTACGACGACATGATCGACGGGCTGCACGCGGCGCTGGACGACCCGGACGTGCGGCAACGCCTACGGGATCGCTACGCGGTGGTGCTGGTCGACGAGTTCCAGGACACGGACCCGGTGCAGTGGAGCATCGTCGAGAAGGCGTTCCACGGGCACACCACGCTGGTGCTGATCGGCGACCCGAAGCAGGCGATCTACGGCTTCCGCGGCGCGGACGTGGTGTCCTACCTGGCGGCGGCCGACGCGGCACCCGCGCACGCCACGCTCGGGCGGAACTGGCGCAGCGATCCGGGCGTGCTCGCGGCGTGCGAGACGGTGTTCGGCGGGGCCGCGCTCGGGGACGCGCGGATCACGGTGCGTCCGGTCGCGGCCGCGCAGGCCGGCGCGCGGCTGCCGGGGCCGCCGTTCCGGCTGCGGGTGCTCGGTCGCGACGGGTTCACGCTCAACAGGAGCGGCCTGATCCCGATCGACGACGCCCGCGCGGCCGTCGCCGCCGATCTCGCCGCGGACCTGGCCGCGACGATCACCGCATCCGGCGACATCGCGGGTTCCGGCACCTCGAACAGCTCGCCGGGCGAGGCCGCCGAGCCGCCCGGTGAGGCCGTTCCCGTCACGACGCCCGGCGACATCGCGGTGCTGGTGCGCACGCACAAGCAGGGCACGCAGATCCGGGAGACGCTGGCCGCGGCCGGGATTCCCGCCGTGCTGGCCGGTACCACCAGCGTCTTCGGCACCCCGGCCGCCGCCGACTGGCTCGCGCTGCTGGAGGGCCTGGAACAGCCGCACCGGACCACCCGCGTCGCGGCCGCCGCGCTCACCGCGATCATCGGCTGGCCCGCCGACCGGCTCGCCGCCGCCGGCGAACAGGATCTCGAAGACCTCGGGGGTACGCTGCGCCGCTGGGCCACGCTGCTGACCGACCACGGCGTGGCCGCGCTGCTGGAGGCGATCACCGCGACCGGCCTCGCGCGGCGACTGCTGGCCCGGCGCACCGGCGAACGCCACCTCACCGACCTGCGCCACATCGGACTCGCGCTGCACACGGCCGCGGTCGAGGGCCGCCTCGGCCTGGCCGCGATCGTCGAATGGCTGCGGCACCGCATCGAGGACGCGCCCGCGGACGTCAGCCTGGAGCGCAGCCGCCGCCTCGAGTCCGACCTCGCGGCCGTGCAGATCCTCACCGTGCACGCCGCGAAGGGCCTCGAATACCCCGTCCTCTACCTGCCGTTCGGGTGGGACCGGCACGTGCCGTCCCAGCCCGAGCTGCTGCGCTTCCACACCGACGACGGCACGCGCGTGCTGGACGTGGCCGGGACGCGGGAGACCGAGGCGCTGCGCCGGCACCGGGCCGAGGAGGGCGGCGAGGATCTGCGGCTGCTGTACGTGGCGCTGACCCGGGCGAAGAGCCGGATCGTGGCGTGGTGGGCGCCGACCGCGAACACGAAGGAGTCCGCGCTGCACCGGCTGCTGATCGGCCGTCCGGCGCCGGGCGAGGTGCCGCCGGCCGCATGCCCGGTGCCGTCCGATGCGGACGCGCTGAGTGCGTTCCGGAGTCTGGCGTCACCGGTCTTCTCGGTCACGCCGGTGTCCGTGGCGGCGGCGCGGTTCACGCCCGCGCCGGTGGCGACGCCGGTGCTGCGGGCGGCGCGGTTCCGCCGACGACTGGACACCGGATGGCGTCGCACGTCCTACTCGCGGCTCACGTCCGGCGCACACGGCCCTTCCGGCGCTCACGGCGGGCCAGGTGCCGATGGCGTGTCCGGTGCTCACGAGGTGTCCGGGGCGGGTGACGGGCCCGGCGTCACCAGTGAACCGGCCGGGGACCTGCTCAACGATGAGGAGATCACCGGGTTCCGGGCGGAGGACACCGTGCCGGAAGGGCCGCCGTCGCCGATGTCCGGGCTGCCGACCGGCGCGGTGTTCGGCACGCTCGTCCACGCCGTGCTGGAGGATCTGGACACCACCGCGCCGGATCTCGGGGCCGCGCTGGCCGCCCGCGCCCGCCTCGTCCCCGGCCCCGCGGGCCTGGACCCGGACGTGCTCGCGGCCGCGCTGCTGCCGTCGCTGCGCACACCGCTCGGCCCGCTCGCGGACGGCCGCAGCCTCGCCGACTTCACGCCCGCGGACCGGCTGCCCGAGCTGGACTTCGAGCTGCCGCTCGCCGGTGGCGACGCCACCCACGCGGAGGTCACGCTGGGCGACGCGGCCGAGGTTCTCGCGGCGTGGGAGACCGAACCCCTGCGTGGGTACGCCGCGCGGCTGCGCGTGCCCGAACTGGCCGACCAGCCGCTGCGCGGGTACCTGACCGGCAGCATCGACGCGGTGCTGCGCGTGGACGGCCCCCGCTACCTGGTCGTCGACTACAAGACGAACTGGCTCGGCGACCTCGGACCGGCCGGGCCGGAACCGCTGACCGCGGGCCACTACCGTCCGTCCGCGCTCGCCGCCGCGATGGCCGCCGCACACTACCCGCTGCAGGCGCTGCTCTACGCGGTCGCACTGCACCGCTACCTGCGGTGGAGACAACGGGGGTACGACCCGGAGCGGCACCTCGGCGGCGTGCTCTACCTGTTCCTGCGCGGCATGTGCGGGCCGGCCACCCCGTCCGTCGACGGCGTCCCGCACGGCGTCTTCTCCTGGAAGCCCCCGGCCGGCCTGGTCCTGGCCCTGTCCACGCTGCTCGACGGGTCCGGGCCGCGCGACGGGACCCTGCCGCCGGGCGAGACCGTGTCGCCGGGCGACGGTGCGCCGACCGGCGGTGACGGGGGTGAGCCGTGACCGCGCCGGCGGTGGAGGTCGCGTGGAACGTGACCGGGTTGCTGGGGACGTTTCACCGGGCGGGGGTGCTGGCGCTCGCGGACGTGCACACCGCGCGCCGCGCCGCCACGCTCGGCGGCGAGGGGGACGAGACCGTGCGGCTCGCGGTGGCGCTGGCGGTGCGCGCGTTGCGGCACGGCTCGGTCTGTGTGGACCTGGCCGGGATCGCGCGCAGCGTGGCCGTTCTCGGCGACGACGAGCAGCCGCTCGACATCGGCGCCCTGCCCTGGCCCGCACCGTCGGCCTGGCTGGCCGCGTGCGCCCGCAGCCCGCTCACGACCGTGGGCGAGGGTGGCGGCGCGGCGGGATCCGGTGGGGGCGTTGGGGAGAAGTCGGTCACGGAGCGGAGTGGGGGAGTGCGGGGCGTACCCACGAGGGCTGGTGTTGCAGGGGTTGACGGGCGGCCGCTGCGGCTGGTGCGTGGGTTGTTGTATCTGGACCGGTACTGGCGACAGGAGGAGCAGGTGCGGCGCGACCTGCAGGAACGTGCTGCCGCCACGCCGCCGGTGACGGATCCCGGGGTGTTACGCGCGGATCTTGACCGATTGTTCGGGGAGCCGGAAGCGGAACGGCAACGGCTGGCGGCGGCGGTGAGTGCGTTACGGTGGGTGACCGTTCTGGCGGGCGGGCCCGGCACCGGGAAGACGACCACGATCGCGCGGCTGCTGGCCGTGCTGGCGCGGCAACCCGGACGCGCGCCGCGGATCGCGCTGGCCGCACCGACCGGCAAGGCCGCGGCCCGGCTGGAGGAGGCGGTGCGCGCGGCGGCGCTGTCACCCGCCGACCGGGCCGCGATCGGCGACCTGACGGCGTCGACGATCCACCGGCTGCTCGGCCGTCGCCCCGGCGCGCGCACCCGCTTCCGGCACGACCGGGCGAACCGGCTGCCCTACGACGTGATCGTGATCGACGAGACGTCCAT
Organism: Catenuloplanes japonicus; assembly: GCF_000717135.1. Lineage (GTDB taxonomy): Bacteria > Actinomycetota > Actinomycetes > Mycobacteriales > Micromonosporaceae > Catenuloplanes > Catenuloplanes japonicus. The sequence goes on from NZ_JNXY01000001.1 coordinate 397,860, forward strand.
GGTGTCGCTGACGCTGATGGCCCGGCTGATCGAGGCCGTGCGCCCCGACGCGCGCCTGGTCCTGGTCGGCGACCCGGACCAGCTCGCCTCCGTCGAGGCCGGCGCGGTCCTGGGCGACATCGTCCGGGCCGGCGGGAGACCGTCGCCCGAGCTCACGACCGGCCTGCGCGCGGTCTCCTGCGACACGCCCGTGGTCAACGGCGTGGTCACGCTGAACCGGACCTGGCGGTTCGGCGGCGCGCTGGCCACGCTGGCGTCCTCGATCCGGGCCGGCGATCCGGACGCTGTCCTCGACTGCCTGCGCGCGGGTCCGGCGATCACGTTCGTGGCGGAGGCGCAGCTGGAGCGTCCGCGTCCGTCCGGCGTGGAGGAGTTGCGCGCCGAGGTGATCACCACGCTGTCCACGGTGGCGGAGGCCGCCCGATCGGGTGACGTCGTCGGCGCGCTCGCGGCGCTGGACGAGCACCGGCTGCTCTGCGGTCATCGGCGCGGGTTCTACGGCGTGCGGCGCTGGACCGCCGAGATCGCCCGGTGGCGGGACGACCCGGTGCTGGGGGAGTGGCAGCCCGGCGTCCCGCTGCTGGTCACGGCCAACGATTACGACGGCGGCCTCTACAACGGCGACACCGGCGTGATCGTGTCGACGCCGGAGGGCCCGCGCGCCGCCTTCGCCCGTGGGGGTGACCCGGTCCTGATCCTGCCGTCACGCCTGTCCGACGTGCAACGGTTGTACGCGATGACGGTCCACCGCAGCCAGGGCAGCCAGTTCCGCCGGGTGACGCTGATCCTGCCGCCCGCGGGCTCACCGTTGCTGACCAGGGAACTGCTGTATACGGCCGTGACCAGGGCACAGTCGAGCCTGCGGGTGATCGGGAGCGAGGAGGCGGTGCGCGCCGCGGTGCTGACACCGATCGCGCGGGCGAGCGGCCTGCGGGAGAGCCTGGCTCTGTGAATCTCGTGAGAGAGCGGACGACGGGATTCGAACCCGCGACCCTCACCTTGGCAAGGTGATGCGCTACCAGCTGCGCTACGTCCGCATGTCAACTCGGTGTGTTGCTCCCGGCGACAGAGAGAACATTAGACGACCCCGTCCATCGACGTGACACCGGGGTTCCGGTTCGAGGCGATCGCCTGACGGAAGCGTTCGCTGAGGTCCGGGTGTGCGGGCCACTGATCGTCGAGCCTATCGGTCCTGAAGACATCGAGTTCGGCAAGCCGAATCCAGGTCAGCGCGATATTTCGGCTGTCCTTTTCTTCCGGAAAATTGAGGATGTTATGGAAGACCGACAAAAGTCGAGATATGGCCACATCGTTCTGTCGGCGAGGAGGTTCGAGGTGCGGCAGGACGCAGCGTGCAGCGGCGAGCCGCTCATCCTCGTCGAAGTAGAAATCTTGGTCGAACAACACGATGAGGACGTCGGCGGTCAGGTCAGCATCTGCCTGTGGATCGGTGGCCAAGCGGTCGAGGAGCAGGCGAGCGTAGCCGGAACCCTCACCTGCAGCAGCAATCGCACAGCGGAGATACGTGCTTCGACGGCTTGCGGAGTCCGTCTCCGACACCGGCATGGTCCAGGCTTCTAGCAGACTGTGCGCCGCCGAGGCATACTCCCCGTCGTCGAGTCGATGGAATGATCCGGTCGAGAACGGGAAGACTTCGAGGACCGGGGCGAGTGCGTGAAGCATGGCGTCGTCGAGGTTCCCACAGATCAGGTAGCCCTTACGGATAAGAGCCTTGGCGTCGTGCTGGGCGTAGTGGTCATGTCTCTCCTCCGTTCCACCGACCTGGTACGTCCACGACGGATCGAACGGCGATGGCACGATGTCCTCGCTGGTCAGCTCCAGCCGGATGTCGCGCTCGTTCCCGCTGTCGAGAGTCCGATGGAGTTCCAGCACGTAGCCGATGCTGGACCAGTCCTCGCTGCTCAGCTGTGAACGCCACAGCAGCGCCTCGCGGTGCCAGTCCGCAACCCGGTCCTCTCCGGCGCCGAAGAGCTGCCGCCCGCTGACCGTGCCGCCCAGGTAGACGGCCAGGAGCACGAGGTTCGCGCTGTAGGCGGCCTGGCGCACGGTGACCGACAGCCGCCGGGGCCGGTAGCCGGCGTTCGCGCGCGGCGGCCGCTCCTCGTGCACGGTCCGGAACAGCCGGATCACCTGCGCGGCCAGCGACTCTCGTTCCGCCGCCGGGAGCGCGTCGGCGAACTCGCCGAGGAAGCCCATGATCGGCGCGCGGCTGGAGAGCGGGCAGAACGAGAGGAGCGCGTGCAGCCGGTCGTCGGACACCGGCGCGTTGCCGAACCCGGACGCGGCCACCGCCTCCAGTTTCGCCACCTCGCGCAGCGCGGACCAGACGAGCCGGGCCACCAGGAACTCGCCGAACGTGGCGTGCAGGAACTCGTAGGTGTGCAGTTCGGCGCCGTCGCGGGTGGCCTGCGAGCGGTGGATGAAGAAGAACTTGCCGAGCATCCGTTCCGCGGCGCCGAGCGGTGCACGCCGTCCGAGCTGCCGGCCCGGCACCGGCGCGCCGGACAGCGCGGTCAGATCCTCCTCAAGGTCGGCCTCGGTGATCCACTGCGCGCCGCGGTTGAACATCGCCAGGCCCACCACGGACAGTCGGTCCAGCTCCTCCCGGATGGCCCGCTCGTCCGGCTCGGGCCCGCCCTTGGCCAGCTCGCGGACGGCGAAGTCGTGGAGCAGGCGACGGTACAGCTCGCCCTGCCCGAGATCCTCGGCGAGGTTCTGCAGCGCGTTGCTGTCCGCGTCGTAGAGCGCGCACATGAGCAGCAGCAGTGGCTGCCCGGCCAGGTCACGGTGGCGGAGCACCATCTCGGGGCCGAGCCGGGTCAGGCCCTGCACGGAGAAGTAGCCGGCGTTGGCCGCGTTCCAGGTGCGGAGCCAGGCCGTGACGCGATCCTCGTCGAACGGCTCCAGCCGCATCGCGACCGTGCCCTCCGGCGGGCGTGCCCGGTCGGCGACGCTGGTCCGGCTGGTGACCAGGACCGCGAGCGGCCGCCCCTGGTCGGCCTCCCGCTGCTGCAGGCGTGCGATCTTGATCAGGTAGTCGGTCTGGCTGACGCCGGTCGCCTGGAGCAGTTCGTCGAAGCCGTCCAGCAGTACGACCGGCAGCGCGTCCCCGGCGGTCCGGACCAGTGCGGGCCACTCCAGCCGTTCGCCGGTGGCGGTCCGCACCGCGTCCTCGATCTGTTCCTGCGGGTCGGCGTCGGCCGGCACGTCGCGCAGGACGACCCGGACCGGCATGAAATCGGCGGCGGGCAGGCGTGCGGCCAGGATCTTGGTCAGTACGGACTTCCCGGAGCCGGGCTGACCGAGCACGAGCAGAGGCGCGACCGTTGCCTGCGGCGAGGTGAGATGACCGGTGAGGAAGCCTTCGAGGTCGTCGCGGATCTCCCGCTGGTTCCACCACCGCTCCTCGTTGGACGGTGTGCCGGGCTGGATCTCTGCCACCCGGAACAGCGGCTCGACATATGCCTCGGCCAGCGTCGGGATCGTCAGGCCGGGCGGGGTGTCGGCCGCGTCGATCAGCGGTCGGTCGAGATCGCTGCGGTATGCGATGGCCAGTCCGGCCCGGCGTGCGTCCGGGACGCACCCGGTGGAGATCCTCGCCAGGATGCTGTGCACCTCGGAGAGCGTCGTGCCGAGCTGCCGGACTCCGGCCCGGGTCGCGGCGTGATCACGTCGTGCGGACCACGTCGCCACCTCGGGGAAGTCGACGGCGAACTGCCGGGACAGGTCGGCGTAACGGTCCACCGCTGCCGGCGGCAGGTCCGCGAAGACCTGGGCCGCGCGGTCCTGGGCGGTCTCGGTCAGCCGATCGTGCGGGTCGAGGCCCTGGACGAACCGGTGCACAGCGGCCGACAACCGGGTGTAGTAATCCGTCAGCCGCCCGTGAAAGTCCTCCTCGGGCTCGTGAGCCCTGGGCATCGGCACCGGAAGGTCGAGCGCGGTGTCGGTGACCTCGTCGGCGGCGCTCGCCGCCAGGTATTCCTGCTCGGCACGGTCGAGCTTGAGGTCCGCGAAACGGAACGGCAGGTCCGCGCGGTCGAGCGCCTCGAAGTAGGCGGTGACCACGAGGATCGAGTGCGCGGCGCTGATTCGCGCGGTCCGGCCGTGGCGGGACAGGCCGGACGACTGCGCCGTCAGCGACCGGACGAGCTTGTGGCTGAGCCGGACGACCTCGGCCTTCGCGTCGAACAGGCCGAGCACCGCCGCAGGCCCGAACGGCGCGGAGGCCAGCAGCAGCCCGCCGGCCACGACGTCCAGCGCGGCGACGATCGGGTTGTCCTGCCCGCCGAGCAACCGGGCGGCGTCCGAGTAGCTGAGCGTCCTGGCCATCGGCGTTCCTCGCGTCCGCAGTGGATGGACCACCCATCATGCCGGGCGCGCGCGACCGAGGAGGCCGCCCGCACCCCGGAAGAGGGATGCGGGCGGAAGCGGCTCAGCCCTTGACCCCGCCCGCGACCAGGTCGAGCTTCCAGTAGCGCTGGAGGAACAGGAACAACGCGAAGATCGGGATGATGGAGATCAGGGCGCCGGTGATGACCAGCGTATACAGCGCGGGCTGTGACGCACCCCGGTTGAGCAGGGAGTACAGGCCCACCGTCAGCGGGAAGCGGTCGTCGTTGGCGAGCATGATGTAGGGGAGGAGGAAGTTGTTCCAGATGCCGATGAACTGGAGCAGGAAGACCGTGACCAGGCCGGGCATCATGACGGGGAAGGCGATCGACCACAGCATGCGGAATTCGCTGGCGCCGTCGACGCGGCCGGCCTCCAGCATCTCGTCGGGGATGGACGCGGCGGCGTACACCTGGCAGAGGTAGATGCTGTAGGGGCTGATCACGCTGGGGAGGATGACGGACCAGTACGTGCCGACCAGGCCGGTCGAGGAGAGCAGCAGGTACTGGGGGATGGACAGCGTGATGCCGGGGACGAGCACGCCGGCCAGCAGCGAGCCCAGGATGACCGCGCGGCCGTGGAACCGGTACTTCGCCATGGCGAAGCCGCAGGCGGCGGAGACCAGCACGGTCAGGAACGCGCCGCCGCCGGCGTAGATGAGGCTGTTGAGCGTCCACTTCCAGAAGCGGCCGCCGCCGTAAGCATTGAGCTGAGAAACGTTCTCCGCGAAGCCGCCGTTGAAGGACGGGAATCCGGAGAACGTGGTGAACAGCTCGCCCGGACCCTTGGTGGACGCGAAGACCAGCCAGAGGATCGGGGCGAGGGAGTAGAGCGCGCCGATGACCAGCACGATCGTCGGCACGATTTTGAGGCGATTCACGCTGACCTCCTGGCGCGCAGCCGGAACACGGCCAGGGCGGCCAGGGACAACAGCACGGTGACCAGTGCCAGCAGCACCGAGGTGGCCGAGCCCAGGTAGACGTCGTTCTCGATGAACGCCTGCTGGTAGATCCGCATCAGCGGCACCCAGTCCGGCGTGATCGAGTTGGTGACGGACTTGACCGTGTTCGGCTCGCTGAAGACCTGGAGCATGCCGATCAGCGAGAAGACCGAGGTCATGATCAGCGCGGGGGCCAGCAGCGGGATCTTGATCCTCCAGGCGATCTGCCACTCGCTGGCGCCGTCGATCTTCGCGGCCTCGTAGACCTCGGCCGGCATGGCGCGCAGCGCGGTGTAGAGCACGACCATGTTGAAGCCGACCGAGCCCCAGATCGCGATGTTCGCGATGGAGAAGTAGATCGAGACGTCGCCGAAGAAGTCCGGTGCGGGCAGGCCCAGCTCGGTGAACGCCCGGGTGATCGGGCTGACCGCGGGCAGGTAGGTGAAGCCCCACAGGACGGACGCGATGACGCCGGGCACCGCGTACGGCAGGAAGATCGAGATCCGGGTGAAGCCCTTGAGGCCCACCCGGGGTACGTCGAGCATGAGCGCGAACGACAGCGCCAGGCCCATGGTGACCGGCACCATGATCACGCCGTAGGCCAGCATGCGGACCAGCGCCTCGTACATGGCCGAGTCGGTGATCGCGGTGACGTAGTTCTCCATCCCCACGAAGACCTCGGTGCGCACGCCGAAGCCCTTTCCGCGGACGCGCATGGCGTGCAGGCTGAGCCAGATCGCGTACCCGATGGGGATGAGGAAGAAGGCGATGAAGAGCACGACGGCCGGCAGAGCCATCAGGTAGGGCGCCGCGCCGGGGCCACGGCGGCGCCGCCGGGAAACAGTGGTCATGTTGCACGCATCCGTTCTGGACCAGAGGCCCGTCGGCAACAGCCGACGGGCCGGACAGCGTTACGCGACCTGGTAGCCCTGCTTCTTGAGGTCGTCGACCGAGGTGGTCTGGACCTGGTCCGCGACCGCGGCGAAGTCGGTCTTGTTCTTGACCGCGGTCGGCAGCAGGTCCTCGAACGCGCCGTACGCCACGTTCGTGTTCGGTCCCCAGCTGTCGAAGCCGCGCGCGGTCTTCGCGATCGCGGCCGCGGTCGTGTAGTAGTCGGGCTGGTTGCTCATGTACTCCGGCGCGTTGCCGAGCATGTCCGCGCCCTGGCCGACCGTGGCCGCCGGGTAGAGGCCGATCTTGACGAGCGCCGCGACCGCCTCCGGGTCCGCCGTGATCCACCGGGCGAACTTGGCGGCCGGCGCCTTCTGCTTCGAGGACGCGGCCACGCCGGTCGACGAGCCGCCCCAGAAACCGGTGACGTTCTCGCTCGCGGACCACTGCGGCAGCGGGGCGACCTTCCACTTGCCCTTGGTGCCGGGCGTGACGCCGGCGAGCACGCCCGCGCCCCAGACCGCGCTCGGCCACGCGATGATGGTGCCGTCGCTCATCTGGCTGTTCCACTGCGGCGTATACATCGGGTCGCCCAGCAGGTCGCCTGCGTTCACCAGCCCGCTCCAGAACGCGAGCATCTTCTTGGTGGCCTCGTCGTTGATGCCGACCTTCCAGGCGTCGTTGGCGTTGCTCCACCAGTTCGCGCCGGCCTGCTGCGCGAATCCGGCCAGCCAGCCCGCGTCACCCGGTGAGAACGTGGTCAGATACTTGGCAGGGTCCTTCGCGCGCACGGCCTTGGCCAGCACGCCGAACTCCTCCCACGTCTTCGGCACGGAGAAGCCCATCTCGGTGAAGATGTCCTCGCGGTAGAACAGCATCATCGGGCCGACGTCCTGCGGGATCGCGTAGGTGGCGCCGCTGAACGAGGTCAGGTTCCAGGTGCCCTCCGCGAACGCGCCCTTGATCGGGTCGATCACGCTGGTGATGTCCTGCAGCGCGTTGTTCGTGATCAGCGTCGGCAGCGCCTGGTACTCGGCCTGGATCACGTCGGGCGCGTTGCCGGCCTTGGACGCGGTCAGGAACTTCGACACCAGCTCGTCGCTGGCGGCCTGGCCGGACAGCTGTACCTGCTGGGTGGGGTTCTTCGAGTTCCACAGGTCGACGACGGTCTGGATGTTCTCCGCCCAGGACCAGAAGACGATCGTGGCCGGCGCGTTCTCGTCGCCCTCGATCGCCGGGGCCGCGCCGTTCTCGCCGCCCTCGTCGTCGCCGTTGCCGCAGGCGGCCAGGAGCATGGTGGCGGCCGAGGTGGCCAGCAGGGTCCTTCTACGCATGATCTTCTCCGCTTTACAGGTAAATATCGATGTTTATCGGGTTGCCGGCGGTCCGGCGTGCTGCCGCAGGATCGCGACACCGCGAGGAGCGAGGTCCACCCCGTCGCGCAGTGGGCTACCGGTGAGCACGTCCACGGCATCCCCCTCGAAGGGCACGGAGACGGTGCCGTCCCCGTGGTTGAGCACCCAGAGCAGGTCGCCGCGGCGCACCGCCTCGACCCCCTCGGGAAGTTCAGCGAGCACACCCGAGACCTGTGCGTCGGCCATGAATCGGGCGGTCAGCTCGGCCAGCGCGGCGGCATCCGGCAGCGTCGCGACGTACCAGGCGACGCCGGCCCCGAACGCGTGCCGGGTGACCGCCGGACCATCGCCGGGGAACGTGGCCACCACCTCGGCCCCCTCCGCGCGGATCGTCTCGGTCCAGTCCCGCGCCGTGAAGAACCCCTGCTTGAAACCGGTTTCATCACGCCATGCGCACTCGACCTCGCCGTCCACCGGCCGCCACGCCTCTCCGGACGCGCCCAGCACGTCGCGCAGCGGCGCCGGGAAACGCCCGGTGTGCAGGTGCCCGCGCGGGTCCGAGATCCCGGAGAACGGCCCGACGACCAGCACTCCGCCCGCCCGCACCCACTCGGTCAGCTTCACCGCGTCCGCATCCGAGATCACAAAAAGCTGAGGAGCAATGACCAGCCGGTACGGGGAGAGCTCCGACGACGGATGCGCGAGGTCCACGGTCACCCCCCGCCGCCAGAGCGGGTGGTAGTAGTCGGTCAGCTGCTCCACCACGGACAGCCGGTCGCTGGGCCGCGCCCGCTCCTCCGCCGCCCACCAGCTGTGCCAGTCGTGCAGCAGCGCGACGTCCGCGCGCACCTCCGTACCCGCGATGTCGTGAAGCTCGTGAAGTTCGAGACCGTGCGCGCGCACCTCCGCGTGGGCCTCGGTGTCCGGACCTGCCAGCGGCACCATCGCGGAGTGGAAGCGCTCCGCGCCGAACGCGGACTGACGCCACTGGAAGTAACAGAGCCCGTCCGCGCCGCGCGCCACCGCCTGCAACGACTCCAGGCGCAGCTGCCCGGCCGGTTTCGGCAGGTTGTGCGGCCGCCAGTTGACCGCGCCGGTCGACTGTTCCATGAGCATCCACGGCTTGCCGCCGGCCAGTGAGCGCATCAGGTCGTGGGTGAGCGCGGCGCGGGCCGGGAAGCGCGGGTCGGACAGGTCCGGGTACCAGTCGTTGGAGATGATGTCCTGCTCCGGGGCCCAGGACCAGTAGTCGACCGGCTTGAAGAAACCCATGTAGTTCGTGGTGATCGGCTTGCCGGGCGACAGCTCGCGGATCAGGTCGCGCTCGGCCTTGTAGTGCGCCAGCAGCTCGTCCGAGCAGAACCGCGCCCAGTCCAGCTTCTGCGACGGGTTGACGATGTAGGGCGCCAGCCGCGGCGGCAGGACCTGCTCCCACTCGGAGTAGTGCTGCGACCAGAACGTGGTGCCCCAGGCCTCGTTGAGCGCGTCCAGGCCGGTGTAGCGCTGCCGCAGCCAGAACCGGAACTCCTCCGCCGCCTCGTCGCAGTAGCAGACCTGGCCGAACTCGTTGCCGACGTGCCACATCGCGACGGCCGGGTGGTCCGCGTAGCGCTCCACCAGGTCGGTCACGATCGCGGTCGACCGCGCGTGGTAGTCACGGGACGACGGGCACCACTGGTTGCGGGCGCCGTACCAGAGCGTGTTGCCTGCCTCGTTGACCGGCAGCGTGCGCGGGAAGTGGTGGCCGAGCCACGGCGGCGGGGACGCGGTCGGCGTGGCCAGGTCGACGGCCACGCCGGCGCCGTGCATCAGCTCCAGCACCCGGTCCAGCCAGGCGAAGTCGCGCTCGCCCGGCGACGGCTCCAGCCGCCCCCAGCTGAACACGCCGACGGTGACCAGGTTGACGCCGGCCTTGCGCATCAGCGCGGCGTCCTCCTCCCACACGTGCTCCGGCCACTGCTCCGGGTTGTAGTCGCCGCCGAAGAGCAGCCCACGGCCCTGCGTCACGGTGTGCAGGCCGGGTCGGTCCGCGCTCACGCTCGTACCCCCTTGTCGTCTCTTGGTGTGGTGGAACTGTCGCCGATGACCAGGCGGCACGGCACCAGCTCGCCACCGGGCGGCGGGCCCGCGGTCTCGTCCGAGAGCTGCTCGATCAGCATCTGCGCGCCACGGCGGCCCAGCTCCAGGCTCGGCGGCTCCAGCGTGGTCAGTTGCGGCCGGAACATGGCCGCGACCTGCGCGGACGTCAACACCATCACGACCGTCAGATCATCGGGTACGCGCCATCCGCGATCCTCCACGGCCGCCAGCACGCCGACCGCGGCCTGATCGCTGAAGACCGTCACGGCCGTGGTCTCGGGATGGGCGTCGAGGAGATCGTGCAGCGCGGCCCGGCCCTGCTCCGCGGTGTCCGCGTCGAAACCGTCCGCATAGGACATCCCGGCCTCCTTCGCGGCCGCCGCGATCTCCTGGCCGATGCGCACCACGGGGCCGTACTCGCCCGCGTACGCCGCGCCGGTGTGGTTGATGAACGCCATCGCGCGGTGGCCGAGCCCGGTCAGGTGGCCGGCCACGTCCGCGCCGAGCCGGGCGAAGTCGATGTCCGCGAACCACAGGTGCTCCGGCCGGCGGGTGCGGCCGATCAGCGCGAACGGCACGTTCTGCGCGGTCAGCAGCTCCACCCGCGCGTCGTCGAGCCGCACCTCCATCAGCAGTACGCCGTCGAGCAGCCCGGTGCCGGTCAGGTAGCGCAGCTCCTCCAGCGGGTCCGCGTTGTCCGGGGAGAGCAGCAGGTGGTAGCCGAGCTCGCTGGCGGCCGCGGCCGCGCCGGTCGCGAACTGCATCTCGGTCAGGCCGAAACCGGAGGCCGGGGCCGGGTAGTGCAGCGCCAGGATCCGGGTGCGCTTGCTGACCAGGCCGCGGGCCAGCACGTTCGGCCGGTAGCCCAGCTCGGCGGCGGCGGACTCGATGCGCTGCTTCGTCTCGGCGGCGACCGGGCGCGTGCCGTTCAGCGCGGCGGACGCGGTCGACACCGCGACGTTCGCCCGCTTGGCTACGTCCCGTAGCGAGATCATGCGCCACCGATCCTCGTCGTCCGAATGGCTGTCGAAACGTTTCGCACACGCTAGGGCTGCGGTTCTGAAGATGTCAATGGTGTTACGCGAGGAAATCCTCTGATCAAAAAGTGCTCGGACGGTGACTCTGCGTGCTTTGCGGGTGGCTGACACCATCGAGGGATGTCGCCGTCCGATGTGAACACGGTGGTGAACGCGCTGCGGCGGAACCCGTTCCGGCGCGTCGCGGTGGTGCCGCGCGACCCGGGCCCGCGCGCCGCGATCGGCCTGGCCATGTTCACCTCACGACTGATCGCCGATCGGCAGTTCGCGCCGTTCGGCACGGTGTCCTGGCTCCGCGTCGACCGCGCCGGCGACGACGAGGCGGACGAGGAGCTGCGCGAGGAACGGCTTCCCGGCTACGGCGGCCACACGGTCTGCGTCGTCGAGGAGCCGCCGGTGGCATGGCTGACCGGCGAGCCCGGCGTTCCGGAGCTCGTCGTCACCACGGCCGTGCCGCATCGGTCGTGGGACGCGGTCGTGATCCAGGTGGCCTCGGTGGAGCCGGCCCGCGCGGCCCGGCGCTGGCTGACCTACCGGCTGCGCGGGATGCCGCCCGGCACCCGGACCCGGCTGGAGGAGCTGGCCGTGCTGCCACGCCGGTTCGGCGGCGGCGAGCCCGGCAGCCACGGCGCCGCGCTCGCGCTGTGGCAGGCCACCGCCGGAATGCCGGCCGAGACCGCGCGTGACCTGCTGATCAGGCTCGCCGCCCGCGGACTGATCGAGATGCCCGGTGACGGCCTCGTGTCGCCGCACCCGGTGGCCCGCGCGATCGCCCGCCACGACCGGCCCGCCGGTTGGTTCGCCGATCTGGCCGGAATGCTGCTCGACACGGTCGACCGCCCCTGGTGGGAGCTACCGCCCGGCCACTACCTCTGGGAGAACCTGATCGCCCACCTGTGCGAGGCGGGCCGGGACGCGTCCGCGGTCGCCACGGACCTGCGCTGGATCACCGCACGTCTCGCCGAGAGCGGCCCGCTCGGCCCGCTGCGCGACCTGGTCGCGGCCTGCCCCGGTAGCGTCGCGGAACGGCGCTACCGGCAGCTTCTTCCGCACCTGGGTGACGGCGGCGAGGACACGCTGCTGAACCTGGTCCGGTTCGACGACGGGGCGTGGGGTGCCCAGGCACACCGCCTGCAGGCCGAGCCGGTCCGGCCGATACTGGTCAGCCGGTGGATGCCGGTCCTGCTGAAGGAGGTCCGGTGCTTCGCGGTGGACCGGCGCGGATCGCGGATCGTGGTGATCACCGCAGCCGGGCGGGTCAGCGTCGTCGACGGGCTCACCGGCGAGCGGCGGTGGCGGGATCACCAGCTCGGGCCCGGCACCTACGCGCTGACCGCCTCGCCGGACGGCGGCTGGTTCGCGGCGCATCGCAGCTCGCGGATGCGCGCCGGGCTGTACCGCGGGGAACTGCTGGTCTGGGACGAGGACACCGTGCTGCGCTACCGCCGGGTGCGGTGGCTGCGCCACCCGGTCACCCAGATCGCGGCGTCGCTGGATTTCACCGTGGTCGGCGCCGGTACCGGATTCGGCGACCGCTATTGGGACTGGACCACCCGCGAGGCCCGGCTGCTCGCCGACGTGGGCCGGCTGACGCCCTGGTCCGGGCCGGTAGGCGGGGCGCCGGGGGCGACCAGCCCGGACGGGCGATGGCACGCCTACGCGGCCCGTGACGGACTGCGCCTGCGGGACGGCCTGCGCCGGCGGGAGGGGCCGTGGGCCCAGCTGCCGAGCCCGCCGCGGTGGATCGCCTGGCTGCCCGGACCGGTCGTGGTGGCCTGCGCCGAAGGCTACGTCGCCGCGTTCGCGCTCGCCGACGTGTGACCCACTCCCAGCGCCGAGGCCGCGTTCGGGTCCCGGTGATCGGGGCGTCCCGCACGTCGTCAGAGCGAGGTGCGGGACGCCCCGATCGTGGGGGAGCGTGGCACCCGTCGGACGTCGGCGGACGCCCGGTCATCATCGCGGCGCGGTGAGCAGGGAGAGCAGCGCGCGTACCGCCGGGGTCTCGGTTCTCAGGACCGCGTGCGTGGTGCGGGTGATCGGCGGGCCGGGGAGCGGGCGCAGCGCCACGCCGTCCGGGACGCCGGTGACGGACGCGACCAGCTCCGGCACCAGCGCGACGCCCAGACCGGCCCGGACCATGCGCAGCACGAGCGCGTAGTCGTCCGCGGTGTGCACCACGTTCGGGCGGAAGCCGGCCAGCGCGCAGACCCGGTCCAGCAGCTCGTGGTCCGTGGTGCCGGCCGAGCCCGCGATCCACGCCTCGTCGTGCAGGGTCCGGGTGTCCCGCCCGTCCGGCAGCGCCAGCATGATCGGCTCGCTGCCCAGCCGGTGGCGTGTCGTGCCCGGCGGCGGATCCTCCGGGATCACGTTGTAGCCGAACGTGATCGCCACGTCGCAGCCACCGTCGGCCAGCGCGGCCAGCGACTCGCGCGGCTCCATCTCGTGCACGATCACCCGCAGCTCCGGATGCCGCTCCCGGGCCGCCACGATCGCCGGGAGCAGGCGCGCGGCCGTCGCGGTGCCGAAACACGCCACCCGCAGCGGCCCGCGCGGCGTCGCGGCGGCCCGCAGGTCCTCCTCCGCCGCCTCCATCGCGTGCAGGATCGTGTGCGCGTGCCCGACCAGGCGCTCACCCTCCGCGGTCAGGCGTACCCGGCGGCCGGCGCGCGTGAACAGCGGCACACCCGCCTCCCGTTCCAGCGTGGCGAGCTGCTGGGACACCGCGGAGGACGACATCCGGCAGGCCTCACCGACCGCGATCATGGTGCCGCGCCGGGCGAGTTCGCTGAGCAGTCTCAGCCGCGTGGGGTCCAACATCAAGAGCATCTTACCGGTGTACGCAGTAACGCTAAGTAGACGTGGCGGATGAGTGCTGGTGATACTGGCCGCATGATCACCGTTCTCGAGGTGCCGCAGTGGGACGGCTCCGGATCCGCCACGGCGCGCAGACTGGTGCCCGGCGCCGCGTTCCTGGCCTCGCTGGTGCCCGCGGACCGGCACGTGCGCGTCCCGATCGGCGGCACCCTGGCCGAGACCGCGGCCCAGGTGCGGGCCGCGCTGCCGGACGACGGTTTCCCGGTCGTGGTCGGCGGGGACTGCGGCGTCGACCTCGCGCCGGTCGCCGCCGCGGCCTCCCGCTACGGGGACCGGCTCGGCGTCGTCTGGTACGACGCGCACGGCGACCTCAACACGCCGGAGAGCTCCCCGTCCGGCGCGTTCCACGGCATGGTGCTGCGGACACTGCTCGGCGACGGGCCCGACCCGCTGGTGCCCGCGGTCCCGCTGTGGCCGGCACAGGTCGCGCTGGTCGGCACGCGCGCACTCGACCCGGCCGAGTCCGCGTTCATCCGGTCCGCCGGCATCGGGAGCACGCCGGATCCGGGCGCGGTCGTGCACGTCCACGTCGATCTGGACGTGCTGGACGGGATCCGGTCCGTCGGCTGTCCGGAGCCGGGCGGGCTGACCCCGGAACAACTGCTCGCCCACGTGGCCGGCGTCGCCGCCCGGCACGAGATCATCGGCCTGACGATCACGGAGTACGCGCCGGAGTCGGCCGTGGACGAGCCGATGCTGCGCGCGCTGGTCCCGGCGCTGGTACGGCTCTGCGCGGGCGCGCGGGCCCGGCGCATCGAGCGGATCGCGGCGTCGTCCTGGCCCGCGGCCGAGACCGAGGAACGCGACGGCTGGCTGCTGCGGCACACGCCGGGCGTGGGGCGCCGGCGGTCGAACTCCGCGCTGCCGGTCGGAGCTCCGGCCGTACCCTCGATGGAGGCTTTTTATGACGCTCGTCAGGCGCCGGCCGTCGCGCAGATCGCGCCCGCGGACCAGCATCCGGAGCTGGACGCGCTGCTGGAATCGCGCGGCTACGCGCTCGACGGGCGGACGTTCGTGCTGACCGCGCCGGCCGTGGCGCTCACGTCGGACCTCGAGGTGACGCGGCACGACGACCGGGCGTCGTGGGAGCCGCTGTTCGCGGCGATCACCGGAGACGTCTCGTCGATGCCGGTGATCGCCCGGATCGACGCGCCCGCGGCCGTCTTCACCGTGGCGACCGCCGGGCTCGCGCTCGCGGTCACCGTCGACGGCTGGACCGGCGTCTTCTGCATGTTCACCGCCCCGGCACACCGCCGCCGGGGGATCGCGACCGCGCTGCTCGCCGCGATCGGCGCGTGGGCGCCCGGACCGCTCTACCTGCAGGTGGAGGACGGGAACACGGCCGCGCGGGCGCTCTACGCGCGGGCCGGGTTCACGCTCTCCCACCGATACCACTACCGGACGCGCTGAACCTCAGCCCTGCGGGCGGCCTTCTCCGCGTACATGGCCGCGTCCGCGGTGGCGAACAGCGTGGCCGGGCTCGGGCGGTCCAGCCCGCTCCAGGACGCCAGGCCGACGCTGACGCCGAAGGAGAGCAGCTCGCCGTTCCACTCGACCGGCTTGTCCGCCAGTGCGCGCAGCCGGTTCGCGAGCCGCAGCGCGTCCGCCTCGTCCTCGAGGCCGGTGGCCAGCACCACGAACTCGTCGCCGCCGAGCCGGGCCGCGGTGTCGGACGGGCGGATCGTCACGGTCAGCCGCCGGGCGAACTCGACCAGGATCAGGTCGCCGGCCGCGTGCCCGTACCGGTCGTTGATCTGCTTGAAGCCGTTGAGGTCCATGTAGAGCACGACCGGGCCGAAACCGGACACCCGGAACAGCTCCAGCTCCAGCTGCGCGTCGAGCGCGGCCCGGTTCGCCAGCCCGGTCAGCTGGTCGTGCTCGGCCTGATGCGCCAGCGCCGCCTTGATCCGCTCCTGCTCGCGGACCACGAACAGGAACCGGACCAGGATGAACGAGGTCAGCATCGAGATCGAGACGAACAGCGAGACCCGGCTGACGATGGTGCCGAACGAGTGCAGGCCGGTCACGGTCGGCAGCACCACCAGCGCGATCCCGAGGAACACCACGCGCGCCGGGTGCAGCCGCTGCGCGGTCAGCGTGCTGTCCGGCTGGGCGACCTTCGCCGCGTCCCGGTGCAGGAGCGCGGCCGCGAGCAGGCTGTTCGCCAGCAGGAGCAGGCCGTCGAACCGCTCCGCCTGGCCGGACCGGGACAGCTCCTCGAACAGGACCGGCAGCAGCGAGATGCTGATGTCGCCGACCAGCGTCAGCGTCAGCGCCGCGATGAGATAGCCGGTCGAGCCGCGCGTGGTGCCGGGCGCGAAGAGCAGGATCGCGAAGCCGGCGAAGAACATCACGTCGCCGAACGGGTACAGCGCGCCGACGAACATGGCGGGCGACAGGTGCTGGCTCTCCGCCGCCGGCAGGATCACGAACTGCCAGAACAGCCAGGCCACCACGGTCGTCATCGCGGCCGCGTCCAGCACGCCGTCCCGCAGCCTGCCCGGCGCCCGCAACCGGACCAGCTTGACCAGCGCGGCCATCAGCAGCGGATAGCCGGACAGCCAGAGCACGTCCGACGGTGAGACGTCACCGAGCGGGCCGTGGAAGCGGGTCAGCACGTCGTACAGGATGTCGCCGGTGAGCCAGACCGTCAGCGCGAGCGCGACGAGCCGGTAGGCGCCCTTACTCGGACCGGAGATCGCCCGCAGCCCTGTCCACGCGCTCACCACCACCACGCCGAAGCCGATGAGGTACGCGTTGTGGGCGGCCGCGGTGCCCGGTGCGAATACGGACACCGCACCCGCGAGCGCAGCGACGAGCGGTACCGCCGGAGCCGGGACACGTTTCATGGGCCACCTATCGGCCCGCACGAGGCGAACCTCAGGCTTCCAAACTGATTACGCGGGTTCGATTCCCGTCGTCCGCTCCACTTGGGGTGTCTCTGTCAGCGGAGTGCGTTGACCTGGGCGTTCCGCGTGCCACCCGGGGGCCGAGCCCCCGGACCCCCACGGTGTGGATCGCTCACTTTCCGGCCTGGTTGATCTTGCGTGCCATTAACGTGCCACTAGCCCTGCTTCTTGGGTTTGCCCCTGGGCTTCTTCATGTCCTTGGGCTTCTTCGGCTCGTGGCCTTCGCGATCCGCTTGTCCTTGTCGCTGGCGATCTCGCGGTCGCGCTCGTTGGTCGCGTGCTGGTAGATCAGGGCGGCTCGCATGCTGGACTGGCCCGTCCGGACCATCAGCTCGCGGGTGCTGGCGCCGGTCGACGCGGCACCGTAGTCCGGCCGCGCCTGCCGATGAAGCGTCTCGGCGCCGACCGCTACGCGAAGGCCAAGTGGAAGGGCACCGGCCTTGTAGCCTTCGCCGCCGACCGTGAAGCGACCGGCCGTCCCTGGAAACCCGGAGACCAGACCCAGACGGTACGGATGACGACCGCGGACACCGACATCGCGGAAGCCCTCGGTCTCGAAGTCGGCGACCAGGTCTACGAGCAGGCACGTCTGGTCAAAGAAGCGAACGTGCCGACCCACACCCTGACGAGCTACTACCGGCCGGCGGATGTCGAGGGCACTCCACTCGTCGACGCGAAGGCCGGCCCTGCCGGCCGCGGTGGCGGCTTCGCCGTACTCACGAGTCAGGGCCTGGAGCCGGACAACATGACGGAGACGATCCGTGCCCGGATGCCGACGCCCGACGAGATCGACCAGCTCCAGCTACCCGGCGGCGAACCGGTGATGATCCTGCAACGCATCACCTACACCGCCGAGGGCCGCATCACCACCGGCGCTTCAAACCTCGCCCAACATGCAACTAACTGCCGACTTAATCTCTTCTGGATCAAGGCGCCGCGTGGGCGCGGCGCCGGCTGGCGTGCCCGGCCTGCTGGCGGCCGGCATCGACCGGGCACGCCAGCCGCGAAATTCGGTACGTCGAGCCGGTTGAGGCTGCGATCATCCGGCGATGGAAGTGTGGTCCCACGGCGGCAAGCTGTATGACGTGACCTCGGGGTACAGCCTCCCCGACGATGCCTGGCAGTACGAACTCATGGGGCTGACCGGCGCACCTGGCACCGGGCCGTACCTCTCCGTATCGATCCCAGATGCGACGCTGGATGGGCCGTTCACTCCGAGGACTACTCAGCATGTTGTTGTGCACCTCGGCGGTGGAGAGCTGCCGTGGCCGATTCTGGAAAAGCTGATCTTCCTGCTGGAGTCCAGCGGAGATCTGGTCGAGGACCACAACGAGCAGTCGACCGCGGAGCTGGCGAGTCTTCCGGTACGCGGCATCTGGTCGATCGGGAGCCGGCGGTTCGAGGTCGCTGACTCCCATCACAGCGATACGGGAGTGCAGCTCTACGAGTTGCATGAGGTCAGCCCGGAAACCGCTGACGGCAACTACATCAGCGTGCAGATCTCCGATGCCTCGACGGAGTCCCAGCCGCCTGTCGGCCATGCAACGCTCACCATGTATGGGCGCTGGGCGATCCCTTGGCTGGTCTTCCGCCGCTTCGTCGATGTCGTCCGCACCGCCGGGAACGTGAAGCAGGTTGCCTCTGAGGGAGCTTTACGTACAGACCAGCTCTGACCGGTTGACGTACGGATGTCGGGCACCACCAGCAAGACAACGCGCGGAGAAGCCACCGACCACCGGTCTCGGCCCCGACGATCGCTGTGGGTGGCTGGGTGCCGCGGTGGGTTCCGGCGATCGCTGCCGCGCCGCTACGCGGCTTGCCATCGGTCTTCCTGGGTTGCGTGCCACGCGGGGTGCCGGCGCCACGGCAAGCCGCCCCGGACCGCGTACGGTCCGGGGCGGGAATCCGCCTTGCGGCGCCGGAGCGCCGCGCGGCGGAGGTTAAGCGGCCGTGCCACCAACTCAGGCCGCGAGCGGCCACGGACGGTTATGATCGGGCAGTACGGCACCCGCGCTGACCAGGCAAAACCGGACGATCATCCCAACACGGCGAGATCTTCGCTCATGTGTGCTTCACGACGAGGCTGTAGAACTTGACCTTCGCGCCGTTCGTGGTGCTCTCCGAGGACGACTGGTTGTACGAGCCCGCCTTGAAGTACTGCCGGTACGGGTTGAACGCGGCCGGGATCGTGTAGCTGGTGGTCGTACCGTTGATGGCCAGCTTGAGGCTGTTGCCGTTGACCGTGATGAGGTAGGTCCACTTCACGCCGAGCGCCACGTTCCCCACCGGGTGCAGCGTCTGGCCGCTGGCGTCCGGCGAGTTCTGCGTGCCGAAGAAGATGTCGCCGTTCGGGCGGTAGTAGAGCTCGGCCAGCGGCTTCGTCGACGTGCCGCCGGTGCCCAGCTTCACCTGCCCGACCGCCACGTTCTTCGTCACGGACACGATCCGCAGCTGGGCGCTGAGCGTGTGGTTGCCGGCCAGCGTCCAGTTCGCCGCGCTGCCGTTGCCGTTCATCTCGCGCAGCTCGGAGCGGGCGTAGCTGGAGTTCGGCGTGGTGACGCCCTTCTCCGGCGCCCAGAACGTCATCGACCCGTCGTTCTTGTCCGTCCAGAAGTAGGCCGGGTTGGTGTAGCCGCTCGCGCCCTTGAGCTGCGCCGGCTGGATCGTGTCCGGGCTGCCCGGCGACCCGGTCGGCAGCTGCAGCGACCAGACGGAGAGGTCGAAGTTCCCACCCGGCGGCAGACCGGGATCGAGCGCGGCCGCGGAGGCACTCCCGGCCCCGGCAACGCCGAGCGCGCCGGCGGCGGTGGTGGACAGGGCAACGGCGAGCAGCGTGCGCCTCTGCATGGGACCTCATCACCGATCGGATGGTTTCGGTAAAGACAGTTAAAGGAAACCAGCCCGTCGATCGACGCTCAAGAATCTCTCCACCCCGAGATCCCTAAATCGACCCTAACGCCGGGCCGGTCCGGTAACCGGGCTCGTGGCCGACCCGGCCACGTCGGGAGCGGGACGATGAATTGGATCTCGACCTGGTGCATGGGCAGGCGGCGGGCTCAGGCGTGGGTGAGGTCGTGGAGGTCGCGGAGAAACTCGGAGGCGGAGATCGGGTCGAGGGTGTCGGGGAAGCTGACGGAGATGGTCTGCTCGGGGTTCTCGGCGGGGAGGCCGATGATGATGCCCGGGTCGAGGTGCACGGTGACGGTGTGGCCGTGCATGGTGCGTTCGATCCAGCCCTGCCAGCCGGCGTCCTGCGGTGTGCCGCGCGTCCAGCCGCGGGCGGCGAGACCGAGCACGCGGCCGGTCGGCACCGTGAGGCCCTCGAAGGCGGCGACCGCCGACGGGGACGGTGTGAAGACCTCGCGGCCGAGCTGCGGGAACGGTTGCAGGATCTCGTAGTCGGCGAAGATCTCGGGCCAGGCGCGGAGGTCGGTGACGGCGGGGTGCGGCAGGCCGATCACGGCGTCGTCGGGGATCTCGATCGGCGTGTCGTGCACGTCGGCGGCGGTGCGGTCCTCGGCGATCCGGAACGTGTGGATCGGCGTGCCGTCGCGGTAGCGGGCCCAGACCAGGCGGTGGACCAGGTGGAACAGCAGCGGGTGGCCGGCCAGGTATCGGTGGAACTCCGCGCCGGTCCAGCGGCGGCCGTCGACCATCGCGGTTTCCAGGCGCCGGATCTGGTCGGACGCCACCGTGCGCGCGTCCTTCTTCAGCGCGGCGAACGCGGCGCCCTTCGGCAGTGACTTCAGGCGGCGGCCGGTGGCGGGATCCGTGACGTACGGCCTCAGCTGCTCGTCGAAACTGACGGTGCGGGAGTCGATCGTCAGGCCGAGGTCCGGGACCAGGCGGTCGGCCAGCTGTTCCGGGGTCAGCTGCAGTGACTCGGCGACCTCGGTGATCTTCTCGCCCGCGCGTTCCTTGAGCGCGCGGAACTTCACGCGCTGGGCGATGCCGTGCAGGTGCATGAGCGCCGTGTCGGTGCCGATCGCGGCCAGCACGTCCAGGCCGGTCACCGCCTTGGTGTGGCCGCCCTCGCCGGGCCAGGCCCGGATCAGCGGGGCCAGCCGGCGCACGGTCTCGTCGTGGCCGATCAGGCCGAGCGCGGTCAGCGCCCAGCCGTCCTTGGACGGCGTGCCCGCCACCTGCCAGCGGTGGAACACGGCCCAGCCGAACTCCGCGAGGTCCGCCGGGTCCAGCAGCTCCGTCACGATCGGCACGCCGGGGTAGACCTCGCCGGGGCGGGACACGGCCAGCATGGTGAGCAGGTGCCGGGCCGAGGCGGCCGGGAGCACGCCGGAGCCGTCGCGCAGCGCGATCCGGGGCAGCGTCTCCGGGTCCGCCCAGTCCACGGACGGGACCTTGGCGGGCAGCACGTCCAGCGGGTCGGTGTCGAGCACGGCGGTGACCGCGGCGGCGGCCTCGGGGCCGTAACCGGCGGCGGCCGCCAGTACGGTGGCGCGGTCGAGCAGCCGGAGCGCGGTCTCCGCCTCGCGGCGCGCGATGCCGGGTCTGCCGAGCGCCGCGGGGATCAGCGCGCGGGCGGCGGCGTCGGCGTGCCGCAGCAGCCAGGCGCGGGCCGGCTCGCGCATGGACTTGGTGCGTGCGTACCAGCCGGCCATGGCGGTGGCGAGCTCCACGCTGACGAACGGCATCAGCGCGGGCGCGGCGCCACTGCTGCGCCCGACGACGCGGATCGCGGCGGGAATCGCCTCCGTCCCCCACCGCGCCATGATCACCGGCAGCCAGCGGTGGGCGTTCCACACGGTCTGCGGGTCCCAGTCCGCCAGCAGCGGCCGCGCCAGGTGCTCCGGACCGTCCTCGAACAGGAACGACTCCTCGCTCCACCGCGCCACGCCGGCCCGGATCCGGGCCGCGAGCGCTTCGAAACGGGCGGTGTCCCAGGAGGGGTGCAGCGTGCGGCCGGGGCGCTCCTGCTCCCACGCGACGGACGCGGGCAGGTCGGGCGTCAGGCCCGCGACCACGGTCGCCTTCGCGGACCGGCGACCGACGCTCCACGGTGGACTGACCAGCACCGGATGCAGGTGCGACGTGGGCGCCTCGGCGGCCCCGGTGGCGGCGAGGATCGTGCGCACCCGTTCCGCGGCCGGGCCGGGCAGGCCGGGCAGCGCCGCCTCGGCCAGCTCCGGGTGGCGGGCCACGAGCGGGCGCAGCAGGTCGTCCGCGGCCCGCGCGCCGGACGGTGCCAGCAGACGCAGCGCGCGCTCCGGGAAGCGGGCGGTCGCGTCCTGCAGCGCCAGCAGCATCGGCTTCTCCGCGGACCGGTCGCGCAGCGTGCGGAAGGCCTCGTCCGTCGGCAGCACCGCGATCAGCGCGGCCAGGCGGCGTTGATCGTCCACCCCGATGTAGTCGGCGTCGTACCACCTCGTCAGCGCCGGCAACGCGTCCGCACCGACGGCCTCGATCAGGGACGGGAGCGCGGGGGTGGCCGGCTCGACCCGCCCGAGGCTCTGCAGGGCCAGGTCCAGCTGCGCGGCGGTGCCGAGTGAGGCCAGGAGCAGCCCCGGGTACGGCAACTGGGTGATCCGGGCCAGATCCTGCTCCACCCAGTCCTGCCGCGCCGGGAACAGGAACGAGCAGGCCTGCGACTGCATCGGGTGTCCGCCCCGGTACGGCACGGCCAGCGCCTCCGCCGCCGCGTAGTCCTCGTCGCTCGCGGTCGCCAGCCGGTTGCGGGCCCCGCCGCAGACCCGCACGGCCCACCGGACGCCCCAATACGTCTGCGACCACCCCGGGTTTCCGACCTGCCGCTCGCCGCCGACGTTGATCGCGGCCAGCTCCAGCGCGGCCTCCACCAGGAACGGCAGGCCCCGGGCGGCGAGGAACGGCTCGGCCGCGTCCGCGGTCGCGCCCGCGTGCCGGTAGGTGCCGCCGCTGATCGCGGCCGCCACCAGTGCGGCGGCGCCGAGCGGTGTGGCGCTGTCAGGGTCGGCGAGCGCGGCGTCGCGCAGGGCCGGTGTGGTGCGCTCGTCCAGCAGCGCGGCCCGTGCGTGTTCCTGCCGCTTCGGCAGGAACACGGCCGCCTTTCCCGCGTCGGCGACCGGCGCCCGGTCCGTGAACCAGCCGCCGCGGCGCAGGTAGAGGTTGCGCCGGAATGTGGGTGGCGGGATCAGGGCCTCGGGCATGGCGCGACCCTAGTCCCGGGGTACGACAGTTCCGGCCCGCACGGCCGGCGCGATCTCGGTGCCGAGGCGGTGGACCGAGGCCTCGACCAGGGACGGTGGCAGGCCGCCCCAGTCGGCGAGGAGCTGCACCCGGTCGTACCCGGTGGCCTGATGCAGGTGAATGAGCTTCTGCGTCACGTGCTCCGCGGTGCCGATCATCAGCGGGCGCCCGGGGAGGACGCCCGCGTCGAACTCCGCCCGGGAGACGACGAACCCACCGCCACCGGGCCGCTTGGGGCGAAGAAAATCATGATACTGAGGGTATGTCGCTGCGGCCTCCTCCGGCGTGGCCGCACCGAAATAGTGCGCGGCCACGCCGACCACCGGCCGCTGCCCGGCCCGGCGCGCGGTCTCCCGGTAGAGCCGCACCAGGCCGGCCAGCCGCTCCACGGTCCCGCCCAGGTAGCCGATGATCAGCGGCAGCCCGAGCTCGCCGGCCCGCACGACGCTGGACGGCGAACCGCCAGCGCCGATCCAGACCGGCAGCGCGGGCTGCACGCCGCGCGGCACCACCTCGGCGTCGTGCAGCGCGGGCCGGTGATCGCCGCGCCAGCTGAGGACCGGCTCGTCACGCAGCCGCAGCAGCAGGCCCAGCTTCTCCGCGAACACCGCGTCGTACTCGCGCAGGTCCACGCCGAACAGCGCGAACGGCTCCGGGTACGCACTGCGGCCGACCGTGATCTCCGCGCGGCCGCCGCTGATCAGGTCCACGGTCGCGAAGTCCTGGAACACGCGCACCGGGTCGTGCACGCTCAGCACCGTGACGCTGCTGGTCAGCCGGATCGCCGAGGTGCGCGCCGCGACCGCGGCCAGGACCGGCGCGGGCGACGAGACCAGGAAGTCCGCGGTGTGGTGCTCGCCCACGCCGAAGACGTCCAGGCCCACCTCCTCGGCCTGCACACCCAGCTCGACGATCTGCCGCATCCGGTCCGGCGCGGGCACGGCCTGCCGGTCGGTCAGCGTCGCCACGCCGATCTCGATGGTCATCGCGTCGCCGGCGCCCGGGTGAAGGTCTCCTCGTCGATCGGGATCCAGCCGTCGCCGAGGTTCGTCTCGCCGATGTGGTGGTAGCTGTCCGGCCCGGTGCGGGTGAACGTGTCCCGCAGCGGCGCGGTCCGGCCGCCGACCGCGATCGTGCCGAGGAAGACCAGCGTGTCACCGTCCCAGCCGCCCGACCGTTGCACCGCATGCCCGCCGTTGCTGTCGAACCAGTCGGCCGTGAAGTCGCCCGCGGCCGGGTCCGCGCCCCACAGGTAGCGGGCGGTCAGCGGCTCCGGGTTCTCCGCGGTGGCGGCCTCCTCGGTGCGCAGCATGAGCCAGCGGCCGCGCTCCTCGCTGGTCGTCACCACGGTCATGTCGATCGGCTTGCCCGGCCCGAACGGCCCGGGGTGGAACCGCCCGGACCCGCGCCACTCGCCGAGGAACCATTCCAGCTCGTTCATGATCTTCTCCGTCTCCGACGCCAAATATGGAAGACCTCTTCCACATCGGCCACGGTACGCTATTCGGAAGAGGTCTTCCACTTGAAGGTGAGTCATGCCACCCAGAACCCCGCGCGCCGACGCGGCCCGCAACCGCCGGCGCGTGCTGGACGCGGCCGCCGAGATCTTCGGCCGGGACGGCATCGACGTGCCGATGAGCGAGGTAGCCCGGCACGCCGGCGTCGGCATCGCCACGCTGATCCGCAACTTCCCGGCCCGCGAGGACCTGGTCGAGGCCGTCTTCGCGGACGCGATGAAGGCCTACGCGGACCGCGCCGCCGAGGCCGCGGCCGACCCGGACCCGTGGCCGGCGTTCTGCGACTTCATCGGGTACGCGTGCCGGCTCCCGCACACCGACCGCGGCTTCGGCCAGGTGCTCACCACGATGTTCCCCGGCGTGGCCGGCCTCGAGGCGGAACGCCAGCGCGCGCTGCGCTCCTTCATCCGCCTGGTGAACAACGCGAAGGCCGCGGGCGCGCTACGCGCCGACTTCTCCCCGCACGACCTGCCGCTGATCCTGCTCGCCACCGGCGGCATCCTGCGCAGCGCGGAACCGGTCCTGGCCGAGGCCGGACAGCGGCTGGTCGACTACTTCCTGCAGGCGTGCGCGGCCGTGAACACCGGGACGCTGTCCGGGCCGCCACCCGCGCGCGAACTGTATCGGGCCCTGGAACGGGCCAACCGCGTCACTCGGGGATGAGCGGGCCGCCCGCACGCGCCGTCAGCGGACGCTGCCGGCGGCTCAGACTGTGCCGGGCCGCGTTGATGAACTCCATCTGCGCCGCCGCGACCCGTTCCAGCAGCGTGCGCCACCGCGCGTCGTCCCGGTCGCCGCCGTGGACGTACCGCTCCGCATCCACCAGCGCCTCCGACAGCCCGGCCACCGCCACGGCCACCCGCTCGTCCGCGACCAGCGTCAGCTCGGTGACGGCCGCACCCCAGCGCGGCCAGTCCAGCTCCCGCACGTCGAGCTGCCCCAGATAGGCGCGCCGCACGTCGAACTCGATCCGGGTGTACTCCCGCAACAGCTCCCGGTACGCCGCGGCCTTCGTCTCCCGCAGCCACTGCCGGTCCTGCCCCCGACGCCCGACCAGCCCACCGGCCACCACGCCGAGCAGCGTGGTCACCGCCCCGCCCCCGGTCGTCGCGATCAGCGCCCAGTCCACGCCGCACATGATGTCACGGCATCATGGACGCCGTGATGCCCGAAATCGCCGCGCTGGCCGCTGATCCGTCCCCGTTGGACCGCCGCCTGATCGTGGACGGCGTGCCGTTCACGGTGCGCGCACTGCGTACCGAGGACGCCGCCGCTCTGGTCCTGTTCCTATCCGGACTGTCCGGCGGCAGCCGCCGGTTCTGGCACGGCGCCACCGGCCACGCGGCCGAGGCCACCGGCTGGATCGAGGCGATCGGCCGCTACGACAAGCTGCGGCTCGTCGCCCACCCGGACGATCATCCCGCGGACCTGGCCGGCGTCGCCGACCTCAGCTTCTCCCTGCCGGACCACGCCGAACTCGCCCGATACGCCGATTACGGCCTCCCGCTGGACCCGGACCGCACCGTCCGCTGGGGCCCGTGCGTCGCCAACGCCTGGCAGGGCCGCGGTCTCGCCGCCGCCCTGCTCGAACCCGCGTGGGACGCCGCCCGCCTGCTCGCCCGCGACCGGGTCGTCCTCTTCGGCGGCGTCCACCGCGACAACCACCGCGCCCGCCGCTTCTACCTCCGCCACGGCTTCACCGAGGCCGGCACGTTCACCACCGACGACGGCCCCGGCATCGACATGACCCGCCCGATCTAAGCCGTGCTTGCCTGCCCACGAACCAGATCAAGATCCAATTCACGTTCCCGCTTCCAGCGTGGTGGCGGCCCGTTTGCTCCCGCGGGCAAACCTCGCCGTACGCCAAGACTCCGCTGGCGCTCCGCTTGCCTCCCGGCGACGGAGCCGGTTCCGCGCCACACCGGAAAGAACACGCGACTCCCGCCACACTCACGCCGGCCGACGCGCGTCCCGTCCCGCACCCAGAGGCGGTAACCACGCGGCGGCCCGTTTCAGGCGAACCCCGCGAGGGATCGAACTTGCGCCCGTGGCCTGCGCCCGTGGCCTGCGCCCGTGGCCTGCGCCCGTGGCCTGCGCCCGTGGCCTGCGCCCGTGGCCTGCGCCCGTGGCCCGCGATCAACCGGGCATGTCGTGCCCGAAATCTACGTAAATAGTCGCCTGCAAGCCGACCGCGGCTTCATGCTGACGCTGAAAGCCCCGCAAGCGCTGCCCTCCCGAACAGGCCTCCGAACGGCCTTCCTTCAGATTCCGAGAGCCCGCTTCCACTAACCGAGATCCAAGATCCTTGCGTCTCTGGTGGCCCCTATTCGGCCCGGGAAAGGGCCACCAGAGACGTAAGGATCTTGAGCAGCCCTGCCGCCCGCCCGCGGGCGGGCGTTTTGTCCTTTATGCGCAAGCAGCCACAGTGGTGACAGCCGGGCCCACGAAACCTGGCCACCCGCTCGAAGGGCGGCGCAGCTGCAAGGTCTTGGATCCTGCCCCGGAGCCGGAGCGCTCCCGCCGGAGGCAAATCCGCAGTCAGGCCACCCTACGCCACCAATAACACGAAATTTCGGGCGCGACAGCGCCCGAGTGCTCGGCGTGCCCCGTTGGCCGCGGCGCGTTGCTGACGGGTGCCGGTTTTGCCACGGCAGGTCATTTGCTGACGGGCGCCGGCTTGCCAGGGCGGGTTTGCTGACGGGTGCCGGTATGCCACGGCGGGTTTGCTGACGGGTGCCGGTGCGGCGGTGCGTTGCTGACCGGTGCCGGTTTACTGCGGCGGGTTGTTGAAGGTGCCGGGCCGGCCGCGGTCGGGTGGGGTTTTGGGGTGAGCCGGTGTGGCGCGGGAGCGGAAGGGAGGAGCGCCAGCGACGACCGGTGCCCGCGGGAGCGTGCGGACCCCGACCACCGCGAAGTGGGAAGATGAACTGGAATTTGATCTTGGTTAGGAGGGGGTGCAGAGGCGGGCGAGGGCGGCGAGCTGGGCGCCGTGGCGTGGGGTGATGACCTGGACGGGGGCGTGCTGCCAGCGGGCGTGGGCCTCCTCGGGGGTGAGGCCGGCGGCGGTGCCGATGTCGGACCAGGAGGCGCCGAGTTCGCGGGCCTGGCCGACGGCGGTGAGGGCGCGATCGTCGGGGAGGTCGGGGAGCGAGGCCAGGACGGCGTCGCGGATGGGGGTGATGTGGTCGCTGTACTCGTGGCCGCTGATCAGGTCTATCGCGTCCATCGGCGGGGACGGGTGGGCGGACCAGACGCGGCGGGCGGGGAGGTGCTGCTCGGCGGGCGTGGCGACGCGCAGCCACTGGGTGCCGCGCCAGCCGCAGGAGCAGACGTAGGCCCAGCCGGTGATCCCGGTGTCCGGGCGGACGTGGAACTCGTCCGGCTCCAGGTCGCGGTCACCGATCTTGACGATCAACACCTTGCCCTCGGCGTACGCGGAACCGACCGCGCCGTCCGCGAACGTCGCACCGAGCAGACCCTCGTGCCGCACTGTTGCTCCTACGTCAGACCCGAACAGGACGTGCCGTTGACCGTGCACCGGGCGGGCGTCTCGACGTCGCCGTTCCGGTTGAGATGAAACCGCAGCGGTACGCTGCCGCCCGCGCCCACCGGCACGCCGGACCGCCACGTGTAGGTGCGGCCGTCCACGTCCAGCGTGGCCTGCGGCGCGCCCTCGACCCACGATGTGACCAGGCCGGTGATCGCCGAGGGCAGGGTCAGTGTGACGGTCCAGTCCGCGTCGGCGCGCGTCGGGTTCGCGATCAGCACCTCGCCGATGAAGCCGCCGTCAAAAGAATCGAGCACACGGTACGTCCCGGTGAGTCCTTTTTGTGCGGCGGGTTCCTGTGCCGGCGTCGCTGGCGTCGCCGACGGTGCCGGACTCGCCGAAGGGGCGGACGGCGGCGTGATCGAGGGCGTGGGGCGCACCGGATCGGCCATACCGATCGTAGCCTCCGACTCGGCGGGAGCTGACGACGGCGCATCGAGGGCGAACGACGGCAGCACCGGCGCGACCCGCACCGGCGTCGGCGGATCGGGGTCGCCACCCACCGCGTACGCCGCGACGGTCACCATGGAGACCAGCAGGAACGCCACCGCCACCCCGGTCGGCAGCCAGGGCGCGATGTTGCGGAGCACCGTCGCCGCGCGCATCACACGCCTTCCTGCCGTCCGGAAACCAGCGCCACCCTATACCGCCAAAGCGACGAACGATCGTGATCACGGAGAACGCGACACATCGGACGGACACCGCAAGCTTCTCGCACGGTCCGACCCGGACGCCCCCTCCGGCGCCCACATCCACCTCGACGCCGCCTCAGCCTCCCTGATGCTCGCCCGGGACCCACGCGCCCAGCCCGAGTCGCTGACGGTTCGCGCGTCCGGTGCGGCCTATGATCGGCGCGAAGGGCGGGAGCGGATGAGGATCGCGGTCTCCGGGACGCACGGGATCGGGAAGACCACGCTGGCCGAGGCGCTGTGTGCGCGTCTGCCGGGACATGTCATGGTCGACGAGCCGTACTACCTTCTGGAGGACCAGGGGTACGAGTTCGGCTTCCCGCCGTCGTCGGAGGATTACCGGGCGATGCTGGCCTGCTCGGTGCGGAGCCTGCGCTCCCCGTCGACACCCAGGGCCGTCTTCGACCGCACTCCGCTCGACTATCTCGCATACCTGGCCGCGCACGGAGCGGATCCGTCGGAGCAGGCCGACGCCTCCACGGTACGGCTCGCGTTCGCGACACTCGACCTACTGATCATCGCGGTGATCACGCCGGAGAGCGAGCGGGTCCTGCCCGCCGCGGAGCTGCCCGGCCTCCGCTCGCGGGTGAATGATGCGCTGCTGGAGCTGGTGTACGACGACCCGCTCGACGCCTGGAAGGACACTCCCGTCCTGGAGCTGAGCGGCCCGCTCGACGACCGGCTGGCCACGGCCCTCGACGTCCTGGAGTCATGATCAACAGCGGGCGGTGGCACGGGGTCAGGGATCGGGTGCTGCGACTGGCGGATTCGCCGGGGCCGGACGAGGTGTTCGCACGTCACGCCCACGGGTTCGCCCTGGAGGCGCCGTTGACGGAGGCCGAGGTCACCGAGGCGGAGGAACACGTCGGGATCCGCCTGCCGGAGGCGTACCGCACCTTCCTGTCGCAGGTCGGGGCGGGCGGGGCCGGCCCCGCCTACGGCCTCATCGCGCTGCGCCGGACAACGGACGGCTGGGACTGGCCGGCGGAGGACTCGCATCGCACCGAGACGACGCGGCTCGGTGAGCCGTTCACGCCACGACACATCGAGGGCCGCCCCGTCGGCCACCTCGATCTCCGCGAGCCGGTTCAGTACGACTTCGAGTACCGCGACGACTTCCAGGTGCAGCACAACCGGTGGCAGAAGACGCTGTGGCACCCCGACCGCACGGCCGGCGCGATCTTCCTGTGCGACCAGGGCTGCCTGCGCGGATACTGGCTCGTGGTCAGCGGCGACGAACGCGGAATGATCTGGGAGGACAACCGCATCGACGGAACGGACCTGTCCCCGCTGTTCGACGCGGGCGGTGATCGGCTCACGTTCAGCCGGTGGTACCTGGACTGGCTCAGGCGGGCAGAGGATCAGATGGGGCGCTGATCCGGGACGGCCGTTCGTGCAAGCCACCGGGGCACAGGCGCGGATCATTCGAGGTGCCCCGGCAGGCTGGCGGCACCGAGGTCGCGGTGCGGTGGCTGGGCGGCTGCGACAGTGCCGGGTAACCCAAGCATTCGTCGGTTGTGTGATAGCTGCTGTATCCCGACGTGGCTGGCACTCTGCCACGCCGCGCGGTCCCGCGCATCCAGGTCAGGTGGTGTTTGAGCAACTAGGATTTGCGGCATGCGTCGATTTGCCGCGACCGTTGCGATGCTGCTGGCATACGTTGCGGTGTTGCTGGTCTCCGCTGGGACGTGGTGGCTGTGGGCCCGTTTCGGGTGGCCTCGGGGAAGCGACGCGGGTCAGCAGGGGATGCGAAACGACAACGCGATCTTCTTTGGGGCGCTGGTGAGCGCTGTGGCCATCCCAGCTCTCAGCGGGGGGCTGGTGGCCCGGTTTCGCCGACGCCGCGCCACGGCGGACAACGAGGCGCCGTGGATGGTGGAGACGGCCGTGCTTCCGTTCGTTCCGCGTCCGGACCTGGTGTCGGCCGTGGTCAGGAATCTGTCAGGAACGGTCGCGCTGGTCGGTGCCGGCGGGTTCGGCAAGACCACGCTTGCACAGGCGGTCTGCCGGCTACCCGAGATCCGTGAGCGGTTCCGGGGCGGTGTGCTGTGGGTAACGGTGAGTGAGAACCCGTCGACTGTCGACCTCATCGGCCACCTGGAGCACTTGGCGTATGTGCTCTCCGGCGAGCAGCATGAGTTCAGCAACGTCGGCTCTGCGGCCTTCCGGCTGGGACGGCTCCTTGATGCCCGACCACCGACCCTGCTGGTGATTGACGACGTCTGGACAGCCGAGCATCTTGCTCCGTTTCTTCATGGCGGTCGGACGTGCGCCAGGCTCGTGACCACTCGTGTCTCCCGGCTGTTACCGGACGGCACTGCGCAGGTCGAGGTCGGCGAGATGACGACGGCTCAGGCGGAACGACTACTCAGGCATCACATCGGTTCGAACAATGTCGCTGTGGGGGCATTGATCAAGGGCGCTGCCCGATGGCCGCTTCTGCTGTCGCTGATGGGTGCCGCGGTCGCCGATCTGATCCGGCAGGGAACGCCGACCCGGGACGCGGTGAATGCGCATCTCGCTCTGTTGCGTGAAGCTGGACCTACCGGTCTGGACGAGATATCGCGCGACGCGTTTCGAGGTCGGCTCGTCGCCGGAACCATCGAAGCCAGCATGGGCCGTCTGGACCCGGACCAGCAGCAGCGGTGTCGGGAGCTGAGTATTTTCCGTGAGGACGACCGTGTTCCGCTAGCTGCCGTCCGGATGCTGTGGGCCGGCTCGGCTGGGCTGAGCGCCGTCGACAGCAGCCTCGTCCTCGGCCGGCTCTCCGCGCTGTCATTGCTGACCGTGCACGAGGGAACGTACCTGCGCATGCACGATGTCGTGCGGTCATGCCTTCGACAGGAATTGGCGAGTGATGCCGAGCCCGCATTGCATGCAGGCCTGCTGATGCAGGCTCGCGTGGACAGGAAAGCGGACTGTGGCTGGTGGCACCTTCCGGATGACGACGACTATCTACGTCGTAACCTGACCTACCACCTCTCTGTGGCCGGTGCCACTGAGGAACTGAGCACGCTCGTCCGGGATCTGCGATGGATTCGATTCCGGGTACGCCTGGACGGGCCGGTCGCGGCAGAGAGCGACGTGCGAATGGTGCCCGGATCGGCGACCGACTCGATCGCCCGGTCACTTGCCGCGAGGGCTCATCTGGTTACACCGCTGCTGAACTGCGCTGATGTGACCTCGCCTCTGCTGAACGTGCTGGACGCCCACATTGACACAGAACTCCTGATCCGGGATCGGGAAGCCGGTTGCCTGGTCCCATGTTGGTCGCCCTCAACCGATGAGTCTCCGTCAACACGAACTCTGATCGGTCACACCGGGATCATTTCCGCGGTTGTCGTCGCTACCGACGGCAGCTGGTTCGCGTCTGCGGACGACGACGCCGTCGTGCGGGTTTGGGACACCGAGACAGGAGCGCTGCGACTTGCTCTGACCGGAGACACTCACTACCTCAAGGATGTAGCGGTGTCGTTGGACGGTGACCTGATCGCGAGCGGCGGCTTCGACCGCAATCTGCGAGTCTGGGACGCGACGCTTGGCACCGCCCGGGATGTCTTGCATGGTCATAAAAAGACCATCGCCGCGGTACGCGCGCTGCCGGACGGGCGTCTGCTGACCGGAAGCGATGACGGCACAGTGCGTGTCTGGCAGCTGGCGTCCGGCGTGAGTTCCGAGGTCTACGCCGCGTACGGGCCGAGGGATCGGATTCGGCGAGTTATGGCCCGGCTCCGAGGGAAGGGGATTCCGAGCAGGGCGGTCAACGCACTCGCCGTGACGACGGGCGGTGACTGGGCCGCCGTTGGAAGTTGGGATTCTCAAATCCATCTTGTCGATCTGGGCGACGGCCGGGTCCGGGGCACGTTCCGGGACCACACCGAGCTGAAACAGAACAGACCATGGGGGGAGAGCTGGGCTGGCCCGATCGAAGCCGTCGCGATCTCGCCGTGCGGGCGCTGGGCGGTGAGCTGCACCAGCAATATCGGCGTTGTCCTCGTCTGGGACACGGCGACGTTACGTACGACGCGGCGGCTCTACCACGGAGACTACGGAACCTGCACAGTGGCGATCTCCCCGGACGGCAAACTGATCGTCACTGGAGGTTGGGACAACACTGCCAAGGTCTGGGACGCGGAATCGGGCGCTCTACGGCACACCTTCGACGGTCATTCCAACGGTGTTACCTGTGCCGCGTTCCTTCCGGACGGTCGGCGTGTGGTGACCGGTAGCGCCGACAAGACGCTCCGGATTTGGGACCTGACCGCGGCCAGGACCGGTCAGGTAACGAGCGATGACGGCGGATACGCGCTCGGAGTGCACCCTCGCGGCGAGTGGGTGGCGGCAGACGGTGACATCCGGTTGCGTGACGTCACGACTGGCGCCGTTCGTCGCTCACTCGACGGTCAGCTGAGCGAGCCGACTTCGGTTGCGGTATGGGACGGGGGTCAGCGTCTGGCCGCAGTCGACCAGGGCTCCGTGGCTGCTGTCTGGGACACGGACACCGGAGACTGTCTCGGGATGCTCTACCCCGAGATCGAATCGCTGGTCGGCACCGATCGAGTAATCGTCACTGGGGGCTCCGACGGCTACTTGCGCCTGTGGGATCCGCACTCGGTTACTCAGACCCGCGCGTGGCAAGGGCACCAGGACCGCGTCACCTCCCTGGCCCTTGCTCCGGACGGCAGCTGGTTCGCCAGTTCCGGCCACGATCCTCGGATCCGCGTCTGGGACGCTGACACCGGAAACCCACTGGCGACCTGCATCGGCCATACCGACTGGGTGGGCGGACTGCTCATCCCATCCTCCGGTCGATGGCTGGCGAGTTCGGACGACGACGGCGTTATCCGGCTATGGCGGATGCCCTTGGGAGAGGCTTGGCATGTGCTGAGGGGGCACAGCGGAATGGTCCGTACCCTTGCGATGACGCCGGATGACGCATTGATCGTGTCGGGAAGCTGGGACCATACGGCCCGGGTCTGGGACGTCGCGACCGGTGCCACCCTGCACGTGCTCACCGGACATACCGGCCAGATCGAGGTGGTGACGGTCTCGCCGGACGGATCCCTGGTGGCGACCGGCGGCTGGGATTACACCGTCCGTGTCTGGGATGTGCGTACCGGCCGGTGTCTCGCTGGGGTCACGGTCAACGAGCGTGTGACCGGGTGCGCCTGGATACCCGAAAAATCCATGCTTGCTGCGACCACGCCTAACGGCACCTACCTGTGGTCATACCTGCCCCCACCGAGATGAGCGGGGCAGCAGCCCGCTCCCGTGGGTCCCGTCAGGCGGTGAAGCCTCAGCAGGTCTGCACGTTCCCGTCGTCAGCGGGCGGATTTCGGTGGAAGAGACCGGGCGAAAGCCGCTCCCCGCGACACCCACCGGGACAGCGCGTCGTCCGGTTCGCAGGCGTCCGCGGTCACGGTGATCCAGCCGGACATCGGGCGGCCGCGCATCACCGTCGGGGAGGCGCCGGGCTCGGTGCAGAAGGCGGCGGAGTCGGCCGGGTTCACGCGGACCATCAGGCCACCGCCGGAACGCACCGCTACTGCCATGTGGCCGCCGAGGAGCATGGCCACGCCGCCGAACATGCGTTTCTCGTCGGGGCCGCCCAGCAGTGCCCGGACGCGGGCGGCAAGATCCTCGTCGTACGCCATGAACAGCAGTCAACCGTATGATCGACCGCATGCACGCGCTTTACGCCTGGGGAAACTTCATCCGCGAGGTCGGTCTGGACCGGGACCCGGGCTGGCTCGACCCCGCCCTGCTGGCCGGCGACCGGAGCACGCTCAACGAGTCCCTCACGATCGTCGACGACGGGCCGCTGGTGATCGACGGGCCGCACACGATCTTCGACGTGGACGGGGAGCGGGTCGAGGGCCGCACGCTGATCGGCCGGGACCTCACCGGGGCGGACTGGCGGGTGGTCTACATCCGGGTGGCGACGGACGGCACCCGCAAGCACGCGCGACGGATCATGGCGGAGGTCGAGGAGGCCGGCGACATCGACACCGAGAAGAATCCCACCAGGAACTGGGTCGGCATCGGCAAGATCGTCACCGCCTGGGAGGACAGCCACGGCCAGTGGGATTTCGCGCTGCTGAAGGTGAAGGAAAGCAAGGGCTAGGCGGCCAGCACCTCGACCGTCACCGTGGCCACCCCGCCCACGACCAGCCCGTTCTTCTCCCGGACCGCGCGCTTGACCGGCAGTACGTACGACCCGCGCGCCTTGTCCGGGAAGATCGACGTCGACCACTCGCTGCGACCGATCGCGGCCCGCACCTTGACCGCGCCGAACCCGCGCCGCAGCCCGGCCGTCAGATGCGTGATGTCCTCGGACACGTCCGCGGGCAGGCTGACGAACGTCCAGCTCTCCTGCCGCGCGTCCCACTCCCACAGCGGCGCCTCGAACTCGATGATCATCGGGTGAGCACCGCGACCAGGAAGTCCGCGTCCGGGCCGAACGGGCGCAGGTCCCACGTGCCGAGCAGCAGCGACGCGGTCAGGCCGGCCTCCTTGACGTCCGCGAGGTAGGCGTCGAACCCGTAACCGCGGCCCGCGCCGAAGCCGGTGACCAGACGGCCGCCCTCGCCCAGGTGATCGGCGAGGCGGCGCAGCACCTCCACGCGCGTCGACGGCGCCACGAACGTCAGCACGTTCCCCGCGCACACGATCACGTCGAACCGGTCCGGCAGGTCCAGCGCGGCGAGGTCGCCGACAAGCCAATGCCCTCGGGGGTACGACGAGAGCGCGTCCTCGATCAACGCCGGGTCCAGGTCGACGCCGGTCACGGTGTGCCCGGACTCGGCCAGGTGCCCGCCGACGCGCCCGGTGCCGCAGCCGGCGTCCAGGATGCGCGCGCCGCGCGGCGACATCGCGTCGATCAGGCGGGCCTCGCCGTGCAGGTCGGCACCCTGCGCTGCCATGTCCCGGAACCGCTGGATGTACCACCGCGAGTGATCCGGGTTCGCCGCGATCTGCCGCAGCCAGAGGTTCTCCTCCGTCATGACGCGCCCCTCATCCGTACCCCCGCGAAGATCTTTGTTCGTGCGGAACCCACGGTAGACCGGTCAGGTCAGCGCGAGCACCACCGCATCCCCCGCGGTCGCCGCTGACCGGTAGAAACGCCGCAGCGCGGTGAGGAACGGCACCACGATCTCGTCGAAGTCGGCCCAGCACGGGTCGTCCCAGACGTTCGGGTAGATGTCCGCCGCGGTCAGCGACTGCAGGCGGTGCCGGGCGCGCAGCGTCGCGAGGGCGAGCGTGTCCAGCGCATCCGCGACCTCGGCGACCACGTCCGGCGTGAGCAGCCGGGGGTGGCCGTGCCCGTCGTCGCCGCCGATCTCCTCGCCGCCGAGGATGGCCTGGCCGGCGCCGCGGCTGACCTCCCACGCGGTGCCGGTGATCAGGTAGTGCAGGAGGTGCCAGAGTTTGTCCAGGTCGAGGCCGGCAGGGTCGCCGCCGCGGATCATGGCCGCGACCCGCGCCGGGTCGTCGCGGAGCGCGCGCGTCCCGGCCGCCGGCACCCGGAAGCCCACCAGCCTCATTCCCACCAGCCGAGCATCCCAAATGAGTACGACGGTGTCAGACGCGTTCGCGAATCGCCCCCGACGGCTGCGCGGTCCACTGCGCCAGCAGCCGTAGCGCCGTGTGCGCGGGCGTCCCCGCGGCCGCGGTGTAGACGAACAGCGTCTGCTCCGCGTCGTCCGGCAACGTGAGCGCCTGGTAGGTCAGCGTCAGCTCGCCCACGACCGGGTGCCGGTACCGTTTCGTCCCCGATGTCCGGGCCAGCACCTGGTGATCCGCCCACCACCGCCGGAACGCCTCGCTGCGCACGGACAGCTCGCCGACCAGGGCGGACAGGTCCGGATCGTCCGGGTGCCGCCCCGCGTAGAGCCGCAGCGCCGCCACCGTCTCCGCCCCGATCGTCGCCCAGTCCGCGTGCAGCTCGCGCGCATTCTCGTCGAGGATCACGAACCGCGCGTAGTTGCGCTCCCGGGCAGGCAGCGCGTGCAGATCACCGATCAGGGCGCGGGCGGTCCGGTTGATCGCCAGCACGTCCATCCGCCGCCCCAGCAGCAGCGCCGGGCTCGCCGCACCATCCAAGGTCTCCATCAGCTGGTACGTCGCGACCGCGATCCGCTGCGGCCGGCGCGGTGCCCGGCGGCGCGTGACCGCGGGCCTGGCCAGGTCGAACAGGTGCGCCCGCTCCGCGTCGTCGAGGCGCAGCGCGCGGGCCAGCGCGTCCAGTACCGCGTCCGACGGGTTCAGGTTCCGCCCCTGCTCCAGGCGCACGTAGTAGTCCACGCTCACGCCGGCCAGCGCGGCCAGTTCCTCCCGCCGGAGTCCTTTGACCCGTCTGTCTCCCGTGCCGGACGGCAGGCCGATCTCCTCCGGCCGCAGCCGGGCACGCCGGGACCGCAGGAACCCGCGCAGGTCGTCGTTGTGGCTCACGTACCCCAGTGTCGCCCTGGTCCGTGGTTCCTGAGGCGCGCTGGGTGGTCCTGTCCGTCCCAGCCAGCGCGACTTTCCGCCCCGTCCGAGGGGCTGTGATGGAGGGGCAACACCGCATCCCACCGGAGGTTTTCCCATGCCCAGCATCCGTTCCGCACAGGTCAGCGCGCCCGGCGCCGCGTTCGAGATCGTCACCCGGGAGCTGCCCTCGCCCGCCCCCGGCCAGGTCCGCATCGCGGTCGAGGCGTGCGGCGTGTGCCGCACCGACTCCGCGTTCGTCAACGCCGGCTACCCCGTGACGTTCCCGCTGGTCGCCGGCCACGAGATCGCCGGCCGCATCGACGCGATCGGCGACGCGGTCTCCGGGTGGGACGTCGGCGACCGGGTCGCGGTCGGCTGGTTCGGCGGCAACTGCGGCGTCTGCGTGCCGTGCCGTGCCGGCGAGGCCATCTACTGCGAGCGCCTGCAGGTGCCCGGGTGGGCCTATCCGGGCGGCTTCGCCGAGGCCGTGGTCGTGCCGTCGTCCGCCCTGGCCCGCATTCCGGACCCGCTGACCGCGGTCGAGGCCGCGCCGATGGGCTGCGCCGGCGTCGCCACGTTCAACGCGCTCCGGCACAGCCGCGCACGGGCCGGCGACCTGGTCGCGGTGCTCGGGCTGGGCGGCCTCGGCCACCTGGGCGTCCAGTTCGCGAACAAGCTCGGCTTCGAGGTCGTCGCGATCGCCCGTGGCTCCGCGCGGGCGACGGATGCGCTGTCCCTGGGAGCCCACCACTACATCGACGGTACGGACGAGGACGTGGCCGCCCGCATCCAGTCCCTCGGCGGCGCGAAGGCCATCCTGAACACGACCAACAGCTCCCCGGCGATGAGCGCCGCCTTCGACGGCCTCCGCCCCGGCGGCGAACTGCTGGTCGTCGGCGTCGACCCGGCGCCGATCCAGGTCAGCCCGTTCCAGCTCGTGCCCGGCGGCAGGACGATCCACGGCCACCCGTCCGGCACCGCCCGCGACGTCGAGGAAACACTGCGATTCGCGGCGCTGACCGGCGTGCGGCCGATCACGGAGACGGTGCCGCTGGCAGAGGCGAACGCGGCCTACGGCCGGATGATGTCGGGCGAGGCCCGCTACCGGATGGTCCTGACCAGCTGACGCAATCGGTGCCGGCACGGCTCAGGCGGGGTCGTGCCGGCCGCCTCTCTCCGGCCCGCGCGAATCACGACCGAAGCCGACGCACGCGGGTCCGGCGGGCCTTGCGCACCGTTTCTTGTCAGCAAACGGTGCACGACCATGGGCCGCCCGCGACAACACGTCCCATGACGGCGCAGCCGATCCCTACGGTGATCCGCAGACGACTCGGCACTCGATCAACAGTCGCCTCCGAAACAATGCCCGCGGATTGCACAACACGCCGGCCCGGAGCGCCTCTTTCGCGAACCCTCCCGGAATTCACCCACCATCCGCACAGCCGCAACGTGCGTTCCGGGTCGGCCGGTCGGTCTGCTCACCTGACGCAACGCGGTCCGCCCGTCCGATGCCAAGGCGTTCGGCCGGGCTGATGGGAGGGGTCCGGTGTCGTGCGGCATCGTTCGAGGCCGGCCGCGTCGGACG
Organism: Catenuloplanes japonicus; assembly: GCF_000717135.1. Lineage (GTDB taxonomy): Bacteria > Actinomycetota > Actinomycetes > Mycobacteriales > Micromonosporaceae > Catenuloplanes > Catenuloplanes japonicus. Next base: position 436,348 of record NZ_JNXY01000001.1, read on the forward strand.
GGTCGCGTTGAGTGTATGTATATAAGCCGCTCGGGACCCGAGGGCGATCGGGATGACGGTCGGAGCGTTTCTCGGCGCGTCGTTCGTACGTATGGCGAAGAAGGCGCGTTAGGGCCGGCACGACACCGGCGCCACGACCGCCGGACATCGACGCTGTCCTCGGTGAGACACGATCCCCTTACTCAGGGCGCCGCGCCAGCAGGGCGAAAGCGTTCGGCAGCCGCCCCCGGAACGCGGCCGCGTCGATGCCGCCCATGCGCCAGAACGGCTCCGCATACTCCTCAAGGCTCAGGATCTGCAGACCGGACCGGCTCAGCGCGGTGACGATGCCGCCCAGCGTCCACTGCCACATGACCGCCCCGCCCGCCGGGAAGCTGTCGTCGTCGCAGACGAAGGAGCGGCCGAAGTAGCTGCGGTCGGGGCGGACGCGGGGCTCGTCGAGGTCCCAGGTCCACAGGTCGGTGGCGGGGTGGCCGTCGTGGATGAAGAAGTGGCCGCCGGGCCGGACGAGGCGGGCCATCTCCGCGGCCCACGCGCCGATGTCGGGCATCCAGATCAGCGCGCCCTTCCCCGTGTAGACGAGGTCGGCGCAGCCGTCCGGCAGCGGCACGGCGGGAACCGTGCCGACCACGTAGCGGCACGCGACCCCGAGCGCGTCCGCGCGGCTCCGGGCGGCGCGGACGGCGGGCAGGCTGTAGTCGACGCCGATCACCAGGCGGGCGCCGGCCTGGGACAGCGCGATGTCGTCCTGGCCGTTGCCGCTCTGCGGGTGGACGACCGTCGGGTGCGTCGCGAGGATGTCCCGGAGCAGTGTGCGCTCGCTGGGTACGAGCGTGGCGCCGGTCGCGGCGTGGGCGAGCATCTCGTCGTGGAAGGGCGTCTGGCCCTGGTACGCCCTGTCCCATGCGGCACGGTTGGCGAGCGTCGTCTCATCCATGCCGGCCATTCTCCGTGCGGGTGGCCGGCAGCGAAACCGACTTGTCCCGTGCTACCCGCCACGCCGACGCCCACGCGGCGAACGTGGCGTTCGCGGCCTGGCGGGGGTGCACCGTCCGAGGCGTCCGGCACGACACTTCAAAGGATCAACCACCTCCATGGGTACGCCCCGGAGCTTCAGAGCCGCCCGGCCAACGGTCCTGCCGGGGGCAGGTTGCCTGAATGCTGCGTTTAAATGTCTAATTGGGATGCTTACAGCTATCTCGGATCAGCGAGCTTTTCAACCCGTTTGAAAACGGCTCCATCCGCGACCCGATCATGAGGAGATTCGCCGTGGGCCGCTTCGACATGCCCGACATCGAGACGCTCCGTGCCCGCGAGAAGCTGGTGCTCGACCACATCCACGACGAGGGCACCCAGCACTGGGACGACGTGATCTCGACGTTCCCGCACCCGTACTACGAGCTGATCGCCACCATGAAGGTCTACGACGGCGAGGAGGGCGTCCGCGGTTACTGGGCCGAGTCCCGGGGCGCGTTCCCGGACCAGAACCACGAGCTCATCTCGCTGCGGCACAGCCCGGACGCGGTCATCGTCGAGTTCTGGCTGACCGGCACGCACCTCGGCCCGCTGAACGGCATACCCGCGACCGGTCAACGGTTCCGCATGCGGATGACCGCCTACTTCATCTTCGACGAGCAGGAGAACCTGGTCTCCGAACGCGCCTACTTCGACACGATGACCATGCTGCGCCAGCTGATGGGCGGCCTCAACATGCGCAACCCCCGCAACTGGCTGTGGGCGATCCGGGCGTTGCGCGGACTGTCCAAGATGACCTCCACGCCGGATCCCCGCCTGCTCGACACGCCGCCGCCGGACCTCTCGCACTGAGCCCCGCGCCCGCGGGCTGAGCGTTCCGCGGCGGGAACGCTCAGCCTCACCGGTCGCTCGTCATGGACGTGCGCGGATGTGCTCCGGCGGGGTCGGCTCGCCGCCGGTCAGGAAGCGCATGACCGTCGGGTCGCTGTCCAGCTCGATCAACAGGTCCGCGTCGTCGGCGGTGACGTGGCGCAGGGTCAGGCGTGCGGTGTCCAGGTAGGCATTCACCAGCGCATCCTGATGCAGTCCGGCGCGAAGGTCCACGCGTTATCGGCCGGGCCGCAAGGATTGGTACACCAGCCACAGCACGAGCGCGACGGGTGTGAGGACCAGCGAGAACAGGATGCCGGCGAACATGCTGTAGCCGTGCGGGTCGGACGACAGGCCGACGGCGCTGAGCACCGCCATGCCGGCCAGCAGGACGATCAGCGCGCTGGTGACCGCGGCCGCGCCGAGCGCGAGGCGTCGCAGCACCGTGCGCAGGGTGCCTGGCATGTTCATGATCGGCTCCGCGGAGGTGGGGCGCTGTCGGGAGGTCCAGCCTGCCAGACGGCGAGTCTCCCGGGATCCGGGGATCGCACCGGTCTGGGAACATCGATGGGGTCCGCGAGACAGACGCCACGGGGGTGGGCATGGACGTCGTGTTCGATGTTGCCGATCGAGGGATGGCGGAGCTGCGGCGGCGGTTCCCGCGCGTGCTGCTCGCGGTGACACTCGGCGTGTGGCTGCCGGTGGTGGGGCTGCTGCTGGTGGCGATGTACGGCCGGCCACTGTGGGCGGTCGTCCTGGTGCTGGTGATCGTGGCGCCGACGTTCGTGCTGGTGGGTGTGGTGGCGGTGCGCGGGCTCCGGCGTACCCCGGCGTGGGTGTGGGGTTCTGGGGTCGCGGGCGTGGTGGCGGGCTCCGGCGTGGTGGTGCCGCTGTGGCTGCCGGCCGACGCGACGCGCGGCATGCTGATCGCGGTGGCGAGCTTCGTCTACGCGCAGATGTATCTGGGGTTGCTCGGCGTGGTGGACCACCTCTGGATCGTGCGGCACGGCGGCGTGGAGCCGGTGGAGGACGCGGTGTTGCGGCTGCGGCGGATGCTGCAGGTGCGGTTGCTGCTGGCGAGCGCGGTGGTGGTGTGCGGCGCGGTGAGCCCGCGGGCCGGGGACTACCCGTCGATCTTCCCGTTCGGGTGGCTGTACCTGGCGACGATCCCGCTGATCTGGATGGCGCTGCGGGATCGGGAGCGCGGGCGGGCGTGGCGGGTGGCGGCCGCGATCACCGGGGTGACGGTGGTCAATCTGTTCGTGCTGGTGGACGGGCCGGGGCGGCAGCGGACGCTGGTGGAGTACGGCTGGATCCTGCTGGTCGCGGTATATCTGTGGTCGAAGGCGGCGCGCGTGGGGTACTGGGCGGCACCGCACGGGGACGCGTCGGCCGGGTAGAACTCGGTTGTCCGGCTGCGGCGGGCGTGCTTAGGGTGCGGGTATGCGGACGCTGACGGTGACCTTCGACGCGCGCGAGCCGGAGACTCTTGCGACCTTCTGGGCGGAGATGCTCGGGCGCAGCCCGATTCGGGAGCCTGACGGGGTGCGCCTTCCGGGGGAGGGCGGGCAGGCCGGCCTGCGCTTCGTGGCGGGGCCTGCGCCGGAGCGGGGGACCCGCGGCCTGCACCTGCATCTCACCAGCACGACGCCGGACGAGCAGCAGCACACCGTCGACCGGGCGCTGAAGATCGGCGCGAGTCATCTGGACGTGGGGCAGCTGCCGGAGGAGGGGCACATCGTGCTGGCCGACCCGGAGGGCAACCCGTTCTGTGTGATCGAGGCCGGCAACAACTTCCTGGCCGGCACCGGGTTCCTCGGTGAGGTGGCCTGTGACGGGACGCGGGCGGTCGGCCAGTTCTGGGCGGAGACGCTGGGGTGGCCGCTGGTCTGGGACGAGAACGAGGAGACGGCGATTCAGTCTCCGCTCGGGGGCACGAAGGTCGCGTGGGGCGGGCCGCCGCTCGCGCCGAAACGGGGGCGCAATCCGCAGCGCTTCGAGGTCGGCCTCCCGGCCCCCGCCGAGAGCGGCCACGTCGAGAGCGGCCTCGCCGGCAGCGACGAACTCACCGATCCCGACGGGAACGAGTTCACCCTCGTAGTGCGCCGGACATGAATCCGCGCACGTAACTGCGCTGCAGCACCATGAACAGCAGCAGGCACGGCACGGCCATCAGCGTCACCCCGGCCTCCAGCGCCGCGTAGTCGATCGCCCCGAACGTCGCGGTCCGCATGTTGACCACCGCGAGCGTCATGGTGAACCGGTCCGTCGAGTTGAGCAGGATCAGCGGCGCGAAGAACTCGGACCAGCTGGACAGGAACGCGAACAGCGCGACCGTCACCAGGCCGGGCCGGACCGCGGGCAGCATCACCCGCAGCAGCACGCCGAGGCTGGACGCGCCGTCGACCTGCGCGGATTCTTCCAGTTCGCGCGGGACGGCGGCGAACGAGTTGCGCATCATGAAGATCGCGAACGGCAGCTGGAACATGATCAGGACCAGGCTCAGGCCGAGCAGCGAGTCCTGGAGGCCGATCCAGCCGAGCAGCACGTAGAGCGCGATCAGGATGGTGGCGTAGGGGACCATCAGGATGGCCAGCGTGACCAGGAACAGCGCGTCCCGCCCGGGGAACTCGAACCGCCCGAACGCGTAGCCACCGAGCGTCGCCACCAGCAGCGTGCCGCCGACGGTCAGCGCGGCCACGGTCAGGCTGTTGAGCACGTGGTAGCCGCGGATGCCGCTGTCGTCCGTGAACAGGCGGGCGTAATTCTCCAACCCGAAGCCATCGGGGGTACGGAGTGAGGCGTAGCCGCTCCACAGCAGCGGGAACAGGAAGAGGACGGCGAGCGCGCCACCGGTGACGGGGTGCAGGATCTTCACGGGGCGCTCCGATCGCGCAGGACGGCCAGTTGCACCAGCGAGACGGCGACGAGCACGATCAGCAGCACCACGGACACGGCGGCGGCGGAGCCGAGGTCCAGCTCGATGAACGCCTTGCGGTAGATCACCATCACCAGCGAGGTGGTGGAGTTGTCCGGGCCGCCGCGGGTGAGGATCCAGAACTGGTCGAACGCGAGCAGCGACCCGGTGACGATCAGCGTGAGGACCAGCGCGATCGTGGCCCGGAGCAGTGGCAGCGTGATGTGGGTGAACGTCTGCCACCGGCCGGCGCCGTCCAGCTTCGCGGCCTCGTACACCTCGGTGGGTATGGCCTGCAGACCGGTGAGCAGGATGAGCATGTTGAACCCGGCGAAGCGCCACAGCACCAGCAGGATCGCGGCGCCGAGCGCGGTCGTCGCACTGCCGCTGACGCTGACCACGCCGCCGAACGGGCCGATCTCGGCGCTGAGCAGGCCGAGGAACAGCAGCGATGCCGAGGCGAAGCCGACCGCGGCCGGCAGGAAGAACGCGGTGCGGAACAGGCCGGTGCCCGGCCGTTTCCGTTGCACCAGCAGGGCCATGCCGAGCGCGGTCGTGAACAGCAGGACCGTGATGATCACGGTGTACCGCGCGGTGAACCAGGCCGCGTCCGTCAGCAGCGTGTCGCCGGTCGACCCGGTGTAGTTGGCGGGCGCGTTCAGCGACGGCACGCCGAGCAGCGGCCAGCGGTGCAGGGACATCCACGCCACGAGCCCCAGGGGTACGACGAAGAACGCGCCGACCATGAACGCGGTGGGGGCGGCGTAGAGCAGCCCGGTGAGCGCGCGCCGCCGCCGGGGCCCGGCCGGGGCGGCACGCACCGCCACGGCCGGGCGCGACACGGTCGTCGTCACTTCGCGAGCGAGGCGGTCAGGGCCGACGCGCCGTCCGTGAGCGAGGCGGTCGCGTCGCCGAAGAGCGCGCCGCGGAACGTGGCGATCCACGGGCTCTGCGGGTCGTTGTAGGTGGCGTTGAAGTTCTTCGCGTACGGCGTCCTTCCCTTGGCCATCAGCGAGTTGATGGTGACCACGCGCGGGTCGGCCGTGGCGTACGTGTTGGCGGCCAGGTCCGTACGCACCGGGACGCCCTTGCCCTTGGCGATCACCTCGATCTGCGCCTCGTCGCCGAGCGTCCAGGACAGGAAGTCCCAGGCCGCGCCCGCGTGCTTCGACGTGGCGCCGACGCCGATCGCGTCACCGCCGACGAACGTGGACTCGCCGCCGGTCAGCCCGCTGATTGGCGCCACGCCCAGCGCGAAGTCGGCCTTCTCCTCGATGATGCCGAGCCAGACACTGGGCGCGGGCGCGATGCCGATGTTGCCGCTCTGCAGCGCGCCCAGCCAGGTCGGGCCGGCCTCGTCTTTGGACGCGGGCGCGGCCACGCCCTCGTCGAAGAGTTGCCGGTAGAGCGCGAACACGCCGGCCATCTCCGGCCCGTTGATGGTGCTGGCGGTGCCGTCGTCGTTCATGACGTCGCCGCCGGCGGCCCAGACGGACGGCCACAGCGTGAACACGTTGCAGCCGCCGCAGTTGCCGCCGAAGTAGGTGCCGTTGACGTCGCCGCCGAGCTTGTCGACCGCGCGGGCCTGCGCCGCGAACTCGGTGAGCGAGGTCGGCGGCTTGTCGGGATCCAGGCCCGCGCGAGTGTAAAGATCCTTGTTGTAGAGCAGCACGGACATGTCGATCGTGTGCGGGACCGCGTAGTGGCGGCCCTCCCAGGTGCCGTTCCTGACGTGCGCGGGTGCGACCTTGCCGGCCACCGGGAGGGCCTCGAACCGGTCGGTGATGTCGAGCCAGAGGCCCTGGGACGCGTACTGCGGTGCGAACACCACGTCCGCGGCGAAGAGGTCGGGCAGCGCCTTCGCACCGGCGGCGGAGGCGAGCTTCGCCGGGTACTCCTCGTTCGGGTACGCCGTGACCTCGACCGTGTCCTCGTGTGTCGCGTTGTACGCCTCCGCGTACGCCTTGGACACGGTCTCGGTCGCGGCCCGGGTCCAGAGCGTGACGGTCGCCGGCCCGTCGTCCGCGGCCTGGCCACCACAACCCGCCACACCCGTCATCAGAAGGACGGCGGCGATCGACCTCTTCACAGTTATCTCCTAAGGGGTATAAGCCTGCAGCTCCGTTATTCCGGTCCTGAACCCGGAGGCGTGGGTCACCTGGATCCGGAACCGCACGGCGCTGACCGCGCTGAACCGGACGGTGTTGTAGTTGGATCTCGGCGCGGCCTGGGTCGCCACGTTCACCCAGGCGGTGCCGTTCCAGTACTGGACGGTGTACGACGTGGGCGGCCGGTAGCGGTTGGTGGCCCGGTCGTTGCGGAAGTAGACGCGCACCTCGCCGAGCGTGCGCGCGGTCCCGAGGTTGACCTCCAGCCAGTCCGTGGCGTTCGGCGACTGGTAGGTGCCCCAGATCGGCTCGTTGATCGGGTAACCGTCGACCGCGGCCGCGCCGGACGTGCCGGAGGCGGTGTAGGACGCGCCGGTCGTCGCGCCCTTGAAGGCGTTGCTCGCGCTCAGGTGCGTGCCGGACTTCGCGAAGATGTCCACCACCCGCGCGCCGTTCTGGGTGACCTGCGCCGGCGCCTGGATCCCGGGCACAGCCGCGCTGTAGGTGACCGTCCCGCCGGACGGCAGCGTCACCGCGCCGGTCGCCGGGTTGTAGACCACCCTGGTCAGCCGGTCCACCGTGAACGCGCGCGTGCCGTTGAGGTAGACGGAGTAGCCCTGCGGGAAGCCGTTGTAGCGGGTGATCCCGTCCGCCGGGTCGTCCCAGACGATCGACAGGTCCGCGTTGCGGTAGCGCAGGTTGTTCGCCGCGAAGTGCGACCAGCCGATCCCGATCGGGGACAGCTCGACCTGCGCGTCGTTGCGCGGCCGGAGCCCCATCACGTCCTCGATCACGGTCCAGTTGCTGCTGCCGAGGATGTTGTGGTGGATCCAGGAGCGGTAGTCGATGGTCTGGGCCGAGGTGTTCCAGTCCGCCCAGAACTCGTTCGCGTCCGGCCAGGCCGTGTTCCCGCCGACGTACTGCGCCCAGGTGTTCCAGTAGAGCAGCTTCTTGTAGTCCTCGTTGTTCATCCACTGGTTGGGGTAGTTGCGCAGCACGGAGGAGTAGAGCCGGAACTGGACGGTCGAATTGATGGTGGAGAAGTTGTTGCTGCCCGGCTGACCCGCGGCGGCCGCGGCGGCCTTGTCCTTCTGGTTGGCGGTGAAGAACGGGAAGATCGGGTACTCCGCCGGGTCCGCGTAGAGCCGCAACGCCTGCTTGTACGTGTCCGTGTTCGGCATCGCGCCGACCGAGAACGGGTAGTAGTTGTTGATCTCCTTCCACGGTACGAACGCGTTCGTCGCCACGTGGCGGTGCTCGATCAGCTGCCGGGAGGGGTTCCACAGCACGTTCACGATCGCGGTGCGTACCCGGTCCGCGATCGCCTGCATCTCCGCCGCCTTCGCGGTGTCCCCGGCGACCGTGTAGGCGGCCGCGGCCGCGAGCGCGTTGCTGTAGACGTAGGCGGACTCGGCCCGGTCCAGGTTTCCCTCACGCCAGTGGAACGACACCGCGTCCGCGTCGTTGCCGGTCAGCGCGCCCCAGTCGTACTCGATGAGGCCGTTGTCGTCGTGGTCGTAGTAGGAGAGCTGGCCCTTCACGTCACCTTCGGCGTAACGGGCGAGCTGGGCCGCGATCGCCGGCTGTCCACCGTGGATCTGATAGGCCCGCCAGGCCGCCTCGGAGATGTACTGCGTGTACGAGTTCGACCAGTTCTCCGGGTCGCCCGGGTTGTCCACGAACCGGCCGCCCTTCGAGACCTGACCCACCGACACCCACGGCCCGAACGAGTACGCCGGGTCGCGCAAGTATTTTAGATCATCGATATGCATGGGCTGGGTGAGCACGATCGCGTTGTTGTAGCCGAGCGCGCCCTCGACCGAGATCGGGAACTGGAAGTCCTGCCCGGGAATGTCCGCGTCCAGGTGGTTGAAGCGCATCAGCCACCAGCGGTAGTAGATGTTCTTCTTGATCGCGGGCTCGGGAACGTCCAGGTACGGGATGTTCTGCGCCCACCAGCGGTGGTACGCGCGCACGTGGGTGGCGAAGGCGGCGTCCGGGGCGTACCCGCGGAAGGTCTGGTATTCGGTGAGCGACTCCGGGATCTCGTTGGCGACGAAGCCGAGCACCACCTTGGTGGTCACGGTGGCGCCGGGCGCGACCGTGATACTGCGGTTCAGGCCGCCGGAGGTGGCGGTGAAGCCGTCCGCGGACAGGCGCGGGTGCAGCGTGGTCAGGTTGTTCTTCACGTTCACCTGACCGGTCAGTTCGTTCCCCGACCCGGTGCCGGCATACGGCGAGGTGACCCTGAGACTCAAGGTTGACGCGGCGGACCCGCTGTTCGTGATCGCCAGGTTGGCCACGGCCACGTTCTGCTGCGTGATGAACTTGGTCTGATTGATCCGGATATTTCCGGAGGTGTGCACGGACTTCCAGTGGCTCGGCGCCTGCCACCGCTGCGCGACCTGCTCGGTGAACGTCCCCGGGCTCGCGGTCACCGTGAACGCGGACTGGTCGTTGATGCTCTCCCAGTACGCCACCTGCCCGCCGAAGCCCAGCGTGCCCGGCGTGTGCGTCTTCATGAACACCGCGCGCCCGCGGCTCATCAGCCACGTGCCGGCCGGATCGTTGCCGGACCGGGCCAGCAGTCGGTCCATCCAGAAGTCGGTGCCGCCGGCTTCCGCGTCGTAGATCGCCTGCATGGTGCTGCCGGTGGAGAGCGCGGCCGGCGCCGCCGGAATGCTGCCACCGGAGAACGTGGGATATCCGATGGGTTGCGCTGCTTGGGCCGGAGCGGCCGGGACGGTAAGGAGTGCGAGGACGAGCGCGGAGCTCAGGGCGATCCGCATCGTGGGCACCTCCTGTTCAGGGGGTCAGGACGGCATGACGGGCAGCCAGACGCGCATCGTGGCGGGACCACGACGGGCCCAGCGGTGGTACGGCACGAGCGGCACGACGATCGGGGTGGCGGGGCCCCGGTCGGTGCCGGTGCTGCGGTACGGCCAGCGCGCGTCGGTGGGGGAGGCGAACCGGCCCTTCACGGCGGCGGCCTGCGGGGCCTCCGACGCGTCGACCATGAGGTGATCCAGGTTCTGCCGCGCGTCCAGCGACTCGACGCACATGACCAGCGGCCCGGCCTCGACCGCCACGCACCCGCGCACCGCGTCGATCCGCGGGTCCGGCCGGGTCCAGCGCGGCGACACCGGCAGGCGCAGGCGCAGCAGGTCGCCGGTGGCGAAGTCGCGGCGCACGCGCACGGCCGTGCCGGCCTCGACCAGGCGGCCGTCCAGCGTGGCGCCGTGCGCCCAGCCGGGGATGCGCAACGTCAGCACGCGTTCGCCCTGGTCCGCGCGGCGCACCTCGATCGCGATGTCGCCGTCGTCCGGGTAGTGCGTGCGCACGGCCAGGCGCAGCCCGCCCGCGGTGACGTCCATGTTCGCGTACTGGTGCAGCTGCACGCCCTCGGCGCTGGACGTGGCCAGGTAGCCGGGCAGGCCGGCCAGCAGCCGTGCCACGTTCGGCAGGCAGCAGGAGACCTCGAAGAACGGCGCGCGCGGGCCGCCGCCGAAGCGCAGCTGCGCCCGGTCCGCCGGGACGAACTCGGTCGGCGTGCGCTGGTGCAGCGTGTGCGCGTAGAAGAACGACCGGCCGTCGTCCGCGATCGCGGTGGCGATCACGTTGTAGAGGACCCGCTCGACGACGTCGCCGTACCGCACGTCGCCGGTGGCCAGCAGCAGCCGGTGCGCCAGCATGATCGTGGCGACGCCGGCGCAGGTCTCCGAGTAGGCCCGGTCCGGCGGCAGCACGAAGTCGTCGCCGAACGACTCGTCCTGGTGCCGCGACCCCATGCCGCCGGTCAGGTAGGTGCGCCGCGCCAGCGCGTGGTCGAACTGGCGGATCACGGCGTCCAGCAGCTCGGTGTCGCCGGTCTCCACGGCCACGTCCACCGCGCCCGCGGCCAGGTAGAGCGCGCGGACCGCGTGCCCGCGCAGGCTGTGTGCCTCGCGGACCGGCGTGTCGTCCAGGAAATAGGTCCAGCCGAACTCGTGCTCCGGTAGCGTGCGGTGGCCGCGCCGGTCGATCAGGTCCTTCGCCGTCTCCAGGTAGCGCGCCTCGCCGGTCACCCGGTACAGCTCGACCAGCGCGGTCTCGATCTCCGGGTGCCCACAGAGAACGGTCGCGTTCCCTGTCACATGGTCGGCGGCCCTGCGGGCCACCTCGACAAGATCAGGAGCTTTGCCGGTACGCGCGGCGGCGACGCCGGCCTGGATCAGGTGGCCGAGGCAGTACAGCTCGTGCCCGAAGTTCGGATCGGACCAGCGCTTCTGCTGGCCGTCGCGGCCGTACGCCGTACCCAGGTAGCCGTCCTTGTCCTGGGCTTCGACCAGCAGCGCGGTGAGCGCGGCGATCTCGGTGGCGTGGTCGGCGTCGTCCCAGCAGTAGGCCTCGAGCAGCTTGTAGATCTCCGAGTCGGTGAACTCGCGGCCGGCGTGCGTGCCGGGCGTCCGGAAGTTCCCGATCCAGCCCATCCGGTCCATCCAGGCGTGCGCGTGCGGCATGATCCCGGCCGTGTTGATCGCGCGCCGGTCCGCCCAGAACCCGTCGCCGACCAGGCGCACGGCCTCCGGCGACACCGGCCGGAACGCGCCGGACGACGGCACGACGGGTCCATGCTCCACTGCGGTCACGCCGGTCCTCCACGGGTCGTCGAAAACCTTTTCGGGAATCCTGGCACCGGGTTACTCCACTGTCAACGGTCGATGTCGTGGCGATGTCCGCCGCAATCGGCGGCTATGCTGACCCGAAAACCTTTCGATCTTTCGGGGGTACGCGTGGCGCGGACGCAGGCCGTGACCCTGACCGACGTGGCCCGGCTGGCCGGCGTCTCGGTCGCCACCGCCTCCAAGGCGCTGAACGCGCGCGGCGAGGTCGCGCCCGCCACCCGGCAGCGCGTGCAGGCCGCCGCGGACGAGCTGAAGTTCTCGCCGAACATCCTGGCCCGCGGCCTGATCTCCGGGCACACGCGCACGATCGGCCTGCTCACCGACGAGCTGTCCGCGGCCCGGTTCACCATCCCGGTGCTGCTCGGCGCGGAGAACGCGCTCGGCGACGAGCAGATGAGCGTGCTGCTCTGCGACGCGCGCGGCGACGCGATCCGCCGCCGCCACTACATCCGCACGCTGCTGGCCCGGCAGGTCGACGGCTTCATCATCCTCGGCGACGCGAACGAGGTCCGGCCCTCGCTGACCCACGACATCCCGGTCCCGGTCGTCTACGTGTACTGCGAGTCCGACGACCCGGGCGACGTGTCCATCGTGGCGGACGACGCCGGTGGCGCCCGGCTCGCGGCCCGGCACCTGGTGTCGCTCGGCCGCCGCCGGATCGCGCACATCACCGGCGACCACGGCTATCGGGCCGCACGGGACAGGGCCGACGCGTTCCTGTCGGAGCCCGGCATCGACCTGGTCGGCGAGCCGCTGTTCGGCCAGTGGTCGCAGCGGTGGGGACGGCACGCGGCCGCCATGCTGCTCTCCACCCACCCGGACGTGGACGCGATCTTCTGCGGCAGCGACCAGATCGCGTACGGCGTCACGGAGACGCTGCGCGACCTCGGCCGCAGCGTGCCGGACGACGTGGCCGTGGTCGGGTACGACAACTGGGAGGTGATCGCCGCCGAGTGCCGCCCGCCGCTGACCACGGTCGACCTCAACCTGGAACAGCTCGGCGCGGCCGCGGTCAAGCACCTGTTCGCGGCGCTCGACGGCAATCCCTCCTCCGGCGTGGTGCGCATGCCGACCCGGCTCATCGTGCGTGAGTCCACCGGGGTGGCGCGCCGGTCATAGGCCGTACCGGTTCTTCAGGTGCCGCCACCAGTCGCGGGCCATCCACGTGTCGAACTCGGTGATCTGGCTCGCGCTGCCGGCCATCATCAGGAAGCCGCCGACGCCCGGGTCCCAGTCGTAGAAGTCGTCCAGGCCGAGGCCGTGGCCGATCTCGTGCAGCAGGATGTGCTGGTTCTCCTGGTTGAGCGAGTTCACGTAGTACTCGCTGCCGACGCGCTGGCCCCAGTCGCCGCCCGCGCCACCGGCCATGCCGGCCGTGAGCCAGAGCGACATGTCGTAGTGGTGGGCGTACCCGCCGGGGCAGTTGGGGTATTGGCCGTTCTGGTGGAAGAAGCGGCCGCACGGTTCCGCGCACTGCGGCGCGTTCTCCCGGATGTTGCCGACGTAGATGTCGACGGAGTTGTCCGTCCACTGCAGCGTGTTGCGGTCCCGGACCGCCCAGCCGACCACGTTGACCGGCACGTTCGTGTAGGGGAAGCCGTCGAACCCGGCCATCGCCGCGATCCACTTGTTGAACTGCTGGCCGAGCTTGACCTCGATCTGGTCCCGCAGCGCGGCGCTGACCGGCGCGCTGGAGTCCCAGCGCACGCAGTAGTTGATGCTGCCCTGCGCCGCGATCAACTGGTCCCAGATGTAGTTGCGGAACCCGTAGAGGTCGCCGTAGGTGTCCTCCTGATGCTTCCAGACCGCGTTGAGCGCGCTGGAGAGGTGGGACGGCGGGTTCCAGGTGCTGGGCGCGGGTGTCGTCGGTGCCGGTGTGGTCGGTACGGCGCTTCCCGTGCAGGTCACGCCGTTGAGCGCGAACGTGGCCGGCGCCGCGTTGCTGCCGCTGTAGGTGGCGTTGAAGCCGAAGCTCGCCTCCGCGTTCGTGGCCAGCGCGCCGTTCCAGGACGCGTTCGTCACCGTGACCGCGGCGCCCGACTGGGTGTACGACCCGTTCCACAGCTGGTTGATCTGCTGCGAGCCCGGGAACGAGAACGTCAGCCGCCAGCCGTTGATCGCGTCGCCGAGGTTGGTCACCGCGACGGTGCCGCTGAAGCCGCCGCCCCACTGGCTCGGCGTCGAGTAGACGACCCGGCAGCCCGCGGCGGCCGCGTGTGCGGTCGCCACCATCGCGCCCGAGGCCGCCATCGCGATCGCGATCATGCCCGCCACCAGAGCCGGTCTTCGCATGGATCTCATGATTCGTGCCCCTTCGAGTGCCGAAAACCTTTTCGGGCACCCTAGGCATTGGCATTGATAAATGTCAATGGCGGGTGGTTCTGTCGGAGGGCCGCGCTACGCTCCCGCGGTGACATCTTCGGCTCATCTATGCGCATATGTCCCTCGCGAGGAGCGGCCATGACCCAGGATCTGCTGTCCGCGGCCGCGGCCGGTGACCGGGACCGCGTGCTCGCGCTGCTGCCCACCATGGATGCCGCAGCCCGCCGCGGCGCGGTGCGCGCGCTGACCACGGCCTGGCGGGAGCTGCCGGAGGAGTGGGTCGAGCCGGCCCGCGAGCGGCGCGCGGCGCTCGAGGTGGCGGTGCTCGGCTGCCACACCGCCCCGGCCGGGGCCGCCGCCTGGATCCTGCGCGTGTGGCGGCGGGACGACGACCACCTCGACAGCCGCCTGCTGCCGGTGCTGGCCGACCGGGATCCGGCGTGGCTCGCGGACGTCGCGCACCGGCTGGCCGCGGCGCTGCGGGTCCGGCCCACGGCCGAGTGGCCGTACGGCGGCATGGGCGAGGGGTACCTGTTCGCGCTGATCGACGAACTGCTCCGGCACTCCGCCGACGGGGTCGGGCGGTCTGCCGACGGCCCGGAGCGCTCCGTTGGGGGCCTGCCGTCCGGCGAGGGCTTCGTGACCGAGTGGGCGCTGGCTCTGTGGCAGCGGTCGCGCGACGCCACGCCGTTCCGGGCGGACACGCGCACGCCGGTGCTGCTGCCGCGCCTGATGGAGGTGACCGGGCTCGGCACGTTCCTGGACCGGTCCGAGTTCGGCGACGTTCTGGCGTCGCTCACCGAGAGCGGCGAGATCGCACGCGGGACGCTGATCGAGCTCTGCGCCGGGCGGCTGCTGATCGGCGGGAAGCCGGGGGAGACGCGCGGCCTCTGGAAGCTGCTGGACGCGATCGGGCCGACCGAGGAGGAACTGGTCGGGTTGATCCCGGACTGGTCGCGTCTGGCCGCGACCGGTGAGACGCCGGTGGCCGGGCGCGCGCAGGCGATTCTGCAACGGCTGTGGGAGGCGGGGCATCTTGACGCGTTGACGCTGGCGGAGACCTCGCGCGAGGTGCTGGTGCGCCCGGAGCGGGTGGTGGTCCGCGCGCAGCTGAAGCTGCTGGCCGGTGCGCTGCGCCGCGTTTCGGCGGACGCGGCGGGGCCGCGCGCCTCTGCGGCATCGCGCCGCACCTCGTCCATGACGACCGCGCCCCATCGCGCCCCGGCGGACGTCGCCGTGCTGCTGCCCGCGATCGCGGTCGCGTTCGGCCACGACGACAGTGCGGTGCAGGAGCAGGCCTGGAAGCTCGTCGCCGCGCACGCGGACGCGGCCGACGACGAGGTCCGTGCGGCCGCCACGCTGCTCACGCCGGACCTCGCGGCCCGCGCCGCCGGCGTGCTCGGCCTGTCCTCCGGCGCGTCGTCCTATGAGGAGACGCTGCCGCCGATCTCCGTGCCGCGCCGCCTCGACCCCGCGCCGGACAGCGTGGTCGCGCTGGCCCAGGAGGTCGCCGCGCTGCTCGCCTCCCGCAGCCCGTCCCCGGCCGGCCGCGAGCGGGTGCTGGACGGCCTGGTCCGGCACGCCCGCCACGACCGCGAGAAGCTCGCTGCCGAGTTGCGGCACGTGGTGCGCGCCGACCGGCACCTGCCCGACGAGCTCCGCGACCTCCTGATGGCGGTGCTGGAGCGCAGGAAGCCCGGCGCGGCCCCGCCGCCGGGGATGACCGAGGGCGACAGGCACCACCGCTGCGCGCACTGCGTCTTCGACGGGGCCTGGCTGCTCCGGGCCGCCGAGGCCGCCCGCCGGATCCTGACCGATCCGGTGCCGTACCTGCTGGCCACCCCGGTCCACGAGACCGGCGTGATCGACGCGGACGTGCTGCTGGAGCGCCTGACCGGCTACGCGCGCGACGGTGTGCGCGCCGGCCACGCGGACCTGGACCAGGCGCTGCTGCGGGTGCGTCTCGACGAGGACCGGGAGCGGATCTCCGCGGCCGCCACCGCGCTCGGCACGCCGGACGCGGCCCGGTTCGCCCGCTGGCTCGACGGCGGCGGCATCCTGGCCGGCCGGAGCGCGGACGACCCGGCCACCCGGCTCCCGGCGCTGCGTGACGGCTTCTCCGACGGCTTCGCGATGCTCGACGATCGCCTGCGCGCGGAGTACCACTACGACCTGGCGTCCGGCGCGCTCCCGCGCTGGCTGACCGTGGTGCCGGTGTACCGCGAGTACATCGCGGCGCAGATCGACGCGGTGGCCGGCTGGGAGGGCTACGACGCGTTCGTGCCGGACCTGCCGCTGCTCGCCGAGGCGGACGGACCGGCTGGGCCGCTCACGGACAAGATGATCGCGAAGCTCGTCGCCCGAGGTGAGCCCGCGCACGCGTTCGCGATCACGGACGCGCTGCTCCAGCTGGCCGCGCGCGGGGACCTGGACCCGGCCCGCTGCGGCGCGATCATCGGCGGCTCCAACCGCTACCACGCGGCCGACGACACGCCGCCGGAGGTGGCCGCGCTGCTCGGCGACCTCGCGCGGACCGGGGCGTACCAGCTGGTGTGGGGCCTGTTGCAGACCGCGCTGCCCGGCCTGATCGACCGCCCGAGACGCCCGCAGCGGCTCAACGCGGTCCTGTCGCTGGCCGCGGACTGTGTCAGCCGCACCGGCGCGACCGGTGCGGTGCCCGGCCTGGACGCGCTCGCGGACAGCGGCGGCAGCTCCCAGACCGTCAAGCAGGCCAAGCGCCTGCGCGACTGCCTGGCGGCCGGGCAGTGACCGTGCCCGCCGCCGGCGGCCCGGCCGTGACCGCATCGCTGCTGGCGGCCGCCGCAGCCGGTGACCACGCGCGCGTCCTGACGCTGCTGTCCACCATGGACGACGCCGCCCGTCGTGCCGCCGCGCGCCCGCTGACCGCGGCGTTCCGGGCGCTGCCCGCCGGAGATCGCTCCAGTCCGGCCCGCGAGCGCTTCGCCGCGACCGAGGCTGCGGCGCTGGGCTGCCAGCCCACGCCGGCCACGGCTGCGGCGATCATCGCGCGCATGTGGCGGCACAGCCCCGGCGGTGGTTTCTCCGGACGCTGCCTGCCCGTGCTCGCCGGCCGGGACCCGGCGTGGCTCGGCGACCTCGCGCACCGGCTGGCCGCCACCATGCGGGTCCCGCGCGTCTGGTCCTATCCGCACTGGACGGGCGAGACGCTGCTGGAGCTCACCGCGGAGCTGGTCCGGCGGGCCGGATGCGCCGTGCCGACCGGTGACGGCTACGTGGCGCTGTGGGGCCTGGAGAAGCAGGCACAGCAGTGGAGTTCCAGCGATCTGCCCCCGCTGCCCGACGATCCGTACACGCCGGAGCTGCTGCCGCGCCTGCTCGACCTGGACGGCTTCGGCCGGCTCGTCGAGGGCGACCGGGACGGCTGGACCCGGACCGTGGCCGGCGCGCTCGACCGCGGCACGTTGCTGGACCGCTGTGCCGGCCGGCTGCTGACCGGCGGGCGCCCGGCCGAGATGCGCGGCTACTGGAAGCTGATTGACGCCGTCGCCCCGACCGAGGACGAGCTGGCCGCGATGACCGCGGACTGGGCGCGCCTGACCGCGACCGCGGACTCGCCGGTCGCCACCCGGGCCCAGGCGATCCTGCGGCAGTTGCGCGCGGCCGGCCGCCTGGACACCGCGACGCTCGGCGAGCTCTCCCGTGACGTGTTGCTGCGTCCGGAACGCACGCTGGTCCGCGCGCAGCTGAGGATGCTGGCGGACGCGCTGCCGGAGCTTCTCCCGGTGGTCGCGGTCGCGTTCGGCAACGAGGACAGCGTGCTGCAGGAGCACGCGTGGAGGATGGTGGCCCCGCACGCGGGCGTGGCGGACGACGAGGTGCGCGCGGCCGTCGCGCTGCTCGTGCCGGACCTGGCCGCACGCGCGTCCGCCGTGCTCGGCGTCTCCACCGTGGACACCGCCGTGCCGGAGATGCTGCCGCCGGTCTCGTCACCGCGCCGTGTCGCGCCCGCGCCGGAGAGCCCGGTGGAGCTGGCCCAGGAGGTTGCCGCGCTGATCGCCTCGCGTGACGAGCAGGCGGCGCCGTCCGACCGGGAGCGGGTGCTGGACGGCCTGGTCCGGCACGCCTACCGGGACCGGGAGAAGCTCGTCGCGGAGCTGCGCCATGCGACCCGCGGCGGCCGGCTCCCGCCCGACCGGATCCACCTCGCGCTGGCCGCGGTGCTGGACGGCACGGCGCCGGAGCTCGGCGAACTCTTCGGCGCGGAGGCCCGCTGCGGCGTCTGCGCCTTCGACGAGACGTGGACCGTGCGGGTCCACGAGGCCGCCGTCCGCATCGTGACCGACCCGGTGCCGTACCTGCTGGCCACCCCCGGCTACGAGACCGGCGCGATCGACGCGGACGAGCTGCTGGACCGCCTCACCGGTTACGCGCGCGACGGCGTGCGGGCCGGCCACGCGGACCTCGACCAGGCGCTGCTGCGGGTCCGCCGGCCCGACGACCCGGACCGGATCTCCGCGGCCGCCACCGCGCTCGGCACGCCGGACGCGGCCAGGTTCGCCCGCTGGTGGAGCGGTGACGATGACGGCTTCTCCGGCCCGTTCACGCTCCTCGGCGCACCGCTGAGCGGCGGCACCCACTGGCATCCGCTGGTCCGGCCGCTGCCGCGCTGGCTGGCCGTGCTCCCGGTCCACCGGGAGAACCTGGCCGTGCTGCTCCACGCGCAGTTCGGCGGCGCGCTGGACCCGTTCTGGCGGGACCTGCCGCTGCTGGCCGAGGCGGACGGGCCCGCCGGCCCGGCGCTCGACGCGCTGCTGGCGAAGGCGATCGGCCGCGCCGGCCCGGACGCCACCACGGCCGTCGTGGACGCGCTGCTCCAGCTGGCCGCGCGCGGCGACCTGGACGCGGCCCGCTGCGGCGGCGCGATCGGCGGCACGCTGCCCGACTACATGCGATGGTCCGGCACGCCGGTTCAGGCAGAGGCGGTCCTCGGCGAGGCGGCGCGGGCCGGCGCGCACGCCACGGTCTGGGCCGTGCTCGCCGCCGCGCTGCCCGGCCTCATCGCCCACGAGGAGCGCCGGTACCGGTTCCACGCGCTGCTGTCGCTGGCCGCGGACTGTGCCGCCCGGTCCGGCGCGACCGGCGTCATCCCGGGCCTCGACGCGCTGGCCGGCAGCGGCGGGAGTTCGCAGGTCGTCAAGCAGGCCCGGAGACTGCGTGACCTGCTGATCTAATTCCGTCGATACGTGCGGGAACTTTGCGGGGACCTCCTCCGACTATCCGGCTGTCCGGAAAGCCCGATCGTCGGAGGAGAACCGCATGCGACGCCGTGACCTGCTGGTAGGAAGCGCGACCCTGGGGGCGGGCGCGCTGCTGCCCGGCCGTGTCTTCGCGCCGGACCACCCCCTGCGGGTACGCATCGTGATGTTCGACGGCGTCGAGGAGCAGGACTTCATCGGGCCGTACGAGGTGTTCTCGCTGGCCGGGCGGCTCAGCGGCGGTGCGATCGAGGTCGCCTACACGGTGCTGGACGGGCCGCGCGCGGTCACGGCCGCGTTCGGCACCCGGGTCGCGGTCGATCACGGGTGGCGGCCGGACGAGGCGGACCTGCTGGTCGTACCCGGTGGCGGTTTCGGTCGTCCGAACGACCCGGGCATCTGGGCGGAGATCAACAACGGTGCGCTCCCGGCCGCGCTCGCCGCCGCCCGCCGTCCCGGGCTGGTGATCACCTCGCTCTGCACCGGCGCGATCATCCTGGGCGCGGCCGGCCTGGTCGCCGGCCGCCCCTGCACCACGCACACCGGCGCGAAGGCGGAGCTGGCCGCGCGCGGCGGCCTCGTCAAGAACGCGCGCGTGGTCGACGACGGCGACCTGGTCACGGCCGCCGGCGTCACGTCCGGCCTGGACCTGGCGTTGCACCTGGTCCACCGCGAGGCCGGCGCCGACGTCGCGATCCGCGCGGAGGAGGTCCTGGAGTACCAGGCCCGCGGCACGGTCTGGACCTCGGGAACGTCGTCCTGATATCGCCCGACCACCGGACAGCGATCACGGATGTCGACGAGGGAGCAACGATGAGACGACGGACGGTTCTGGCGGGCGGCGCGGTGGCGGGCGCCGGCACGTTCCTCGCCGCGGAGCCCGCACAAGCCAAGACACAAAAGCCTCTGCGGGTACGGATCGTGCTGTTCGACGGCGTGGAGGAGCAGGACTTCATCGCGCCCCAGGAGGTGTTCTCGCTCGCCGGCTGGTACAGCGCGCGGCCGGTCGACACCGGCTACATGGTGCTCGGCCGGCCCCGGCTGATCACGGCCGCGTTCGGCACGGAGGTCAGGGTCGCGCGCGGCTGGCGGCCCGAGGAGGCGGACGTGATCGTGGTGCCGGGCGGCGGACGCCCCGGCGAGCCCGGCATCTGGGCGGAGATCGGCGGCGGCGCGCTGCCGAGGGCGCTGGCCGCGGCCCGCCGTCCGGGCCTGACCGTCACGTCGCTGTGCACCGGCGCGATCATCCTGGCCGCGGGCGGGCTGGTCACCGGCCGCCCGTGCACCACGCACACGGTCGCGAAGGCCGAGCTGGCCGCGCGCGGCGGCGTGGTGAAGAACGCGCGCGTGGTCGACGACGGTGACCTGGTCACGGCCGCCGGGATCACGTCCGGGATCGAGCTGGCGTTGCACCTGGTCGCGCGCGAGCTCGGCGCCGACGTCGCGATCAAGGTCGAGGAGGCGCTGGAGTACCAGGCCCGCGGCACGGTCTGGACCCGCTGATCCCCACCGACGAGCTGCACCGTCGGAGACACCGGCCGGCTCCACAGCGCGCCGGCCGGGTCCTGGCTGTGGGTGGTCGCGCGCGGCGGTCTCGCGCTCTGGCACAGCCGGGCGCGCCGCACGCTGCCGTCCACTGTGTTCTGCCGCGCTGGCCCGCGCAGGCGTGCCCGGAACCGCTCCGCAGGCGGCCTTACCCGGGCGCCGGAAGGTCAGTAGGCTCGGGCGGTGACCGAACCCGAGCCGCCCCGCCTGCTGCACAACCGCTTCGCGCAGGATGCGCGGGGTGTGAGCCGGATGCGGGCGGACGAGACGTGTTTCCGCCGCCGAGGGGAGCCGTCGTTCTTTCACGGGGAGCGGCAGGACACCTCGCTGCCCGGCTGGCGGCGGATGCTCGCGCTGATCGACGAGGCCGCCGCCGACGGCCGGGAGGTGTTCCGGCCGCTGGTCGAGCTGACGCCGGAGGAACGGCAGGACCTGGTCACGCTGCCGCCGGAGATCGCGCGGCTGACCCGTGTCACGCACCTGTCGCTGTACGGCAGCCCGCTCGTCCGGATCCCGCCGGAGATCGGCGCGATGGTGAGCCTGGAGACGTTCGAGCCGTACACGTCGCGCTCGCTGCACTGGTTCCCCTACGAGCTGACCCGCTGTCCGCGCCTGCGCCGCAGCACGGTGAGCACCCGTGGGCTCTACGGGAACTACAAGTTCCGGCCGCACTTCCCGCAGTTGCCGCCGGAGGGCACGCTGCCCACGGCGACCGGCCTCGACCCGCGCGTGTGGGGCGTCGAGCAGATCAGCGCCTGCAGCGTCTGCGCGGGCCCGATCGACCCGGCCCGTTTCCGCCAGGTCTGGATCTCGCTGGGGATCGCGACCGATGTGCTGCCACTGCTGGTCAACGCCTGCTCCGCCGCGTGCGTCGAGGCACTGCCGACCCCGCACCAGGGGTACGTCGAGCGCCCTCACCGGGGCGGCAAGTCGATCGTCCAGCCCGGACCGCGCTGACCGGGCGTCGAGGGCACCCGGCGCCTGAACGACCGCGGTTCTGCCGGACCACGGCGTCACCGGCTCCTCGCGTTGTGCGGAGCGCCGGCGGAGCCCGGCGCGAGGTCCGCCCGCGGGAGCGACTCTGTTGCCCATTCCGGTCATTGGATGACATATCCGGCATCAGGTGTTGGATCCCCGCGCGCAACGACTTCCCGGAACCTCGCCGCTCACGGCGCTCGTCGCGAATGGGCTACAGGGCCGGGAGCATGCTGACCGCCACCACGCCGGAAGCGGGAAATGTATTAGATCTTGATCTGGGTCGTCGCCTCCTGGCCGGTGCGGATTCCGGCGGCGGGGCACGGGCCGGGCCAAGCGGTTGATCTTGTGGTACCGCGGTGCCACAGCGGGAGGGCACCGCGGGTGGATGGCGTGACGGGGGCGGTTCCATAGCGTCGAGGCGTGATCGAAGTCTGTGCAGTGACGAAACGGTTCGGCCGGATCACCGCGGTCGAGGACGTGTCCTTCGGGCTGGATCCCGGGTCCGTCACCGGGTTCATCGGGCCCAACGGCGCCGGGAAGTCCACCACCATGCGGATGATGGTCGGGCTCGACCGGCCGACCTCCGGCACGTGCCTGGTCGGCGGGAAGCCCTACGGGAAGCTGGCGGCGCCGCTGCGGGTGGTGGGCAGCCTCATCGACCCGGAGGCGCCGCACGGCGGCCGCAGCGCGCGGAACCACCTCCGGGTGCTCGCGCGCACGCACGGGATCCCGGACCGCCGCGTGGACGAGGTGCTGGACGACGTGGGGCTGACGGGCGCGGCGCACCGGCGCGTGCGCGGCTTCTCGCTCGGGATGCGGCAGCGGCTCGGGCTCGCCGGCGCGCTGCTCGGGGACCCCGCGGTGCTGCTGCTCGACGAGCCGGCGAACGGGCTGGACCCCGACGGCATCATCTGGATCCGGACGCTGCTGCGGTCGCTGGCCGCGGAGGGCCGCACGGTCTTCGTCTCCAGCCACCTGATGAGCGAGCTCGCGCAGACGGCGCACCGCCTGATCGTGCTCGGACACGGCCGGGTGCTCGCGGACGACTCGGTCGACGCGCTGACCTCGCGGTACGGCGCCCGGCGCGGCCGCGTCCGCGCGGACCGGCCGGACGATCTGGAGGCGCTGCTGCGCCGGCACGACGCCGTGGTGACCCGGTTGCCGGACGGAGTGCTGGAGGTGACCGGGATGGAACCGGCCGGCATCGCCGTGCTCGCCCAGGGGATGGGCATCCTGCTGCTGGAGAACGGCGGCGTGCCGGCCTCGCTGGAGGACGCCTACCTGACGCTCACCCGGCGCGATGCGGAGGAGGTCCGATGAGGACCGACGACCGGCAGCGGCTGAGCCTGCCGCACCTGGTGTCCTCGGAGTGGCTGAAGCTGAGGTCGCTGCGATCGTTCTGGCTCGGCGCGGCCGGGGTGGTGGTCCTCACGGCCGCGGGCGCGCTGCTGCCGGCGATCTTCCTCACGGCGGACAACCCGCCGTCCGCGCAGGAGGCTCCGCAGGTGGTGTTCCAGTTCGGGTCGATGGGCGGGCAGATCGCGCTGCTCGTGATCGCGGTGCTCGCCATGACGTCGGAGTACTCGCGCGGCGCGATCCGGCTCACGTTCGCGGCCGCGCCGGCGCGCCTGCGGGTGATCGCGGCCAAGGCCGTGGTGGTCACGGCCGTGTCGGCGTCACTGGCGGTGCTGTCGCTGCCCGTCGCGTACGTCGTGTGCGTCCCGGCGCTGCGCGCGCTCGGGCTGCACCCCGCCGCGCGCGACGTGCTCGGCGGGTTCGCCGCGCACGTCGGATACCTGATCCTGGTGGCGTTGTTCGCGTTCGCGGTCGGTCTGGCGGTCCGCAGCACGGCCGCCGGCGTCGGCCTCGGCCTGGGCGTCGTCTTCGTGCTCCCGAGCGTGCTCGGCCTGCTGGGTGACGGTCTGCGGCGCCCGATCGAGGAGCTGGGCTTCACCCACGCGGCCCACGGCCTGTTCACCGGGCCGCTGCTCGCCGACGCGCTCACCGTCGCGGTCTGGCTGGCGGTGCCGTTCGTGCTTGGCGGACTGGCGCTGGTACGCCAGGATGCCTGATTGTGGGCGAATCAGCTGAGCCACCGCGCCTGCCGAGACCGGCAGGCGCGGTGCGCGCGTTCTGGGCCCGTCATCCCCGGCTGGTGGACTCACTGCTCGCCGCCCTCTGCTGGGTGTGGGTCTTCGACGACGCGGGCGGACTGCGCATACCGCAACCGGTCGAGGGTGCGTGGTGGACCGTCAACACCGTGGTGGCGGCCACCATGCTGATCCGCCGGTCACGGCCGTGGTGGGCCGTGCTGGCCGTCACCGCGGCCGGCACCCTGCTGAGTGACCACTTCGTCGGCGTCGCGCTCGCCTGCGCGCTCTACGCCCTCGCCGCCTACCGGCCCACCCGGGACGCGATGCTCGGCGCGGTGCTGGCCGTGACCGTCCTGGCCGCCGCGGTGGCCGTCAATCCCGGGCCGCGGTCGTGGCAGGACACGGCCGTCGCCTACACGGTGATCGCGGTGATCTCGGTGCTGCCCGGCCTGAACGTGCGGATCCGGCGGCGATATCTCCAGGCCCTTCTCGACCGTACGGAGCAGCTCGCCCGGGAGAAGGAGCAGGAGGGCAGGCTGGCCGCGGCCCGGGAACGCACGCGGATCGCCCACGACCTGCACGACATCGTGGCGCACAGCCTGACCGTGATGGTGCGGCTCGCCGACGGCGCGGCCGCGGTGGCCAGGACGGATCCGGCGCGCGCGGAGTCGGCCTCGGAGCGGATCGCCGGCGTCGGCCGTACCGCGATGGTGGACATGCGCCGGCTGCTCGGGGTGCTCCGCGACGGCCCGCCCGGCGAGGACGCGCGGCCGGCCCAGGATCTGGACACGCTGGTCGCCACGTTCCGCGGCGCCGGCCTGCCGGTCACGGTCGACCGGCAGGGCCCGGAGCCGGCGTCACCGAGCCTGCGCAACGCGATCTTCCGTACCGTGCAGGAGTCGCTGACCAACGCGCTGCGCTACGCCGACGGCGCGCAGAAGGTGCTGGTCGGCCTGGACTACCGGGCCGACCCGATTCTCGTCGAGGTCACCGACGACGGACAGGGTTCCGGACCGGCGTCGTCGGTGGGCGCACGGCAGGGCCTGATCGCACTGCGGGAGAGGATCTCGTTGTACGGCGGCACGGTCCTCGCCGGTCCCCGCGCGGAGCACGGATGGGCCGTGCACGTGACGCTGCCACAGCCGGACGAGGGAAGCTGATGGACGAGACGACGGTCCTTCTGGTCGACGATCAGGCCCTGGTGCGCGAGGGCATGGCGATGGTGCTCGGCCAGGAACCCGGCCTCCGGATCGTCGGGGAGGCCGGTGACGGCCGCGAGGGCGTCCGGCTCGCCCGCCTGCACCGGCCGGACGTGGTGCTGATGGACGTGCGGATGCCGGTGCTCGACGGCATCGGGGCGACCCGGGAGATCGTGGCGCAGGGCCCCGAGACCCGGGTGCTCATCCTGACCACCTTCGACCTGGACGAGTACGCCTTCGACGGTCTGCGTGCCGGGGCGAGCGGCTTCCTGCTCAAGGACGCGAGCTCGGCCGATCTGGTGCGCGCGGTGCGTACGGTGGCGGCCGGCGAGGCGGTGGTGTCCCCGCGGATCACCCGTACGCTGCTGGACCACTACCAGACCGGCCCCGCGAGCCCGCCGGAGAGCGCCCGCCTGCTGGAGGCGCTGACCGGACGGGAACGCGAGGTGCTCGTCGCCATCGCCGGCGGGCTGTCGAACCCGGAGATCGCCGCCGCGCTCTTTCTCTCCGAGTCGACGGTGAAGACCCACGTGGGCCGGGTCCTCGCCAAGCTGCAGGCCCGGGACCGGGTGCACGCGGTCATCTGGGCGCATCGGCACGGGCTGGCCTGATCAGGCCGGATCGCACACCGCGCCGGCCCGGGGTGGCGGCACGCCGTCGAGCAGGTAGCGGTCGACCTCGGGGCGGCAGGCGCCGTAGACGTAGGATCCGTGCCCGTTGCCCACACGGGTCAGCAGCCGGCCGTTCTCCAGCGCGGCGGCGGCGGACCGGCCCCACTCGTAGAGCGCCGCGGGGTCACCGGTGCCCGCGATCAGCACGATCGGCACCGAGCCGCGTGCGGTCACCGGATGCGGGCCGGCACCGCCCCCGTGCGGCCACTGTGGACACGGGGTGCCGGACATGACCTCCGGCCCGAACACCGGCCATTCCCGCGTCAGCGCGCGGGTGTCCGCCATGATCCGGGCCGCGTCGCGGTGGTCCGGCAGGTCCAGGCACTGGATCGCGTTGAAGTCGATGCGGGTGTCCGGGTCCGGTGCGATGACGCTGTGGTCACCGGCCCGCACGGCCGTGAACAGGCTGTCCAGTCCGGGAGCGCCGGACGGGTCGGACAGGTGCTCCTCGGTCAGGTTGACCAGCTGCAGCTGCTCGGCCGGTCGGCGATCGGCCGCCCTGAACAGTGCTGCCACCGCGGCCCGGCTCCGCGCCGGGGACAGTCCGTGGAACGGGCAGCCGGCCCGGTCGTCGCAGCCGCTCAGGTAGGCGTCCAGGCCCCGGCTCTCGCCCTTGGCCACGTCGGTGAGGAAGGCCCGGTTGTCCTGTGCCGGATCGACGACCGCGTCCAGCACCATGCGCGCGATCCGGGTGGGGAACAGGTCCGCGTACCGCAGGCCGAGGCGGGTGCCGTAGGAGCCGCCGTAGTACGACAGCTTCTCGTCGCCGAGCACGGCACGCAGCACGTCGAGGTCCCGGGCGGCGCTGACCGTGTCGACGTGATCGAAGAGCGGCCCGGACGCGGCCCGGCAGGCGCGCACCCACGTTCGTGTCGCCTGCTCCCGTGCGATCCGCTCGCGGAGGTCGTCCGGTGAGGGATCCGAGGCCAGGAAGGCCGCGTCGGCCTCGGCGGGGCAGCGCAGCGGCGAGGACTCGCCGACCCCGCGCGGATCGAAGCTGACCAGGTCGAACCCGTCGATCACCGGCCTGCTGAACAGGCGTGCCGCGAACTCCAGGAACGGCTTGCCGGGGCCGCCGGGGCCGCCCGGGTTCAGCAGCAGCGAGCCGCGGCCGGGCTCGGCGGCCCGGTGCCGGTGCACCCGCAGGGAGATCGTTTCGCCCGCGGGGTGTGACCAGTCCACCGGGACGGTGACGTCCGTGCAGTCCAGCACCAGCTCGTTGTCGTCGCAGGGTGTCCAGGTCAGCGTCTGCGTGTAGAAGACGCCGGTCCGGGCGGCGGCCGCGGCGGGCGCACCGGTGACGGCGGCCGCCGCCAGCAGCGTGCTCGCCAGCAGTGCCGCGGCGGCCCGTCGCCACGCGCGTTTCTTGGTTTCGATCATGTCTTCGACGCTACGGAGACGGCACGGCCGCGCCATCCACCCGCGGTGCCCTGCCGCCGTGGTACCCCGGTACCGGCTCAGGAACGGGTGACGGCGAAGAGTTCCAGGCGGGGCAGCGGGTTCCGCATGATCAACGGTGCGGACCGGGTCACAGCACCGGGACCAGCAGTAATTCGCCCGCGGCGAGCATGAGGGCGATCAGTGCGGCGGCCACGACGGCGCCGGCGAGCGGCAGCAGGATCAGGCCACCTGCGCCGTCGACGAGTCGCAGGCGCCAGCGGGGGAGCAGGGCCAACGGCAGACCGAGGAGCAGCACGATCAGGGCGAACGCGGAGGACGGCTGGTTGAGGTACAGGAGCGCCGATCCGACCGGGCGGGTCCATGTCCCCAGGTGAGGCAGCCAGCAAGCTGCGGCGACGACGAATATGGTGGGCGGCGCGGCGATCATGACCGCACCCAGCGCCGCCGAACCACGACAGGCGACCAGCACCACCAGCACGGCGAGGCCGGCGGCGACGGCGGCCCACGCGTCTCGTTCCGCTTGATGGATCGCCAGGCTGTCGAGCGGGCCGTGGGTCGCCCAGCGCAGCGCCGAAGCGGTGGTGGCTGACGCGAGGCAGAGCAGCGCGGTCCGGCCGGCATCGCGCACGGCCGGCCGGTCCGGCTTGCGCAGCACCATCAGGCCGACGGCGAGCGCCATACAGGTCAGTGCGGCAGCGGCGTTGGCGATCGTGAAGCGGGACAGCGCGGAGATCACGACCGCGCGGTACAGCGGGTCCGGTCCGGTTCCGAGGCTCCCGACCGTTCTCAGCAGGCCGATCCCCGCGCCGGACCAGAAGCCGCCGACGAAGACGGCAGCCGTGACCACGCCGGCCAGGACGCGTTCGGCACGGCGCAGCGGGCGGCCCGCGCGCCGCGTCGCGCACCACCGGGCGAGCGCGATGACCACGCCACCCGCGCCCATGACCAGTAGCGGCACGAACAGCAGCATGGCAGGGCGATTGTAGGTGTTACTCAGCGCGAGGTGGACGTCCCAGATCTGGGCTGCCGAGCCGATGACGAGGCCGGTGCCGAGTGCGAACAGTGCCGCCCTGAATCGCAATGGGCGGCCGTCCGCCGCCGCGGCGAACGCGGCGCGCCACACAGCCGTGCCCCAGGCGACGGCCAGTAGCAGCGCGGCGGGCGTCTCGACGAGCCGATTGGCGGCGACACCGAGGAGAGCGAGCCGGGAGTTGATGAAGACGTGGCTCAGGGCGCCGAGCGTCATCGCCGCGAGCAGGCCGGCGGCCAGGGCGTCCACCGGCCGCAGCCCGAGCGCGGAGCCGGGCGCGTGCAGCACGGCGATCCTGCGTTCCGGTCCCGGGTGCAGCGCGCGCACCCGGGACCAGGCGGTCAGGATCAGCCGCGTACTCCTGCCCGGGACGGCGCGGCGCAGCAGCGCGCCGAGCCCGTCCGTTCCCACGAACCGCACCGCCCGCAGATCCGCCTCGTGCTCGCGGGAGCGCAGCACGGACAGCGCCAGCAACCCGGCTACGGCCAGCAGGAACGCGACCCGCGCGAGATAGGTCCCCCAGTAGGGAATGAGCATCATGAAGATCAACGAGCTGGCGGCGTCGCCGATCGTCATCGGCAGCGGGCCGCCCAGTGCTGTCAGGAATGATCTGCCGTAGACGATCAGCGGTGCCGCCAGCAGCACCGGCGTCACGGCCCACCAGACGCCGCGGGTCAGCCAGACCAGCGTCACGTCCCCGGCGGCGATGTGTGCGAGCTCGTGCCGCAGCAGCGCGTCGGACTCCGCCATCGGCAGCCTCTTCGCACCGTGCGGCAACACGATGCGCAGCCCGGTCGGCAGCCGCACGGTGAAGGCCTCGCTCAGCCGCCAGTTGCCGAACACCACGCGCGGTGCCCGGCGAAGCCCGCCCTCGGCGGCCAGCGCCGCAGCCCGGGTCTGCCAGTCCGTGGATGCCGCACGCAGCGGACCGGCGCGGCGCGCCAGCAGGCATGGCAGCAGCGCCATCAGGATCAGCCCGAGCGCCAGGACCAGCACGGCACCGCTCAGCATGAACAGCAGGCGGCGGCGCTCCATCATGGACATGCAGTCCACGAAGGCCGGGAAGTCGGCGGCCTTGCCGAGCAGCGGGGCGCACCGGGCGTAGGCCTGCAACCACGGGCCCGCCTCCAGCTGGGCCGCCACGGAGTTACCGCCGAACGCGCCCGCCAGTACGAGCACGAGCACGAGCAGCGCGTAGCGGCCGCGGGCCGGTGAGGGCAGGGAGAGCGGATGCCAGTCAGCGGTCACTCCCGGCCGCCGCGGAGGCGGAGGGCGCCGATCACCGCCGCGCCCATGGTCTCGGCGCGGCCGCGGTCCAGGCCGTGGCGTTCGGCGGCGGCGACGACCTCGGCGTAGACGGCCGACTCCTCGTCGGCGTCCAGCGCCACGGCCGGGGACTGGCGGGTCATCAGCGCGGCCAGGCGTCGGCGGCCGGTGTCGCCGATCGTGGCGACGGTCCATTCGACCGCGCCGGTGACGGTGGCGGCGGCCAGGAAGGAGAGCACGGCGAGCAGTGCGGGGGAGACGGCGCTGAGGTCGACGCCCATGCCGACCGGCGCGCGGAGCGGGCGGGTGGCGAGCGCGCGGCCGCGGCGCAGTTCGGCGGCGACGTCGTCGAAGATCTCGAGCTCCGAGGGGTACGCGGCCGCCACCACCTCCCGGCCGAGCATCACCACCTCGTCGTGCTGCCCTTTGGTGCCCTGCCCGCCGCGTCGCCAAAAAGCCACAGTCGTACCCCACCGTCGTCCCGGACGTCCCTTGCCCGCCCAACGGGTGGGTTTCGCGGGTGGTGACGGCGTGTCGCCCACGCAGGGTCGCCCGTCCGTCCCAGGCGTTCCGGCCGGAATCACGAGGGGGAGCGGCAGGCCGAGTGCGGTGGCGGCTTCTTGCCGTTGGCCGGATCGGGTGCTGACCGGCCGTACCGTGGCAAGATTTTGATCTTGGTTTAGCGGGTGGGCAGGTGTTTGCGGTAGGCGGTGAGCAGGGCGAGCACGCACAGCAGGCCGATCGCGGTCACGGCGAGCAGCGGGCCGGTGGTGCCGAGCGTGCCGGCGGTCGCGGCCAGCAGCGTGGGGGTGAGGAAGCCGGTGTAGGCGATCGCGTAGAAGACGCCGGTCAGGCCGGCCAGATCGGACGGGCCGGCGATGCGCTGCACCTCGAGGATGCCGGAGACCATGCCGACGCCGATGCCGCAGCCCATCACCACGGCCACGCCCAGGCCGGCGATCCAGGACTGCAGGTGGTTCGCGGTCGCGGCCAGCGCGACGCCGACGGTGATCAGCGAGATCGCGATGACCAGGCCGCGCGCGCTGTCCATCCGGTCCAGGCGTTTGGCCCAGGGCTGGACCAGCGCGGACATGCCCAGCGCGATCACGGTGAGCAGCGTGGCGTAGGCGATGCCGACCGTGCCGGTGGTCTTCTCCAGCAGCACGGGAAGGTAGCCGTAGGCGAGGGACGGCGCGACGAACAGCCACGGCGCCGCGACCGCGACCACGCGCAGGAAACGGCGGTGACCGACGGCCGGCACGCGCAACCGGTCGCGCAGCGGGCCGGGCGAGCCGGCGGTCTCCGGCGCGCGCAGCACCAGCCAGGCGAACGGCAGCGTCAGCGCGACGTGGATCAGGTACGGCAGCTGCAGCGCCCACGGCCCCCACTGCGCGATCAGGCCCGCGACCAGCGCGCCCGTGGCCGAGCCGAGCGCGAATGAGGTGGTGGCCCGGCGCGCGCCCGAGCCGGCGTCCGCGCGCGGGTCGAACGGCGGCGCGGACAGTTCCTTGAGCCAGCTGGTGCCGACGCAGGTGGCGGTGCCGACCGCGATCCCGGCCAGGAACCGGCCTGTGCAGATCATGACCGGTCCGGAGCCGCCGCACGCGAGCGCGGTGCTGGCGGCCAGCGCGGCCAGCACGCCGCCGAACATGACCGGGCGGCGGCCGTAGCGGTCGGAGAGCGCGCCGCTGAGCAGGAACGCCGGGCCGAGGCCGAGCACGTAGACGCCGAGGAAGCCGTTGACCGCGAGCGCGGAGTAGTGCTCGCGCTGTTTGTAGAGCAGCAGCAGCGGGCTGAACTGGTTGCCGGCCCAGGTGGAGAAGAACATGACGGCGTAGACGGAGATCCAGGGGCGCGTGGCAGGGATCGCGATCGGGGCCGTGAGCGTCGCCGTCATGCGGGCGACGCTACGCCTTGTATGCATGGATGCATACAAGATGTGACTCTCCGCATTCCGGCCATGCGGCCTCCCGATCTTCGGAAGGCTGATAGCCGTGACCGAGAACCCCGCACGGCAGCTAGAGGACCTGTTCATCGGTGCGGTGCAGGCCGCGCGCACCCGCACCGGCCCGCCACCGGCCGAGCGCGCCGTCTTCCGCAAACTGCACGGCGCCGCGCACGGAGAGCTGATCCCGCGCCCGGACCTGCCCGCGCGGTGGCAGACCGGGATCTTCGCGGCCGCGCGGCTGACCGCCTGGGTGCGCTTCTCCAGCGACGCCGCGCCGACCGACCCGGACCTGGGCAGCACGCTCGGCATCGGGGTGAAGCTCTTCGGTGTGCCGGAGACGGACACCGCGGATCTGATCATGCAGAACGGGCCGCGGTTCTTCGTCGACGACGCGACCGAGATGGCCGCGTTCACCGAGGCCGGCGTGATCCGCCACGACTACCCGGGCTATCTGGACACGCACCCGGTCACCAGGGAGGTGCTGCACGAGCTGACCGCGCCGCGCGGCTCCGTGCTGACCAGCACGTACTGGGCGATCCTGCCGTTCCACCTGGGCGAGGACATCGTCAAGTACCGGCTGGAACCGCAGACCGCGCCGCAGGACGTGCCCGACGACGGCACCGACTACCTCGCCGTGGACCTGGCCTCCCGGCTCGCCCGCGACGAGTACCGCTTCACGCTCTCGGTCCAGCTGCGCACCGCGCCGGACCGGATGCCGCTCGACCAGGCGACCGTGCTCTGGCCCGAGGACCTCAGCGCGTACATGCCGATCGCGGACCTCGTGCTCGACCGCCAGGACGTCAACGCCCGCGGCCAGGCCGACTACGGGCAGGCGCTGGCGTTCAACATCGGCCGCGTCCCGCACGCGAACCGGCCCTGCGCGGAATCGTCGCTGGCACAGGCGAGGCAGACGGTCTACGCGGCCGGCGCACAGCTGCGCCACCTCGCCAACGGCCAGCCGATCGAGGACGCCGCCCAGCCGCGACCGGGCGAGCTGCCGGTGCAGACGCCGGACGAGACGATCGTCCAGGCCGTGATCCACCCCGCCATCGGCGTGGCCCGGGTCGGCTCCAGCGACGAGTACTTCCACGGGCCCGAGGTGCCGTACCCGGACCCGCTGCCGCAGGGCGGCTACCGCGACGGCACGAAGCGGCTCAAACGGCAGGCCGCACGGTTCCGGATCTACGGCGCCAACGCGCGCGGCGACCTGGTGCGCGAGCTGACCGGCGACGGCGACGGCGCGGACATCGCCTGGACGGTAGAGCTGGCCAACACCAAGGCCGCCTGGTACGGCTTCCAGCTCGCCCTGGACATCCCCGAGGCCGCCTACGCGCCGCCGACCACGCTGCGCAACCCGGACGTCGCCGACCGGGAGGCGCTGGCCATCCGGCCCGGACCCCGCACCGCGCACGGCCGCAGCGCCCCGGCCGCGCGCTTCGACGACGGCAGCTTCATGGGCACGAAGGTCTACCTCGGCGAGATCAGCACCGACGCCGGGCAGCGGCTGACCGTGCTGGGCGGGCACGGGCACTCGGCCAGCGCGTACGACCGGCCCGCGATCACGTTCGCCAACAACGAGGGCTGGCACGACGACGTCGCGGACGGGCCGGTCACCGCGACCGTCACCTGGCAGGGCACGGAGCTGCCCGTCGTACCGGCCTGGGTGGTCGTCGCGCCGCCCAACTACGGGCCGCAGCGCAAATCGGTCCGCACCATGTGGGACCTGATGCGCGACGTCGCCGTCACCGCCGGGACGCTGCCCGCGCCCGCCCGGCCCTCGTTCACCCACGACATCCTGCCGCTCTTCGAACGCCTGGCCGGCCTGCAGTGGGTCAACGCCGGCTACGCGGCCGGATTCGGCTGGCAGGGCACGTTCGACCTGACCACGCCGGACGTGCTCGCCCGGCTGTCCGACGCCGGACCGGCCACCCGCGAGCAGCGCCGCGTGATCGCCAACAACTTCCGCGACCTCGCCCGCGACGGCGCCTCGGCCGTGCCCTGGCCCTGGCAGTACGGCGACGCCATGGCCATCCCGCCCGCGCCCACGCCACGGCAGAACGCCGCGCTCAGCACCCTGCAGAAACGGATGCTCGACCAGTGGGCCACGGGCGAGTTCGTCGAGGACTGGGACCCGTCGGCCGCGCCGCCGCGCCGCATCGACGACGTACCCGTGGCGGAGCAGGGGGATCTGCTCACCCGGGCCGCGCTGGAGTTCTGCCTGGCCGACGCGTTCCACCCGGGCTGCGAGATGACCTGGCCGGTCCGGGCGGCCTCGATCTACCAGGCGCCGTTCCGGTTCAGGCACGCACCGGCGGACCTCGCCGAGCCGCCGCTGGGCGAGATCCTCACGCCGGACGCGGTGACGATCCCGGCCGGGCCGCTCTACGGGCAGGCACCCGGCGGGATCACCCGCTGGATGGCGGTGCCGTGGCAGACCGACACCAGCAGTTGCCGATCGGGGTACGAGTCGGCCTACGACCCGTACTCGCCGTCGTTCTGGCCGGCCAGGGTGCCGAACGAGGTGCTCTCACCGGCCAACTACGACATCGTCATGGACACCACCCGGCCGCTGGAGGAACGTCGCAAGGCGTTCGCCAACCGCGAGGCGTGGATCGAGCCGCTCGGGTCGGACAGCTACACCGCGCAGATCAACAACATGGTGCGCCACTTCGACTTCATGGCGGTGGTGGAGCCGCGGCCCGGTCCGGACGACGGGCACTTCCCGGAGACGGTGGAGGTCGCGGATCATGTGCATCCGGCTCTTCTTTCGCAGGGGCCCCGCCGCTCTGCCCGGGACGTCGACCTCTCGCGGATCGACCTGGTGAACCGGTTCCCCAACGGGCTGCCGCCGCAGGTGCGCTGAGCCGTGCCGCAGATCGACGTGGCGGTGATCGGGGCGGGGCCGGCCGGATGCGCCGCCGCCCTCACGGCGGCCGGGGCCGGGCTCGCCGTCACGCTGCTGGACAGCGTGGCGGTGCCCGGGTGGCGGATCGGGGACTCGCTGCCCGGCGCGGCGGCCCGCGTGCTGCGCGAAATCGGCGCCTGGGAACGGTTCGCGCGCGCCGGACATCTGCCGGCACCGCTCAAGGTCAGCCGGTGGGGTGCGGACGAGGCGGTGGCGCTCGACGCGTTCCGTGATCCGGACGGGGCGGGATGGTGTCTCGACCGGCCCCGGTTCGAGGCGGACCTGCGTGACGGCGCGCGGGAACGGGGTGTGCGGCTGCACAGCCCGGTGACGGTGCGGGGATACCGTCGCGAGGCGGACGGCTGGGAGCTGACCTGCGGTGACGGGTCGGTGATCCGGGCCGGGTTCGTGATCGACTGCGGCGGGGCACGGTCGGGGTTCCTGCGTCGTGAGCGCGGCCGGGTGGTGCTGGACCGGCTGGCCTGCGTGTATCAGCGCGTCCGCTCCCGCCCGGAGCAGGACCGGACGATCTACACACAGGCGGTGCCGGACGGCTGGTGGTACACGGCGCCGCTGCCGGGGCGGGGGCGGATCGTCGCGTTCCACACCGATCGGGACCTGCCGGCGCTGCGGGACGTGCGGCAGCGAGGGCCGGCGCGGGTGGCATCGTCGCTGCCGGGGCTCGGCGGCCTGGTCGACGGGGAACCGGAGGCGGCGGTGCGGGTGGGGACCGCATACACGGTGGCGCGCAGCGGGGCCGGGGCCGGGTGGGTGGCGGCCGGGGACAGCGCGATCAGTCTGGATCCGCTGTCGTCGCAGGGGATGTTCAATGCGCTGGTCACGGGCGTCGATGCCGGTCGCACGGCGGGTGCGGTGCTGGCGGGGGAGGACGATGCGGTGGCGGGCTACGGGGAGCGCCTCGGCCGGATCTGGCAGGCGTACCTGCGCCACCACGGGATGTACTACGGGATGGAACGACGCTGGGCCGCGGCACCGTTCTGGTCACGGCGGGTGCCTGTCCGCGGATCCGCCGGCTAGCGGTTCGCCGGTGCGCCAGCGGCCCCGCCTCCTCGCCCGCCGCCCGCAGCGCCGACCGCGTCGCCGTCACCGTCCGCTCGATCACCGGCCGCGCCACCTGCTCGAACTGTGGCCTCCCCAGCACCGCCTCGCGCTCCAGCAACGGCACGTACACCGCCGCGGACGCACCCCGCGACAGCATCTCCTTCGCGCCGCGTACCTCCTCGCGCAGCTGCCTCGCCGCCCGCCGATCCGCCGCCGAGACCGGCGTCAGCAGCCGCTCCCAGACCCCGTCCGCGCCCGGCATCGTGGCCGCGAGCACGCCCAGCACCGCCTCGTCCACGTCCAGCCCGCCGGCGTCCGGCAACCCTTCGGAAGCCACGACCACAAACCCCTCGGGGGTACGCGTGAGCGTCGTCGCGTCGAACGTGCCACCACCGAAGTCGTACACCACGGCCGCGCACCCGACCGGCACGTCATGCCCGGTCGCCGCCAGCCGTTGCGCCGCCGCCACCGGCTCCGCCACCAGCCGTGGCACCGCCATCCCCGCCCGCGCCGCCGCCCCGGTCAGCACGGCCCGCCGATGCGCGCCCCACGCGGCCGGATGCGTCAGCACCACGTCCCGCGCCGCCTCCCCGGGCGCCTCCGCCACCACCCGCGCCAGCACCGCCGCGACGATCTCCTCGACCGGCACCTCCCGCGCGCCGAGCAGCAGCACCCCGTCATCGACCCGGCGCTTCGGCCACGGCTCGAAAGCCTCCGCCCGGCTCGCCCCCCACTGCACCGCGTCCCGTCCGGTGTGGATCCGGTCCTCGGCCGCACAGACCGCGGACGGCAGCAGCGGAAACCCGTCGAACAGCAGCGCCCGCACCTCACCCTCCGGTGTGGACACCGCCGCCGCCGTGTTCGACGTCCCGAAGTCGATACTCAGCCCCACGGCACACAACATAGCGCCGCCCCCGCATCCGCACCGGCCGGCCGAGACCACTTTCGTGCTCCATAAGCGTCGCCCGAATGGATGAACTGCGGCCATGGCTTGCGTCGTCTCGCTATTCTCGGTGGCGCTGAATTGCGGTCCGGGAAGTCGGTGCCCGGCAATCACGAGACCGCTGGCCCGAGCTCGCCTCGCCCGTCGAACTCCGGACAGAGCAATACTGTGCCCGTCAGGCAGAATTGCCAGCTGGAACGTCTGCTGAAGAACGGCGATGCGGTGGACATCACTCGGTGCGAAATCGGCAATTCGGGACCGCTGAGATTTGATGAAGGAAAGCTTTTCTTCGCGGACGGGGTCGTCGGAATTCTCTCCAAGGGCGCCGGAACTGAGGAGAGTGACATATCCTGTGACACCGCATTCACCTACTCTGCCAACGGAGTGCCCGCACCGAATCCCATGACCGGAAAATCCCAGGCATGCCTCCGATGGGAAGGCGGAAAGCCGTACAAGAGGGGCATGGCGATCGCGCACGTGGAGGTCGGCGAGCTGAACCCATCCGGCCAGGTGCAGCTCAAGCTCTTCTACTGGGGCGCCGGCGCCTCCTGACCGTCATGGCCGGCGGCCACCCGGTCACAGAGAGAGAGCGGGCGGTAGGCCGGCGCGGCGTCGCAGCGTGTCACGCAACTCCACATCGTGGACCCTGCCGGTCATGCCGGCCGGAGGGCCGCATCCGGGTCGCCAAGGACCAGGGCGATCGCACCTACGCTGCTCCAGGACGGGTCCTGATCGCGGACGCAGGTCTCCAACTTCCCCACCAGGAGCAGCACGCGTTCGTCGACGGCCGGCATCGCACGCAGCGCCTCACAGACCGCGCGGCAGCGGGCGAGGTCGGTCGCGTCCGCCCGGACCATGTAGTCGGCACACCGCCCGCCCGCGGACTGATCAGCGTCGGCCCGCGACCAGCGCCACCAGGAACTGGCCGCCGCCCGCGTCGACGCTGGCGGTGACGGGCAATCCCGGCGTCAGGCGGGAGAAGCGGTCGACGAGCCAGTCCGCGGCGGCCTCGGCGTCCTTCCGGGCGGGGCTGCGGGCGACGATCTCGCGACCGCCCTTGCGCTCGAGGCGGTCGGCGACCGCGATGAGCGGGGCGGGCTCGATGACCTGGAGGCGGTCGGGCCAGGCGATGACGACCTTGACGGCGCCCTTGCGGGAGTTGCAGGCGCGGTGGGCGAGCCGCTCGGTGACCTTGGACTTGCGGTCGTTGGTGCGGCTGTCGACGCTGGGGCCGCGCGGGTCGTTGACCGACTTGTCCGCGTCGACCGGTTCGTCGCACACCCAGCAGCGCCAGTTGTCGCGGCTGCCCACGTCCTCAAGGAGACTCATCCGATCAAAATACCGGTTGCGGCCGCGGGCCGGCCTTCGCCATGATCTCCGGCATGACGTACTGACGGACTGACCTCCCCCATCGGCCCCCGCCGGCGAATCGCCCGGGTTGTGCCGTGCGTCCGCGTGTCTCCAGATCTTCGTGAAGTGAGCGCTACCTTGTCCAAGGCCAGTGTGTCCGTTTTTGCCTCCCCGTCGAGTTGGATCGAGTCCGATGCGCTCGATCAGTGCCACCAGGTGGCCGCGCTCGACGGGATGGTCCATGTCGCCGCCATGCCCGACCTGCATCCGGGCAAGGGCGCGCCGATCGGGGCGGCGATGTCGTCCCGGGTGCTGTATCCGCTGCTGGTGGGTTCGGACATCGGCTGCGGGATCGCGGTGTTCCCGATCAGGATCAAGCGCCCGGCGCCGGAGCGCCTGGCCACGAGGTTCCCGGATCTGGACAAGCCTCTCGACCCGGACGACGAACTTCTTCAAGATCAAGAAATTCCCATGGGGTACGGGGAGCAGCTCGCCACGGTCGGCCGTGGCAACCACTTCGTCGAGCTGGCCCGGGTGCGGACGGTCCACGACGAGGCCCACGCGGAGCGGCTCGGCCTGCGCGCGAAGGACCTGGTGCTGATCGTGCACAGCGGCTCGCGCGGCCTGGGCGAGCGGATCCTGCGCGCCCACACCGAGGAACACGGCGCCGGCCCGGCCGCGGACGTCGATGCCTACCTGACCGCGCACGACGCGGCCGTCCGCTGGGGCTCGCTCAACCGGCGGCTGATGGCGGCCCGGGTCGCGCGGGCGCTGGGCGCGCCGGCCGAGGAGCCGATCGTGGACGAGTGCCACAACTCCGTCACCCTGGTCGACGGCCGGTACCTGCACCGCAAGGGCGCGGCCAACGGCGACGGCCGGGACGTGCTGGTCGCCGGCACCCGCGGCACCGCCTCCTACCTGGTGGCGGCGCACGCGGGCGCGGACGCGAACTACTCGGTGGCGCACGGCGCGGGCCGCAAGATGTCCCGGTCCGACGCGCTGGTCCGCGGCAAGGCCAAGCACACCGTGGAAGAGCTGCGGCGTACCCCCGTGGGCTCTTATGTGGTCTGTGGCGACCGGCAGCTGCTCTTCGAGGAGGCGCCGACCGCCTACAAGAAGATCGAGCGGGTGATCGACGACCTGGTGGAGCACAAGCTGGCGACGCCGGTGGTCAGCACGCTGCCCGTGGTCACCTACAAGGTCGCGGACAAGGGCGGCCGGCGATGAACCTGCTGATCTCGGCCGGGCGCGGCCCGCAGGAGTGCGCGTGGGCGCTGTCGCACCTGGTCACGCGGCTGCTCCGGGCGGCCGCACGGGCCGGTGTGACCGTCGTGCGGGTCGAGGACGTGCCCGGTGAGCGGCCCGGCACGTTCCGGTCGGTGCTGCTGCGCATCGACGACGCGGCGTTCGCGGCGTCGTGGACCGGGACGCTGTGCTGGCAGGCCGCGTCACCGTATCGTGCGACGAGCCGGAAGAACTGGTACGTGATCGCGGCCCCGGTCTCCGGCGAGGCCGGCCGGACCGAGTTCCGCGAGTCCGACGTGGAGATCGTCCCGATCCGCACCGGCGGGCCGGGCGGGCAGCACCGGAACAAGGTCAGCTCCTCCGTCCGCGCGACCCACCGGCCGACCGGCATCGTGGTGGTCGCGGACGCGGAACGGAAGTTCGGGCTGAACCGGACGCTGGCGCTGCGCATGCTGCGGGAGCGGCTGGAGGCCGGCGACGCCGTGGCCGCGGAACGGGTGAGGACACAGCGCTGGGAGGTCCACGACGACCTGGTCCGCGGCGACCCGGTGCGGGTGGAAAGGCCGTAGCTTCGCCGTGAAGCCGTCCGGGACGCGATACGGTCAGGATCATGACCATCTTCGCCGACCGCGGCCTGCATCTCGGCGTGCTGGACACCCTGCTGTCCAACGGCGGCATCGCCGCGGCCGACCTGCGGGCCCTGGTCGAGTCCACCGGACCGGACGGCCCGGACGACGGCTATCCGGGCCCCGGCCCGCGCCTGGCCGCGTCGCTGGCGCTGCTGCACGCCGTCCCGATCCCGCCGGCCCTGGCCGCGACCGTCACGGAGGTGGACTTCGACGGCAGCAACGACATCTACATGCTCATCGAGCAGACCCTGGACATCGACACCGGCGGCGAGTCCGACGACTACAACGTGGCGTCGATCGAGGGCATCCACCTGCTGCCCGCGCTGCTTTCGCTGAACCTGGACGGCCACGGCTACCACCCGGACCCGCTCGACCTCACCCCGCTGGCCGGCCACCCGGCACTGACCACGCTGATGCTGACCGGCGCCTGCACCGCGGCCGGCACGCTGGAGTCACTGCCGGCGCTGCGCAACCTCGACGTCGGCCTGGCCCGCCTCGACGACCCCGCCGTGCTGCCCCGGCTGGCGGCCCGCGGCGTGACCGTCGTCAGCCGCTGAGACAACGATTGCGAGGTCCTGTGGGCTCCTACAACATTCTGGTGGCCGAGATGGAGTGTCCGCGCTGCCAGAGGCTCGCCGAATGCGAGGTGGAGTTCAAGCTCGGTCGGCTGGACCTGCGGACATATCGCCTGGGCGAGGCCCTGGAATGGGCCGGCGGAAATGGCCGCAAGCCGTTACGCAGGCCCGATGGTGGCAACGCTCGGACAGAGGGTTACGCCGACTGCCCCCAGTGCGGGCGTGACTTCTGGGTGACCATCCACGTGCAGGACGATCGACTCGCCGTGGTGGTTCCGGATCCAGCCAGGCCGGGTTACATCTGACCGGTGGGGCAGAGCCGGATGTCCTCGGAATCAGGCGTGCGCAGGACCGGTGGAATGCGTGGCCGGTGACCACGGATAACACCCGCGTTGCCCGATCCGGAACGGCGCCGAAATACATCCCGAGCCGTTTCCGGACCACGTCGGACATTGTCAGGATCGTCAGGTCCGCCGCGCTGTACACATGCTCCGCCACGGCACTGACGATAGAAGCTCAGGAGGCGCGCGGCTCTGCCGGTGCGGGGCCGGTGGACGGTGCGGGTCCGGTCCCGCCCGGTCGCAGGTGGACGGTCGTGTCGGGCGTGGTCAGCGTGAGTGCGGTGCCGTCGGTGGTGACGGTGGGCTGGGCGCCGAGGAGCTCTGTCAGCCACGTCTGCACGGCGACGAACTCTGCGGGGCAGGGCAGGTCGGTCGTGCTCAGGTCCGAGACGGTGAGCCGGTTGCCGTCGAGGCTGGTGCGGCCGGTGACGGTGTTGCATCCGGTGGCGGCGGAAAGGGTGCCGGGGCCGAAAGTCAGTGTGATCCGGCCGGGACCGTCCGTGACCTCGTATGTTCCGGCGAGGGCCGGAGGAGCGGCCGGTTCGGTGGTGCCGCAGGCGGCC
Source organism: Catenuloplanes japonicus (assembly GCF_000717135.1). Classification (GTDB taxonomy): domain Bacteria; phylum Actinomycetota; class Actinomycetes; order Mycobacteriales; family Micromonosporaceae; genus Catenuloplanes; species Catenuloplanes japonicus. The sequence goes on from NZ_JNXY01000001.1 coordinate 477,185, forward strand.
AGGAGCGCCGCCGCTGCCACGGTTGTCAGCAGTCTGGTTCGCATTCCGGTTGGACGCTCCTCACCGCGATATGGTCGCGTGCCTCCCCGAAGACTCGAGAGAAAGTCACTCGGGAGAGGCACGCGGGATCTCCAAGGGTCACGAGGTCTCGTAGATCAGTCCGCTCCAGAAGGAGTTGAGCGGGCTGGCCCAGGCCACCCCGTTGGCGACGTTGCAGCCTTCGAGGCTGGAGCTGTGCAGCGCGACGGCCCAGCGGTTGCCGGAGCCGGGCAGCCAGTACCAGCCGCCGCCGCTGTCCCCGCCGCACGGGTCGTACCCGGCCATGCGGGTCTTGATGCCGGTGCCGACGTCGGTGACGGTGGCGCACGGGTTGCCGGCGCGGGCCGGGTCGGTGTAGCTGGCCGACAGGCAGTTGACGTCGTTGACCAGGTTGTAGCTCTCGCCGGTGACGGGTGAGTAGCTGGACGGCCCGATCATGATGCGGCCGGCGGTCTGCGTGGAGTAGAACGAGTTCGTCACCAGAATCGCGCCGGCGTCCTGGTTGCCGGAGTTGATGAAGTCCGTGGCCGGGCCGACGGTACGGGTGGTGCTGGTGCCGTTGGACCAGGTCTCGTTGAGGGTGCCCACGCAGTGGCCGGCGGTGAGTGCCCACCTGTTGTTGGCGCTGTCCCGGGCGGTGAAGCCCAGCGAGCACCAGAGCGTGCCGGAGCGGCGCAGCACCAGGCCGGCGCGCAGGTCGTTGTCGCAGTCCGTGCGCGAGGTGCAGGCGTCCGGGTGCTGGCTGACCTTGTCGCCCTGCTCGACCCGGACCCCGTCCGGGACGTCGGTGGCGCTGAGCGCGGAGAACTTCGCCTTCGGGACCCGGACCACGACCTCGTTGGTCTTGACGTCGATGGTCACCTCGCCGCCGGCGGCCTGTGCCAGTTTGTCCTTGCCGGTGCGGATGCTCTCCACCAGCGCGCCCAGCTCGGCCATCGAGCGGGGGACCTGGTGGGTGTTGACGACGAGCCCGGGTGTCCGTGCGGCCACCGTGCTGACGTCCTTGGCCGCGGCCGGCGTGGTGACCGCGATGTGGAACTCCGCCGTGTACGGGTCGAACCAGCCGCCCGCCCAGGTGGCCTTCTCGATGTCCAGGCCCTGCCGGAACGACTCGCTGCCAGCCTGGGCGCGGGCCGCGGTGAGCGCCGCGGCGGGCGAGAGGTCGGTGAACGACGTGCGGTAGGCGTCCGCCACGGTCTGCAGGTCGTTCCTGCCCGTGTCGTAGGCGGCCCGGGCGGGCGCGGCCTCCGCGGGGACGGCGAGCGCGGTGACGATCAGTGTGACCGCACCGACGGTGGCCAGGCACCGCCGTAGGTCGACGTTTTTCACAGGTGCTGCCCCTCTCCGATCGGAATTGATTCGCCTTGATGGCGGGCCTGAATTTAGCGCGCGCATAAAGATTCAATGGTGTCGAAGTCAATGATGTGACATGGGCGCCGATAAATGGCGGAGCGTGTCGTAAAAGGCGAATTGGAAGTCGGGTTCGTGACGTATTTTTCTGCGGCGTCCTGAATTGAAACGGTGCAGGGGTTAGAGTGGAGAGTGGACCTGACGCATAAGGAAGTCTTCGAGCGGTACCTGTACGCCGGCGCGATCACCCGGAACCCGGAGGCGATCGCCGCGATGTTCACCGACGACGGGGTGTACGAGTCGCCCCTGGTCCCCGACGATCACCCGCTGCGGCGCCTGACCGGCCGGGAGGAGATCCGGGCCGGCACCGCGCTGTTCCATCAGCGGCCTGCCCCTCCGGGTGTGATGAACGCGGAGCGGTCCGCCGTCGTCCTGCACGACACGGCCGACCCGGACGTCTTCATGGCGGAGATCGACGTGGCCTTCGACCAGGAGGGCGGCGGCCGTACCACCATGTCGCTCCTGCAGCTCTTCCGCCTGCGCGGCGGGGAGATCGCGATGCTGCGCGACTACTTCAGCGACGTCGGCGGCGAAGTTGACAAGGCCGATGGATAACCGTTACCTATAGCCCGGTGAACGGACCACTCCTCCTTGCCGCCCGGCTCGTCCTGCGCGGGCTCGGGCGGCGACGGGCCGAGGCCGCGCTGCTGCTGATCGCCGTCACGGCCGCCACCACGGCCATGACGATCGGCCTCGCGCTGGACGAGACCGTCTCCCGGCCGTACCAGCGGACGTGGGAGGCGACCAGGGGCCCGGACCTGGTCGTGGACGCGGCGGGCACCGGCCCGGAGTCGCTCGCCCGGATGGCGGAGATCGCGGCCCGGCCCGGCGTCGTCGCGCACGCCGGGCCGTACCCCCTGATCTTCAAGCATCTGACCGCCGCGGGCGTCACCATGCGGGTCGTGGTGCAGGGCCGGGACACGGCGCCGGCGGAGGTGGATCGGCCGGTCGTCACGGACGGCGACTGGATTCGGCCCGGCGGCGTCGTCATGGAGCGCGCGTTCGCGGAGGCGCTCGCCGTGCGGACCGGCGACACGGTGGTCATCGACGGGCACGCGATGACCGTGGCCGGGATCGCGGTCGGCACCGCGCGCGGCACGTTCCCGCAGAGCGGCTGGCACGAGCCGGGCGCGGTCGGCACCGAGAAGGGCGGCCTGGTCTGGGCGGACCGCGACGACCTCGTCACGATCGCGGGGGAGCAGCAGCCGTCGTACACGCTGAATCTCCTGGTCGGCGACGGCTGGACCGCCCCGGAGATCAGCCGCGGCTGGAGCATCCGGACCGCGGCGGAGATCGGCGCGCGGTACGGCTCGACGAACGAGCTCGCCGGGACCGCGCTCCGGACCGGCGGCTGGCTGCTGTCCGTGCTCGCGGTCACCGGCGTCGCCGGGATCGTCGCGGGCCGGATCGTCGCCCAGCGCCGCCGGGCCGGCCTGCTCCGCGCGGTCGGTGCCGGTCCGGGACTGATCGCCGGCGTGCTCCTGGCCGAGTACCTGGTGGTCGGGCTCGCCGCCGCCGGTCTCGGCCTGGCCATCGGCTGGCTCGCCGCGCCGCTGCTGTTCCGTCCCACGTCCGGGCTCCTGGCGCCGGACGGCGTCACCCCGCCGCCGTTGCGGCTGGGGCTCGCGGCCGTGGGGCTCGCGCTGGCGATCGCGGTCGCGGGCGCGCTCGCCCCGATCGTCCGGGCCGGCCGCCCGCGTGCGGCCCCGCGCCGCCGGACCTGGCGGGTGCGGCTGTCCCGGCGGCTGCCGGTCAGCGTGCTGATCGGCGTGCGGATCCACGCGCGCCGTACCGGCCGGGGCCGGCTCGTCACCGTGAACACGCTGGTCACCGCGGCCGCGTTCGCCGCGGTGCTCACCCACCTGGCGCAGGCCGACGACCCGCTGCGGGACGGCGCCTCGACGCTGCCCGACCCGCGCAACGAGCGGCTGGCCTCGGCGCTGCTCGTGATCGCGGTCCTGATCGGCCTGCTGGCGCTGCTCAACACCGCGGTCAGCACCTGGGCTGCGGTCCTGGACGCCCGGCATCCGCTCACCGTCGCCCGCGCGCTCGGCGCGACGCCGGTGCAGGCCGGTCTGGGCCTGACCGTGGCGCAGCTGCTCCCGGCGCTGCCCGGCGTCGTGCTCGGCGTGCCGCTCGGCGTCCTGCTCTACGGCGGTGACAAGTCTGCGCCCGGATCGTGGCTGCTCACGGGCGCGGTGGGCCTGCTGGTGCTGGTCGCCACGCTCACCGCGGTCCCGGCGCTGCTCTCCGCCCGGCACCCGGTCGCCGACGCCTTCCGTGCGACGCCCGCCACGACCGAGGTAGCGGCATAGTCAGATAATCTTTATATTGGTCCGGTGACGTGGAACCGGATGCTGTTGCTCGCGTACCCGAAGGGCCCGCGCCGTGACGAGGTGCTGGACACCCTGACCATGGCCGCGGAGGCCGGTGGGCGACGACCACAGACCCTCAACCTCATCCGGTACGGCCTGCGCGCCCGGCTGGGGCGCCCGCGGAGTCGTACCATCGTGGCCCTGAGTGTGCTCCTCGCGATCGCGGGCGGGTTCCTGGCCGCCTCCGTGACCAACCGGATCATCTGGGAGGCCGGCCCGGAGCTGCCCGGCGAGGCGCGCGCGGCCGAGATCGCCGGCCTGGTCGCGCCGGGCCTGCGGCTGGAGCTCTACGGCGGCGACGCGTTCGGCGACGGCCCGTTCGGCTACGCGCCGGGCGAGGAGGTGTCCGCGCGCAGCCTCCACCAGCGGACGAGCGGCCGGGCCGACACCCGCGACGTCGCCGGTTTCATGACCGGTGTGCGGCAGCGGGTCGAGGCGGCCGGCTGGCGGATCACCGAGGAGGCGAACCACGACGGGGAGCCGCTCGGCACCGGGCGGTGGTTCACCGCGCGCCAGGACGGACTGATCCTCAGCGTCAGCGACAACTACACGCCGGCGGACGGCACCGACTTCCTCATCGTCTCCCTCGGCGCGGCCGAGCCGGCCTGGATCTCCGTGGTCACCGTGACCGGCGGCCTGCTCGGCGCGATCGGCGCCTGGCTGCTGGCCGCCTGGGCGAGCCGCACCTCCGAGCACGCCCGCGGCACGTCCGTGCCGGCCGGCGCCGCGGCCTGGTTCGGGCTGCTGCTGCTCTGGCCCGCGCTGTACTACGCGCGGGCCTACCTCCCCGAGGTGGTCACCGGCGGCTATGAGCCCGGATACCCGTTCTGGGCGAACCTGACCTGGCAGAGCGAGTACGGCCCGCCCACCGCGCTCGCCGTGATCATGTTCGCCACCGCGCTCGGGCTCGCGCTGGCCGGCCGCCGGTTCGCGCCCGATCCGTCCCCGGTGGCCGGATAAAAGCTTCAGCCGCAGGCCGTACGGCCGATGGGAACGCTGCGAAACAGTGCCGCGTCGACCCGGAGGTGCCGTGATGACGCCCGCGCTCCAGGCCCGGCGCACCGTGGCCGCGCCCATCGTGCTCGCGGTGATCATCGCGGCCGGTCAGATCGTCTCGCTCGTCGAGCCGGGCCTGCGCTCGCCGCTCTTCGGGTTGTCGCTGGTGGTGCTGGACACGCTCGGCATCGTCTACAGCCTGCGCGCGGCCCGGTACGGCGCCCGCCTCACCTGGCGGATCACCGCGGCCGGCCGCGCGCTGTCGCTGTCCATGTCGATCTGCTTCGCGGTCAACGAGGTCAACGGCGCGCTCGCCTGGTGGTGGGCGGGCGCGCTGAGCGGCCTCACCATGTTCGCGGTGCTGACCGCTGCCGCGCTGTCCGCGTCGATCAGGCGGCTGCGCGGCCGGCAGCGGGTGGCGTTCGCGGCCGAGCTGCTCACGGTGTTCAGCTGCGCGTTCATGCTGGTCTGGCACCTGGTGCTGGACCCGGCGTTCAAGACGCCGGCGAGCTACCGGTGGGTGTTCGACATCGGCTTCGGGCTCGGCAACCTGCTGCTCAGCGTGGTGATCGGCACGGTGCTGCTGCGCGGCGCGTCCCGCGGCCTGCGCGAGCCGATCACACTGCTGCTCGGCGGCATGATCCTCTGGGCGGTCAGCGACACGGTCTTCTCCTCGATCCGGATCAACGGCCACGACCCGGACAGGAACGCGCTCGCGGTGCTGGCGCTGACCTCGGCGAGCCTGATCATGACGATCGCGGCGATGCGGATGACCCGCGACGCGCAGCCGGACGCGGGCGTCACCTGGGGCGCGCCGCCGATCTGGTCCACGCACCTGCCGTACATCGGCGTCGCGCTCGGCAGCGTGGTGCTGGTCGGCATCACGATCCGCAGCCAGCAGTTCTCCACCTGGGGCGGCCTGATCCTGGCACAGTGCGCGATGACGATCGCGGTGATGCTGCGGCAGGTCGTGTCGCTGCGGGACAGCCGGGAGGTCAGCAGCACGGACCCGCTGACCGGGCTGGCGAACCTGGCCGGCCTGCGCGCCGGGCTGCGCCGCACGAGCGGGCGGTTCGGCATCCTGCTCATCGACCTGGACGACTTCAAACCGGTCAACGACCGGTACGGCCACGAGACCGGCAACCTGCTGCTCACGCACGTGGCGCACACGCTGCGCGGGCAGATCCGGGCCACGGACATCGCGGCCCGGGTCGGCGGCGACGAGTTCGTGATCGTGCTGTGCGACCTGGCGGACGACGCGGAGGCCGGCCTGGTGGCCGAGCGCGTGCTGGCCGCGTTCGCCGGCACGCCGGTCGAGGTGGGCGAGCACGTGATCCACGCCCACGCCAGCATCGGGGTGGCGACGGCCGAGGACGGCGAGGACCCGCAGAGCGTCCAGCACCGGGCCGACCTGGCCATGTACGAGGCGAAGCGCAACGACAAGCACGGCTGGCGCGCCTACGACCCGTCGATGACCGACCAGCGCACCCGCGAGGCGATCCTCGCGGACCTGCTGGAGCACGCGATCGCCCACGACGAGCTGTCGGTGCACTACCAGCCGATCGTGGACCTGGCGTCCGGCCGGACCGTCGGCGTGGAGGCGCTGGCCCGCTGGCGGCACCCGTTGTACGGCTTCATCCCGCCGAACGAGTTCGTGCCGATCGCGGAGCGCTCCAACCTGATCCACGCGATCGGGCTGTGGATCCTGGAGGAGGCGTGCGCCCAGGTGCAGGACTGGCAGCGCCGCCAGCACACCGACCCGCTGCACCTGAGCGTCAACCTGTCGCCGCGGCAGCTGCTGAAACCGGGCATCGTGGCGGACATCGCCGGCGTGCTGGACCGGACCGGCCTGTCCCCGGCACACCTCACGCTGGAGATCACCGAGTCCGCGATCGTGGACGCGGGCACGGCCGCGCCCATCCTGGCCGAGTTCCGTGCGCGGGGCATCCGGATCGCGATCGACGACTTCGGCACCGGGTACTCCTCCCTGCAGTACCTGATCGGCCTGCCGATCGACAGCCTCAAGATCGACCGGGCGTTCGTGACCCAGCTGGACAGCACCACGCGCGGTGCCGCGGTGGCGGAGGCCGTGGTCCGGCTCGGTCAGGTTCTCGGCCTGGACACGGTCGCGGAGGGCATCGAGTCACCGGCGCAGGTCGCGGAGCTGCAGCTGCTCGGCTGCACCAGCGGCCAGGGCTACCTGTTCAGCAAGCCCAAGCCGGCCGCGGAGATCGAGGCGAGCCTCAACCTCATCCCGCGCCAAGCGGTCCAGTGAGTCTTCCCCACCCGTGCGCGCCCGTCCCGTGGACTCCTCGTGGCATCAGTCCGCTCGCCAGGTGGAGATTGCTCACCGAGGCACCGGAAAACTCGCCCACACGTGTTTCGCCTGGTCGGTGGTGTACCAGCCGACGTTCAGCGACAGCGACTGCGCGATCTGCAGGCCGCGGCCGCCGGCCGAGTCCCAGGACACGTCCGCGGGCTCCGGCGGCGTGTCCGGGTCCCGGTCCAGCACGTCCAGCACGAACTGGGTCTCGGTCCGCAGCAGTCGTACCTCCGTCGGCGGGCGTCCGTGCCGGATCGCGTTCGTCGCCAGTTCCGTGGCGACCAGCAGCATCCGCTCCGGCACGTCCGCGAGCGGCTCGCCGGGGATCTCCTCGCTCAGTCCGGCCCGCAGCGTGCGCAGTTCCTCCGGGGTGTGCAGGACCCAGGTCCTGATCTCATCGGCTTCGGGCGGCAGCGACGTGCTCAGATTGCTCACCTGCGGCAACTACCCCGATGTGACCTGCTCCACTCCCGTTGGCGGATCAGGGAATCCGGGCCACACCCGCGTGCACGGCCGCTTCCGCCGCGGTCGGGTGCGGGCCGTCCGCCCGCCAGTCCGCCACCGAGGTGATGCCGGGCGCGACCAGCTCCAGGCCGTCGAAGAACCGGGCAAATTCCGCACGGGTACGCGGAGCGGCCGGCTCACCGCTGCGGGCGAACGCGCCCCGCAGGCCGGCCGCCTCGTCCGGCGACAGATGGTCGAGCGTGCCGTTCGACATGACCAGGTAGCTGCCGGACGGCATGGCCCGCACCAGCCGTTCGACGATCCCGTACGGCCCGAACTCCTCCGGGAAGAAATGCATGACCGCGACCAGCATCAGCGCGACCGGCTGCGTCAGGTCGAGCGTGTCGCGCAGCCCGGCGGCGGTGAGAATCCGGTCCGGATCGCGCAGGTCCGCGTCGACGTAGGCGGTCGCGCCCTCGGCCGAACTGGTCAGCAGCGCCCGCGCGTGCACGAGCACGATCGGGTCGTTGTCGACGTAGACCACCCGGGACTCCGGCGCGATGCCCTGCGCGACCTCGTGCACGTTCGGCGCGGTGGGCAGGCCGCTGCCGATGTCCAGGAACTGCCGGACGCCCGCCTCGCGCGCCAGGAACGTGACCGCGCGCCGCAGGAACCCCCGGTTCTCCAGCGCCGCGATCCGCGCGGTGGGGAAGAACGTCGTGAGCATCTCCGCATTGGCCCGGTCGGCCTCGAAGTTGTCCTTGCCGCCGAGGAGGTAGTCGTACCGACGGGCCGGGTGCATGGTGCTGGTGTCGATGCCCGGAGGTACCTGACGGTCGGCCATGCGTTGTCCCATCCGGTGGCGTCTGTCGATGTCCCCGGAGTCTACCTTCAACCACTGTGGACGGTCAGTACTCGTCCGGTAGACGCATGGCAGGGCCTCCGGCCTGCAGTCCGAGCGGGGCCGCACGCCCGGCCGGCTCCTCCCAGTGCTCCTGGCGGCCGAGCGCGGTCAGATCCAGGTACCGGTTGCCGCCGACGAACGGCTCGATGCCTCGGCCCAGCGTCGAGTAGGTGTGGAAGACGTCGTCGCCGTCCCGCAGGAACGCGCTGATCGCCGGCCACTCGCCCCGGTCGTCCTGGCTCCAGGGTCTGCCGGCCGCATCCAGCTCGGCGCGGTCACGGAAGTTGAGCACGGGCTCGGCGACCCGGTCGTCCAGCGTGACGTGGAAGTCGTAGTTGAAGTCGTCGCTCGTTCCGTACCAGGGAAAGGTCCAGTTCATTCGTTTTCGGAAACCCTCGATCAGGGGGTACGGAGCGCGCGACACCCCCGCGAGCGACGTGTTGCGGACGTGCAGCTGGGTGAGCCCGGCGATGCCGTCCGCGATCGACGCACAGCTGGCGCATGGTGTAGCTTTTGCTGCTCCTTTATCATCATATGTCCACATGAAGTGATGCATGATCAGCTGGCGGCGGCCCTCGAACAGCGCGATCAGCGGCACCGGGCCGTCGGGGCCGTCGAAGACATACGGCTTCTCGATCCGGACCATCGGCAGCCTGCGCCGGTCCGCGTGGAGCCGCGCCTGTGCGGCCGTCAGCTCCTTCTCCCGCGCCAGCAACTCCTTGCGCGCGACCAGCCACTCGTCGCGGCTCACGGCTTTCGGCATCGTCATATGTGCAACATAAGGTTGCACGTCGCCGCCCGTCAAGCGCTGGAATGGCGTTCTGATTACTGGAACGTTATTCTGCCGAACATGCGAGTTCTGTTCAGCTGCACGCCCGCGATCGGGCACACCTACCCCCTCCTGCCGCTCGCCCGCGCGTTCGCCGGCCGCGGCGACCAGGTCGCGTTCGCCACCGCCGCCGGCATGGCCCCGGTGCTGGACGGCGAGGGTTTCACGCTGCTGCCCGCCGGCCCGATGCCGGACGTGCTCTTCGCCGAGGCCGAGGCCCGCACCGGCCAGGACGCGGGCGCGGACCCGACCCCGGCCAGCGTCTCCGCGTTCTTCGGCGAGGTCCGCCTCGACACCACCGCGGACGAGTCGCTCGCCGCGGCCCGCGAGTGGGCGCCGGACCTGATCGTCAACGAGCTCTTCGACCTGCCCGGCGCGCTCACCGCGGCCGTGCTCGGCGTGCCGCTGGCCACCGTCACCACCGGACCGGGCGCGCCCGCCGAGTTCTTCCAGGCCATCGCCGCGAACGTGGCGCCCTACTTCACCGCGCACGGCCTCCCCGCCCCGGCCACGCTCCCGGCCGGCCGCTGGGTGCTCGACGTCTGCCCGGACGCGCTCGGCCCGCTGGGCGTCCCGGACGGCGTGACCCGGCTGACGCTGCGCCCCGAGGCCCATCGCGCGCCCGGCGCCGGCACCGCGCCCGCGCTCGCGCCGCCCACGCCCGGCCGCCCGCGCGTGCTGGTCACGTTCGGCTCGTTCTCCGGCGACCGCGAGGTGGTGCGCACGCTGCTCGATGCGCTGGAGGAGGAGATCGACGCGGACTTCGTCGCCACCTCGATGCCCGGCGCCGAGGAAGACCCGCGGTTCCTGCCGTTCCAGTCGTTCGCCGGCCTGCTCGACGGCGTCACCGCGGTCGTCACGCACGGCGGCGCCGGCACCGTGCTCGGCGCGCTCTCCCTCGGCCTGCCGCTCGTCGTCGTGCCGCAGGGCGCGGACCAGTTCGTGCAGGCCGCCGCCGTCGCCGCGGCCGGCTGCGGCGTGGCGACCGCGCCCGGCCTGCCCGACCCGGCACAGCTGCGCGACGCGGTCCGCACCGTGCTCACCGACCCGGCCATCGCGGAGGCGGCCGCACGCGTCCGCAAGCAGATCGAGGCGATGAGCTCGCCGGACGAGGTGGCTGCGTCGCTGGCCGCCACGCTTTAAGCTCCTACGGCGGCCGTTGTCATCCGGTCGCCAGTACAACGGGGAGCACCATGAGCCGGCGCGCACAGTCCGCGGAACACACCCGGGTCCTCATCCTGCGCGCCGCGCTCGAGCGCTTCACCGCCGACGGGTACGCCAAGGCCACGGTCAACGACATCGCCCGCGCCGCCGGCGTGGTGGTGGCCACCGTCTACACCAGTGTCGGCGGCAAGCCGGTCCTGCTCGAACAGCTGGTCCGGCAGGGCGTCGAGGACACCGAGGTGGAGCGCACCACCGCGGCGATCCTGGCCGCCGGCACCGGCCGCGAGGTGATCGACCTGCTCGCGGACGGGACCGGGCTCACGTACCGCCGGCACGAGGCCGTGATCGGGCTGCTGCTCGACACGGCCGCCTACGAGCCGTTCGCCCGCCGCCTGCTCGCCGCCGGGAACCGCGCCTACCGCGAAGCGCTCGCGGTCGCGGCCCGGCGGCTGGCCGCGTTGGACGCGCTCGCGGACGGCGTCGACGTGGACCGCGCGACCGACGTGCTCTGGTACCTCTTCGGCATCCACTCCTGGCCCCGCCTGCTCCGCGACGCGACGTGGACGGGGCCGGAGGCGGACGCGTGGCTGCGCGAGACGGCCGCGCTCAGGCTCCTGCGCTAGCGCGGCGGCGGCGCTGCACATACGGCAGCACGAACAGATACAGCCCGGAGACCAGCAACAGCAGCAGCGGGAGTACGGGCAGCGTGTAGACCCATCCGGCGGGCTCGCCCTGCACGGCGAGCAGGACGGTGACCAGCACGACGGCGGCGGTGAAGACGATCGACAGCCAGCGGTGCACCTGGCGAATCAGCTTGTTCATGCAGCTCACGCTAGGTGCGCCGCGGCTGCCGCGCTTCTCGATTCCTGACGTCCCCGAAGGTCAGTCCGTGCTGAGCGCCCGGAGGCCGCGGGTCAGTTCGGAGAGGGCGGTGGGGAGAGACGGGTCCGGGGTTGCGTCGGGGCGGTGCGCCGGTGGAAGCGGACCGGGCCGTCCAGCAGGATGACCTCGGTCAGCGTCTGCGAGGGGAAGAGGCCGGGGGCGCCGACGGCGATGCCGGGGTCCAGCATGATCGCGGCGGTGAGGCCGTCGGCGATCGGGCGCTCGATCCAGTCCTGCACGCCGTTGTCCTCGGCGGTGCCGCGACGCCAGCCGCGCGACTCGAGGCCGAGCACCCGACCGGTCGGCGTCGTGACGTCGGTGACATCCGGGAGGCGGGTGAAGACCTCGCGGTAGATCTGCGGGAACGGTTGCAGGATCTCGTAGTCGGTGAAGACCGTGGCCCAGCGGCTCAGGTCGGTCGCGGCCGGGTGCGGCAGCACGATCACCGCGTCGTCCGGCACGACGAGCGGGGTGTCGTCCACGGTGGCGGGGCTGCGGTCCTCGGCGACCCGGAACGTCACGACCGTGTCGCCGTCGATCATGCCCCAGACCAGGCGTCGCACCAGGTGCCAGAGCAAGGGATGACCGGTCAGGTACGCGCGGAACTCCGCGCCGGTCCAGCGCCGTTCGTCCGTCATGGACCGTTCCAGGCGGCGCACCTGATCGACGGCGACGGTCCGCACGTCCTTCCTGAGCGCGGTGAACCGGGCGTAGGCGGCCGGATCGTCCTTGGCGCCGGGCTTCGGCAGCGCCTTGAGCCGGCGACCGGCGGCATCCGTCACCGAGGGTCTCAGCTGCTCGTCGAAGCCGACGATGAACCGCCGCGGACCGTAGTCCAGCGTGAGCGAGCCGTCCGCGGACAGCCCCAGGTCCGGGACCAGCCGGTCCGCCAGCTGTGCCGGGCTCAGCCCATCGCGTCCGCCACCTCGGCGATCCTGTCCACGGCCCGGTCCTTGAGCCCCTTGAACGTCACCCGCTGGGCGATGCCGTGCAGATGCATCAGCGCCACGCCGGTGCCGATCGAGGCCGGCACGTCCAGCCCGGCGACGGCCTTGCGGTGCCCGCGCTCACCCGGCCAGGCCCGGATCACCGGCGTCAGCCGGCGCACGGTCTCGTCGTCGCCGACCAGCCCCAGCGCATCCAGCGCCCACTTCTCCTTCGCCGGCGCCCCGGCGTTCTGCCATCGCTGGAACAGCCCCCATCCGAACTCGGCCAGATCGGCGGCGTCCAGCACCGCGACGGCCAGGGGCACGCCGGGACGGACCGCACCCGGCGCGGACATCGCCGGCATGGTGAGCAGATGCCCGGTGGGCCCGGCGGGCAGCGTGCCCGGGTCGTCCTTCAACCGGATCCGGGGCAGCGTGGCCGGGTCCGCCCACGCAGGCAGCGCCGGCGACGGCCGCCACCACCGCGCCGACGCCGAGGCCGGTGGCCCTTCCGGGGCCGGCGAGCCTGGCGCGGGCCGCGGCGGCAAGGTCCGGCTCCATGGTGACCAGCGCGTTGCGTGCCCAGGGCCCGTAACGGTCGAGGAACGTGGAAGGCTTCACCACGGACGGTTTCGCCGTGAACCAGCCGCCGCGCCGCAGATGGTGACTGCGGCGCCAGGCGGGGCTGGGCACGATGACGGCTTCGCTCACGGCGGCACCGTAGCGAGCGGGTCCGACAGATTCAGCGCAGTCCGGCCTCGCGCAGCAACGACTCGCGCTGCTCGGCCGGGAGCAGGTCCACATAGACCGTGCCGTTGAGGTGGTCGGTCTCGTGCTGGAGGCAGCGGGCGAAGTAGCCGGTGCCGGTCACCGTGAGCGGGGTGCCGTGGCGATCGAAACCGGTCACGGTCGCCTCGGTCGCGCGGGACACGGACGCGCGCGGGCCCGGCACGGACAGGCACCCCTCGGTCCCGTCGTCCAGCGTGGCGGAGAGCGCGGTCAGCACCGGGTTGACCACGTGGCCGACCTGACGTTCGTCGTCGGCGTCCGGGCAGTCGTAGACGAAGATCTGCGCGTCCACGCCGATCTGGTTCGCGGCCAGGCCGACGCCGCGGGCCTCGTGCATGGACGCGAACATGACGTCGATGAGGTCGGAGAGTGCCTGGTCGAAGACGGTCACGTCCGCACAGCGGCGGTGCAGGACCGGGGTGCCGTAGTACGTGATCGGCCGGGAGTTCACCACCACGACACCATACGCGATCTATCCCCGGTTTGATCTTGCTGCTAGGTTGTTGCAAAAGTCTGGCAACAACGGGATGGCGGGAGTAGGGGTGTCGACCGACACGCTGGGCGTGCGCGCACGCCGGCGCAGCACCGTGCTCTGGACGACCGGCCTGAGCGCCGGTCTGATCGTGACCGGTCTGATCGCGGTCGGCACCGGCGCCATCGCGATCGACCCGGCCACGGTCGCCCGGATCGTGATCCACCAGCTGACCGGCCTGGACACCGGCGACTGGACGCCGCCGCAGGAGGCGATCGTCTGGCAGGTGCGCCTGCCCCGCGTGCTGCTCGGCATGACGGTCGGCGCCGGGCTCGCGATCTGCGGCGTCGCGCTGCAGGCCATGGTGCGCAACGTGCTCGCCGACCCGTACCTGCTCGGCATCAACTCCGGCGCCTCCAGCGGTGCGGCCGCGGCCATCCTGTTCGGCGCCGGTGCGGGCTTCGGCCAGTACGCGCTCTCCACCAGCGCGTTCCTCGGCGCGCTCGGTGCCTCGCTGCTGGTCTTCCTGATCGCACGGTCCGGCGGGCGGATGACCAGCATCCGCCTGCTGCTGGCCGGCGTCGCGGTCGGCTACGCGCTCTACGCCACCACCAGCTTCCTGATCTTCGCGTCCGGGTCGGCCGAGGGCGCGCGGTCGGTGATGTTCTGGCTGCTCGGCTCGCTCGGCCTGGCCCGCTGGGACCCGCTGATGGCGGTCACCGCGACCGTCGTCGCCGGCGCCACGCTCTACCTGACCGTCGTGGGCCGGCGGCTGGACGTGCTCGCGGTCGGCGACGAGACCGCGCACACGCTCGGCGTCTCGCCGGACCGGTTCCGCCTGCGGCTGCTGGTGGTCGTCTCGCTCGCGGTCGGCGTGCTGGTCTCCGCCTCCGGCAGCATCGGTTTCGTCGGCCTGGTCGTGCCCCACCTGGCCCGCCGCATCGTCGGCGCCGCGCACGTGCGCGTGGTGCCGGTGTCCGCGCTGCTCGGCGCGATCCTGCTGGTCTGGGCGGACGTGATCGCCCGCGTGCTGCTGGCCCCGCAGGAGATCCCGATCGGGATCATCACATCGCTGCTGGGCGCCCCGTTCCTCCTGATCCTGATCCGCCGTCTGCACGCCTGAAGGAGCCCTCGATGAAGGCACGCCTGGCCGCCGTCTCCGCCGCCACCCTCGTGATATCCGGGTGCGGCGCACAGGCTCAAGCCCCCGACGCGCAATCGGTCACGGTCACGAACTGCGGCGTCGAGGTCACGTTCGACACGGTGCCGGAGCGCGTGGTGCTGCTGAAGAGCGCGGCCGTGCCGTACCTCCACGACCTCGGCGTTCTTGATCGTGTCACCGCGCGCGCCGGGCAGTACCCGACCGAGTACTACGACGCCGCCACGCTCGCGGAACTGGAGAAGATCCCGCTGCTGACGGACAAGACCGACACCAGCGGTCACCTGCAGATCTCCAAGGAGGTGGTGATCAGCCAGCAGCCCGACCTGGTGCTCGGCGAGGTCGACAACCTCTCCCGCGACACGCTGTCCGCCGTGGACATCCCGCTCCTGGAGGAGCCGGTCCTCTGCCCGGACAGCACGGTGGTTCCGTCGTTCGACAGCATCTACGACCAGATGTCCACCTACGGCCGCGTGTTCGGTCGCGCCGAGGCGGCGGAGACCGCGGTCGCCGCGCTCAAGGAGCGCATGGCGAAGATCCAGAGCAGCCCGTCCGGCCGTACCGCCGCGGTCCTCTACCCCACGGTCGGCGGCGGCGTCACCTACGCCTACGGCAGCACCAGCATGGCCCACCCGCAGCTGCAGGCCGCCGGCTTCACCAACGTGTTCGGCGACGCCACCGACCGGGTCTTCGAGGTCACGCCGGAGGAGTTGCTCGGCCGGAACCCCGACGTGATCGTCCTGCTCTACAGCGACGGCGACCCCGCGGCCGTGCAGAACGCGCTCACCGGCCTGCCCGGCGCCGAGAAGCTCACCGCGGTCCAGAACGGCGACGTCATGCCGCAGCTGTTCAACTTCACCGAGCCCGCGTCCCCGCTCAGCATCGACGGACTGGAGAAGATCGTCGCGCGCTTCCCGGCCGGCGCATGATCGAGGCGGCCGGGGTGACCTGGCGCTACGGCGCCGACCCCGTCATCGACGACGTCAGCGTGACCGCGCGCCCCGGCCGCGTGCTCGGCCTGATCGGCCCGAACGGCAGCGGCAAGACCACGCTGCTCCGCCTGCTCTACGGCGCGCTGCGCTCCGCCACCGGCACGGTCACGGTCGACGGGGACACACTGACCGGGCTCGCCCCGCGCGAGGCCGCACGCCGCCTCGCCGTCGTGGTGCAGGAGAACGGCGGCGAGACCGCGCTGACCGTCGCCGAGATGGTGCTGCTCGGCCGCGGCCCGCACCTCGGCACGTTCCAGCGCACCGGCCCCGCCGATCACGAGATCGCCGCGCGATGCCTCGATCGGGTCGGCGCGTCGCACCTGGGCGCGCGGGCGTTCGCCGGACTGTCCGGCGGCGAGCGGCAACGCGTGCTGATCGCCCGCGCGCTCGCCCAGCAGGCCACCCACCTGCTGCTCGACGAGCCGACCAACCACCTGGACATCCGCTACCAGCACGAGATCCTGCGCCTGGTGCGCGGCCTCGGGACGTGCGCCGTCGTGGTGCTGCACGACCTCAACCTGGCGGCCCGCTACTGCGACGACCTGATCCTGCTCGGCCGCGGCGGCGTCGTGGCCGCGGGCAGCACCGGCGACGTCCTGGACCCTGCCGTGCTGGAACCGGTCTACGGCATCGGCATCCGTCGCCTGGAGCTCGAAGGGGCTCTCCACCTGCTGTTCCACCCACTGGAGGAGCGCGTCGCATGAGCACCGCCCCACAGGACCGGATCAACGCGTACTGGACCGGCCGCGCCCCCGTCTACGACGCCCACGTGCGGCGCCCGTCCCGCTTCGACGCGGACCAGGAGGCGTGGTCGGCGATCTGGCGGTCCGCCCTCGGCCCGTCCCCGCTCGACGTGCTCGACGTCGGCACCGGCACCGGCCAGGTCGCCATGGTCCTGGCCGGCCTCGGGCACCGCGTCACCGGCATCGACCTGGCCGAGGGAATGCTGGCCCACGCGCGTACCCACGCCGCCCTTCTCGAGAACCCCCCGACGATCCTGCACGGCGACGCCGTCACCCCGGACTTCCCACCCGCGTCCTTCGACGCAGTGGTCAGCCGCTACCTCCTGTGGACGCTCCGCGACCCCGCCTCCGCGATCGCCAACTGGCGCCGGCTGCTGCGGCCGGGCGGCACCGTCGCGGTCGTCGACAGCACCTGGTTCCCGAACGGTCTCACCAGCCCCGCCGATTCCTTCGACGACCTCTACGACGCCGAGGTCCACGCCACGCTCCCACTCGCCACCGCCAAGACCATCGACGAGTCCGCAGCCGTACTCACCCGCGCCGGACTGCACAACGTGACAGTGACGCCGCTGGAGGCCATCTACGACCTCGACCGCCGGCTCGGCACCACCCCGGACCATGAGCACCAGATGCAGTACATGCTCACCACCCGCATCTGACAGCCGAAATCTGAATCTTCCCGCTTCCGGCACGGTCGCGGTCCGCATGCTCCCGCGGGCGCTCGTGCCGGCCTGGGGGCGACCCCAGACCCCGCCTCCAGACTTACCCGGCGGTTCCGTCGGCAGGGGTCGTGCGAGCGCGAATGACCGAGAACAACCCAGATCCAGATCTTCCCGCTTCCGGCACGGTCACGGTCCGCATGCTCCCGCGGGCAAACCTCCGGGGGCCGGAAGACTCCGCTTGCGCTCCGCTTCCGACCCCCGGTCGGAGCCGGTCCCGCCGTGGTCCGGAAATAGCCGCGATTTCCACCGCGGCTTACGTCCGCCTCCGCGGCTCACGTCGGTTGCCGGGCACTCCGTGCCCGAAATTTCAGGAAATAGCAGCCTACGCGATAACCAGGCCCTCGCGCCGACACCGAAAGCGCGCAACGCCGCCTACCCGACCGACCAGGCGCCACTCTGCCCTTATTTCAGATCCCGAGAGCATCATTCCAACCTATGGGATCCAAGATCCTTGCATACGTCACCGCTGTTATTCCGGCCGAATAACAGCGGTGACGTATGCAAGGATCTTGACCCGCCTCTCGCCCACCCCCGGGCGGGTGTTATGTCTTTTATGCGTAAGCGCCCACACTGGTGACAGGCCCGCACGAAACCCAGCCACCCGCTTTGAACGGCAGCGCAGCCAGGCCCATGACCAGCGCTGACGCTGCGCGCGGCAGGGAATGGCCCCGGCGAAAGCGGCGTGATCCTGGGTGACCAGCGACGGGACCGGCTCCGATCGGGGATCGGAAGCGGAGCGCCAGCGGAGTCTTCCGAACGCCGGAGGTTTGCCCGCGGGAGCAACGCTGCCGGACCACGCCGGAAGCGGGTACATGGTGGGGTCCGGGTTCCGGGGGAAAGAGCGCCCGCGGGACCGTGCGGATCGCCACCACGCTGGAAATGGGTACAACGGGGTTCGGGTCCCGGGGAACGGGGCGCCCACGGCAGCATGCGGACCGCCGCCACGCCGGCGTCGGCAACATCCGGATCCAGGGGTTCCGCGGTCCGGATCCCGGCGGCCCCGCAGGAAAGCGGATAGCACGATTTTCGGGCTGGATGTCTGTTGTGCGTCGCTGTGCGCCGAGATGAGTGGGGAAC
Organism: Catenuloplanes japonicus; assembly: GCF_000717135.1. Classification (GTDB taxonomy): domain Bacteria; phylum Actinomycetota; class Actinomycetes; order Mycobacteriales; family Micromonosporaceae; genus Catenuloplanes; species Catenuloplanes japonicus. The sequence goes on from NZ_JNXY01000001.1 coordinate 495,431, forward strand.
GGCGACAATGGGAGACGTGTCGGCCGTCGGATGTGAGGTTGATCAGGTAGGGACCAGGCTGGTGGTGCGCCTGGACGGGGAACTGACGCTGGCGAGCGCGCCGGGCGTGCGGGCCGCGCTGTCGAAGTGCCTGGTGGACGTGCCGGATGCGCTGATCGTGGATCTTGCGGCGCTGCGGGTGGCGGAGCCGGTGGCGCTGTCGGTGTTCCGGACCGTGCACTGGCAGGCGGCGTTGTGGCCGGGTACGCCGATGCTGCTCTGTGCGCCCGCCGGGGACACGGCGCGGCTGCTCGCGGGCGGTGGGTACGGGCGGCTTGCGGTGTATCCGAGCGTGACGGCGGCGCTGTCGGCGCGTCCGGCGCGGCGGATGCCGATGGTGGGGGACACGGTGCTGCCCACGGACGGGGCCAGCCGCCGGGCGCGTGACCTGGCGGAACAGGCGTGTGCGCGGTGGAATCTGCCGGCGCTGGCGGCTCCGGCGGCGATGATCGCGGGGGAGCTGGTGACGAACGCGATCGTGCATGCGCGCACCATGGCAGACCTGCGGTTGTCGCTGGGGCGGCGGCATCTGGTGATCGCGGTACGGGACGGGTCCGCGGAGCTGCCGCGCGTGTGCGAGGGGCCGGACGCGTCGCCGGCGACCGGGCGTGGGCTGCGGCTGGTGGAGGCGTTCGCCCGCAGGTGGGGGATCATGCCGGCGCAGGGCGGCAAGGTGGTCTGGGCCGGGGTGCCGCTCGGGCAACCCCGGATCAAGACCGTGGCCGGAAGGCGCTGACCCGGCGCGGCGCCGTGGCCGGAAGGCGCTGACCGGTGCGGCGCCGTGGCGAGAGAAGCCCTCGGACCTCCCGCCGCGAAACGCCCGGCCGGAACGCCTCCCGGCTCCAGCCTGACAGTGAAAGCGGAGACGCCGCCCGGCTCAGTTGCGCTGCTGGGAGACGCTGACCGGGGAGACGATGTCGGCCAGGCCGACGACGCGGAGCGCGTAGACCGTGACGTCGTCGTGGACGTTGATGATGCGGTAGGCGCGATCGCATCGCTCGGCGGCGGCCCGGCCTTCCAGCAGCGCGCGTATCCCGGCCGCGGCCAGGACGGACACGCGGTCGAGGTCGACCACGAGGGCACCCGCACCCGGTTGCTCGGCCGCGTTGGAGATGATTTCGGTGAGCGCCGCGGCGACGTCGTTGTCGACGTCGCCGCTGATCGTGAGGCGGATTGTGCCCTCGCCGTCCTCGGACTTCACCACTGAGAAGGAACCGGTCACACTCTGCTCCGATCGGGAAGCTGTGCGCCGAGCCTACGCCAGCGATACGACAGTCCCGTGACAAGACGCTGACTGTCAGCTCACCGGCTTACCGCCGGTCGCGCCATGTCCCTCTCCCGTGGCGCGATCCCATTCCGGGATCCGGTCGAGCGGCGCGACCGTGCCCTCGCGGAGCAGCCGCCCGGCCCGCCGCCACGACACGGCCAGCATGATCGCGGAGAGCGTAAGGTAGACGGCGGAGAGTGCGACCAGGACCATGCGGTTCGCCGCGTCGGAGAGCAGCAGGCTGGCGGTGAACTGGGTGCCGAACAGTGCCAGCAGCACGCCGGAGCCCCACAGCGACAGCCTCAGGTCCAGCAGCAGGCTCACCGCGAACAGTGACTGCGCGGCCGTGATCAGCAGCTCGTAGCGCTGGTGGTCGCTGAGCGGCAGCCCGTGGAACCCGCCGGACGAGATCGCGAACACGACCGGGATCGTGCCGACCAGCAGCGTCCACTGGTTGACCTTGCTGGAGAGCAGCGTGCCGAGCGCGTGCGACGCGCGCAGCCGCCACGCGTAGAGGCAGGCGACGATCAGTTCCGGGGCCTCGCTGGCGACCGGCGCGGCCCACTGGACCAGCAGGAACCGGTCGATGCCGAGCTGTTCGCCGGTGCCGACGACGGCGTCGGCGAAGTGTTCGGCGGTGAGCAGGATGACGCCCGCGGCGACCACGAACAGGCCGATCAGCCAGGCACGCCGCGGTTTTGTGGCGAGGGAGGCGATCCACGCGGACGTGCCGATCATGTCCGGCTCCTCGACCGGGGCCTGCGCCAGGCGCCACGCGTAGAGGACGAAGATCGAGACGAGCACGGCCGCGTCCAGCAGCGTGAGCGAGTGCCGCAGCGGCAGCGTCAGCGAGTAGACCGTGGCGATGCCGAGCGCGACCACCTCGATCGACATCGGCCGGGCCAGTCGCACGTGGCCGGGCGCGGGCACGCTCGGTTCCTGCTCCGCGCGCCGGGGGTGGCGGCGGGCGACCACGGCCGCGATCAGCACCACCAGCGGCCAGCCGATGCCGACCAGCACCCGGTTCGCGCCGGTCATGTTCGCCAGCGCGAGTGCGCACGGGTCCTCGCCGCCGACCGGTGCGCAGTGTCCCTCGGCCGCGAACGTGTCGCCGGCCCGCCAGGTGAAGACGAAGTCGACCGCGTATTCGGGCAGCACCGCCAGGAACGCCAGGAACGCGAGCGCAACCCCGGCGCTGACCTCGGTCTGCGCGGCCTCGGCGGCCCAGGACAGCAGGAACGCGGCGCCGACGATGGCGGCGCCGAACAGGAGCGCGGCCGCGGCCGGGGGCAGCTCGGGGTGGGGCAGGCCCAGGCCGGAGTACGCGCCGGGCAGGACGGCGAGCACGGCCACCAGCGCGGGCCACGGCCGCGGAGAGGTTGACATGACAAGCGTGTACCCCCGGTCACGGTATTTCTACCGTCCGGGTGATCGTCACTGAAACGGGTGGTCTAAACGGGCGAAATACCCGTAAAACGCTGTGCAAGGCGCTACGGTCGGTTATCTACCAGGGCTCGGGGGAGGAGTGGATGGAGCGGACCGCGACGTCGCGGCGCGGACGACTGCGACGGCTCGGACTGCTGCTCGCCGCCGTGCTGATCGTGGTCTGGGCCGGACACCACCTGGCCGCGGCCGGCGCGTCCTGGACCGCTGCCTGGACGTCGATCAGCGAGGTCGGCTGGCGCTGGCTGCTCCTGCTCGGCACGGTGTGGCTGCTCGGGCTCTGGGTGCACACGTTCGTGCTGGACGCGTCGCTGCCCGGCCTGACCCACCTGCGTGCGCTCGCGCTCAACCTCTCCGGCAGCGCGGTCTCCAACATGCTCCCGCTCGGCGGGGTCGCCGGCACCGTGCTCAACCTGACCATGGTGCGCGGCTGGGGCCACACGAACCGCGACTTCGCCCGGTTCGTCGTCGTCTCCAAGGCCTGGGACGTGGCCGCCCGCCTGCTGCTCCCGGCCGTCGCGCTCGCGGCGCTGCTCGCGGCCGGGCGGCTGACCGGGTTCGCACCGTTCTGGCTCGCGGCCGGACTCGCCGCGGCCACCGCCGGCACGCTCGTGGTCGCGGCCTCGCTCGGCCGGGCCGCGCCGATCCTGCACGTGGTCCGGTTCGCCGAGACGCTGCTGCGGCGCACCGGCTGGACCGGCGCGGTCGCGGCGCTGCTCGACGGCGTCGACCGGCTGGTCCGCCGCCGCTGGCGCCCGCTGACCGCCGGGATGGCCGGGTACTGCCTGCTCGAGGGCGTGCTGCTCTGGCTGTGCCTGGTCGCGGTCGGCGTGAGCGTACCGGTCCCGGTGCTGCTGGCCGGCCTCGCCGCCGTGCGGGCGCTCACGCTGGCCGCGCTCACGCCCGGCGGCGCCGGCCTGGTCGAGACCGGCGCGATCGCGGTGCTCATCGGGCTCGGCACGGACGCGACCGGCGCGCTCGCCGGCGTACTGCTCTTCCGCGGCTTCGTCTTCGCCGCCGAGATCCCGGTCGGCGGACTCGCCGTCGTGCTGTGGCTGGCCACCCGCCGGCGTGGCATGCGCCCGACCCCGGCGTGACCTCCGAGTGGAGAATCCATGCGTATCGCCCACGTGACCGACGTCTACCTGCCCCGGCTGGGCGGCGTCGAGCTGCAGGTCCGCGACCTCGCCGCCCGTCAGGCCTCGGCCGGGCACGCCCCGTTCGTGATCACCGCGACGCCCGGGGTCCCTCAAGATCAAGATCAAGATCCGATTCCGCTGGTACGGATGGGAGCGCCCGGCGTCGGTCCCTACCGCGCGGTCCGCGACGACGACCTGTGCCGGGTGCTGCGCTCACGCCGGGCGCAGGTCGTGCACGCCCACGTGTCCGCGTTCTCGCCGCTGGCCTGGACCGCGGCCCGGCTGGCGGGGCTGCACGGCGTACCCACGGTGGTGTCCGTGCATTCCATGTGGCACGACGTGGCGCCGGCCATCCGCTGGTACGCCCGTCGCCGCGGCGCCGCGGCCTGGCCCGTCGCCTGGTCCGCCGTCAGCACCGCCGCGGCCGCCGCGGTCCGGGACACGCTCGACGGCACGCCGGTCGCGGTCCTCCCCAACGGCATCGACCCGGCCGACTGGCTGTCCCCGCCCGTCGACCGCGACGGCCCGCCGACCGTGGTCAGCGTGATGCGCATGGTCCGCCGCAAACGCCCCCGCCCGCTGCTGCGCGCGCTGTTCGCGCTGCACCACGCACACCCGGGCCGCTTCCACGCGGTCCTGATCGGCGACGGCCCGCTGCTGCCCCGCCTCCGTGCCGAGGTCGCGGAGGCAGGACTGACCACGGGGGTACGCCTGACCGGCGCGATGGCCCGCCGCGACATCCGGGCCCTGCTGGCCGGCGCGGACCTCTACGTCGCTCCCGCGCACCGCGAGTCGTTCGGCATCGCGGCACTGGAGGCACGCTGCGCCGGTGTCCCGGTGGTGGCGCGGCGAGGCAGCGGCGTCGCGGACTTCGTCGAACACGGCGTGGACGGCTGGCTGGTCGGCTCCGACGCGGAGCTGATCTCCACGGTGTCCGGGCTGCTGGCGTCGCCGGCCCTGCTCGCGGAGGTGGCACGGCACAACCGGGCCGTCGTGCCGCGACTGTCCTGGGAGACGGCGCTGGCCGCGGCGGAGGCACGCTACGCGGCGGCGGCACGGCTGCAGGACGCGCTGGTGGTGGTGTGAGGCCCTACACGGTCGTCGCGTTCCACGCCCATCCGGACGACGAGGCGCTGCTGACCGGCGGGACGCTCGCGCGGGCGGCCGCGGAGGGCCACCGGGTTGTTCTGGTGACGGCGACGCTGGGGGAGGCGGGGCTGGCGGCGGCTCTGCCAACGGCGGGCGGGCTCGGTGGTCAGCGGCGCGACGAGTTGATGGCGTCGGCGGCGGCGCTGGGGTGCGCGCGGGTGGAGGTGCTCGGATACCGCGATTCCGGAATGGAGGCCGCGGATGCCCTCGATGCCGGGGTTGCGGGAATCCTCGACGATGCCGGAAGCATCGGCGCCCGGATCGCCGGGAGCCCGGAGACCGGCGGAAGCGGCAGGAACACCGCGCACGCCATGATCCCGGGGCGTGCCGACGACAGGATCGGGAGTGCCGAGGCTGCCCGGACGTCCTCCGGGAACGGGGCGCGTCCCGGGCGCTTCGCGGACGCGCCGGTGGCCGAGGTGGCGGCGCGGCTGGCCGCGCTGCTGCGGGAGGAGGACGCGGACGTGCTGATCGGCTACGACGCGCGCGGCGGCTACGGTCATCCGGACCACCTCCAGGTCCACCGCGTCGCGTCGGCCGCCGCACGGATCGCCGGGACGCCGGTGCTGCTGGAGGCCACCGTGGACCGTCGCGCGCTACGGCCGCTGCTGGCGGTGCTGCGCCTCGCCGGCCGCCTGATGCCCCGGCTGCCGCTGGGCGGGGCGGAGACCGCGTTCACGCCGCACGAGGAACTGACCCACGCCGTCGACGTGCGCGGACACCTCCGGCAGAAGCGTGCGGCCCTGCGCGCTCACGCCAGCCAGACCACCGGCGGACGTGGACTCCGGACCGTCGCCGCGCTCGCCGCCCTGCCCGGCCCGCTGTTCGCCGCCGTGGCCGGTCGCGAGTGGTTCACCGAGCCGGGAAGCGCCCGCGACAGCCCGCTCAGCGACGACATCTTCCGCTCGCTGCGCGGCTGAGGACGCTCGCAGAGGTCTCTGAGAGTCGCGTGTGAGCTGGGGTTTCTTAGTCCCGTGAGCTCTTACGGTGGCGGTCTGACGATCGCGGCGGGTGAGAGGTGCGGACGAGAATGACACGAGATCTGATACGAGGCGCGGTCTCCGCGGTGGCCGCACTGGCGGTCATGGCCGCGACGGCCGCGGCCGGACTGTGGATGCTGGGCGTGTCCGCGGGCGGCGTGTCCGGGGTTGCCGCGGTGGTGGCGCTGGCTTCCGGCGGCAAGGTGACCGTCGGGATGTCCGCGAGCGGCCTTCCACTCGGCGACAACGGTGCCGGTCTCCCGTTCGGCGGGAGCGAAGACGGCACCAGTGGTCTTCCGTTTGACCATGGCGGGGACGGCACCGGGAGTCTTCCGTTCGGTATGGGGGCGGACGGCGCCGAGGGGCTGCCGTTCGGGAAGGGGGCAGACGGCGCCGGGGGCTTGCCGTTCGGGCAAAGCGGGGGAGACACCGGGGGCCTGCCGTTCGGTGGGCCGGGCGGCGGCGTCGGTGACCTTGCCGGCCTCAGCGGCGAACTGTCGATCATGCCGCTGGGTGTGACGGCCCTCGGCGTCCTCACCCTCGCCGTCTGTCTGCTCGCCTCCCGCGGCCACCGGCCTTTCCGACGCTTCTCCCGCGGCCGGCGGTCCCTTGTGGACCTGGTCTCTCGCCGCCTGTTCCCCGGACAGACGCACTCGGACGCTGAAGCCGCGGTCGTCGGCAGCCCGGTCGTCGGCAGCCCGGCCGGCGGCACTTCAGCCGGCCATACCTCAGCCGGTCGCATTCCAGCCGGTCACATTCCGGCCGGTCGAGGCTCGGCCGGTCATGTCTCAGCCCGTCGCACACCGGCTGGTCGAGGCGCGGTCCGTCACATCTCGGCCCGCCACACCCCACCGGATGGTGCGTTGATCGGCCCGGCGGCCTTCGCACGGCGTACCCTCGCTGCCCTTGTGGTCTGGATCTTCGCGATCGCGTTCGTGGCCGGCCTCGGCAATGGAACGCTCACCGGACTGGTGCCGGGGCCCGGCGGCATCACCTTCTCGACCGACGTCGCTACCGCCGTGACCAGGTCATTCCTGTTCGCGCTGGTCCTGATCCTGCTGCTTCTGCTGTCCTCGACCACGCTCGCGCAGCGCATCGGCACCCGTGCCGCCGCCTCCTCCGTCGGGCTCGTCGCGGCCGTGATCACGGTTGTCGGCACGCTCATCGCGTTGATCACCGGACCGTTCACACCTGGCGGGTCCCGTCTCGGTGGCGGCCTGCTGTTCCTCTGGCCCAACGTCGCGTCCGTGCTGGGTGGCATCGGCCTCGGCGAGTCCTGGCATCTCGGCACCAGCGGCATCCTTGCGACCCGTTTTCCCGGCACCGATCTCTCACTGTCCACCATCGACGCCCGGCTCAGGCTCGTCGCCGTTCTGCTCGCGGTGGGAATCCTGCTCGTCGCCGGCCTGCTCACCGCTCACCGCACGCCCGCCGGCCCACAGCGCCCGCTGCGCGCCGCCGCCGGGCTCGGGCTGTCGCTCGCGGTCCTGCTGCCCGCCCTCGCGATGCTGACCGCCGCCGGCCTGCGTGCCGGACTCACCGTCTTCGGCTTCTCGCTCGCCGGCCTGACCGCGGACCTGGCCACCAGCCCGTGGGCAGCGGCCGTGCTCGGCCTGCTCGCGGGCGCGTTCGCCGCGACGGCCGGATCCGCCGTCCTGGCGCTGTCCCGCCGCTTCCGAGGCCCGCGGTCGGGCCCGGCCCCACAACCGGCCTCGCGCCCGCGGACCCGCTCCGCCAGTCCGGTGACCACACCGTGAACCGGTGTCCACAGCGTGCGGCAGTCCCGTGTCCAGATCATGCCGCGAACAGCAGCGCCGCGCTGACCAGCACCGCCGCCGCCGTGGCGAAGTGGATGCCGAACGCGGTCGCCCGGCTCCCGCCGTTGCGCAGCACGATCACCGTGTCCCCGAACGGCACCACCGCGGCCGCGAGCATGAACCACGCCGCCGCCCACGCGCCGGCGAACGCCAGCAGCGCCAGCCCGATCAGCCCGAAGCTGAGATCGCGCACCCCCTTGACCGCCCGATAGGCGCTGGTCCGGTCCGGAACGCCGTACCCCGCCGCGGAGGCCTCCGGCACCAGGAGAAAACGCACCCCGATGACGATGATGAAGAGATTGAGCAGCACAGCGAGCCCGTAGGCGACAAATCCCATCACGACACACTCCCTTCTAGCAGTGCTAGATAATAGAGCGACGCTAACATGCCGTCGACAGGAGATCTAGTGCTGCTAGCATTTCTGTCATGCCGATTCGAGAGCGCCGCGAGCGTGAACGTACGGAGCGGGAGCGCCGCATCATCACCGCCGCCCGGGAGCTGGCCGAGGCCGAGGGCTGGGACGCGGTCACCACCCGCCGCCTCGCCGAGCGCATCGAGTACAGCCAGCCGGTCCTCTACAGCCACTTCAAGGGCAAGGACGCCATCATGGCCGCGGTCGCGCTCGAGGGCTTCGCCGAACTGGCCGCCCGCATGCGCGCCGCCCGCACCGTCACCCCCGACCCGCGCGCCTCACTGGCCGCCGTGGCCGAGGCCTACACCTCGTTCGCGGCGGCCCGCCCGATGCTCTACGAGGCCATGTTCACCAACGCCGTCGACCTGACCTTCGCCAGTGAGGACACCCCCGCCCCCCTCCAAGCCGGCTTCGCCGAACTCCGCGAGGCCGTCCACCCCTTCGCCGGCACCGACGACCCCGCCCTCACCGCCGAGATCTTCTGGGCCGCCCTCCACGGCCTGGTCACGCTCACCCGCAAACACCGCCTCCGCCCCGAATCCCACCCCCGCCGCCTGGCCCTCCTCCTCCACCACTTCACCGCCTAGCCGCCAGGGTGCGGCTACCGCTCGACCGGCAGCCGCGATTTCCGGGGAAAACGAATGGGATCTTGAATTTGATCATGGTTCTGGGGTGAGACAGGAACGTCAGGCGGGCACGGTGACGGCCGTCAGGACCAGGCCGTCAGCGGTCAGCCACCGGCCGGAGAAGGACGACACCGGCCCGTCGACCAGAATTTCTGCCGAGAAACGGCCGTCCGGCGAGAACGTCAAGGCAGCCTCCTCGAAGCCGAGCCAGCGGCGGGCCAGCGGGAACCAGGCCTTGTAGACGGACTCCTTCGCGCTGAACAGCAGGCGGTCCCAGTGGGTGCCGGGGGGTGCGGTGGCGATCCAGGCGCGTTCGGCGGGGAGGCTGACCAGGTCGAGCACGCCGTCGGGCAGCGGCGCGTGGGTCTCGGCGTCGATGCCCACCGAAACCACGTCGGGGGTACGGCCGGCAGCGGCGGCACGGTAGCCGGGGCAGTGTGTGATGGCGCCGGCCACGCCGGGCGGCCATCCGGGAGCGCCGCGTTCGCCGGGGACGATCGGGGTGGCGGGCAGGCCGAGCGCGGCCAGCGCCTGACGGGCGCACCAGCGTCCGGTGGTGAACTCGCGGCGGCGCTTCTCCACGGCCTGGGCGATCGCGGCCTCCTCCGCGGGGAAGAGCGCACACTCGCGGTCCGTGAACGTCTCCGCCCAGGTCACGCCGGGTGGCAACAGCCGTTCGATCATGCCGCGGGCAGGATGCGGCGGACGGGGGACGGCGCGGTCCCGCGGTGGCGCCACTCGCGGGGGTAGCCGAGCGACACCTCCTCGAAGCGGACGCCGTCGTGCCAGGTGGTGCGCGGGATGTGCAGGTGGCCGTAGACCATGACGGCGACGTTGAAGCGCCGGTGCCAGTCGGCGGTGAGGTCGGTGCCGCACCACTGGGCGAATTCCTGGGCCCAGAGGATCGCGGTCGGCTCGCGTACCAGTGGATAGTGGTTGGCCGGGACGATCGGCAGGCCGGGCGGGATCTCGGCCAGGCGCGCCTCCGTGTAGGCGGCGCGGGCGCGGCACCAGGCGTCGCGTCCGGGGTGCGGGTCGGGATGCAGCAGGAACTCGTCCGTGCAGACGACGCCCGCCTCCTCGGCGAGGCGCAGCGACTCTTCCTTCGTGGTCACGCCGGGCACGCGCCACGAGTAGTCGTAGCCGACGAACAGCGGGGCGACGACCACAGCGTCATTCCAGCGTGGGTACGGGTCCTCCGGCGTGTGGACGCCCAGCTCACGGGCCACCGACACCAGGTGCTGGTAGCGCTCCTCGCCGCGCAGCTGCACGGCGTCGTCGCGCACGGTCCACAGCTCGTGGTTGCCCGGCGCCCAGACCACGGTCGCCCACCGGTCGGCGAGCTGTGCGAGCGTGCGCCGGATGTCGACGACCTGCTCCGCGATGTCGCCGGCCACGATCAGCCAGTCGTCGGGGGTCTCGGGCCGCAGCGCCTCGGTGATCGCGCGGTTCTCCGGATAGGACACGTGCAGGTCGCTGACCGCGTACAACCCCGGCTCACTCATCGCGGTCCATGCTAGCCGGGGTAGCGGCGGACGCGGGGACCTGAGACCGTAGGCGTCATGGCCGAGCACCGCTGGCGTGCGGAGCCCTACCGCGGCGCCAACACCGCCCAGATCCGTGCCGCGCTCAAGGCGCTGGCGCGGGTGACGATCGCGCTGCCCCGGGCGGGCCGGGTGGCGGACGTGGGCTGCGGCTCCGGCGAGGTCGCGGAGGCGCTGGCCCGGCGTGGCCACACGGTCGACGCGTGCGACATCAGCGAGTCCATGGTGGAGGCCGCGCGGGCGCGGTGCGCGGCGCTGCCGGTCACGGTCTCGGCGCAGGACGCCCGGGTGCTGACGCTGGCGGCGGGCGCGTACGACCTGGTGCACTCGTCGTGGATGCTGCACTGGCTGGACGACGCGACCCACCCGGTGCGGATCATGGCCCGCGCGGTGGCGCCGGGCGGGACGCTGGTCGTGCAGTACAGCGCCGGGCAGCCGCGTGCGGACGGCTTTGCGCTGCGGGACACGCTGCGCGCGGTCGCGGACCGGCCGGCCTGGCGGGACCGACTGCGCAACGCCCCGATCGTGATGTTCCAGCATCCGGCGGACGAGGTCTCGGCGCTGCTGGCCGCGGACGGGCTGGAGGTGGCGCCGGTGGAGCGGGTGGCGCCGGACCTCGGCGAGGGGGATCCGGACCGGCTGCGGCGGACGTTGCGGGCGGCGACGTTCGCGGCGCAGGCGGAGGTGCTGGGGGAGGACGTGGACGCGTTCATCGACGAGTGCCTGAGCGCGCTCGCCGTGGCGGGCGCGCTCGACGCGCACAACGTGCTGATCATCGCCCGGCGGCCGCGGCCTCGTTGAGGGTGGCGGCCGTGGCTTCAGCGGGCGAGGTAGCCGCCGTCGACGTACAGTTCGGCGCCGGTCACGAACGACGCCTCGTCGCCGGCCAGGAACGCGACCGCGGCCGCGATCTCCTCCGGCCGTCCGAGCCTTCCGAGCGGCGTGACGTCGACGAGCGGCGCGCGGTCCGTGCCGCCCATCATCGGCGTCTCCCGGCGTTCCGTGCTGGCCGCCGCCGAGGAGCCGATGCGCGAGATCGGCTACCACAACGTGACGATGGACAGGATCGCGGCGCGGTCCGGCGTCGCGAAGATGACGCTCTACCGGTGGTGGCCCGACAAGGCCGCGGTCGTCACGGACGCGGTGCGCGACAGCCTCGCGCCGGCGTCCACTCCGGACACCGGGGCCGTCGTCACGGACTGCCTCACCCAGCTGTGCGCGCTCGTCGACGTCCTCACCCGCTACGGCGACGCCTCGGTCACCGCCGCCGCGATGAGCGCCCGCGGCGAGGCCGGCCGCGCCGACCTGCGCGACATCCTGCACCCCTGGGAGGAGAGCCTGATCGAGATCCTCTCCCGCGGCGCGCTGTCCACCCGCTTCCCGATCCGCGCCACCGCCCACGCCTGGATGGGCTACATCGTCTACCGCACCGTCTTCCTGGAGGAGGAGATCACCGCCGACGACCTGTCCGTCCTGGTCAACATCCCTCTGTAGAGCTGCCGCTCTCCCGTGCGGCCATCAGTCCAGCCTCCTAGGATGCGGTAGGCGGTGTGAACGAGCTACGGGAGCGGACGTCGGAGCCAGTCGTCGCCGTCCGGCAAGGCAGCGGCGTCGAGTGCCCAGCGGGGGCGACCGGCCAGGAGGAGCGCGAACGTCCGCGGGATGAGCGGCTTGTCGCTCCAGCTCGGGGCAACGACGGCCAAGGTCTCCGGTCCGCAGTACAGGCGGGCCCCCGGGGTCGGCCAGGACATGGGGTGGTGCGGCACCTCGGCCATCGTGGTCGTCACCTGCTGGGCCTGCGCTTTCGAGGCTGTCCAGGAGCAGCGGGCATAGGTCCCGTACAGTGCGACCTCCGCGGCCACGGTCAGGAGGAGGAACCTGCGGAGCGTGAGCTCGCAGAGGCTCCAGGACTCGGCGGCGGGATCTCGGTGATAGACCGGATTGCCGTCGGCGGCCGGATCGAAGGCCCACAGACCGTCACCCTCGCTGTCGATCATGAAAAGTGTCAGTCCGTCGTGATCGCGGAGGTGCTCGGGCTTGAGGAAGATCCGGTCGTGGACCATCGTCGTCTGCCACCGGCGAGTGGTTCGGTACCACTCATGGAGCGCGGCCGGCAGGTGGTGTCTGCCGGAGTCGTCGACCGGTGTGCGCGCCGGAGGGCCGTACCAGCGGGTCAGGAACGACGTCAGGGCGTCCGGGACGTCATCGATCAGATCGCGCACAGGCCATTATGGAGCGCCGGATCCGAGGCGGGAGATGAGGGCGCGGACGGCGTCGGCCTCGTGGTGGCCGTGGGCGTCGTAGCCGTCGACGGCCCTGCGCAGGTGGGGGAGGGCCTCGGTGAGGTCGCCGAGCGAGGCCAGCGCACGGCCGATCTCCTCGTGGGCCTGCGCGGCGAGCAGCGCGTCGCCGGTGGCGGCGGCCGACTTCAGGGCGTCGCGGCCGTGGGCGGCTGCGAGCGGGAACGCGCCGCTGAGCCGCTGGACCGCGGCCAGGCCGAGCAGCACCTGGGCCACGTCCCGGTCGCCGGAGGACAGGCGTGTCGCGGCCAGCGCGGCCGTGTAGTGCGTGATCGCGGCCGGGAGGTCGCCGAGGGCCTGGTGGGCCTCGCCGAGGTTGGAGGAGATCAGCGCGCCGAGGTGGCCGGCGGCCGGGAGGGTGGCCTGGCGGCGGGCGGCCTCGTCCAGCCAGCGGATGGCCTCGGCCGGGCGGCCGGCGTTGTTGCAGACGGCGGCCAGGTTGAGCAGCGCGGTGGCGGCGCCGAGGCCGTCGCCCAGCCGGTCGCGCAGCTCGAACGCGCGCCGGCAGGCCGCGACCGCGTTCTCCACGTCGCCGGTGAGGCTGTAGGGCATGGCCAGGCGACCCATCAGCATCGCCTCGCCGCCCGGGTCCCCGGCGAGCGCGGCCGCACGCGCGCCGGTGGTGTAGAGCGCGATCCACCTGCTGCGATGCCCGCGCCGGACCAGCCAGCCGTACATCGTGGCCGCGATCTGCCACGCCGGCCGCGGGTGGGTAATCTCCGCGGCGGCGACCGTGGCGGCCAGGTTGTCGGCCTCCCGGTCGAACCAGTCGAGCGCCTCGGCGGCGGTCGCGAAAGGCGCTGTACCGGCGTTCGCGAAAGGCATCGGACCGGCGGCGGGGAACGACGTCGCACCGGAAGGCGGCACGGCCGCCGACCCGAGCGGCGAGAAGGGCGCCGAGCCCGAAGGCGGCAAGGCCGCGGAGCCCGAAGGCGGCGAGGGCGCGGAGCCCGAAGGCGGCGAGGGCGCCGGGTCCGGGTCGGGGAAGTTTGGGCGCTCGTGAGGGCGCAACACGCGGTCGGCCGCGTTCGCGGAGTCGCGGTACCAGGTCAGCAGCCGCACCACGGCCGCGTCCCGCTCGTCCGGGGCCAGGGCGGCGGCCTCCGCGCGGCCCAGCAGCCGCACCAGGTCGTGCTGTCCACAGTGCTCGGAGCCCAGCGGGTACGCCAGGTGCACCTCGATCAACTCCGCCACCGCCTCCGCCGCGTCCGCCCCGGCCAGCGCGGACACCGCCCCGAGCGACGGCCGCGGCCCGGGGTGCAGCGCCATCAGCCGGAACACCCGCCGCACGCCCGGATCGAGCGCGCCGAGCGTGACCGCCACCGCGGCCCGGACGGACACGTCCCCGCCCTCCAGCGAGAGCCGCCCGAGCCGCTGCTCCTCGTCCTCCAGCTCGCGGGCGAACCGGGCCACGCCGATGCCGCGGCCGAGCCGGGCGGCCGCGATCCGGAGCGCGAGCGGGAGCCGGTCGCAGAGGGCGACGAGCCGGTCCAGCGCGTCGCGGGCCTCGCCGGCGGGGTGCAGGCGGTCGATCAGGTCGGCGGCCTCGGTGGCGCTGAGCGGGCCCAGGTCGACGGCGACCGGCGCGTGGGTGACCTGGAGGCCGTCCAGGCGGCGCCGGCTGGTGACGAGCGCGACGGATTGCCCGGCGCCGGGCAGCAGCGGCCGGGCCTGGCGTGACGAGGCGGCGTTGTCGAGCAGGACCAGCGTGGGTACGGCCGACAGCCGCGACCGGTACAGCGCCGCGCGTTCCTCCTCCGTGGCCGGGATCGCGGCCGGTTCGACGCCGAGTGATCGCAGCAGCCGTTCGAGCACGTGTGCGGGTGCCAGCGGATCTCCGAAACCGAATCCGCCCAGGTCCACGTAGAGCCGTCCGCCGGGGAACCGGTCGCGCAGCCCGTACGCCCAGTGCAGCGCGAGCGCGGTCTTGCCGACGCCGGGCGGTCCGGTGATCGTGGCGACGCCGGCGGCGACCTTGTCGAGCGCGGACAGTTCGGTCTCCCGCCCGACGAACGCGACCGGCGCGGCCGGCAGCTCCGACGGGCCGGGCGCGGGCGTGGTGACCGGTGGCTGCCGCAGCACCCCGTCGTTGCGGAGGATGGCCTGGGCGACCGTGTTCAGCTCGGGGCCCGGTTCGAGCCCGTGTTCGTCGAGGAGCGCGAGGCGGGCGTCGCGGTAGACGTCGAGCGCCTCGCCGCGGCGCCCGGATCGGTAGAGCGCGGTCATCAGCTGGCCGAGGATCGGTTCGGACGTGGGCAGCCGGGCCGCGAGGTCGGACAGCTCGTCGCAGATCTCCCGGTGCCGGCCGCGTTGAAGTTCCAGGTCGTAGCAGGTGACGAGCGTGCCGTGGTGCAGGCGGTCGAGCTGGCGGCGGGTGCGTTCGGCCCAGTCGCCGCCGAGGCCGTCGAGCGGGCGGCCGCGCCACAGCGCCAGCGCGTCGCGGGCGGCGCGGACGCGCTCGTCGAGGCTGCCGGCGCGGCCCTGGGCGTACCCGCTGAGGTCCTTGAATCTGTGGGCGTCGACGGTCTCGCGGGGGACGGTGATGCGGTAGCCGTGCGGGTCGCGGTCGAGCGTGAGCGTGCCGAGCGGGCGGAACGCGGCGCGCAGCCGGGAGATGTAGGTGTAGAGCAGGTCGCGGGCACGTGCCGGTGGGCGGTCGTCCCAGAGGCGCGCGATCAGCACGTCCGTCGACAGTGGGCGGCCCTCGGCGAGCAGCAGTGTCGCGGCGAGCCGTCGCTGCACGGACGGCCCGAGATCGACCTCCCGGCCGCCGACGCGCAGCGCGACCGGTCCCAGTACCCGGAACTCCACGACCGGCAGCGTATCGGCCGCGGCCGCGGTGAGCATCAAGGTACGCGCTGAGGTCCCGGATGAGGTGGCCGTGCGAGGGTGGAGGTCCGC
Source organism: Catenuloplanes japonicus (assembly GCF_000717135.1). Lineage (GTDB taxonomy): Bacteria > Actinomycetota > Actinomycetes > Mycobacteriales > Micromonosporaceae > Catenuloplanes > Catenuloplanes japonicus. The sequence goes on from NZ_JNXY01000001.1 coordinate 511,048, forward strand.
CCCGGGCGTCACGGGGGAGCCCGGGGCGGCCCTCACCGTGTTGAGCCGCAGATCACCCTGGAAACTGCACCGACCAGTCGGTAAAGTTTCACCGGTGATCATGACGAAGACACGGCGCTGGGCCGCGCTCGCGGTGCTGGCCGCGGTCGTGCTGCTGCTGGCCATCGACGGGACCGTGCTGGCGCTGGCCGTGCCGGCGCTGACCCGGAGCCTGGCGCCGACCGCGGAGCAGATCCTCTGGATCGGCGACGTCTACTCGCTGGCGCTGGCCGGGCTGCTGGTGCTGATGGGCAACCTGGCGGACCGGTTCGGGCGCAAGCGGGTGCTGCTGATCGGCGCGGTCGCGTTCGGCGGGGCGTCGCTGGTGGCCGCGTTCTCCACCGGGGCGGAGGCGCTGATCGCGGCGCGGCTGCTGCTGGGCGTGGCCGGTGCGACGCTGATGCCGTCCACGCTGTCGCTGATCCGGAACATCTTCCCGGACGCGGCGGAGCGGACGCGGGCGATTGCGATCTGGTCCACCGCGTTCGGCGCGGGCTCGGCGATCGGTCCGCTGGTCGGCGGCTTCCTGCTGGAGCACTACTGGTGGGGGTCGGTGTTCCTGATCAACGTACCCGTGATGGTCCTGGTCCTGGTCTCGGGTTTCCTGCTGCTGCCGGAGTCGCGCGACCCGGAGCCGGGCCGGTTCGACGTGCTCTCCGCCGTGCTGTCGATGGCGACCGTCGTGCCGCTGGTCTTCGCGATCAAGCACATGGCGTTCGACGGGGCGCTGGCCGCCGGCATCACGATCGGCCTGGTCAGCGGCGTCCTGTTCGTGAGGAGGCAGAAGATGATCACGAACCCGATGCTCGACGTCGACCTGTTCCGCAGCCCCGCGTTCTCCGGCGCGGTCGCGGCGAACGTGATCGCCATCTTCGCGCTGACCGGCCTGCTGTTCTTCTTCTCGCAGTACCTGCAGTTCGCGCGCGGCCACAGCCCGCTGCGGGCCGGCCTCGCGGAGCTGCCCGCCACGCTGGCCTCGATCGTGGTGGTCGCGATCATCGGCGTGACCGCGTCCCGGCTCGGGCACGGGCGGGCGATCGCGCTCGGCCTCGCGCTGGCCGGTGCCGGGCTGGCGATCGTGGCCGCGGCCGCGACCGGGCCGTTCGCCTGGCTGCTGCTGGGCCTGGTCCCGATCGGGCTCGGCATCGGCCTGGCGATGACGCTGACCGGCGACGCGATCATCTCGGCCGCGCCGCCACGCAAGGCCGGCTCCGTCTCCGCGATCACCGAGACCGCCAACGAGCTGGGCGTGGTGCTCGGCATCGCGGTGCTCGGCTCGCTGCTGTCCTATGTCTACCGGGCGAACGTGGTGGTACCGCCGGGGCAGGACGAGGCACGGGTGCGTGACTCGCTCGGCTCCGCGCTGCAGGTGCTCGGCCCGGAGGATGCGCAGGTCGCGAAGGACGCGTTCATCTACGGCATGCAGACGACCTCGCTGGTCGCGGCCGCGCTGGCGGTCGCCGCCGCGGTGCTGGCGTGGGCCGTGATCCCGTCGAAGCGGGCCCCGATCCCGTCGACGGTAGGTTGATGGCGTGGGACGAACGGCAGGCCGGTCACCGGAGGACACCAGGCGGGCGCTGCTGACCGCAGCCGGCGAGGCGATCAGGTCGCGGGGCATCCACGCGTCGCTGGACGAGATCGCCCGTTTCGCCGGCGTCTCCAAGGGCGGCCTGATCTACCACTTCGCCAGCAAGGACCAGCTGATCCAGGAGCTGGCCCGCGACCAGCTGGCCAGGTTCCAGGCCGGCATCGACGCCGCGCTGGACCCGGCCGACACCGCGCCCGGCCGGCTGACCCGCGCCTACCTGCGCGCGGTGGTGACCCCGATCGGCGACGACGTGGCCGCGCTGGCGCTGATCACGCTGCTGATGACCGTGCCCGCGGTCGCGGAGCTGGCCAGGGCGGACGCGGCCCGGGTCGAGGCGGAGCTGGCTGCGGACGGGCTCCCGCCGGACGTGCTGGCGCTGGTCGTGGCCGCGGCGGACGGCATGGGCAGCGCGCCGATGTGGGGCGGCTCCGCGCAGACCGCGGCCCACCGGCGCCTGGTCGAGCGCCTGATCCACCTCACCCGGCAGCCGGAGCTGTGGGAGAACGCGGACTGGCCTACGACAGCACGTCCCTGAGCGCGCACAGCGCCTCGGACAGCGTCACCGGGTCCGCCTCGGCGAACGGGATCCGGCGCGCGGTCGGCCAGTTGTCGGAGAACGCCCGGTCCACCCACAGCTCCGTGATCGTCTGGTCCGGCGTGGTCGGCATGACCGTGACCGGGAAACCCGGACTCACGTCGGCGACCAGCGCCAGACCGTCCGGCAGCTGGTGCACGAGCCGGGAGAACTGGTGGTGCCCGCCGCCGCGCCGGTGCCAGCCGAACCGTTCCAGGCCGATGATCCGGTCCGCGGGCAGCGCGCGCCCCGTGACCTCGGCCGGGGCCGCGACCGGCCGGTGCAGCTGCGGGAACGGCTGCATGATCTCGTAGTCGAGGAACGTCGTCTCCCACGCACCCAGGTCCGCGCCGACCAGCACCGGGTGGGCGAGCCGGACCGGTGTGCCGTCCGTGAGCGTGACCGTATGGTCGTGGATGTCCGCGAACGTGCCGTCCTCCGCGATCCGCAGCGCCGTGCCGTCCGCGATCCACAGCAGACGGCGGGCGATCGGGCCGAGCACCGGGTGCGGGAGCACGTGGCCGCGCAGATGCCCGGCCGTGCGCCGCCGCCCGGTGAGCATGTCCCGTTCCAGGCGCGCGGTCTGCGCCGACACCTCGGCACGCAGCTCCTTGCGGAGCTGGGTGAAGCGTTGCAGCCCGTCCGGCGCGTCGCGGACCCCGGGTTTCGGCGGCCGGCGGAGACGACGGCCGGTCGGATCGGTCACGTAGAGCGTCAGCGTGCCGTCCGCCCACGCCGTGAACGTGCGCGGCCCGTAGTCCAGCGTGACGCCGGCGTCCAGCCCGAACGTCGGCCCGAGCCGGTCCTCCAGCTCCGGCGCGGTCAGCCCGCGCACGGCCGCGGCCTGGGTGAAGTAGGTGGTGGCCCGGTCGTTGGTCGGCCCGCCGGACATGCCGAGCTCGATCTCGTGCAGCCGGCGCAGCGCCGCGTCCGAGCCGATCGTGGCCAGCACCGCGAAGCCCTCGACGGCGCGCGCGTACCGGCTGCGGCTCGGCCAGCTCCGGATCAGCGGGGCCAGCCGGTCCGCCGTGGCATCGTCACCCAGGCAGGCCTGGGCCAGCAGCGCCCATGCGTGCCCGGCCGGCATCTCGTCGTCCAGCCAGGCCTCCAGCAGCGCCCGCCCGAACGCGGCCACGCTCGCCGGGTCGCAGTCCGCCAGGAACGCGGGCGGATCCACCACGACCAGCGGCTGCGCGGCGGAGGACGACTCGACGGCCTGGACCGGGTGGTAGGAGCCGGGCGGGGGCTCCGGCGGGTCGGCCAGGCGCGCGCGGGTCAGCGCGGCGAGGAGCTCGGTGGTGGAATCGGCGGACAGCGTTCCCGCATCCTCACCCGCAAGCACGATCAAAGGCAGTTTCGCGGGTACGGCCCAGAGCGGCATCTTTCCCGGCCGGGTAACCGACGCCGTGCGCGGCGTGCCCGCACCCGCCGCGGTCCGGTCGGGCGCGGTCCCGTCCTCTGCGGTCCCGTGGGACGCGTTCGTGGCGGCGGGCGCCGGCCCGTACCCCCGGGTGTTCTTGATCTGGGTGTTGACCCGCAGGAACTCGAGCGCGTCCGCCGCGTTCTGCCGGGCGCGGCTCGGCTTGCCCGCGGCGATCGGCGTCAGCGTCCGGATCGCGACCGTCTCGTGCCTGGTCAGCCAGGTGCGCGCCCACAGCCGGCTCGACCCGAGGTTGCCCAGCCAGCCCGCGGCCAGCGCGGCCGGCTCCGGGCCCGCGAACGGCATCAGCAGCAGCCCGAGCCGGTCCGCCTCCGACCCGGCCGCGGACAGCGCGAGCGGCAGCGCGTCCAGCCCGAACCGGGCCACCGTGGCCATCGCCAGGTCGAGGCGACCGCGGTAGGGCAGCGCGTTCCACGAGCCGAACAGCGGGCGGGCCAGGTCTTTCGGGCCGCGCAGGAACAGCCACACGGTCTGTTCCATGGTCAGGCCGATCGAGTTGCTCGCGCTCCCGGCCGCGTTCTCCCACTCCGGCTCGTAGAGGCCGTGATCGGCGACGGCGGCGCGGGCGGCCCAGCGCTCGCGCTCACCGGCGTTCCAGGCGAGGACAGTGTCGGACACGCCCGCAGACGCTATCTCAGGCGCGGCGCACCGCGGCCAGCGCCTCGTCGAAGATCTGCACCACGTCGCCGGTGCCGCCGCGGCGCGCCCAGACCTCGGTCGCGGTGTCCAGGCAGGCCAGTGCGGCGGAGACGATCGCGTGCGCGGCCGGGTCGGGCACGTCGCCGGGCGCGCGGCCCAGCCGGCGGGTGACCTCGGGGACCAGCAGGTCCAGCCAGGCGAGGCGTTTCTCCAGGCGGCGGGCGCGCAGCGACGGCGTGCGCAGGAACATCTCGGTGATGGCGAGCGCGCGGTCCGGCGGGTTGTCCTCCAGCACCGCGAGCGCGGCCCGCAGCGCCTCCCACGGGCCCTCCTCGGGCGGGCGGGCCTGCAACGCGGCCAGCACCCGCTGCCCGGCGTCGCGCAGGTCGCCGAGGACGATGTCCTCCTTCGTGCCGACGTAGCGGAACAGCGAGCGCGGGGAGACGCCGGCGGCGTGCGCGATCTCGTCCGTGGTGGTGGCGTCGAAGCCCTGTGCCACGAAGAGCCGCATGGCCGCCTCGCTGATCTCCTGCTCGACCGCGCGGCGGTTGCGCTCCCGGATGCCCATGCCGCGATGTTATCAGGTTCCGCCATCTTGGCAGTCACTGCCAACTTGGCGTACGGTGCGCTCATGGAACCGCTCGCACATGACAAGCAGACCGTCCTGATCACCGGCGCCAGCTCCGGGATCGGCGCGGAGTTCGCCCGCCGGCTTGCCGGCCGGGGATCCGCGCTGGTGCTGGTCGCCCGCCGCGCCGACCGGCTGACCGCGCTCGCGGCCGAGCTGGAGCAGGCGCACGGCGTACCCGTGACGGCACTGCCCTTCGATCTGAGCTCTGAGGCGCCGGGCGCGGGACTGGCGGCGGAGCTGGAACGGCGCGGCATCGACGTCACCGCCGTGATCAACAACGCCGGGCACGGCTCGTGGGGGCGCTTCCACGACGAGGATCCGGAGCGGCTGCGGCACATGATCGCGGTCGACGTCACCGCGGTCGCGGACGTCAGCCGCGCGTTCATCAACCGGCTGCGCGCGCACGGCCACGGCTACCTGCTGAACGTGACCAGCGTGGCCGCCTACGCGCCGGTGCCGAACCAGGCCGCCTACTCCGCGACGAAGGCGTTCGTGCTCAGCCTGACCGAGGCGCTGTGGGCGGAGTCGCGTGGCACCGGGCTGCGCGTGCTCGCGTTCGCGCCCGGCGTGACCCGCACCGAGTTCTTCGAGGTCGTCGGCACCACGGACGCGACCGGCGGCTCTGCTTACCAGACACCGGCGCAGGCCGTGACCGCGGCGCTGAAGGTGCTGGACCGCCGCGACCCGCCGCCGAGCACGGTCTCCGGCCGGGCCAACCACGCGCTCACCCTGGCCGGCCGGCTGGTCACCCGGCGGCTCGGCGTCACGCTCGCGGCGGCCAACACCTTGCGCGCCAGAGGGTGAGTGAAATTCCCTAAATGAAGCCTAATTCGACCTATCCCGGTGTCGCATTTGGCCCGATGTAGGGCATGATCGGCGCCTGATCGTGGTCGATACGACGTGGGAGGCCGCCTGTGAGACGCAGCATCGTCGGGGCACTCGTGCTTGTGGCGGCCGCGGGCGGGGTGGTGGCGCAGACGCAGATCAGCGCCGCCGCGACCGTGGACGCCGCGGCCGTCATCTGCAACATCCACTGCGACGGCCGGGACCCGGCCCAGGCCGCGGGCGACCGGACGCCGGGCAGCGGCACGCTGTTCGGCCGCACGGTCCGCACCCACGTCAGCGACACCGACACCATGATGTGGGCCTCGATCGAGAACGGCTCACCCGGCGACGAGACCTGGATCGACCGGTCCTTCGACGGCGGCCGGACCTGGACGCTGGAGGGCCGGACCGCGATCCCGTCCGGCCAGCGCGGCTGGCGGACCGCGATGTTCAACGTCGACGACTGGAACGCGCGCGGCGTCGGCGTGCTGCGCGCCTGCGGCAAGGCCGGTGACCGCCCCGACGTGGTCTGCACGCCGTGGGCGCGCAGCACGTGGAACGCCGGGGACCGCAAGCGGGCGGCCGCGACCGCGCTGATGATGCGCTACGACCAGAACACCGGCCTGTTCGACGGCAACGCGTGGTGGACCAGCGCGAACGCGATGTCCGCGCTGATCGAGAACGCGCGGGTCTCCGGCATGGGCAGCTACCGGTACGCGATCGCGAACACCTACGACCGGCAGATCAACGCGGCGCAGGGCCAGTTCCGCAACGAGTACATCGACGACACCGGCTGGTGGGGCCTGGCCTGGGTCGCCGCCTACGACCTGACCGGCGACGTGCGCTACCTGAACACCGCACGGGCCGACGCCGACCATATGCACAATTATTGGGACAACGTCTGTGGTGGCGGCGTGTGGTGGAGCAACGCCCGGCAGTACAAGGCCGCGATCGCGAACAGCCTCTACATCCAGCTCAACGCCGCGCTCGCGCGGCGTAACCAGGGCGCGGCCTATCGGACGCGGGCCGAGACCGGCTGGGCCTGGTTCAAGAACACCGGCATGATCAACGGCGACAACCTGGTCATCGACGGCATCGACCTGAACACCTGCCGCGGCGCCAGCGGGCCGCTGACCTACAACCAGGGCGTGCTCATCGACGCGCTGGTGCAGCTCAACAAGGTCAACGGCAGCGCGGACGCGCTGGCCACCGCCCGCCGCCTCGCGGACGCGGTCACCGTGTCCGGCCGGCTCACCCAGAACGGCATCCTCCGCGAGCCCGGCGAGCAGGACAACTGCACCGGCGACCAGCCGTCCTGGAAGGGCGCGTTCGCCCGCGGCCTGGGCGTGCTGGACCGCGCGACCGGCGGCGCCTACGCACCCTGGCTGCGCCGCAACGCGGACACGATCTACGCGAACAACCGGAACAGCTACGACGCGTACGGATCGCACTGGGCCGGCCCGTTCATCGACACCAACCACGGTTGCCAGCACAGCGCGCTGGACCTGCTCAACACCGTGTAGAAGACGTGACCTCACGGGCCGCACCGTCCCGGCGGCCCGTGAGTCTCACTCACCAGGGCAGGGTGCCGAACTCGTCCTGCAGCGTGCCGGTGTCCTTGCCCTCGCCGGTCGCCAGCGCCACGATGACCGCGGCGCTCTCCGCGCGGTCCCGCCCGATCCCGTAGTGCGCGTTGAAGTCGGTGGCGGCCGTGCCGGGCTCGAGCGCGCTGAACCTGATCTCCGGGTACGCCTTCGCGTACTGCACCGTCAGCATCGTGGCCGCGGCCTTCGACGCCGCGTAGAGCGGCAACGGCATCCCGAACTCCGGCCGCTCCGGATTGTTCACCACCCAGAACGAGCCCAGGCTGCTCGACACCGTGACCACGTGCGGGCTCGCGGACCTGCGCAGCAGCGGCAGCGCCGCCTCGGTCACCCGGACCACGCCCACCACGTTCGTGTCGAACACGGTCAGCGCCTTCGGCCCGTCGACCGGTCCGTCCCCGAGGATGCCCGCGTTGTTGACCAGCAGGTCGAGCCGCCCCTCGGCCGCCTCGATCGTCGCCAGCGCCGCCTCCACGGTGGCGTCGTCGGTCACGTCCAGCCGCACGAACCGCGCGCCGAGCTCGGCCGCGGCCTTCTCGCCCCTGTCCGTGTCCCGGGCGCCCAGGTAGACGGTGTGGCCCAGCGCTTTCAGCTGGCGGGCGGTCTCGTGGCCGAGGCCCTTGTTCGCGCCGGTGATCAGTGTGACGGTCATGCGTGCTCCTTTTGTACCGAACGGTTGCGGACGACCATAGCAAGTTTTGTACCGAACGGTTGGTGGCGCGGGTCACTATTTGTACCGAGCGGTAGAGTGGGGATCATGAGCACAATCGGGCGACCGCGCGCGTTCGACGAGGAGGCCGTCCTCGACCGGGCGGCCGAGGTCTTCTGGCGGCACGGCTACGAGGGCGCGTCGCTGAGCGCGCTCACCGGCGCCATGGGCATCAACCGCCCCAGCCTGTACGCCACGTTCGGCAGCAAACAGGAACTGTTCGCGCGCGCGTTCGGCCGCTACCACGACCGTCAGGTCTCCGTCGCGCGCGCCGCACTCGACCGGCCCGGCACGCGGGAGGCGATCGAGGCGTTCCTGCGCTCCAGCGCGGACGGGTTGACCGCCGTCGACGACCACCCGGCCGGGTGCCTCTCCGTCCAGGGCGGGCTGGCCTGCTCGCCGGAGAACGCGCACGTCTCCGAGGTGCTCGCCACCGGCCGGGCCGACACCGAGGCTGCGCTCGCCGACCGGCTGACCCGCGCGACCGACCTGCCGTCCGGTGTGGACCCGCGCGCGCTGGCCCGCTTCGTCATGGCGCTCAGCGAGGGGCACGCCGTCCACGCCGCCGCCGGTGCCACCCGCGCGGAACTCCACGCCTCGATCGACGTCGCGCTGCGGGTGCTGATCCCGGCATGACGTACTTCGCGGATCTCAGCCCGTACACGTACTACCCACGCGAGATCATCGAGACCGACCGCGAGTTCATCGACTACCGGCCGAAATCTGCGCGGCTCAACGTCGGCTGGCTCGACGCGCCCGCGGCCTTCGACATCGGGCCGACGCCGTCATGGCTGCCGGACGCGCTGCTCGACGTCATCGCCGGACCGGCGATCAACGGGATGCGCGGCTTCCACGAGTGCACGTACTGCCCTCGCGCGGCCGGGATGATCACGGTGGACCACGCGAGCGGACCGCTGACGCTCGGACACGGTGAGATCAGGGTCCCGGCCGAGGCCGGCACGATGTTCGCCGCACCCAGCCTGATCTGGCACTACGTCACCGCCCACGGTTACCGCCCGCCGGGCGAATTCATCAGAGCCATCAGGGGGTACGACCGGAGCTGGCTCACCGCACCCGGCCCGTGGATCCCGGAGGACGCGGACCGCGTCAGCTTCGAGTGAGGCTGTCCGGTTCCGGTCCTCGGTCTTCCGGTGGCCGCGGGTGGCGGTCCTGGTGCCGGACACGCCGCCCGCGTCTTCCGGTGGCCGATTTCCGGTGGCCGTGGGAGCGCGCGGCGCGATAGCCTGTCGGCGAATCCGCCCCGGCTGTCGATGGCCCGCGTGCGCCGCGAAGCACGTCCCACATGAACGTCGAATGCTGTCCCGTGCGGTGAAGGCCGCGATCCGGGTCCGGACCCCGCGCGAGATCCGGACCGCTCGACGGCCACGACCGCACCAGTGCTGGGGACACCTGGTCGCCGCACCGCTCTGGCCGATGCACGGCGCCAATCTCGGCACGCTGCTGCGCACCTGCGATGCGGTCGGGGCCTGTCTCGCGGTGCCACCGTTCGGCTGGGTCGACGAGGCGATCGCCCGCGGCAACACGCTCCGCAAGCCCGCCTGCGTCCACCGGATCAGCAGCCCGCTCCGGTGGCTGACCGCCGAACGCCAGGCCGGCGCCGCGATCCTCGGCGTCGAACTCGCCGACGAGGCGCTCCGCCTCGCCGACCTGCCCGCGGCCCGCCGCCGGACGATCATGGTGCTCGGGCACGAGGCCACGGGCATCCCGCCGGAGGCGCTCGACCTGCTCGACGCGGCCGTCGAGATCCCCATGATCGGGACCGGCTCCAGTCTCAATGTCGCCGTAGCGGGCTCGCTGGTCCTCTACAAGCTCGCGGGCCTGCTCTGACCGGCCGTGATCCGATCGAGGACCGCGGTGTTACGGTGGCGTCCGTCCGTCCGGGCCTGGATCGGCGTGGGGACCAGCGGGATCGGCGCGGCCACGATCGCCACCCGGGTGACGGTGGACGCCGGCCGGGCTGGGTTCAGATCCCGGCCGCGCGGACCATGGTGGCGGGCCGGAACCGGACCCGGCTCCGGCCCGCGGTGGATCTACTCCGGCAGGACCTGCAGCTTGGTGCGCTGCACGATGTCGGCCAGCGACATGACCTTGTCCATGTCCCACACGACGGGCTTCCCGCCGGGCACAGGCTCGTCGCCGCCCTCGACGAACAGATCCTCCGGGCCGCCGGGCGTGAACATGAACAGCGTGCGCACGTCCGTGTCGCCGATGTTCTTGAAACGGTGCCGGCTGCCGCGCGGGATGAACAGGAACGAGCCCTGCTCCGCGACGAACGTGCGGTCGCCGTCCAGGAACTCCAGCTCGCCGTCGATCAGGAAGAACGCCTCGTCCTCGTCGGTGTGCGCGTGCGCGATCGGCCCGCCGCCCGGCGGCACGATCGCATCGATGAACGCGAACGACCCGTTCGTCTGGTGCCGCGTCGCCTTGATCGAGTAGATGTCGCCGGACACCCACTTGGTCAGGCCCTCCGACGGCGGCACGTGCAACACGCCACCAGCGCTGCGCGGGACATCCACATTGCTCACAGAGAAGCTCATGTGATGCATGTTTGCACAAACAAACAAGAGACACCAGCCGTGGGTACGCGATGCCCGTCCGCGATTGGTAGCGTGCGCAGCGTGAACGACCAGCCCGTGGAGCCGCTCAACGCCGACGAGGAAGTGGCGTGGCGTGCCATAGCCCGCGTCGTCACGTTCCTGCCGCGCATCATCGACGCCGACCTGCTGAGCCTCACCAACCTCACGCTCAGCGAGTACATGGTGCTGATGCAGCTCTCCGAGGCGCCGGACCGCTCACTGCGCATGTCCGAACTCGCGGACAGCACGCTGATCAGCTTCAGCGGCCTCACCCGCCTGGTCGACCGCCTCGAACGCGAGGACATGGTCACCCGGGTCCGCGCCGAGACCGACGGCCGCGGCCAGCGCGCGGTCCTCACCGACGTCGGCCTCGCCCGCCTCCAGGAGGCCTGGCCCGGCCACCTGGCCAGCGTCCGCCGCGTCGTCATCGACCACCTCGGCGGCCTCGACCTCCCCGCCCTCGCCGCCGCCCTCAACGCCATCGTCGACGCCGGCTCCCCCCGCAGCGCCGGCGGCCGCCAGCGCCGCCGCCGATGAGCGGGGCGTCTACCTCACCGGCAGGCGCCCATCGGCGGCCGTGACAGCCCGCGATCCGCACCCACCGGCTCCCCGAACCTGATCCGTGCCGTCAGCGTGCCCGGCTCCTCCCGTGACCACTGCGCGCCGAGCCGGGCGAACAACCGCTTGCCGCGCGCGTTGTCGGACTCGACCAGCGCCTCGATCCCGCACGCGCCGGCCGACCGCGCCTCCCACACCGCGTAGGCCGCGGCACGCGAGCCCAGGCCGCGTTCCTGCCAGGCGTCCTCGATCAGCACGCCGGCCTCCCACAACCCGTCCGGGATCGTGCCGATCACGTTCACCAGCCCGACCGTGCGGGCGTTCAGCGTGACGAGCGCGCTGAAGCCGTACGGCGGGTCGCACCACCACTCCCACTCGCCACCTCGGATCCGATCCCGCTGCCCGTGGTAACGGGCACGCCGCGTATCGACCGAGCATCGGGCATGCATGTCGTTCACCGCGTCGAGATCGGACAGCACGGCCCGCCGGATCACCGCGAGATCACGTATGTCGTCCATGAACACACAGTGACGGCGAGAACTGCTCACTCACCAGCCCGTTCCTGTTCACCCTTGATCCAATGTGGCCCGTCGCGCGGGTGTGAGCCGGCTCGTGTCCGCCACGGACGCGTAGCGGCCGTCGTCGTCGCGACGGACGGTGAGCTGCCCGCCGACCTCCGCGACCGCGTGCAGCACCCGGTGGAGGCGGCCGTCCGGCCAGCTCAGTGCCGTGATCAATTCCAGGGACGGCAGGGGCCTGCGCGCGTACGCCGGCGCGGGCAGCGCCGTCACCGCGTCCGTGGAGGGGCCTGCGCGCATGTGGCCGTTGAGGCCGGTGAAGAAGACCGCGAGGTGGTGCGGACGGCGGCCGGCGGGCGTGTCCCGGCCGCGCAGATCGCCGCCATCACGCACGGTGACGCTTCCGCGCCGGGAGGGGGTGTGGGGAACGGGCGGGGGCGACGTTCGGATCGACGACCTACGCCCACGGCACCCGGGACGGATCGCAGGTCGTGGTCGCGAACGTGAACGGCGACCGGGGCGATCCACTCGCCATCCTGACCGGCATGCCGCACGCGGAGCTAGGATCCTTCATGCCCTCCAGCACGCTGATCCTCATCCGCGGCAACTCCGGCAGCGGCAAGACCACCACCGCAAGAGAAACCCGCCGACGGTACGGGCGGGGATGTGCCCTGCTGGAACAGGACCATCTGCGCCGGGTGATGCTGCGCGAGCACGACGACGCGGAGATCGGGCCGGTGGCACCCGCGTTCATCGCGGCGACCGCCCGGAACGCGCTCGACCTGGGGTACCACGTGATTCTTGAGGGCATCCTGCACACGTCGCGGTATGCGTCGGTGCTGCAGGGGCTGGCCGCCGGTCACGCGGGGCCCACGTACGCGTTCTATTTCGACGTCTCCTTCGAGGAGACCGTTCGGCGGCACCTCGGCCGCGCCGAGCCCATTCCGGTCACGGCCGACGAGATGCGCGAGTGGTATTCGCCGAGGGATCTGCTCGGCCTTCCCGGTGAGCGAGTGATTCCCGAGGCCATGGCGTGCGACGACGCCGTTCGCCTGATCCTGGAGTCCAGCGGGCTCGCCACCGCTGCTCCGCAGACTCCGTGCCCGTGCCGCTGTTCTCGCTGCTCGTCCGGCGCCGGCGGCTGAGCACGTGAAGGGGCCGTCGGGTATCACGGGTGGCATCCGGACATTGTGCTCGCCGCTCGCTTCGCCGTCGGTGGCGGCTGTCGCCTCCGGCGGGAGCCTCCGGCACCGGGGCAGCGGAACGGCAACGTCAACTGCCATGCCGCACCTCCCGGGCGAAGGATCTTGTGTCCCGGAGGTGGGGATCGGTTTCTCGGGATGTAGAAGCAAAGGCGGGCACTGTGCGCCCGAAATTTCGTGAAATAGCGCGATGTTGAAGGCTCCGTAACCTGGATGCCGGCGGGGGCCGATCGCGTTACGGTGCGGGGGTGGTGCGGAGTGAGGTGCTGCTTCTCGGCGGGCGGTCGGGGGTCGGGAAGAGCAGCGTGGGGTATGAGATTCATGCGCAATTGTCCGCGGGAGGGGTGCGGCACTGTGTGATCGAGGGGGACAACCTCGATCTGGCCTATCCGCCGCCGTGGGAGCACGGGCTGGCGGAACGGAACCTGGCGGCGATGTGGGGCAATTATCGGGCGCTCGGGTATCGGCGTCTGATCTATGCGAACACGGTCAGCGTCCGGTTCGTCGATGAGCTGACGGCGGCGATGGGGGACGATCCGCGCGTCACCGCGGTGCTGCTCACGGCGGATGATGTGACGGCGCGGCAGCGGCTCGCGCGGCGTGAGATCGGGTCGGCGCTGGAGCAGCACGTCGTCCGCAGCGATCTTGCGGCTCGCGAGCTCGAAGCGCTCAGCCCGGCCTGGGTCCACCGCGTGCCGACCGACGGCAGGCCGGTGGTGGACATCGCCGGCGAGATCATCGGGCTGACCGGCTGGGCCGCGGGGGATGTGGGGCTGTCGTAGAGTCGGCCGGTGCCGACGCCTGCGGAAGTGATCGAGAAGATTTTTACCACTGTGAATCCGGAGACCGGGTCGGTGCCGCCGCCGGAGATGGCCTGGGCCGTCTTCGCGCACGGCACCGCGTTCTTCTCCGCGCCGGATGACCGCCTCGGTGTCTCGGCCGGCGTGGACGACGTGGCCGAGGCGGCGCGGGCGGCACTGGCCGGCCTCGGGCCTGTCGTTCCGGGTGGGCCCGGGGGCGACTTCAGTGCTGACCGGCTCAGCGGCTGGTTTCCCGACGAGCCGGTCTGGTTCATCGGGTTCGGCGCCGGCGGGATCGCCACCGTTGTGGTCGAGGATCTGGACGATCTGAGGGCGGGGCTCACCGGGCGGGCGCTGCGGGACCGGGACCACGAGTCGATGCGGCTCGTGGCCGTGCGGAACTTCCGCGGTGAGCGCGCGGAAGGCTAGCCCAGGACCGCCGCGATGCGGGTGGTGGCCAGGTCGAGCTGGGCGTGGATGTGGGTCTTGACCGGCGGGGTGAGCGGGGTGTCGGGGAGGGACAGGAGCGAGCGCAGCACGGGTACGGCCGGCGCGTACTTGACCGCCACGCGTGCTGCCTTCGGGCCGGTCGTGTGGATGATGCCGACGCCGTTGTCCGTGAAGTCGGACAGTTTGATCACCCGGCCCCACGGTGAGGCCGCGACCGTGGTGGACAGGTGGTCGAGGTAGTGACTGACCCGGTCCACGCCGGAGGGCCGGGCGGGCGTCGTCACGGAGGCGACCAGCGCGGCGACGCGCGTGCCGTACCCCCGGCTGATGATGGTCTGGATCGTGACGGGCTGGTCCTCGACGGAGTCGTGCAGGAGCGCGGCGGCCAGCACCTCCGGATCCTCGACGCGGTAGTAGCAGAGGATGCGCAGCGTCACCCGCAGCAGGTGGTTGATGTACGGCTCCCGGACGCGCCGCTGTGCGCCGTGCAACTCGGTGGCCCAGACCGCCGCGGCGGCGACCAGGCGGCGGTCCGCGGGCGGGAGACGCAGCAGTTCCAGCTCGAGGCGGCGGGCGAGGCCCGCGGACCCGAGAACCTCGGTGACGGCGTGCAACGGCATGGCGGTCAGGTGCTTCCCCGTGATCATGCGTTCAGCCTGCCCGCCGCAATGCAAAGGGGGAACTACCAAACAACGGGCGAGCTATAAAGGAACCCTATGGCCGGACCGAGGATCAACTCCGACGCGCTGGCGGCGTTCCACGTCTTCGCGGACCATCTCAATTTGACCCGGGCCGCGGAGGCGCTGCACATCTCGCAGCCGGCGCTGCACGCGAAGCTGGCCACGCTCGCGCGGGAGCTGGGGCGTCCGCTCTACGAGCGGCGAGGTCGGCGGCTGGTGCTGACGCCGGACGGGGAGGCGGTGGCCCGGTTCGCGCGGGACAGTGACGAGCGGCTGGGCCGGTTCCTCGACGAGCTGCGGGAGACGCCGGCGGCGCGCCCGATCGTGCTGGCGGCGGGGCACGGGGCCTATCTGCACGTGCTCGGCGACGCGATCCGGCGCACGCTGGCGGCGAGGCCGGGCGGGCTGCGGCTGCTGCGTACGAACCGGGACGAGATGCTCGACGCGCTGCGCAACGGCCGCGCGCACCTGGGCGTGTCCGTGCTCGACGTGCTCCCGGCCGACCTGGTCACCGTGCCGGTCGCGACGTATCCGCAGGTGGTGCTGGCCCCGGTCGGGCACCGGCTGGCGGGACGGCACCGGATCCGGATGCGGGACCTGGCGGGAGCGGATCTGGTGGTGCCGCCGCCGCACCGCCCACATCGGATCGCACTGGAGCGGTCGCTGCGCCAGGCCGGCGTGCCGTGGAGCGTGGCGGTGGAGATCGAGGGGTGGCCGCTGGCGGTGCACCTGGCGGAGCTGGGCGTGGGGCTGACCGTGATCACCGGGTGCGTGCGCCCGACGGAAGGGCTGGTCGCGGTGCCGATCACGGACCTGCCGCGGATCACCTACTACGCGGCGCATCGTGCCGGGGCGCTGGACGACCCCCGCACGAAGGCGCTGCTGAGCGAGATCCGGGCTACGACGCGAGCGCGTGGGCGACGCTCGGCGGCACCACCGGACACCCGAGGATGACGACGTCACTCCCAGGGAAGCAGGCGGCGCTCGATCGTCACCAGCAGGCCGAAGAGTGCGATGCTCATCGCGGCCAGCAGCGCGATCGCGGCGAACGCGAGCGCGGTGTCCGCCCCGGCGTTCTGGATGACGAAGCCGAGGCCGGCGCCGGCGCCGAACAGCTCACCGACCAGCGCGCCGATCACCGCGAGCGGCATGGCGGTCTTCAGGCCCAGCATGATCTGCGGGAGCGCGGCCGGGAACCGTACCCGCGTGAACGTCTTCCAGCGCGACGCGGCCAGCGAGCGGGCCAGCTCCACCAGCTCCGCGGGCGTGCTCGTCAGGCCGGTCGCGGTGGCCAGCACGACCGGGAAGAAGCACATCAGCACCACCATCACGATCTTCGGGCCGGGGCCGAAGCCGAGCCAGATGATCAGCAGCGGCGCGAACGCGAGCTTCGGCACCGCGTTCAGCGCGACCAGCACCGGGTAGACCGCGCGGGACACGACCGGCGCGGTGGCCAGCAGCGTGCCGAGCGCGACGCCGCCGACCGCGGTGATCGCGAAGCCCTGCACGGTCTCCAGCAGCGTGACGCCCGCGTGCCGCAGCAGGTAGCCGGGCAGGCGGGCGAACGCGGCGGCGACGGCCGGGGGAGCGGGGATCACGTACGACTCGATGCGCAGCGCCACCACGGCCAGCCACCACAGCCCGATCGTGGCGGCGCCGGCCAGCACCGGCGGGACGAACCGTCCGATCATCGGGGGCGCAGGTCGTACGAGATCACGTCCGCCGGGTCGACCGTGTTGCCGGGCGGGGGCAGCGCGGCCACGTTCGCCGCGACGCGTACCGGGTCGAGCGCGCCGGCCGGTGCCACGTAGGGTGCCATCGCGGTCAGCTCCGCGGCCGCGACCGCCGCGGTCTGCCCTTGCTGGTACTTCACGAAGATCGCCGCGGCCTCGTCCGGATGTTCCGCCGCGAACGCCAGACCGCGCAGCATCGCGGTGTTGAAGCGCCGCAACCGTTCCGGGTCGCGCAGCGCGGCCCGCGACACCGCGAGCCCGTTGCCGTACAGGTCCGGCAGCACGTCGCTGTAGGGCAGCACGGTCACCGCGCGCCCCTTCGCGATCGCCTCCAGCGCCGGCTTCGCCACCACGAACTGCGTGGCCGCGTCGATGCTGCCGGCCGCGAGCCCCTGCCCCATCTGCTGGATCGGCATGTTGACCCACTCGATGCGGCTGTCGTCCACGCCGGACCTGGCGGCGTACGCGTCGAACAGCGTGCGCGCCACACCGCCCGGCAGATAGGCGATCCGCTTGCCCGCCAGATCCGCCGGCGTCGTCACGCCGGAACCCTCCAGCGCCATGATCGCGGCGAGATTGCGCTGGTGGACGGCGCTGATCACGGTGAAGTCCCGGAACGTGCCCTTCCCGTGCTCGATCAGCGCCGCCGTGATGTCCACGATCGCGAAGTCGGCCTGCCCGCCCTGCAGCACCTGCAGGTTCTGCACCGTGCCGTTCCCGGGCTGCACCGCCACGTCGAACCCGGCCTCCGCGAACCAGCCCTTGTCGATCGCCACATACACATAGGCCTCGCGTCCCTGCGCCGCGACGCCGGTGAGATAGGTGACCTTCTCGCCCCGCTGTTCCGGCTCCGGCGTGTCACAACCACAGATCAAGAGCAGCATCAGCGGTACGGTGGCAGCCGCGCGACGCCATCTCACGACGGGGACCGCCCGGCCGTCGACAACAGCAGCGTGCCGCGCAGCACCGTGCCCGGATCGAGCGCGGCCGCGGCCAGCGCGTCCAGGTCGGCGGCGCTGATCAGCCCGGTCGCGATCAGCCGCGGCCGCAGCTCGGTCGAGCCGGACCAGGCCAGCAGGCAGGCGCCGGTGCCCCCGGCCGACGAGCCGTGCCAGCCCTCCGTGCCGACATCGGTCAGCCCCGCCTCGGCCATCGCCGTGAAGACACGCCGCGACCAGGCCGGATCCTGCCCGTTGCCGCGCAGCACGGCGAGCATCGCGGGCTCGTAGCGCTCCATGATGCCGGGCAGGTTCTCATCCGCGGCGGCGAGGACGGAGACGCCCCAGCGCGCCTCCATCTCCTCGATCACCAATGTGCCGCCGGGGGCGAGCGCCCGTGCCAGGCGGGCCAGCACCTGCTCGCGCTGCGGCAGGTGGGCGAGCACGGCGCGCACGTGGATCAGGTCGAACGGCCCGTCCGGCAGCGGGTCGTGCACGATGTCGTGCTCCAGCACGGTCAGCCGTGGATGCGCCGGCACGTGCTGCGGCTTGATGTCGGTGGCGATCACGTCCGCGCCCTGCTCCGCTAGCCAGAGCGCCACCGTCCCGGCGCCGGCGCCGACCTCGAGGCAGCGGGCGGACGCGAGGTCCACCGCCTCGCCCAGTCGTCGCCGGGTGAACGGGTCCATCATCTGGCCGAGCGCCGTGAGCAGCCGCGATGCGGTCGGCGTGTCGTTGTCGAACGTGTAGGGCGACGTGGCCATCCGTACCCCCCCAGATGTTGATGAATTTGCATCAAGCAATATAGCGGTGCGGGAATATCGGTGGGTGCGGTCAGAGTGCGCGCCCATGACGATCATGGGGCGGGTGCCGGCGTGGTGCGCCACCTGTTCACCTGCGACACCGCGGAACGGCAGATCGTGCTCGCGGCCGCGGCCGTCCGGGTGGTGCAGTGGAGTCTCGACGCGGCGGCGCCGACCGGCCCGGACCTGGAGCACCCGGCCGGGGTCACCGCGCTGTACGCCACGGTCCTGGACGGCCGCCCGGTCGCGGTCACCGGCGCGGAGGACGGGCTGCTGCGGTACTGGGACCTCGGCACGGGCGGGTGCGCGGACGTGCGGCGGCCGCCGGGGAAGATCCGGAAGGTGGTCGCGGCGGACGCGGACGGGGTGACCCTGCTGGCCGACCGGTTCCTGCTGCCGTTTGCAAACCGTACGTTCGTATTGTTTAAATGTCCGTCATGCGCCTGCTCCCCGAACCCGGACCCATCCGTGTGCTGGCCACCGCCACGCTGATCAGCACGATCGGGAACGGGCTGTGGATGGCGTCCAGCGCGCTCTACCTCACCCGGATCGTCGGGCTGTCCATCGCGCAGACCGGGCTCGCGCTCACCACGGTCGCGCTGATCATGCTGGTGCTGAGCACCCCGGCCGGCTACCTCGCGGACCGGATCGGGCCGCGCGGCGTCTCGATCGGCTGCCTGTTCGCGCTCGGCGTCTGCGAGACGGCCATGCTCACGGTCGGCTCACTCGCCACGTTCATGCTGGTCGCGGCGCCGATGGCGGTGTTCGACGCGGCGCAGCGCTCGGCCCGGGGCGCGATCATCGGCGGCGCGGTGCCGCCGGACCGGCGCGTGCACACGCGCGCCTACCTGCGTGCGGTCACCAACGTGGGCATCACGATCGGCGCGGGCGCGGCCGGGCTCGGGCTGGCGGTCGGCACGCGCGAGGCGTACCAGCTGATGATCGTGGTGGATGCTCTGAGCTATCTGCTGGCCGGGCTGGCGCTGATCCGTCTCGCCCCGATCCCGGCCACGCCGCACACCGGCGGCGGGCCGCGGCTGACCGCGCTGCGCGACCGGCCGTTCCTGCTGCTCACGGTGCTCGACGGGCTGCTCGCGATCAACTTCGGGCTGACCGAGGTGGCGGTGCCGCTGTGGATCGCGGACCGCACGGACGCGCCACACTGGATGATCTCCGTGGTGTTCGTGGTCAACACCGTCACCGTGGTGCTGCTGCAGGTCCGGCTGTCGCGCGGCACCGAGGGCATCCCCGGCGCGGCCCGCGCGTCCCGTCGGGCCGGGTTCGCGCTGCTCGCGGCCTGCGCGATCTTCTCCACGACGTCGCACAGCAACGGGCACCTGACCATGGCGCTGCTGGTCCTGGCCGCGCTCGTGCACGTGGCCGGCGAGCTCTGGTACTCGGCGGGCGGCTGGGGGCTGTCGTTCGGCCTGGCCCCGGACGGCGCGCACGGTCAGTACCAGGGGACGTTCGCCATGGGGCATCAGTTCGGGCAGATGCTCGCGCCGGTCGTGGTCACGGCCCTGACCCTGGGATGGGGTACGCCGGGCTGGCTGCTGCTCGGGGTGGTGTTCGCGGCGGTCGGGAGCCTGGTGCCGGCGGTGGCCCGGTGGGCGGTGGCGTCGAGGGTCACTCCGGCGTGAGCCGGAAACCTGAGCCCTCCACGCGCGAGATCTGCCATTCGTCGCCGCTCGGCACCAGGGAAATGATCAGCGCGCCCGGCAAGCCGTCGTCGAACGTGATCGCGGCGACCACGGTCGCCTCGACATAACCGTTGTCGGAATCGACCTGGATGTGCGAGATGCGGTAGCCGGTCACGGCGGCCGGTGCGCGGTCGTCGCGTGCGACGGTGGGGCGGGCGGCGACCAGCCGGTCGAGCCGGGCGGCGGCGGCCACGCGGATCGCCCGGGGGATCGGCGTGAGGCGGAGGTAACCGATGATCGCCGCCGCGGCCGGGAGGGCGACGGCCGTGCCGAGCAGGCCGATCGCGACCGGCGGCGATAGCGTGTCGGTGAGGCCGCCGACACAGCAGACACAGGCCGACACCGCCCCGACGACCAGAAGGGCGACGATCAGGCGGGTCACGCGTCCGTGCCCCGGTCGGCCGGCCCGCCGGTGAACTCGGGATTGCTGACCAGGGTCGGCGTGCGAAGCTGCCCCGCCGTGTCGTCCTGACTCGGCGTCTTGTGGGGGTGCCGCAACGCCCACAGGTGCAGCGGCAGCGTGAGCGCGCTCAGCCCCGCCGCCGTGGCCACCAGCTGCCACGGCCCGCCGAACTCCAGCGGACTCACCAGCCGCTCCGCCGCCCAGGCCAGCAGCCACAGCGCCAGGATGTCCGTCGGCAGCAGCGTTACCGCACCCCACCACGTGGTCACCGGGAACCGCAGCGCCTGCAGCACCACCGCCAGCACCAGGATGCCGAACAGCGGCTCCGGCCCGCCTGCCGACGCCAGGTCCGCGGTGCCCGCCACGTCGACCGCCAGCCACAGCACCGCGGCGCAGGCCAGGAACGAGAGCCGCTGCGTCACCCACGGCACGACGTTGTTGTCCTTGATCGACGGCGCGAGCGACGAGTGCACGAAGTGCCAGACACTGTGCATCACCAGCCCGACCACGAAGTACGCCACCCAGCCGCCGGTGACCTCGACCGGCATGCCGACCACCCGGCAGGCCCGGACGGCCAGGAACGCCGCCACCGGCCCGACCGCGAACGTGGCCAGCAGGAACACCACCACGGCACTCAGCGCCGTGGCCACCGGATGCGGCACCAGCTGCGACGAGCCAGCCCTGATCCGAGGCCTCGCCCCGATCATCATGAGCGGCGTGAGCGGCGCGATCACCACGAGCGCGGACACCATCGTCGCCGCCATCGAGAACCCCGCCACCGCGCCGCCGACCAGCAGCCGCGTCCGCAGCGACCCGTCGATCGCGAACCCGGCCACGAAGAGATCCGTCACCCACGCCGCGAACACCGCGGCCGCGACCCAGACCGGAACCCGCCAGAGCTTCTTGCGCATGATGGCGCCTCCCGATGTCGGACGTGCGCTGCCCACACCTATATGTATGCCAGCCGCGCCACTCCCTCGCGGCCACCTCGAGAACCCCAGAAGCCGCCACGGTACGACCGTGCAACTCGATAGATTTTCACCGATGTTGCGGGCGGGCCCTGCCTCGGTCTCGAACGGCTGCGGGAGCATGTGGACCACCACCACGCCGGAAGCGCGGGAAGACGGGTGCGGGTTTTATCGGGTGAGATCGGTGTGGGTGTCGTGGCAGGGTGAGGGCATGCGTGCTCTGAGCTTCGGTGCCGTGGCGGAACGGTATGAGCGGTATCGGCCCGGCTACCCGGAGGAGCTTGCGGATCTCGTGCTGGGCTTTGCGGGGCGGCCGATCGGGAGCGCGCTGGAGATCGGGGCCGGGACCGGGAAGGCGACGCGGCTGTTCGCCGCGCGGGGGATCGCGGTCACGGCGACGGACCCGGATCAGGCCATGCTCGATGAGCTGCGGAAACACGTCGGCGTGCGCACGATCAGGGCCGCGTTCGAGGAGGTGCCGACGGGTGAGCGGTACGACCTGGTCTACGCGGCCGCCGCGCTGCACTGGACGCGGCCGGACGGACGGTGGGACCGGGTCGCGGCGCTGCTGAAGGCCGGGGGCGCGTTCGCGTCGTTCGGCGGGCCGGTGCGGCTGGTGGATCCGGCGGTGGAGCGGGCGGTGAGCGAGGCTCGCGCGCCGTTCCTGGACACGGACGAGTTCCCGTCGCCGGACGGCACGCCGCCGGAGCGGGAGATGCAGTGGCCGGGTACGGAGCTGCTGCAGGACGCGCGGTTCACCGACGTGCGGCAGGTGACGATCCCGCAGCGGCTGACGGTGAGCGCGTCCGCGTTCGTCGGCCTCCTGTCGACGATCTCGGCCTACCTTCAGCTGCCGGAGCCGGAGCGCGCCTGGGAGGCCATCTCGCGCGTGCTCCCGGAGACCGTGGAGATCGAGGGCGGCGTCGTGGCGCACCTCGCGCGCCGGACCTGATCGACCGCGGGGCCGTGGCCGGTGTCAAGCGATGTGGACGGTGGTGCCGGCCGCGGTCAGCGCGGCCACGTCCTCCTCGTCCGCCTCGTCGGTGGTGACGATCAGGTCGAGTGCGGAGACCGGCGCGACGAACGCCAGTGCGGTCCGGGAGAACTTGGCCGGCTCCGCGACCGCGACCACCCGGTGCGCGGACGCGATGATCGCCCGTTTCACCGCGGCGTCGGCCAGGTCGAACGCGGTGAGCCCGTCCGCCGCGGTCAGCCCGCAGCAGCCGAGTATCGCGGTGTCGAAGCGCAGCGCGGCCAGCGACGCCTCGGTGAGCGGGCCGGTCAGCGCCAGCTCGCCGGGCCGGGGCTCGCCGCCGGGCAGCAGCAGGCGCAGCGCGGGCGCGCCGGTCAGCGCGTTCGCCGCGTGCAGCGACAGCGGCATGACGGTCAGGCGGCGCGCGGCCAGCAGGTGGGCGACTTCCAGGCGGCGCGTTCGTCGGCATGCAGCTGACCGGCCCGCTCACCGACCGGTTCGGCGCACGGCTGGTGGTGCCGACCAGCGGCGTGGCGATCAGCGCGGCGCTGCTGCTGCCCGCACTGTCGCACAGCGGATGGGCGCTCGGCGCGGCGCTGCTGGCCTTCGGGTTCGCCAACGGCTGCCTGGACGTGAGCATGAACGCGCACGCCGTGCAGGTCGAGGCCGCGTACGAACGGCCGGTCATGTCCGCGTTCCACGCGATGTTCTCGATCGGCGGCGTGTTCGCGGCGCTGCTGGCCGCACGCACGCTGAGCTGGGGCTGGAGCCCGCTCACCACGCTCGCGGCCGTGAGCGCGGCCGGCGTGGTGGTGGCGCTGGCCTCCATCCCGGGGCTGCTGGCGCACGTGCCGCCGCCGGCCCGCGACGCCTCGGCGCCGAAGCCCGGGTGGCGCTCCACGCCGCTGCGGATCTGGGTGCTGGCCGCGCTCGCGCTGATGCTCATGCTGAGCGAGGGAGCGGCGGCGGACTGGAGCGCGCTGGCCATGCGCGACGTGCTGCAGGCCGGCCCCGCCACGGCCGCGCTCGGGTACGGCGCGTTCGCCACCGCGATGACGGTCGGGCGGCTGCTCATCGACCGGATCGCGGCGCGGTTCGGCCCGGTCGCGGTGCTGCGCTGGGGGTCCGTGGTGGCGGCGCTGGCCATGGTGCTGATCGTCTGGTCGCCGTCGATCCCGGTCGCGCTGGTCGGCTGGACGCTGTTCGGCGCGGGTCTGGCCGGGACGATTCCGCAGCTGTTCAGCGCGGCCGGGCACACGGATCCGGCCGCGGCCGGCGCGAACGTGTCGCGGGTGGCGGGGCTGGGCTATCTGGGCATGCTGGCCGGGCCGGCGGTCATCGGCGCGCTGACGCACGTCGTACCGCTGAATGTGGCTTTCGTCCTGCCGTTGATCTTCTGTGTGGTGGCGGCGCTGACCGCGCCGATGCTGCGGGAACGCGCCGCCGTGGGCACGCTCCCAAGCAGACGTGAGAATGGGGTAGAGTCCGCTCGGGGAATGGCCTGACTGCCATTTCCTAAGCGCAATCTAATCCGCCCCTAATGACAAATTAATACAAGGACGGAAACGAACATGACTGAACTCCCGCCGCCGGCCCACCGGCATCGCGCGGGTGGGTGGAAAGGCCGCCGGGCAGCCCTCGTCGCGGCGGCCGCGCTCGCGGTCGTGACCACGGTCGCGACCGTGGCGGCGCTGACGCTGACCGGGGGATCCGCCACCCCGGAGGCGATCTCGCCGGCCGCGGCCACCGGCGTCCCCTCGGCGGAGCCGTCGATCGCCCCGTCGCCGTCGCCCTCGCCCTCGCCCTCCGCGAGCGCGTCGCCCTCCGCCTCGCCGCCGCCCGCCACCTCCGGCGACTGCGGACGCCCGGTCAGCGCCGGTCCGGTCGTCAAGACCACCCAGGTCACGCTGCCCGCCGCCGTCTCCGGCTACGGCAACGAGGGCGACACCGACCCGCTCCCGCTGGCGATCGCCGCCACCCCCGACGGCACGTCGTGGCTCGCCTGGCTCGGCACCAACGGCAAGGTCTACCTGGGCAGACTCGGCTGCGACGACAAGCTCACCGGCACGCCGGCCAGCTTCACCGCCGTCGACCTCCAGGACGTGCAGGCCGACGCGAACGGCGGCGTGCTGCTGGTGACCCGCGCCGGCACCTGCGGTGACACCCCGCTGTGCGGCGGCGAGTCCAGCCCCTGCCGGACCATGGTCATGATCCGCTTCGACGCCTCCGGCCAGCAGGTCTGGGAGCGCCAGGTGACAAACCTGAGCGACAGCCGGGCCGGTTACGACGACGGTGCCCGGTTCATCTGGTGGTACCAGCACCACGGCCGCCTGGCCTCCGACGGCGCGAACACGGCCGCCTACTTCGGCACCGCCATCACGGTCAAGAACGGCGCCTGCGTCGACATTCACGAAGGCGACCGAATGCAGGTCGTGAACGCATCCGGCGGGCTCGTCAGTGGGCACAAGGACGCATTCGAGGTGGGGTGCAGCCACGCCTGGACCTCACGTATCGTCTACGACCCGCGGGCGAAGAAATTCGTCACCGTGTGCGCCACCGA
The DNA here is from genome assembly GCF_000717135.1 of Catenuloplanes japonicus. Classification (GTDB taxonomy): domain Bacteria; phylum Actinomycetota; class Actinomycetes; order Mycobacteriales; family Micromonosporaceae; genus Catenuloplanes; species Catenuloplanes japonicus. The sequence goes on from NZ_JNXY01000001.1 coordinate 535,981, forward strand.
CAATGCCTGCCGTATTGCACAGCCGAACCCCTATCGAACCATTTCCGCGGGTACGTGTGACGGCACGCTCTTCGGCGGCGACCTGGTGCTGGCGAAGTCCGCCGGGTACTGGACCGCGTGGAGCCAGGGCAACCGGGTGCGCCTCGAGCACTTCAGCACCGGCGCGTCCGACACCACGATCACCACGGGCGCGTCCTCGCAGCACCCGCACCTGGTCACCTACGGTGACGGACACATGCTGCTGACCTGGGCCTCCGGCTCCGGCATGGCCGCCCAGGTCTACGACTCCGGCAGCGGCACCACGGTCGGGTCCCAGTTCACCATCGCGGCGAAGGACCACAACTACCAGGCCTTCAAGGGGTACGCCGACGGCAGCGCGGCCTATCCTGCCGCGGGCGGCAGCGGCACCACCGTCACGATCGCCCGCGTCCAGCCGCTCGGCTGAGGCAGAGCACCCGGGGTGGGCAGCGCTACCCCGGGTGTTCCCCTACCGGGCCCGGCTGATCGCGTGGATGGCGACGGGCTGGTGGTAGACGGGGACGACGGTGTCGGACTCGTGGGTGAGGCCGAGTTTGGTCATGACGCGTTCGGAACGGACGTTGTCCGGGTGACGGATGCTGATCAGGCGGTCCAGGTCGAGCTCGTCGAAGCCGAAGTGCAGCACCGCGGTCGCGGCCTCGGTGGCGTAGCCGTGGCCCCAGGCGTGGCGGGCCAGCCGCCAGCCGATCTCGACCGCGGGCAGCACCTCCGGCAGGAACTCCGGCACCGCGAGCCCGGCCCAGCCGATCAGCTCGCCGGTCTCCCGCACGTCGATGGCGAAGAGCCCGAAACCGCGCTCCTGCCAGTCCCGGATGCACTTGGCCAGGCCCTGTGCCGACTGCGCGCGGTCCCGCACCGCGCCGTCCATGATGTACCGCATCACCTCCGGATCCGCGTTCATCGCGGCCAGCGCGTCCAGGTCGTCGTCGCGCCACTCGCTGCGCAGCCGCAGCCGTTCCGTCTCCAGGGTGATCATGCGTTCATTGTGGCCGACCGCCGGACGAGGTCGTCGGTGATGGTGCTGATCAATGCCAGGACGGCGGCGACGCCGGCGCGCTCGAGCGTCTCCGGGCGGGCGAGACAGTCGATGTGCCGGCCGAGACCGGGGTGGGCCAAGGGCAGGAGCACCAGGCCCGGGTGGTCGGTGGTGTAGCGGGGCATCAGCGCGACGCCGCCGCCGGCCTCTACCACGGCGGCGGCGACGGAGAACTCGTTGATCCGGTGCACGATGCGCGCGTCGCCGCCCCCGACGCCCGCGATCACGCCGACCGCCCGCTCCAGCGGGAAACCCTCGTGGACGGCCACCCAGTCCTCGCCGCGCAGATCCGCCGGTGTGACCGACGGCTTCGCGGCCAGCCGATGGTCCCGCCGGACCGCGAGATCGAGCGGCTCGAACAGCAGCGGCGTCACCCGCACGGTCGCCGGCCACGGCGGGCTGCCGGCCAGCCGGTGCGCGAGGACGAGGTCGTGGTCCGAGGTGAGCGCCGGGAAGCGCTCCTGGGCGACGTCGAAGTCGCTCAGGCTGACCCGCGGCCGGTCAGGGCCGTGCAGCGCGGTGAGGAGCGGGCCGAAGACGGCCAGGCAGGCGCTGTGGAAGCCCGCCACCGACACCGTGCCCGCCGGCTCGCTCTGGAACCGGGCCACCGCCTGCTCGGCCCGCGCGAACGCCTCCTCCACACCGATCGCGGCCAGCGCCAGCGCCCGACCGGCGTCGGTGAGCGCGGTGCGCCGACCGTCCTTGACGGTCAGCGGGACCGGTGAGGTGCGTTGCAGCGCGCTGATCTGCTGCGAGACGGACGACGGCGTGACGTGCAGCGCGGCCGCGACCGCGGCGATGCTGCCACGGTCGCCCAGCTCTCGCAACGCGCGCAGCTGACCCAGTTCCATTAGCTCAAGCTAAACCATGGGGCACGAAATCTCTGCCTTGTCTTAGCTGTCGGCCGCTCGGACGATGAGCGGCATGCGTACCCGTGTCGACCTGCTCCTGCTCCTGGTCGCGATCTCCTGGGGCTCGACCTATCTCGTGGCGAAGGAGCTGGTCACCCCGGACTCCGTGGTCGCGCTGCTCGCACTGCGGATGCTGCTCGCGGCCGTGATCATGGCGGTTGTGGTGGCGGCCCGGCGCACCCGTGTGACCGCGGCCGAGCTGCGGGCCGGCGCGATCCTCGGGGTGCTGCTGACCGCCGTGTTCGCGTTCGAGACGTTCGGCATCGCGCACACGTCCGCGACGAACGCCGGCCTGATCATCAGCCTGACGATCGTGTTCACCCCGCTGCTCGACGCCGTGCTCTCGCGGCAGCGGCTACCCGGCCGGTTCTTCGTCGCGGCCGCGCTCGCCGTCGCCGGCGTCGTGCTCCTGGCCGGCGACGGCGGCTTCCGCGCACCGTCCCTCGGAGACCTGCTCGTGCTGGTCGCGGCCGTGGTCCGGGCCGTCCACGTCACGTCCGTGTCCCGGCTCAGCTCCGCCGCGCCGATGGACCCGATCCACCTCACGACCGTGCAACTGGCCACCTGCGCGGCCCTCTTCTCGGCGACGACGGTGTTCCACGGCGAGTCGATTCCGCGCTATCTCACGCACCTCGACCCCGCGCTCTTCCTCTACCTCGTCATCGTCTGCACGGTCTTCGCCTTCCTGGTGCAGACCTGGGCGGTCCGCCGCACCTCGCCGTCCCGGGTCAGCCTCCTGCTCGGCACCGAGCCGGTCTGGGCCGCCGTCATCGGCATCACCGTCGCCCACGACCGGCTGCTTCTCACGGGATATCTCGGCATCGCGCTCATCCTCGCCGCCACCGCCTGGGGCCGCGCCATCGAACAGCACCACCGCGAGTCGCGGCCCCCGGCCATGATGCTCCAGTGACCCGGTCCAGACCTCAACGCTGAAAGATCAACAAGGCCACGATCCATCTCCCGCTTCCGGCGCGGTCCCGTTCCGCGCGCTCCCGCGGCCTCGGATCCGTGGCTGGTCACCACGAACCCCAGGACTGAGACGCCGGAGTCCGTACCCGCGAAGGCTTCTGGAACGGCAGTCCGGCTACGTCGTCGAGACGGAATGCGTCGCGATGAGCGCGCGGTACGTCTCGAACGCCGGCTTCGGGCGGTAGCCGGAGGTCATCAGGCCGAACCGGAAGAACGGGTCCTCGCTGGTGCTGTCCGCGTCGCGGAGCGCGAAGTGTTCGTAGGCCGCCACCCCGAGGCGGTCGGCGACGCTGACCACGGTGGACAGTACCTCGGCCTGGCGTTCCGGCGTGCGATCGCCGCCGGTCGGCCAGCCGTGCTCGGTGATGTGGATCGGCGTGCTGCTCGGGAGGCCGGCCGCGGCCATGCTCCGCGTGCGGAAGCCGGTGATCACGCCCTCGACCGCGGCCTCCAGCTGCTCCGCCGGGATCGGCGCGAACACGTCCGGGAAGAAGTCCAGACCGGCGTAGCCGAGCGCGCCCGCGAACTCGTCGCCGCGCAGCGAGCTCCAGAAGTCCTGCGTGTCGTCGAAGATCGGGGTGGAGTTGCAGCCGATCCGCACGTCCGTCAGGCCGAGCCGGTCCGCCTCGGCGCGCGCGGCCAGCACGCCCTCCACGATCGCGCGCCGGACCGCGGGCTGCCCGCCGTCGCCGCCGGGACCGGCGTGGTTGCCCTCCTCGCCGACCTGCAGCGTGGCCAGCACGTCGCCGTGCGCGCGCAGCTGGTCGCGCAGGAACGCGAGCCACCCGGTCAGGTCGTCACCGGGCTCGCGGAACGAGACGACCAGGTCGAGGCGGCGGTTGCCGCGGGCGTGCCGCCACGGCGCCGGCGGCGCCTGGACGTGCCCGGGGCGCGCGTCGTCGTAGAGCACGTATCCGCGGGTCAGGAACGGGTGCGGGCCGTGCAGCGCGTCGAGCGCGGCGTCGATGCGGTCCGGGTCCTCGGCCGGGCCGGGCGTGGTGATGCCGTTCTGGTCGCCGGCGAGACCACCGGCGTAGATACCGAAGAGGAGGCTCATGCCGGCAGCCTAACCAGAATTTTGGTGTCACACCAAATTTGGGGCGGCTATAGTTTTGCGCATGGCACTCCGTGAGGCGAAGAAGGCGGCGACCCGGACCGCGATCGCGGACGCCGCGCTCGGCTTGTTCCTGGAGAGGGGCTTCGACCGGGTCACGGTCGCGGAGGTGGCCCGCGTCGCCGGCGTCTCGGTGAACACCGCGTTCAACTACTTCCCGACCAAGGAGGACCTGTTCTTCGACCGCGAGGACCAGGTGGTACGCCGTCTCGCCGGCGCGGTCGCGTCCCGCGCCCCCGGCGAGAGCGCGGTCACCGCGGTCCGCAACGCGTTCCTCCGCGAGCTCGACGACGACGAGCCCACGCTCGGCCTGCACCCCGGCGCCGCCGCCTTCCACCGCGTGATCGAGAACAGCACCGCACTCCAGGCCCGCCTCCGCCGCCTCCACGACGACGCCCGCGACGCGCTCGCCACCGAACTGGCCGCCGCCACCAAGGCCACAGTGGACGATCCCGCGCCCAGGATGGCCGCCGCGGTACTGGCCGGCCTGGACGCGGCGCTGCACGCCGAGGCACACCGCCGAATGATGGCGGGGGAGCGCCCGGACGACATCCGCTCTGCGCTGCGCGCCGCCGCCGTCCACGGTTTCACCCTCGCGGCACAAGGCCTCGGCACCTACGGCGCGTGACCAGTCTCCACACCACAAACCCAGCCGTGGGTACGACATCAGCGGCACCCCGCCTGGCCGAGTCCACCGGCGCGGGCCCCGGGCACGGTGCGGCCGCCGGTTGTTCCGGCGCGCCCCCGAGGTGTCGATGACCTGGGAGTGCGACGCGGTCAGCGCCTCGACGGCCCGCGGTCTTCCGCCTCACTCTCGACAGCCCGCGTGCTGTGAAGTGCCTTCGGTGTGCCGGAGCACGGCGTGACCGGCTCCTCGCGTCGTGCGGAGCGCCAGCGGAGCCCGGCGCGAGGTTTGCCCGCGGGAGCAACGCTGCCGCACCACGCCGGGAGCGGGCAAGCAGGATCTTGATCTGGGTTGTCGCCTCCCGGGCGGCGCGGATTCCGGCGGCGAGGCGCGGGCCGGGCCACGCGCGTGAGCGGGATCGGGGTCTGGGGTCGTCCCGCAGGCACGTTCAAGCATCCGCGGGAGCGGCGCTGCTGAACGACGCCGGAGGCAAGATCTTGATCTTGTTCTGGTCGCTCGTGCGGGAACGCGGGCCCCTCGGAAGGAGCCCGCGTTCACGTCGTCACGTCAGCCGGTAGCCGGCCGGGCGGCTGGTGAACGTCGCCCGGCCGCTGGTGCGGCTGCGCAGCGCGGTTGCGTAGCCGAACAGCGCGGCCAGTGGCACCACGGCCGTCACCGAGCGTTCGGTCGTGCCGGTGACCTGGCCGCGGCGGGACGCGAGGTCGCCGAGCACGCCGCCGAGCGTGTCGCCCGGGGCCGAGACCGTGACCTCGGCGACCGGTTCGAGCAGCGCGGTCTCGCAGGCGGCGAGCGCGGCGCGCAGACCGAGCCGGCCGGCCGTGCGGAACGCCGTCTCGGACGAGTCCTTGACGTGCGTGGCGCCGTCGGTCAGCGTGACCGTCAGGCCGGTGACCGGGTGTTCGCCCAGGCCGAGCGCGTCCCGGCAGCCGGCCTCGACCGCGCGTACGTACTCTGCCGGCACCCGCCCGCCGGTCACCGCGGACTCGAAGACGAAGCCGTCGTCACGCGGCGTCACGGTCAGCACGACGTGCGCGAACTGTCCGGCGCCACCGTCCTGTTTGACGTGGCGGTAGACGAAGTCGCGCACGCCGCGGACCACGGTCTCCCGGTACGCGACCTGCGGGCGACCGGTCTGCACGGCCAGGCCGGTGTGCTGGCGCAGCGATTCCACGGCCACCTCCAGGTGCAGTTCGCCGAGGCCGGACAGCAGCGTCTGCCCGGTCTGCGGGTCGGTGTGCAGCGTCAGCGACGGGTCCTCGTCGATCAGCGCGGCGAGCGCGACCGGCAGGCGCTGCGCGTCCGCGCGGGTGCGGGCCTCGACCGCGACCGAGACCAGCGGTTCCGCGGTGCGCGGCGCCTCCAGCCGCACCGGGTGGGCGCGGGTGGAGAGCGTCGCGCCGGTCCGGGCCGCCTTGACGCCGGCGAGGCCGACGATGTCGCCCGCGGTCGCGGTGTCCAGGTCGGTGTGCCGGTCCGCGTGCAGGCGCAGGATCCTGGCCACGCGTTCGGTGCGCTGTGCGCCCGCGTCCCACACGACGTCCCCCTTCCGCAGCGTGCCCTGATAGATGCGTGCATAGGTGATCCGGCCGGTGCGGGCGGAATGCACCTTGAAGACCAGCGCCACCAGGTCGTCGTCGGCCGTACCGCCCGGCGCGGGCAGGTAGTCGACCACGGCGTCCAGCAGCGGCTCGATGCCCTTGTCCCGGTAGGCGGACCCGCACAGCACCACGACCGCGTCCCCCGCGATCGTGAGGTCGCGCAGCGCGTTCCGCAGCACCGTGTCCGGCATGTCGCCCAGGTGCTCGAGCGCGTCGGCGTGACGCTCCGCGACGGACTCCTCCAGGGCCTTGCGGGCGGTTCGCGAGCCGGGATCGGTGGCGGGCTCTACCGTGAGCACGCCGCCGGGCCAGGTCACGCGCCGCATGCCGACCAGATCGACGACGCCTTCGAAGGTGTCCTCCCGCCCGATCGGCAGCTGTACCACCAGCGGCACCGCGTCCAGCCTGGTCCTGATCGACTCGGCCACGTGCGGCAGCGACGCGCCCGGCCGGTCCAGCTTGTTGACGAACACGATGCGCGGCACGCCGTAACGATCGGCCGTGCGCCAGACGGACTCGGTCTGCGGCTCCACGCCGGCCACGCCGTCGAAGACCACGACCGCGCCGTCCAGCACCCGCAGCGACCGCTCGACCTCGTCGGAGAAGTCGACGTGGCCGGGCGTGTCGATCAGGTTGAGCCGATGCCCGTTCCAGTCCGCACTGACCGCCGCCGCGAAGATCGTGATGCCACGGCTGCGCTCCTGCGGGTCACTGTCGGTCACGGTCGTACCCTCGTGCACCTCGCCCTGCTTGTAGGTGACCCCGGTGGTGAACAGCACCCGTTCGGTCAGCGTCGTCTTGCCGGCGTCGACGTGGGCGAGGATGCCAAGATTGCGGACACGCATGATGAGTCTCGTTTCTTGCAAGATCCAAAGGGGACGGCGCCCAGCCGTCCGCACCGCTCAGAAGGCAGGCGGGCAGGCACGTCCAGCCCCGGTGGCGCAGCCGGGGCTGGGCACCGAGGACACGAGGATCCGCTCGAAGCGGGACACGGGGATGGCAACAGCAGTGCGATAACGCACGACGGCCACCCCCTCAAAGATCAAAATCCGACTGCCCCGAGGGTACGAGGCCCGCGCCACCGCAGTCGACACCTTTTCGCAACAGCCGGCATTCCAGCCCGCTACGCTGCCGGCCAGCACACAGCCGAAGGCGCGGCCGCGTCGACTGCGCCATACGCCGCGAACGGTCCGGCGCCGACCGCAGGACACCAACCACGGCGGGCCACGGCGTGCTCAGGACAATAGCGGCGAGACGCGGTCCGATCCCGCGTTCTCGGGGCCGCAACGCATGCCGAGTGGCGGATCAGCCGCCCACCGCCGCTTCCCCGAGGGCCGCGCGCACCTGCGTGCGCAACCACCCGTGCGCCGCGTCCGTGTCGTACCGCTGATGCCAGACGCAGATGATCTGCGGCGCCGGCAGGTCGAGCGGGAATGCCGTCGTGACCAGGCCGAACGTGTCTATCAGTGGGCGCCACACCAGTTCGGGCACGGTAAGCACGGCGTCGGTCCGGCCGATCACCTGCAGCGCGCTCGCGCTGGTCGCGACCGAGGCCAGCACCCTGCGGCGCAGCCCGCGTTCCGCCAGCAGGTCGTCGATCGGGTCGGACAGGCGGCCTCGGCGGGAGACCAGCACGTGCGGCTGGGCCGCGTATCCGGCCAGGTCGAGGCCGTCCGCGCCCGGGTGCCCGCGGCGCAGCACCACGGCGAACCGGTCCTGCCCGATCACCTCGGACCGGAACTCCGGCAGGCCGGGCAGGTCCGCGCCGATCTCCAGGTCGACGCGGCCGTGCCGCAGGTCGTCGGTGTCCACGGCGGACTCGGCCAGGAACCGCACGCGTACGCCCGGCGCCTGGTCCGCGATCGCGTGCAGCAGCGCGGGGGCGAGCGAGGCGGTGAGCGCGTCGTGGCACTGGAGCGTGAAGACCCGGTCGAGCGCGGCCAGGTCGAGCGAACGGCGCGGCACCAGCACGCTCCGGGACGCGCGCACGATCTCGCTGGCCTGGTCGCGGACGGCGAGCGCGTACGGCGTCGGGGTCATGGTGCGCCCGGTCCGGACCAGGATGTCGTCGCCGGTGAGCCGCCGGATCCGGCCGAGCGAGCGACTCACGGCGGGTGAGGAGAGCCGCAGCCGGTCCGCCGCGCCCATCACGCTGCCCTCCTCGAGCAGTGCGTCCAGCACGGTGATCAGATTCAGATCCAGTTGCATGGCGGTAAATCGTACCGTACCAAGAGTGCACTGGACTTAACCAACGATGCGGCCGAGAGTGGAACGCATGACGAACGCACTGCTCGACACCGTGGTGGAAGCCGCCCGCACCGCCGGCGCCCGCCTGATCACCCGGCAGCCGACAACCCGCCCGCAGGGCATGGACGCGCTGATGACCACCCTCCGCGCGAACGACGACGCGGTCTCCGCCGTGCTGCGGCCCGCGCTCACCGCCGTGCTGCCCGGCTCCGGCTGGAACACGGACGAGCACGGCGAGGGCCCGATGCCGGACGGCGACTGGTGGGTCGTCGACCCGATGGGCGGCAACATCAACGCGGTGCACGGCATGCCGGACTGGAACATCGGCGTCAGCCTGGTCCGCGACGGCCGCCCGGTCCTCGCGGTGCTGCACGCGCCGGTCGCCGGCGAGACGTTCACCGCGATCGCGGGCGGCGGCGCGTTCCTCAACGGCACGCCGATCTCGGTCGCGGCCACCACCGGCCTCGGCGCCGCGCTGGTCGGCACCGGCCAGGCCCAGCCGTCCCGCGACGCCGCGACGTCGCAGCGGGCCGGCGCCGCGATCGCCACGATGATGCAGCACACGCTCTACGTCCGCGCGTCGGTCCCGGTCGGCCACCAGCTCACCCAGGTCGCGGCCGGCAGGATGGACGCGCACTGGCAGTTCGAGAACCTGCGCTCGCACATCGCACCGGTCCTGATCGTGCGCGAGGCCGGCGGCATCGTCACCGACCTCGACGGCAAACCCTGGACAATCACCAGCCGGGGGTACGTGGCCGCCGCCCCCGGCGTGCACGCGTCCGCGCTCGCGCTGCTCCAGGCGGTCCGCTGACATGCGACTGACCATCCTCGCCGCGTCCGGCGCGACCGGCCTCGAACTCACCCGCCAAGCGCTCGCACGCGGCCACACCGTCACCGCGGTCGCCCGCACGCCCGCCCGGATCACCGTGCCGGACTCGCCGCTGCTCACCCGCGTCGCCGCGGACGTGCGGGACCCGGCCTCGATCGCGTCCGCGCTGGACGGCGTCGTGCTGTCCGGCCTCGGCATCGTCGGCGGTGACCTCGGCGTGCTGAGCGCGGGCGCGCGGGCGGCCGTGGCGGCCGGGCCGGAGCGGATCATCTGGCTGGGCGCGTTCGGCACCGGGCCGTCCGCCGAGGCAGCCGGCGCCGCCACGCGTACCCTGCTGAAATTGGCTCTGGGTAGGGAGATCCCGGACAAGGTGGCCGCGGACGCGCTGGTTCTGGAGGCCGGCGGGACCGTGTTCCACGCGGGCATCCTCTCGGCGGGCCCGCTGAGCCCCGCACGCCGCACGATCGCGCTGTCCGACGCCCCGAAGCGCCTGGTCCCCGCGCGCGTCAGCCGGGCGACGGTCGCCGCGGCCATGCTCGACGAGGCCGAGAACCACGCTCACGCGGGCGGTGTCGCGCTCCCGCTGGAGCGCTGAGCCGCGGTCGCCGGCCGGGGCCTAGGATCGGGCACGTGGGACACATCGCCGTGATCGGGGCCGGGGTCATCGGGCTGTCGATCGCCCATGAGCTGGCCGAGGGCGGGCACGACGTCACGGTGTTCGCGGAGCGGGACCATACCGGTGCGGTGTCCTCGGTCGCGGCCGCGATCTGGTTCCCGCACGCGGTCGACAACGCGCCGCGCGTGCGGCAGTCCGGCGAGCTCACCCGCGCACGCCTGACCGCGCTCGCCCGGACCGACCCGCGCACCGGTGTGCGGCTGCGCACCGGCACCGTGCTGACCCGGCATCCGGACCCGGACCTGTCCTGGACCGCGGCCGTGCCCGGCCACCGTCCCGCGACCGCGGACGAGCTGCCGCCGGGCACGGACGGCGTGACCTGCGAGCTGCCGGTCGCGGTGACCGGCCTCTACCTGGCCTGGCTGCGCGCGGCCGTGAGCAGCAAGGGCGTGGCGTTCAAGACCGCCGTGCTCACCTCGCCGGACGACGTGGGTGCCGGCTTCGACGCGGTCGTGGTCGCGGCCGGGCTCCGGTCCGGCGCGCTGCTCGGCGGCGACGACGAGGTCTTCCCGATCCGCGGCCAGGTCGTGCGCCTGGCCAACCCCGGGCTGACCCGCTGGCTGCTCGACGACGACAACCCGGGCGGGCTCACCTACGTGGTGCCGCGCGACGACGACGTGGTCTGCGGCGGCACCGGCGACCGCGGCTCCTGGGACGAGACCGCGGACCCGGCCACCGAGGAGAGCATCCTGCGCCGCGCGATCGCGCTGGTCCCGGCGCTGGCCGGGGCGCCGGTCGTGTCGCGCGCGGTCGGCCTCCGCCCGGCCCGCACGTCCGTGCGTCTCGACACCGTCCGGGGGTACGCCGTGCCGGTCGTCGCCTGCTACGGGCACGGCGGGGCCGGGTTCACGCTGTCCTGGGGCGAGGCGTCAGCGGTGCGCGCGCTCGTCGACGGCCTGTGACGCCGCCGCTGCCAGGAACTCGTTGTACCGTTCGTGGGCCTCGTCGCCGTTGCGGTCGACGCGGCGCTGCTCCCGCTCGTCCGCGCGGATCCACTGCCTGACCAGCACGATCATCACCAGCCCGGACGGGATCTCGCCGAACGCCCACGCGATCGCGGCCCCCAGCTGCTGATCCTCGATCAGCGGCGCGGCCCACGGCGGGTGCACGGCCAGGTACCACTCCGGCGCGATCAGCGACGTGCTCTGCAACAGCGTCAGCCCGAAGAACGCGTGCAACACCATCGACGCGAAGTGGACCAGCACCAGGATCGGCGGCGCCACCCGTCGACGCCCCGGATCCACCCCGATCAGCACCCAGAAGAGCAGAGACCCGGCGAGTACGAAGTGCGCCAGCATCGCCAGGTGGCCGAGGTGATAGCGCATCAGCCAGCCGAGGACGCCCCCGAAATAGAGCCCGTAGAGACTGACGCCGTAGATCGCGAGCGCGGCCAGGGGGTGCGTGACGCACCGGGCGAACCGGCTGTGGAGCGCGATGAGCAGCCAGTCACGCGGACCGCGTACCCGTGGATCGCCGGGTTTCCTGAGCGTGCGCAGCGCGAGCGTGACCGGCGCGCCGAGGACGAGCAGGATCGGGACGGCCATGGAGAGCAGCATGTGCTGGACCATGTGCACGGAGAACATCACGTACGAGTAGCGGCTGATCCCGAGGCTGGTCACCGCCGCCAGCAACAGCATCCCGGCGATGAACGAGACGGTGCGGGTGATCGGCCAGTCCGCTCCGAGGCGGCGGACGCCGATCAGGTAGGCGGCGATGCCGGCCAGCGCGATCGTGAGGAAGAACAGGTCGGGCAGCGGGTTGCCGAGCAGGGCGGCGGCGCTGAGCGGCCCCGGCATGGGGAAGCCGATGGTCTCGATGATCGGGTCGGCGCTGACGACGTCGTCCGGAATCGGCGCGGGGCTGCGCGACAGGGCGGCGGCCAGCCCGAACGCGGCCCCGAACAGCACGATCTCCCCGGCGGCGAGGCGCAGGAAGGGGCGGCGGTCGCTCGCGGCCACGTGGAGCAGCGGCAGCGTGCGAGTGCGGTGCACAGCGCCGATCGCGCCGATCGCCAGCAGGGCCAGCAGTTTGCCCGCGAGCAGTGCGCCGTACGCGGTCTGCCAGTCGCCGCCGAGCCGGACCGCGCCGTTGATCAGGCCGCTGGCCGCGACCGCGACGAAGCAGGCCAGCGCGAGGCGGCTGTAGCGGGTCGCGATGTCCGGCAGCGCCTTCGCACGGCGCACGGTGAGCAGCGCGATCAGGCCGCCGGTCCACAGTGATGCGGCCAGCACGTGCATGGCCAGGCTGGTCACCGCGATCTGGTGGTTGCCCGCGCCCGCGGCATGGCCGGTGAACGCGGGCGGCAGTACCGCGGCCAGCGCCAGCCCGGCCGCCCACGCGGCCGTCGACCGGGCCAGCGCGAGGTGGCAGAGGACCGTGGCGGCGAGCGCGAGCACGGCCTGGATCAGCAGCGCCTGTCCCTGGGAGATCGACCACGCGAAGCTCACCACGGCCGCGAACGGCAGCGCGGTCAGCGGCATCCCGAGCACATCGGAGAGCGTGAGGACGATCAGCGCCAGGGCGGTCCCGGCCCAGGCCAGCGCGGCCCATCGCGCCCGGCGCAGCATGCGGAACGCGAGCGCGGACACCCTCCGCCCGTCGCCGGGGACTCCGAACGCGCCGGTCACGACCAGGCCCACGGTGATCGTGGCGAGCACATCGGAGAGCAGCCGCAGCGCGGGCAGGCCCCAGATCGTGGCCGGTCCCGGTTGCGCCAGCCCGGCGATCTCCACCGTGTCCACGCCGCCACCCAGCAACAACGCCAGGACCAGCGCGGTCGACGCCACCCCACCGGCCACGGCCGGCACACTCCTGATCGAGCTCACCGCTGGTAGTCGCCGCAGGTGGCAGCCCGGTTCCCGGGCTGTGGTGTGACTTGTCCGCAGCGGTCTCGGGCGCGGAGCGGGCCGGGGCAGCGCGCGCTCGCGGTCGACCCGTCGCCGGCCGGCGAGACCGACCTGGAGGGCCTGCTCAGCCGCCCACCGTGACCAGGCCGGACTCGTAGGCGAAGATCACCGCTTGCACCCGGTCCCGCGCGCCGACCTTGGCCAGGATGCGGGAGACGTGCGTCTTCACGGTCGTCTCGCCGATGTGCAGCTCGGCCGCGATCTCCGTGTTCGACGCGCCGCGGGCCATGCCGGCCAGCACCTCGGTCTCCCGCGTGGTCAGCGTGCGCAGCACGGCGAGCCGGGCCGGGTCGATCGGCGTGGTCGCGGCACGGAACCGGCTCAGCAGCCGGGTGGTCACGGTCGGCGCCAGCAGCGACTCGCCGGCCGCGACCACCCTGATCCCGGCCACGATGTCCTCCGGCGGCGCGGTCTTGAGCAGGAACCCGCTCGCGCCGGCCCGGAGCGCCTCGGTGACGTACTCGTCGAGGTCGAACGTGGTCAGGATCAGCGCCCGCGTCGGGACCAGCCGGGCCAGCTCCCGCGTCGCGGCGAGGCCGTCGAGCTTGGGCATGCGGATGTCGAGCACTGCCACGTCCGGTCGCAGGCGGACGGCCAGCTCGACCGCCTCACGACCGTCGGACGCCTCGCCGGCGACGCGCAGGTCCGGCTGGGTCTCGATCACCATGCGCAGCGCGCCGCGCATCAGCGGCTGATCGTCCGCGATCAGCACCTCGATCATGCGGACAGCCTGGCGTGCACGCGGTAGCCGCCGTGCGGCAGGGGACCGGTCTCCAGCGTGCCGTCGAACAGCGCGACGCGCTCGCGCATGCCGACGGTGCCGTGGCCGCGGCCGGGCCTCGGCGTAGCCGGCGGGACAGCCGGTCCGGCGTTCTCCACCTCGATCATCACCCCGGTATCGTCCACCCGCACGGTGACGGTGGTCGGCACGGGCCCGGCATGTTCCAGCACGTTGGTCAGCGACTGCTCCACGATCCGGTAGGCGGAGAGCTGGAGAGCCTCGGGAAGGCGGGCGTCTTCCGGCAGGCCCGCGCGCCGGAACCCGTCGCCCGGCGCCGGCGGTGGCCCGCCCGCCTGCGGAGCCGGTGCTGCCGGCGTCGCCGAGCCCGTCCGCAACGCCAGGTCCACCGGCAGGCCCGCGGCCCGGAACCCGTCCACCAGCGCCGGCAGATCGCCCAGGCCCGGCTGCGGCCCGCCCGGCCCGCCGGCGTCCGTGCGCAGCACGCCCAGCATCCGGCGCATCTCGTCGATCGCGGTCCGGCCGGTCGTCTCGATCGCCCGCAGCGCGTCCCGCACCGGTGCGGCGACCGGCGCCGGGCCGCCCGCATCGATCGCCATCCGGGCCGCGCCCGCCTGCATCCCCATCACGCTCACGTGGTGCGCGACCACGTCGTGCAGCTCCCGCGCGATCCGCGACCGCTCCTCGACGACCGCCCGATAGGCCGCCGCCTCCCGTTCCGCGTCCTGCCGGGCGGCCCGCTCCGCGAGCGTCCGGGCCCGGCCGCGCAGGTGCTCGCCCGCCAGCCACGGCACCGCGACGACGACCACGGCGCTGAGCAGCGCCCACCACACCGACGGCACCCGCAGCGCGAATCCGGCCGTGAACGGGGCCAACGCCACCACGGCCGCGACGTGCCGGGTGGGGGTCCGGCCGTGGCGGGCGAGCGCGTACCCGGCCAGCACCGCCGCGGCGTCGACCGGGATCTCACCGGCGCCGGCGACCGCGAGATGCGCCACGTTCGTCAGAACCGCAAGGGCAAAGGCCATCAGCGGGTACGCGCGCCGCCACCACAGAACGACGGCCGCGACCGACACCAGCGCGGCCACCGGCCGGTCCCCGGCCCGCAGCAGCGCGGGAAGCCCGGCACCCAGCAGCGCCACGGCCACGACCAGCACGTTCACCGCACGGATCCGGCCGCGGCCGATCCCGGTCCGGCGTCCTGCCGAGTCACGGCCGCGCCCCACCGCGCTTCGCCTCGACGGGCTGCCGCGTCCGGCCGTGCTCTGCTCCGATCGGCGGCCGGTCTCGGCCGCGCGCGGTCCCGACCCATGGCCAGGCCCGGCCGGGCTTCGTTCCGGCAGACCGGCAGGCCCGGTCGCGCTTCGCTCCGACACCGGCCCGGCCTTTCGCTCACTCGGTCGCCAGTGCGCGTGGCACCGGCCGGCGCAGCGCCGCCGCGGCCGGGGCCACGGTGGCCACGGTCATGAGCAGCAGTCCGCTCGCTGCGACAGTACCGGTGGCGGCCAGGCCGGGGGACGGCACGACGCCCGCGGCCAGGCCGCCCGCGATCGCGGTCACCGCGACCGCGATCGCGCCGAGCGCGGTGGCGGTGACCGCGTAGATGACCGCCTCCGCCGCGGCCGCGCCCAGCACGGTGGCGGTGGTCGCGCCCGCTGCCCGTACCAGCGCGGACTCCCTTGACCTGAGCTGGCCGGACATCAGCACGGTGACGGCGGCGCCGAGCACGCTGAGCAGCAGCGGGCCGCCGGCCAGCAGCACGGCGGTGCCGGCGGACAGGCCAGGGCCGGTGTTCGCGGTGCCGTCCGCCGCGTAGAGGCCGCCGGCCAGCGCGACCGCGACCATCAGCGGGCTGATCGCGGCCGTGCTGCGGCTCAGGTGGTCGGCCGTGGTGTGCCGGGCGAGGAACCAGGCGCCGGACACGCGGGCCGGGACCAGCGCGGTCCACAACCGGATCAGCGGCGCCAGGTAGACCGGGCCGAACGCGGCGAGCGCGCCCGCGGTCAGCGGCGCCAGCGCCATCAGCGGCGTGGTCAGCTTCTCCGGGTCCGAGGGCAGCGTCGAGATCATGAGCGTGGCCAGTGCCAGCGAGGTCAGGCCCGCGATCCAGCGGCCGGCGCCCAGGCCCGCGTCCGGCGTGTCCGGGCGGCGCAGCAGGTCGATCGGCGCGGTCCCGGCGGCCCGGCGCGCGGCGCGTCCGCCCGCGGTCAGCACCACCGTGACGACGAAGGCCAGCACGCCCAGGGCCGCGACCACGCCGAACCTCGGGTGGATCTCCGGCATGCCGGTCGCGTCCGCGAACACGAACCGGAACAGCGCGGGCAGTCCGGGCGCGGCGGCCAGGCAGCCTGCGATGCCGCCGAGCACGGCCACGATGACGAGCTGCGCGGTGACGACCAGGCGCACGTGGCCGGGGCGGATGCCGATCAGCTGCCAGAGCGCGTACGCCCGCTGCTGCAGCGACACCGTGAGCGTGGTGACGGAGGAGAGCACGATCATGGCCGCGACCGTGCCGAAGAGCAGCACGGTGCCGCTGACCGACGCGAGCGCGAGGCCGGGCATCCCGCCGATCTCGACCGCGGTCTGGATCTCCGCGGCCACGACCGTGCCGACCGCGGCGGTGGCGGCGGCGACCAGCAGCGCGCCGACCCAGATCCGCAGGTTGGCGGCGAAATCCCGCACGATGAGCGTGAGCATGGTCAGACCTCGATCTCCGCGTGCGCGACGGCCGCGATCACGTCGTCGACGGACGGGCCGGTCAGCTCGCGGTGGACCGCGCCGTCGCGGAGCACCAGCACCCGGTCCGCGCGGGCGGCCGCGCGCAGGTCGTGGGTGACCATGACGACCGCGCGGCCGTCCCGGGCCACGTCGCCGAGCAGGTCCAGCACCTGGTCGCCGGCCCGGGTGTCCAGCGCGCCGGTCGGCTCGTCCGCGAACACCACGTCCGGGCGCAGCGCCAGCACCCGCGCGATCGCGACCCGCTGCTGCTGGCCGCCGGAGAGCGCGGACGGCCGGTACGACGCGCGCTCGGTCAGCCCCACGTGCGCGAGCGCCCGGTCCACCGCGCCGTCGTCCACCCGCCGGGTGGCCAGCCGGGCCGGCAGCGCCACGTTCTCCCGCGCGGTCAGCGACGGGATCAGGTTGTACGCCTGGAACACGAACCCGACGTGATCACGGCGCAGCTGCGACAGCGCGCCCCGGCTCAGCGCGGCCGGATCCCGCCCGAGCAGCGAGACCCGCCCGGTCGTCGCCGCCTCCAGCCCGGACATGCAGTAGAGCAGCGTCGACTTGCCGGACCCGCTCGGGCCCACGATCGCCCGGAACTCCCCGGGCTGCACCGCCATCGACACGCCGCGCAGCACGGGCGTACCCGTGGAAAAGCTCTTGGTCAGGTTGTCCGCCGACACCACTGGCTCAGTCATGCCGTCGATCGTCGCGATTCCGGGCCCCGGAAAAGTCCTGCCCCGGTCCGACCCGGGGTCCTACCGGGGGAGGACCCGGTAGGCGCTCGGCGCCACGCCGGTGCGGCGCTGGAGGGCGCGGCTGACGTCGGCCGGCCGAAGCACCGGCGGGCCGCGATCGTCGGGTGGGCGCACGCCGGATCGGTCAGCTGGTCTTGGTGACCACGACCGCGCTGACCGGGGCCTTGTTGAGCCGGTCGATCGGGGTGGAGACGCCGTTGCCCCACGTGCCGGCGGCCGTGGCGGCCTGCTTGTGGGCCTGGAGGTAGTCGTAGTCGGCGTTGCTCAGGCGGTCGACGCGGACGGTCCACTGCTCACCGATGCCCTCGCCCTCCTTGCTGCCGAGCAGCACCGGATAGTTGCGGGCCCGGCCGTTCTCGATGGTGAGCGGGCCCTCCAGGAAGCACCACTCCTTGACGCACACGGTCAGCGCCAGGCGGGTGCCGGCGGCGGACGCGTCCGCGGCCGAGGTCGTGAACGTCACCGTGAACAAGCGGGCCACACCGGCACCGTTCGCGGGTGCGGAGATGGCGGTCACGGCGGTGGACTTCGGTGCGCCGGTGGTGGCGGGCGGCTTGGCCGGGCCGGTGGTGGCCGGCGCTGCGGAGGAGGGCGGCGCGCTCGACGGGGACGGGCTGGGGGATCCGTCCGGGCCGGTGGTGGAGAACGCGCCCGCGCCCGGGGCCTCGGTGGTGGCCGCGGGTGCGGCGGTGGAGTCGGCCGCGACCGTGCTGGGGTCGTCCCCGCCGCCGGGGCGGACCAGGACGGCGACCAGCGCGACGACCGCGACGACGGCGGCGGCCGCGGCGGCGATCAGCCAGGGGGCGCGGGAACGTTCGTTGCCTGCGGTTTCACCGAAGGGGGATGTGGAGCCAGCCGGCGGAAAAGCCTGCTGCCCGAAGTCCGGCGACCCGGAGACGGGCTGCCCGAACGCGGGCGATGCGGAGACCGGCTGCCCGATCCCGGGCGTTCCGGAAACCGGGGTCCCAGATATCGGCGTTCCGGACACGGGTGAGCCGGAGACCGGTGACCCGGAGACCGGCTGCCCGAATCCAGGCGTTCCGGACACAGGCGTCCCCGAGACAGGCATCCCCGACACCGGAGCACCGGCTCCGGCCCCACCCGCACCCGAAGACGCGGGCAGCCCCGACACCGGCACCGGAGTTCCGTGCACCACCGTCCCCGACACCGGCGGCGCGATCGCCTTCATCGGCGCGGTCGGCGGCTCCGGCAAACCCGCCGCGGCCCCGTCCGCCCCGTACCCGCGCGCATGCACCACCGCCGGGTGCTCCTCGCCCAGCACGCCCGGCCCGTACCGTGCGACCAGCCCGAAGTTCTTCCTGGCCACCAGCCGGTTCGCCAGCTCCTCCGCGACCACGGCCAGGTCGTACGCCAGCAGCACCATCAACGGCTCCGCAGGCCCGCCCCGCCCGGCCGCGTAGGCCTCTTCGAGCAGTCGCCGCGCCGAGGTCGGATCGCCCGCCTGCGCGTGCAGCCCGGCGAGCTGCCGCATCGTCTCCAGCAGCTCCGGATCACCGGAGGGGAGATCGGTCCGCCCGGCCTCGACGACCGGTGCGAGGAGCGCCAGCGCGCCGGGGAGGTCGCCGCTGTCCGCGATCTGCTGGGCCTGTTGACGGGCGTGAGGATACGAAGGCACCCGGCCATGTTTCCCGACGACGCGTCTCCGCGCCACCCTGGCCCCACCCGTCCCGGTATGTGCGGCCGTACTCACGCGTTCCCGCCCGGCCGTCCGCGCCGGTCCGGCAGAATGTCGGTGTGGAGTGGGAGGAGTTCGAGGCCGTCGTCTACGACGCGCTGGTCGAGTCCGTGGGCACGGCGTTCCGCGAGCGTCCGGACGAGCGGTTCTACGCGGCCGCGCTGGGCCGCATCCACCGCAAGCCCGGCGGCGTGATCGCCTTGCCGTCGCTGGCGCTGGCCACCGAGCCGCTGGCCCCGCGCACGCCGGTGAACTGGGTGTACTCCGGCACGCCCTGGATGAGCCCGGACACGGTCAAGCGCTGGCAGGCGATGCTGTTCGCCGAGGCCACCGGCGGTTCGCCGCGCCGCTGGGAGACCGCGCTGGAGCGCTACCTGGCCACGCTCGCCCGTGCCTGCAAGGGCGCCCGCCACACGCTGCGCGCCCACCGCATCACCGGCCGGGACTTCGTGGTCCTGCTCCTCGACGACCAGTTCCGCGAGTCGCTGATCAGGCAGGTGCTCCCGGTCTCCGACATCCGTCGCCTCTTCCCGGAGCTCGACGCGCGCCCGGTCGCGCTGACCGGCTCGTCCCGCCCCACGCACGCCGAGCGCGCGTCCATGTGGGGCCAGGACTCGAGTTCCTGAGAACCCACGACAGCACCGTCCGGGTCCTATCGGGTGATCCGGGCTGTCTCGGAGATCTGGCTGAGAAGGCGAGCGCGGGATCGGGTGCCGGGGGAGTGGGATCGGGGGGTGCCGACGGACTGAATGAAGGCGTGAAGGGTATTGGCGAACTGGTCCTCGGGAGGGAGGGTCAGCGTGCGGGAACGGTGCTGGTGGTAGAGGCTGATCGTGGGGTGACGGGTGGGGGGCGGAGTGTAGGCGCGGTCGACGACGAGGTGCCCCTTCGTGCCCCAGAGGACGTAGTCGCAGCGGTAGGCGTGTTCGAAGCCGAAGGTCAGCTGGGCGGTGCGGCCGTCAGGAGTGCAGAGCAGGGCGGTGCCGGAGACGTCGACGTTGCGCGTGGCGTCGTGTTTCAGCGTCGCGCCGACCACCTCCAGGCCGGGGCCGAGGAAGAGGTGGGCGGCGCTCAGCGGGTAAACGCCGATGTCGAGGAGCGCGCCGCCGCCGAGCTCCGGGCGGTACCGGATGTCGGCCGGGTCGAGCGGGGGAAAGCTGAACGCGGCGCTGACCGAGCGCAACTCGCCGATCTCCCCGCCGTCCACCAGATCGCGGACGGTGCGGTGCAGGCTGTGCCGGAGAAAGGTGAGGTTCTCCATCAGCGTGAGACCACGGGCGGCGGCGCTCTCCAGCATCGCCACCGTGTGGGCATACCGGGTGGTCAGCGGCTTCTCGACCAGGACGTGCTTGCCGGCCTCCAGCGCGCGCCCGATCCACTGGTGGTGCAGCCCCGTCGGCAGCGGGATGTATACCGCGTCGATGTCCGGCCGGGCGAGCAGCGCGAGATAGTCGGGTGCGGCGTCGCAACCGAACTCGGTGGCGAACGCCCGCGCGCGGGCCGGGTCGCGGGCGGCGACGGCGACCAGTTCCGTCCTGGGCTCGCGCAGGATGGCCGGCACCGTCCGTCGCCGGGCGATGCTGGCACACCCCAGGACGCCGAACCGGATCGGCCGGTCCGGCGGCACCTCGTTCACGCCGGACCGTGCGGACGGGCGAGCGGGCCGCGGCCGTCGATGGTGCGCCGTCGTACCGGGGACTCCGGTGGCGCGAACAGTTCCCTCACCACAGGCCGGCCAGCTCGCGGATGAGGCCGTCGCCTCGCCGGTGCGGGTCCGACAGCAGTTCCAGATCGCTGTCCACCATCATCGCGATCATCTCCTCGAAGGAGACCGCCGGCTTCCAGCCCAGCTTCTGCCGGGCCTTGGTCGGGTCGGCGCAGAGCAGATCGACCTCGGCGGGTCGCAGCAGCGCGTCGTCGATCACGACGTGGTCGCGCCAGTCGAGGCCGACGTGGGCGAAGGCCAGCTCGGCGAGCTCGCGCACGCTGTGCGCGATGCCGGTGCCCACGACGTAGTCGTCCGGCTCGTCCTGGGCGAGCATCAGCGTCATGCCACGGACGTAGTCACCGGCGAAACCCCAATCCCGGTCGGCCTCCAGGTTGCCCAGCCGCAACGTTTTCCGCAGTCCCAGTTTCACCGCGGCGGCGCCGAGGGACACCTTGCGGGTTACGAACTCCGGGCCGCGGATCGGAGATTCGTGGTTGAAAAGCATGCCGGAGACCGCGTACATGTTGTAGGACTCGCGGTAGTTCTGCACCGTGTAGTGGCCGAACACTTTGGCGGCGCCGTACGGACTGCGCGGATGAAAGGGCGTCAGCTCGTTCTGCGGAGTCTCCCGGACCTTGCCGAACATCTCCGACGACGACGCCTGATAGAACCGTGGCTGATTGGCGCCGGGCGTCTGCGAGCTGGTGATTCCCGCGACGATCCGGACGGCTTCCAGCAAGCGGAGCACACCCATCCCGGTGATCTCCGCGGTGGTGGTGGACTGCCGCCAGGAGACCGGGACGTAGGAGAGCGCGCCGAGGTTGTAGATCTCGTCCGGCTGTGCCTGTGCGACCGCGAAGACGAGGCTCGACTGGTCCAACAGGTCGCCGCTTATCAGCCGCACGTCCGGATGCGGCTGACGTGGTCCCCGTGCGGCCGGCGCTGTCTGCCCGCGCATCATTCCGAAGACGTCGTATCCGGCGGCCAGGAGGTGCCGCGCAAGATAGGTGCCGTCCTGGCCGGTAATCCCTGTGATCAGCGCTCGCCTAGTCAGGATAATCTCCCAGCCCTGAGACCACCCCCCGAGATATCTCATCGAAGGATGGCGAACTGCCGGACCGCCCGGGGGAATGGGCGTATGTCCTGTTGCCGTGGCTCACGTTACTGGAAGACGTTGCGGGTATCACCCTTCGCGAATGCGATATAGGGAGGCCACTAGTGGCGACGGCTAAACGCGCCGGGCGGGCAATCCGTGCCGTTTCAGGGCATGCTCCTCGAACGGCCGTCGAGGTCGCCCGCCGCGAACAGCGCCACGGCCCGGGTGCCCACCCGCGATTTCCGCCGGGGCCGCACGTCGCCGATCGGCGGGACCCGGCGTCCCCGCACGATCACCGCGACCACCGCGTCCGGGCGGAGCACGGTGGCGAGCGCGGTCAGCATTCCCGGCAGGCCGGCACCGGCGTGGTCGCCGGTCCAGTCGGTCTGCTCGCCGTAGGGCACGTCGGTCACCACGAGGTCGGGTGCGAATCCCTCGGCCGCGCGTGCGAGCGCGGCCGGGTCGAAGACGTCGGCGCGCCGGACCGAGTGCGGGACCGGGCCGCCGCCCTCCTCCAGCCGCCGGCTCAGCCGCTCGGACGCCGCCGCGGCCTCGACGTAGCCGGGCTTGCCGAAGCGCCGGGCCCGGTCGGCCAGTTCCGTGCCGCGCGCGGCCAGGCCACCGTCCGCCAGCAGGCCCAGGTTGGCTGATGCCAGCGTCAGCGCGTCGCCGTCGATGTCGGAGGCCAGCAGGGCCGCGATCCGCGGGCGGTGCAGGATCCCGAGCACGGTCAGCAGGTAACCGGAGCCGCAGCAGGGGTCCCAGAGGACGGCCGGGCCGGTGCCGCCGCGCAGGTCGAGGGCGGACTGGAACACCTCGGACGCGAGCCGGACCGGGAAGGCGGGAAAGCCCGGGGCGGAGCGTAGAACCGCACCGCTCGCAAGATCGCCGTAGTCGTCCCGTGCCGTTTCGAACCGATAACTCACCGTGCTCCCTACTCTCCGTGCATCAGCTTAGCAATCGGTGGGGCCGGCGCCGGATCGCGTTCCGAACAGGACACTAGCGACATCCCTAAGGGTTCGCCGGAGCGATGGAAGTGGCTGCTGTCCACGCCTAGCATTGCGCTCGTCACTCTCGGGAGCGGCTCGTGACCGGGCGTGAGCGGTCCTCGCCGGGTCCGGTGACCGCACCCGCCGCCCGATCGGCGGCAACCGGACGTCGTCCGTGTCCCACGCGCCGGCGGCCATATCGGAAGGGAAGCCCTGCCATGTTCAACCGACGTCAGCTGCTGGCGCTCGGCACCGCGGCGGCGACCGGTGTGGTGGCCACCTCGCTGTCGAAGGCGGCCACGCCGGGTGCGAGCGCCGCCGCGCCGGCCACCGACCATGCCGCGCACCTGGCCGCCGCCGGCGAGTTCGCGCCCCGCACCGCCACGAGCGGCCCGGTGGTCACCCCGTTCACGCAGTGCATGCCGGTGCCGCCGGTGCTGGTGCCCACGTCGACCGCGGGGGGCGTGGACGCGTACACGATCGAGGTGCGGCCGGCCGACGTGGAGATCGTGCCGGGCCTGCAGACCCCGGCGTACACGTACGCCGGGCACTTCACCGGGCCGACCATCCGGGCCCGCGCCGGACGGCCGGCGACGGTCGCCGTCACCAACCGGCTGACCACGCCGACCAACGTGCACCTGCACGGCGGCCACGTCGCCCCGGACAGCGACGGCCACCCGATGGACCAGCTCGTTCCCGGCGCGACCAAGGTGTACGAGTACCCGAACGCGCAGCGCGCCGCGACGCTCTGGTACCACGATCACACGCACGCGCTGGAGGCCGACCACGTCTACCGCGGCCTGCACGGCTTCTACCTGATCGAGGATCCCGCCGAGCGGCACCTCGACCTGCCGAGCGGTGACTTCGACGTTCCGATCATGCTGCGCAACGCGGAGCTGGACGCGGCCGGCGCGTTCGTCTTCGGCGGGCACCCGGACAACCGGACCGTCATCATGGCGAACGGGAAGGCGCAGCCGTACTTCCCGGTCGCGCCGCGCAGGTATCGGTTCCGGCTGCTGAACGCCGCGCTGAAGCACGTCTTCGTGCTCGGCCTGGGCGGCGCGGAGATGACCAAGATCGGTACCGACGGCGGGCTGCTCCCGGCGCCGGTCCCGGTCACCGAGGTGGCGATCTCCTCCGGCGAGCGGGCCGAGGTGGTGATCGACTTCGCTGCCTGGGCCGGTCAGGGCCCGGTCTACCTCTACGACGGGGCCAACCCGATCATCCGGTTCGACGTGGCGCCGCGCCGGGTGGCCGACCGGAGCCGGGTGCCGCGCACGCTGCGGTCGCTGCCGGCGCTCGGCACGCCGACGGTCGAGCGCACCCTGACGATGAGCATGGACATGACGCTCCGGCCGCCGATCGGGCTGATGAACGGGCGGCCCTACGACCCGGTCCGGGCGGACGTCTCGGTACGGCGCGGCGCCACCGAGATCTGGAACGTGGTCAACGAGGACCTGGATCCGGCGTTCCCGTTCGACCACCCGTTCCACATGCACCTGATGCAGTTCCAGGTGATCGGCCGGGACGGTGGCCCGCCGCTGCCGGAGGACGCCGGCCTGAAGGACACCGTCTACGTGGGACCGCGCGGCACCGTGCGGCTGCAGGTCACGTTCGACACCCCGTTCACCGGCGAGTACCTGGCCCACTGCCACTTCCTGGAGCACTCGGCGCTCGGGATGATGCTGCGGATGGACGTGCTGCCGTGACGGTCCGTGGGTGAGGGTTACTCCCGGCGTGCGCGCCGATCGACAACAGGGGATATGTGTGGAACCGAAAACGCTCAGTCCGCAACCGGTTGCTGTCGTCGGGATCGGCTGCCGGTTCCCCGGCGGCGTCAACTCCCCGGACGAGTTCTGGGAGCTGCTCTCCGGCGGGAGGAACACGACCGGGGAGGTTCCGGCCGGCCGCTGGGAGCCGTACCGCGACCTCGGCCCCGACTTCGAGGCGGCGGTCCGGCGGGCGAACCGGGCGGGCAGCTTCCTGGACGGGATCGACGGTTTCGACGCCGAGTTCTTCGGCATCTCGCCGCGCGAGGCGGAGCTGATGGACCCACAGCAGCGGCTGCTGCTGGAGGTCGCCTGGCAGGCGTTGGAACACGCGGGCATCCCGCCGCGCGGGCTGGCCGGCACCGACACCGGCGTCTTCGCCGGCGCCTGCACCTACGACTACGGCGCCCACCAGCTCGAGAACCTGCCGCACATCGACGCCTGGACCGGCATCGGCGCGGCCACCTGCGCGATCTCCAACCGCATCTCGCACGCGCTGGACCTGCGCGGGCCGAGCCTGACGGTGGACACTGCGTGCTCGGCGTCGCTGGTGGCGCTGCACCTGGCCGCGCAGAGCCTTCGCCTGGGGGAGAGCACGGTGGCGCTGGTCGGCGGCGTGAACCTCATCGTCTCGCCGGGCCAGTCGATCACTCTCGGCGCGGCCGGCGCGCTGGCCCCGGACGGGCGGAGCAAGTCCTTCGACGCCACCGCCGACGGGTACGGCCGCGGCGAGGGCTGCGGCGTCCTCGTGCTCAAGCTGCTGGCCGACGCGGAGCGCGATGGTGACCGGGTGCTGGCGGTGCTGCGCGGCAGCGCCGTGAACCAGGACGGTCACACCAACGGCATCATGGCCCCGTGCGGCACGGCCCAGGCGCACGTGATGGAACGGGCCCTGCGGTACGGAGGGGTCGAGCCGGGCTCGGTCGACTACGTCGAGGCGCACGGCACCGGGACGCCGCTCGGCGACCCGATGGAGGCCTCCGCGATCGGCGACGTGTACGGGCAGCCCCGCAGCGACGGTGACCCCTGTCTGATCGGATCGGTGAAGTCCAACATCGGGCATCTGGAGGGCGCGGCCGGCGTCGCCGGGGTGATCAAGGCGGTGCTCGCGCTCGGCCGCGGCGAGATCCCGGCCACGCTGCTCGTCACCGAGGTCAACCCCGCGATCGCGTGGGACAAGCTGAAGGTGCGCGTGGTGACCCGCAACGAGCCCTGGCCGGACCGGGACGGCCCGCGCCGGGCCGGCGTCTCCGGCTTCGGCTACGGCGGGACGGTCGCGCACGCGGTGCTGGAGCAGGCGCCGCCGGTAGCGCCGCGCGCGGTGGGCGCGCCGGCCGGGGCGTCGCTGTTCCCGATCTCCGCGGCTTCCGGCGCCGCCCTGCGCGATCAGGCCGCGGCGCTCGCCGACCGGCTGACCGACGACGCCGACCTGGTGTCCGTGGGTCACACGCTGGCGGCACGGCGGTCGCACCTGGCGTACCGGGCCGTCGCGGTGGCCGCCGACGCGCCGGGCCTCCGCGCCGCACTGCGCGGCCTGGCCGCGGGGGAGCCGGCCGGCGACGTCGTCACCGGCTCGCCGCTGGGCGACGTACCGAAGCTGGTCTGGGTCTTCTCCGGCCACGGCTCCCAGTGGAGCGGGATGGGCCGGGAACTGCTCGCCACCGAGCCCGCGTTCGCGGAGACGATCGACGCCCTGGAGCCGATCTTCCAGGAGGAGATCGGCTTCTCACCGCGGCAGGCGCTGCTCGACGGCGAGTTCGAGGCGGTCGACCGGATCCAGACGATGATCTTTGCTGTGCAGCTGGGCCTGGCCGCGATGTGGCGCGCCGGCGGGGTGACCCCGGACGCCGTGATCGGTCACTCGGTCGGCGAGATCGCCGCCGCCGTCACCGCGGGCGTGCTGACGGTCGCGGACGGTGCCCGGCTGATCTGCCGCCGGTCAATCCTGCTCCGGCGGGTGGCCGGCCGGGGCGCGATGGCAATGGTCTCGTTGCCGTTCGCGGAGGCGGCCGCGCGGCTGGCCGGCCGGGCCGACGTGGTGGCCGCGATCGCGTCGTCGCCGTCGTCCACCGTGGTCTCCGGCGACCCGGAGGCGCTGGACGCGCTGCTCCGGACGTGGGCCGCGGAGGGGCTGGTGACCCGGCAGGTCGCGTCCGACGTGGCGTTCCACAGCCCGCACATGGACGATCTGGTCGGCGAGCTCGCGGCGGCCGTCGACTTCACGCCGGGCAGCCCACGGATCCCGGTGTACCCGACCGCGCTGGACGACCCACGCGCGGCGATGACGGCGGACGGCGCGTACTGGGCCGGGAACCTGCGCAATCCGGTGCGGCTCGTCGACGCGGTCACCGCGGCGTCCGCGGACGGCTTCCGCGCGTTCCTGGAGGTGTCGCCGCACCCGGTGGTGACCCACTCGATCCACGAGACGCTGGCCGAGCTGGGCGAGGACACGTACGTCGGCGTCACGCTGCGCCGCCACCAGCCGGAGGCACACGGCTTCCTGACCGCGCTCGCCGGGCTGCACTGCGCCGGGGTGGAGATCGACCGGGACGCCCTGCATCCGGGGGGTGACCTGGTCACGCTGCCGGTCTACCGATGGCGGCACCGCAGCCACTGGCACTACCCGGCCCCGGTCTCCCGGGCCGGCGGCCGCGGCCACGACCAGGACTCGCACACCCTCCTCGGCGCGCGCCGCAGCCTCGCGGGCAGCGAGGTCCAGGTGTGGGGGACCGGCCTGGACGACGCGAACCGCCCGTACCCGGGCAGCCACACCCTGAACGGGGTGGAGATCGTGCCGGCCGCGGTGCTGGCGGTCACGTTCCTGGCGGCGGCGGAGCAGGACGGCGTCCCGCCGGTCCTGCACGGCCTGGCGATGCGGCATCCGCTGATGACGGCCGGCCGGCGGGAGATCCAGGTGGTCCGCGAGGACGGCGCCGTCCGGCTCGCGTCCCGGACCACCGGCGGGGATGCGGGCGAGGACCCGCCGTGGCTGGTCCACGCGGACGCCGCGGTGCGGGCGGGTGACCCGGACGCGCTCGCGGCGTGGAAGCTCGTGGACCCGGCGGAGCACCGGCTGGAACCGGCCGACCCGGCCCTGATCCACCGTCGGCTCGCCGAGGTCGGAGTGCCGTCGACCGGGTTCGGCTGGTCGGTGGACCAGCTGCTCGCGGGCTACGGGGTGCTGCGCGCCCGGGTCCGGGCCGCTGACACGTCCACCTGGGCGACGGTGCTGGACGCGGTGATGTCGATCGCGCCGGCCGCGTACCCCGGAGTGCCTCAGCTGCGCATGGTGGTGCAGATCGACGAGGTGGTCACCGATGGCCTGCCGCCGGAGACCGTCCTGGTCGAGGTCCGGCTCGACCAGGACCGACCGGACACGGTCGACGGCCTGGTCACGACCGAGGACGGCCGGGTGCTGGCCGCGCTGCCCGGCCTGCGCTACGCGGTGATCGACCAGCCGCCGGCCCCCGCCGCCGGCGACGAGACGGCCGGCCCGGATCCGGCGGTGTCCTTCGCCGGACTGCCCCTGCCCGAGCTGCGGGAGCGGGTGCTGGCCGAGGTCCGCACGCAGATCGCGGCGGAGATGCGGCTCGCGGCGGACGACCTGCACCTGCGGCGGCCCCTGGCCGAGCAGGGTCTGGACTCCGTGCTGACCGTGGTGATCCGGCGGCGGCTGGAGAAGCGGCTGGGGCTGGCGCTGCCCGCTACCGTCTTCTGGCAGCAGCCCACCGTGACCGCCATCGCGGACCACGTGACCGGGCTGCTCTCCGCAGCGGAGGCCGGGGCGAGCTGACCCGTCACACGCCACTGATCGAGGCGTTCCGTACGTCGTTTCCACGACGTACGGAACGCCTCGATCCTGTCGGTGGGTGGATCAGCGGGTCTTTCCGGACGGGCCGTGCACCGCGCCGGCCCACTCGAGGTGCCGGCTCTCGCGCAGCGACTCCTCGGCGTTCTGCTCCAGCCGGGCCATCGCGCGGCGCAGCAGCGGCGGCGCCATCACCGAGGTCAGCACGGCCACCAGCACGACGATGGTGTACGTCGCGGTGCTCAGCACGCCGAGCCGGAGCCCGATCATCGCGATGATGATCTCCACTACGCCGCGCGCGTTCAGCCCGGCGCCGATGGCGATCCCCTCCCAGTGCGGCCGGCGCCCGAGCCGTGCACCCAGGTACGCCCCGGTGAACTTCCCGACGATCGCCAGCGCCAGGATGACGACGCCCCAGAGCAGCACCACCGGGTCGGCGAGCGCGCGCAGGTCCACCCGCAGTCCCGCGCCGGCCAGGAAGATCGGGGCCAGCACGGACAGCACCACGGTCCGCAGCGGCGCGAGCCGGGCCGGGTCGGCGACGCCCGGCAGGCCGATCAGGACGCCGGCCACCAATGCGCCGAAGATCGCCTCGAGGGCCAGCGCCTGGGCCACCGCGGCGGCCAGCAGGATGGTGACGACCGCGACGACGGTCGCCGGACCGGCGTCGGAGGCCCGGTTGGCCCGGCGCATCGCCAGGCGGACGGCCGGTCGGCCGATCAGGGCGGCGGCCGCGACGAATCCGACCAGCCACAGGATCGAGACGACGACCTGCCCGGGTACGAACGTGTGCACGGCCAGCGAGGAGATGACCGACAGCAGGAACCAGGCCATCGCGTCGTCGATCGTGGCCGTGGCCAGGATGAGCTGGCCCACGTCGCGGTGCATCAACCGCATGTCGGTGAGCGTCTTCGCGATCACGGGCACCGCGCTGACCGCCATCGCGACGCCGAGGAACAGCGCGAACGTGGTCCGGTGCGTCTCGGCCGGGTAGAGCGCCTGTGGCACCACGTACCCGGCCGCGATACCGAGCGCCATCGGCAGGAGCAGGCCGCCGGTGGTGACGGTGACGACCACACCCCGGCGGCGCCGGACGATCGCGAGGTCGAGGTGGAGACCGGCGACGCCGACCAGGAGCACCACGGCGAACTGGCTCACCGCGTCGATCAGATGGACCTGGGCGGCGTCCGCCGGGAACAACCGGCCGCCTACGGAAGGGAATGCGCTGCCCAGCACGGAAGGGCCGAGCAGCACGCCGGTGAGCAGCTCACCCGCGACCGCCGGCATACCGAACCGCTGCGCCAGCCGGCCAAGCCCGAATGCCAGCAGGAGGAGGACACCGAGCTGAAGGAGGAGCAGCAGCAGCTGATCGGCCGACAGCGGTGGGACGGGAGCGGCTAGATACGTCACGTATCCGGTATGCCTTTCTGCGCGGGTCCACGGGCACCGCGGAGCTCACGGTCGTGTGATGGTCTCGATCTCGGGCAACGGGAAGATCAGCCGTGTTCCGGCCGCCAGTGTGGCGGCTTCCCGAGCGACGATCTCGTCGCGGAAGTGCCAGGGCAGCACCAGGTAGTAGTCGGGGCGTGCGGCCCGGGACTGCTCCTCACTGATGATCTCGATGTCGGTGCCGAGGGTCCGGGCGCCGAACTTGTCAGGGTTGCGCTCGGCCGCGTACCGGATCAGCGTGTTGTCGATGCCGGAGAACTGCAGCAGCGTGTTCCCCTTGGTCGACGCGCCGTAGATGTGCACGACCCGGCCGTCCTCGCGCAAGCCGTGCAACAGGGTGACCAACTCGTCGCGCCGCTGCCGCACCCGGGCCGCGAACGCGTCGTAGGGCGCGTCCGTGTCCAGCCGCAGCCGCCGTTCCCGTTCGGCCAGCGCCGGCACGGAGTCGTCCGCCCGGCCGGCGACCTCGGTCGACCGGGTGACGAAGCAGCAGATCGAGCCGCCGTTGACGCCGTTGACACCGGCCCGGACGATCTCCAGGCCGGCCTCCGCGAGGATCCGGGTCAGCGCGCCGAGCGAGTAGTACGAGAGGTGCTCATGGCAGATGCTGTCGTACCCGGTCTGCTCCAGCATCTCGGGCAGGTAGGAGACCTCGACGACCCAGACGCCGCCGGGCGCCAGCAGCCGCTCCACCTCACGGACGAACGCCACCGGGTTCTCGACGTCGTAGAACATGGCTATCGACGTGATCACGTCGAACCTGCCCGCCTCGTCCGCCAGCTCCTTGCTGGGGAAGAAGTCCCGGATCAGCGTGATCGTGTCCGGCGCGTCGTCGGCGGCGCTGGACGGGTCGATGCCCCACCGCTCCGCGCCGGTGTAGTTCTCCAGCAGCGTGCCGTCGTTGCAGCCGATGTCGAGCACCGCCGCCGGCTGCCCGCCGTGCAGTGCGACCGCGGACTCGACGATCCGGGCGAGGTGCGTACGCATGGTGTCGTTGATGCGGGAGCGGTACCAGTAGGTGTCGTACAGCAGGTCGCCCGGCAGCGTGTGGCGCAGCTGCACCAGACCGCAGGACGCGTCGGTGCATCGGGTGAGGTCGAGCGGGAACCGCTCGCCGGGCGGCGCCGGGAAGCCGGGCTTGACGAAGCTGCCCTGCAGGTACTGCGGCCCGAGATCGAGGACGGTGCGTAGCGGACCCTGGCAGATCCGGCAGCTCGTCCGCTCGGCGGCCACACCCCGCACATCCTCGTCGTAAGCAGCCGACGATTGGCTCACGTGACGTTCTCCTTCTTTCTGGCGACGAGCAGGATGTCCAGGTAGAACGGCTGTGCCGGACCTTCGCTGAGCCCGAGAGCGCCGAACGCGCGGTCGAGGTACTCGTCGAACGATCGCGGCCGGAGCCGGTCCACCAGCTGCAGCGTGTTCAGGACCAGCCCGACCGTTCCGGTCCGCGGCCAGCCGTGTTCCCGGCCGTACCAGCGCAGGAGCAGCAACAGCCCGCGCGGACCGCAGGTCAGCTTGACCGTGCGGTCGACGGTGAATCCGGCGCGCTCGGCCTGCAACGCCAGGCCGTCCGCGGTCCACCGCCACAGGTCCTGGCCGCCGTGCTCCTCCCACACCCCGTGGGTGGACAGGACCAGCCGGCCGCCGGGCCGTAGCAGCCGGTGCGCCTCGCGCAGGTACGCGTCCGCGTCGGCGACGTGCTCCAGGACCTGGGTGGAGAGCACGCCGTCGAACGTGCCGTCCGCGACCGGGCATCGCCCGTCGCGGTCCAGCGCGTGGTCGGCGGGGAACGACTCGCCGCCCGGGATGTCCGCGGTCTGCAACTCGGCCACGCCGAACAGGTCGCGGTACGGCGAGGTGCCCGCGCCGTAGTCGAGCCAGACCCCGGACACGCCGGACAGCGCCTCGGTCAGCGCCTGGCGCAGATCCAGGAAGTGTGCGTACGCCCAGTCGCCGGGGCGGGGGTCGACCCGTTCGCGGAACCGCTCCGCCATCACGGCGTCCAGCGACGGCTCGGCGGCGGGCCCGGCGGTGAAGCCCGGGATGCGGTTGAGCAAGCTGACCAACGCTGATCCTCCTCGTGCGGGAACCGCGGCGCGCCGGCACATCAGTCGTCCGGTGCCGCGGGACCCGGTACGGACGGCCGGGTGGTCAGGACGCGCGGGTCGGCATCGGACGGGCCGGGTTGGCGAACTCGATGACGATGGTGCGGCGCCACCGGTCGGTCGGGTTCGGGCCGGAACCGTGCACCAGCCGGACGTCGTGCACGATGACGTCGCCCACCTCGGACGGCACGGCCGTGCGGGGTCCCGCGTCCCGTACCGTCAGGACGTCGGCGTCGTCGGGGAGCAGGTGCGAGCCGGGTACGCCCTCCAGGCAGCCGTTCGCCGGGCCGGCCTCGTCCAGGCAGATGCTCAGGTTGCAGACCGTGTGCGGCGCCACGTTGAGCCGGTCGCGGTGCCACGGGAGCCCCGCCGCCCGGTTCGGCTCCTTCAGCACCAGCGCGAGGGCGGTGGGTACGACCGGCCCTCCGATGAACGTGGCGGCCAGCTCGGCCAGCTCCTCGCGGAACAGCAGCTCGCCGGCGGCCCAGTCCTGCTTCTCCAGGTTGTGGATCCGGTAGAGCACCGGGTCCTGGCCCTCGACGTCGTAGTTCCAGAAGTCCTCGGACCGGTACCCCCGGTCGGTGAACCGGGAGATCAGGTCGATCGCACCGGCCTTGAGCCGGGCCACCGCGTCGTCGGCGAAGATCGGCCCGGCGTTGACGAGGCCGTCCTCGCGGAAACGGCGGACCTGTGCGCCCAGCCGGGTCCGGCCGACCACCACGATGTCGCAGACGCCGGGCGTGGTGCGCTCGTGCAGCACCTCGATCTCGGTGAACCCGGCGTTCTCCAGCGCCGCGAGCAGCGACGGCCGGTCCAGCCAGCGCACGTCCACGCTCAGTCCGCGGGCCTGCGGCTCCGGGTGGTCCTCGCGGACGTGCTTGACCGAGTAACCGTCGAGCGTCTCCAGCCCGTCCGAACTGCCCCAGTAGTGGGTGGACAGGTAGATCCCGGCGGAGATGCCGGCGATGTCCTTGAGCAGCGCCCAGGGCTCCCGGACGTGGTAGAGCAGGCCGGCGCACATGACCGCGTCGAAGCGGCCCAGTGCCGGGAAGTCGAGCGCCTCCACGTCGGCGAGCCGCAGCTCGGCGTTCGGGACGCCGTGCACGTCGATCACGAACTCGGCGCGGCGCAGGTTCTCCGCGCGGCCCTCCAAGCCGACGACGTGCGCCTCGGGCTGCTGCCGGGCCAGCTCCAGCGTGTCCGCGCCTTCCAGCGCGCCGAGCTCCAGGACGCGGGTCGCGCCGGGGAAGGCCGCGTAGAACGCGCTCGCCCGGTCCGCCGGATGCTGGCTGAGCAGATAGCCGTGATCGGAACCCTCGGCATAACGAATTCCGTCGTAGTCGAATCCGTTGACCCAGGGCCCGAGTGCTGTCGCGCGGCGCCGAATGTCCTCACGTTCCATGGATTCCCAGCCTAAAGATCGATGGTGAGCAGGGGACTAGTGTTTCCACCACAGTCGGCGGGGTCGGGTTCGAGCCGCCTCTCGACGTGCCTGGCCCATTCCGGGACCTGATTGCCGCCGATCTCGATGTCGAACGACGCGTGGAGTTCGGCCGGCCCCACCGCGGCCGCCCAGGCCGCGGTCCGGGCCAGCCCGTCGGGCAGCGGGGTGTCCGGCCAGTCGCCGAAGATCTGCCGGGCGTCATCCGTCGCGGTGTAGGCCACCCGGACCTCGTCGCGGGCCGGCAGGTGCGCGATGGGGTGGTCCGGCACACCGGCCGCCACCCGTACCGCCTCGGCCAGCTCCAGCACCGTGCTGGTGCCGGCCGCGCCCACGTTGAAGCAGCGGCCGTGCGCGCGCTCGGTGCCGGGGACCCGGCTCACCACGTCCACGACGTCGCCCACGTAGGTGAACGCGCGGACCTGACCGCCGTCGCCGTACACCGTGATCGGTTCGTCGCGCATGATCTGGTTGAAGAAGATCGCCACCGCGTTCCGGTACGGGTCCCGCATGTTCTGCCACTCGCCGTAGACGTTGTGCATGCGGAACGCGGCGAACGGCAGGCCCTGCGTCCGCATCGTCACCGCGAGTTCGCGCTCGACGACGAGCTTCGCGTTGCCGTAGCTGTCCGCGGGCACCGGGACGGAGCTCTCCCGCATCGGCGTCGCGCCGTGCCCGTAGACCGCGACGGACGAGGCGAAGCAGAAGAACGACACTCCGGTCCGCAGCGACGCGTTGATGAGGTTGATGCTGCCCATCACGTTGGTGTTGTAGTTGAGCCGTTTGACCGAGTGGCTGATCGCCTCGGCGGCGAACGCCGCGAAGTGGAAGACGTGGTCGAACCGATGCTCGGCGAAGATCGAGTCGACCAGGTCGGCGTCCGTCACGGACCCGACGTGCAGGTCGACCCCCGTGGGTACGCGGGACCTGCTGCCGCCGCTGAGGTCGTCGAGCACGGCAACGCGGTGGCCGGCTCGTAACAGCCGTTCGACCAGGTGTGATCCGATGAATCCGGCGCCACCCGTCACCAGGCAGTGAGCCATCCGAAGCTCCTTCGAAGGTCGGGGCGACGTGCCATCAGCCGGTACGGACGTCGTCGAGTTGCGTGCGCAGCGGTTCCCACCAGTGCCGGTTCGCCCGGTACCAGTCGACCGTCCCGGCCAGGCCGTCGGCGAAGGAGACGCGCGGGGCGTACCCCAGGCCACGCAGCTTCGCGTCGGAGAGGGAGTAGCGGCGGTCGTGTCCCTTGCGGTCCGGGACCTGTTCGACGGCGTCCCAGCCGGCGCCGACCGCGTCGAGGAGGAACTTGGTCAGCTCCAGGTTGGTGAGCTCCGCGGTCCCGGCGATGTGGTAGACCTCGCCGGCCGCGCCTCGCTCGGCCACGGTCTGGATACCGCGGCAGTGGTCGTCCACGTGGATCCAGTCGCGGACGTTCCGGCCGTCGCCGTAGAGCGGGACCGGCCGGCCGTCCATCAGCCGGGTGAGGAACAACGGCACGACCTTCTCCGGGAACTGGTGCGGGCCGTAGTTGTTGCCGCACCGGGTGATCCGGACGGGCAGGCCGTGCGTCCGCGCGTACGCCAGCGCGATCAGGTCCCCGCCTGCCTTGGCCGCGGCGTACGGCGAGTTCGGGGCCAGCGGGCTGTCCTCGGTCCACGACCCGGTGGCGATGCTGCCGTAGACCTCGTCCGTGGAGACCTGGACGACGGTCGGGACGCCGGCGGTCAGGCACGCCTGCATGAGCGACTGGACACCCTGCACGTTGGTGCGCAGGAACTCGGCCGAGTCGGCGATGGACCGGTCGACGTGGGTCTCGGCCGCGAAGTTGAGCACCGCGTCGTGTCCGGGCACCAGGTCCGCGAGCAGCCGGCCGTCGCAGATGTCGCCGCGGACGAACGTGATGCGGTCCCGCACGGCGTCCAGGTTCGCCGGATTGCCCGCGTAGGTGAGCTTGTCCAGCACCGTGACCCGGCAGCCCCGCCACGCGGGGTACGCCCCGGAGACCAGCTCCCGGACGTAGTGCGAGCCGATGAAGCCGGCCCCGCCGGCCACGAGCACCCGCCGCACTAGACACCCACCCGTACTTCGCTGTGGTCCCCGAGCACGAACCGGTACGTCTGCGGCGCGCGCGGCCCCGGGACCACCCGCGCCTCGCGGCCGATCATCGACATCTCGATCCGGCCGACACCGTCGATGAAGGCGCCGCGGAGCACGATGGACTGTTCGATGTCGCTGTCGGTCACGGTGCAGTCGCAGTCGATCGAGGTGAACGGGCCCAGGCGCGAGTTGCGCACGATCGACCCGGCCCCGACCACGACCGGCCCGACGATCCGTGAGCCGGTGACGACGGCGCCGGCCCCGATCACGACCCGGCCGACTATCTCGGTGTCCGCGCTCACCGAACCGTTGACCTCGCAGTCGATGCTCTCCAGGACGAACCGGTTCATGTCCAGCATGTCCGCGAGGTTGCCGGTGTCCTTCCAGAACCCGGTGATGACCGTGGACCTGACCGGCCGGCCCTGGTCGATCAGCCACTGGATCGCCTCGGTGATCTCCAGCTCGTTGCGCCACGACGGTTTCAGCTCCGCGATCGCCTCGTGCACGGCCGGGCTGAACACGTAGACGCCCACCAGCGCGAGGTCGCTCCTCGGGTACTGAGGCTTCTCCTCGACGCCGAGAACCTGACCGTCCGGACCCATCTCGGCGACGCCGAAAGCGTGCGGGTTCTTCACCTGGGTCAGCATCAGCTGGGCCTGCGGGCGTTCCCGCCGGAACCGCTCGACCACGCCGTTGATGCCGCCGACGACGAAGTTGTCACCGAGGTACATCACGAAGTCGTCGTCGCCGAGGTAGTCCCGCGCGATCAGGACGGCGTGCGCGAGGCCACGGGGTGCATCCTGGGGAATATAGGTCACGTCCAGACCGAACTGCGAGCCGTCGCCCACCGCGCGCTCGATCTCCGACGCGGTGCTGCCAACGATGATGCCGACCTCCCGGATCCCCGCTTTGCGAATCGCTTCGAGGCCGTAGAAGAGGACCGGCTTGTTGGCGACCGGAATGAGCTGCTTCGCTGAGGTGTGGGTGATCGGGCGCATTCGCGAGCCGACACCGCCCGCCAGCACCAGACCTTTCACGAGGCGACCCTGGACGGTTGGACCGAGACCGGAAATCGAATCACAATGGACTCCGTTGTCGGACGGCAACTGGCTCTTGTGAAGGTACCGAAATCCGACTCGTGATTTCCCTACTAAAGCGCCGGACCGCCGGTCAGCCGGGCCGGGTCGCCGGCGTGACCAGCGTGGCGCCGGCGGCCCGCAGCAACGTACGCACCATGTCCGGAAAGCCGAGGCTCGGGCGCCAGCCGGTCGCGGCGCGCAACCGGCTCGCGTCACCGGCCAGCGGGACGTCCGGCCTGGTGAGCACGGTGGCGTCCTCCTCGACGTGGTCCCGCCAGTCCAGCCCGGCCGCCGCGAACGCGATCGCCGCGAACTCGCCGACGCTGTGCCGTACGCCGGAGGCGACCACGAAGTCGTCCGGTTCCGAGAGGCCGAGGATCCGCCGCATGGCGTCCACGTAGTCCGGCGCGTACCCCCAGTCCGACCCGGCCGACAGGCTGCCGAGCACGAGCCGGGCGGTGTCGCCGCGCTGGATGCGTACCACTGCGTCCACGATCTTGCGGGACACGAAGCCCGAGCGACGGAGCGGGGACTCGTGGTTGTAGAGGATGCCGGCCGAGGCGAACACGCCACGCGCGCGGTAGTCGCGGCAGTGCAGCAGCCCGGCGGCCTTGCTGATGCCGTAGACCGAGGTCGGCCGCAGCGGTGTCGTCTCGTCCTGCATCGGCGTGTCCGGCACGCCGAAGACGTGCGAGGAGGCGGCGTAGAAGACTCGGGTGGCCGGGCTGTGCCGCTCGACCGCGTCGAGGAAGTGCACCACGGGGAACGTGTTGACCTCGTACGACCGGTGGCAGAGCCGTACCGGGTCGGTGACCGTGTCCTGCGCGGAGTGGTGCACCGCGGCCAGCAGGTACACCTCGTCCGGGCGTATGCCGGACACCAGCCCGGCCACGTCGTCCGGCCGGGTGATGTCGATCGTGCCGTGCCGGAGTACCGGCACCACCCTGTCGCCCCGCGCCCGCAGCGACTCGCTCAGCAGCACCCCGTCCTGGCCGCCGGCACCCACCACGACCGAGGTCCGCACGGTCATGTCCGCGCCCGGATCGGGAGTGGGGCGGTCTTTCGAACGGGTGGCCCGGATACCGTGCTGATGCGACCGAACATGGGATTGCCTCGCTCATTCTGATTGTTGTCCGGTAACCGACCGGAAGGCGATTCACCGGCCGCGGCGGGTAGGTCCCGGCAGTCGCGTGGATCGGCTTCGTGGCTGGTGGTGATGTCGGCGTTCCGCGTGTCCGTCCATGATGGGCAGATTGTCGAATGAATTCGCCTTGGCCGTCAATTTGCGGGTCTGGCGCGTTATGTGGCCGACGCCGCTGAGTATTCTGTCCAGCGCCTTCATGCCTGTCAATTCTTGTTCGCCGGTGTCGGTTGCCCTACTATCCAAAGCCAATGAGTTCTCCTGCGGCGCGGTCGCCGAGTGTTGTCTCGGCATTGCGAACGCTTACGATTTCCTGTGGAACCCGGTGCCGGGCGGGCGTGCCCGGATACCGCCACGTCCTCGCGACGCCGATGAGACTCCACCTTGCCGCCAGCCGACTCCCGTTCCGGCACGCGCCCCGGGCTCGCGAGCGGCACCACACCGTCCCGCCATGACCCCGAGAATCGGAGTTCGCCGTGAAGATCGAGGTTCTGACGCCGAGTTGCAATCTGGATACCGTCCGGGACGGCCGGGGTGGCATCTTCACCTGGGTGCCGCCGGAGCCGCTGCTGGAGTTCAACCTCATCTCGATGCACCCGGGCAAGGTCCGTGGCCTGCACTACCATCCGCACTTCGTGGAATATCTGCTGTTCGTCGACGGCGAGGGGGTGCTGGTCACCAAGGACGACCCCGACGACCCGGACTGCCCGGAGGAGTTCATCCACGTGGCCCGCGGCACCTGCACCCGTACACCGGTCGGGGTGATGCACGCGGTGTATGCGATCACCTCACTGTCCTTCGTGGCCATGCTGACCCGTCCGTGGGACGAGTGCGATCCGCCGATCGTGCAGGTCCAGCCGCTGCCGCACACGATCACGGTCGAGGGCTGAGGCGCCGGCCGGTCACCGGCGCGGACCGTGCTCCATCGTGTCCTGCCAGAGCGCGCGGAGTGCCTCCGGCAGCGTCCGGCGCGGCGCCCAGCCGAGCTGGTCACGCGCGGGCCGGAGATCGGCCAGCGTCCAGTCCTCGGTGGCGCCGGCCGGGTCCCGGGCCGGCAGCTCGCACACGGTGGCCGGCACGCCGCTGATCTCGGTGAGCATGGTGACCAGCGCGCGCACCGGCACCGACTCGCCGCGACCGATCGGGATCGGCGCGGTCACGCCGGGCACCCGGATCGCGGCCAGGACTGCCTCCGAGACGTCCCGCACGTCCACGTAGTCGCGCCGGGAGTCCAGCGCGGTCAGCTCGATCATCGCGTGCCCGCCGCGGTGTGCCGCGGTGGCCAGCGCACCGGCCACCAGACCGAGCAGGCTGGCCGGCGGCACGCCGGGACCGGTGACGTTCGCCAGACGCAGCACCACCGCGTCCACGGCCCCGGCCTCGGCCGCGGTCAGCACCGCCTCGGTCGCGGTCAGCTTGAACCGGTCGTACTCGCTGACGGATCGCGCCGCCCGCTGCGCGGAGCCGGGCGTGTCCGGCGCGGCGAGCCGGTACTCCAGCACCGAGCCGAGGTGCACGAATCGCGGTGCCTGCGAGGTCTCCGCCAGAGCCGCCAGGATGGCCTCGGTCGCCCCGACACAGCTGGCCTCCAGCCCGCGCCCGGACAGGCCCCACTTGCCGCCGGTGGCATTGACGACAGCCGCCGGGCGTTCTTCGGCCAGCGCCGCGGACAACTCGGCCCCGCCGGAGACGTCGACCGCGCGAAACCGGAACCCGGGCGTGGCCGCCGGGGCGCGCCGTGCCAGGACCAGCACGTCGCGGCCGGCGGCGACCAGGTCCTTGACCACCTGACGGCCCAGGAAACCGGTACCGCCGACCACCACGACACGGCCGTCGTTCACCCGTACCTCCTCGTCGGCTCGTGGCCTCCCAGCCGGACCGGCTCGCCCGGCCGCAGCGAGCGCGCCCGGCCCCGGACCTGGTCGACCAGCCTCGCCAGCGCCCTGGACTGCGATGCCCGGCCGGGAACCTCCCGGCCGGCGCGGACCGCGGTGACGAACTCGCGCAGAGTGGCGGCGACCTGATCGTCCTCGGGCAGCACCAGGTCGCTCGGCTCGTCGTGCCGGGTCAGCCGGACCGTCGGACGCCGGGACGCCGGCGGCGTGAAGGCCCGGTCGACGACGATCGAGCCGGTGCTGCCCCACAGCGTGTACTCGCAGCGGTACGCGTGCTGGAAGCCGAAGTCGAGCTGGGCGGTGCGCCCGTCCGGCGTGGCCAGCAGCACGCTGCCGGCCACGTCGACCCCGTGCTCCGGGTCGTCCGTGCGGGTCGCGGCGACCACCTGGAGATCCGGCCCGAGGAAGAGCCCTGCCACGCTCAGCGGGTACACCCCCGCGTCCAGCAGCGCGCCGCCGCCGAGATGCGGTTGGTACCGCACGTCACCGGGGTGCAGCGGCGGGAAGCCGAACACGCCGTGAACCGAGCGCAGCTGTCCGATCTCGCCGGAATCCACCAGCCTCGCCACGGTCGCGTGCAGGCCGTGTCGCAGGAACGTGAGGTTCTCGGTCAGCGTCAGCCCGCAGTCCTGCGCCAGGTCGAGCAGCTCGGCGGTGTCGCGGTAGCGGGTGGTCAGCGGCTTCTCGACGAGCGCGTGCCGGCCCCCGCGCAGGGCCCGTAGGGTCCATTCGTGATGCAGCCCGGCAGGCAGCGCGATGTAGACGGCGTCGAGGTCCGGGAACGCCAGCAGCGACCGGTAGTCGGGCACGGCCTCGCCGCCGAACTCGCCCGCGAACAGCTTGGCCCTGTCAGGGTCCCGGGCCGCGACCGCGACGAGCTCGGCGCCGGGCTCCCGCAGGAGCGCCGGAAGGGTACGGCGCCGGGCGATGTCCGCACAGCCGAGCAGGCCGATCCGGACCGGGCGTGCGACCGGGGCCGGTTCCGGCACGACGGTCACCACAGGCTGTGCAGGCAGGCCAGCAGGCTGCGGGCCTCGACGTTGACGTAGTAGCCGTGCCGTAGCAGCCGGGATAGCTGGTGCGCGGTCACCCAGCAGAACTCGTCCGGGACCTCGACCGGCACATCGTTACCCGCGTCCACCAGCAGATACCGGTTCTGCGAGCGGTAGAAGCGGCCGCCCTCCTCGGTCAGGACCGTGTCGTACAGGACGCGGTCGGCCGGTGCGTGCCGCACGTAGTCGAGGAACGCCGGCGCGCCGTCCGGATAGTTGCCCGGGTTGCACTGCACCGTGGGTCCCATCTCCATCGCGTCCAGCAGGCCCGCCTGGTACCGCGCGTGGACCAGCAGGTGCGCCACCCCGTCGATCTCCTTCACGACGAAGGCCACGATTCCCTTCCCGCTCGGGTAGAGGAGCGGCTGATGCCACTCGCTGACCTCCCGGTCGTCGGTCCGGACGCTGACGCCGATGATGCTGAAGTGCTTCTCGTCGTCGTGCGAGATCTCGTCGGGCGTGTGGTGCCAGCCGGGCAGCTCCCGCAGCGCCACCCGCCGTACCGCCAGCTCGTACCGGCTCTTGGCGGCGGTGAACCAGCTCAGCACGGCCTCTGCGCTGTGCAGCGGCGTACCGGCACCGTTGATGGACCGGATCAGCGCAGGGGCCGGGCCGGAGCCGGGCAGTTCCCGGTCGGCGGTGAAGAATCCGGGCGGCATGCAGGACAGCACCGTCCGGGTGTCCATGTTGACCAGACCGTCGACCCGCAGCAGGCCGCGCAGCTCTGCCAGCGGCATCCAGTAGTGCCCGTCCGTGGCGGCCACCGACTCGTCCACCAGGACGATCATGTTCCGATTGCGCTTGCGCAGGAACCAGGACCCCTGCTCGGACTGCAGCACGTCGGCCAGAACGGTGCCGGGGCCGGCCTCGGTGAAGTACTCGAGGTACTTCGTCCGGCTGCCCCGGTGCACGCGCGTGTAGTTGCTGCGGGTCGCCTGCACGGTCGGCGAGAGCTGGAACGTGTTGATGTTGCCCGGCTCCATCTTCGCCTGCACCAGCCCGTATGCAACGCCGTCCACGGTCTTGACCAGCAGCCCGAGGATGCCGATCTCCGGCTGGTTGATGATCGGCTGGCTCCACTCGCGGATCTGGCCGTACGAGGTCCGCACGTGCAGCCCTTCGATGGCGAAGAACCGGCCGCTGTCGTGGGTCAGGTTGCCGGTGGCGCCGTCGATCGACCACCCGGGCAGCTCGCCGAGCGGGGTGCGGGTCACCCAGCAGGTCGTGGAGCGAGTGCGGCCGGCGAACCAGGACCGGAACTCCTCGCCCGCCCCGGGCAGAAGGGTGGTGGCTGCGCCTTGCGTATCCAGTTCGGCCGAGGTCATCACGCTTTCCTTCGGTGGCTGGGGATGCGGGATCACCACAGCTCGGTCGGCTCGGTCGCGGGACCGGCGGCGATGTACCGGGGCATCCGTCAGTGAATGCGCCGTCGCAGGGGGAGTCAATTGCCGATTCGAGCCCCAGAGGAATGTGGCCCGTCGCCGTTGACGATACGCGACATCCCTGCGGTTCTCATCAATGGAGAATGGATTATAGGGAGGCCATTAGTAATCGGCTTCCGCGCTATTCTCCGGGTGGATCTCGATCCAATGGAAGCCGGTCGACGGCAGGGCCCCGATCTCGGCGATCCGCAGGCCCGCCTTGACGCACAGGCCGGCGAAGTCGTCTCGCGTCCGTTCCTGCCCCTGCCCGTTGACGAGCAGGTTCAGGTCGCTGAGGTACGTGGTGGGGCTCTCGCCGGCCGGCACGACGTCCGGCAGCAGGTGCTCGACGAGCAGGATCCGGCCGTGTGGCGCGGCATCGCGGGCGCAGTTGCGCAGGATCACCGCGGCCCGCTCGTCGTCCCAGCCGTGCGTCACGCTCTTGAGCAGGTACAGGTCGCCGCCGCCCGGGACCCCGGCGAAGAAGTCGCCGGTCTCGACCCGGCAGCGTGCGGTGAGCCCGGCCGCGTCCAGGGTCCGCGCCGTCGCGGCCACGCCGGACGGGCTGTCGTAGACCACGCCGTGCGGTCCGGGGTGGGCGGTCAGGATCGCGGCGAGCGTGGTCCCGTCGCCCCCGCCGACGTCGACGACGGTCCGGAAACGGCCGAAGTCGTACGCGCCGGCGAGCACCGTGGCGACCCCACGGCTGCCCTGGCTCATCGCCCGGTTATACATTTCGGACAGCTCCGGCCGGGCCGCCAGGTAGCCGAAGAAGTCGATGCCGAACGCCTCGTCGAAGGCCGGCCCGCCGGTGCGCACGCTGAACTCCAGGTTCTGCCAGGCGTGCGCCATCGTCGGGTCGGTCAGCATCCTGGCCAGCGGATACATCGACCCCTGCGCGTCGCCGCGCAGCAGAGCGCCGACCGGGGTGACCGTGAAGCAGCCGGGGCGGCTCTCGGCGAGCACGCCGAGCGCGGCGAGCCCGCGCAGCAGGCGGAGCACCGGCCCCTCCTGGAAGCCGTACTCCGCGGCGAGCCCGGCCGCGTCCCGCTCGCTGTCGCCGATCGCGTCGGGCAGCCGCAGCCGGACGGCGAGCGCGACCAGGTGCGTGGCCATCCCGCCGAACACCAGCCGTAGGACGGCTGCCCAGGGCGCGGCCGTGCCACTATCCACGGCCGAGTCCCACCCGGATCGCCCGCTCGACCGGTACGGGCTGCCCGTCCGTGCGATTCAGGTCGAACTCGCCGGCCAGCTGCAGCGACGGCTGCGCCATGAACCGGGGAGCGGTGCCGGTGTTGGTGATCGGGGTGTGCACCAGGAACGGGTGGCACAGGTAGGCATCGCCGGCCCGGCCGGTCGCCAGCGCGTGCGGCCGGTCGGCCCCTACGCTGCCGCAGTCGAGGTAGGTGCCCTCGGGACCGTACGGCGCGAGCAGCGGCGGCACGTCCAGGTGCGAGCCGGACCGGATCAGCGTGGGTGCGTCCTGCTCACCGGTGTCGGAGTAGAGCAGCAGTACCAGCAGGCCGCGACCGCGTGATGACACGTTGCAGCGGAAGACCTTGTCGTAGTCCGGCGGGACGAGCGCGAGCTCGCCCTCCCAGTCGCCGGCGCCGATCGTGGCCTCACCCTCCGGGCTGAGGAAGCTGGCATCGATGTGCCAGCCGTAGTCCTCCGCCTGCTCGGGCGCCCGGTCGGCCGGGAAACGCACGGGAAAGGTCCCGATCGCGTCCATCGGCAGCCACCGTCCGTGGCCGACGAGCTGGTCGTACGCCTCGGTGAGCACTGTGGTGTTGGCGCTCCGCACGAAGGCGTCGTCGCTGCGCACGCCGAGCCGGATGACCTCCCTGGTCCAGGTCGACCGGTCGCCGGGGTCCATGTCCAGCTGTTTCCAGAGCAGGTCGCGGCACTCGGCGGCAAGCTCGGTGGAGAACGCGTTCGGCACCCGGACGAAGCCGTCGGTGACGAAGCTTTCGATGTGCTCGGCGGTCAGCATGCGTGCCTCCTCATCGGACTCTGCCGACCGGTTATATCCCAACGGCAGTCGATGGAGGCGGGTTCCGGCCGAAGACTAGCGGTCTCCCCAGAAGCCGGTGTCAGGCGCGCTGGCGGGCGATCTCGTACAGCGTGATCGACGCGGCGACGGCCGCGTTGAACGAGCTCGCCGACCCGACCATCGGAATGCGGATGACGGCGTCGCAGTTCTGCGCCCAGAAGCTGCTCATCCCGCTGGTCTCGTTGCCGACCACGATCGCGGTCGGCCCGGTGAAGTCGTGGTCCCAGATGTCGGTCACCGCGTCCTCGCTCGTCCCGACCACGGTTGCCGTGCCGGTCGATCGCAGCCAGTCCAGCACCGCGGACGGGGTGTCCGCCCGCACGGCCGGCACGGCGAACAGCGACCCGCGGCTGGCCCGGACCGTCTTCGGGTCGTAGAGGTCGGTGGCCCGGCCCGCGACGACCACGCCGGCCGCGCCCAGCGCGTCGGCCGA
The DNA here is from genome assembly GCF_000717135.1 of Catenuloplanes japonicus. Lineage (GTDB taxonomy): Bacteria > Actinomycetota > Actinomycetes > Mycobacteriales > Micromonosporaceae > Catenuloplanes > Catenuloplanes japonicus. The sequence goes on from NZ_JNXY01000001.1 coordinate 580,408, forward strand.
GCGCAGCACCGAGCCGACGTTCCCAGGGCTGATCGGGCGGTCCAGCACGACCACGACGCCGTCGGACCCGGGCCGGATCCGGGTGAGGTCGTCCGGCGGGATCGCGACGACGGCGGCCAGCTCGGCGATGTCCTCGTCCTTCTCCGTGAGGTCGCGCAGTAGCTCGGGAGCGAGCCGGACCACCTCGTCGGCGACCTGACCGGCGACCAGGTCACGGGCCCAGTGCGACCGCAGGTTCCCCGCGTGTAGCAGTGCCCGGATCGGCCAGCCCCGTGCGACCGCCTCGTTGATCGGGCGCACGCCCTGCACCAGGAACTCGCCCAGACGGTGCCGCGTGTTCCGGTTGGTCAGCAGCGCCTCCCACTGCTGGAACCGGGCGTTGCGGCGCTCCACCCGGAGCTCCGGGTCACGGTTCCGCGAGTCATTCTTGATCTTGGGCATGGCTGGACTTCTCCCGTACCGGTGGCTTTCACCGCAGCGTAACAATCGTGGCGTCCGTCCGAAGAGGACGGACATGGTCAGCCGGTGAGCGTGACGATCGACGGGTGGGTGCCGAACAGGCTCAGCGGGCGCACGTCGCGCACCCGCAGTTCGGCCGCCTTGACGGCGGTGAGCTGCTCCTCCGCCTCGTGCAACAGGAGGACGGCCCGTCCACCGGCGGGCAGGACCCGGCGGATCTCCCGGTAGAGCCGGGCCGGCCGCCCGGCCAGCGTGCCTCGGGCGGGCACCTGCCGGTCCCACGGCGGGTTGCTCACCACCCGATCGATCCGGCCGGTGCCGATCGGCGGCCGGGCCGCGTCGCCGCGGAGCCAGGTCGCCCGGGTCTCGGTCAGCGCCGCGTTCGCCGTGGCCGCGGCGAGCGCGCGCGGGTCGTGGTCCACACCGATCAGCCGCGCCTCCGGGGCCTGGCCGGCGGCCTCGATGAGGATGGTGCCGGTTCCGCAGCAGGGGTCGAGCACGGTGTCCGCCGGCCGGAGGTCCGCCAGCAGGACCATGGCGGCGGCCAGTGGCGGGTGCAGCGTGCCCGGCGTCGAGGTTTGCTTGTAACTCCGGCGGTGCAGCGGCCGGTCGCCGGCGCGCAGGGCCAGCGCGGCCCGGGTGCCCTCGACCGTGACCCGGAACGACAGCGTGCCCTCCGGCGGGGCGTCACCACCACGTCGCGAGTGGTACGGCAGGCCGGTGGCGCGCGCCAGCTCGGCGCCGGCCGCGTCCTCGATGTCGTAGCGGTTGTAGTTGCGCTTGCCGAGGAACGACGCGGCGACGTCCACACCGGTCGCGGCCGCGCCGAAACCGAGGAGGCCGCGCTGCCGCAGCAGCTCGCCCGCGTCGGCCTCGCGGGCGGCCGTGGCGAATCGGGCCAGGTCAGCCTTGGTGTGCCCGACGTCGCTGATGGACGCGGCCAGCAGGAACAGGTCGTCGACGGTGCGAAGGTCCAGCAGGGCGGGATCGGCCTGGTCCGCGGTGAACCACACCTCGCGGTGCCGGCTGCGGGTGACCCGGCCGAGGCCGCGCCCGGTCACCTCCGTTGCGGCGACGTCCTCGAGCCCGCGCAGGGTCCTCGCCAGCAATCGCACCGCCACCGGCCGTATCCTCCCGTCGGCGGAAATCCATCTGGGAACCGCGCGATTTCTAGGTGAAATGCCACACCTGTTTCGTTCCGACCATCATAGAGTCGCGGTACGGCGCAATGAATTCCGGGCGGCCGAAGGCTGGGCCCGATGGTCGGACAATGACCGCGCCGATCGACGATGGTGATCGTCATTCTCTCGAGGAGACGACTTCGTGCGGACAACGGACATGTTCCTCGCCGGCATCGGGACGTTCATTCCACCGCGGGTCAGTGTCGAATGGGCGGTCGCGCGCGGCCTCTATCCGGCCGCGGACGCGGAGACGCACGAGCTCGGCGGCGTCGCCATCGCGGGTGACCTGCCCGCGCCCGAGATGGCGCTGCGGGCCGCACAGCAGGCGGTGAAGCGATGGGGCGGCTCCCCGGAGGAGTTCGACCTGCTGCTGTACGCCAGCACCTGGCACCAGGGGCCGGACGGCTGGCCGCCACAGTCCTACCTGCAACGACACCTGGTCGGCGGTGACCTGCTCGCGCTGGAGATCCGGCAGGGCTGCAACGGGCTGTTCAGCGCGATGGAGCTCGCCGCCGGTCACCTGGCCGCCGTCCCGGAGCGGACGAGCGCGCTGCTGGTCGCGGCGGACAACTACGGCACGCCGCTGATCGATCGCTGGTCGATGGGGCCCGGCTTCATCGGCGGCGACGCCGCCTCCGCGGTCGTGCTGACGAAGCAGCCGGGATTCGCCCGGCTGCGCTCGGTGTGCTCCCGGACGGCCACGGCCGCGGAGGCGCTGCACCGCGGCGACGAGCCGTTGTTCCCGCCGAGCATCACGGCCGGGCGTACCACCGACTTCAGCGCCCGGATCGGGCAGCAGTTCGCGACCCGCAGCCCGGCGTCCGTGGCCATGGCGGACATGCCGCAGTGGACGGTGGAGCTGGTCGACCGGGCACTGGGCGAAGCCGGCATCGGCATCCGCGACATCACCCGGGTGGCTTTCATGAACTACTCCCGCGAGGTGGTCGAGCATCGGGTGATGGCCATGTGGGACCTGCCCCTGTCGCGGTCGACCTGGGAGTACGGCCGGGGGATCGGGCACTGCGGCGCCAGCGACCCGATTCTGTCGTTCGACCACCTGCTCCGCGGCGGCGAGCTGCGCCCCGGCGATCACATGCTGATGCTCGGCACCGCGCCGGGCGTCGTGGTGTCCTGCGCGATCATCGAGGTTCTCGAGTCACCGTCCTGGGCGGGCTGACCGGCCGGCGGTCCCGGTGCGGCTGTCCACCATCGTTCTACGGGTGCCACGCCTTCCAAGATCAAGGCGTCCCTCCAGTCGTTCTGACGGCTGGAGGGACGCCCCGATCATCGGCAGGTTCGGGATAGTTCACTAGCGTTCGAGGTTGCGGTACCGGCGGATCGAGAGCGGCACGAAGACCAGCATGATCACCGCGGGCCAGGCGAACGCCAGCAGCATCGCATGCTGGGCCGCCCAGGAGTCGCCGACCACGCCGGGGTTGCCGAACAGCTCCCGGCAGGCCGCCACCGTCGCGGAGACCGGGTTCCACTCCGCGATCGCGCCGAGCCACGGCGGCATCTGTGTGGGCGACACGAACGTGTTGGCCAGCATGGTCAGCGGCAGCAGCGGCACGTAACCCGCGCCGACCGCCTCCACCGGCAGGATCAGCCCGAAGAAGATGCCGGCCCAGACCAGCGCGAACCGGAACAGCAGCAGCAGGCCGAGCGCGCCGAGCGCGGGCCCGAGGCCGTGATGGAAGCGCCAGCCGACCAGCAGCGCGCAGACGACCAGGATGATCAGCTCGAACACCGAGGTGACCAGGTCGGCGACGCAGCGGCCGAGCGCCACGCCGGTCTGGGCCATCGGCATCGTCCGGAACCGGTCGGTCATCCCCTTCGCCGTGGCCGAGCTGGTGACCATCATCGTGGTGATGATCCCGAACATCATGGTCTGGCCGAACAGGCCCGGCATCAGGAACTCGCGGTACGATCCGCCGCCGGCCACCACCATGGCGCTGCCGAAGACGAAGCCGAACACCACGGTCATCACCGGATACATCAGGCACTGGGTGATCAGCCCGGGGTTGCGCCGCCAGTGGAACAGGTTGGTGCGGCCGACCACCCAGCCGTCGGTCAGTGCCCACCGCAGCCGGTCCAGCGGGTTCGTGGGCCGGGGCGGCACCGTGATCATCGTCGTGGCCGTCATGCGGCCGCCCGTCCCACGTCCGCGCCGTGCCCGGTCACGCTGAGGAACACGTCGTCCAGCGTCGGCCTGCGCACCGCCACGTCCTCGACCTCGACCTCGTTGTCGTGCAGCCAGCGCATGACGTCGTGCAGCGTGGTGACCTGGTCGCGTACGGGCACGCTGATCCGCGACGCCGCCGCGTCGACCTCCGGCTCCGCGCCCACCACGCGGGCCAGGCCACGCGCGGTCCGTGCGACCGCGCCGTCGCCGCCCAGCACCACGTCGATCCGGTGGCCGCCGATCCTCGACTTGAGCTCGTCCGGCGTACCCTGAGCGATCATCCGGCCGTGGTCCAGTACGGCGATCTGGCTCGCCAGCCGGTCGGCCTCCTCCAGGTACTGCGTGGTGAGCAGCACGGTGGTGCCCTGCGCGGCCATCGACGCGACGACCTGCCAGACCTCGTTGCGGCTGTGCGGGTCCAGCGCGGTGGTCGGCTCGTCCAGGAACAGCACCTGCGGCCGGAGCAGGAAACCCACCGCGAGGTCGAGCCGGCGGCGCATCCCGCCGGAGTACTGCCTGACCATGCGGGTGGCCGCGTCGGCCAGGCCGAACTGCTCCAGCAGCTCGTCGGCCCGGCGCCGCGCGGTCCGTACCCCGATGTGGTAAAGCCTTCCCCAGGTCTCCAGGTTCTCCCGGCCGGTCAGGATGTCGTCGACCGTGGTCCGCTGGCCGGTGACGCCGATCCGGCGGCGCACCTCGTCCGGGTCCCGGGTCACGTCGATGCCGCCGACGAGCGCGGTGCCCGAGTCCGGGCGGGTCAGCGTGCTCAGGATCCGTACCGCGGTGGTCTTGCCCGCGCCGTTGGGACCGAGCAGGCCGCAGACCGCGCCCGGCGGGACGACAAGGTCGACGCCGTCCAGGGCGGTGACGTCGCCGTAGCGCTTGCTCAGTCCGGCCATGACGATGGCCGCGCCGTCGCGCGCCGCCGTGACGGCCTCACCGGCGGCGGGGTCCGGGGCCGGCGACCACCGGTCGATCACGTTCTCGGTCACTGACTTCCTCTCTGGTACGGCCGGGCTCAGACGCCGGCCGTTGCCCGGTGCGGCGGCTCGGCGTCGGGCAGCACCGGCGGTGCCCCCTCGACCAGGCGGCCGAGCGCGGCCAGTTCGGCCTCGTCGAGCCGCACGTCGAGTGCCCGCACACTGTCCTCGACGTGCTCGGGCAACTGGGCGCCGAAGATCGGGATCACGCCGCCCGGCTGGTGCAGCACCCAGGCGAGCGCGAGCTGGGCCACGCTGATGCCCCGGTCGGCGGCGATCGCGGAGAGCCGGTCCACCGCGGTCACCACCGCGGCGAGCCGCTCGCCCCGGAAGATCGGGGAGTAGGCGCGCCAGTCGTCGAGCGCGAACGCGTGACCCGGCCGCAGCGCGCCGGTCAGCAGCCCGTGGGCCAGCGAGGCCCAGCCCATCACGGGGACGCCCGCCGCCCGGCAGTGCGGCAGGATCTCCCGCTCGACCCCGCGGGCCAGCAGGCTGTACGGGACCTGGGCGACGGCCGCCGGACCGAACTCGTCCATCTGCGCGGCCGTGAAGTTGGAGACACCGGTCCGGCGGACCAGTCCCTCCTCGACGAAGCCGGCGAGCACGCCCGCGGTCTCGGCCGGCGGGATGGTCGGGTCCGGCCAGTGCACCAGGAACAGGTCCACGTAATCGGTGCCCAGCGCGCGCAGACTGGCCACCAGGCCGGAACGGAGGACATCCGGGTCGCAGTCGCGCACCACGGAGTTCCCCTGGATCCGCAGCCCGCCCTTGGTCACGATGACCAGCTCCGAGCGATGGGTACGGATCAGGTCGCCGAGCCCGCGGGCGAGCGCGGCCTCCGCGGTGCCATCACCGTAGGCGCGGGCGGTGTCGAAGAGGTTCACCCCGAGGTCGAACGCGCGGCGGACCGCGCGTACCGCGGGCTCGATCGCCCCGCCCCACTGCCCGCTGAGCGGCCAGGTGCCCAGGCAGAGCCGGGACACCTGGGGACCGCCGGAGCCGAGTAGCAGACGGTTCACGCCGAGGGCTTCTCGTCGCGCCGCAGGATCAGGTAGCAGACCCCGTCCTCGTTGACGAACTCGTCGAGCAGCGGCGTCAGGCCGGCCTCGACCGCTATCGCCGCGATCACGTCCACGTTGTGGAAGGAGAGGAAGCCCTTGAACTCGATCGGGTTCGCCGCCAGGTAGCGCTCCGCGTAGAAGTGGAAGAAGCTGCGGGTCGAGTCGCCGAGGTCGAGGAAGTTCACGCCGAAGTGGCCGCCGGGCCGCAGGACCCGGGCGATCTGGCGGAAGTAGTGGAAGAACTCGAACACGTTCAGGTGGATGAAGACGTTCAGGGAGAACCCGCCGTCGAACGCCGCCGACGGCAGCTTCGCCAGGTAGTCGTTCTCGATGTGGTGGTAGTCGACGTTGGCGTGCTCCCGGCAGGTAACCCGCGCCTTGTCCAGGAACGAGCGGCTGACGTCTGTGCACAACATTTGTCCCACCCGTGGCGCGAGGACGCCGGCCATCACCCCCTCGCCGCTGCCGATCTCGAAGACCGACGACTCCGGGGTGAGCCGGAGCCGGTCGGCGATCCAGTTCGCCCGGTCGACGCGGTCCTGGAGGTACTCGTCGCGGGGCTGGGTACCGGCGAGCTGGATCTGCATCTCGTCCGGCGTGTTCCACTCCCAGACCAGGTTGAGGTCGCCCATGCTGCGCAGCGGCGGCTTGGGCGTGGCGGTCGGCGTGTCCTGTGCGTTGCTCATCGAACCTCGCTCACGGTGTCCCCGGTGATTTCCCTACGGTGCTGGTCCGGACCGGCGACCAGGCCGGCGACGTCGCCGGGGGTCAGCTCGCCGGTCCGGGCCAGCGTGACGAGCAGGTCGGCGACCTGCGCGGCAGTCGGTGCGCCGGCCACCGACGCGCGCAGCTCGGCCGCGCGGCGCCGGTACCTGTGGTCGAACAGCATTTCGGCGATCGCCTTGTCGATCTCCTCGGCGCTGATCATGAGACCGGGCAGCGTCTTGGTCGCGCCCTGCGGGTCGAGCCGCCTGCCGTAGATCTGGCCGTCGTAGTTCAGGGCCAGGGACAGCTGCGGTACGCCGGTGACGATGCCGTTCATCAGGCAGTTCGCGCTGCCGTGGTGGATGAGCAGGTCGCAGTCGGGCAGGATCAGCTCGAGCGGGCAGTTGCGCAGCACCCGGACGTTCTGCGGCAGCGAGCCCATCGCGTCCACCTCGGACAGCGCGGCGGTGAGCACTACCTCCGTGGCCAGCTGGGCCGCGGTCTCCACCGCCCGGCGCAGCGCGGGCAGCCGCTCGCCGAACACGCCGGTGGCCGAGTTGCCCCACACCACGCAGACGCGCTTGCCCCGGATCGGGCCGAGCAGCCACGGGTCGACGTCCTGATTGCCGTTGTACGGGTGGTACCGGACGGGGATCCGCAGCGCGTCACCCATCGGTGGCACGGCGGCGTCCGGCGACGGGTCGACCGCGTACCGGATGTCGCGCCGGGTCCAGTCCACGCCGTACTTCTCGAAGCAGGACAGCGGATCCCCGGCCATCAGGTTGAGGCCCGGCTCGGTCTCCACGGTGCCGATGAACCCGGGGCCGTAGTAGACGCTCGGCACGTTGTTCAGCACCCCGACCAGCGCGCCCTCGATCGCCATGATGTCGTGCACCACCAGGTCGGGGCGCCACGAGGCGGCGAAGTCGACGGCGTTGTCGAAGCTGCGCTGGACCGCGGTGATGGTCTTCTTCCAGAAGTCGCTGAGCGTGCCGGTGTCGAAGTCGCGGACCGAGCTGAGCGCCTCGCCGGTGAACGGGTGCAGCGGCAGCGGCATCTCACCGCTCTGCGGCGGCGTGTTGATCGCCAGAGACCAGTAGGCCAGCCGCGCGCTCTCCATCATGTCGGCCGCGTCGAGTACCGAGACCGGCATCAGCCCGGTCGAGATGACGCCCTGCACCTGCTGCGGCGGGCAGGCCACCCGGACGTCGTGGCCGGCCGCCCGGAACGCCCAGGCCAGCGGCACCATGCACATGTAGTGTCCGGCCCAGTTGGACACGGTGAACAGAATTCGCAACGGAATCTCCCCTCGCGCCGCGCCGGCGCGTACCGCGGACGGCCGGTCAGGACGCCCCTTCGTCAACGAGGCTGACCGGGTCGAGCGAGTTCATGAACGAGCGCAGCGCGCCGAGGTGCCCCGCGGGCTTGTCCCAGCCCAGCTCGGCACACCAGGTGATCAGATCGGTCAGCTCCTCGGTCGCGCGCGCCTTCTCGTCGGCTGGCAGGTTGGCCACGGAGAAGTCCGCCGGCCACTGCACGACGTTGGCCAGGTCCACCTCCAGGCCCTCGGCGCGCGCGAACTCGAGCACGTTGCGCAGGTCCCACAGGTTGTGCCGCTGCGGCGACACCTGGAGCCAGATGTCCACCTCGGTCCGGAGCAGGCGCAGGTTGGCCACGAAGTCGGCCCATTTGCCGCCGGTCCGGATGTACTCGAAGACCTCGCCGACGCCGTCGCAGGAGGCCCCGATCCCGACGCTCTTGAAGTGCGGGAAGAGCTTCATCGCCCGTTCCGGGGAGACGGTCAGGTTCGAGTTGTACGCGATGTCGACGTTGCCCGCGTTCCCGGTCTCCACCAGCAGTTCGAGCATGGCGAAGTGGCCGGGTTGCAGGAACGGCTCGCCGCCGGCGAAGTAGAGCCGGCGGATCAGGTGCGCGTTCTCCCGGAGCGCGGCCCACAGCTCCTCGTCCGCGCGGTAGGGGTCGATCACCGCGGACGACCACTTCGGGCGCTGTTTGGCGCCCCAGGACGAGCTCACCGGGTATGTGCACATGACGCACCGCAGGTTGCAGGTGTTGCCGAACCGGATGTCGAGGAAGAACGGGAACTCCTCGACGGAGCCGTCCGCCGCGGTGCGGGCGGCCAGCGCCTCCAGGTCGAACTCCTGCGTGAACCGGCGGTTGACGTTCTGCCGGTAGGACTGGGCGCCGTGGTCCTCGCGGAAGTAGCAGTACTGGCAGGCGGCCACGCGCTCGCCGTTCAGCATGGCGAGCCGGGTCCGCTTCATGTTCGGGCTGTTGAACGCCGCCTCCAGACCCATCACCCGGTCCGGGTTGTCCTTGGCGTACCGAGAACCGGGCGAGCAGCCGATCGCGTCGTCGTTCAGCGCGAACACCGGCTCCTCGCGCTCGTCGTAGAGCGCGTTGTGGTACATCGAGTCGTCGACGCAGCACCGGCCGTAGACGCCGTCGATGGAGGCGCAGAGATGGATCCACGGGAGTACGCAGGCGGTCTGCGCGGCCGACTCGGCCGGAGGCCCGTGCCGGCCGGACCGGTCGCCCACCGGGTCCCGCTCGTCGCTCACCATCGCCAGTGGTCCGTGTGCGCGAACCGCAGCGTGTCGATCTCCGGCCGGTCGGGCCAGCGCCGGAGCGTCTCGGCGGGCCGGTAGTCGAACGGCTCCTCGTCCGCGAACCGCGGGTCGTCCGCCCGCATGCGGACGCAGGTGCGCAGCACCTGCTGCTTGAGGCCGATGTAGTCCTCGGTGTGCGGGCCCAGCTGCCACTCCACCTCGGCCGGCCGGTACTCGAAGTAGATGACCCGGCGCTGTTTCCCGACCACCGCGGGGGCACCGTGCAGGGTGAGGATGTTGTGCAGCAGCAGGTCCCCCGGCTGCATCACGGCCGGGATCGCGCCGGTGGTGTCCCACTCGGTGGCATTGAGGCGGTCGGCGGTCGCGGTGACCCGCTGGTCATCCCAGTAGTTCGACTCCGGGATGCACCAGACGCAGTTGTCCTCGGGGGCGGGGTCGAGGTAAATGCCGGCGTCGATGACCCGGCCCATGCCGGTGACGCCGACCGCGTGGTCGTACAGTCCGGCGTCGCGGTGCCAGGGGAGCCGCGGCGCGCCGGCCGGCGTCTTGAACACCATGCTGTCCCAGGTCGGGATCAGGTTGGGGCCGACCAGCTGCTCCATGATCTGCAGGAGGAGCGGGTGACCGGCCAGCATCGCGATCTGCCGGGACTTGTCCACCACGTACTCGATCCGCACCGGCGCGGCGCCCGGCTGGTCGGGCTCCAGGGTCCAGACGGTGTCGTCCAGGGAGCGGGCCGACCACGCCTGGTCGATGAGCGTGCGGCCGGCCTCCTGGACGTCGGCCAGCTCCTGCGGGGTGAGCAGCCCGCGCACGGCCAGCACACCCTGCCGGCGGAACGCGGTGACGTGCTCGGGCAACAGGCCGGTGTGCCGGATGTCGCACACCGCGACCCGGGCCGCGACGGGCGTCTCGGTGACGGAGTTCATCGGTCGGAACCCTTCTGTTCGTCGGTCGTGGATCCGGCGGGGCGGTCCGCGACGAAGTACCAGTCCCGCTGCAGCGCCGCGGTGAGCGCGGCACGGTCCAGCGCGGGCTCGCCGGCCAGCCAGGCCGGCAGTGTGAACACCCGGTATCCCAGGTCGTCGACCAGCAGCGACCACAGGTCGTCCGTGGTGGTGCCGTACTCGCGCATGACCGGGTCGCCGCCGTGCTCGAAAACGATCACCGGCCCGTCGCGCCGCAGCAGGCCGGCCGCACCGCGCAGGGCCACGACCTCGCCGCCCTCCACGTCGATCTTGATCAGGTCGACACCCAGATCCGCGGGGACGACGTCGTCCAGGCGTACCGTCTCCACGGTGATCTCGCGCAGGTTCTCGTCCGGCCGGTCATACGGGCGCCGCCGCAGGCCGCTGTAGCCGGGGTTGGACACGACGTGCACGAAGGCCCGCGGTCCCGAGGTGTCGGCGGCCGCCGCCCTGACCAGGGTGACCGACGGCAGCCGGGCCGCCAGCTCGTCCGCGAGAGCGGGCAGCGGCTCCACCGCGAAGTGGGTGCCGCGGGGCGCCACCCGCACCAGGTGCCGGGTGATCTCGCCGACGCCCGCGCCGAGATCGACGGTGACCGCGGCCGGCCCGCAGACCCGCTCGATGATCTCGACGGTGAGCCGGTCGTAGTCGTCGTTGCGCCGGGTGGCGTCGGCCAGCTGCTGCTCGCTCACGCCGACCGGGTCCGTCCGATGCCGAGCCGGGGGTTCGTCATCAGGTACAGGCCGGTCTCCGGGTCGAACAGCTCCATGCCGTCGACCCTGTTGAGAGCCTCGCTGACCGGTGCTTTCGGGACGCCGGCCTCCGCCATCCGGCGGGCCTGCTCGGCCGCGACGAACAGCTGGCCGACCGAGTTGCCCTCGTCGGACCTCGGCATCTGCGGCGGTACGTTGCGGCCGGCCATGGCGTCCCCGACGTCCGCGAGCCCGGCGATCAGCTGGGCGAACGCCTTGGCGCCGTCAACCCGCTCGTAACCGGTCCCGCTCTCGCTCTCGCCGACCAGCCGGTCGGCCAGGGCGAAGTAGTTGGCCTTGCCGGCCTGCTGCTGGTAGACGGCCGCGACCAGCGTGAACAGTCGCTCGAAGGCGTTCCGGTAGAGCGTCTCGTAGAACCCTGCGGCCTGCTCCTCGGTGACGTCCCCGTTGATGATCGCCAGGATCGACGCGGACGCGAGCAGGCCACTGTAGAACGCCAGGTGCACGCCGGTCGACAGCAGCGGGTCCAGGAAGCACGCGCTGTCGCCCGCGGCGAAGTAGCCGGGGCCGCAGAAGCTGTCGGAGACGTACGAGAAGTCCTGCTCGACGCGGACGCCCGGCTGATACGTCCCGCTCGCCATCAGGTCACGCACGGTCGGGGACTCCTCGACCAGCGCGGCCAGCATGGCCTCCAGGGACTCGTGCCCCTTACGGCGCTCCAGGAACCGTGTCTGGTGGCAGACGAACCCCACGCTGAAGCGGTTGTCGCGCAGCGGGATCACCCAGTACCAGCCGTCCGGCGCGCCGATCACGTTGATCCCGCCCTGAGGCGAGCTGGGCAGCAGCTCCCCGCCGTCCCAGTAGCCCCAGATGGCGACGTTCTTGAAGGTGTCGTTGGACCGCCGGTGCTTGAAGTGCCGCGCCGGGATCAGGCCGGCCCGGCCGGACGCGTCCACCACGAAGTCGAACGTGCCGGTCTGCCGCTCGCCGGTGCGGGGCTCGGTCCACTCCGCGCCCACCGCGCGGTCGCCGTCGAAGAGCACCCGCTTGACCTCGGCACCCTCGATCACGGTGGCGCCCTGCTTGGCGGCGTTGGTCAGCAGCACCTGGTCGAAGTCGTCCCGGTCCACCTGCCAGGACCGCACGCCGGGGCCGAAGATCTCGGTCCAGTCGATGGCCCAGTCCTCTTTGCCCCACCGCAGCAGCACACCGTTCTTCTCGGTGTAGCCGCGGGCGTCGATCTCCTCCAGGGCGCCGACGAAGTCGACGATGGTCCGGCACGAGGAGGCGATGGATTCGCCGATGTGGTACCGGGGGAAGGTCTCCTTCTCCAGGAGGGTGACCGACAGCCCTGCACGCGCGAGCAGCGCCGCGGCGGTCGAACCAGCGGGACCACCACCGATGACCAATACAGTGCTGACCATGAGGCTCCCATCGATGGTGACTCTGTCGTGACATTGGCGAACCTCACCGTACGGCGGATCAAAAAGGGCATTCAACGAATCCGGTGATGGTCTAGTGGGAGCGCTAGACAGGCCGTGCGGACGCGGTCATGACTGGGGTTTTCCCGGGTCGTGCCGCCCTACAGTCGACGAGGTTCCCGTCCGCGCTGGCGAAGAAGGGGCGTGCCTGTGACGACCGCGCCGGATCGATCCCGTCACCTCTACCGACAGATGCGCCTGATCCGAGAGTTCGAGGAGCACTGCCTCGAGAAGGCCCTCGCCGGGACGATCGTCGGTGGCATCCATCCCTATATCGGGCAGGAGGCCGTCGCGGTCGGCGTCAGCGCGTGCCTGCGGGCGGACGACGTCATCACCAGCACCCACCGCGGGCACGGGCACGTGCTCGCCAAGGGCGCGGACCCGGCGCGGGCGCTGGCCGAGCTGTACGGCGCCAGCACCGGCCTGAACCGAGGGCGCGGCGGATCGATGCACGCCGCCGACGTGAGCCTGGGCATCTACGGCGCCAACGGGATCGTGGGCGCGGGCGCGCCGATCGCGGTGGGTGCGGCCTGGGCGGCCCGGCGCGCGGGACGGGACGACCGGGTGGCCGTGGCGTTCTTCGGCGACGGCGCACTCAGCCAGGGCGTGGTCCTGGAGGCCTTCAACATGGCCGCGCTGTGGTCGCTGCCGGTGCTCTTCGTCTGCGAGAACAACGGCTACGCCACCAGCCTGCCGGTCGATCGCGGCCTGGCCGGCGACCCGGTGACCCGCGCGGCCGGCTTCGGCCTGACCGCGGAGGCGGTGGACGGGATGGACGTGGAGGCCGTGGCGGAGGCGGCCGGCCGGGCGGTGGACGCCTGCCGGGCCGGTGCGGGACCGCACTTCCTCGAGTGTGCGACCTACCGGTTCCACGGTCACCACACCGTGGAACACCTGATGGGCACCAAGTACCGCGACGACGACGAGGTGGCCGGCGCGTGGTCACGCGACCCGCTGACCCGGCAGCGAGACCGGCTCACGCCGGAGGCCGCCGCCGAGGTCGACACCGAGATCGCCGTGCTGATCGCCGAGGCGGAGGCGTTCGCCAGTTCCAGCCCGGGGTCCGACCCGGGCGATGCCCTGGACTACCTCTACGCCGGCCTGGTGCCGGCGCGACCGGGAGCGTGAGCAGATGCCCAGCCTTTCCTACGTTGCGGCCGTGAACCGGGCGCTGCGCGACGAGATGGCCCGTGACGAGCGGGTGTGCGTCCTCGGCGAGGACGTGAGCCAGGGCATCACCGGCCTCACCAAGGGCCTGGCCGCGGTGTACGGCACCGATCGGGTCGTGGACATGCCGCTGTCCGAGCAGGCGTTCACCAGCCTGGCCACCGGGGCCGCGATCGCCGGTCAGCGGCCGGTCGTGGAGTTCCAGATCCCGTCGCTGCTCTACCTGGTGTTCGAGCAGATCGCGAACCAGGCGCACAAGTTCTCGCTGATGACCGGTGGTCAGGCCGCGGTCCCGGTCACCTACCTCTTCCCCGGATCCGGGTCCCGGTCCGGCATGGCCGGGCAGCACTCCGACCATCCGTACAGCCTGCTCGCGCACGTGGGCATCAAGACCGCGGTGCCGTCAACGCCGAGCGATGCCTACGGCTTGCTGCTGTCCGCGATCCGGGAGCCGGACCCGGTCGCCGTGTTCGCGCCGACGCTGCTGATGGGCGCCTCGGAGGAGATCGACGACGATGACCTCGAGGCCGTGCCGCTGGGCAGCGCCCGGGTGTGCCGCGAGGGTACGGACGTCACCGTGGTCGCGGTCGGGCACCTGGTCCCGGTCGCGCTCCAGGTCGCCGAAGGGATGGCAGGGGAGGCGTCGGTCGAGGTCATCGACCCGCGCACGGTCTATCCGGTCGACTGGGAGACGCTCGGCAAGTCGATCACCCGGACCGGCCGGCTGGTGGTGATCGACGACTCGAACAGGATGTGCGGTTTCGGGGCCGAGATTGTGGCGACCGCGGTCGAGGAGTTCGGTCTGACGGTGCCGCCGGTACGACTCTCCCGGCCGGACGGGGCGGTGATCCCGTACGCGCTGAACCTGGACCACGCGCTGCTGCCTGACGGGCGCGGGCTCGCCGGCGCGATCCGTGCGGTGCTGCGGTAGCCGCGGCGGGAGTGGACGCGATGACAGCGGAACGCCCCCGAGTGGCGACGATCACGGTGACCACCAACGAGTCCGGCTGGCTGCGCCGCTGCTTCGCGGCGCTGACAGGCAGCGACACCGAGGGCTTCGACCTGGACGTGCATCTGGTCGACAACGCCTCGACGGACGGCGGCGCGGAGATGGTCGCCGGGGAGTTCCCCGGCGTGCGGATCACCCGCAACCCGGCGAACCTCGGGTTCACCGGCGCCAACAACGTGGGCATCCGGGCCGCGCTCGCTGACGGCGCGGACTACATCTTCCTCGTCAACCCGGACACCTGGGTCCCGCCCCGGCTGATCCGGGCGATGGTCGAGTTCGCGGAGCGGTGGCCGGAGTACGGCATCATCGGCCCGCTGCAGTACCGCTACGACCCCGGCTCGACCGAGCTGCGCGAGTTCAACGACTGGACCAGCACCGCGCTGTGGCTGGGCGAGCAGCACGCATTCGCGGGCGACCGGCTGGATCATCCGTCCCCCGCCGGCAGTCCGGCCGGCCGCGCCCCCCGGACGTTGGAGCACGCCTACGTCCAGGGGGCAGCCCTGTTCGCACGCGCGGCGACGCTGCACGCGACCGGCATCCTGGACGAGGTCTTCCACACCTACTACGAGGAGGTGGACCTGTGCCGGCGGGCCCGGTGGGCGGGCTGGCGGGTCGCGCTGCTGCTCGACGAGGGCATCCAGCACCACGGCGGTGGCGGCGCGGCCACGCGCAGCACATACACCCGGGTGCACATGCGGCGCAACCGCTACTACTGCCTGCTCACCGACGTGGACTGGAGCCCGGTCAAGGCGGCCCGCCTCGCCACCCGCTGGCTGGTGGCGGACCTGCGCGGCCGGAGCGTGGTCGGACGGATCCCGCCGATGACCGGGGCCCGGGAGACCGTGGCGGCGCTGCGCTGGCTGGCCGGCCAGGCACCGACGATCGTGGCACGCCGGCAGCGCCATCGCGGCCTGCGTGCGGCCCGCCCGGCCGTACGAGCGGAGGTGGTGTCATGACCGGCCCCCGCGTCCTGATCTCCGGCAACTTCCACTGGAACGCCGGATTCAGTCACACCGTGGCCGGCTATGTCCGGGCCGCCGGCGAGGCCGGCTGCGAGGTCCGGATCAGCGGCCCGCTGTCCCGGATGGACGGCGAGGTGCCCCGCCTGCTTCCGGTCGAGCCGGATCCGGGCTGGGGCACGCATCTGGTGGTCATGTTCGAGGCCCGGCAGTTCCTGACACCGGAGCAGATCGAGCTGGCCGGCACGTTTCCCCGGTCTCGCCGCCTGGTTATCGACTTCGATCTGCACGGCGCGGACGAGCAGCCGGAGCTGGGGGTGGACGGCACCGCGGGACGGTACACCGCCGAGAGCTGGCGCACGCTGTACGGCGCGCTGAGCGATCTGGTGCTGCAGCCGAGGATCGCCGGCAAGATGCCGCCGGGCGTGGAGTTCTTCCAGTGCTACGGCATGCCGGAGACCGTGCGGCGCCCGTTGGAACTCGGCCCGGAACGGGACTACGACCTGCAGTACATCGGCAGCAACTGGTGGCGGTGGAAGCCGCTGGCCGAGCTGGTGGAGGCGGCGGCGATGCTGGACCCGGTACCGCGCTTCCGGGTCTGCGGACGTTTCTGGGACGGCGGCACCGTCTCTCCCGGATTCGAGGACGCGACCGCGAACGAGCCGGGCTGGCTGGCCGAGCGCGGCGTCGAGGTCTGCCCGCCGGTGCCGTTCGGACAGGTCGTCCCGGAGATGGGCCGGTCGCTGATCTCGCCGATCCTGGTCCGTCCGCTGGTCGCGGGCACGAGCCTGCTGACGCCGCGCATGTTCGAGACGCTGGCGTCCGGCAGCCTGCCGGTGCTGTCCGCCGACGCGGAGTTCCTCGCCGAGGTCTACGGCGACGAGAGCGAGCACCTGCTGCTCGGCGTGGACCAGTCCGCGACCCTGGCCCGCCTGATCACGGACTTCGACCGGTACGCCGGGATCGTCGGCCGGATCCAGGACCGGGTGCGGGCACGGTACAGCTACCCCCAGGTACTGCGGGACCTGCTGGCCTTCTTCGGCTAGGGCGTTTACCGGCACCTGCCGGTGATCGGGGCGTCCCTCACGTCGATGGAACGACGTGAGGGACGCCCCGACCTCGGAGGCGCGGCACCAGCCGCGGGCCGGTGCCACCGGCCCCGCCCACGATCACCGACGCGCGGAACCGGGGCACCCCGGCCGGGGTGCCCCGGTGGCCCGTCACGTCCAGGTGCGGCCGGCGAGCACGTCGTGGTAGATCGCCTCGAACTCCTTGGCCAGCACGACGTGGTCCCACTGCTCCAGCGCTGCGGCCCGGACCGCGTGCGGCGCGGGCAGCCCGGCCACCACGCCGAGGGCCTGCTCACGGGTGAACGCCGAGCCCTCGGGCACGACGGTGCCGACGTGCGGCACGATCTCGGCCAGGCAGCCGTTGGGCGAGCCGATGACGGGCGTACCGCAGGCCGCGGCCTCCGACACCACGGTCGAGCCGGGCTCGCACCAGACCACGCCCCACGGCCCCATCGTGCTCTGCGACAGCACCACCATGGCGGTGGCCCGGGAGATCAGGTCGAGCCGCCGTTCCGCACCCACCTCGCCGACGACGTCGACGGTGTCCCCGAAGTCCCGCAGGATCCGGGCCAGGTAGTCCTCCTCCCAGGACGGTCCCGCCACGACGAGCCGACGCCCGGCGGCGGCGGCGAAGGCAGCGGCCTCGTAGGCGCCCTTCCACTCCGAGATCCGGCCGAGGTAGAGCAGGTAGTCGTCCTTCTCGGCGCGGAACGTGTACCGCGCCGGGTTCACCGAGATGCGCACCACCGGAGCGACCTCGTTCCCGGCCTGGGCACGCTGCGCGTAGGAGGCGTACACACAGTTGCGCGGGTACTTCGGCCGGCCGGTCAGGTGGTGGGTGGACAGGTACGCCAGGCCCTCGGGGAGCCGGTCCGGGTCGATCTGCCCGCAGGAGAAGTCGTGCACGATGTCGACCGTGGAGGCGCCGGGGCCGTTCAGCCAGGCGTGCATGTCCTCGATCTCCCCGGCGTCGACCACGGTGACCGCGGGTGAGGCCGGGATGGTGCCCGGCCCGCCGAGCAGGGATACCTCGTGGCCGAGCGCCAGCAGGCCGTCCAACTGGTTGGACACCACCCAGTGGATGCCGGCGTACCCTTGCGGCGGGACCGTGATCCAGCGGCTCTGGTCGGTCGGCAGCCGCAGCGCCATGGTCACCAGTGCGACGCGCATGTGTCCCTCATTCTTCCGTGCCGCGGTGGGGTGCCGGCAGATCGCCCATCGGATCGTGCCGCGGCCGCCACGCGGCGTTCGCCTGCTCCGTGTTGCTGCCCTTCTCGACGAACGCGAGATTGTGGTAGAGATGCAGCCCGGTGACGTGCCGGTCCGCGTACGACGGGTGGTGGGCGTGCTCGTGGATGCGGTCGCGGTGGTGCAGGCCGTCGACGAGCGTCTTCAGGAAGCCCACCGACGTGGCGGGGTCGGCCAGGTCGGTGCCGTTCCCGCCCCACTCCGGCCAGTACGACGTGTGCAGGTCCTCGACGACGTACATGCCGCCCGCGCGCACGTGCGGGAAGA
This sequence comes from Catenuloplanes japonicus, assembly GCF_000717135.1. GTDB lineage: Bacteria > Actinomycetota > Actinomycetes > Mycobacteriales > Micromonosporaceae > Catenuloplanes > Catenuloplanes japonicus. The sequence goes on from NZ_JNXY01000001.1 coordinate 598,449, forward strand.
GCGCCTGGAACGCGGTGATCACGTGGCTGCTGACGTGGCTGCCGTCGTCGATCACGATGTCGAACGGGCCGTACCGCCGGGCCAGGCCGTCCAGGAACTCCGGATCGGCCTGGTCGCCACGGACCGTGGCGAGCCGCGGCTCGTCCAGCACCGACTTGTCGTAGACGTCGAGCCCGTACACCAGGCCGCGGCTGAAGTAGTGCTTCCACATGCGCAGCGAGGCCCCGCCGGCGTCCGGTTCGTGGTAGCCGCCGATGCCGATCTCCAGCACGGTGACCGGCTGGTCGCGGAAGCCGCCCAGGTGCCGCTCGTAGTGCGGCGTGTACCAGTGCCCGCCCCACTTGTCCGAGCCGAACAGCAACGCCAGCGAGGTCAGGTCGCCACGGTACGGCTCGCAGGCCGCGAGCACCTGGTGAGCCGCCCGGGTCGCCTCGTCCCGCTGCACCATCCACGGATCGTCGGGCTTGTACTCCACCGGGCCGGGCTCGTCCTTCACGGTCACCTCGCGGCCGCTGCCGGTCCACGGCCCGGCCGGACCGAACACGTCCCGGACGAGCGCCTCGAGGTCGTACCGGACGTGCACCCACGGATCGTCGATCCGGCCCGGCCGGGCCCGGGAGCCGTTCGGGCCGGCCGTCACCAGATACGGCACCTGCCCGCCGGCCGGGACGTCGACCTCGAACATGACGGTCACCGGCGTCCGTGGTCCCGGGTGGAGGGTCGTGCGTCCGGCCACCTCGGCCAGGGCCGTGGCCACGACGGCACCCGGGTCCTCGCCGGCGAGCAGCGCGCCGGAGCCGGGTCCGCCGGCCGCGGCGATCAGACGCCGGACGAACGGGTCCGTCATGCGGCCCTCCGCGGGTGCGCGCCACGGATGCGTGCGGCGAACGTCGGCATGCTTGTCTCCTTAGCTGGCTGACGGGTCGGGGGTTCGTCTCGGCGTGCGCCGACGGTCCAGGAGTCCGCGTCGTCCGGTATTGCGGGGTGATCGGCCGGGTCTGCGGAGCCGTGCCGGCCGAACCCGCCGCACGCACGGGGAATCGCGCCGTGCCGCACCCGTCAGCGACACTATCGAGCCGCCCGCGGCAGCGGACTAGTATTTTCCCCACAGCTCGCCGGTCCGCGGCCGCCGCCCGGCCGGAATCTAGGCGAAGCCCCAACCCTCTGCCGGTACGGTGACGATCGACCGATGTCGAGACGGCAGGGGAGCAGATGAGCCAGAGGTACGGCCGCAGCCCGCTCTGGGAGCGCTACAACGACACCCAGGTCACCAAGGAGGCCGTCGCCGATCTGGCCGGCTTCAAGTCCGGCGACGTCAACTTCAAACTGGCGCTCTGGGACCCGCGGGTCAACGGCGTGCGCTACCTGAAGACGCTGATCTTCAACCTCGCCGCCGGTCTGAGCCCGGAGAACTGGGCACGGCTGCGCCGGATCGCCCGCCGCGACGTCGGCGACCCGTTCTCGATCACCTACGACGGCGAGGCGGTCTGCCTGGACTACCTGCAGGCCGTGCTGGAGCTGGAGTTCGTCGAGAGCCGGCTGGCGCTCGGCGGTGCGCGCGTGCTGGAGATCGGAGCCGGCTACGGCCGGACCTGCCACGCGATGTTGTCCAACCACGACCTCGCCGCGTACCACATCGTCGACCTGGAGAACTCGCTCGACCTGGCCCGCCGGTACCTCGGCGCGGTGCTCCTCCCGGAGCAGCTCGACCGGGTGCACTTCCACGACGTGGCGGAGGCGGAGGACGGCGGGGCCCTGCGCGCACTCCGCTTCGACCTGGCCGTCAACATCGACTCGTTCGCGGAGATGACGCCCGGCACGGTGCGCGCCTACCTGGACCTGATCGCCGCTCACGCCGACCATCTCTACGTCAACAACCCGGTCGGCAAGTACCTGGACCGGAGTCTGGACGGGCACTCCCAGGGCAGCGAGGTGGTCGAGCTGGCGTTGCGGACCGGCCTGCTGCGCGACATCGTGGACATCCACGACAACCGTGCCGTGGCGGCGCAGTCCCGCCGGTTCCTCGACGCCTACCGTCCCGCCCCCGGCTGGACGCCGATCGCAGACGCCAGGACCGTGCCGTGGAGCTTCTACTGGCAGGCGCTCTACCGGTCAGGGTCCTCCGGACGATGACGGACCGGCCGCTGATCGCGGTGCTCGGCGCCGCGGGGTTCGTGGGTTCTGCCGTGCTGGCCGCGCTGGCCGACCGGCCGGTGACGGTCCGCGCGGTCTCCCGTCGGCCCGCCGCGGTCCCGGCCGCCGGGGTCGCGGGGTTCGAGGTGGTCACCGCGGATCTCACCCGGGAGGGCGAGGTCGCCGCCGCGGTGGACGGCGCGCACGCCGTGATCAACCTGGTGCTCGACACGTCCGGGTGGCGGGGCGCGGACGGCAACGGCGCGGCCGAGCGGGTGATCGTGGGTGTGGTCCGTGACCTGGCCGATGCGGCGGCGCGGGCCCGGAGCGACGCGCCCGTGGTCGTCTTCGCCGGCTCGGCGTCGCAGGTGGGCCGGCCGCGTCGGCTGCCGGTCGACGGTACCGAGCCCGACCGGCCGGAGACCGTGTACGACCGGCAGAAGCTGGTCGCCGAGGCGCTGCTCGACCGGGCCACCGCCGACGGCGTGGTACGCGGGGTCACGCTGCGCCTGCCCACGGTCTTCGGGGCTGCCCGGCCGGGCGGCGGCGCCGACCGCGGCGTCGTGTCGACCATGATCCGCCGCGCGTTCGCCGGTGAGCCGCTGACCATGTGGCACGACGGCACGGTACGGCGGGAACTGCTGCACGTGGACGACGTGGCGGATGCGTTCGTCGCTGCGATCGGCCACGCGGACACCCTCTCCGGCCGACACTGGCCGCTGGGCGACCGGCACGGCGAACCGGTCGGTGACCTGTTCCGGACGATCGCCGCGCTGGTCGCCGCGGCGACCGGGCGTCCGCCGGTGCCGGTCGTCTCCGTGCCGCCGCCGGCCGCCGCCCGGCCGAGCGACTTCCACAGCATGGTGGTCGACGCGTCCGCCTTCACCGCCGTGACCGGCTGGCGTCCCCGGGTGAGCCTGCCTGAGGGGCTACGCCGCACCGTGCGGGAGCTTGGCCGGGCAGGATCTGGCCTCGATCTCGGTGCAGGCTTCGTACCGGGGGAGTAGGCCGGCCGCCCGCGCCTGGGCGAAGGTGACCGCGGTCCGGTCCCGCTCGGACAGGATCGGCTCGATGTCCTCCGGAACGGGCAGGCCGAGCGCGGGGTCGAGCGGGGACAGCGCCCGCTCGTTCTCGAACACGTACTCCGTGGAGAGGATGTACGACATCACCGTGTCGTCCTCCAGCGCCACGAACATGTGCGCCACCCCGGTCGGTAGGTACACCGATCTGAAGTCCCGGGAGTCGAGCACCACGCTGTCCCAGCGGCCGAAGGTGGGCGAGCCGACCCGGACGTCCAGCACCAGGTCGAGCACGCTGCCGTGCGGGCAGGAGACGAACTTGGCCGAGCCCGGCGGGGTCGTGGTGTAGTGCAGCCCTCGGACGACGCCCCGGCGGGAGACGCTGTAACTGGTCTGTGCGACCGGGAACAGCGGGTACCCGAGCGCCTCGATGAACGTCGTGTCCAGGTACGGCGAGAGGAAGACCCCCCGCGCGTCCGGGAAGACGTGCGGGGTGAAGACGTAGGCCCCTTCGACGGCCAACTCCGCTACGGTGTGCACGGGCGCGCTCAATTCCGCACGTGCACGTCTGGGACGTACAGGATCCATGCCCCGCCGGCCTGGCGGAACGCCTGCTCTTTCGCCATGATCTCCTCGGCGTGGTTCCAGGCGAAGAGCAGCGCGTAGTCCACCGCGGCGGCCGGGAACTCGTCGGCCGGCCGCACCGGGATGTGCGTGCCGGGGGTCAGCCGGCCCTGCTTGGCCGGCGTCGTGTCGTAGACGCAGGGCACCAGGTCCGGGCCGAGGCCGCAGAGGTTCGTCACGGTCGCGCTTTTCGCGGTCGCGCCGTACCCGGCCACCCGCCGGCCCTCCGCCCGTAGCCGTTCGAGCAGCGCCCGCAGGTCGTCGCGGATCCGGCCGACCTCGGTGGCGAACCGGTCCAGCCGGGCGAGCGTGGCGACCCCGGCCGCGTCCTCCTCGGCGATCAGCGCGGCGACGCGGTCCGCCGGGCGGCGCGCCCCCGCGCGGGCCAGCGTGTACCGGACCTCGCCGCCGTGCACGGGCAGCCGCTCCACGTCGACCAGCTCGAACCCGGACGACGCGGCCATCGCCTGGACGGAACGCGCCGAGAAGAGGAAGAAGTGCTCGTCGTAGATCTGGTCGAACGAGGTCTTCGCCAGGATGTCGCCCAGGTACGGGTCCTCGAAGACGAAGACGCCGCCCGGTGCCAGCAGCGCGTCCACGCCCCGCAGGATCGAGTCCAGGTAGGGGATGTGACAGATGGTGTTCGCCGCGTAGATCACATCGGCCGGGCCGTCGGTGTCCCGGACCGCGCGCGCGGTGGACTCCTCGAAGAAGTCGCCGCGTACCCGCAGGCCGGACGCGCGGGCGGCCTCCGCGACCTTGCCCGACGGTTCGAAGCCCAGGTGCCGGACGCCGGCCTCGTGGACGGTCCGCAGCATCACCCCGTCGTTGCAGCCGATCTCGACCACGAACGGGTCCGGGCCGGTGGCCTCCGTCTCCAGCAGCCACCGTGCGGTGTCCGCGAAGTGCTTCTGCATAACCGCGGAGCCGGACGAGTAGTACGGATAGTCCTCGTGGAACATGTGCTCCCGGGGGACCTCGTGCATCAGCTGCACCATGGTGCAGGCCTCGCAGGCGCCGACCTCGAGACGGAAGAAGTACTCCAGCTCGGTCTCCGACCCGGTCCGGAACCGGTCGGACAGCGGTTGCCGGCCGAGATCCAGGAACTGCAGGACGGTGCCGCCGCAGACCCGGCAGGTGCCCCGTGGCCGTACTGGGTTGGTCATCGTTGTTCTCCTCCAGTGCTGCCGGTGGGCTCAGAGTGCCGTGAGTACGTCGCGCAACGCGCTGATCACCGTGTCCTGCACGTCGATCGGCAGCGACGGGTACATCGGCAGGGAGAAAATCTCGCCGGCCAGCCGTTCGGTGACCGGCAGCGATCCGGCGGCGTAGCCGAGCTTCGCGAAGCCGGTCATGGTGTGCACCGGCCACGGGTAGCTGATGTTGAGTGTGATTCCGCGCCGGTTCAGCTGCGCCATGATGGTGTCCCGCCGGGGGTGGCGGACGACGTAGAGGTAGTAGACGTGGTCGTTGCCGGCGGTGGTCGAGGGCAGCGACAGCCCGGTCGCGGCCGCCACGTCGGCCAGCCCGGCGGCGTAGCGCTCGGCCACCGCCCGGCGCCCGGCGATGTACTCGTCGAGACGGCCCAGCTTGCGCCGGAGGATCTCGGCCTGCACCTCGTCCAGCCGGCTGTTGTGGCCGGGCGTCTGCACGACGTAGTAGACGTCCTCCATGCCGTAGTAGCGCAGCTGGCGCAGCTCCCGGTCCACGGCCTCGCCGCGGGTGAGCACCGCACCGCCGTCGCCGTACGCACCGAGCACCTTGGTCGGGTAGAAGGAGAACGCGGCCGCGTCGCCCATCGTCCCGGCCGGCCGCCCCCGGTGCCGCGCACCGTGCGACTGCGCACAGTCCTCCAGCACCAGCAGCCCGTGCTCGCGGGCAAGCCGTTCCAGCGGCGCCATCTCCACGCACTGCCCGTACAGGTGGACCGGGAGCAGCGCCCTGGTCGCGGGCGTGATCGCGTCGGCCACCCGGTCGGTGTCCATCAGATAGTCGTCCGCGCGGACGTCCACGAAGACCGGGGTGGCGCCGACCGCGTCGATCGCGAGCACCGTCGGCGCCGCGGTGTTCGCCACCGTGATCACCTCGTCGCCCGGCCCGACGCCCAGCGCCTGCAGCGCGAGCTTGATCGCGTTCGTCCCGTTGTCCACCGTGACGCAGTGCGGCACGCCGTGGTACTCGGCGAACTCGATCTCGAAGCCCCGCACGCTGCGCCCGAGCACCAGGTTGCCGGACTCGAAGACCGTCTCCACCGCGTCGAGCAGGTCGGACCGCTCCTTTTCGTACTCCGGCAGATAGTCCCACACTCGGATGGTCATGTTCGCCCTTCTTATGCCGGGGTCCGGGAGCGGAGCGCACGCACGCTCATGTAGTCGTTGTCCCGGTCGGCACCCAGCGCCTGGCCGCTCAGGTATTCGACACCGTCCACATAGCTGTACGGCTGCATGAAGCCGCCTGCCCGGACGTCGCGGTAGAGCCGCGCCAGCGGGTGCTGCCCGGCGTAGGCCTGGCCGCCGACCAGCGACAGGCAGTCGTCGACGACCGCCGGGGCCAGCTGGTTGATGGTCGTCTTGGCGTACTGGAACGGGGTCATCATCCCGCGCCCGCGCTCGTCGAGGTCGCCGCTGAGGTCGGCGGAGAGGGTGTCCGCATTGAGCAGCGCGGTGCCCGCGACGGCACGGAGCGTGTAGAGCCGGGTGTCGATGCCGGCCACCAGCGTACGGACCCCGGCCGGTGGCTCCGACCGGCGTCGCGCACACATCTCCACGGCGATGTCCCGCGCGGCCTGCGCGACGCCCGCGTAGATCCCGAGCATGGTGATCGAGCTGACGGTCTGCCCGGCCAGGACGGCGTCCCGCCGCGCGCCGGCCGCCCCGCGCTCGAGGACGTGGTCGGCGCTGACCGGGCAGTCGCGGAAGCTGACGTCGAGCGTGCCGGACGCCCGCATGCCGAGGCCGTCCCAGTGCTCGGCGACGGTCAGGCCGGGGGCGCCGCGGTGCACCACCGGAACGACCAGCCGCACGGTGCCGTCGGCCTCCCGGCGCTGGGCGTGCACGAAGAAGTGGGTGCCGATCGGCGCCATGCTGACCAGGATCTTGCGTCCGTTGAGCAGCCAGCCGCCGGCGCTGTCCGAGGTCAGCTCCGTGACGACGCCCGGTGCGTCCTTCAGGCCGCCGCAGACCGCGGCCTCCCCGGTCGCCATCGCGCGCAGTAGCCGCTCGGCCAGCGCCCGCACCGGCGGGGTGCCGTGCTGCCACTCGTAGGTCAGCGTGAGCCCGCGGCTGAGCTGGACGTGCAGGGCCAGCGCGGTCGAGGCGTCCGCCTCGGCCAGCCGCATGAGGGCCACAGCGACGTCGTACAACCGGTCGACGCCGAGGCCGCCGAGTTCGGCGGGCACGGTCGCGCCCATCAGGCCGAGCTTGGCAAACTGCTCGAACACCTCCACGGGGAAGGCGCTGTCCCGGTCGTTGTCCCCGGCCTCGGACCGGATTTGCGGAAGGACGCCGGTGAGTAGGTCGAGCATGGTGTGGCCCGCCGGTGTGATCGGTGCCCGCAGGTCGCCCGCCACCGGCGAATGCGCCGTTTCTTTAGCCATCGCCCGCTTCCGTTTGCGCTATTCCGGCCCTTGTCGCGTACGCGTCACCAAAGCCGCCATTGTGCGGCCCGGGTTTACCCGGACGGCAACGACACACAGTGGACCGTAAGTGGGTGTGTGGCGGTCAGCGTAACGCCGCACAGTGGACGCGGCGGCGAAGTCTAGGCGTATCACTCGAGCTTTATTCGCAGCCCTTTCCGGCGCGTACCCGATATCGCTTCCTTAAGGTCGGTGGGCGAGCGGGGCCAGCGCCTGGTGAAGGCAGAGCAGCGCCCAGATCTCCTGCCGGACGCCGGCCGGGCTCTGCGAGCGGGCGAGCACGGCCGTGCCGCGCGGCCCGGCCCCGACCGCCTCGAGCAGCCGCTCCGCCTGCCGGCCGGGACGGAGCGCCACGAGTTCCGCAGCCGGCCGGGCCCGCACGTCGAGCAGCGTGGTGACCAGGCGGACCGGTTCCCGCTCGATGACGCGCACGGTGACCGGATCGCCGTCCCCGGCTCGCGGCGGGCGGAGCACCGACAGGTAGCTGCCGTCCGGCAGCCGCTCGACGACCGGCAGGACGACCGCGTCCCCGGCGCGCCATGCCAGCTCGGCCCCCGTGCCGGCCGCATCGCGCCACAGCCGCCAGGTGAGGACGTCCGGTCCCGCGAGGACGAGCATTCCCGGGCCGAACGAGCCGAGCTGCCGGCTCGCCAGCTCGGCCGGCCCGGTCCGGTCGCCGTCGAAGGCGGCGCTCAGCAGGGCTCCGGTGCCGCAGTCCGCGTGTGTCAGCAGCCGGACCCGGGGGGTCGCGGCCGGGCCGGCGCCGAACCCGGCCCGGTTGGCCGGACTGCCGGGCAGGTCGACCGTGGCGCCGTCGATCGCGGTCGATCGCAGCCCGCGCCACCGGGATTGCGGCGTCCGCGCTCCCGCGGCCAGGTCCGCGGCCTCGGTGAACAGCAGCCGCAGCGGCTCGCTGCCCAGCCGGGCCCGTGCCTTGGCGATCGATCCGGACCAGGCCGCGTCCGCGCGCTCCGGCCCCGCTCCCGACCAGCGCAGACCCTCGGTCAGCCGGCGCAGCACGTCCTCGTAGCCGCGCTCGCGCCACAGCCACATCGCCATGGTGAGGTACGTGGTGAGCCGCGCTGGCAGCGCCCGCCGCCGCAGCTCCTGCGCGCCCGCGAGAGCGATCGCGCGGTCCACCACGTCCGGCGGGAACCGCGCGACCAGCACGCCGACCGCCACCCGGTCCGGCGCCGTGCCCCGTGCTGCCCGGCTGTTCCACTTCTCTCCGGCCACAGCGGACAATTCTAGACCGGAGGCGTTGCTAAGGAAGCGCGATCGCGCCTGTGCCGTCGACTCGGATCGATATACATTCGGCCGACACGGCACGGAGGTTCTCGTGAAGATTCTGTTTATCGCAGGGCCGACGAAGTCCAGCCTATTCGGGCTGGCCCCACTCGCGATCGCCACCCGGGCCGGTGGCCACCGGGTCGTCATGGCCTCCACCGCGGAGGTCGTGCCGACCGCGCTCGGCATCGGGCTGCCGGCCTTCCCGATGACTCCGTTGTCGTTCACCCACCTGATGACGGTGGGCCGGGACGGCGAGTCCCTGCGGATCCCGGCGGACGACGCGGACCTGAGCACGTTCGTCGGCCACATGTTCGGGCGGCTCGCCGCGGCCGGGCTGCCCGCGCTGCGGGACCTGGTGACGGGCTGGCGCCCGGACCTGATCGTCGGCGGCCCGCACGCCTACGCCGCGCCGCTGCTCGCCGCGGAGTTCGGTGTGCCGTGCGTGCGTCACCTGCTCACCGGCAACACCATCGATCGCGAGGGTACGCACCCGGGGGTGGACGAGGAGCTGCGGCCCGAGCTGGCCGGTCTCGGCCTGGACCGGGTTCCCGGCTTCGACCTGGCAATCGACATCTTCCCGGCGAGCACGCGGATCGACGAGGTGACGCCCGGTCAGCCCGTGTGCCCGATGCGGTGGATCCCGACGAACGAGCAGGGCGCGGCGGAACCGTGGATGCTGGCCCGGGGCACGCGGCGGCGCGTCCTCGTCACGGCCGGGAGCCTGGTGACCCGGACGCACAACTTCGCGTTCCTGAGCGGCCTGGCCCGCACCTTCGCGGCGCTCGACGTCGAGCTGGTCATCGCGGCCCCGGAGGACGTCGGCGCCGCGCTGCGCGACGAGCCCGGCGTGCTGCACGCCGGTTGGATCCCGTTAGACCTGATCATGCCTACCTGCGACCTGATCGTGCACCACTCCGGCACGATGACCGCGCTGACCGCGCTGCACGCCGGTGTGCCGCAGCTGATCGTGCCGCAGGAGAGCCGATTCATCGAGTGGGCGCAGAACCTGGCGGTGCTGGGGACCGCGATCATGCTGCGGCCCGGTGAGGCCGACCCGGAGCTGCTGGCCAGTGCCGGAAAATCGCTGCTCACCGAGGCGTCGTACGCCGATGCGGCCGCCTCGCTCGCGGCCGAGATCGCCGAGATGCCGCTGCCCGGCGAGATCCTCGGCGTGCTGGAGGACCTGGTGGCGAAGGGACCGGCATGCGGGTCCTCGTGACGGGCGGCGCCGGCTTCATCGGGTCGCACCTGGTCGATGCGTTGCTGGCGCGCGGTGACACCGTGACGGTGGTCGACGACCTCTCCACCGGGCGGGACGCCAGGCTGGCGGCCGGCACCGACCTGCGCCGCGAGTCGATCACGGACACGACCGCGCTGACCGTGCTGGCCCGCCAGGTGCGTCCGGGCCTGATCTGTCACCTCGCCGCGCAGGCCGACGTCCGGATGTCGGTCGCGGACGTGGCCGGGGACACCGGGGTGAACATCCTCGGCACGGTCAGCGTGCTGGAGGCGGCGCGGGCCGCCGGCGCCCGGGTCGTCTTCGCCTCCACCGGCGGAGCCCTGTACGGCGCGATCGACGCGATGCCGTCCCCGGAGGACGCCAGGCCCGAGCCGGCGGCGCCGTACGGTGCCGCCAAGTACTGCGCGGAGCAATATCTCGGCCTCTACAACCGGCTCTACGGCACGGCCCACGCGGTCCTGCGGCTGGGCAACGTCTACGGGCCCCGCCAGGATCCGGCCGGTGAGGCCGGGGTGGTCTCGATCTTCTGCGGCAGCGTGCTGGCGGGGCGGCGGCCCACTGTCTTCGGCGACGGCAAGCAGACCCGCGACTACGTCTACGTCGGCGATGTCGTGGACGCGTTCCTGCGCGCGGCCGACCACGGCGGCGCGGGTGTGTGGAACATCGGCACCGGCGTCTCCGCGACGATCCTGGAGTTGCTGGAGGCCATCGGGCGGACGTCGGGCCAGGCCGTGCAGCCGGTGTTCGAGGCCGCTCGTCTCGGCGAGTTGCAGCACTCCGCGCTCGACGTGACCCGGGCCGGCCGGGACCTGGGCTGGACCGCGCGGACCGCGCTGGCCGAGGGGATCACCAAGGTCTACCGGTGGATCGAGGACCGGGAGCCGGTGCGCGGCGGGCCGTGAGGACGGCGCGGGGCCACCGGCGATCGGCGGCCCCGCGGGAGGATCAGGCCGTCTTCAGCCAGGGCCGGGGTTCCGGATCGACGACCTCGGCCGGCCGTCCCATGAAGACCAGCACGTACGCCCGGCGAGGCTGATCCGTCTGGTTCGGGCCGGCGTAGTGCGGCGCGCGGAAGTCGTGGATGACCGCCGCGCCGGCCTCCAGCGGGCAGGCGACCGCGTCCGAGTCGTCGACCTCGTCCGTCATCAGCCCTTCGATCCGGTCGTCGTGGTCGATGTGGTGGTGCGGCAGCACGGGGTGGAGATGTCCGCCCGGGATGTACTGCAGGCATCCGCTCTCCACGGTGGCGCCGTCCAGCGGTGTCCAGATGCTCAGCCCCCGCCACTTCCACTTCGGGTCCATGTACGCCTCGTCCTGGTGCCACGGCGTCGGCGCTCCGTACCGCGGCGGTTTGAGGATCGCGTGCCCGTAGAAGTCGAGCTCGTCCTCGGGAATGTTCAGGAACGTGGACGCGATCGTGCGGCATCGCGCGAAGTGTGCACTTTCCAGCAATTCAGGAGCGTATTTCTCCGGCTTGATGATCTGCGGGAGCTTGGCCGGTCCGTCGGCATCGTCACGCCCCGCGATGTCCCGGTAGTCGGCTGTCCGGGGTACCGCGTAATCCGCGAACAGCTTGTCGTAGACGCCGCGCAGCCATGCGACTTCCGGGTCGTCGGCGAGCCGCGGAAGAGTGGTGAAGCCATCGCGCCGATAGGCCTCGATCTGGTGTTCGTCGATCTCGAAGTCCAGGGTCTCACTGCGCATTCGCTTGCCTCCTGGAATAGCGACTTTGTGCGAGACGATACGCGACAGGTCACCGTCCGAACGCGAGTCGACGAGCGAGAATAGGGAAAAACCTAGTGATGACTGGCGAGATGCCCGATGCTTCGCGAAAGGCTCGATCGGCCATAACTCACCGTGCGACGATCGCCCGGATATCACCGACGACACGGGAGTGATTGGCCATGACCGAATACGGCGCCGTGGCGCTGGATGTCGGCGGGGTGATCTACTACGACGAGCCATTCGAGCTGGCCTGGTTGCAGTCGACGTACGACCTGCTCCACGCCGCCGATCGGGCGATCACCCGGTCCGTCTTCATCGCGCAGATGGAGTGCTTCTACCGTTCTCCGGCGGATGGTTCCGCCGGCCGGACGCTGCTGCATTCGCCGGCCGGCGCGGACGCCTGGGCGCGGGTCCGGCTGGCCTGGACGGAGCTCGCGCAGGAGATGCCGGGGGCGGTCCGGGCGGCGATCGGGCTGGCCCGCGGGGCGCAGGCCGTGATCGTGGCGAACCAGCCGCCGGAATGTATGCGGGTGCTGGAGGCCTGGGGACTGGCCGAGGCCTGTGCCGCGGTCTTCCTGGACTCGCTGACCGGCGTCGCCAAACCCGACCCGGCGCTGCTGCGGCTGGCCCTGGACCACCTCGGCACCGACCCCGCGGACCTGCTGGTCGTCGGGAACCGGGTGGATCACGATGTCGTGCCGGCGCGCGCGCTCGGCTGCCCGGTCGCGTTCGTCCTCGCCGACCCCGGCTATCGGACGCCGCCCGGGGTGCACCCGGACCTGGAGCGGGCGTACACGTCGCTGCGGGCCGTCCGGACCGCGCCACCGGCCGGCGACGACGCGCGGGTGCGCACGATACCGTCGCTGGCCGCCCTGAGCCGCCGGCCGGCCGCCGGACCGCTCCCGGTCGCACCTGCCGAGGCGTCGTGACCACGGTACGGGTGCGGCAGTGCGCGGCGGCGGTGATCGGCGCCACCGGGTTCATCGGCTCCCGGCTCGTCGCCGAGCTCACCAGCTCGGGGCACCCGGTCGCCCGGTTCAACCAGGCACATCCTCCGGTGGTCGGCGGGCGCGCGGCTCCCGGTCTCTGCGACGCCGAGATAGTCCTGTTCCTCGCCGCGCGGCTGAGCCCGGCGCTGGCGGAGCGGCATCCGGAGCAGATCACCGCCGAGCGGAAGCTGCTCGTCGACGTGCTGGAGGTGCTCCGCCGGTCCGGCCGGTCCCCGGTGTTCGTCCTGGCGAGCTCGGGCGGCACGGTCTACTCGCCGGATGTCTGGCCACCGTACGCGGAGTCCGCGCCGACCCGGCCCACGTCGGCGTACGGCCGGGCCAAGCTCCGGCTGGAGGGGGAGCTGCTGGCCCATGCCGCGCACGTCCGCCCGGTGGTCCTGCGGCTCAGCAACGTCTACGGGCCGGGGCAGCGGCCTGCGCACGGGTACGGCGTGCTGTCGCACTGGCTGGACGCCGCGGCCAGGCGGCAGCCGGTCAGGGTCTTCGGCGATGCCGACGTGGTGCGTGACTACGTGCACGTGGACGATGTCGCCGGCATCCTGACCATGCTGCACCGCCGCACCGCCGACCTCGGCCTGGACGACATCCCGGCCGTGCTCAACGTGGGCTCCGGCGCACCGACCTCGCTGAACGACCTGCTGGGCATCGTGTCCACCGTGGTCGACCGGCGGATCGAGGTGGTGCGTGAGGGCGGCCGCCAGTTCGACCGGCGCGGGAACTGGTTGGACTCCTCGCTGGCCCACACCGCGCTGGGCTGGAAGGCCCAGATCGGGCTGACCGACGGTGTGCGCGAGTGCTGGCGCCACCTCCTCGACGAGCGGGCCGGCCGGTGACGGCGGGGCCGGCCTCCGTCCACCGGAACCGGCCTTCGTGCACCGTCACCGGCCTCGGGCCACCGGTGCCACGCAGCGGCGGCTGCGCCTCTATCGCCGCAGCAGGCCGTGCAGCACGCCCCAGCCGGTCACCGCGCCGTAGAGGCAGGCGAGCGGCAGGCGCCAGCGGGATTCCGGCGCGGTCCGATGCCGGTCCCACTCCTTGCGCAGCCCGGCCCGCGCCTGGCCGCGGCCGGCCTCGCACCGGCCCTGCCAGTACGCCCGCCGCAGCAGGTAGCGCAGGGTCAGCCGGGCGGGGTCCACGTCGTGCGTCACGGAGCAGTCCGGCAGCAGCTGCTCCCGGGCTCCCGCGTCCTTCATCATCTTGACGAAGGTGGTGTCCTCACCGGACTGGAGGTTGCCGCCCGTGCGGCTCAGCGCCAGGTTGAACGAGATGCCGTTGGCGTGCGCGAACGCGGTGTCCACGGCCATGCAGGCGCCCCAGATCTTGATGTCGCGGTCGTCCCGGTGCCAGCCGAGCAGATGGAACTGGCCGGACGTCACGAACCACGGCAGCGGGAGCGGCGGGCGGGCGAGACGGGTGCCGGCGACGTGCGCACCCGCCCGCAGGCTTTCCCGGATCGCGGTGACGGCCTTGGCGTCGAGCCGCACGTCGTCGTCGACGAACATCACGTGGTGGTTCGGCCAGCGGGCCAGCATGAGGTTGCGCGACGCGGACAGGCCGCCGGTGGTACCGAGCACGTGCATCGTCCCGCCGGCCGCGCCGACCTCGGCGGCGACCTCCTCCGCCGCCGAGGTGACCGGCCGGTCCAGCTGGACGAAGTACTCGTCGTCGGCCAGCTGAGCCATATTGTGGTGCAGGTGTTTGCGTACGTTCTCGACGTGGAAAGCGCAGATCGCCACCACCATCGGGAGACCGGCCGGATCTGTTTTCCTCTTTCCCATGTGGCCTCGAATCGTCCCTTGCCGATGAATAGGTCGTCAGGTGGTGCGACCAGCCGGGCGGACGGCCGCGGGAACGGCTCATTCGAGCGTCTCGCGACGGACCTCCGGCGGCCAGGTGCCGACGGTGAGAATCCCGAGAGAGTAGACCTTGGCGATGAGCGCGGGCCGATTGGGGACACGGAGGTTCTGCAGCAGTCTGCTGACGTGGTACTCGACACCCTGGCGACTCAGGTAGACCTTGTTTGCGATGTGCACGGTCCGTTCGCCGGCGGCGATGCTCTCGATAATGCGAGCATCCAGTTCGGAGAGTGACAGTTTGAGGCTCACAACCCGGTCTCCATCCCTCGTGAGGTACGACGTTGCACTATGTCAACCCATGGCGTACTTGTTCATGGTGTTTCCGCTCGCCTTAAATGTGTGTGGTCGCGGCGGACCGGGCGCGGTCGTGCCGTCGCCAGGAAAGATATTCTTATGAAGCGTTGCTGCCAGTCGGGCCGATGAGGCCCGAGGCGCGCGGGACGATCTGATGGCTCCCTCGTGATGGGAAGCTCTACACGCGTTCACTCCACGTGGTGCGCATGAATGCGCCATCCAGATTGACCGGCAACCATGTCATCTGTGTTTCATGAGAATGTTCGCCCCGTGTCACCTGAAACACTCCACATTGCTAGCGGTGAATAGACTGCTGAACTGTCCGACCGTGGTGGCACGCTGACGGAATGTTGCATCAGCCTAACCGAACTCCTCCGCCGGTGTCTTCCTCGGGCTGGCGTCGATCGTCGATAGATCAATCGTTGAAGATCATCTAGCGCTTGCCCGCCGGCCGCGACATGTCCGAAAGATACTCATTTGGCGGTGATGATCGAGTCTCTGCGTGGCGCCCGTTCCGCCTGCTCGGGCTCGGCTTTCCGGCCGGCTCCGCCGTCTCCCGGCCGCGCTCCGGCCGGTCTGGCGGAGGGCTGGAGATTTACCCGTGGGTCCTAGGGAATTCCCTAGCTGTGGTTGCTTCGCGGCAATTGCCGCCCGCTGATTGGCGTGCGAGCCGCGGTGCCGGCGCCCGCGCAGAATGCTGGGCGCGCGATTTCAGTACGGCAACGTGGGAATTGTGAATAGAGGTTTAATCGGCGTAGGTGGGGCCTCCCCGCCGGGAAGCCGGGGAGGCCCCACCCATCAGTTCTCCGCGGTGGCGGTGAGGACCGCGCGGCCCAGGATGTGGCCGGCGATGTTGAAGCCGAGATACGCGGGCGTGGCCTCGGCCGGTATGCCGATCTTCGCGGTGCCGAGCGCGTGGACGACGATCACGTACCGGTGCGGGCCGTGCCCGGCCGGCGGGGCCGCGCCGATGTAGCGAGCCAGCCGCGCGTCGTTGGGCAGCTGATATGCGCCGTCCGGGATTCCCGAGCCGGTGTCGTCGCCCGCGCCCTCGGCCAGGCTGGTGACCGACGCCGGGATGTCCGCGACCGCCCAGTGCCAGAAGCCGGAGCCGGTCGGCGCATCCGGGTCGTAGACGGTGACGGCGTAGCTCTGCGTGCCCTCCGGCGCGCCGGACCAGGACAGCTGCGGTGACAGGTCCTTGCCGGCCCGCTGCGCGTCCGCGAAGGGCGCGCCGTCCTCGACGCTCGTGCTGGTGACCGTGAAGGCCGGCACCTCGGGCAGCCGTGCGAACGGGTCGTTCATGGGGTGGTCCTCTCGAAGGTCGGTGAGCCAACGAGATCGACGATAGCACTGAAAATCGATTATCCGTCAAATGGTCTACGATGCTGGCCATGGGTGAGCGCAAACAGATGCTGTCCGGGCGGATCTACACCGTGCTCCGGGAGGCGATCCTGCGCGGCGACTTCGCCCCCGGAGACGCCCTGAAACCCCAGGAACTCGCGGGTACGCACGGCGTCAGCCTCGCCGTCGTCCGGGAGGCCCTGGTCCGGCTGGTCGGCGACGGCCTCGCGGACCGGCTGACCAACCGCGGCTTCGCGGTCCCCACCCAGTCCGACCGGCGCTGGCAGGATCTCGCCGAGGCCCGCCGCCTGATCGAGCCGGCCGCGCTCCGCCTCGCCATCGTCCGCGGCGACCTGGAGTGGGAGTCCCGCGTGCGCGCCGCCCACCACCGGCTGGCGCGCACGCCCGCGCTCGACCCGGACGGCTCGCACCTCAGCGCGGACTGGTCCCGCGCCCACCACGACTTCCATCGCGCGCTGCTGGACGGCTGCGGCAACACCGTGCTCCTGGAGACGTTCGACCGCCTCTGGCTCGGTGCCGAGCTCACCCGCCGCTGGTCCGCCGACCGCAACCCGTCCCGCGACTACGTGGGCGAGCACCGCGCACTGGAGGAGGCCGCACTGGCCCGCGACGCCGACCTGGCCGCCTCGCTGCTGGAGGCGCACCTCTCCCTCACCGCAGCGGACCTGGTCAGGCCGTGAGGCACCGGCCGGTCAGGTCGTGAGCGGGCAGCCGGCTCTGCGCCGAGTCGCGGACGGGCTCCGCCCATGGCGTGAGTGCGCGTCGCTCACACCGTGAGTGCGCGCTCCGCGATCTCGCGGGTGGGCGCGTCGAACAGCACCAGCCGGGCCAGCTCCACCGTGGACCCGCCGTGGTCGCGCAGGACCGTGAGCGCCTGCGCGATCGCGTCCTCCTTCGGCCACCGGTACACGCCGGACGAGATCAGCGGGAACGCGATCGTCCGCGCCCCGAGCCCGCCCGCGACCGCCAGCGACGCGGTGTAGCAGGCCCGCAGCAGCGGCGACCGGTCCTCCTCCGCACTGAACACCGGCCCGACCGTGTGGATCACCCACCGTGCCGGCAGCCGCCCCGCGGTGGTCGCCACCGCCTTCCCGACGGCCAGCCCCCGCCCGTAGTGCCCGGCCCGCAGCGCGCGGCACTCCTCCAGGATCGCCGGCCCGCCCCTGCGGTGGATCGCGCCGTCGACGCCGCCGCCCCCGAGCAGCGACGAGTTCGCCGCATTGACGACAGCGTCCACCCGCTCGATCGTGATGTCCCCGGTCGCCAGCTCGATGCGCATACCGAGCAGTCTGCTGACGTGCCCGCCCGCGCGGCAACCGTTATTCGCCGTGTCGATCCGGGGCCTGCGCCGCGGAACGTCGCCGGAGGAATATGCTGTGGACGCAATTATCACGGACTTCCGCGCGAGGAGCCCGCACGTGCAGCAGGCAGGTCTCGTGCGCGCACGTCGCGCCGACGGGCTCCGGGTCAGGCAGCAACCGTTCGGTGCGGTGGTCTACGTACCGGGGCGGGATCGGTTCTTCGCGCTCGACCGCCGCCACGCGGATCTGCTGCGCGGTATCGGCACCACGCTGACCGGGATCATGCCGCCGGACGAGACCGAGGCGTTCCGCGCGCTCGCGGAGCTCGGCATCTGTGTGACCGATCCGCCCACGCCGGAGCTCCCGCACGCGGCCCGCGCGCACGTCGGAGACGTCCCGGACGTGCCGGTGCTCACGCCGTACCCCCTGGTGGTGAATTGTTTTACGACCGCCCACTGCCCGCTGCGCTGCACGTATTGTCACGCGGACGACCTGATGTCCGGCTATCGCGACGACGAGCGGGACGCGGGGCTGCGCGAGGTGATCCGGGTGGCGGCCGCGACGCCGGCCATGGTCGGCGTGGTCACCGGTGGTGAGCCGCTGGCCCGGCCGGACCGCGCGGAACGCCTGATCACGGCGCTGGCGGGGGAGAAGGCGGTCGTGCTGGACACGTCCGGCGTCGGGGACTTCCCGCGGCTGCTGCCGTTGCTGCGCCGGCACGCGGTGCACGTGCGCGTCTCCGTGGACAGCGCGGATCCGGCCGTCAACGACGCGCTGCGACCGATCAATCCGGGGTACGTCGGCCGCTGGGTCAGCGCCCACACCAGCGCGCTGGACACGCTGCGCCGTGCGGTGCGGGCCGGCGTGCCGTGCAGCGCGCAGACCGTGGTCACCACGCGCAACGGGGACCTGGACGGCCTGCTCCGGCTGCGGGACCTGCTGGTGGCCGCGGGCGTGCGCACCTGGGTGCTGCACACGGTGGTGCCGGCCGGCAAGGCCGCGATGCCGGGCCGGGCGGGGCTGCTCACCGGGCCGGGCACGAGCACGGTCCTGGCCGAGCTGGCGCGGCGCACCGCGGAGGACGGGGCGCCGATCGACGTGCGGGTGACCGGCACGCACCGGGCGCCGCACTCGGTGCTGCTGATCAGCGCGGCCGGTGAGCTCGCGGTCGAGGATCCGGCGCGCCGGGGCAAGACGGTGTCACGGGTGCCGCGGCTGTTCGCACGGCAGGCGGTGCTGCGCCGGTTCCGCGCGCTGGTGGACGCGCGCGGGCACGCGGACCGCTACCTCAACGGGACGCTGGACGTGTCGTCGCCGGTCAGGCTGCCGACCGGATGATGCGCTGCCGGGTGACCCACACGTGGGCCGCCTCCAGCACGACCTTGATCGGCTGCACGTCCGTGCCCGCGGACCGGATCGACCGGGCCGGGACCACCCAGCCGGCCTCGGTGCTGGTCATCTCGCGCAGCCAGTGCGGCAGGAGCGAGAGCAGGTTGTCGGCCGCGAACGTGCGGATCAGCTCCGCGCCGGCGGTCAGACGGACGGCGGTGTGCGCGGGCGCGGGATCGCCGGCACACCAGGCGTCGAACTCGGCGACCGTGTCGGCGCCGGCCAGGTAGGCGGTCAGCTCTCTGCCGAGCGCCGCCGTGCACCGGCCCGCGAGACCGGGCAGCTCCGTCGTGGAAGGACTCAGCGCCGTGATAGTGGCCATGGGGAAAGAGTACCCGGCCTACTCGAAACGGAACACGTCCAGACGTCCTATCCCGGTTCCGCCGCCGTACCAGAGCGCGGCCTGGTCCGCGAGCGCGTCCAGTGCGGGCGCACCGCCCTCCCACGCGGCCATGAAGCCGGCCCAGGAGTCCAGCACGAAGCCGTCGGCCTCGGGCGGCGTGGTCCCGGTGAGGTAGTTCGGCAGCAGCACCGCGTTCTGCAGCAGCCAGGGCACGTAGCGGCCGTCCGCGTCCCAGCCGGGCACCGCGACGGTCTCGTCCAGGTGGTCGCGCAGCGTCTGGGCCGAGTCCCAGCGCAGCATCTCGGACTTGTGCGTCAGGCTGGTGATGTGCGGGTTGTAGAGCTGCGCGATGCCGAACCGGTACATCTCGCGCCACTGCTCCCAGAACAGCGCCTCGTCCCGCCCGCCGAGCGTCATGATCGAGTTCGCCGGGCGTTCCAGCAGCAGGTGGTGCAGGTAGGACCACATGGTCATCGGCGTGAGCAGCCGGTTCGTGTTGCGGCGCAGCAGGGACTGGACGATCTCCCAGGACCGTGACTCCAGCTCGTGCGGGGCCACGTTCGGCACCGCTTTGATCGAGGCCAGCACGCTGTAGAGCGACGGGTTGTGCTCGCCGTAGAAGTCCCGCGCCACGGCCCACGGGTCGATCGGGCGCAGCAGGTGCTCCGGCGACGGCGACTCGTGCTGCTGCCGGATGAACTCCGACAGCGAGACGAACTCCACGTTCAGGCCGGGCGCGGTCGCGGTGATCCACCGCCGCAGGTTCGCCTCGAACAGCGAGCCGACCAGGTCCGGCTCGCGGATGCCGAAGTCGTCCAGGCACACCACCAGCTCCGCCCCACGCGCGGCCAGCGCGCCCGCGACCAGGGCCTGCGCCATGTGGATCACCGAGGTGCGCTCGCGCAGCCGGACCGGCCAGAAGATCAGCGACGGCGTGCCGGACTCCGGCGCCTGGAACTGCCAGCCGAACCGCCGTTCCAGCTGCCGGATCAGGCCCAGGAAGCTTTCCGGCGGCGTACCGGCCGGGTGCGAGACGATCTCCCGCTCCCAGAGCGGATGCCGGTGCCGGTGACGCGGACCGGCCGACCGGGGGATCACGGTGACACCGAGCCGCGCGGCCAGTCCGGACAGCAGTCGCTCGCCCTCCACGCCGGGGAAGCACTCCACCCGCTGGACGCCCTCGCTCTTCAGCTGCTCGGTACGCCGGGCCGCCCCCTCGGCATCATCCGTGTGCTGCGCCCACAGCACCGTGATCGGCCGCTGCTTGGCCACCTCGATCAGCGCGGACGTGATCGTGCCCGCCCAGTCGCTGCTGCCCAGCACCAGCACGATGTCGCCGGTGATCAGGTCCGCGACCGGGCCGACCTTCGGCGTGCGGACGAACCGGGCCGGGTCGTGCACCAGCGGTGTGCGGTCGCCGCGGACCACCGGGCGCCAGAAGCCGTGCAGGTGGAAGACACGTACGGCGCCGTCGTAGCCGGTGCGGGGGTCCCAGCGGCCGTCTATGTCCAGCGGCGTGGTGATCGCCCGCCCGCTGGCGGTACGGATCGCGACCTCCAGCTGCGGGTCGAAGTTCGTGGTCAGGATGCGGTTGTCGAACGCGCCGGGCAGCCCGGCCAGCACCGCGCCGAGCGCCTCCACCGCGGGCGACAGCATCCAGGAGCCGAGATCGTTCTCCAGGTCCTCGCCCAGGTCCGCGGTCACCCGCTGCCAGATGCCGTGCGTGGCCAGCGGCCCGGCCAGCCGGTCCGGCGGACGGTACTTCTCCAGCACGGACTGCTGCGCGATCACGTCGAAGCCGTCGCCGCCCACCCAGTTCGCGAAGATCCGCCGGTACTCGGTGTAGAGGTCGGTGTGCGCGCCCTCGCCCAGGCGGGCCCGCGCCATCTGCAGCATGCGGGTGAGGTCGCCACCGTCGCTGCGGCCGACCGCGTACTGCTCGGCGAGCCGGAGCACGTCACCGACGCCGGGGGTGGCGTCCGCGCCGATGCCGGAGCCGAGGATGAGCGTGATCTGCTCCTCGCGCTGGAAGGAGTCGTACAGCCGGTCGGCGAGGAGCTGCTCGGAAGTCATGTTCGATACTTTCGTGGCGGGGACGGGGGAGGTTTACAGCTCTCCCCTCGGATCGTCGGCGGCGGCCCGGACCAGGACGCCGCTGTCCAGATAGGACTCCAGCTCACCGGGGGACCATCCGAAGTACCCGCTGAACACCCGGATCCACGCGAACGTGTGCCGCACCTCC
The DNA here is from genome assembly GCF_000717135.1 of Catenuloplanes japonicus. Taxonomy (GTDB): domain Bacteria; phylum Actinomycetota; class Actinomycetes; order Mycobacteriales; family Micromonosporaceae; genus Catenuloplanes; species Catenuloplanes japonicus. The sequence goes on from NZ_JNXY01000001.1 coordinate 619,914, forward strand.
TCCGGCGACGTGGCCAGCGACAGCACGCCGAGCCGATCGCGGATCGGGGTGAACTGCGGCGGTGGCGTGGCCGCGGGACGCGTCTGCGCCAGCGCGATGAAGCCGTCCCGGGCGACCGGTCCGCCGTACCGCACGCCGGCCTCGGTGAGCCGTTCCCGCCAGGCGGGCGCGAACTCGTCCGGCAGCGGGGAGGCGCGGCCGTCCAGGTCCACGCCGATCGCGCCGGTGTCGTCGTGCCGCAGCACCAGGATCCGGCCGCCGGCCAGGTCCCGGTCCGCGACGCCGCGGCCGCCGCGCAGGATCACGCCGGCCAGGTCCTCCTTGCTCAGCGCCGCGTTGCGGACCAGGCCGACGCTGCCGCCCGCATTGCGTTCCCGCAGCTCCGGGCGTTCGAAACCGCGGGCGGTGAGCGCGGTGCGGACCCGTCGCCAGATCGCGGCCATGGTCAGCACCGGGTCGCCGCCCGGGATGCCGTCGCGCAGCACCCGCAGCAGCTCGCCGGTGAACGCGGTGTACTTCTCGCCCTCGGGCGCGGCCGCGCGCCGGTTCGACGGCGCGGACACGAACAGGCAGGTCCGGTCCAGCTCGGCCACGTCCGCGACCTCGTCGGTGCCGCCGGTCCCGGCCGACATCAGGCCGTCGGCCCGGCCCGCGTAACAGCAGTCCAGGATCACCACGCGACGGGTCGCGGCCGCGCCGGCCATGGCGCGGCCGACCCAGTCGTAGGGCAGGCCCGCCTCGTCCGGCACCTCGGGCTCGCACTCGGCCAGCGCCAGGATCAGCTGCCCGTTGATCGGGTCGATCAGGCCGTGCCCGGCGTAGTAGACCAGCAGCAGCCCGCCCTCGGTGACGGACGCCGCAGCCGTGCGGATCGCGCGGCCGACCTCGCGGGGACTGGTCACGTCCAGCACCACGTGGCAGTTCTCCGGCGGGAGGCCCCACAGCTGCGGGTCGCGCAGCAACTCGGCGAGCGCGGCCACGTTCGCCGCCACGGAGGGCAGCGCGGGCAGGCGGGTGTAGGTGGTGGCGCCGATCAGCACCACCTGGGAAGCGGCCGGATCGGCCAGATCCGAACGCGTCATGACCCGCCGAGCTCGCGCATCGCCGCCGCGACCGCGCCCGGATCCGACGTCTCGATCGTGACGGTCCGGCCGTCCTCGGTCTCCCGCGTGATGGTCACGGTCGGTGCCGGGTGCCGGGTGTCCCTCCATTGGGCGACCGCGAGCCCGATCTGCAGCAGCGTCAGGCCGCTGCCGGCGAGCAGGCTCAGCAACTCGATGCCGGCGCCCATGTCCTCGTTGCCGGTGGTGTCCGCGTACCGAAGATCGCCGTGTGTCCGCACGTCACGCTCCTGTTGCAACCAGGACCGCAGATTCCGTACGTCGTCGGGGTTGTCCCCCTGCACCCGGAGTCGTACCCGCACCGCGTCGTTCTCCATCCGGCAACTGTATGGAACAGCGACAATAGCTGATGTCAGTGGGGGCTGACCTTCACCGTCCGATCGTCCCACCAGGACGCCGCGCGCATCGTGGCGATCAGCCGTGCCTGTGCCTCCGCGTCCTGCTTGTCGATGAAGAGCACGCCGTCCAGGTGGTCGGTCTCGTGCTGGATGCACCGCGCCATCAGGCCCGCGCCGACGACCTGCACCGGGTCGCCGAGCTTCGTGTATCCCTTGGCCGCCACGTTCATCCGGCGCCTGGTGTCGAGGTAGATGCCCGGAATGGACAGACAGCCCTCGGGTCCGCGCTGCTCCTCCTCGTCCGGGAACTCCAGCACCGGGTTGACCAGGTGGTCCAGCCGCAGATCGTTGCCGGGCAGGTCCGGATTGAGGGCGAACACGCGCAGGCTCACGCCCAGCTGCGGTGCGGCCAGCCCCGCGCCACCGGAGGCGACCAGCGTCTCGCTCAGGTCTGTGATCAGCTGGTCCAGCTCCGCGTCGAACGCGGTCACCGGCTCCGCGATCAACCGCAACACCGGATCCTCGACGGTACGAATGGGAAGTACGCTCACCGGACGATCTCCTCAGCATCGCTCTTGTGGTCCACGTTCGACGGCACAGTACTGCGCGGTGTTCGCGTGAATCACATCGATCCCGCGGCGCGTCGCTCGGCTGCCCGGCGGCAGTCCGCGACTACCGTGCGCGGGTGACGATTCGGCCACTCTCCGGCGCGGTGCGGTGATATCGTATGAAAAGTCAGCACATACCGCCCAGAACGGTCGGCCAGCAGCCATGACGCCGTCCCATCATGAGCCCTTCGCCGACCAGGTCGGGCAGCTGATCGCGGACCTCTACCGCTCCCACGACGGCCTGAGCGCACGCGCCGTCGCGCTCGCGGACGCGGCCGCCGCCGCGGGGAACACCCGCTGGGCCGACCTCGCCCGGCTCGTCGTCGCGGACGTGGACAACCGCAACGGGCGCGCGGACGAGGGCGTCACGCTCGCCCGCAGGGTGCTCTCCGCCACCGAGGACCGCGTGGTCCGCGCGCATGCGCACGCGGTCGTCTCCGGAGGGCTGTGGCGGGTCGGCGACAACGATCGTGCGGTCCGGCACGCCCTGCAGGCGATGCGCATGCTCGAGGAGGGCGACCCGCTGCCGGTGCGCGCCGATCACGCGCTGGTCCTGGCCGCGATGGTCAACGCGCAGCGGCCCGGCCGGATCTCGACCGAGGAGTTCGAGGTGGCGCAGGCGCTCGCCGAGGCGTCCGGGCAACCCTCGATGATCATCGTGAATCTGAACAACTGGGCCTGGTGCGCCTGCGCCGCGGGCGACCTCACCACCGCCCGCGCGATGGTCGCCCGGCTCCAGGCCTGCGCGGAGTCCACCGGCACGCAGCTGAGCAGCTCGGTCGCGGACACGGTCGCGCGCGTACTGCTGGAGAGCGGCGAGTTCGACGAGGCCGAGCGGATGATCGTCTACGCGGCCGAGCAGGCCCCCACGACCGACTCGGACGCGATCCCGGCCGCACTGATCACGCTCGCCGAGATCCAGTACCGGGACGGCGACTGGGCCGGGGGCCTGCGCACCCTCGACCGCTGCCGGGCGATCGCGGCCCGCAACGGCGTCGCGGACACCGCCGTGGCCGCGCTCCGCCAGATCGCGGTCGGGCAGGCCGGGCTCGGCGATTTCGAGGCCGCCTACCGCACGATGGTCGAGTTCCACGACGCGTGGACGTTGCGCCGCTCGCAGCAGAGCGAGCTGGTCGCCCGGTTCGCGCACGCGCAGTTCGCCGTCGAGGAGTTCCGCGCGCTCGCCGAACGCGACCCGCTCACCGGCCTGCCCAACCGGCGCGGCTTCGACGCGGGCCTGCAGGCCGCGCTCGCCGCCGCCGAGCCGGTGTGCGTAGCACTCGTCGATCTCGACCACTTCAAACAGGTCAACGACACCTACTCGCACGCGGTCGGCGACGATGTGCTGCGCAGCATCGCCGACCTGCTCGGCGCGGTCCCGGGGGTGGCCGGCCGGCAGGGCGGCGAGGAGTTCGTGCTGATGCTGCGCTCGGGCCTGGACGACGCGGTGCGCGCCTGCGAGCGGCTGCGGCACGCGGTCGAGGCCCACGAGTGGCAGGACATCGCGGCCGGGCTGTCCGTCACCGCCAGCATCGGCGTCGCGGAGATCCGCCCCGGTGAGGAACCCTCCGAGGCGATGGGCCGCGCCGACGCGCTGCTCTACGCCGCGAAGCGCGAGGGCCGCAACCGCGTCCGCGCGTGACCGGGTTCTGCTTCCCTTTGTTCGGGCCGGGAGCGGCGCGGACCGGCCGTGCCGGGGCAGAATGCAGCCATGACCGACATCGTGACCGAGGTGGACACCGGCCCGCGCCGGGTCTCCCGCCGCGCCCTGGTGAACGCGCCCGCCGCCGAACTGTTCGCGCTGGTCGCGGATCCGCACCGGCACCCGGAGCTGGACGGCTCCGGGACGGTCCGTCGTGAGGCGGTCGAGGGGCCGCACCAGCTCTCGGAGGGCGCGCGCTTCACGGTTCCGATGCGGCAGTTCGGGATGCCGTACAAGATCACATCGGTGGTGACCGCGTTCGCGCAGGACCGGCTGATCGAATGGCGGCATCCGCTGGGGCACCGGTGGCGGTGGGAGTTCGCCGCGCAGACGCCGGGGCGTACCGAGGTCACCGAGACGTTCGACTACAGCACGTCACGGGCTCCGTGGATGGCGCCGCTGCTCGGCTTCCCGGCCCAGAACGCCAAGGGCATCACGGCGACTCTGGCAGCGCTGGTCGCGCGCTATCCGGACGCGTGAGATGCCTCCGGCGGGCCGTCACCTTTCTAGCTGACGTACGCAAGGATCTTGGGTCTCGAATGTGGGAAGGCGCGAGGTCAGGTCACTTCATGTGGTCGGCGAACCAGGCGAGGGCGCGGGCGGGGTGCTGGGCGAAGTGGAGGTAGCCGTCCCAGCGGCGGGTGGAGCCCTCGATCCAGAACAGATCCTTGTCGTCGATCGGGATGGCGTCGAAGACGGCCTGGACGTCGCTCGGCCGGGTCAGGACGTCGTCGCGGACCTGGTAGAGCAGCGTCGGCACAGTGACCGAGGACGCGGGCCCGACCGGCGAGAGGTCGTCGAGCGGGGCGCTGTTGTGCAGGCGGATCAGGGACTCGAGGGTGGGCATGTGGGCGGCGGCATCGACGCCGGCCAGGGTCAGGGTCTGTTCCAGCGTGATGCGCGGGGAGAGGGGCTGGGGAGCGACCAGGCAGCGGACGTCGTGGAAGGCGGCCGGGTCCTGGCGCATGGCGAACAGGGTGGCGTTGGCGCCCATGCAGCGGCTGAGGAGGCCGATGGCGGCGTCACGGAGGCCGGGGTGGGCGCGTACCCAGTCGAGGGAGCCGAGGACGTCGCGGGCCTCGAAGATGCCGCTGATCACGCCGCCGTTGGCGCTGCCGCTGAGGCCGAAGTTGCGCATGTCGTAGGCGAGCACGTGGTAGCCGGCGTCGTGCAGGATGCGGTAGTCGGGGATGAAGGTGACCTCGACGTCGTTGCCGGTCGGGGCCCAGTGCGACTTCCACGGCTCCAGGTGCGAGGGCAGGCCGGCGCGGTTGAACCACAGCGGGTGGTTGGCGATGATGACCTTCGTGGCGCCGGGGGCGGGGATGAACCAGCCCTCCAGCGGCACACCGTCACGGGACGGGAACGTGACGTCCTCGAAGTCCAGGCCCGCCTCGGCCGGGGTGTGCAGGATCGGCGAGCGCATCGAGCGGAAACCGTCGGCGACCGCGGCCAGGAATGTGTTGATCTCTTCCGGTGTCATGCGGTCCACGCTGGCAGCGATCTCCGCGGCTGCGCAGAGCCGGACTTTTCATAGGTGCCGGACTCCTACCCTGGCCGGCGCCCGCGCGGCTACCGTGGCCTGCGTGGACAACCTGCTCGGCGACTTCCTGCGCGCCCACCGGAGCCGGGTGCGGCCGGAGGAGGCGGGGCTGCCCGGTGGCGGCCGCCGGCGTGTCCCGGGGCTGCGCCGCGACGAGGTGGCGGTGCTGGCGGGCGTCAGCACGGACTACTACATCCGCCTCGAGCAGGGCCGCGAGCGCCGTCCGTCCGCCGAGGTGCTCGCCGCGCTCGGCCGGGTGCTGCGCCTGGACGCGGCCGAGTCCGCTCACCTGCGCCGTCTGGCCACGCCCCGCCGCGACCCGGAGCAGCCGGAACGGGTCGGCGCGGGGCTGCTGCGGCTGCTCGACGTGTGGCGGGACACGCCGGCCATCGTGCAGGACCGGTACGGCGACGTGCTGGCCGCCAACCCGCTCGCGGTCGCGATCCACCCCGGCGTGGCGCGGCGGAGCAACCTGATCCGTGTGATGTTCCTGGAGCCGGACGCGCGCACGCTGTTCCCGGACTGGGAGGATCTGGCCCGCCAGTCCGTGGCCTGGCTGCGCGCGGACGCGGACCCGGCCGGTCCCCGCCTGGCCGCGCTGGTCGGCGAGCTGACCGCGCGGAGCCCGGACTTCGCGCGGATGTGGTCCCGGCAGGACGTCCGGCTCCGGTCCACCGGCCGCAAGCGCTTCGCGCATCCGGTGGTGGGCGCGTTCACGGTCGACTACGAGACGATGCGCGTCGGCGGCGGCGAGCACACGCTGACGGTCTACCACACCGCGCCGGGCTCCCCGGACGCCGACGCGCTCGCGCTGCTGGCCAGCCACGCCGTCACCCCGGCCTGACCGCTTCGCCGCGCTCTCGATGATTCACTACACGCATGACCGCGCTGGAGATCGCAGATCACATCCATTCGGGGGTACGCAGCGCGCTCTCCACCGTCGAGGAGGCGCTGGACGCCGCCGTACGGCTGGATCCGGTGTTGCACTTCCTCGACTCACTGGACGCGTCCGGCGCGTTGGCGGCCGCCCGTTCCCCCGTGGACGGCCCGCTCACCGGCGTGCCGTTCCTGATCAAGTCCGGCACGCCCGCGACCGCGCCGATCGTGACCCGCCTGGTGGCGGCCGGCGCGATCCCGATCGGCGTGTCCACCCGGTCGCGCCCCGGTTCGCCCGCGCAGACGCACGGCTGGAACGGCGCCGGCTTCACCCGCAACCCGTGGGACGTGACCCGGTCGCCCGGCGGCTCGTCCGCGGGCGCGGCAGCCGCGGTGGCGGCCGGCGTGGTCCCGATCGCGACCGGCGGCGACAGCGGCGGCTCGCTGCGTATTCCGGCCGCGTTCTGCGGCGTCGTCGGCGTCAAGGGGACCGCCGGCCGGATCCCCCGCTTCCGCCCCGACCTGAGCGGCCTGCTCACGCCCGGCATCATCGGCGCCGACCTCCACGACGTGGTGGCCGTGACCGCGCTGGTCTCCGGCCCCGACCGCCGCGACCCGTCCGCGCAGCCGCCCTGGCCGGTCCCGACCGTGTTCGGCGGATCATGGCGGGTGGCCTACCTGCCCGGTCTTGCCGGCGTGCACGCGGACGCGGCGGTGGACGCGGTCGTCCGGTCCGCGCTCGACGTCCCCGGCATCGAGGTGGCCGAGGCAACGATCGCGCTGCTCCCGGTCACGGAGGCGTGGGAGGCGCTGTACGCCGCCGACAACGGCCGGGAGGTCTCCGGCCCCGCGCTGAGGTCCGCCACCGAGGTCCGCAACCACAACGCGACCGCGCTCGCCGACCTGTTCGCCGAGGTGGACGCGCTGATCACCCCCACCACGCTGACGGTCGCCCACGCTTTCGACGGCCCGCCTCCCGGCCCGTTCGTCGGCGACCCCTGCTGGCACCTCAACCTGACCGGCAACCCCGCGGTCAGCGTCCCGGCCGGCCTGCTCTCCGGCCTCCCCGTCGGCCTTCAGGTCGTCGCCGCCTGGGGCCGCGACGACGTCGCCATAGCGGTCGCCGACCACCTCAGGTCTCCGCTCCCGCGACCCTCCGTGTCGGCCTGACGCCCCGGTCTTCGGAGTGCGCGGAACGTGCGGGCCCCGCGGGCCGGGCCGGGCGCGGGAATCGCGGCCTGTGCCCGGCCATGGCGGGACCGGCTCCGGCCGGTGGTCGGAAGCGGAGCGCCGGCGGAGTCTTCCGATCATCGGAGGTTTTGCCCGCGGGAGCATGCGGGCTGCACCACGCCGGAAGCGGGAAGATCGGGTTCGGGGGTTGTTCTTCTCGGCCGGTGCGCGTGCCGGACGGTCGCGTCAGCGGGAGCGGGATCCGGGGGCGTTCCCGGACCGGCTCAGCGGAGGATTTCGAAGGCGTCGCCGTAGACGTGCCAGCGCAGCGGAGGGGCGAGGTCGAAATTCCCGGCGCGGAGGAAGACGCGCTGGGCCGTGTCGACGCGGCTGGTGTCGCTGTGGGCCTCCTCGGTCTTCATGGCGGCCACGCGGGCGTCGAGGAACGCGTTGAGGAAGGCGGTCTCGTCGCCGCCGCGGGAGGGCGGGGTGGCGTTGCGGAGCGCGGTGGCGCGGATGCCGCCGAAGCTGACCGCGTCGTTGCCGGGGCCGTGCATGACCAGCGCGTCGTAGTAGATGAACTGGCCGAGCGTGCGCAGGCCGTCCGCCTTGCCCTGGGCGACGGCGGGGTTGAAGTAGGTGGCGTCGCGTTCCGCGTTCTGGGCGGTCTGGAAGACGGTGTCGGCGGCCGCGGTACGCCAGTCGCCGGTGAAGCCCGGGTCGAGGCCGGCGTGTGAGTCGGTGCCGTTGACCGCGCGCAGCGCCGGGAGGTATTTGGCCAGCACGTTGGACGGTTTCGCGGCCGTGTAGCGCTCGACGACCTCGAGCATGTCGCCGGTGCCGGAGCAGAAGCCGATGATCCCGGCCGTGTAGCCGCGGCCGTCGCCGATGTCCTCGATGTAGGCGTACTGCGCGCGCCAGTCCAGTGAGGAGTTCTCCGCGCTGGAGACCAGCTGCATGGCGATCTCCTTCTTGGCGGGATCGTCCAGGTTGATCGCGGCGACGTCCGCGTGGGCGGTGAGCGCGAGCGCGCCCGGGACCAGCACCGCAAACGCCAGCAGGCCGGCAAATCCGGCTTTTCTCCGAATATTCTTCACGACCACCATTTCAGGCCGGATCACCCCGCCCGATCAATGGATTTAAGGCACATTTATCGATGCACCGGGCGTGATCGCGCCGCGACTCGTTGATCAACGGGGATGGCGGGAGATTGACTTCCGTCACGCGCCGGTAGCAAGATCGTCACACTGTCGTGATGGAGGTATGTCGATGTTCCGACATCTGCTCGTGGTGGCGACGCTCGTCGCGCCCGCGGCACACGCCGCTGCCGGGCCGGACCCGCAGCCGGTCGATCTGGTGAAGCCGTTCGTGGGCTCGCAGAACTTCGGCAACACGTTCCCCGGGGCGGCCGCGCCGTTCGGCATGGTGCAGGTCAGCCCGGATACGGGAGGGCAGGGTGGCTACGACTACCTGGCCGACTCGATCTACGGGTTCAGCCAGACGCACCTGTCCGGTGTGGGCTGCGGCGTGGCCGGCGAGCTGCCGATCATGCCGACCACGGGCGCGGTGACCAGCACCGACCACAATGCCTATCGGTCCGCGTTCTCGCACGCGGACGAGGAGGCGTCGCCGGGCTACTACCGGGTCGGGCTGAGCACCTACGACATCGACGCGGAGCTGACCGCGACCGCGCGGACCGGCTGGCAGCGCTACACGTTCCCGGCGACCGGCCAGGCGAACGTGCTGTTCAACACCGGCAAGGCGAACCAGAACGTGTTCGGCTCGGAGATCCACGTGGTCGGCGACCGCACGATCGAGGGCCGGGTCAACGCGGGCAACTTCTGCGCCGGCAAGGACGACCACACGGTCTACTTCACCGCGAGCTTCGACCGGCCGTTCGCCGCGTTCGGCACCTGGCGCGGCGCGACGGTGAGCGCGGGCAGCCGGGACGCGGCGGGCTCGGGCGGCAACGGCGCCTACGTCACCTTCGACGCGAGCAGCGACCGGGACGTGACGGTCAAGGTCGGCCTGTCCTACACCGGGCTGGACGGCGCCCGGAAGAACCTCACCGCCGAGACCGGTGACGGTTACGACTTCGACGCGGTCCGCGGCGCGCTCCGCGACCGGTGGGTTCAGGAGCTCAACAGGATCAACGTCACCGGGGGTACGGAGGAGCGGCGCGCCGTCTTCTACACCGCGCTCTACCACTCGCTGCTGCACCCGAACGTGGCCGCCGACGTGGACGGCACCTACGTCGGCTTCGACCGGCAGACGCACGTGGCGGCCGGCTACACGCCGTACCAGAACTTCTCGCTCTGGGACACCTACCGCCCGCAGAACCAGCTGCTGGAGCTGGTCGCGCCGGACGTCGCGCGTGATGTGGCGCTGTCCGTGGTCGCGATCGGGCGTGACGGCGGCTGGCTGCCCCGGTGGGCGCTGGCCAACAGCGAGACCAACATCATGACCGGCGACCCGGTGACCCCGTTCCTGGTCGAGGCGTGGTCCAAGGGGCTCCTGGCCGGGCATGAGCAGGAGGCGTACGCGCTGCTGCGGGCCAACGCCACGTCGCAGCCGCCGGCCGGGTCGCCGTACAACGGGCGCACCGGCGTCGGCTACTACGCGGACCGCGGCTACATCCCCTCCGGCCTGCAGCTCGGCACGGACTGCGTGCACAAGGGCGGCGACAACGACTGCGTGCACCCGGCCTCGTCCACACTGGAATACTCGCTGGCGGACGCCTCGCTGGCGCTGATGGCCCGCGGCCTGGGCAAGACCGCGGACGAGAAGCTGTTCGCCGCGCGCGGCCAGTGGTACCGCAACCTGTGGGACGCCGGGACGAACCAGTTCCGCCCGCGCACCGTGGACGGCACCTGGGTCACGCCGTACGACCCGGTCGAGGCCGGGCACCAGTTCCACGAGGGCGGCGCGTACCAGTACCAGTGGCTCGTCCCGCAGGACCCGGCCGGGCTGGTCTCGCTGATGGGCGGGCGGAAGAGCACGGAGAAGCGCCTGGACGACTTCTTCGTCTACGACAAGCTGCTCACCGACCCGGCCGGGACCGCGCGCACCGACTGGATCGCGGCGCCGTACGACTACTACGCCAAGCCCACCTACAACCCGAACAACGAGCCCGACCTGCTCGCGCCGTACATGTACCACTGGGCCGGCGCGCCCGCGAAGGCCGCGACCGTGGTCCGGGCCGCGATGACGCTGTTCACCACCGGGCCCGACGGCATGACCGGCAACGACGACCTGGGCACGATGAGCGCCTGGTTCGTCTTCTCCGCGCTGGGCCTCTACCCGACGATGAGCGGCGCGGACGTCCTCGCGGTCTCCACCCCGCTGTTCCCGTCCGCGACCGTGACGACCGGTACCGGCACGCTGCGGATCACCGCCCCGGGCGTCACCGACGCCAACCGCTACATCCAGGACGTGCGGCTGGACAACGCGCGTGTCACGAAGAACTGGGTGACGTGGAGCTCCGTGGCGGACGGCGGGTCGCTGCGGCACACGGTCGGATCGTCGCCGTCCTCGTGGGGCACGCCGGCCGCGGCCGAGCCGCCGTCCGTGAACAAGGCGCCGCAGGACGGCCGCAAGCACATCGACCTGTCACTGCGTCCGGCGTCGGCCGCGCTGCCGTCCGGTGGCACGACCACGTTCACCGCGGACATCGTGGCCCAGGCGCCGGGTTCCATACGCCCGACCGTCACCGCCACCGGCCCCGCCGGCTGGACGGTCACGGTCACGCCGAAACGACTGCCGGAGCTGCGCTCGTCGCACCTGCCGGTGTCCACCAGCGCCACGATCACGGTGACCGCGCCCGCCTCCGTGCCGAACGGGACCTACCCGATCACGGTCACGGCCGGCGGCGCGAACACGGTCACGCGTACCGCCTCGGTCGTGATCCGTCCCGCACTGTCCTGTGCGGCCGGCACGTCCTGCGCGGTCGACCTGACGCCGGAGCTGACCCGCGACGGCACCGCCACCGTCGCCGCCTCGGACCAGGGCAACTTCGACACGGGCGGGTGGAGCTACGACGCGGACCTGCTGCCCGCAGCCGGTCCGGTCACCTGGAACGGCGTCGCTTTCCACGCCCCGGATCCCGCGGGTACGGCCCGGAACTTCCTCACCGCCGCCGGTCAGTCGCTGGTGCTGCCGCAGGGTGCGCACACCTCGCTGGAGGTGGTCGCGACCAGCCACAACGGTCCGGTCAGCGGCGCGCTGACCATCGGCTACGCGGACGGCAGCTCGGAGTCCCGGGCCATCACGGTCGCGGACTGGTGCGGCAGCGCCTCGGCCGGGACCACCACGGTCCTGTCCATGCCGCACCGGATCAAGGCGGGGCAGGGCGTCGACGGGCCGCCGGTGAGCCTGTTCGGGCTCAGTGTGCCGCTGGCCTCCGGAAAGCAGATCCGCTCGATCACGCTGCCGAACGACACGCGACTCCAGCTGTACGCGTTGACGCTGCGCTGATGTGGTGCTGACCGGTGAGGGCCCGCCCCTCACCGGTCGGCTACCGCTTCACGTTCTGAGCCCGGTCGCTATTCTTCCCCGGCGCACCACAGACGGGGAGAGATCAGGGATGAGCACGGAGCAGGTCGGGCCGGGGCCGGTGGCCAGGTTCGCCATCGTTGTCGGGATAGCGGTGGCGCTGGTGGCGGTGCTCACCGGCGGCTGGTTCGTCGGGAACCGCGTGCTCGGCACCGGCGGTGACGCCTGGGAGGCGATGGAGCGGCTGGGCGGCGAGGGCTGCTTCGATCTGCCGGACGCGACCGAGGGCGCGTTCGTGCCGGCCGGGATCAGGCAGGTGGACTGCGCACGGCCGCACAACGCGGAGATGATGAAGCGGCAGGGCAAGCCGGACGAGGAGATGTCCGACGACTACGCGGACGTGGCGAAGCTGGAGGACGGCGCGCCGCTAGCGTGCGAGGCCGCCATGATCCGCGAACTGCTCGACACGATGACGGTGCCGGTGGGCGCGCGGGTGCGGTGGTTCATCCCCACCGCGCAGCAGTGGGCGGCCGGGCACCGCGGGGTCTACTGCTACTACGCGTTCGAGGGTGACCTGCCGACCGAGACGGTGCGCGCGCTCCCGCCGGGACAGCTCAGCAACGACCAGCACCGGTTCCCGGGCTCGGCCGCGTTCGTGCACCTGCAGGCGCGGATCGCGTTCGCGGACGGGACGTTCTCCACGCGCCGCAACGCCGCGCTCGCGGTCGTCCGGCACCTCGGCGAGCGCGACGCGGTCTACCGCACCGGCTTCGAGACGCTGCGGCCGCAGATGGACGCGTTGATCGCGGAGGACACGATCCTGCGGGAGAAGTGGCAGGCGGCGGTGGACGCGGCGGACGAGCCGGCGTTCCTGGCCGCGCTGGCGGCCGTCGGCGCGCCGGGGCCGAGCCCGACGGAGCTGGCGGTCCGCGAGGCGATCGGGCTACCGACGGTCCAGGGCGGGAAAATCAAGGGCTAGAAGCGGCGTGGTGCAGCAGCGCCGCTCCCGCGGGCGAACCGAGCGTCGTGCTCCGCCGGCGCTCCGCTCGACGCTCGGAGCCGGTTCCGCCGTGGCCCGGGAAACCACTGCGCGCCGGACCGTGACGGAAGGTCACGACCCGGCGCGCAGTGCCGATCAGTAGCGGAAGCCGGCGACCAGCGTGTTCAGGTCGCTGGACATGCGGGCCAGCTCGCCGGTCGCCTGCTGGGTCTCGGCGACGCCGCGGCTGGTGGTCTCCGCGGCCTGCGCGACCATGGTGATGTTCGCGGCGATCTCGTTGGTACCGCCGGACGCCTCGCTCACGCTGCGGTTCATCTCCGCCGTGGTCGCGGTCTGCTCCTCGACCGCGGACGCGATCGTGGTCTGGAAGTCGCTGATCCGGCCGATCACGGCCGTGATCTCCTCGATCGCGGCCACCGCACCGGTCGTGTCCGCCTGGATCGCCTGGACCCGCCGGGAGATGTCCTCCGTGGCCCGCGCGGTCTCCTGCGCCAGGTCCTTGACCTCGGACGCGACCACGGCGAAGCCCTTGCCGGCGTCCCCGGCGCGGGCGGCCTCGATCGTCGCGTTCAAAGCCAGCAGGTTGGTCTGCTCCGCGATCGCGGTGATCACCTTGATGACGTTGCCGATCTCCGCGGACGACTCGTTCAGCTTGTTCATGGTCGCGGACGTGGCGGACGTGATGCTGACCGCCTCCGAGGCCACCCGCGCGGCCTCGGCCGCGTTCTGTGAGATCTCCCGGATCGACGCGCCCATCTCCTCGCCGCCGGCGGCGACGGTCTCGACGCTGCGGGACACGTCCTCGGCCGCGGCCGTGACGGCCTGCGCCTGCGTCGCGGCCTCCTGCGCCGAGTTCGCGATCTGCATGGAGGTGCTGGTCATCTCCTCGGCGGCGCTGGCCAGCGACGACGCGGAGCCGTCGATGGTCTGCACGGTACGCCGGAGGTTGCCGACCGCGGTGTCCAGCGCCTGCGCCATCTGGCCGGTCTCGTCCCGCGAGGTCACGCCGCTGGTCCGGGTCAGGTCGCCCACGGCCAGGCCCTCCGCGACGTTCTTCACGCGCACCAGCGAGGCCACGATCCGGCGGGCCACGATGACGCCGAGCGCGAGCGCGATCACGGCGCCGGCCACCATGACGATGATCGAGGTGAGGCGGCCGGACTCGTACCCGGTGACCGCGGCGTCCGCGTTCTTCTTCGCGTCCGCGGTCTCGGCCTTGTCCAGGTCGGCGAGCGCCGCGTCCACGGTCTTCATCAGCGGACCGACCTTCGCCGAACGCACGGACGCCCAGGTCGCGGTGTCCCCGCGCGCCGCGGCCGGCAGCAGCTCGTTCTGCGCGATCGTCAGGTACTCCTGCCACGCCGCGTCCAGCGCCTCGATCGTGGCGGCGTCGCCGGAGGGCACGCTGGCCCGGTAGGCGTCCATCGCCGCCTCGAAGGACTTCACGTAGCCGGCGAACTGCTCGCCGTACGTCTGCCGGTCCGCCTCGGTCTGCGACACCGCCTGGTTCGCCGCCGCCAGCCGCGTCTTGTAGATCTCCGCCTTGACCTCGCCGACCGCCTTGATGCTGGTCACGCTGCTGCTGTAGATCGTGTCCGCCGAGTTCGCGGCATCCCGCAGCTTCAGCAGCCCGACCACGCCGACCACCACCGCCACCGCGACCGCCGCGCACACCGCGGTCAGGATCTTCGCGTTCACGCGCAGATCGTCGAACCGGTTCCGCCGCGCAAGCGGCTCACCGCCTGTCACCGTGCTCATAACTGGCCTCCGGGCCGCGACGCGAGTGGGGGAGTGCTGGCATCGCTCCCATCGCCTGCTTACGCCCCCATCCGAGAGGAACGGCGGAGATTCAGCGCACAAATCACCTGAAACGGGCTCCCGGGGCCTCAGCAGCCGACGAAGCGCCGGTCGGTGGACCAGCCGGTGTTCGCCCAGGTGTCCGGCGCGGGCGGGGTGAAGCCGGGCCAGAGCGCGGCCAGTGCGCGCAGCAGCCAGGTGGTGAAGCGGGCCGCGCCCTGCGGGCAGGTGTGGATGCCGTCGGTGCTGCGGCCGTCCGGCGTGAATTCTGTGCCCCAGACCTCGGACGCGTCGAGCAGGTGGGCGCCGGGGACGTCGCGGGCCACGGTGGCGGTGCGGGCCAGGTCGGCCAGGTGCGGGGTGTAGAAGTCGTCGGCGCGGATGGGCGGCACGGTGACGATGACCAGCGTGGCGTCGCCGACGGACTCGGCCAGGCGGGTGTAGGCGGCGCGCTGCTCCGGCTCGGTGCCCCAGTCGTAGGTGGTGATCTGGTAGATGACCACGGCCGGCCTGTCCTCGGCGATCGCGGCGGGGAGCGTTTCCCAGGTGGCCTCCGCGTTCGGGCCGACGACGTTGCCGCCGCCCTCGGACGCGATCGACCGGAACCGCACGCCGGCCGCGGCGAACGCCTCGGTCAACGGCGCGGACTCACCGGCGGCGACGGAATCACCGGCGAAGAGAACCGCGCCGAGGTCAGGGCGCACAGGCACAGGCGTCGGGGAAGGGCTGCTGCAGGCGCTCAGGAGGAGGGCGCCGACGGTGATGCCGATACGAGTCTTCATGCCGATGAACGGTGCCGCCGCCATGTCCCGGCCTCCACGCCGTCACGTCACAGCTCTGTCGCAGCCGCCCCGGCACCGCACGCACCCCGTGTCGCAGCTCTGTCGCAACGACCCGCGCCCGCTCGGCACCCCACCCCGCTGCCCCGATACTTGACCCTGTGGTGGCGATACTGCTGATCGAGGACGACCCGCTGGTCAGGCGCGGGCTGGAGCTCGCGATGTCCCGGCTCGGCTACGACCTGCGCACCTCCGGCACCGGGCAGGCCGGCCTGGCCGCGCTGGCCGGCGACCTCCCCGACCTCGTCCTGCTGGACCTGATGCTGCCGGATCTCGACGGCTTCGAGGTCTGCCGCCGCGTGCGCGACAGAACCGACGTCCCGGTCATCATGCTCACCGCCCGCGGCGACGACGTCGACGTGGTCGGCGGCCTGGAGGCCGGCGCGGACGACTACGTGATCAAGCCGGCCCGGCCGGCCGTGCTCGACGCCCGCATCCGTGCGGTCCTGCGGCGGAGCACCGGTGATCCGGACGGCCTCCGTACCCATCGGGATCTGCGCATCGACACCACCGCGCTGACCGTGTCCCGGCGCGGCGAGCCGGTCACGCTGACGCCGACCGAGATGCGGCTGCTGCTCACGCTGTCCCGGCACCCCGGCCGCGTCCTCAGTCGTCAGCAGCTGCTGCAGGACGTGTGGGAGCACGACTACCTCGGCGATTCCCGGCTGGTCGACAACGCGGTGCAACGGCTGCGCGCCAAGATCGAGACGGATCCGGCCGCGCCGGAGTTCGTGCAGACCGTCCGCGGTTTCGGCTACCGGTTCGGCCCGGTGTGAGCCTGCGCCTGCGGCTGGTGACCGCGTTCGTGCTGGTGACCGTGCTCGGCGCGGCCGCGGCGGCCTGGGCGAGCGTCACCTCGGCCAGCGCGGCGCTGGTCACGGCCGCGCAGCAGCAGCTCACCGCGGCGGTCGCGGCCCAGATCAGCGCGATCGCGCCGGAGCTGACGTTCCCGCCCGACCAGGACGCGCTGGACCGGCTGCGCGCCGCGGTCGGCCCGGACACGCTGGTCACCTACGCCGACCTGACCTCGGAGAACGGCACGATCAACACCTTCGACCTCGCCACGGTACGCGCGAGCATGCGCGACACGCACCGCCTGGCGGCCCAGCGCGTCGACGGCCCCTGGCTGCTGATCGGCGCGCCCGTCGTCACCACCGCGCCGGACGGCAGCCGTACCCCGTCCGGCCTCGAGGTCTACGCCGCCCGCGATCTCGGCCCGGTCGACCGGCAGATCGACGGACTCGCCCGCGACGCCGCCCGGACCGCCGCGCTCGCGCTGCCGCTCTCCGCGCTGCTGGCGCTGGCCGCGGCCGGCAGCGTGCTGCGCCCGGTACGCCGGCTGCGCGACACCGCCCGCCGCCTGGCCGCGGGCGACCTGACCGCGCGGACCGTCCCGCGCGGCGCGGACGAGCTGACCGACCTGACCGTCACGATCAACGAGATGGCCGGTGCGCTGCAGACCATGCAGGCGGACGCGCGCCGGTTCGCGGCCGACGTCTCGCACGAGCTGCGCACACCGCTGGCCACGCTGACCGCGGTCGTGGACGTGCTCGCCGCCACCGCCGGCGCGCTGGAACCGGACGCGCGCGAATCCGCCCAGATGGCGATCACCGAGGTGGGCCGCCTCACCCGCCTGGTCGAGGACCTGGTGGAGGTGTCCCGCTTCGACGCCGGCACCGCCGCGCTGCGCACGGAGGAGACCGACCTGGTGGACATGGTCCGCGACTGCCTGCGCGCCCGCGGCTGGACCGGCGAGGTGGAGCTGATCGCGCCGTCTCCGGTACGGACCCGTGCCGACCGCCGCCGCCTGGACGTGATCGTCGCGAACCTGGTCGGCAACGCGCTGCGCCACGGCCGGCCGCCGGTGAGGGTGCGCGTCGCCGCGACCGCGGCCCACGCGCTGATCGAGGTCACCGACGCCGGGCCCGGCCTGCCGCCGGACGTGCTGCCACACGTGTTCGCGCGGTTCTGGAAACGGGATCCGGCGCGCTCCCGTACCCCCGGAAGCGGTCTTGGGTTGTCGATAGCCCGGGAGAACGCGCGCCTGCACGGCGGCGACCTCACCGCCGCCGACGCGGGCGGCGGCGCGCGTTTCACGCTGTCCCTGCCCCTCGGCACGGAGGACCGATGAGGCGATTCTTGCTGATCGGCGCGCTGGCCGTGCTCCTCGGCGGGTGCGGCGTGCGGCCGTCCGGCGTGATCACGACGGGCGAGGCACCGACCGGTGTCGCGCCGGGCGTCACGCTCTACTTCGTCACCGAGGACGGCGCGCTCGCCCCGCAGCTGCGCGAGACCGGCCGTCTCGGCACGATCCCGGAGGCGCTGGCGCTGCTGCTCGACGCCTCCCCGCAGGACGCCGGCCTGCACACCGAGATCGAGGCGCACGGCGTCACCCGCGTGGTGGCCGACACCGAGCCCGGTTTGATCATCCTCAGACTCCCGCTGGCCGACTACGAGCTCACGCCGCGCGGCATCGACCAGATCGTCTGCACCACGCTCGGCGTCGCCATCCAGCGCGGCGAACCGCGGACCACCCGCGTGCGCACCACGTTCACCCTGCCCACACCCGCCTCCGATCCGCTGCGCACGTGCCCGCTGACCGGCTCCTGAGGCGCGTCACCGAGGCTGGCGGCCGCGGCGGCGAGGTCCGGACTCGCCGTGATCAACGGGCACTCCATGCCCGAAATTTCGGGAAATAGTGGTTGGAGCGATCGCGAGGGTCAATCTGCCCGTCGGCAGCTCAGTAAAGATCAAGATCTTATGCATTTCCCGCTTCCGGCGTGGTCCGGCAGCGTTGCTCCCGCGGGCAAACCTCGCGTCGGGCTCCGCTGGCGCTCCGCACGACGCGAGGAGCCGGTTTCGCCGTGGTCCGGCAAACCCGTGGACTGTCACAGGTTGTCCACGTCGATCCAGATCGGTGCGGGACCCGGGATGATCAGCCACAACGCTGCCAGCACGGCCGTCGCGCCCGCGAAGACGACTGTGCCGACGCGGCCTCGCGCCCAGTTCGCCCGGAACCGGATCGGGTCCTCGACCAGCCGTT
Organism: Catenuloplanes japonicus; assembly: GCF_000717135.1. Lineage (GTDB taxonomy): Bacteria > Actinomycetota > Actinomycetes > Mycobacteriales > Micromonosporaceae > Catenuloplanes > Catenuloplanes japonicus. The sequence continues at coordinate 638,442 of NZ_JNXY01000001.1, forward strand.
TCGACAGGATCGCCGTGCTCACGGAGACGGCCAGGACCACCGCGGTCCACGTCCACCCGCTCAGGCCGGTCGACTTCGGTGACAGCAGCACGATCACCGGCCAATGCCACAGGTAGAGGCTGTAGGAGATGCCGCCCAGCCATCGCAACGGCCGCCATGACAGTGCTCGCGCGACCACGGTGCCCGGCACGTGTGCGCAGAGCCGGATCAGCGCCGCGGAGGCCAGTGCGTGCAGGAACAACCCGCCGGTGAACAGCCACGGTGTTCCGGTGTCGTCCGCCAGCACCCAGGACGCCCCGATTCCGGCCGTGAGCAGCGTGGCCACCGTGCCGGCCCATCGTGCGTGAGACGCGTTCGCCAGCCTGGCCCAAGGTGCGTGCGGCTCGGCCGCCGGCGCGTGCGTTGGCCCGGCCGATGGCGCGGGCAGAGCGATCGCCGGCCCGGCGACTCGCGCGCGCAGCCTCGCCGGATGGGGCAGTGCGGCGGCCAGCGCGCCCAGGAGCAGGGAGAACGCGCGTGTGTCCGTGCCGGTGTAGACGCGGCTCGGGTCGGACGGGTCCAGCATGATGATCATGAGGGTCAGTGACGCGACCGCACCGCAAGCCGCGGCGATCCAGGTCCGGCGCGGGCCCGCGGCCAGCACGATCAAGGGCCAGAGCAGGTAGAACTGTTCCTCGACCGCGATGCTCCACAGATGGGCGAAGACGCGGGCCTCGCCGAAGCGGTCCCAGTATCCGGCGGATTCCGCGAGCAGGTGCCAGTTGGCCAGGTTCGCCTGCACCCAGGGGCCGTCGGAGAGCGTGGAACGCAGCAGGCCGGGGGCGCCGAACGCCGTGACCAGCAGCGTGACGGCCGCGAGCAGGACCGCGAGCGCGGGGAACAGGCGCCGGACCCGCCGGGCCCAGAACGCGGTCAGCGAGCCGGGGCCGCGCAGCAACAGCGCCGTGATCAGGTAGCCGGAGAGGACGAAGAAGAGGTCCACGCCGAGGAAGCCGCCGGGCAGGTGACCCGTGTGGAAGAGCAGCACGCCGGCGACGGCCAGGCCGCGCAGTCCGTCCAGCGAGGGGATGTGACGCATGCCCGTGACGCTTCACGCGTCGCGTCCCGGGAGCGTGGGGGCGATGTCGCAGGTGTGTCGCGGGGTGGCCGGCGCGACGGCCGGCCACCCCGCGGCGGGGAGCATCAGGACGTGACGGCGGAAGCGCTCAGTCTCCGGCAGAGTCGCCGGGGGCGGTGCTCGGCCGCTCGCCGCCGTGACCGCCCCGGCCGCCGTCCTTGCCACCGCCGCCCGGCCGGGCCGCCCGCTGGGTGACCGTGGCCAGGTCGGCGGAGACCTCGAACCCGACCCGCTTGCCGTCCTTCGTGCCGAGCACCCGATAGGTCCCGTCCGTCGCCTTGAACACGCGCTCGACCGTGACCGCGGAATCCTTGGCCGTCACGGCCGCGCCGACCTTCGTGGCCTCGTCGCCGGTGACCTCGGTGCCCTTCGGCCCGCGCTCGCCCCGGCCCTTGCCCTCGCTGACCGTGGCGAGGTCCGCCGAGACGTGGAACCCGACCCGCTTGCCGTCCTTCGTGCCGAGCACCCGGTAGGTCCCGTCCGTCGCCTTGAACACGCGCTCGACGGTGACCGCCGAATCCGCGGACGTGACCGCCGCGCCGACCTTCGTGGCCTCGTCGCCGGTCACCTCCGTGCCCTTCGGGCCGTGCCCGCGCTCACCGCCGCCCGGCCCCGGCGCCGCCGATGAGGACGAGGACGGTGCCGGCGTGGGCGTCGCCGCGCTGGCGAGCGTGGACCCGCCGAACACCAGCAGGCCGGCCGCGACGGTCGTGGCGGCGACGAGGCCGATCTTCTTGAGCTTCACAGGTGCCTGCTTTCCTCTGCACAGGGCCGGCACCGCACCGGCCGGGCTGACTTCGAGGTTGCGGCCCCAACCTGTGCGGAGCCTGTCACCGAGCTGCAAAACAGGAGCAAACCCGTACTCCCGGAGGTCTGTGCGAGCGGCTCGGTAGGGTTTCCGCGCATGGACACCCTCACCCCGGGCACGCACAGCCTGACCGTGGACGGCAGCCGGCAGGTCTACCACGTCGCCGGTGACGGGCCCGTGCTCGTCGCGCACGCGGGCGGCCCCGGCATCGACCACGGCTACCTGCGCTCCGCGGACCTGGAGAAGCGCTTCACCGTGGTCTACCTGGAGCCGGTCGGCACGGGAGACTCGCAGCCGTTCCCGGAGGACGCGAGCTATGTCGGCACCTACGCGCGCTTCCTCGGCGCCGTGATCGACCACCTCGGCGTGCCGCGCGTGCACCTGCTCGGCCACTCGCACGGCGGCTTCGTGGCGCTGCGGTACGCGCTGGACCACCCGGATCGCGTCGCCGGCCTGGCGCTCTACAGCACGTCGCCGACCACGGACGAGGAGTTCTGGGCGTCGATGCGGTCGAACGCGGCGTCGTTCCCGGACCGGCACCCGGACCACCCGGAGGCGGCGGACGTGCTGCCCTGGCTCACGTTCGACTCGGCCACGGACGAGGAGCACACGGACGCGCTGCGCGGGCTGATGCCGCTCTACTTCGCGGACTACTGGGGTGAGCGGCACGCGGAGTACGCGGCGCTGCGCGAGGGCGTGCGCGCCTGGCGGGTGCACCACGACGGCGAACCGTTCGACTACCGGGCAGAGCTGGGGGACCTCACCGTCCGTACCGTCATCGTCTGTGGTCGTCATGATTTCATCTGCGGACCGGTGTGGGGTGCCATGCTGCACAACGGGATTCCCGGGTCACGCCTGGTGATGCTGGAGGAGAGCGGCCACTTCGGGCAGACCGAGGAGCCGGACGCGTTCACCGAGGCAGTGACCTGGCTCATTTCGGTGGAATAGAGCACCATCGGTACGCGAGGATGCCGTGAGTGGAGACCCGCGGACCCTGGCGATACCTCTGGTGGCTGGCACGGCGGCTGAAGGGCCGGGTCGCGCTCGGCGCGATGTTCGGGTCCGCGTGGTTCCTGAGCCTGGCCCTCACGCCGTACCTCATCTCCCAGGCGATCGACCGCGGCCTCGCGCCGCGCCGGCCGGGCGCACTGCTCCTCTGGGCCGGGTTGCTGCTGCTCCTCGGCATCGCCAGCGCCGTGCTCGGGATCATGCGCCACCGCAGCATGACCAAGATGCGGATGGCCGCGGCACTGCAGACGGCGGACCTGGTGATGACGCACGCGACCCGGCTCGGCGCCGCGCTGCCCCGCCGGATCTCCGCCGGCGAGGTCGTCACGATCGGCATCTCCGACGTGTGGACGATCGGCCGCGCGCTCAACGTCGGCGGTGTCGGCGTGGCGGCCACCGTGGCCTGCGGCGTGATCGCGGTGCTGCTGTTCGGCATCTCGCCGCTGCTGGCCGCCGTCGTGCTGGCCGGCGTGCCCGCGCTGGCCCTGCTGATCGCGCCGCTGCTCACCCGCACCCGCGATGCCGGTTCCCGCTACCGCGAGCGGCAGGGCGCGCTGAACTCCCGCCTGACCGACCTCGTCGGCGGCCTGCGCGTCCTCAACGGTCTCGGGGGCAAAGAGCAACATCAGCGGGGGTACGAGGAGGAGTCCGCGCTCCTGCGCGCGCAGGGTTACCGGGTCGGCGGCCCGTCGAGCTGGATCGGCGCGCTCGGCGGCGGCCTGCCGATCGTGTTCCTCGCGGTGGTGATCTGGCCGGCGGCCCGGATCGCGGTCGCCGGCGACCTGACCGCGGGCCAGCTGATCGCGGTCTACGGCTACACGGCGATGCTGGTCATCCCGGTCGACGTGCTGATCTTCTCCGCCCGCGACCTGACGCACGGCGTGGTGGCGGCGCGGCGGGTGATCACGTTCCTCAGCCTGCCGGTGGAGGATCCGGCGGGGGTGCCCGCGCCGCCCGGCCCGGCGGGGCTGCACGATCCCGCCTCCGGGGTGACCGTGGAGCCGGGCAGGCTGACCGCGCTCGCCGGGGCCCGTCCCGCGTCCTCGGCCGCGATCATCGACCGGCTCGGCCGGTACACGCCGTCCGATGTGACCTGGGGTGGCCTGTCACTGTCCGAGGTGGACCGCAACGCGGTCCGGGAGCGGATCCTGGTGGCGGACAACGACGCCGACCTGTTCGCGGGGCCGCTGCGGGCCGTGGTGGCGGGACGGTCCGATCCGGTGGACGACGGGCGGGTGCGGGAGGCGCTGGCCACCGCGGTCGCGCACGACGTCGGCGACGATCTGGACCGGCCGGTCGACCGGGGCGGGCGGAACCTGTCCGGCGGTCAGCGGCAGCGGGTGCGGCTGGCGCGGGCGGTGCACGCGGATCCGGAGTGGCTGCTCGCGGTGGAGCCGACGTCGGCGGTGGACGCGCATACGGAGGCGGCGATCGCGGAGCGGCTGGCGGCGGCGCGGGACGGGCGGGGGACGGTGGTCGCGACCACGTCACCGGTGCTGCTGGACCGGGCGGACACGGTGTACTACCTGGTCGACGGGCGGGTGGCGGCGACCGGAACGCATCGGTCGCTGCTGGCGGACTCGGCGGGGTATCGGGCGCTGGTGACGCGCGCGTTCGGTGAGTCCTCGGCGTCGTCGGGGGAACCGGCGGGATCGTCGTGCGACGGGCCGGCGAGATCGCCTCGGTCCGAGGAGCCGGCGCGATCGTTCGGGGAGACGGCATGAGCACGCGGAGCGCCGGTGGGACCAATCGGGTGGCCGGCACGAGCGGCGGCATGATCGCGAGTCCGGGGGAGGTGCTGCGCGCGGCCGGGCGCCTGATCGCGGCCGACCGGTGGACCGTCGCCGGGATGCTCACGCTCGGCTCGCTGGCCGCGCTCGCCGCCCTCGGCGCGCCCTACCTGCTCGGCCGCGTCATCGACACGGTCGCGACCGGCGGCGGCGTGTCCGCGGTGGACGGTCTCGCGCTCGCCGTGCTCGGCTGCGCGGTCGCGCAGACCGTGCTGTCCCGCTACGCGCTCGGCGTCGCCTACCGGTTCGGCGAGCGCGCCGCGGCCCGCATCCGCGAGACGTTCGTGCGCCGCGTGCTCGCGCTGCCCGCCGCCGTCGCAGAACGCGTGCCCACCGGAGATCTGGTCGCGCGCGGCACCACCGACGTGGACCAGGTCGCCATCACGCTGCGCGACGTGCTGCCCGGCGTCTTCATCGGCTTCGTGCAGATGCTGTTCATCGTGGGCGCGGTGGTCGTGCTCGACCCGGTGCTCGGCATCGGCGGCGTGCTCAGCCTGTCCGGCGTCTGGTTCCTCACCCGCTGGTACCTGCGCCGTGCCCGGACCGTCTACCTCACCGAGGGTGCGGCGAACTCACGTCTGGCCGAGGAACTGGCCGCCACCACCGCGGGCGCGCGCACGATCGAGGCGCTCGGCCTGCACCGGCAGCGCCTGGACGCCGGCCACGACGCGATCACGGAGACCCGGCGTACCCGGCTGGCCTCGCTGGCGCTGCGCAGCCGCTTCTTCCCCGGCGTCGAGACGATCTACGCGATCCCCGGCGTGCTGGTGCTGCTGCTCGGCGGCCTGCTCTACACGAACGACCTGGTCAGCCTCGGTACGGTGGCCGCGGCCGTGCTCTACCTGCGGCAGCTGGTCGGCCCGCTGGACGCCATCATGATCTACATCGAGCAGATGCAGAGCAGCGGCGCCGCGTTCGCCCGCATCGAGGGCGTCGCCACGATCCCGGTGCCGGTGTCCGCGCCGGTCGGCGTCCCGGACAGCGACCGGATCGAGGTGTGCGGCGTCAGGTACTCCTACGGCGCCGGCCCCGACGTGCTGCACGACGTCGACCTGACGGTCCGCCCCGGCGAACGCCTGGCCGTGGTCGGTCTCTCCGGTGCCGGCAAGTCCACGCTCGGCCGCCTGATCGCCGGCGTCGACCGCCCCACGGCCGGCACGGTCACGGTCGGCGGCGTCCCGATCGCCGACCTCCCGCCGGACCGGCTGCGCCGTCAGGTCGTGCTGGTCACCCAGGAGCACCACGTCTTCCGCGACACGCTCCGCGCGAACCTGATGTCCCCGGCGCCCGACGAGGATCTGCACCGCGCGCTGCGTACCGTCGGCGCGGACTGGGCCTCCGACCTCGGCCGGGACCTCGCCGCCGACCCGCTCGACGGCGCCCAGGCCCAGCAGCTCGCGCTGGCCCGCGTCCTGCTGGCCGACCCGCACACCGTCATCCTCGACGAGGCCACCGCGCTCCTCGACCCCACCGCGGCCCGCACCGCCGAGCGCGCGCTGGCCGCCGTCCTCCACGAACGCACCGTCATCGCCATCGCCCACCGCCTCCAGACCGCCCACGATGCCGACCGGGTAGCCGTCATGCACGACGGCCGCATCATCGAACTCGGCACCCACGACGCGCTGCTGTCCGCCGACGGCCCGTACGCGTCGCTCTGGCACTCCTGGCACGGCGACGCCACCCAGCAGGCCCCCTCGGCCACCTAGCCTTCGGATCCGGTCCGCGCTCGGCCGGCTGGCGTGACGAGGGAAGCCAGGTAGTGCCTCTACCCCCGATAGACGCGAGCTGGATCGGGGCCGCGGCGGCGGGTTGCATGGTGGCTGCCGGACGATGCAGGTGGCTCCCGGCGGCCTTCGAGGAACAGTGGGAAACGACATGGCACAGTTCGCGCTTCAGCAGGTGACGCCGGCGATCCGCCGGGTCACGTTCACCAACGGGGACGTCAACGTGGTCGGGGCGGACACCGTCGCGGAGCTGTCCGCGGTCGTCGACGCGCTGAGCCGGGACGCGCGGGTGCGGGTGGTGATCTTCGACAGCGGGACGCCGGGGTACTTCTACAACCACGCCGACCTGGCCCAGTTCGGCGAGCTGCTGGCGCTCGCGGACGAGGACGGGACGGCGACGTTCGTCGGGCTCGGGGAGCGGCTGGCGGCGGCGCCGTTCGTCAGCATCGCGTCGATCCGGGGGCGGACCCGGGGCGGGGGCGCCGAGCTCGCGCTCGCGTTCGACCTGCGGTACGCCAGCCGGGAGGAGGCGTTCTTCTGCCAGCCGGAGGTGGCCACCGGGCTGGTGCCCGGCGGCGGTGGCGGGGACCGGCTGCCCCGGCTCGTCGGCCGCGACCGTGCCCTCGAGGTGCTCCTGACCAGCGAGGACTACGACGCGGTCCGCGCGGAGCAGTACGGCTGGGTCACCCGCACACTTCCGGACGCCGAGCTGGACGCGTTCGTCGACGCGGTGGCCGCCCGCATCGCGCTCTTCGACCAGCAGTCCGTCGTGGGCGTCAAGGCGCAGGTCGGCCGCGCCACGCTGCCGCCGGGGGCGGACGTGCGCAGGTCCTGGGCCGAGTTCACCGGCGCGGTCTCCTGGCCGGGCTTCCAGGCCCGGGGCGCGGTCTTCGGTGAGCTGTTCGCCGAGGCCGGCGTCGCCGAGGTCGAGCGCCGCCTGGGCCACTACCTCGGCGTGGCGAACCAGCGGTCCTAGCCCTCGGCGTGGCGAAGCAGCGGCCCTGGTTATCGGGGCGGCGAACCAGCGGGCCGGCCGGTGATCGCAGGCGTCAGGGGCCGACCCGCGCCGTGAGACTCCGCAGCCGCTGCTCGGCGACGGATCCCGGCTCGGCGCTGTAGACCGTCATCAGCGGCCCGTCCCCGGCCGTGACCGGCAGCTCCACCGTGTAGTACGACAGCGCGATCGGCCCGGCGGCCGGATGGCAGAACGTCTTCCGGCCGCTGTTGGCGATCAGGACGTCGTGGGCCGCCCACCTGGTGCGGAACTCGGGGCTGGCCGCGGACAGCTCGTCCACGAGTTCGCGCAGGTCCCGGTCGTGCGGGTAGCGGCCGGCCTCGGTGCGCAGCAGCGCGACGACGGTCGCGGTGGTGTAGTCCCAGTCCGCGAAGAACCCGCGCGCGCCCGGGTCGAGGAAGTGGTAGCGGGCCACGTTGATGTCCTGCGCGCCGCGCGCGACGTCGCTGTCCAGCAGCGGTGCGTAGAGCGCGCGGGCGAGCGCGTTGCTGGCCAGCACGTCCCAGCGGCCGTTGGTGACGAACGCGGGCGCCAGCGTCATCGCGTCGAGCATCCACTGCACGCGCGGCTCCAGCGCCACCGCGGGCCGGCGGCTGCGGGCCGGGCCCGGACGCGCGGCCCTGGCCAGCTCGTTCAGGTACTCCCGCTCCTCGTGGCCGAGGCGCAGCGCGCGGGCGACGCCGTCGAGCACCTCGGTGGAGATGCCGGTGATGTGCCCCTTCTCCAGCCGGGTGTACCACTCCGTGCTCACCCCGGCCAGCGTGGCGACCTCCTCCCGCCGCAGGCCCGGCACGCGGCGCCGGCCGGCCGTGGGCAGCCCCACGTCGGCGGGGGTGAGCCGGGCCCGGCGGCCGGCGAGGAAGTCACGCACGTCGGCCCGGTTCGTCTCGCTGTTCACGCATTCCACGGTACGGGGGTGTGCCGGACCACGACGGGACCGGTGCCCGCGGGAGCGACGCTGCCGGACCAGGCCGGAAGCGGGAAGATAGATATTGATTGGTTTAAGTTCTTGAATTTGCGGTAAGGGTTCGTGATGTCGATGTGTGAAGGACGTCTCATGCGCCCGCGTCTTCTCGCCGCCGCGCTCGTTGCCGCTGCCGTGACACTCGCGATGGGAAACGGGCCGGCGTCGGCCGCCGCGGCCACGCCGGTCGGACGGAACGGGCAGCTCGGCGTGTGCGGGACGAAGCTGTGCAACAGCGCCGGAACTCCGGTGCAGCTGCGTGGCATGAGCACGCACGGCCTGCAGTGGTACTCCGATTGCGTGACCGGCGGCTCGCTGGACGTGCTGGCGGACGAGTGGTCGGCCGACGTGCTGCGCATCTCGATGTATGTGCAGGAGGGCGGCTACGAGACCGATCCGGCCGGGTTCACCGCACGCGTCAACGAGATCGTGGAGCAGGCGTCCGCGCGCGGGCTGTACGCGATCGTCGACTGGCACATGCTCGACCCGGGCGACCCGAACGCGAACCTCGACCGGGCCCGCACGTTCTTCGCCGAGGTCGCGGCGCGGCACCGGGACAAGCCGAACGTGCTGTACGAGATCGCGAACGAGCCCAGCGGCGTGCACTGGAACACGATCAAGTCCTATGCCGATCAGGTCATCCCGGTGATCCGCGCGCAGGACCCGGACGGCGTCGTGCTGGTCGGCACGGAGGACTGGTCCTCGCTCGGCGCGTCCGGCGACGGCGAGGGCGTCGCGCGGATCCTGGCGAATCCGGTCACCGCGGGCAACGTCATGTATACGTTCCACTTCTACGCGGCCTCGCACGGCGACTGGTACCTGGACACGCTCCGCGACGCGGCCGGGAAACTGCCGATCTTCGTCACCGAGTTCGGCACGCAGGAGTACACGGGTGACGGGCCGAACGACTTCACCACGGCCCAGCGCTACCTCGACCTGCTCGCCGGATCAGGCATCAGCTGGGTGAACTGGAACTACTCCGACGACCTGCGCTCCGGCGCGGTCTTCACCGAGGGCGCCTGCGAGGCCGGGACCTACGGCAGCCTCAAGGAGGCCGGCCACTGGATTCGCGACCGGATTCAGGCCCGATAGCGATCCGGGACCGGATTCAGGACCGGTAGCGCGACGCCAGCCGTGGCGTCTGCGCGCCGAACGCGGCCAGGTCGGCCTGGAAGACCGCGTCCAGCAGCGACGGGTCCTCCAGGCCGGGCGCGGTGACGACCTCGCCGAGCGCGACGCCGGCCAGCGCGGCCGTGACCACGTCCTCCGCGGACATGCGCGGCACCGCGGACAGGTCCATGCCCTGCACGGAGTGGAACTCGGTGGCGACGATGCCGGGGCAGACCACGTGCGCGCCGACGCCGGTGCCGGCCAGCTCGCCGTGCAGCGTCTGCGTCCAGGCGACCAGGTGGGCGAGCGTGCCGGTGTAGATCGCGCGGGCCAGCTGCCCGGACGGCGCGGGGCCGCCGAACGCGAGCATCCCGGCCACGGTGATGATCGTGCCGGCGCCGCGGGCCAGCATGCCGGGCAGCGCCGCGCGGGTCAGCATGGTGGGCGCGACGACCTTGACGCCGACCAGTTCGCGGGCGTGCGCGACCGGCAGCTCCGCCATCGGGCCGTAGTGCGAGACGCCCGCGTTGTTGACCAGCAGGCTCAGCGGCCGGTCCGCGGCCAGCGCGGCGACCGCGCCGATGCCCTCGTCCGAGGCCAGATCCGCCACGACGACCTCGACCCGGACCGTGGTGAGTGTCGATGCGAGCTCCTCCAGCCGATCCTTGCGGCGGCCGACCACGATCAGGTCGTGACCGTCCGCGGCCAGGCGCTCCGCGAACGCGCGGCCGATGCCGGAGGACGCGCCGGTGACAAGTGCAGTGGACATGCTGACTCCTTGGTCAGGTACATGGACAGGACCCACGATCCGTCGCACACCGCAGCCCAGCCAGAGCCCTGACAGGACCCCCTCAACCCGGCGGTACGCGGCCTACGCTCGGAGCATGACCGATGAGCCGAACCTGCTGGGCGCGTTTCTCCGGGCCCGTCGCGAGCTCGTCACCCCGGAGGAGGCCGGCATCCCGGTGCTGGGCGTCCGGCGGGTGCCGGGCCTGCGCCGCGAGGAGGTGGCGATGCTGGCCGGGATCAGCGCGGACTACTACCTGCGCCTGGAGCGCGGCCGGGACCGGCACCCGTCCGTGCAGGTCCTGGAGTCGCTGGCCCGGGTGCTGCGGCTGGACGAGGACTCGCGCGCCTACCTGCTCGGGCTGGGTGCGGACAAGCCGCGCCGGGCCAGGCGCCGCCGGGTGGAGACGGTGCCGCCGAGCACGGCGAAGCTGGTCGCGATGCTGCCGCTGCCCGCGTTCGTGGAGGGCCGCTGCATGGACGTGCTGGCCGTGAATCCGCTCGCGACCGCGCTGTCACCCCGGCTGGTCCCGGGCGCGAACCGGGTGCGGGACGTGTTGCTCGACCCGGCGGAGCAGACGCTGCTGCCGTACTGGGAGCAGGCCGCGGTGACCATGGTCGCGCACCTGCGGGAGGCGATCGGCGCGGACACGGACGACCCCCGGTTCATCGAGCTGGTCGGCGAGATGTCGCTGGCCAGCCCGCTGTTCCGGCGGTTGTGGGCGCGGCACGACGTGCGCCCCCGGACCGGCGCGGTCATGCCGTTCGTCCACCCGCAGGTCGGCGAGATCACGCTGAACCGGGAGAAGCTGCACGTCAGCGGCACGGACGGCATCATGCTCGTGGTCTACCACCCGGACGCCGGGACGGAGAACGAGGAGAAACTGGCCCTGCTCGGCGCGCTGAGCGCTCAGAAGCTGCTGCCCACCTCCACGTAGCCGCCGTTGTCGACCGACTCCTGGATCGACAGCATCAGGTCCAGCACGTGCAGCGCCCGCTCGCCGGAGGCCGCGTGCGGCACGCCGGCCCGGATCGCGCGTGCCATCTCGGTGACGCCGAATCCGCGTCCGACGTGCGGATCGTCGTGCTCCGCGGGCAGCTCGGCCCACTCCTGCGCGCCGCGGCGCAGGATCCGGCCGTTGGCGCGGTGCGCGTTCGGGTCCGGGAGCGCGAGCGTGGCCTCGGTGCCGGTGAGCTCCAGCAGGCCGGTCCGGGCGAGCGGCGAGTCGAAGCTCATCACCAGCGTCGCCACCGGCCCGTCCGTGAACTCGATCAGCGCGGTCACGTGCGTGGGCACCTCGACGTCGAACGCGGTGCCGGCCTTCGGGCCGCTGCCGATGGTCCTGCTCGCGAACGCCCGCCGCCCCTGCGCGACCACGCGCCGGGCCGGGCCGAACGCGGCCGTGAGCGCGGTCAGGTAGTACGGCCCGATGTCGAACAGCGGGCCGGCGCCGTGCTGGTAGAGGAACTCGGGGGAGGGGTGCCAGGACTCCGGCCCCGGGCTCTGCATGATCAGCAGTGCGCTCTGCGGCGTGCCGATGCCGCCGTCCGCGGCGAGGCGCAGCGCGGTCGCCATGCCCGGGGCCAGGAACGTGTCGGGCGCGCCGCCGACGCGCACGCCGGCCGTGGCCGCGGCCGCGAGCATCCGGGCACCGGAGGTGCGGTCCAGCGACAGCGGCTTCTCGTTGTAGACGTGCCGGCCCGCGTTGATCGCGTCCGCCGCGACCAGGTCGTGGGCGGCCGGGACGGTCAGGTTGACGACCAGCTCCACGTCCGGGTGCGCGATCGCCGAGGGCACGTCCGTCGCGGCCGGGACGCCGTACTTCTCCGCGACCTCGGCCGCGCGGGCCGCGTCCAGGTCCGCGCAGGCGAGCACGCGCACGTCGTCCGGGTAACCGGCGAGCGTCCGGAGATATTGGTGGCTGACCGTGCCGCAGCCGATGATCGCGAGACCGACCGGGCCGCTCATCGCAGCGCCGCCGCGCTCGTGGCCAGCGCCGTCAGCATGTCGGTGGCGCAGCGGTCCAGTTCCACGACGCGCTGCGCGTCCGGCGCGGCCGCGAGCGAGGCGGCGATCGGGACCACACCCTCGCCGACCGCGGTCATCGGGCCCTCCACCGTGGCCGGGCCGTCCTTGACGTGCAGGAACCGTACCCGGTCGCCGAGCCGGCCGAGCAGCGCCGGGACGTCCGCGCCGCCGGTCGCGGCCCAGTAGAGGTCCACCTCGAGCAGCACGTCCGGCGCGAGCAGGTCGGCCAGCACCTCCAGCGCGGGCACGCCGTCGATCAGCGTGCCGACCTCCCAGTGGTGGTTGTGGTAGCCGAACCGCACGCCGGTCTGCGCCGCGCGGACCGAGGCCGCGTTGAGCTGCTGCGCGGTGTCCGCCACGGCCTCGCGGGTGGCGAACCGCTCCGGCGGCAGGTAGGCCTGGATGAGCGTGTCCGTGCCGAGGACCGGCGCGGCGGCGAGCGCGGCGTCCGCGTCGTCGCCGAGCAGGTCGGTGTGGGCGCTGCACACGGTCAGGCCGGCCGCGTCGAGGTCGGCGCGCAGGCCGTGCGGGTCGACGTGCACGCGGAACGGCTCGACCGCGTCGTAGCCGGCGTCGGCGAGCAGGCGCAGCGTGGCCGGGCGGTCGTCGGTGAGGTGGTCCCGGACGCTGAAGAGCTGGACAGCCAGGGTCATGGCCGATTCTCCCTACCAAGATCGTTCTTGACGGGATGTCGAAATCTCGCATCGAGTCTTGTCGAATCAACGCGGCGCGTCCAGATCACAGTCGAAGAAGATCCAAATACGCTCTGTAGCTGCGTAATTTCGGGCCGTGGTGGCGTCGCATCCGCCTTTCGGTTCGCCTCGACTCCACCCTTTATACCGATATTTCAAGGCATAAAGGTCAAAATCGGGCATGGGTACGGTAAAGCGCGCCGAAGCATGACGACGTGCCCGCTGTCAAGATCCTGCACGGAAGCCCGACAGTGCCCTACCTTTCAGCTCCCGGCCAACCACGACCGGCGACCGCTGAAGGAGAGTCCATGAGGACGAGCGTGCTGACCGGCGAGCCCCCGCTGGCCCTGCGCGTGCTGACCGCCGTCGCCGTCACCGCGGCCGCCGGCGTCATCACCGTGATCCTGCTGGCCAACGCGCTCTCGTTCTGGCTCGACGGTGGCCGCGTGACCGCCAACGTGCTGCTCGGCGCCGGCATCCTGCTGCTGGCCGCGTCCGGCGCGGTCTGGCACCGGGTGCTGCCCGCGGTCCGCTGGCTCGGCGTCCCGGTCGCGCTCGGCGTGGTGGCGCTGTTCTGGGACCTGCTCATCGCGTTCCTCCCCGCGTGAGCCCGGCGATGAACAACCTTCCGCTCGGACTGCGCATCTTCGCCGCCGGTGCCATCATGGCGGCCGGCAGCGTGCTCACCATGGTGCTGCTGGGCATGGGCCTGGTCGCGATCTTCTCCGGCAGCACGCCGCTGCTGATCCTCAGCCTCGGCGGCGCGCTGCTCGGGCTCGTCGGGTCGGCCGTCGCCTGGTTCCGCCTGCTGCCCGCGGTCCGCTGGCTGGGTGTGGTGTTCGCCGCCGGCGCGCTGCCGCTCGGGTGGCTGGTCTTCGCCGGCGTTCTGGCCGGCTGACGCCGTACCCGCGAGGATTTTTCGGCTTGTCGGGCCTTCACTCATCAGAGTGGCGCTCTGATCATGGGATGTTAGCGTGATCGGGTGCAGACCAGTCGGCGGGCGGAATATGCGGAGGCGACGCGCCAGGCGATCATCGCGGCCTCGCGTGAGCTCTTCGTCTCCAAGGGCTACGTGAAGACGACCGTCAATGAGATCGCGAGGTCGGCGCGGGTCGCGCCGGCCACCGTCTACGCGGTCGGCGGCGGCAAGCAGGACCTGCTGCGCACCGTGATCCGCAACGGCGCCGCGGACTGCGCGATGTCGCCGACGATCACCGCGGTCGCGGAGACCCTCGACCCGGACGAGGTGCTCCGGCTGACCGTGCGCATCACCCGCGAGTCCTTCGCGGAGTGGGCCGACCTGATGCGCGTGGTCGCGGACACCGCGCCGCACGAGCCGGCCGCGGCCGAGAGCCTGCGCCTGGTCCACGAGAGCCAGCGGGCCGCGCTCACCTCCGCCGCGCGCCGCCTCGAGACGCTCGGTGCGCTGCGCGTGGACGTGCGCGAGGCCACCGACGTGCTCTTCTACTACCTCGGCAACGCCTCCTACTTCACGCTGACCGGCGACAACGGCTGGTCCCTGGAGGACGCGGAGCGCTGGCTGCTCGGGGCGCTGCGGCGCGCGCTGCTCTGACGCGCGGTTGCCGCCCGGTGCCATCCTGTGACGTATGGAGCCGTGGCGCGCGGCGGTGATCGACGGCATCCGGGATCGGTACCGGGATGCCGGACTGACGCCGCCCGCCCGCGTCGTGTGGGCGTCCTCACCGCTCGCCGGTGTGCTGATCGCCCGTGACCTGCAGGAGAGGGACGCGAAGCCGCGGACCGTCCGGCGCCGGTGGCGCCGATGGGCGGCCGACTCGGCCCTGTTCGGCGCCGTGTTCTCGCTGACCTGGGGACTGATCGTGGTGATCTCCGCGGCCGTGCTCGGCTTCGGGCAGGACCGGATCTTCTTCCAGAGCGGCGAGCTGCTGATCATCCGGATGCCGCCGGCCACGCTCCACTACACCTGGCTGGGCATCGCCTGGGCCGGCGTCGCCTCCTGGGCGTGCGGGCTGATCTGGGCGCACGTCCACCGGCACGACCTGGACTGGAGGCGTGACGGGGGAACCGGGACCCCGATCGACGCCGTACCGCTGGCGGCGATGGCCGCGTTCTTCCCGTTCCCGGTGCAGGTGCCGATCCTGGTGCTGGCCGGCGCGTGGATCGGCGCCGATGCCACGCCGGTTGCGGTCGGCCCGGTCTGGTGGCGATGGGCGTTCCCGATCGCGGTGATCACGGCGATGATCGTCGCCGGCACGCTGCTCTCCGCGCTGTCCGCGCTCTGGTGGCCGGACATGCCGTTGCTGATCGATCCGGCCCGGCGCGCGGTCATGGACACGCCGGACCCGGTCGCCGCGCCGATCCTCCGCGAGGCGATCCGGACCACCGAGCGCCTGGCACCGTCCACTGCGGACCGCCGGGCGATGCGCGCGGCGAGCAGACGGCGCAGACGGAGACCGCCGCGCCATGCCCCGATCAACGCGCTGCCCGTCCGGCCCGAGTGGCTCCCGGAATCCGCGGACGAGGCGGACCGGACCGCCTGGTGGTGGCCGCATACCGCGTTCGTCGTGATCTCCGTGCCGCCGGTCGTCGTGCACACCGAGCAGGCCGGACGCGCCCGTCGCCTGCACCACCTGCACGGCCCGGCGATCGCCTGGCCGGACGGCTTCCTCCGCCACTACGCGCACGGCACGCTGATCCCCGCCTCACTGACCGAGCGCGACTGGGACGTGGACGAGATTCACCGGCACCCCAACACGGAGGTACGCCGGGCCGCGATCGAACGGATCGGCTGGGATCGCTACATCGGCCGCGCGGGCTGGCGGCTGGCCGCGTCCGCGCCGGACCCGGCGAACCCGCCGCACGAGCTGCTGCTCTACGCCGACCCCCGGGAACGCCTCGGCGACGTGCACGTGCTGGTCATGACGAACGGCAGCCCGGACCGGGACGGGCACCTGCGCCGGCACGCCGAGACCGTGCCGGCCTCGATCACCGACCCGGTCGAGGCGGCGGCCTGGCAGTACGGCTGTGACGTGGAGACGTACCGGCAACTGGAACGCCGGACCTGACACCGCACCGGAGGAGACCGATCATGCACACCTACCGCACCGCGCTGGCGCTGGCCGGCGTCTCCGTCCCCGAGCACCTCGCCGCGGACACGGAGGTGCCGATCTTGACCGGTCCACAGGCCCAGGGCGACCTGCTGGTGCTGCCCGGCACGCCACCGTCCGACGCACGCTGGGAGCCGGTCGGGGACGAGGGCGTGCAGGTCGTCCACGGTGAGGCGACGGGCAACACGCACTGGCTGCACCGCGGCTTCGACTCGCCCGGTGTGCGATGGGCGCCGGCCACCGGTCAGACGCTCGGCTTCCTGTTCGTGCCGGAGGGCCAGAGCGCACAGCTGATCCACACGGACGAGCACGGCGCGAACGGTGTCGGCGGCGGCACCTATCTGATCAACCGCAAGCGCGAGGCCCTGCCCACCTTCGTCTCCCGCGCGGAGCGTGACGCCCGTGACGCCCGTGATCGCTGGGCGGCCCGCGTCTCCTGGGTTAGTGATTGACAATCTTCGATGTAAGGTGATCGGGTCCCGCTTCCTCAGGCTCCCGGAGTGACCCGTGTCCATGCATATCACCCGCCGCGCGCTGCTCACCGGCGCCGGCGCCGTCGGCGCGCTCGCCGCGACCTCGTCCATCGCGCACGCCGCGCCCGCGCCGCCACGCGTCCACGTGGCCGGCGACTCCACCGCCAGCACCTATGCCGCCGGCCTCGCACCGCGCGCGGGCTGGGGGCAGGCGCTGCAGATCTTCCTCGCCGGCGGCGTCGCCGTGCGGAACGCGGCGCTGTCCGGCGCCAGCTCCAAGAGCTTCGCCGACGCCGGCCTGCTCGACGCGATCCTCGCCACCATGCGCGCCGGCGACGTCTTCCTGATCTCTTTCGGTCACAACGACGAGAAGGACGATCCGGAGCGCCACACCGATCCGGCCACCACGTTCAAGACCTACCTGAGCCGGTACGTCGACGGTGCACGTGCCAGGGGCGGGCGTCCGGTGCTGGTCACACCGGTTGAACGCCGCCGTTTCGACAGCGCAGGGCATGCCACGGTCTCGCACGGCGCCTATCCCGCCGCCATGCGGGAGCTGGCCGCCGCCACGTCGGTGCCGCTGATCGATCTGACCGCGCTGAGCCTGGCGCTCTGGGACTCGCTCGGCGTCGAGGGCACCAAGGACCACTTCCTGTGGCTCACGGCCGGCGAGTCGCCGAACTATCCGGCCGGGGTCGAGGACAACACGCACTTCCAGGCTCACGGCGCGATCGAGGTCGCGCGCCTCGTCGCCACCGGCCTGCGCGGGCTTCCGATCCTCCCCGCCCCGGCCTTCCGCCGCCTCACCACGGCGGGCCTGCCCGATTCGTTGATCGTGTGGCCCGCCTGACGGCCGGTCACAGGTCGAAGGCGTCCGGGTCGCTGACCGCGCTGTAGACGCCGGGGACGCCGGCCGGGGCGGGTGGGAGCGTGTCGGCGTACCCGTGCGGCTGTCCTTGGCGTGTCAGCGCGGGGCGGAATCCGGCGGCGGCAGCGTCCATCCAGGCCGTGAAGACGGCGCCGCCGGGCGCGAGCGCGGCACGGAGGGAGTTCGCGGGGATCTCCACGGCGGAGGTGCGCGGCGCGGGGGCGGCGGTCTGCCACCGCGTCCGGACCTCGGCCGCGACCTCGGCGAACGCGGCGCCGATCGGCTTCAGCGCGCCGTCGGCGCCGAACAGGCCGAGCGAGTGCTCCAGGTCCGGGAAGTCGCTCAGGCCGCGCCGCACGTCGTGGGAGCACCACCAGGTCACGCCCCAGAACGCGTCCGAGTCCGCGGCCGCGAGCACGGCCCGCCGGCAGAACTCCGGCGCGTCCGCCTCGTCGAGCACGCTCAGCGGCGCGCCGATCTCCTGGAGCCAGACCGGCCGGGCCGGATCGACCGCGTACGCCCGGGACAGCTCGATCAGGTACTCCGCGTGCCGGACGCTCTGCGGCGACATCGCGCCGTAGTGCTGCGCGGTCCCGTTGAAGATCCAGGAGTGGATCGTGGTCAGGTCACCCCACCGGCTCGCGTGCTCCGGCAGGAACGGATGCCCGTCCTGGTACCAGACCGCGTCGTACTCCGCGTGCACCCGCAGCCCGCGCCCGTCCGCCGGCACCGCGTCGAGCAGCGTGTCCAGCCACACGTTCACCAGCGACGGCGTGGTCGGCATCGGCGTCGGGTGCGGCGCGGACGAGAACTGGTTGACCTCGTTGCCCAGCGTGAGCCCGAGATAGTTCGGCAGGTCCGCCACCGCGGTGTGCAACGCCGCGACCAGCGCCGCCTGCGCCTCGATCGCGGGCCCGTCGGTGAACATGTTCCCGCGATGCCAGCTCGACAGCCACGACGGCAGGAAGTCGAAGCTCGACAGGTGGCCCTGCAACGCGTCCACGCTCGCGTCCAGCCCCGCCTCGCCGGCCAGCTCGACCACGCGCCGCACGTCGTCCAGCGCCCGCTGCCGGATCAGCGTCCGGTTCGGCTGCAGCACCGGCCAGAGCGGCAGCACCCGCACATGATCGAGACCCAGCCCCGCGATCGCGTCCAGATCCCGCCGCACCGCATCCCACCGCGGCGCCAGCCACTCATAGAACCAATCCCCCGAGGGTACGTAATTGACCCCGAACCGCGGCCCTAAGCTCACGTGCTCTCATCCCTCGCTGTCGTCCGATGCCCGCGAACACTAAAGCGCTTTAGTGGCGTCGTCAACGCCCGCCGTGCCACGCGCCGGAAGCCCTCGGCGGCGCGGCCTCGAGCCGGCCCGTCTCGGGCAGCAGCAGCCGGTCTGCTGATCTCCCGGCGTGGAGATCCGATCAACGGCGCTCTCACCCGAAATATCGGGATATAGAGGCTACGGCGATCGCCGTAGCCTCACCCACACACCGAAGGCTGACCGGAAATGGCCCACACCGCGGACCGAAGCCGAAGGATGTTGCGTCCTCCCGCACCTTCGGGCGGACTCGGTAGCGCCGCGGCAGGCATCGATGAATGGCCGCTACGGCGGCGGTAGGCGTCCTCAAGCCTTCAGTGACGTGTCACTCCCGGCGCAGTACCGGAGTCCGGTACGTCCAGGCAGGCCGGGGCGGTCTGATCGCGACTCGCGCCGCCTCGCGGGAGCGGCGACGGGAGTCGTGGCCTTGGGTCGGCCCGCGCGAACCGGCTCCGACGGGGCGGGGAAAGCGGAGCGCCGGCGAAGTCTTTGCCCGCCCCGAGGTTTGCCCGCGGGAGCATGCGGGCCGGACCACGCCGGAAGCGGGAAAATGATCTTCTGAATTTCGGTCTTACGGTCCGGCCGGTGCGCTCCACGCACGAATAATCACGACAAGGCGGCATCTGAGGTTGATGTTCAGGCTCGGAGGATCGGCACGCCGCGGGCGGTGAGGTGGTCAAGGGTGTCGTCGGAGGCGGGGGCGTCGGTGATGATGCCGGCGACGGCGTCGAGGGGGAGGACGGTGAAGCGGGAGGCGGCGCCGATCTTCTCGGCGCTGGCCAGGACGTAGGTGTCGGCGGCGCGCTGGGCCAGCGCGCGTTTCATGGCGGCCTCGTCGGGGTCGCCGGTGGTGAGGCCGGCGTCGGGGTGGACGCCGGTGACGCCGAGCAGGAAGACGTCGGCGTGGACGGCGGACGCGGCCTCGACCGCGGCGGCGCCGCACGCGACCATCGAGTGCTTGAACACGCGCCCGCCGAGCAGGTAGATCTCGACGTGCGGGTGGGTGCCGAGCGCGGCCGCGACCGTGGGGCTGTGCGTGATCACGGTGGCGGACAGCGTTGCGGGGAGCGCCTGGGCGACCGCGAGCGCGGTGGTGCCGCCGTCCAGGATCGCGGTGCTGCCGGGCGTGATCAGCGCGGCCGCCGCGACCGCGACCCGCTGCTTGCTGTCGACGGAGACGGCCTGTCGGGCGGTGTAGTCGGCGATCGCGGGGGAGGCGGGGAGCGCGCCGCCGTAGACGCGTTGGCAGAGGCCGGCGGCGGCCAGGTCGCGCAGGTCGCGGCGGATCGAGTCCTCGGAGAGGCCCAGCTCGGCGGCGATGTCCTTGGCGATCACGCGGCGGTCGCGGGCCAGGCGGTCGAGCAGCAGGGTGCGGCGTTGCGCGGCTAGCATGTGCACGTTCCTCCTTGATTTTTCACGATTACGCTAACATGGCTGCATGATCATGCATGTTCCTGGCGTTGACGTCCCCGATGCGCGCGGCCGCACCGGGCTGGACCGGACCGGCCGTGACCTGACCGGCAATCCCGGCGTGGTGGTGCGGGACGTGGAGCTGCTCGCGACCGCGTGGCACGTGCTGCGACGGACCACGTTCGACTACCGGCACGCGGACGGGCGCTGGACGCGGGAGCAGCGCGAGACCTACGACCGGGGCAACGGCGCGACGATCCTGCCCTACGACCTGGAGAGGGGGACGGTGCTGCTCGTGCGGCAGTTCCGCTATCCGGTCTACGTCAACGGCCATCCCGACGGGATGCTGCTGGAGACCGCGGCCGGCCTGCTGGACGACGACGCGCCGGAGGCGGCGATCCGGCGGGAGGCGGCGGAGGAGCTGGGCGTGACGCTCGGCGAGCTCACGCACGTGTTCGACGTGTTCATGAGCCCGGGGTCGGTGACGGAGCGGCTGCACTTCTACGCGGCGCCGTACACGCCGGGGAGCCGCACCACGGCCGGTGGCGGGCTCGCGGAGGAGGGGGAGGACATCGCGGTGGTGGAGCTGCCGTTCGCGGACGCACTGGCGATGATCCACGATGGCCGGATCGCGGACGCGAAGACCGTCATGCTGCTGCAATGGGCCGCTTTGCACGTGTTTCGGGCGCGCGCCTAGACGTTGACGTATGGAGATGTGTCGTTAACACTGTGGGCTCCGTGTTAGCGCTCACATGACCCCGGGAGTCAATGCATGTCCCGACGACGCATCCTCAGGGCCACCGGTGCGGCCCTGCTGCTGAGCACCGCGCTCCTGGCCGTGCCCGGCGCCTCCGTGGCCGCGCCGCAGTACACGATCACGCTGGACGCCGGCCGGAGCGGGGTGGAGATCCCCGACTCGATGTACGGCGTGTTCTTCGAGGACATCAACTACGCCGCGGACGGCGGGCTCTACGCGGAGCTGGTCCGCAACCGGTCGTTCGAGTTCCTGCCGGTCGACAACGGCGGGTTCACCGGGCTGACCGGGTGGACCAGCGCGGGCACGACCGTCAACGACGACGCGCGCCTCAACGACCGCAACCGGACGTATCTGAAGCTGTCCGGCGGGCAGGGGGCGACGAACGCGGGCTACAACAGCGGGGTCGCACTGTCCGCGGGTGCGCTCTACGACTTCTCGATCTGGGCGCGGACGGACGCGGGCAGCACGCCGCTGACGGTCACGCTGCACGACGCGGCCGGGGTGGCCCTGGCGAAGCCGTTGGTCCTGGCGGTACAGGGCGACGGCTGGGCGAGATATGCCGGGAGTTTCAGGGCGACCGGGACCACCGATGCCGGCCGCCTGACCGTGCGGACCGGGGGTGCCGGCACGGTCCGGCTCGACGAGATCTCGCTGTTCCCGCGGGAGACGTTCAAGAACCGGCGCAACGGGCTGCGCAAGGATCTGGCGGAGAAGGTGGCGGCGCTCGACCCGGGCTTCGTCCGATTCCCGGGCGGGTGTCTGGTCAACACCGGAAGCCACTATGGGTACGACGCGGCGTCGCACTACGAGCGGGCGCGGTCGTTCCAGTGGAAGGACACGGTCGGGCCGGTCGAGGAACGGGCGACGAACAAGAACTTCTGGGGCTACAACCAGTCGTACGGGCTGGGCTACTTCGAGTACTTCCAGTTCTCCGAGGACATCGGCGCGATGCCGCTGCCGGTGGTGCCCGCGCTGGTGACCGGCTGCGGGCAGAACCGGGCGACGAACGACGACGCGCTGCTGGCCCGGCACATCCAGGACACGCTGGACCTGATCGAGTTCGCGAACGGGCCGGTCACGTCGACGTGGGGCGGGCTGCGCGCGCGGATGGGCCACCCGGAGCCGTTCCACCTGACGCACGTCGCGGTCGGCAACGAGGAGAACCTCCCCGACGCCTACTTCGCCAATTTCACGAAATTTCGGGCGGCGATCGACGCGGCGCACCCGGACATCACCGTTGTGGGGAACACCGGGCCGGACGACACCGGCGTCACGTTCGACCGGCTGAGCGCGCTGAACAGGGCGGCCGGCACCGAGATGGTCGACGAGCACTACTACAACAGCCCGGCCTGGTTCCTGTCGCACAACGACCGCTACGACGGTTATGACCGCAGCGGGCCGAAGGTCTTCCTCGGTGAGTACGCGTCGCTGGACAACAAGCTGTTCAACTCGCTGTCCGAGGCCGCGTACATGACCGGCCTGGAGCGCAATGCGGACATCGTGCGGATGGCGTCGTACGCGCCGCTGCTGGCCAACATCGACCACGTGCAGTGGCGGCCGGACCTCATCTGGTTCGACAACGACGAGTCCTGGGGCTCGACCAGCTACCAGGTGCAGAAGCTGTTCATGACCAACGTCGGCGACCGCACGGTCCCGTCCACGCTGGCCGGCCCGGTGGTCACGCCGAAGCCGATCACCGGCGCGGTCGGGCTCTCCACCTGGGCGACCGCCGCACGGTACGACGACGTGCGGGTCACCACGCCGTCCGGCGAGGTGTTGTTCGCGGACGACTTCTCCGGCGGTGCGGACGCCTGGTCGCCGTTCACCGGGCGGGGCGCGTGGTCGGTGGTGGACGGCGCGTACGTGCAGTCGGACACGGCGGCGCAGGACACCATGGTGCGCGGCGCGGACATCACGGCCACGGACTACGACTACTCGGTCAAGGCCACGAAGATCTCCGGCGCGGAGGGCTTCCTGGTCGGGTTCGGGCTCAAGGAGACCGGCGCGTTCTACTGGTGGAACCTGGGCGGCTGGAACAACACCCAGGGCGCGGTGGAGAAGGGCGTCGGCGGCGCGAAGGAGCAGGTGCTCACGAAGCCGAACTCGGTGGAGACCGGGCGGACCTACGACCTGACCATCCAGGTCCGCGGCAACGTGGTGAAGCTGCTGCTGGACGGCGTGGAGTGGGGCGGGTTCACGGACGACATCCCCACGGAGCCGGTGGCGCAGGTGGTGACCCGCGACGACCGCACCGGGGAGCTGATCGTGAAGGTGGTCAACGCGCAGGACTCGGCCGCGGTGACCCGGATCGACCTGGGCGGGCTGCGGGTCAGGGACCGGGCGCGGATGACCGTGATCACCGGCGATCCGGCCGAGCAGAACACGCGTTCCGCCGAACCGATCCAGCCGGTGACGAGCACGATCACCGGCGTCTCGTCCGACTTCACGCGGACATTTCCGCCGAACTCGGTGACCTTCCTGCGGCTGCGAACCACGTGAGGATGACAATGGATCGTCGCACCCTTATCAGAGGCGGACTCGGGATCGGCGCGGTCGCCGGGCTGGGCGTCTCCGCCGTGCCCGCCACCGCGAAGGACGACCGCACGGACGCGCAGATCTACGGCGTACCCACGAATGATCCGTTGATCCTGCAACGGGCCGATCCGTTCATCACCCGGCCGGTCGGCGGGACGTACTACTTCACCGGCTCCGTCCCGGAGTACGACCGGATCGTCGTGCGCGGCGCCACCACCATCGCCGGGCTGGCGGCCGCGACCGAGTCCGTGGTCTGGCGGCGCCCGGCCACCGGCACCATGGCCGGGCACATCTGGGCGCCGGAGCTGCACCGCATCGACAACCGCTGGTACATCTACTTCGCGGCCGGCGACTCCGACGACGTGTTCCGGATCCGCACCTACGTGCTGGAGTCCTCGCGCGCCGACCCGACCGACCCGGCCGGCTGGACGCTGCGCGGCAAGATGATCACCGAGTGGGAGGGGTTCACGCTCGACGCGACCACGTTCGCGCACCGCGGCCGCCGCTACCTGCTGTGGGCGCAGTCCGAGCCGGAGATCGCGGTCAACACCAGCCTCTACATCGCGCCGATGGCGAACCCGTGGACGCTCGCCGGCAAGCCCACCCGGATCGCCACGCCCACGCGGGACTGGGAGATCCAGGGCTTCAAGGTCAACGAGGGGCCGGCGGTGCTGATCCGCAACGGCCGCGTCTTCGTCACGTTCTCCGCGAGCGCGACGGATTCCCGCTACGCGATGGGCCTGCTCACCGCATCCGACGCGGCCGACCTGCTGCAACACTCGTCCTGGACGAAGTCACCGCAGCCGGTCTTCATGACCAACGAGCAGACGCGGCGGTACGGACCGGGGCACAACTCCTTCACCGTTGCCGAGGACGGTGTGACGGACGTGCTGGTCTACCACGCCCGGTATTATCGTGATATTTCGGGCGATCCGCTGTACGACCCGAATCGGCATACTCGCGTGCAGAAGGTCTACTGGCACGAGGACGGCACGCCGATGTTCGGCATCCCGGTCGGTGAGGGTGGGCCGATCGTGCGGATCTCGCCGGCCGACGCCCGGAGGGCATTCGTCCGGCACGCTGCGGACGGCTCCGTCGGTGTGCCGGTCGCGCCGCGCGAGCTGGCGGACTCCCAGTTCCG
The DNA here is from genome assembly GCF_000717135.1 of Catenuloplanes japonicus. Taxonomy (GTDB): domain Bacteria; phylum Actinomycetota; class Actinomycetes; order Mycobacteriales; family Micromonosporaceae; genus Catenuloplanes; species Catenuloplanes japonicus. Next base: position 663,076 of record NZ_JNXY01000001.1, read on the forward strand.
TTTCGTGCCCGGCCTGGCCGGCGCGGGCACCGAGTCCGTGCAGGCGGTCAGCCGCCCCGACCGCTACCTGCGCGTGGTCGACGGCGTCGTGCGCGTCGCGGCCGGGACCGCCGATCCTGGCCGGGCCAGCTTCACGCGGATCAAGCGGTCCGGCGGCATCGCTCTGCGACTCGCCGCAGACCCGGCCGTATATCTCCGCCATGACCGGGGTGCGCTGGTCACCGGCGGCGCCTCTACGTTCCTGCTCAGCTGACCACCGTTCCTGCTCAGCAGCACGGCATAGGGGGCCGGTTCCGGCCGGTCCCCGTGCACGCTAACATCGGACATTCAACTCCATCGATGCAATGTGGCTCCCATCGATGCACAGCGGCTCCTGGAGTGATCCGATGTCCTCAGCACCCGCACGTCCGTCCCGCCGGCTCTGGCGCACCGCCCTGGTCTCGGCCACCACGCTCGTGGTGGCCGGGGCCGGCGCCGCGATCGGCCTCACGCAAGCGTCCGCCGCCGACTGCGGCGCGCTCTCCTACCAGGCCCAGGCCATCCAGAGCGGCAGCACCTGGACCGCCGGCCGGGCCGGCAGCACCGTCTACACCGGCACCGACATGCGTGCCGCGGTCCAGGCCGCGATCGGCGCGCTCCCGTCCCGTACCGCCAAGCAGAATGTCCTGGTTCGTGGTTCTGGCACGATCAGCGCCGGCTCACGGATCTCGCTGCCCAGCTACACGCTCATCGACGTGTGCGGCACGATCAACGTGACCGGCTCCGGCAGCGGCGACCAGGCCCCGATCTACTCGCGCGGCACCACCGAGGTCGAGGTCGCCCACCTCACCGTGACCGGCGCGCCGCTCTACGGGATCTTCATGCGCAACGTCACCAACGTGATCCTCGGCCAGATCGACATGCGGCTGTCCGCCGGTCTGGGCGTGCGCATCGACAACCGCGGCGACACGTCGCAGTGGACCCGCAACGTGCGCATCGACAACGTCTACGTCTCCGGCGCGTCGTCGCACGCGGTCGAGACCTACGGCGTCGACGGCATCACGATCGGCACGGTCACGGCCCGCAACGTCGGCGAGTCCGGCCTGCTGCTCAACCAGACGATCAACGCGACCGTCGGCACGGTCGACGCGGAGAACGCGGGCACCGGCACCGGATACGCCGCGTTCCGGATGGCCAACCGCAACGGCCGCATCGGCGATTCATATGCGACGAACATCCGCGTGGGTACGGTCAAGGCGCGCGGCGGCGGCCGCGGCGTCTTCTGCGTCTCCGAGAGCGGCGGCGCCGTCATCGACCGCGTCGACATCGCCAACACCGGCAACAACTCGATCCTGGTCGAGAACTGCTACAACGTCACGATCGCCAACGCCTCCGGCACGGTCTCCGGCGGCGGCGAGATCCGCATCGCCGCCCGCACCGAATTCCCCCCGTCCTCCAACATCACCTTCAAGAACCTGACCGTCTCCAACACCGCCATCCGCTGGTCCCCCTGCACCGGCACCAACAACGTCGTCACCAACGTCACCCGCAACAACGCGCCGCTGACCTGGTGCTGATCGCCGCCTGGGCGGGCCCGGTGCGAGCCGGGCCCGCGTCGGTCACGCCGCCGGCTTCCAGGACGGGTCGCGGCCGGTGAAGGCGAGGAGGCGGTCGAGGGTGGGGGCGTCGGCGGGGATGGGGATCTCGGGGCCGAAGGGGAGGCCGGGGCCGCGGTAGGCGGGCTGGACGGTCTGCCGGAGGAAGGTGAGGGTGTCGGCGCTGATGGCGGGGGAGGGGTGCCAGGGCTGGCCGGTGGCGACGGACAGGTCCCAGCCGTGGCCGAGCGCCTCCGCCTGGAGGAAGTCCAGCGTGGTGGTGACGGGGTAGGCGCCGCCGAGGCGGGGCAGGTTGACGGTGGCGATGTCGGCGGAGAGCGCGCTTCGTACCGTGGCGGCCAGGGTGTTGATCTGGGTGAGCGCGGTGTCGTGGGACGGGTGCGTGTCCGGGTCGGGGCGGTCGGTGCCGGCGGGATCGGTGAGGGCGGCGTCGAAGTAGTGCAGCCAGCCGAGCAGGTGGCCGCGGAGCGTGTGGACGTCCATCTCGGTGCAGGGGGTGGGCAGCCCCTCCTGGTCGGGCGTGATGGAGCTGGTCACGCGTGCGAGATCGTCCAGCACGGCGAAGATCGCGGTCATCGGCGAGTCCCTCTGATAGGTGGCTATATCGAACAGAGTATGCCATCAGGTTAGGATGCTCGGTGTGACATCCCCCAGCCGGCGTGCGGAGTACGCGGCAGCCACCCGTCAGGCGATCCTGGACGCGGCCCGGCAGCTGTTCGTCGAGCGCGGCTACTTCGAGACCCGCGTCGAGGACATCGCGCGCGCGGCCCGGGTCGCGGCGCCCACGGTCTACGCGGCCGGCGGCGGCAAGAGCGGGCTGCTGCGCACGCTCATCGAGGAGGGCACCGGCGACAGCGAGGCGAATCTGGACGCGATCGTCGCCGCGCACACCGACCCGGCCGCGCTGCTGCGCTTCATCGTGGACGGGACCAGTTCCACGTTCGCGGTGTGGTCGCCGCTGATGCGCCAGGTCACCGACGCGGCGCCGCAGGACCCGGGGGTGCGGGAGAGCCTCGAACTGGCCCGCTCCAGCCTCCGCGACGGACTGTTCCTGGTCGCGAACCGGCTGGCCGAGCTGGGCGCGTTGCGCCCCGGCCTGGAGGCGGGCACCGCCTGCGACCTGCTGTGGTACTTCCTGGGCAACCACTCGTACTTCACGCTCACCGGCGACCTTGGCTGGTCACCGGCCGACGCGGCGGACTGGCTCTACGACCGGCTCACCGAGGTGCTGCTCCCAGCCCCCTGATGATCAGCGTGCAGAGCGCGGCCAGCGCGTCGTCCCGGTCCGGTCGCGCCCACTGGGCGGCGCTGCCGGGCGCGTGGAACGCCTCCGTGGCATCCAGCACGGTACGGGCCGCGGCCGGCGCGCCCCCGGGAAAGGCGAAGTCACCGGCGCCGATGCCGGCCGCGATGATCGTCTCCAGCTGACCCAGCAGCGTGCCGAGGTGCTCGGTGATGACCGTGCTGTTCTCCTTCGCCAGCACGCCGACGGTGGCGTACAGGTCAGGCTCGGTGACCGCGCCCTCGCGCTTGCGGTGGAACAGCAGCGTGATCCAGCTCCGCAACCGCTCCGGGGGCGTGCGGCCGGGGTCGGACGCGACGTCGGCCAGGTCGCCGAGGTTGCGGGTCAGCCAGCGCCGCGCCACCGCCTCGCGCAGCGCCGCCTTCGACGGGAAGTGCCGGTAGACGGCCGCGTGACTGACGCCGAGCGCGCGGGCCACGTCCACCACGGTCGCTTTGGCGGGACCGTGCCTACGCAGCATGTCCTCGGCCGCGACCATGATCGTCTCGGTGTCCAGCGCGGCCCTCACCGGGAGAATCTAGCGCTCGCTGTCGAGTCTCGCCATCAGCGGCGCGGGGTAGCGGGTGCCGGCGACCGCGCCCGCGGGCACGGCCCGTGCGATCTCGGCCAGGTCGTCCTCGGTCAGCGTGATCGCGATCGCGTCGACGGCCGCGGCGATCCGGGACGGACGGCCGGCGCCGACCAGCGCGACGATCGACTCGCCCTGTGCCAGGACCCACGCGATCGCCAGCTGCGGGATCGTCGCGCCGCGGGCCTCCGCGATCGGGCGGAGCCGCTCGACGAGCGCCAGGTTCGCGGTCAGGTTGTCGCCGGTCAGCTGCGGCAGGTAGGCGCGCTCGCCACCGATCGGGGCGCCGGTGAGCAGGCCGTGGCCGAGGACGCCGTACGCGGTGACGCCGATGCCCAGCTCGCGGCAGGTGGCCAGGATCGCCCGCTCGGCACCGCGGTTGAGCAGGGAGTACTCGATCTGGACGTCGGCGATCGGGTGGACGGCGTGCGCGCGCCGGATCGTGTCGGCGCCGACCTCGGACAGGCCGATGTGGCGCACCCAGCCCGCCTCGACCATCTCCGCGATCGCGCCGACCGTGTCCTCGATCGGGGTGGCCGGGTCGAGCCGGCACGGGCGGTAGATGTCGAGGTAGTCGGTGCCGATCCGCCGCAGCGAGTAGCCGAGCGCGCTCTTCACGTGGGCCGGCGACGCGGTGAGACCGACGAAACGGCCGCCGGGGTCGCGGAGGCTGCCGAACTTGTCGCTGATGATCACGTGCTCGCGGTCGCCGGGGTGCAGCGCGCGGCGGATCAGTTGCTCGTTGTGGCCGCTGCCGTAGAAGTCGGCGGTGTCGAGCAGCGTGACGCCGGCGTCGATCGCGGCCCGGATCGTGTCGAGGTTCCGCTGGTCGTGCTCGTCCGTCATCGTGCCCATGCCGAGGCCGATCGCGGGAACGCGCGGACCGGTGGTGCCGAGTTGCCTCATCTCCATGACCGGCGACGGTACGCCGACTGGTTACAGATTACAAGATTTGTAATCTGTAACCAGTCGGCGTGGTCACGCGAGCTCCCGTCGCAGGACCGGCAGCACCTCCTGGCCGACCAGATCGATGACCTCATGGATCTTGGATTCGGGCATGCCGCCGAAGTCGAGGCCGAACAGCACCCGGCGTACGGTGCCGAAGTGCTCCGGGAAGCGCAGCACCTTCTCGACCACCTGCGCCGGACTACCGACCGTCAGGCCGGTGCGCGCGATCTCCTCCTCGAAGGAGGAACCGGACCGGGCATGGACGGGATGCGCGTCGAAGTAGGGCCGGTACTCCCGCAGCGCGTCCTGCGAGCGCGGGCGCACCCAGATCCCGGAGCCCGCGCCGACGATGCCGTCCTCGGCCCGGCCGTGCCCGTGCTCGGCGAACCGCCGCCGGTAGAGCGCCACGGAACGGGCGTAGTGCTCCATCGGCGCGAACATGTTGTTGACGAAGAAGCCGTCGCCGTACCGGGCCGCCTGCTCGGCGATCTCGGGAGTGCGGACGGAACCGTGCCACACGAACGGCGGAACGCCGTCCAGCGGCCGCGGCACCGAGGTGAAACCGGTCAGCGGTGCGCGGAACCGCCCGGACCAGTCCACGTTCTCCGCGCGCCACAGCAGGCGTAGCAGCGCGTAGTTCTCGGTCGTGAGCGCGAGGCTGTCGTCGATGTCCTGACCGAACCAGGGGTAGACCGCGGGCGTGTTCCCGCGGCCGAGCATCAGGTCGGCCCTGCCGTTCGAGAGATGCTGCAGGGTCGCGAAGTCCTCGGCGATCTTCACGGGGTCGTTGGTGGTGATGAGCGTGGTCGACGTCGACAGCGTCATCCGGGTGGTCCGCGCCGCGATGTAGGCCAGAAGCGTCGTGTCCGCGCTGGAGAAGTAGGGCGGGTTGTGGTGCTCGCCGATCGCGAAGACGTCGAAACCGGCCTCCTCGGCGTGCACGGCGATGCCCATGAGCGCGTGGATCCGCTCGTGTTCGGAGACCAGCCGGCCGCTGACGGGGTCCCGCGTCACGTCACCGATGCTCGAAAGACCGAATTCCATGGTGGTGTCTCCCGGCTGTTCTCAGAGCGCGACGGTCCGCGCGACCGCGACGAACAAAGCGCCACAGACCAGCAGCAGTACGAAAGGGAGGCCCGCGTACTCGTGCCGCCGGACGTGGACGATCCCGGCCCCGGTCATCAGCGCGGCCAGGCAGTACCCGGCGACGGGGGTGAGCACCGGCAGGACATCCGTGGCCCACGGCACGACGAGCCCGAGTGCGCCGGCAACCTCGGCGAGCCCGATGAGTCTGATCCCGGTCTGACTGAAGTCGTCGGCCCACCCCATGTTGGGGTTCTCCAGAATCTTCTCCCTCGACCGTACGAGCTTGCTCGCCCCCGCCCCGCCGAGAATGAGGGCGAGGATGCCGGAAGCGATCCATACCGCGATATCCACTGTCGTTCCTTTACGTGTCGTGACTCGGGGCCGGACGGTCGAACAGCGGGCTGTGGGCCCTGGCCGTGAGACCCCCAGGGGTGTGGTGACGCCGGCCGCCGTCCGGGCGGCGGCCGGAGCGGCACGTGTGCGGGTCAGAAACCGACGATCTGGCGGATCAGGACCAGGTGGATGCGTCCCGGCATCTCGCCGTAGATCTCCATGACCTTGTTGAGGCGGCTGTTCTGGCCGTAGGCCTCCCGGGCGCGCCGGTCCTCCAGCGGCAGGCTGTGCTCGCGCACCCGGCGGTGCGCGGTCGGCAGGTCCGGCACGACCTTGTGCAGGCCGGCCACCAGCACCACGCGGTCCGCGCCCCAGGCGAGCGTCGCGAACTGGCTGCCGGACGCGGACCCGATCAGCAACTCGCCGTCCGTGGTGACGGCGTGCACGCTGCCGAGCGCGTAGTCCGGTGCGGCGGCGAGCTCCTTCATCTGGCGGCTGGCGTAGTTCTCGGCCGTGACCTGGAGCCGGACCGATTCGTACGGCCCGCCGGCGGCGTCGACATCGGCCGAGACGCCGATCTCGTCGAGCGTGATCGACTGGTTCCGCCAGACCCTGGCGCCGTGCGGGATGCGGGCCAGCACGGCCTTCCGCGCGGCCTCGAGATCGTCGACGACCTCCACGCCGAAGCCGTGTGCCTCCAGCGCGGCCACGGTCGCGCTGATCGTGTCGTCGTCGGGCAGGACGGTGAACTGAGACATGAGTGCTGCTCGCTTCTCTCTATAAGCGGACTATCCCCCGCTTGTGTAACGGACTATACCCCGCTTATTGGCGGCGGCAAGCGGCCCGGATCACACCTCGGTGCGGCGATAGGCTGCGCGCGTGAAGAAAGAACGTGCTGACGCCAGCCGGAACAGGGCGGTGCTGGTCACGACCGTGCGCGAGATGCTGGCCGAGGACGGCATCGACAAGATCACCATGGACGGCCTGGCCGAGCGGTCCGGCCTGGGGAAGGGCACGGTCTTCCGGCGGTTCGGCACCCGGGCGGGCATCTTCCGTGCGCTGCTCGACGAGGGCGAGCGGGACTTCCAGAACCGCATGATGTCCGGGCCGCCGCCGCTCGGCCCCGGCGCGGAGCCGCTGGACCGGTTGGTGGCGCTCGGCAGCGAACGCCTCCGGTTCCTGCTGGCGAACCGGGAGATCGCCCGCGCCGCGCTCGACACCCGTACCCCGGTGCCGTTCGGTCCTCCGGCCCGTGCGATCCACCTGCACATCCGCATGCTGTTGCGGCAGGTGCCGGTCGAGGGCGACGACCTGGAACTGATGGCGATGCAGCTGGCGGCCGCGCTGGACACGCCGCTGCTGCTCTACATGCCGCTGGACGGCGACGGGCCGCCGGAGAGCGAGATCGAGGACCGGCTGACGCGTGGCTGGGAGAGCCTCATCCGGCGGGTCTGCCGCTGAGCCTGAGCCCGGTGCGGCCGGCCGGGGAATCGCCGGCCGGCCGTGAGGCTCAGGGGATCGTCACGCCGACCGTGTAGGCGCCGCCGCCGCTCGTCGCCACCACCTCGACCCGGTAGGCGCTGGGGACGCCGTCGTAGGAGAGCGACTTGTCGGCGCCGTCGCCGGTCGCGGTCGCCACGGTGACCAGCCCGCCCGAGGTGAACTGCCTGACGACGAGATCGAGGTCCGCGTCGTCCGGGCCGTCCAGGCAGACCTCGACCGTGCCGGGCCGGGCGGAGATGACGTAGTTCCAAGGTGCCGAGCTCCGGCCCTCGGCGACCTGCCCGGGGGCGGTGAACGTGTGGTCCGCGCAGCTCACCGGCGCCGCGGCCGCCGGTGAGCCTAACGCCAGTGAGCCGGTGGCCAGCGTGGTGACTGTTGCGAGGAATCGACGAGGTGTCATGAGGGGCTCCTTCGTGAGGGTGCCCCTTGAGCCTAAGCGGACTTTACCCCGTTTTTGCCGGCAGTGGCTCGGATCACCTGGCCGTCTCGCGGGGCACGTAGAAGTGCTGACGCTGGTAGAGCGGCCGGAAACCCGCTCGCAGCATGTTGTTCAGTGACGGATTCGACGTGCCGGCCGTCGGCTGGGCGCACTCCGTGACGATCCACTCGCAGCCGAGCTCCCGCGCCCTGGCGGCGCGGGCCGCGATCAGGCCGGTCTGGCCGCCGTGGCGACGGCTGGCGGGGAGCACCGCTCCGGCGTTGAGCGACGCGACCGCGCCGTCGACGTACAGGTTCGCGCCACCGACGAGGTCGTCGCCGGCCCAGGCCGCGTACGGATGGAACTGCGGCAGTCGCGCGGTCGCCGCGAACATGCCGCCGAAGCCCTCCAGCGGCCGGCCGAGCCCGGTCAGGACCGCCGCCGCCCACGCCGCCACCTCGTCGTCGGCGACCGGCGCGATGCGCAGATCGGACGGCCCGGGGGTGATCTCGTCGACGCGGGCCGCCAGCTTGACGATCAGCGGGCCGGGCCGCAGCCCGCGGGTGGCGACGATGTCGTCCCAGTCGCGCGGCAGCACCTCCGGCGCGAACTCCAGGCCCGCGTGCGGGTTGGCCTCGGCACGGTACACGTCGAGAATCCGGTCGATCAGGTCGCCGGTGACGGGTGCGCCGAAGCCGAAACCCAGCGCCTTGCTCCAGAAGCCGCTCGCGTCGTTACGCGCGGACAGGACCACGCCGCCGTCGAAGCGGTAGGTGGCCACGCCCAGGATCTCCTGGTCGGGCAGGGGTGCGCCGGCCTCGTACAGATACATCGACTCGGCCTCGACGGCCTCGGCCGGCGCGGTGGGAAGGATTCGCATGCCCCACTGACGTCGACGGCCGTGCCCGGGTTCAGACGCTCAGAGTACGCCCTGGTGGCGCGCCAGATGCCGGTCCAGCACGGCCAGGTAGCCGGCCCCGTCGTGCGCGGCCAGCAGCCGGGCCAGATCCTCGTGCTCGTCCAGCGCCTCGTCCGGCTTCAGACCGCCGACCGTGAAGACCTGGTGGAACAGCCGCAACTGGCGGTCCCGGAGCAGGTCGTAGAAGTGGGCGGCGATCCGGTTGCCGGACAGCGCTATGACCGCGCCGTGAAAATCGCAGTCGGCCACCACGTACGCGTTGAGGTCGTCGCCGTCCAGCGCCTCGCGCTGGTAGCCGAGCGGCGAGCGCAACGCCGCGGTTATCCGCGCCGGATCCACCCGGTCCGCGACCACGCGGGCCGCGGCCGTGCGCTCCAGCGCGCCGCGCATCTCCAGCACGTCCCGCGCCTCGCCGGGCGGGATCGCGGTGACCACCGCGCCCTGCCGGCTCGACAGCGTCAGCAGCCGTTCCGCCTCGAGGCGCAGGAAGGCCTCGTGCACCGGTGTCCGGCTCAGCTCCAGCGCGGCGCAGATCTGGCCCTCGCTCAATCGCTCGCCGCCGACGAGCTCCCCCCGGATGATGCGCTCCTTCATGTACGCATACGCCCGCTCCGCCGCCGTCATCCCGTCACCCTATCGCTTGCCCGGACGGGGGAGCGGACGCTCCGGACCGGGTGAGGTACCCCGGTCCGGAGCGGTGTTCCTACTTCTCGGGACGGAACGGGCGCAGCAGGCGGATGCCGTTGTCCGGGCCCAGCGGCTCGATCAGGTCGAGCATCTGCGGGATTAGCGTGGCCATGCGCGGCGCGTTGAGGTGCGCGTCCAGGTGCGCGCGGGTCTCCCAGCGCTCGTAGATCACGAACGTGCCGGGCCGGCCCTCGACCTCGTGGGCCTCGTAGTCGATGTTGCCCGGATCGCTGCGGGACGGGGTGACGGCCGCGGTGATGAACGCCTTGAGCGCGTCCTGGCGGCCCGCCTTGGCCTGGGCTTCCCAGATGACGGTGACATAGCTGGCGGTCATGCGTGTTCCTTTCGGCAGTGTGCCGCGCGCCGTACGAGCGCGTGGCCGGCTCGACGAGGTTCCGGACGTCCGGCGTGGCGCCGACGACGACCGTGGACGGGCCGATGCGATAGTTTTGAGGCACCACTACTACATGCCTGCGCTAGTTCTAGATGGCGACTAGTACGAAAATAAACTATCACGCGTGAGGAGCCCGATGTCAAAGCCCGAACAGGCCCGTATCTGGACGCTGAACTACCAGTTCCTGAACCGGGTGCTGAGCGAGTGCGCCGCGGACGTGGAGGCGCTCGGGGTGGAGGTGAAGGAGTTCTTCGTGCTGGCCGAGATCGAAGAATGTCGCTACCCGGCCGAGCTGGCGATCAAGCTCGTGCTCCCGAAGCCGACGCTGACCGTGTACCTGAAGAACCTGGTCGCCAAGCAGTTCGTCGCCCGCGAGATCGACCCGGACGACCTGCGCCGCCACCGCCTGGTCCTCACGCCCGCCGGCGCCGACGTCCTGGAACGCGCGCTCGCCATCCTGTCCGCGCGGTTCGACGCGCGCCTGACCCGGCTGGACGCGGGCGAGCGCGACGACCTGGCCCGGATGCTGGAGACGCTCTCCGGCTAGATTCCGGGGATGGATGCGGTGGGGGACGCGCGGGCGCTGGTGCAGAAGCGGTTTCCGGAGGCGGTGTGGGCGGTGCTGACCGGGAGCGTGCTCGGGGCGGCCCGGACGGCCGGGTCGGACCTGGACATCCTGGTCATGCGCGAGGCGGGGACCGGCTTCCGGGAGAGCCTGTACTTCCGCGGGTGGCCGGTGGAGCTGTTCGTGCACACGCCGGAGCGGCTGGACGGCTTCCTCGCGAGCGAGCTGGCACAACGCAGGCCGACCGCGCACCGGATGCTGGCCCGCGGCGTGCCGCTGTGCGGCGACCCGGGTGCGCTGCAGGCGCGGTGCGCGCGGGTGCTCGCGGACGGGCCGCCGCCGCTGACCGACGCGGAACGTGACCGGCTGCGGTACGAGCTGACCGACCTGCTCGACGACTACCGGCACGGCGTGGACCAGGGCGAACGCGCGGTGATCGCGGCCGAGCTGTGGGCCGGGTCGGCACGGGTGGCGCTGGCGGCCGGCGGCCGGTGGGTGAGCCACGGCAAGTGGCTGCTCCGCGAGCTGCGCGAGTGGGACCCGGAGCTCGCCGCGCGCTGGACGGAGGCACGCGACGAGCCGGCGGCCTTCGCGGAAGAGGTGCTGGACCGCGCGGGCGGTCCGCTCTTCGACGGCTACAGGGCGTCCTGAGTCCGGCGACTATTTCATGAAATTTCGGGCACGGAGTGCCCGTTGACCGCAGCCTGACCGCCGCTGAGGGCGACCGGCCGAGTGGCCCGGATCAGCAGGGGCACGTACAGGAGCGGCCGGCCGCGAGGTCCGGATCAGCAGAGACACGCGTGAGCGGCCGCGCGGCTTCGACCGGCAGCCGAGGCGGACCTGGCGCCGATGAGCCGCGCCCATCAGATCAACAGCAGCGACTTCCCGATCGTGGTGCGGGCCGCGAGGGAGTGATGTGCGTCCGCGGCCCGGTCCAGGGGAAACGTCGCGCCGATCGACGGGCGGAGCCGGCCCTCGGCGGCGCGTTCCAGCGCGAGCCGCAGGAACTCGCGCATCGTCGCCGGCGTCGGCCGGCCGTCCGACAGCGGCGTGATCACCCGGATGCCGCGCTCGGCATCGGAGACGGGGAAGCCGTTCGCGGTCCCGAAGGCCACGATCCGGCCGCCGTCCTCGGTCGCCCCGCGCGCGGCCGTGCCGAACTCGCCGCCGGCCCCGTCGTAGACCAGCGACACGCCGCCGTCGATCGCGGTGCGGACGGTCTGCGGCCAGTCCGGCGTGGTGTAGTCGACCGTGACCGACGCGCCCAGTGATCGGGCCAGCCGCCGCTTCTCCGTGCTGGACGCGGCCGCCACCACCCGCGCGCCGGCCTCGACGGCCAACTGCACCAGCAGCGAGCCGGCACCGCCCGCGGCGGCCAGCACCAGCACCCACTCGTCGCGGTCCGGCGCGCCCAGCCGGTCGTAGCGCAGCGCGGTCACGCCGTCGTGCATCAGCGCGGCTGCCTGCGCGCTCGTCACCGAGTCCGGCACCGGGACCAGCGTCTCCGCGGACGCGGCGAACCGTTCCGCGTAACCGCCGTCGTCGGCGCGGGCCACGACACGCCGCCCGAGCCAGGACGCGTCCACGCCGTCGCCGACGGAGGTCACCGTGCCGGCGCCGCCGAAACCGGGCACGTAGGGCAGCGTGAGCGGGAACGTCGGCGGCGCGAGGCCGCGGCGCAGCATGGTGTCGAGGAAGATCACGTCGGCGGCCTCGACGGCGACCACGACCTGGCCGGGGCCGGGGGACGGGTCCGGCAGCGTGACCGGCGTCAGGACCTCCGGGCCGCCGAACTCGGCCACCTGAACAGCACGCATGGGTGATCCCTCCGTGAGCGGGCAACACGGACGAGGATCCGGCCTCAACCGGAGTTGAGGTCAAGACAGGCACGGAGCGGATCGGGTAACGCGTCGGCCGTACCGTTGATGGATCTTGGTGTTGATCGTGACGACCGCGTCACCGGTTTTCGGGGAAACGGGGGTGGCCAAGTACAGTCGCCGACGTGAACGGCACGGTGACGACTGGTCTGGACCCGCAGCGACTGGCCCTCTGCCTGGAGGTGATCGCGGAGGCCGAGGCGTTGCCACCGGAGCACCCGGACGCGGTCGCGGTCCGGCGGGCCACGGCGGGCCTGTTCAAGACCACGAAGCTGCAGCGGCGCAAGGAGCGGCGGGACGCGGTGCTCGCGAACGACCGCGCGGTGACCGAGTCGACCGCGACCGGCGCGCCGGGACGGATCGACGACGAGACGGCCGGCCTGCCGCTGCAGACGCGGGCGAAGGGTGAGACCGCGGGCGTGCTGCAGCAGCCGCGCGGCTGTTACACCTGCAAGAAGCGCTACACGGTGGTCGACGCGTGGTACCACCAGCTCTGCCCGGACTGCGCGGCGCTGAACCACAGCCGCCGGGACGCGCGCACCGACCTGACCGGGCGGCGGGCGCTGCTCACCGGCGGGCGCGCCAAGATCGGCATGTATATCGCGCTGCGGCTGCTGCGCGACGGCGCGCACACCACGATCACCACCCGGTTCCCGCACGACGCGGTGCGCCGGTTCACCGCGATGCCGGACAGCGGCGACTGGCTGCACCGGCTGCGCGTCGTCGGCATCGACCTGCGCGATCCGGCCCAGGTGGTGGCGCTGGCCGACTCGGTCGCGGCCGCCGGGCCACTGGACATCCTGATCAACAACGCGGCGCAGACGGTACGCCGTCCGGCCGGAAGCTACGCCGCGATCGTGGCGGCCGAGAACGCGCCGTTGCCGGCCGGCCCGCTGCCCGAGGTCGAGTTCCTCGGCGGGCGGTCCGCGGCCGGCGAGCTGACCGGAGGCTCCCCGGGTGCGCCGCTGGTCAGCGCGCACAACGTGACCGCGATGGCACTGACCGCCGGCTCCACGCTGATCGACGCGGGCGGCCTGGTGCCGGACGAGGCGGCCACGAACAGCTGGAGCGACCGCGTGCACGAGGTACCGCCGATGGAGCTCCTCGAGGTGCAGCTGTGCAACGTGACCGCGCCGTTCGTGCTGGTCAGCCGCTTGCGGGCGGCGATGGCGGCGTCCTCGTTCCCGCGGCGGTACGTGGTGAACGTGTCCGCCATGGAAGGCATCTTCACCCGCGGCTACAAGGGCGCCGGCCACCCGCACACGAACATGGCCAAGGCCGCGCTGAACATGCTGACCCGCACCAGCGCCGACGACATGTTCACCGACGGCATCCTGATGACCAGCGTGGACACCGGCTGGATCACGGACGAGCGCCCGCACCCGACGAAGATGCGCATGCGGGACGAGGGCTTCCACGCGCCGCTGGACCTGGTCGACGGCGCGGCCCGCGTCTACGACCCGATCGTGCGCGGCGAGGCGGGTGAGGACCTGTACGGTTGCTTCCTCAAGGATTACGCTCCGGCAGCCTGGTAGACGGCGTGTCCGGCCCTCCCGTCGCGTTATTCTCAGGGGATTCGCAGGCGGAGGGGGGTGACGGGATGGTGGAGACGCTGCGGCCGGGCGACCACGTGTGCTGGACGGTCGGCACCGACGACGAGCAGCTGCAGGTGACCAGCAGGTACATCAGCGACGGCCTCGCCCGCCACCACCGGATCGTGTACTTCACGCACAGCCTGATGCCGCAGGCGGTGTCCGCCGGGCTGGAGGCGCGCGGCGTCCCGGTCGCGGCCGCGGTCGAGGCCGGCCAGCTGCGGATCACCTCCTCCGCGCGGGGCTACCTGGCGTCCGGCCGGTTCGACGCCGCCGCGATGCCGGCCGCGTGGGCCGCCGAGCAGGACGCCACCCGGGCCGCCGGGTGGACCGGGCTGCGCGCGATCGGGGACATGGCGTGGGCGGCGTCCCGGCTGCCCGGCGCGGAGGATCTCGCGTCGTACGAGGCCAGGGTCAACCGGGTCTTCGCCGAGGGCTACGCGATGGCGCTCTGCCTCTACGACCGGCGCCTGTTCACGGCCGCGGAGCTCGCCCCGATCATCTCCGCGCACCCGTGCGCGAAGGGCGCGGCCGACGGCGACCTGTGGGAGCCCGCGCTGCGCATGCGCTACACCACGGCCCCCTACCGGCTGACGCTGCGCGGCGAGATCGACGCGGCCAACCGGGACGCGGTCGCGGCCATGCTCGCCACGCTCGCCGAGGAGTCCACCGCCGCCGGCCGGACCGGCGAGGTCGACCTGTCCGGGGTCGCGGTCTACGACGTCTCCACCGCCACCCGGCTGGTCCGCGCGGCAGACGCCGGGAGCATCCGGCTGACCGGCGAGTCCCCGCAGCTCACGAAGCTGATCAGGCTGCTGGGATGACCACCGGCCTGTGCCACGAGGCGCTCTTCTACGACAGCGACGTCACGTTCCGCGACGCGCTGCTGCCGTTCGTCCACGACGGACTGGCCGACGGCGACGCCGTGATCATCGCGGCCCACGCGGACAATGCGGCGCTGCTGCGTGACGCGCTCGGTGAGGACGCCGGCCGGATCGTCTTCATCGACCGTGATCAGTGGTACCGGCGCCCCGTCGTGACCATCGCCGGATGGGCCGCGCAGCTGGCCGGCGCGCGCGCCCGGGGCCACGCACGCGTGCGGATCATCGGCGAGGTCGCCTTCGGCTCCCTGGACAGACACCAGGCCTGGACACGGTACGAGTCCGCCGTCAACGTCCTGTTCGCGGACGCGCCCGCGTGGATCGTCTGCCCGTACGACACCCGCGCGCTCCCCGCCGCCGTCCTCGCCGACGCGCTGCGCACCCACCCGGTCATCCGCGACCCGGTCCGCCGCGACAGCCCCGGCTACCTGCAGCCCGCGTCGCTGCTGGCCGAGCTGCTCGAGACACCGCCCGCGGTCACCGGCCCGCCGCTGCTCGACCGCGTCCTGCACGACGTCACCGACCTCAGCGCCGTCCGCCAGGCGCTGCGCGCCATCGCGGCCGGCTGGCCCTCCGAACCGCTCGACGACCTGCAGCTGTGCGTCACCGAGATCGCGGTCAACGGGCTGCGGCACGGTCGTGGCGAGCGGCGGCTGCGCGTCTGGCGGGAGGGCTCGTCCGTGGTCTGCGAGGTGGCCGACGACGGGCCTGGGCCGACGGACCCGCTGGCCGGCTACGCGGCCCCGGCCGGGAACGGGCTCGGCGGGCGCGGACTGTGGATCGTCCGCCAGTTGTGCGACGCGGTCGCGATCGACGGCGGCCGCATCCGGATCTCGCTCAGCGCCGGCTGATCACCGTGCGGCCGCGCTGCGGATGACGGTCAGACGCAGCTCCAGCTCGTCGGTGACCATCGCGGCCAGGTGCTCCAGGGCCCGGAGCTGGCGCGGCGTCGCGGTGCGCGGGCGGTCGTCGATGACGTTGACCGTGCCGAGCCGGTAGCCGTCCCGGGTGCGGATCGGGGCGGCCGCGTAGAAGCGCAGGCCCAGCTCACCACGGACCAGCGGATGGGCGAGCGTGCGCGGGTCGACCGCCGCATCGTTGATCACGTAGGTGTCGTCCTGGGCGATGACGGACGCGCACAGGCCCGGCTCCCGGCCGACCTCGCGCACACCGGCCAGGCCCTGGCAGGCCGCCAGCCACACCCGATCCTGCTCCACCAGCGACACCGTGGCGATCGGGGTGTCGAAGATCGTGCCGGCCAGGAACGCGATCCGGTCGTAGGCGTCCTCGACCGGCTGATCCACGAGCACATAGCGGCGGACGGCCGCCAGCCTGTGCTGCTCGAGGGCGTCTGCGTCGGCGTCGGCTTCGGTGTCGGTTCCGGCGGAGTCCAGATACTCGTACGCGGTGCTGCTGGTCGTCACGGCTGCGTCCTTCGCGGTCTCGGGTGCTGGACCGCTGAGAGTCTAGAGAGCATCCACCCGACTGAGCCGGAATGCCGCGCGTGCGACCGGGTGATTCCGGACGGCGACCACCCAGCCTGCCGGGACGGCGGCGACGGTCCTGCACTGGGCGGCGGCTGGTATGGCCGTCGCCGCGGCAGGCCTTCACCGCCGCCGCGCGTGCCGGCGAACTCGCCGCGTGAGCCGGGACCACACGAACTGCTCCAGGGCGGGACGTCATGGTCCGTGTGTCCGGCCACGCGATTACGGCTAGGCAGATCTCGCTAGGGGTCCTCACCTCCTTCGTGCGGGCGCGCCGGTGCAATGGTCATGGTGTGGAGCGCCGCGGCTCGCTGTCGCACGTCGAGCGGCGTATGTCTGCCGGGGGTGTCACTGCCAGGCGGGGAGCATCGCCGCGTTGTACCGGGCCCCGGCGGCGCCGTCGGGCAGGATCTGCCGGATACGGTCCAGATCGTCCGGTGTCAGGTCGACCCGCGCGGCAGCGAGGTTCTCGGCCAGGCGCTGCGGGCTGCGGGTGCCCGGGATCGGCACGATGTCCGGGCCCTGGGCGAGCAGCCAGGCGAGCGCGAGCTGGGTGACCTTGATGCCCTTGCCCTCGGCCAGCGCGGTCAGCTCCCGGATCGCGGCGGCGTTCGTGTCGTAGTTGCCCGGCTGCCACCGCTCGTCGTGACGGCGCATGTCGTTCTCCGGGTACTCGGCGGCCGGCTTGACCTCGCTGGTCAGGAACCCGCGGCCCAGAGGCGAGTACGCCACGAAGCCGATGCCCAGCTTCCGCAGCACCGGCAGGACCTCGTCCTCGACCGCCCGCTCGAAGATCGAGTATTCGGTCTGCAGCACCGACACCGGGTGGACGGCGTGAGCGCGGCGGATCGTGTCCGGACCGGCCTCGCTGAGCCCGAAGTATCGGACCTTGCCCTCGGCGATCAGCTCGCCGTCGCGATCAACATGCCGCTGGTCCCGCTGCGGCGGTACCGGCTGCTGATGGGGGAGTCCTCGTTCGTGTCGACCGGGCCCACGATCGTGTCCAGCCAGGAGATGGTGGAGCTGGAGCGCACGCCGCTGGTCCTCGGCGAGGTGCTGTTCACCTATCTGACCTGGTGGGTGCTGGGGCCGGTCGCGCTCATACGTGAACCCGGCTCCTTCCCTGGTCCGCACGCTGATCCGGCAGCCCACGGTGTGACGTGCGCTCACGTCCGGCGGAAGTAGGCGTGATATGCGGCGGTGTCGGCCTGGTAGAAGGGCTCGAAGGGGACGCCGCCGACCGTGAACGTCATCGGGCGGGAGCCCGGCGTCGCCCCGGTCACCGGGTCGCCGGTGATGGGGAGGGTGTCGGTGCGGGTGGACTTGGCGATGAGGGCGACCGGGCCGTAGAGCAGCGACTGCAGGGACGGACTGTCGAGCGCGGCCTCGACGCGCAACCGGAACGGGAAACGGATCTCGACGCGGTCGCCCGACTGCCAGGTGCGCGCGATCACGGCGTACCCATCAGGGCCGATGCTCGTCGTTTGCGGACTCCCGTTCAGGGTGAGCGTGAACGTCGCGCGGGCCCACGACGGCACCCGCACGCGCAGGTCGAAGCGGCCGCTGCCGGTGACGGAGAGCGTGGAGACGTCGGATCGGGGGTAGTCGCCGGTCTGGGTGATGGTCAGGCCGCGGGAAACCCACCGGAGCGTGGACGGGATGAACAGGTTGACGTAGAGCGTGTCGTCGGCGGCGGACCGGAAGTAGATGGAGTCCTGATATTTCGTGTGATTCTCCAGGCCGGTGCCGCCGCAGCAGGTGCCGATGTTGCCGTAGCCGCGCCGGACGCCCGGCCCGACCGGCACCATGTAGGTCACCAGCGGGTCGTCCGCACTGTCCGCATCACGGCGGGACGCGAGGATCTGGTTGACCAGCGTCTTCTCGTAGTAGTCCATGTACCGGGCGTCCGGCGCGTGGAAGAACAGACCACGAGCCACCTTGATCATGTTGTACGCCGCGCACGTCTCCGCATTGGTCGTGTTCACGATGCTGCCCGCGATCACGTCCCGCTGACGGAAGATCTCGCCCTGGCCGGTCCCGCCGTGCGCATAGGTGCGGTGCTGCACCACCATGTCGAAGAAGTTGGCCGCCGCGGTCCGGTACCGCGTCTCGCCCGACTCCTCGAACAATCGCAGATAGCCGAGGAACTGCGGGATGTGCTGGTTGGCGTGCCGCCCGTCGAGCGAGTCCACCCCGGCCGCCGTGTCCGCGAGCAGCGCGGTGTTGTCGAAGCAGCGGGCCGTGTCCAGGAACGTGACGTCGCCGGTGAGTGCGTGCAGGTCGGCCATGACCTCGTTCATCCCGCCGTACTCGCCCGCGATGTAGAGCGCCCACATCCGGTCCAGCTGTGCGCGCGGCAGGTGGCCGAGCCGGCTGTGCACCCACTCGCCCATGCCGCGCGCGACCGTGAGCGCGGTGGCATTCCCGGCCAGCGTGTGCGCGTCCAGCAACCCCCGCATGATCTTGTGGCAGGTGTAGTAGGGCGCCCAGATCGCCGGATACGTCACGTACTGTTCGAGCTGGATGAACTGCGTCTCCGGGTACGCCGCCAGGAACCCGGCGTGGCTCGGGCCGGGCGCGCCGCCCTGGCCGGTGACGACCGCGGCGTCCCAGGCCCGGCCGGACGAGTCGTGCACCGCGGTCCCGGACGTCTCCTCGAACCGGTACGCCGCGACATTCCCGCTGAACGCCGGTGTCACCACGCGGTCGTAGACGTGGAACTCGCCGATCGTGGCCGCGAGGTAGGCGTCGCCGTACTGCGACCGGCCGATCCAGTTGTTCTTCGGCGCGCCCAGGTTCGCCGGGCTGAGCGTCATCGCGGTGTTCCGGCCCGCGACCGCGCCGTTGACGTAGAGCGTGCCGACCGCGCCGTCCAGCGTGACCGCGAGATCGACCCACTGCCCGACCGGCAGCGGTGTCGTGCCGGCGATCCGCTGCTCGCCGCCGCTGCCACCGGTCGTGATCGCGAAGCGCGGCCCGGTGCCGTCGTCCGCGGTCAGGAACATGTTCACCGACGTGCCGGTGCCGAAGTCGAAGATCCGCGCCCAGGTGCGGCGCTCGGTCA
The DNA here is from genome assembly GCF_000717135.1 of Catenuloplanes japonicus. Lineage (GTDB taxonomy): Bacteria > Actinomycetota > Actinomycetes > Mycobacteriales > Micromonosporaceae > Catenuloplanes > Catenuloplanes japonicus. The sequence continues at coordinate 682,293 of NZ_JNXY01000001.1, forward strand.
GCCGCAGCCGGACCGTGATCGTGAGCCGGGTGAGCCCGTCGATCGTCGCGTCCGGCAGTCCGACGTACTGCCCGTCACCGGTGAGTGTCAGGCCGTCGCTGGTCCAGGTCGGCGCGGACCCTCCGGAGCCCGGCTGGCCCACCCGTGCGTTCCACGCGTCCTGGCACTCCTTGAGGCCGGCGACGATCGTGTCCAGTTTGGTCTTGAACACCTGCTCGCCGGTGCCGGCCCAGGCCTGCGCCAGCATGGACAGGAAATGCCCGCTGTAGTGGCCGCGCAGGTTGCCGGTCGCGTCGTCCCACCCGCCGGGCGGCTGCGCCCCGCGCGTGTCCAGCCCGGCCGCGGCCCGGAAGTTGCTGAGGATCCGGTCGGCCGGGTAGGCGCGGGCGTAGGCGAGCATCCGGTCACGCTTCTCGGTGAAGACGCTCGGCCGCAGCGTGACCTGGTCCAGACCGAACGGGACCGCCTGCCTGGCCACCGCCGCCTTCTCCGGAGGCCCGATGAGGGGGAGTGCGGCCGCGGCCGCTCCGAACTGCAACAGGTGACGACGGGACACGTTCATGTCTGACCTCGTTTCCGCAGGCAGGGGTGTTGTGCCATCGACCGAAAACGTTTTCAGAAACGTAATGCGACGGGTGTCGATTGTCAAGATGATCGATGAATGGTGCGCGCTCGCTACAGTGCGCCCGTGCCGCTGACCTTCCCGTCCCACGCCGCCCTGCCGCTGCCGCTGAAGCTGTGGCGCCCCCGCTGGTTCGACGGCGTCGCGCTGACCGTCGGCTCCACCGCGCCGGACTTCGCCTACGCGCTCGACGGCAGCGGCCTGCTCGTCCACCCGTTCGCCCACCGCCCGCTCGGCGCGCTCCTCTTCTGCCTGCCGCTGACGCTGCTCTGCTGCCTCCTGATCCGCTGGTCAGCCCCGGGCGTCGCGTCCCACCTCCCCGCGCGCCCGTCCTGGCTGGCCCTGCGCGACTACGGCGCACTCGGCACCCGCCCCACCTTCATGATCACCGCGGCCTCCGCGCTGCTCGGCGCACTGTCCCACCAGGCCTGGGACGAGGCCACACGCGCCGCGCCGCTCTTCGACACACTCTCCTCCGTCCTGGGCGTGCCCGCCTTCATCGCGATCGTTGTCCACATAGGACGACGCCGCCTGATCCGCACCTGGCACGGCGACGCACCCGCGCGCGCCACCCGCCCCGCGCTGTTCTGGAGCGTCACCGCCGCCGTCCTCGCCACGGGCACGCTCGTCGCCCTTCAGCTCCCCGGGGCCTTCCTCTGGCACACCACCGTCCCGCGTCTGCTGGCCGTGGCGGGACTCGCACTGATCGCCGGCGCCGCCACGATCCGGAACCGCACCCCGGCCAAGGCCGCTACCGCATAGCCCCAAACCCAAAGATCACAGACGCTTTTCCCACTTCGCGGTGGTTGCGGTCCGCACGCTCCCGCGGGCACCGGTCGTCGCTGGCGCTCCTTCCTGCCGGTCCCGCGCGGGGCCGGGCTCAGAGCCACACCCGTACGCTCGTTGATCACGTGCGTGGTCAGGCGGGTGCTGCTGGCGTGCGGCCTGGCGCTCACCGCGCCGGCGTTCGCGCTGCGCCGGATCACCCCGGCGGAGTCGGCGCCGGACCGGGCCGGGCTCGAGCCGCCGGCCGGCAACACCGTGTCCCTGCTGCTGGCGTTCGTGATCACGCTGGCCGTTCCCGGCGCCGGCTTCTGGCCGCTGCTGCTGCTCCTCGCGGACGGACCGATCCTTGCGCTGGTACGCCGCCGGCGCCTGTCACGTGCCTGAGTTGTCACGGCATTGTCAGCGTTCGCCGAGGTGCGGGCCGGTGGCTCCTATAGTCCTGGGCCATGCGATCGAGTCTGACAGCGCGGTTGCTGGGCCTGTCCCTGCTGGTCATGCTGTGCACGGTGACGGCCACCACCTGGCTCACGGTGCAGAGCACCACGCGCGAGGTCCGGCAGGAGTACAGCCAGGGCTTCGCCGGCGACGGCCTGATCGTCGACGCGGTGCTGGAGTACGCGGCGGAGAACACCACGTGGACCGGGGTGACGCCGTTGCTGACGAATCTGAGCCAGTACGTCGATCGGCAGATCGTCCTCACCGGTACCGACGGCACGTTCCTGGCCAGCTCGGACGGGACCCAGCCGGAACTGCCCGCCCGGGAACTCGCACCGGTCGACCCGCTCCACGCCGCGGGGGAGGGCGGCGGCATCGACCCTCGGGCGGTCGGCCCGTACCGGCTCACCCCGGAGGAGCAGACGCTCGCTGCCGCCCGGATCAACACCGCTACGGAGTGCATGGCCGGGTTCGGCATCGACGCTGCCGCGGTCAGGGAGGGCTCCGGCCGTTTCGCGCTGACGATTCGTGGTGCCCCGACCGCACAGGTCGCCGACTGCTACCGGACGTCCGGTGCGGACGCCGTCACCGACAAGGAGCGTGCCGCGCTGCGCCGGCTCAACGACCTCACCAACGCCTGCCTGGGCCACGCCGACCAGCCGGTGGTCACCGTGCTGCCCGGGTTCACCTGGGTCCTGACCGCCGCCGCGCCGGCCGGTCTCCAGCCACAGCGGTGCATCGACGACTCCCGCCGTGAGCAGCTCCGGCCGTACGTGGCGCCGCCCGTCCAGATCTACGTCATCGAGCAGGGCACGGCCCCCGCGGTCGACCTGTCCCGGGCCGGCACGTTGCGGATCGCCGGGGTGTCCGGGCTGGTGCTGGCGGCCGCGTTCGCCGTCACGCTGCTGGTCGGCCTGCGGCTGTCCCGGCCACTGCGTGCGCTCACCCGGGCGGTGGAGAACGGCGAAACCCGTCTGCCGGTACGGGGCGGGGACGAGATCGGCCGGCTCACCGCCGCGTTCAACGACCTGTCCGCGCGCCGGGAGACCGTCGAGCGGCAGCGGCGCTCGATGGTCAGCGACATCGCCCACGAGCTCGGGTCACCGCTGACGAACATCCGCGCCTGGCTGCAGGCCGCCCGCGACGGCGTGGCCGAGGCCGACCGCGAGCTGCTGGACCTGCTCGCCGACGAGGCCGCACTGCTCCACCACGTGATCGACGACCTGCGCGACCTGGCCGCAGCCGATGCCGGCCGGCTGCGCCTGCACCCGGAGCCGGTCTACGTCAACGAGCTGCTCGGCCAGGTCGTCGTGGCGCATCAGGGCCGGGCAGACAGCATCACGATCACGCTCGACGCGGACGGCGACCCGGAAGCCGTGCTCGACCCGACCCGGGTACGCCAGGCGGTCGGCAACCTGGTCTCCAACGCGGTCCGATACTCCCCGCCCGGCGGGACCGTGACCGTCCGGTCCCGAGTGGACGGTGACGACCTGGTCATCGAGGTCGCCGACGCCGGCAGCGGGATCGCCGAGGACGATCTGCCGCACGTCTTCGAGCGATTCTGGCGCGCAGACCTGTCCCGCAGCCGGCACACCGGCGGGAGCGGCCTCGGGCTCGCCATCGTCCGCAACCTGATCGAGGCGCACGGCGGCACCGTCACCGCGACCAGCCGGGCCGGCCACGGCAGCACGTTCACGATCCGGCTGCCCGCTTCCCTCGCGTGACATGGCGGCGCGCTCTGCCGGCCGCTGTGAACCCCATGGGTTTGCCTGAGCACGACGGCACCGGCTCCTCGCGTCGTGCGGAGCGCCAGCGGAGCCCGACGCGAGGTTTGCCCGCGGGAGCAACGCTGCTGGACCGTGCTGGAAGCGGGAACATGCATTGGATCTTGATTTGAGGGTCTGGGGACTTATGACTCTGTCCGCGGCGCCCGTGGTTGCGCAGACTCCGCTCAGGGCCCTCGGACGGCGGTGGGCCGGTGGGGAGAGGGCGCGAGATGGCGGAAACCGTGACGTGGCCGGCGGTCATCCAGGGCGGGATGGGCGTCGGCGTCTCCGGGTGGCGGCTGGCGCGTGCGGTCGCGCTGACCGGGCAGCTGGGCGTGGTGTCCGGCGTCGCGCTCGACACGCTGCTGGTGCGCCGCCTGCAGAAGGGCGACGCGGGCGGGCACATCCGGCGCGCGCTGGCGCACTTCCCGGTGCGCGCGGTGGCGGACGCGGTGCTGCAACGCTATTTCGTGTCCGGTGGCACCGCGGCAGGCCATCCGATGCGGCCGACGCCGAAGCTGGTGCTCCAGCCCCGCCGGCACGCGCAGCAGCTGACGATCGTCGCGAACTTCGTCGAGGTCTTCCTCGCGAAGGAGGGCCATGACGGCCCGGTCGGCGTCAACTACCTGGAGAAGATCCAGACCGCAACCCCGGCATCGGTGTACGGGGCGATGCTCGCCGGCGTCGACTACGTGCTGATGGGCGCCGGGCTGCCTACGGAGATCCCGCGACTGCTGGACGCGCTGGCCGCGCATCAGCCGGTGCGGCTGCCGGTCGCCGTGCACGGGGCGCTGCCCGGCGAGGACCATCACGTGGCGCTGGACCCGTTCGCCGGGCTGCCGCCCTTGCCGCGTCCGCGGCTGCTCGCGATCGTCTCGTCCGCGACGCTGGCGGTCTACCTGGCGCGCGACGAGGCGACACGGCCGGACGGTTTCGTGCTGGAGACGGCGGTCGCGGGCGGGCACAGCGCGCCGCCGCGCGGCCGGCTGGTGCTCGACGACGCGGGCGAGCCGGTCTACGGGCCGCGGGACCGGATCGACCTGGCCGCGGTAGCCTCGCTGGGGCTGCCGTTCTGGCTCGCCGGTGGGCAGTGCGGGCCGGAGTTCCTGACATCGGCGCGGGCCGCGGGCGCGGCCGGTGTCCAGGTCGGGACCGCGTTCGCGCTGTGCCGTGAGTCGGCGCTGGACGACGGGCTGAAGGCGCGGCTGCTGGCGAGCGCGAAGGCCGGGAATCTGGTGATACGCAACGACGTGCGTGCGTCACCGACCGGGTTCCCGTTCAAGACGGTGCCGCTCGCGGGGACGGCCGCGTCCGCTCGGACGTATGCGGAGCGGCCTCGGCTGTGCGATCTCGGATATCTGCGCACCCCGTTCCGGCAGGCGAACGGCGGGGTCGGATACCGGTGCCCGGCGGAGCCGGCGGACGAGTACGCGCGCAAGGGCGGTGCGGCGGGGGAGACGGAGGGGAGTCTGTGCCTGTGCAACGGGCTGATGGCGACGGTCGGGTTCGGGCAGGTGCGGCCGGGCGGCTATGCGGAGCCGCCGCTGATCACGCTGGGCCAGGACGTGTCGTTCCTGGCCCAGCTCGGTGACGACTATTCCGCGGCGGACGTCATCCGGTACCTCCGGTAGTACCCAGACACCGGTCGATTCCCTGGCCGGCGCGCTCTCGCTCGGCTTCGTTGCCTGCCCGTAGCGCGAAGGCCAGGGCCGACCGGTGCCGGGCGATGGCGAGGCTCGGGAAGCCGCGCATGTGCTCCAGATGGCCCAGGGCATTGAGCACCTCGGCCTGTCCCAGCGGGTCGGCGAGTTGCGCGAACACGTCCAGTGCCTCCCGATGGGCGTCGGCGGCGGCGTCGAGGTCGCCGCTCAGCCGATGGATGATGCCCATCCTGTTGAGACCATCGGCATATCCGGCGAGCGAGCCGAGATTCCGGTAGAGCGCGAGCGCGCGCCGGGTGGCCTCGCGAGCCTCCTCGTAATGGCCGAGCTCGCGATAGGCATGACCCAGGTACAGGAGTGCGTTCGAGAGCCCGACACCGGTCGAGCCGAGGCGGTCGTGAAGGGGCAGGGACGCGGCCAGTACCTCGGCGGCCCTGCGGTACTCACCGGCCTCGCACCACAGGTGGCCCAAATAATTGTGTGCGGCCGCCTGTCCGTGGAGATCATTCAACATTCCGTACAGTTCGAGCGCGCGTTGGTGTGCCCCGGCCGCCTCCTCACGGTCACCCCGGTACTGCAGCACGGCCCCGAGATGGTTGAGCGTCAGCGCGCAGGACTGAAGGCTTCCGTGTCTCTGCTGCATGGCGACGGCTTCCCGCAGTGCGGTCACGGCGCCGTCGTGATCTGCCAGGCGGGTCCGGGCCATGCCGAGCTCCATCAGCGCCTCCGCCTCGCCCACCCGGTCTTCTTGGCGCCGAAGCGTGCCGAGCGCCTCGGTGAGGACGGCGACGGCCTCGGCCGGCTTGCCCTTCTGCCGGAGCGCCGCACCCAGTCGGGTACGCACGAGAGCCTCCAGCGCGTCGCGGTCGGGCCGGTGGCGCAGGACGGCGAGCGCACCCCGGAGCGCCGCAATCGCGTCCGAGTGGTGGCCGCGCTGGTAGTGCACCTCGCCGAGCTCACGCAGGGCCGCCGCGTGGCCCGCGTCGTCGTGCTGCCGCACCGACGAGTCGGTGGCTGCCTGCTGTAACGCGATCGCCTGCTCCCAGGGTCCGGCTTCGCGGAAGAAGGGCGCCAGACCGGCGGCCAGCGCGGTCAGGAGCTGATGCGCGCCGATCCGGGCCAGCGTCGTGGCACAGGAGAGCAGGCTGGCGCGCTGCTGCTGGAACCAGGCCAGCGCCGCGACCCGGGCCCGGATGCGCTCGGCGCGGTCCTGCGCGCGATACGGCACTGTCAACGCGGCGGCACCGTCGCGAAGTCGCCGCACATAGTGCTCCGCGAGCCGGGTGACGGCCGCGTCCCCGTCCTCGCCGCCACGGGACCGGGCGTGGTCGCTGATCAGGGCGTGCATCCGGTAATGGCCGTCGGTGCGCTGGTCCAGCAGGTGTTCCTGGAACAGCGCGTCCAGATGCGTGCGGGCCGGTTCGAGTCCCACACCCGCCAGTGCCGCCGCGGCGGCGACGTCGAGATCCGAACCCGGGTGCATGGCGAGCCGGCGCAGAAAGCGGCGGCGTGCCGGAGGCAACCTGCGGAACGAGAGGTCGAACGCCGGGCCGACCGCCAGATCCTCGGCCCGCATGCGAGCCGTGGGATGTGCTGCCTGCCGCAGTTCGTGCAGGAGATCGGCGGCGTGGCGGCGTGGCTGCGTCCGTAGCCTCGCCGCCAGCAGGCAGATGGGGAGCGGCAACAGACCGCAGATCTCGACGATCTCCCTGATCGCGGGCGCGTCGTCGCCGTGGCGGTCCCGGCCGGAGCGCTGCGCGAACAACTCGACCGCGTGATCCGTGGCCAGCGTGTCCAGCTCCACCGTGGTCGCGGGGTACGCGGCGATCAGTCCGGTGAGCCGGCGTCGGCTGGTCACCAGCACGAGGCAGCCGTCGTCGCCGGGTAGTAGCGGTGTGACCTGACTGCGCTGCTGGGCGTCGTCGAGCATGATCAGGATGCGCCGCCCGGTGAGAATCGTGCGCCACTGCGCGCTGCGGCCCTCCACGTCTGCGGCAATCCGCGTCGCCGGTACGCCGTCCGCGGTCAGGAGCTGGTGCAGGGCGTCGTTCGGGGTGACCGGCGGCTCGGTCGGGTGGTGCCCCCGCAGATCGACGTGGAACTGCGCGTCGGGGAACCGCGGTGACAGGCGACGGGCGGCGTGGAGGGCGAGCGTGGTCTTGCCGGCGCCGGCCAGGCCTGAGACCAGGAGAAGGTGATGGCCGGTCGCCGGTGCGCCGGTCAGGCACTGGAGCTCGCGGTCCCTGCCGACGAGTAGCGCGGCGGGCGGCAGCGCGTGGTGTGCGGCGATCGTCCCGCCGTCATCGGCCGGCACGACAGCCGCCAGTGAGGCCGGGCGGCCGATGGTCGCCTCCGACGCGAATCGGCAGGACATGCGTGTGCGCGTTCATGGGTCCCCCACATCGTTGTGACAACGACTAATGGTCACCCGGAGTTCGGTGGCGATTACTTAATGCCACATGGTGGCGCTTATTGAATCTGCACATGCACATGCAGATGCAGTGTCGGCAATAGAAAGAGCGCTCGAGCCAGCGGAAATGCGGTCCGCCGGCTCGAGCGTCGAAGATCGTTATCCGACTTTCATTCATGTTTCATTCGCGGGGCCCGATGCGACGTCGCGAATTTGCGCACCGGGGCGTGTCTCGAATGGTCGTCGGCCGAAAGGATGTGCCATTCCGGAAGTGTTCGGGCGTAGTCGGACGTGCTCGGACGTTTGATGTTGTGCGTTGCGGGCGCGCGGAAATGGCCGCTTGTCGTCGGTGTCTCGATCAAATAAGGTTTTCGCGACCGCGGGATTTCCATCGAAGTCCAGCGATCGCGCGCGCGTGGCGTCGTTTGCTGATCACACGAATGGTGGGGGCGGCGTATCTGATCTTGAAGCGAACAGAGAGCGGAAAAGTGGTAACAGGCACAACCTTTATTGTGGCCGTATGGATCTTGACGCTCAGTGCGTTGGCGTCGCCGGTGGCCGCATTCCTGGGGTTTGACCAGCAGTATCTCCATTTCGAGACCCTGCTGCGCGCGCTGGCTGCAGCGTTCGGCCTCATATAAGCCGGTGGGCCCGGGGTGGGTCCCGCTAAGACCTGCCCCAGGCTTGCCCGGTACCGACTCGTCCTGTTCGTTGCCCAGGACAAGACCGTACGCGACTTAATCGACGATGTCGATAAGGTGGACCGAGTGTACCTCGTCAGAGGGAGGCGGCCGCCTCCTTGCGTCGTGCCCGCTGGAGGTCCGGATCCGGGACCGGCGCCGCCGCCAGCAGCCGCTGTGTGTACGGATGCGACGGGGACGAGAGCACGTCACCCGTCGCCCCCTCCTCGACGACCTTCCCCCGGTGCAGCACCGCCACCCGGTGCGCGACCGCCCGGATCACGGCCAGGTCGTGGCTGATGAACAGGCAGGCGAAGCCGTGTTCGCGTTGCAGGTCGGCGAGCAGGGCCAGCACCTCGGCCTGGATGGACACGTCCAGCGCGCTGGTCGGCTCGTCCGCGATGAGCAGCGCGGGGTTCAGTGCGATCGCCCGCGCGATGACCACCCGCTGGCGCTGCCCGCCGGAGAGCTCGTGCGGATAGCGGCCGGCCGACGACGCGCCGAGCCGCACGGAGTCCAGCAGGGACGCCACGCGCCCCCGCACATCGGTGGCGGCGCGGTGCAGGACCAGCGGCTCGGCGATGCTGTCGCCGATGGTGCGGCGGGGGTCGAGGGCGGCGGCCGGGTCCTGGAAGACGATGCCGATGCGGCTGCGTACGGCGCGGAGTGCGCGGCGGGAGGCGCGGCGCAGGTCGGTGCCGTCGACGGTGACGGTGCCGGAGGTGACGGGGGCGAGGCCGACCAGCGCGCGTCCGATGGTGGATTTGCCGGAGCCGGACTCGCCGACCAGTCCGACGACGGTGCCGGCCGGGATGTCCAGGGTGACGCCGTCGACCGCGCGGACACTGCGTCCATAGTGGACGGACAGATCCCGTACCCCCGCGACGGTTTTGACTGAGGCAGGCGGGGTGAGGACCGGGCCGGTCAGTGACGGCACGGCGGCCAGCAGCGACGATGTGTAGGCGTGGGCCGGTTCCGCGAAGAGCGGGGCGACCGGGGCGGACTCGACGACCTCGCCTGCGCGCATGACGACCACGTCGTCGGCCAGGTCGGCGACCACGCCCATGTCGTGCGTGATGAGCAGGATCGCGGTGCCGTGGGTGTCGCGGAGACGGCGCAGGAGCGCGAGAATACCGGCCTGGACGGTCACGTCGAGCGCGGTGGTCGGCTCGTCCGCGATGAGGACGTCGGGCTCGCAGCTGATCGCCATCGCGATCATGGCGCGCTGGAGCTGTCCGCCGGAGAGCTGATGGGGGTACGACCTCGCGATGCGCGACGGGTCGTCGAGCCCGGTCTCGGTGAGCAGGGCGAGCACGCACGTGCGGAGGGCGGAGCGCGGCGTCGGGCGGTGGGCCGTGATGGCCTCGGCGATCTGCGCGCCGATGGTGTGCACGGGGTTCCAGGCGCTCGTCGGCTCCTGGAAGATCGTGCCGATCCGGCCGCCGCGCACGGCCCGCAGGACGGGCGGGGCGGCGCCGATCAGCTCGGCCGGCGCGCCTTCGAGCGAACCGGCGGATGCGGGCTCGACCGACTCGGCGGATGCGAGTTGGATCGACCCGGCCGCGTCGCCGCCCTCGCCCCGTGCGGTGCCGATACCGTCGGCCGAAGCCGAAGCCGAAGCCGAAGCCGAAGCCGAAGCCGAAGCCCCAGCGGCAGCCGCGATCGCAGCGGAAGCCGCAGGACCGGCCGCCGCCAGCCGGATGCTTCCCGACACCGTCGCGGACGGCGGCAGTAACCCCAGCGCGGCCATCGCCGTCACCGACTTGCCCGACCCCGACTCCCCGACCAGCGCGAGGACCCGCCCGCGGCGCAACGAGAACGTCACGTCGCGGGCGGCCCGGACCGAGCCGAAGGTGACGGAGACCCCGTCGAACCTCAACACGTCGCTCACTGCTTCAGCGACGCCTTCAGGTAGTTCGGGTAGGTCGGATACTCGCCGATGTAGAAGTTCTCCACCGACGAGCCGCGCAGGAACGAGTTGCGCGTGTAGATGAGCGGCACGACCGGCACGTCCTGGAGGATGCGCTTGTCGGCCTGCGCCCAGAGCGCCCCGGACCTGGCCGGGTCGACCTCCGCGGTGGCGGCCGCGATGAGTTGGTCGACCTCGGGCGCGGAGTAGCGGGACAGGTTGAACCCGCCGCCGCCGATCTCGGTGGACGCGAAGAGCGGCGCGATGTTGCCGTTCGCGGACGGGAAGTCCGGTTGCCAGGAGGTGAGCGTCAGGTCGTAGTCGTCGCGCTCGCCGCTGGTGACGTGCTCGAACCAGGACTCGTACTCCTCGGTGCGGATCTCGACCGTGATGCCGGCCCGCGCGAAGCCCTGCTGCAGCGCCTGCGCCTGGCTGCTCCACTGGCCGTCGCTGCGGGTGAGCAGCGTGAGCTTGGGAGCGGTCTGTCCGGCCGCGGTCAGCAGTTCCTTGGCCTTGGCCACGTCGCCGGCCGGGTCGGTCGTGGGGTAGAGGTCGTACGCGACGCGGCCGGGGATGCCCGGCGTGATGAGCGTGCTGGCCGGGCTGCCGCCCAGCTCACCGCCGGAGGCGACCAGGTAGGCGCGCTTGTCGGACGCGTAGGCGAGCGCCTGCCGCACGCGTACGTCAGTCACCCGGCGGGTATTTATCACCAGATATGCGAGCGCACCCGGCGAGGAGGTGACGATCCGGTCCTTGACGGACGGGTTCGACTGGGCCTGGGCGAGCTGGGCCGGCGGGACGAAGTTCGCGCCGAACGCACCCTTGTCGTCGCCGGAGTCCGCGACCAGCCGCTGAGCGGCGACCGTGGTGTCCTGCCCCAGCTGAAAGATGATCTTGTCGGGTCCGGCCGTGCGGACCTGGTCGGTCTCCTGCTTCCACGCCGGGTTGCGCTCCAGCACCGCCTCCGCACCCGCGGTGTAGGACGTGATCCGGTACGGCCCGGACGGGACCGGGTTCTTGCCGTAGTTCGCCGGGTCGTCCGACGCCTTGGGCACCGGCGAGAACGCGGGCATCGACACGATCCACGGCCAGTCGCCGTAGGCGGTCTTCAGCGTGAACGTGATCGTCTTGTCGTCCGGCGTGACGATCGACGCAAGCGAGGCGCCCGTGTACGGGCCTTTGTAGGCCTCACCGCCGTCCAGCAGCGTCTTGTGGTAGCCGAGGCCGCCGCCCAGCTCCGGCGCGAACGACCGCTCCACGCCGTACTTGATGTCCCTGGTGGTGATCGGCGAGCCGTCCGGGAAGGTCAGCCCGTCCTTGAGCGTGAACGTCCACGTCTTGCCGCCGTCCGTGGTCCGGCCGGTGTCGGTGGCCAGGTCCGGCACGACCGCGGGCGGCTTGCCGGGCGAGATGTCCCAGGTGGTGAGCCGGCGCAGCACCAGGCCGGACGAGGTGATGGCCAGCGACTGGCTCTTCGCCGGGTCGAGGCTGAACTCCGTCGACGAGCTGAGGATCCGCAGCGTGCCGCCCTTGGCGAAGCCGGACGGCTCCGCAGGCGCGGTGGGATTGGCGTTGCAGCCGGTCAGCCCCAGGATCACTGTGGCTGCCGCGGCAACGGCATGGCGGGCTCTCATGAGAAAATCCCCTTCTGAACGTGGGTGACACGTGGATCGAGCACGCCGTGCAGCAGGTCCACGGCGGCGTTCGCGGCGACGATCATGGCGGTCGAGAACAGCGTGATGCCGATGATCACCGGGAGGTCGGCGTTGCCGAACGCGTCGATCAGCAGCGAGCCGAGGCCCGGCATGCTGAACACGCGCTCGGTCAGGACCGCGCCACCGAGGAGGCTGCCGAGATCCAGACCGAAATACGTGACGATGGGTACGAGCGTGTTGCGCAACCCGTGCCGGCGCAGCACCACGCCCTCGCGCAGTCCCTTGGCGCGCGCGGTGCGCACGAAGTCCTCACCGAGCACGTCGAGCAGCTGGGTGCGGGTGAGGCGGGCGTAGACGGCCGCGGAGATCAGCGCGAGCACCAGCCACGGCAGGATCAGGTGCCAGGCCCAGTCGATCGGCGACTCGGTCAGCGGCACGTACCCGGAGACCGGCACCATGTCGAGCGTGAACCCGAAGATCAGCAGCCCGATCAGCCCGACCAGGTAGGCGGGCGCGGAGACCGCGGCGACGGACAGCGTCATCGCGGCCCGGTCCAGCAGCGTGCCGCGCTTGACGGCGGAGATCGTGCCGGCGGCCACGCCGAGCACCAGCCACAGGACGGCCGCGCCGATCGCGAGCGAGAACGTGACCGGTGCCCGGTCCGCGATCAGCTCGGTGACCGGCGCGCCGAGCCGGAACGAGTAGCCGAGGCACGGCGCGGCGCACTCGACCGCGGCGGCGGTGCTGCCGAACGTGCGCCCGGTGAAGATGCCGGTCAGGAACGACACGTACTGGGCGATCAGCGGCTCGTCGTACCCCATGAAGGCTCTGGCGTCCGCGAGGCGGTCGGGGGTGCATGGCCGGCCGCAGGACATCAGCGCGGGGTCGGCCGGCGCCGCGATCAGCACGACGTAGGTGAGGAAGCTGACGATCAGCAGCACCAGGATCATGCCGCCCAGCCGTTTCGAGACCCGGGTCATCGGCGCAGCTCCCGCAGCTTCGGGTCGAGCGCGTCCCGGAGGCCGTCGCCGAGCAGGTTGAACGAGAGCGTGGCCGCGAACAGCGCGGTGCCGGGGACCAGCAGGTACATCGGGTCGAGCTGCACCCATGAGACGGCGTCGCCGATCGTGCGCCCCCAGGACGGCGTCGGCGGCGGCACGCCCACGCCCAGGAACGACAGCGCCGCCTCCGCGCCGATCATCGACGGGATCAGCATCGTGCCGAAGACCAGCACGGTGGGCAGCAGGTTCGGCAGGATGTGCCGCCACAGCACCTGATGCGGCCGCGCGCCGAGCGCGACGGCCGCGACCACGAATGTGCGGTGCCGCAGCGTGATCGTCTGCGCGCGGACCACTCGGGCGATCGGCGGCCAGCCGAAGAACCCGACCACCAGCACTACGATGAGTAACCGGGGGATCTCCGGCGGCGCGACCGCGCTCAACGCGATCATGAAGATCAAGGCAGGGAAACCGAAGACCACATCGGTGGTACGGGAGGCGAGCGCGTCCCACCAGCCACCGGCGAAACCCGCGGTGGCGCCGACCGCGACGCCGATCAGCACCGCGACGAGCGTGGCGCCGACGCCGACGAGCAGCGAGGTGCGCGCGCCGTGCAGGACGATGGCGAACAGGTCGCGGCCGGTCATCGGCTCGACGCCGAGCCAGTGGTCCGCGCCGATGCCTCCGCCGGTGCCGAGCGGTACGCCGCTGCCGGAAACCGCGTCCAGGTCATAGGTGTAGGGGTCGGTGCTCGTCAGCAGGGGTGCCGCGGCCGCGGCCACGATGAGCAATGCCGCGACGGTCGCGCCGCCGACGGCCCACCTGTCGGCGCGCAGCCGTGGCCAGATGCGGGCCGGTGCCGTCTCCGTCACGGATTCCCCTTCATAGATCCCCAATTGCCGGGTAATCCTATGTGTCTAAGGGGAAATGTCCAGTCGCCGGCCACAGTGATCGCGATCATGCAGGCGGGCGGACGATGTGGGCCCAATCACGCTCGTCGTTGCGATGTCGTGACGCAATGTTGATCTTCCGTGTTGCCGGGAGGAATACCGTGGATTAACCTGTGGCGGCTCCGCGGGCGCGGGCATGCGGAACAGGTACCTGGGGAGAGACATGACAACGCTGGGGAACACCCGGAAGGCGGCCACCCTGGCCGCCGCAGTGATGCTGGCGGTCGGCGGCGTGGCCGGCTGCGCGAAGAAGGACACCGGCGGCGAGACCGAGAGCGGCATCGCACTGGTCAAGGCCGGCGCGCTGACCACCTGCACCCACCTGCCGTACGCGCCGTTCCAGTCGAAGGACGACACCGGCAAGGTCGTCGGCTTCGACGTCGACATCGTCGAGCTGGTCGCCAAGAAGCTCGGCGTGACCCAGGAGATCATCGACACGCCGTTCGAGGGCATCAAGTCCGGCGCCGACCTCAACGCCGGCAAGTGCGACATCGCGGCCGCGGGCATGACCATCACCGACGAGCGCAAGCAGGTGCTGGACTTCTCCGACCCGTACTTCGACGCCACCCAGGCGCTCGCCGTCCTCACCGGCAAGGAGGTCAAGACGCTCGAAGAACTCGCGGGCAAGCGGGTCGGCGTCCAGGGCGCCACCACCGGCGAGGACTACATCAAGGCGCAGGTCGCGGAGAAGAGCCTCAACATCGAGGTCGTCTCGTACAAGGACCTGGCCGCGCAGCAGCAGGCGCTCGCCACCGGCCAGATCGAGGCCGCGGTCAACGACCTGCCGGTCTGGAACGAGTACATCAAGACCAACCCCGGCAAGGTCGTGGTCGCGACCGGCTTCGACACCGGCGAGCAGTACGGCCTCGCGATCAAGAAGGGCAACGCCGAGCTGCTCAAGGCCGTGAACGAGTCGCTGACCGCGGCCAAGGCCGACGGCACCTACGACTCCATCTACGCGAACTGGATCGGCGCCAAGCCGGCCAGCTAGATCCCACACTCGGATTCAGACTCAGATGAAGCTGACTCGACGCCGGCGGCAGCGGCTTGCCCGCTCCGCCGGCTACGTGGTGTTCGCACTGGTCATCCTGGCCGTGGTGGCCGCAGCGGACTGGGGAACCCTGTCCGAGGCGTTCTTCCGGCTCGACGTCGCCCGGAGCATGTTTCCCGAGGCGATCACCGTCGCACTGCGCAACACGGTCTTCTACACGCTGATGGCGTTCGCCTTCGGCCTCGCGCTCGGGCTCGTGCTCGCGCTCATGCGCCTGTCGTCGGTGCTGCCGTACCGGTGGTTCGCCACCGCCTACATCGAGCTGTTCCGCGGCCTGCCCGCCCTGCTCGTGCTGTTCATGGTCGGCTACGGCGTGCCGCTGGCGTTCCCCGACCGGGAGATTCCCGGCGGCGTCTACGGCTCCGTCACCCTCGGCCTCGGCATCACCGCGGCCGCGTACATGGCGGAGACCATCCGGGCCGGCATCCAGGCCGTCCCCAAGGGCCAGCTCGAGGCGGCCCGCACGCTCGGCATGTCGCACACACGCGCGATGATCTCCATCATCCTGCCGCAGGCGTTCCGGATCGTGATCCCGCCGCTGACCAACGAGATCATCCTGCTGACCAAGGACACCTCCCTGGTGTACGTGCTCGGCGTGACCTCGACCACGATCGAGCTGACCAAGTTCGCCGGCGACGCGCTCAACACGCGCGTCAACCCGACGCCGCTGGTGGTGGCCGGGTTGCTCTACCTCGTGATCACGCTGCCGCTCGGCCAGGTGGTCCGGTACCTGGAACGCCGCGCCGCGAGGGAGAGGTGACACGCGTGTCCACCATCGAGATCAGCAACCTGCACAAGTCCTTCGCGAAACTCGACGTGCTGCGCGGCATCGACCTCTCCGTCGGCACCGGCGAGGTCGTCTGCGTGATCGGCCCGTCCGGCTCCGGCAAGTCCACGCTGCTGCGCTGCGTGAACCTGCTGGAGCAGCCGACGTCCGGCACCGTCCGGGTCGGCGACGTCGAGGTCACCGACCCGGACTGCGACATCGACGGCGTACGCAGGCGGATCGGTATGGTGTTCCAGCAGTTCAATCTGTTCGGCCACCTGACCGTGCGGGAGAACGTGACCATCGCGCAGCGGCGGGTCCTCAAGCGGTCTCGCGCCGAGGCCGATCGCATCGCGCTGCTCAACCTTGAGCGGGTCGGCCTGGCCGACAAGGCCGGCTCCTACCCCGCGCAGCTCTCCGGCGGCCAGCAGCAGCGCGTGGCCATCGCCCGCGCGCTCGCGATGGACCCCCAGCTGATGCTCTTCGACGAGCCGACCAGCGCACTCGACCCCGAACTGGTCGGCGAGGTGCTCGCGGTCATGCGCGGCCTCGCCGCCGAGGGCATGACCATGCTCGTCGTCACCCACGAGATGGCCTTCGCCCGCGAGGTCGCCTCCCGCGTGGTTTTCATGGACGGCGGCGTGGTCGTCGAACAGGGCCCGCCCGCCGAGGTCTTCGGCAACCCCCGCGAGGACCGCACCAAGACGTTCCTCCACCGCGTCCTGGAGCCGACCAGCGTCAGCGAGTCCGAGATCGGCGCGCACCTGTCGGAGTGATCGCGTTGTGGCACCCCGGTTCCCGGGGTGCCACACGTTCGTTCTCCTGCATCGGCCGTCAGGCCATGGACCTTCACGGCGTCACGCGGCCCTCACTGCCGGGCCGACCGCGTCCGTCGTCAGCATCTGCCGCGTCGCGCCGCGGCTTCGCCGTTCATCGGTACCCCCTCATGCCGGTGGTCCTTTGGGGATCTAGCTAAGCGGGGTAAAGTCCGGTTATGCTGACGCGGTGCCCCACCGGCCGGTCCCTGTGGTGCCGGCGCGCCCAGACCTCTCCGTTCCCCCGCCGAGCTCGCGGGCCGGCACCGGGACGGCCGGCGTCACCGCGGTCCAGAGGGCGCACCATTTTCCGACGAAAGGAACGCCGATGTCCCGAAAGCGTTGGTGGACGGCGGTCGCCACGGCCGCACTCGTCACGACCACGGTCTCCGCGGCGCCCGCGTCCGCGCGGAGCGGGGACCCGCTGCGCGGGGTCGAGTGGCAGAGCCTGGACGGCAGCGGAAACAACAAGGACCGTCCGGACTGGGGCAAGGCGGCGACCGAATATCCACGGGTCGCGCCGGCCCGCTACACCGACGGGGTGGGAGCGATGGTCGGCGGACCGTCTCCCCGGTACGTCAGCAATCGCATCTTCAACGACGCCGGGCAGCAGCTCTACAGCGAGCGTGGCCTGAGCCAGTGGGCCCAGGTGTGGGCGCAGTTCGTCACCCATACCGTCGGCCTGCGCGTCGACGGTGCGGACCCGCTGACCATTCCTTTCGACACCGCCGATCCGCTGGAGAACGTCACGGCCACCGTGCCGGTCGTGCCCGCCGGGCGTAGCCAGGTCGTGCCCGGCTCGGGCGTCACCGCCCCGCGCGAACCGTTGAACGTCAACAGCGCGTACGTCGACGCCTTCGCCGTCTACGGAGGTAGCGCGCAGCGGCTGGAGTGGATGCGTGAGGGCCCGGTCGACGGCGACCTCGGCAACAACGGGGCCCGGCTGATGATGCCGGGCAACCTGCTCCCGCGCCGGGACGCGCGAGGCGACGCCGCCTCCGCACCCGCTGTGGACTCGCCCGGCGTCCGTCTGCTCGAGAAGGGAGTGGTGGCCGGCGACATCAGGGCGGGCGAGAACCTCGGGCTCACCGCCGTGCAGACCCTGCTGGCCCGGGAACACAACAGGATCGTGGACGCGCTGCCGTCCGCGCTGGCGGAGGAGACCAAGTTCCAGGTCG
This sequence comes from Catenuloplanes japonicus, assembly GCF_000717135.1. Taxonomy (GTDB): domain Bacteria; phylum Actinomycetota; class Actinomycetes; order Mycobacteriales; family Micromonosporaceae; genus Catenuloplanes; species Catenuloplanes japonicus. The sequence goes on from NZ_JNXY01000001.1 coordinate 699,975, forward strand.
CCCGGCGCGTCGTGATCGCGCTGGAGCAGTACATCACCTATCAGGAGTTCCTGCCCGCGATGGGCGTGCGGCTGGCCCCGTACCGCGGTTACCGGCCGGCCGTGAATCCGGGGACCGGCAACGAGTTCATCACGGTGGGGTTCCGGGCGCACAGCATGGCGCGCGGTGACTTCTCCGTCGAGGTCGCCGAGGACCGCTACTCACCGGCGGAACTCGACGCCTTCCGCGCACGCGGGCTCGTGGTCGTGGCCGGCGGCGGCACGGTGACGGTGACCGTGCCGCCGTCGGTCGCGGCGTTCAACCCGGAACTCGTCGGTGAGCTCGGGCTCGGGCCGCTGCTGCAAGGCCTGACGCAGCGGCCGGAGGCGAAGAACGACGAACTGGTCGGCGACCTCACCCGCAACATCAGACTGGAGCGGCCGGTCGGATGTCATCTCCCCGAGGCGGGCTGCCAGGTCGCGATCTTCGACGTCTCCGCGATCGACGTCGCCCGGGGACGCGATCACGGGATGCCGGGCTACAACGAGATGCGCGAGACGTACGGCCTGGCACCGAAGACCACCTTCACGTCGATCACCGGAGAACGCAGCGACGCGTTCCCGAGCGACCCGGAACTGACCCCCGGCGACGAGATCAACGACCCGGACAGCCTCGACTTCGTCCGGGTCCTCGACGACAGGGGCAACCCGGTGCCGCCCGGCAGCGAGCGGGCGGTGACCGGTGAACGGCGCACGACTCTGGCCGCCAGGCTCAAGGCCGTGTACGGCACGACCGCGGAACTGGACGCCTTCACCGGCGTCTTCTCCGAGCCGCACGTGCCCGGCAGCGAACTCGGGGAGCTGCAGCTGGCGATGTGGAAGCGGCAGTTCGAGGCGACGCGCGACGGCGACCGCTTCTTCTACCTGAACGACCCGGTGCTCCTGAGCATTCGCCAGCGCTTCGGCATCGACTATCAGAGGTCGCTCGCGGAGCTCATCGCGCTCAACACCGACGTGGGATGCGCGCAGCTACCGCACGACGTCTTCTTCACCGGCCGGCGGTGAGGTCTCACGTGTCTCACGGTGCCGGAAGCGACCCGGAGACACGCCGTACTCGCGCCGGAACGCGGCCGAGAAGCTGAACTCGGTGGAATAGCCGGTCTGCTGCGCAATGTCGGCCAGCGTCAACTGCGTGGACCGCAGCAGCTCCGCGCCGTGGCCCAGCCGCAACCCGGTGAGATAGGCACCCGGTGCCACGCCGGTCACCGCGGTGAATCTGCGGGAGAAGGCTGCCCGGGACAACCCGGCCAGCGCGCTGAGCTGCTGCACCGTCCACGACGTGGAACCGGCCTCCTGGAGTACGCGCAACACGTGGGCGATGCGCGGATCCGGGGTCGCCGGCCAGTCACCGCGGCCACGCTGGTCGTGCCACAGCCGGAGGAGATGGACCAGCATCAGATCGACGACGGCCGGGAGCGCCACCGCGTTGCCCGGTCGCGAGCCGGCCGCATGCTCGCCGAGGAGATCGGCCAGCATCGGCAACGCCGAGGAGCGGTCGTCGTCCACGGTGAGGGCGATGATGTCCGGCAGGCCGCTGAGCAGGTTGTGCCCGTGCCCTCGATCCAGGTGGTAGCAGCAGGAGACGAAGTCGACATCAAAGGAATCGGGATCCGGCGCCTCGGACGGGCCACCCGGCAGCTCTCCGAAAGCGACAGGAAGATCACTGAAACCATGACGGCGCCCATGCGGTACGAAGACGACGCTGCCCACTCCCAGCGGGATCGGTGAGTCCCCATCGGGGATGAGCCACGGCGCCCCTCGCCGGACAACATGCAGTCCCACGCCTCTGATCGCCGGGAAACGGACGCCCCACGCCCCGGCATAGCGGTTACGCCGGGCCACCGCGCGGCCGGCCCTCGCGGTGGCGACCACATCGTCGATGACGTCCATCGCGGCGATGGTACGCCAGGCCCGTGAAGACAAAGCCGTATCTACGCGAGAGGGCAGAGCATGGCCCGCCGTCCGCGTCCCCTGCTGGAATACCAGTGGCAGTGCATCGTCGATATCGATGGAGGTTTCATGGGTGTGGCAGGCGTGGACGTGAGCCCGTTGGCGCAGGGCGTTCACGAGCTCCGGTTTCAGGGTGTCCGCCAGGCTTACCACGTGGCCGGACAGGGGCCGGTCTGCGTCGCGCATCCCGGCGGGCCCGGTCTGTACTGGTCCTACCTCCGATCCGCGGAGCTGGAGAGCCGGTTCACGGTGGTGTATGTCGAGCCGGTCGGCACCGGCGGGTCCGGCCGGCCCGCCGGCTACGACCTGGCGACGTATGTCCGATTCCTCGGCGCGGTCATAGACCACCTTGGGCAGGAACCGGTCTACCTTCTCGGCCATTCGGCGGGAGGCTTCGTCGCCCAGTCGTACGCCCTGAGCCGGCCGGACCGCGTCGCCGGGCTCATCCTCTACTCCACGGCGCCGACCGCGGGCCCGGATCTCTGGTCCGGCGCGTCGGCCGCCTTGGCTTCCTATCCCGGGAACCACCCCGGCATTCCGGAAGCCCAATCAGTGCCCCAGGCGTTCCAGCGGGCACTCGCGGCCCCTGACGACGCCTCCGTGAGCCGGCTCTTCGCCGAGGCCGTGCCGGTCTACTTCGCCGACTTCTGGGCGCGGCGCGCCGAATTCGCACCCTTCGTGTCCGGGATCAGATTCTTCCGGGAGCCGGCGACGGCATCGGACCCCGTCCCGTTCGACACACGAGAGACGCTCGGCACGCTGACGATGCCCACCGTGATCATCACCGGCCGCCACGACTTCCTCTGCGGCCCCCGGTTGGGCGAGTTCCTGGCCGAGCACATCCCGCACGCGCGGATGACGTTCCTCGAGCACAGCGGCCACTTCGGACACGTCGAGGAGCCTGCCGCCTTCGGCAACGCCGCCGCACGGATCCTGCACCCGTAGCGCGCTGTCCCTCGCCGCCGGTTCGTCGAGGCCGGGCTATGCGATGGTCTGCAGGTGGGAGACGCCGTTGTACTCGGCGAGCGTCAGTTTCCCGTCCCGGGCGACGTATCGGGTGAGGGAGGTGTTGGCCACCGGGCCGGCGGCGATGATGCCGGCGATGTCGTCGAAGGTGAGGTCTTCGATCAGCAGGCGGAGCATCAGCACGACCGCGTCGTGGGCGACGACCCACAGCCGCTGACCCGCGTACCGGGACGCCGCCTCGGCCGGCCAGGGACGCAAGCGCGCCACGACGTCACCGAACGACTCGCCACCCGGTGGCCGCCAGCCGAACTCGCCGTCGCGCTGCCGCCGGGCGTCCTCCTCGGGGAACCGCGCCGTGATCGCCGCCGGTGTGAGCAGTTCCAGAACGCCCATGTGCCGGTCTTCGAGGCGGGCGTCGGTGACCGCGGCGGGCAGACCGGGTGCGGCATCGCGCGCCGCCTCCCAGGTCCGCACGGCGCGCACGTAGGGCGAACACACCACCGCGTCAGGACGGTGGGCCGCGCCCGTGCCCGCCAGCCAGGCACCGAGCGCGGTCGCCTGGGTCCGGCCGAGCGGGGACAGCGTCACGTCCGCGTCCCGGCCGGTGATGCCGCTGTCGATCGACCCGGCGGACATCGCGGCGGCGAAGGCCGCGTTCGCCACGCTCTGCCCGTGCCGGACCAGGACGAGTTCCCGCACCGCGTGCCCTCCCTCGCGGTCGTCGCTGCCGCAGCGCTCCGGCCTCAGACGCTACCGCGAGGCGACGCAGGGATCACCGACATGATCATCGAGAACGGTCCGGCCGGACCAGCAGACCACCGTCGCGGTGGCGATCCCATCGCATCCGGGTTTGCGGCAGGCGTGTGAGGGCACGCCTGCCGAAAATCCGGATGCGGTGGTGTCCACTGTGGTCGCCGAGCCGGTAGGGTTTGCTCGATGTCCATCCGTGTTTCGAAGGCCGCGCGGTCGGGGGATGAACGGTCCGCCGCGCCGGAGGGTAGAACCGCCGAAGGCCGTCGTTTGCCGCCCCCACGTGAACTGTCGCTGGCCGGGCTCGTCGCGAAGGGCGCGTTCGCCCCGCGAGCCGCCGATGACCTGGTGCGTGCCGCCGTGCGTGGTCCCGGACGCCCGCTCGACGGCGCCGTCCGGCAGGAGATGGAAGAACGGCTGGGCGCGCCGTTCGACGACGTCCGGGTGCACGACGACGCGGCCGCACGGCTTTCGGCAACGATGCTTGACGCTCGCGCGTACACCTCCGGACGGCATGTCGTGCTCAGCGAGCCGAACCCGGACCGCGAGACGCTCGCCCACGAACTCACCCATGTCGTCCAGCAGCGGCGGGGCCCGGTGGCCGGCACCGCGACCGCGGGAGTGCACCTCAGCGATCCGGCCGACCGGTTCGAGCGCGCGGCCGAGTCAACCGCGGCCGGGCATGAGCAGCGAGCCGAACCCGTGTCGGGCGACAACGCCGGCGGCCTGCTCCCGGTGCAGCGAACCATCCAGGTGAAGGGGATCGGGCCGAGTGCCACCGTGCATCCCCTGTACCAGCACCTGTCGCCTGAGGACAGCATGTGGCAACAGGTTCTCGATGTGCTCAGAATTGATCCGGAGCTGGCGGACGCCAACTGGTGGCATGACCTGATCGAAGACTCGAGAATGTCTCTGGCCATCTATATTGATCAGGGGATGGATCCGGATGATGTTCGCTATGCGGCCGTCATAAAAGACGCGGTGCTGAACCACCTGGGGGGCGTCAAGCAGCAGGGGGACGACTGGTCCACGAAGATGGTGCAGGCGGTGACCCTGTGGGATTACCGGCAGATCCCAACCCTGTACTCCTCGGTCGTGGAGATCGAGTCGCATCGCCCTGGGCAGAGCATCCGGATCGAACGGCCCTATGCGAAGTACATGAATTCGTATCGGCGTAGTCTTGTCCGTCAGTTGGTGGAGGAAGCGGAGACGATCCTGCGGGTGACCTCGGGCGCTGCTGCGGATTTGATCGGAATTGCTCTGGGGAGAACCGGGCTATCGCCCGAATTTGTGGCCCTGGCCGGCGAGTTGCAGAGGCTGCTGGATAATTTCGGCAATCTAAGTGACCGGCCGGACTATATCGCTCGCCTGGCGACCATCCGCAATGTGCTGGATCGGGCGCTCGATTGGTTCGACGCTACCCGACTCACGATCCAGAAGATGCCGGGAGGCAATGAAGGCCATGTGGAAGGCCTGGCGTCCGCGCCGGCCGATGGCTGGTGGCTGCTGACGCCAGACGGTCATACCACGGGCAGCCGGTCGTCGATCGAGAGTGACCCAGACGCCATGCGCCCGAATCTGGCGGCATGGAGGGAGAAGAGTTTCGGGCCCTGGGCCCGTCGGATAGCGCCGGCCGCGACTGGATTCGAGACCACCCGGCCCGCGGCCCCTGGGCGTTACTCCCCGATCTCGCTTCGGATGTCGACGGATCGCATCCGGGCGGATGATTATTCCGGTGCGTTCCATTCGTTGGTGCACGAGATCACGCATGCGACATCTTCCACAAGGGATATCCTCTACAGCGACCAGCCGGGGTTCAACCGGCTCAGTCCCGATGAGCACGTCGCCAATGCCGATAGCTACGCGGTTATCCTGCAGAAGATGCGGAAATTCTATATGGCGCAGCTTGTCCAAAAGGGCGGGAGCGTGCCTTTCCTGGGCCATCCAGGAATGCCGCTCAATAATGCACCCTATGAGCAGGGCTGATCCTGGTCCTCACCGGTCGGGCCGGCTCCGGCTCGCCCGCGGGGGCCTCCACCGGCGTGACCGGCTCGGCGAGCCTCTCCGTGAATACCAGGCCCTGACGGCACCTGCGGTATCCGCGGCTCCGAGCGTCCCGAGCCGGTCGCCGTCCGGCCGTGGGGCGGGTCAGGCTCGGTGGGTCAGGGTCGCGCCGGTCCAGAAGTCCTCCAGCTCGACGGTCATGGAGATGTGCTCGACCGCGCAGGTGTAGCCGCTGACCTCCAGGCCCTGCACCCTGAGCGGCACCGTGGCCGGGCCCGGGACGGTGCCGTCGAAGCTGATCAGGTAGTCGCTCGTCCGGAGGGACGACGCGGTCCGGTGAATCTCCAGGGTCGACTCCTCGTTCGTGCAGACGGCGTCCACCGCGGCGCTGACCCGGGCCGAGATCGTGGTGGCGTTCGCATCCAGGTTCACGTCCACCTCCAGGAAGGTGACGGTGGCGGTGGTGCCGTTCCACCTGATTTTGGTCGCCTCGGGCACGAAGTGCGCGTCCGCGGCGGCTGATGCGGCGGTGGAGTCACCGAGCAGCAGCGCCGCGGCGGCCGCCACGGACGACCCGATACGGGCCGGCGTCCTCGTCATGAATAGCATCTTGCCCCTTTTTGAAAAGAACGAAAGGCGGCGACTGGTGTCGCACCAATCGCCGCCTTCGTCACGCAATTGTCGTCAGGTCAGCCGGACGATTCGTCCGGACGCTCGATCAGAACTCTTCGAAGTCCACCGGGATGTCGTTGTTGTTCTGGTCCTTGGCGCCGCCGGACTCGCCGTTCACGACCGTGAAGTCCTTGGTCGTGCCGTTGACGTCCAGCCGCAGCGTCTCGAACCCGATGCGAAGGGTGGAGACGCCGTTCAGATTGGCGGCCGCGACCCGGAACGTGACGTCGATGTCGACGTCGACGGTGTTCGACTCCTCGAAGGTCTGCTTCAGGACGCTCCGGCTGGCGTCCGCCTTGAAGCGGGCACCCCACACGCTGAAGCCCGCCGAGTACGGCAGGTTGTAGACGTTGTAGATGGCCTTGTAGTCGTGGGTCCTGATCTTGCCCTTGATGGTTCCTTCGAGGTCAAAGCCCTGCGACTGGATCACGACGTTCTTGAAGCTGCTGAAGCCGTGGAAGGCGGTCACGGTCTCGGCGGCCGCGGAATTGCCGGTCCGGCTGTCGGGAAGCACGATGGTGAAGCCATCGCTGGTGACATTGATGATCGACAGTTCGGACGAACCGGTGGCGGCGCTGGCCGGGCCGGCGGCAACCAGAGTCCCGCCCGCCAATGCCAGCACACTGGCGGTGACTGCCACTACGTGCCGGACTTTCCCTACGCGAGAGCGCATTTAGACCCCTTCAAGTCTAGGGCACGGCAATTGTGCTTCACAGATAAATAAATCTGCGAAGCGGCTGCCGTCGATTGCCTTAAACCTAATAGTGAGTACGACCGATGTCTATGCCTCACATTTGCGTAAGTCCACTGTGCTCGCTCGTTCGGAAGCTATTCCCATGACGGTCAAGATCATCTATAAATGCGGGATCCGGTCGCCGTGCGCCGATCTGGGAAGATCGTCCGATTCGGCCGGACGCAATCTCCGGAGTTGGCAAGGTTCGCCCTATCGGTCGGGTCTCATCATCCTTCGGCCCGAATTCTGCGATTAAGGCATGCGGCCGGCGCGGCGGGCTCTGCTCCGGTGTCAGGATCCGGACAGTCGAATGTGGACGCTCAGGCTTCCGGCAAACGATTTCTTGTGCCTGCGAAGCGATGCAGGCCCGATCCGGTGCCGGGCTGCGGGCCGCGCACGTGCCGCCGACCCCCGCCCACCACGCCGGATGCGGTCCCGGCGCCCGCCGGACCCGGCGAAGCGGGACACCGCCTCACGCTGCCGAAACTGCTCCACGCCGCACCCGGTAAGGAGATCCGCTTCGAGCAGCGGGACCGGGACAGCTACGCGGACCTGGAGCGAGGCCGGGCCGACATCGCCCTGTCCGTGCTGCGCCCGTCGGCTCCGCTGCGATGGAGCAGCTGTTCACCGACGACGTGGTCTGCGTGGTCGACCGCGACCATCCGGTCCGGGACCGTTTCTCGCTGACCGAGTACGTGGCCGCCCGCCACGTGACCGTCAACGTGGTGTCGCAGGAACAGCCGATGATCGAGCACTGGCCGCAGAACCTGGGCCACAACCGGATCGCCGCGGTACGGGTCACCTACTTCACCGCGGCGGTGCACGCGGTGCGTGGCACCGCCCTCGTGGCCACGCTTCCCCGGCGTCTCGTCGAGCACCAGGCCGAGAATGATCCGCGGCTGCGGATGGTCGCTCGGGCGCCGGCGTTGCCAGGCGAGCCGCAGGAGCGGGGTGCCGTCGGCCTCGACGCGCAGGTTCGCGAGGACGCGGCCGGCGAAGGCGCGCGCCTCCGCGTCGGTGATCTGCCGGTCGGCGTCGGGGTCAAGGCCGGTCAGCGCATCGGGGGCGACGATGATCCCGGGGGACAGGCCGATCTCGATGCCGATCGTTCCCGGCGCTGGTGTCAGGTACGCCGCGTGCGGGTAGGCGTCGAGCGGGTGCGCCGACGCCGGCGCCGCGGGCAGCAGCACGCCGATCGCCGGCAGAAGCGCGCGCCTGGGCCTGCATCGGGCGAGGTCGATGACAGACAGATCGAACATGGCCGCAAAGGTGCCGGTCCGCCAGGCCGCCTACCAACGCGGTTCGCGGATGCGTCCCATGCGCGATGCGGATGGCGGCGGCGCTCCCGCATCAGGTGCTGTACCGCGTCGCCCAGAGCGCGACGTCGATCCGGCTGCGGAGGTCGAGCCTCCGTCTGATGCCGGCCAGATGGCTGGCCACCGTCCGCTCGCTGATGTCGAGCCTCGCGGCGATCTGCGCGTTGGTCAGGCCGTCGGCCACGTACCGCACGATCTGCTGCTGCCGGGCGGTGAGTGAGCCGGCCGGCATCGTGTCGTGGACGGCGTACCCCTTGAGCTCCGTCATGGTGAGGGCGCGGCCCAGATCGGCGGCGGCCAGGGCGGCCGCCGGTCCGAGGGCACGCTCCGCGGCGCGCATCACCGCCGACAGTTGTGCGTCCCGGAACCCGTTGCGTTGATAGCCGATGCCGGTCAGGCCGGCCGCCAGCGTCAGGGCACGTGCATGCCGGCCCTGGCGCTCCGCGAGGAACGCGAGGCACTGGAGCGCGCCGACGACAGCGTGGTGGTGATGAAAGCGGCCGGACAGCACGGCGGTGAGGTACTCGGCGGCCGTCGCGTCGTCGCCCTGCGCGATCGCCACGTCCGCGGCCGTGGACAGCAGGAACGCGGCCCAGTGGTTGGCGAAGCGGTCGGCCATCGGCAGCGTGAGGTCTGCGTCGTCGTCGTGCAGCGCGAGCGCTTCGGTGACCGCGTCCTGGGCGGCCTCGGTATCGCCGCGGCCGATCAGCAACGAGGCCTGGATGGTGAGGACGCGGCCGAGCGAGCCGTGGTCACGGTTCGCGCGAAGCCGGCCGAGCAGTGCGGTGCCGACGTCGATTCCCCCGGCGAGGTCGCCGTTGATCCCACGCGCGATCATGACGCTGATCAGCGCCGCCGTCAGCATTTGAGGATCGTCGGCCGACCGTGCGAGCGCCTCGGCGTCGTCCGCGTGCCGGGTCGCCGCCTCCAGGTCGCCGAGCCGGCCTGCGTTGACCGAGGTTATCCACGCGGCGCAGGCCCGGTCCGCGGCCGACGCCCGGGGGTCGCCGGCCAGACCGGCGAGCAGCAGGCTGGACTCGGCCAGCTGCTGGCGCATGCTGAGCAGGTTCCCCAGCAGCAGCACGAGCGTGGGATGACGGGCGTGACCGAGCGTCTCGGCGACGTCCACCGCGTACCGGACGTTGTCCATCTCGTCGGCCATCTGATTGTCCTGCGCGGTGAAGGCGCTTCCCCAGGAGGTCACGGACAGCCGCCGCTCGAACGTCGCCAGCCACTCGATCAGCCCGGACTGCGCCGCCAGCAGGTCGTCCCCGGCCAGCATCTCCCGGCCGAATGAGCGCAGCGACTCCAGGATCCGGAACCGGCCGGGCGACGCGACGACCATCGACGTGCGGGCGAGGCCGGCGAGGAGCGCCCACAGCCGCGTTTCGGTCAGCCCCAGGTCCGCGGTGACGGCGGCGGCGGTGTGCCGATCGAAGCCGCCGGGCAGGATGCAGAGGCGTGCGTACACCACCTTGGCGGTGTCGTCGAGCCGGTCGTAGCTCCACCGGATGGCGGAGCGGAGGCTGCGGTGCCGGTCGGTGAGCAGGTCGAGGGGTGCGGCCAGACGGGCCTGCAACTCGTCCGGCGCGAGGAGGTCGCTCTGCCGCGCGGCCAGTTCGACGGCCAGCGGCAGACGGTCGAGCGCCTCGCAGATGCCGGCGATGACGTCGGCCCACCCGTCGACGTCGAAGTCCGGCTTGACGTCGCGGGCACGGGCGGCGAACAGCCGGACCACGTCCGCGCCGCGCGCCTCGCCGGGGCGCCGGCCGGGAGAGGGCAGCGGCGCCAGCGGCATGACCGTCTCGCCCGCGGCGTGCATCGCCTCCCGGGTCGTCGTGAGCACGCGCAGGTGCGGCACCGCCGCGCGCAGGTCCGCGACGAAGCGGGCCACCGCCTCGATGAGGTGCTCGCAGTTGTCCAGCACGAGCAGCAGCGGGCCTGCCTTGGCGGCCTCGGCGGCGACGTGCCGGGCCTCCCGCCCGGCGTGGGCCGGACCCGCCGCGGCGATCACCGCCGGGCCGATGAGCCACTCGCGGGTCACCACGGTGAGATCCACCCACCAGACGCCCGCGGGGAAGGCCGGTTGGATGCGATGGGCGGTTTCCAGGGCGAGCCGCGTCTTGCCGACGCCGGCCGGACCCACCAGGCTCACCACCGGCGAGCGGATCAGCAGGACGGGCAGGTCGGCGAGTTCGCGCAGACGGCCGACGAAGAGGTCGGCACTGGGCGGCAGGCCGGCCGGGCGCGCCTCGGGCACCGATGCTGTGCCCGGCGCCGTCGCGAGGGCGTCGCCCTGGCCGAACTGCCGATGCAGGGTCGACGCGGGCATGCCGAGCACGTCGGCCAGCGCCCGCCAGCTCAGGCCGCGCGCCCGCGCGAGCTCCACCGCGGCCCGGAGACCCTCGCCCGCAGCCCGCTGCGCCTCGGCGAACGACGCCACCATCGCCACCGGATCGCCCGAGGCGAGCCCCGCCGCCGTTCCGGCCGCCATCAGCCGCCGCACTGCCGATTCGGCGTCCCCGGCCCGGCCGTCGTTCTGCACCATGCTCCTTCACGGTCACCGGCGGGTCTCTGCGCCCGCGCGTCGCGCGGCGTTCAGACGCGCGAGCGCCACAGCCGATCGGTGGCGATCCGTGCGCCGTCGCGCATCGCCTCGAGTTTCGCCCAGACGACGGTCGGCACCACCGCGCTCATGCCCGCGACCGGCCCGAACCCGCAGTCGGTGCCGGCGACGACGTTCTCCCGGCCCACCACCCCCGCATACTGGACCAGGCGCTGCGCCACCACCTGAGGATGCTCCACGACGTTGCTGCCGATGTCGATGACGCCCGGGATAAGATACGTGCCCTCCGGCAGCTTGACATCCTCGAACACCTGCCATTCGTGGGCGTGGCGGGCGTTCGCCGCCATGAGCATCACGCCGGCCGGCTTCGCCGCGAGCAGCAGATCGACGATGTCGTGCAGTCCGACATCGGTGGTCCGGGGCAGTTCGCCGCCACCCCAGCAGACGTGCATGCGCACGGCCTCGGCCGGAATGCCGGACAGCGCGTGATTCAGCGCTTCGACCCGCATCTGTACGTGCCGCCGGAAGTCCTTGACCGAATCGAACGCCGGGGCGCTCATCGCCAGGTCCGGGCAGTCCACCTGCAGCACGAACCCGGCGGCGTGGATCGCCTCGTACTCGGTGCGCATCGCCTCGGCGAGCGCGGTGAGGTAGTCCTCCTCCGTCGCGTAGTGCCGGTTGGGGGTTGACTGCGCGATCAGGCCCGGCGACGCGGAGCTCAGGAACGCCGTCGTCGTCCCGGCCGCCGACGCGGCCACCCGCAGGGTGTCGATATCAGCCTGCAAAGGGGCATGCCCCACGTACGACACCGGCCCCTCGCAGGCACGCAGCCGTATGCCCGCGGCCGGTGCCATCACGGTCGCGAGCCGTTCGGCGAAGTCCGGGAAATCGCGGATCGCCACCGCCATCCAGCCGGTGGCCTCCTCTATCGAAACGCCCTCGACGAATCCGGTCAGCCGCTCGGTCGCGTACGTGAAGTAGGCGGCCTTGCCGAATTCGCCGTCATTGAGGATGTCGACGCCGGCCGCCGCCTGCCGGCGGGCGACCTCCTCGACCGCCGACCGCACCCGGTCGCGCAGCCTGGTCTCGTCGACATCTGCGCCGGCCTCCCTGGCCATGACCAGGCTCAGCAAATCTTCCGGCCGCGGCAGGCTACCGGCATGAGTGGTCGTAATACGGTCTAGCAATGTTTCTTCCCTTCCTTGCCGCCCCTATTCTCAGGGCGCATTGAACAATTCGGCGTGCGGTAACGAAAGGATCTTCAATTGCCATTCATTGTGGCAGGAGTGATCGATTCTTCATATCCGCACATGAAGCAACACGCATCGCTGAGAATGCCCGTGCGCACGGTGACGACGGCGTTCGGCGCCGCACCTCGGGCGGTGGTGCCGCCGCTCGGGCTGTCCCATTTCGGGACACGCCGGCCTGTGACGCGTACGACATGGTGCGGCTCCGGGGTTGCACCTGACGCCGACGTCAATTTGTAGCGTCGGGGCATGTATCGCCTATCGACACTTGTCATCGTCGCGCTGCTCGCGCTGGCCGTCGGGCCCGCGTCGGCCGCTGCCGCCGGCCCCGGCCCGTATGCACCGCTCGACCGCCCCGGGCCACGCCTGTCCGTGCCCACCGCCGATCTGCGTGCGGCCGTGCGGTGCACGCCGTCCGCGTACGACGCGGACCGGGAGGTCGCCCTTCTCGTGCCGGGCACCGGCGTCGGCGCCGCCGAGTCGTTCTCCTGGAACTGGTTCGCGGCGCTGGACCGGATCGGTCACCCGTACTGCGCGGTCACGCTGCCGGGCGCCTCCGTCGGCGACGTGCAGGTCTCCGCGGAGTACGTCGTGCATGCGATCCGCCATGCCCATCGGATCAGCGGCCGGCGGATCGCGGTGATCGGCGCCAGCCAGGGCGGCCTGAGCCCCCGCTTCGCGCTGCGGTTCTGGCCGGACCTGCGGCCGATGGTCGCCGACTACGTCGGCCTGGCGGCGGTCAACCACGGCAGCACGCAGAACGATCTGCTGTTCGCGGACGGCGGGCCCGCGTTCGGCCTGCAGCTGAGGACGGCGTCCGCGTTCGTCGAGGCGACGAACTCGCGGGCGGAGACGTTCCCCGGGATCGCGTACACCTCGCTGTCGACCACGTTCGACCAGTTCGTCACCCCGACCGGCACGACCGACCTGCGCGGACCGGCCGGGCGGGTCGCGAACGTCCTGCTCCAGCAGGTGTGCCCGGACAACACCGCCGACCACATCGAGATCGGCACCGTGGACCCGGTGGCGTTCGCGCTGACGATGAACGCGATCACCCGGCCCGGTCCCGCGGACCCGCGCGCGCTGCCGGCCGGCGTGTGCGACGAGACGCTCATGCCCGGGGCCGACCCGGACACCGTCGCGACCGAGTTGGCGACGTTCCTCGCCACCGCCATGGCGGCCATCGGCGCGGCCCCGGTGCTTCCGGCGGAGCCGGCGCTGCGGCCGTACGTCTACGCCGGCCGGTAAGCCGTACCGCGTGCGACGTAGCCGGCGTGGCTCCCGCGGGCCAGGGGTGTTGACAGGGGCGTTCCCCGATGTCGTGCGGTGCCCCGCGCCGCAACCATGGAGACCCGTGCTCTGGGCGATGATGCCCACGGAGAAGTCCGACCCCGCGCCCGCCTGAACCCGGGGGTGGGTGGGGCCCGCACGCCCCACCCACCCCGCGACCCGCTAAACGGCGACCCTCCGCGGCCGAATGGGTAGGCGTGACCCGTACCGCGGAAGTAGTGGCTCTGGTGGGTTTGTTCCGATCCAACGGGCCTTCCTGGCTGCTGGCCGGGCTCTGCGCGTCCGCGATCGCCGTCGCGAACCTGACCGGCGGCGACGTGGCGGACTACACCTACCTGGTCGCGATCGTCGTCGCGATCGCGGGCACGGTGGTCGGGCTGATGCGCAACCAGACGCCGGCGAACCGGCGGCCGTGGCTGGCGATAGTCGCCGCCGAGCTGTGCTTCTTCCTGGCGCTGCTGCTGCCGAACGACGTCACGGACGGCGACGAGACGGCGGCGCTGGCCAGCGACCTGGCACAGATCGCCGGATACCTGCTGATCGCGAGCGCGCTCACGGCGCTGATCCGGCAGCGACGTGCCGACCGGGACGACCCGGCCAGGGCGGACGCGCTGGTCGTGGTGCTCGTCTCCGCGCTGCTGTCCTGGATCGTCATCGTCGAGCCGATGCTGTGGCAACCGGGCGGAAGCCACCTGCTGGACGTGCTGGACGGGATCAAGCCCGCCTTCGACGTGGTGGCGGTGGTCGCGTCGATCCAGCTCGTGGCCGCGAGCCGGCGCCGGACACCGGGGCTGTGGATGCTGGGTCTCGCGCTGGCCGGCGTCTTCTCCTGCGACCTCTACCGGGCGCTGTTCGCGTCCGGGCACTCCGCGTTCGTCGGCGCGCTGAACGACGCGCTGGTGCTGATCGGCTTCTTCGGCATCGCGGCCGCGTCGCTGCACCCGTCCATCCGCCGGGTCTCCCGCCCGCAGGCGGTCGCGCTGCGCCGGCTCGGCGCCGGCCGTACCGTGTGGCTGGCCGCCGTGCTGATGCTGCCGGTCGCGACGATGGCGATCTGGATCCCGGAGTCGCCCCCGGCCGGCTACGTGCGGCTCGGCCTGTCGCTGCTGCTCACGCTGGTCGTGATCGGCCGGCTCGTGCGCACCACGGACGCGCGCTTCGAACGTGAGCAGAGCGCGAGCCGCCGGGCCGCGCACGACGACCTGACCGGGCTGCCGAACCGGGCCCGGTTCTACGAGGAGCTCGGCCTGGCCGCCGCGGAGCCGGAGCGGCAGTTCGCGCTGCTGATGATCGACCTGAACGACTTCAAGCAGGTCAACGACGTGCACGGGCATCAGGCCGGGGACGCGGTCCTGGTCGCGTTCGGCGACCTGCTGCACCAGAGCACGCGCGAGGCGGACATCTCGGCCCGGCTCGGCGGCGACGAGTTCGCCGTGCTGCTGAACGTGGCGACCACCGAGGAGGCGGTCACGGTCGCGGAACGCATCGTGCGGACCGCGGCGGCCCGGCAGGTCCCGGTCGGCGACCGGACGACCGCCATCTCGTGCAGCATCGGCATCGCGATGACCGAGCCGGTCGCGGCGGGACGGGTGGAGATGACCGAGCTCATGCACCGCGCGGATCAGGCGATGTACGCGGCCAAGCGGATGCGTACCAGCGGCTGGCAGTTCTACGCCGGCGCGCTGACCGATGCGGTCCGGGCCCGTCCGGACCACGCGTGGCTGCCGGACGAGCACTGAACCGCGCCGGTGGTCAGAGCATCAGCGACACGGTCGGCAGCACGTCGAACGCGAGCCGGCCGTGGTCCTCGGCCAGCGTGTACGGCGTGAAGAACGGGTGCCGGGTGCCGACCGCGACGTCCCGCCAGAACCGCTGCAGCGGATTGCCGTCCGCGAACCCGCTCGCCCCGTGCAGGTCGAGCAGCAGCTCCATCGCCTCACGGCACTCCCGGGCGGCCGTGGACAGCTCGATGCGCAGGTCCATCCGCTCCGCGATCGGCAGCTGCCCGCCGGGCGGCAGCGCGTCGAGGACGTCGGCCACCCGGACGGCACGCCGCATCGCCGAGTCGGTACGCCGCGCCGCCTCGGTGAACCAGTACCGCCCGAGCGGGGAGTCCGCGACCCGGGCGTAGGTCGTCATGTACGGCGCCCGGCCACCGGCGATCGCGGCCGCGACCAGCTCCCGCGCCCCCATGGTCGCCCCGATCATCGGGGCGAGCGCGGCCAGTCCACCGGCGAAGAGCAGCACCGGCGGGATCGACTGCGCCGCACTCGCCGCGTCCGGGAAGCTCGCGAACCCGTCCGGCACGAAGACGTCCTCGGCCACCAGCGTGTGGCTGCTCGTACCGGCGAGTCCGGCGGCCTTCCAGGTCTGCTCCACCGACAGGTCGGAGAGCGGCATCGCGACCATGGCCATCCCGTCCGGCATCGGCAGTCCGACGACGGCCCAGGACGCGAGCTCGGAACCGGACGCCATCGCCCACCGCCCCGAGACCCGCAGGCGGCCGGGCACCCGTACCCCGGTGGAAGCCTGCGACATCACGGCGGAGGCGCAGACCACCGCGTCCGGGTCGGCCAGGATCGCGTCCTGGGCCGCCTCCGGCACCATCAGCCGGTTCACGCTCTTGCCCACGGCGCTCAGGCCGACGACCCACGCGGTGGACGGGCAGCCGCTGCCGAGCGTGGCGAGCACGTCCACGAGGGTACGCAGATCGGCCTCGTGCCCGCCCGCCGCGCGCGGCACGGTGAGCGCGAACAGCCCGGCGTCCCGCACCGCGGCCGCGCTGTCCGGCGCCGGCCTCAGTTCGCGTTCGGTGCGTGCCGCGTTCTCCAGCAGCGTCGGCACCGTCTTGCGGGCAGCATCCAGCAACATCTCGTTCATGACAGGTGATTCATCCTTCGTGCAGGGGGAAAATGCAGGTCAGCCCAGGCGGGTGGCGGCCAGGCGGACGGCGTCGAGCGAGCCGGGTTCCGCGGTATACACGATGGCGCGCAGGTCGCCCTCGTGGATCGTCACGATGTCGCAGTCCACCGTGAGCTCTCCGACGACCGGATGGCGCCGGGTGAGCTGGTGAGGCCGCTCCGCGTAGTCCACCCGTGACTCCCACATGGCGACGAACGACTCGCTCGCCGCCCGCAGGTCGGCGACCAGGTCCGACAGCCACTCGTCGTGCGGATACCGCAGCGCGGTGGACCGCAGGTCGGCGACGATCGCGTACTGGAAACGCAGCTCCGACTCGGACCCCGGCGGGGCCCATCCGTCCGCGCCGGTGAAGGCACGCCAGGCCAGGTTGCGCGCCCGTCCGTCGGGGATGCTCGACATGGCGCACATCGCCTCGCAGGCGGTGTTCCAGGCGAGCACGGTCCAGGCCGCGTCCATGACGCAGATCGGAATGTCGCCGAGCCGGTCGAGCATGCGCCGCGTGCCGGGACCCACCTCGTACGGCACCCGGCCGACCCGGGCCGGCACGTGCCCGGCGAGCGAGCAGAGGTACTCGTACTCGGCGCGGGACAGCCGCAGGGTCCGGGCGAGCGCGTGCAGCACCTGGGCGGACGGCCGCCCGTGGCCCTGCTCGAGCCGCTTGACGTACTCGGCGGACACACCGGCCGCGGCGGCCAGCTCGTCCCGGCGCATTCCTGGCGTGCGCCGACGCGTGGGCGACCAGGACCCGCCCGGTGGCGGGTCCGCGCGCTCACGCCAGCGCCGTAGCGCTGTGCCGAGATCGTTGCCTGGGATCACCTGGAAAGGATCTCCCATCGTCGCGGTTCCAGCCTGGCCCGAAAAATAACAGCCAGACCCTGATCATCCGTGATCCTGCGCTGCCAGGCGGCGGTGAACTCCGGGAACCGCTGTCCGCGACCTCCCCGTGCTACGGCCGGGCGACGGTGCTCTCCCGGACCAGCAGCGTGTGCCCGGCGCGTATCTCGGCCGGCGCGGGGATCGGGCCCGTAGTGCCGTCGATGAGCGCGACCAGGCCGCCGACCGCGAGCGTGGCGATCTGCTGTTTGTCCGGGACGACCGTGCTGAGGCTGGGCGTGCTGAACTCGCCCTCCTCGATGCCGTCGATGCCGATCACGGCGACGTCCTCCGGCACGCGTATGCCGGCCCGGGTCAGCGCGCGCATCGCACCGAGCGCGAGCAGGTCGTTGTAGCAGAAGATCGCGTCGGGCGGCGAGGGCAGCGCCATCAGCTCCAGCGCGGCCGCCGCACCGAGCCGGCGGTGGAAGTGGACCGTGGGCCGGATCAGCGCGGGATCGAGCGGGATCCCGGCCCGCTCAAGAGCCTGGCGATACCCGGCGGTACGCAGCTGCGCGGTGTCCCCGGTCGCATAGGGCTGGTCGCCGATCGCCGCGATCCGCCTCCGCCCGAGCCCGATCAGGTGCGTGGTCGCGTCCCGGGCCGCGGCCACGTTGTCGATCGCGACGTGCGAGAAGCTGCCGTCGAAGATGTGCTCGCCGAGCAGCATGATCGGCGTGCGGTTGCCGCGGTGGCGCAGGTCGTCGGCGCTGAGCGTGAGCGGGCTGAGGATCAGGCCGTCGAACAGCGCCAGGCGTGAGTTGCGGGTGAGCAGCTCGCGCTCGCGGTCCGGGTCCGCGTCTGTCTGGTCGACCAGCACGGCGTACCCGTGCTCGCGGCCGGAGGCGATCACCGCACGGGCCAGCTCGGCGAAGTAGGGGACGTCCAGCTCCGGCACGACCAGGCAGAGCAGGCCGGTGCGGCCTTGCTTGAGGTTGCGGGCGATCAGGTTCGGGCGGTAGTCGAGTTCGGCGAGCGCGGCCTCGACCTTGACCCGCAGCGCGTCGGAGACCGGGGCGTAGCCGTTCACCACGTTCGACACGGTGCGGATGGAGACCCCGGCTCGCGCGGCCACGTCCCGCAGTGTCGCGTCGCGCATCTGTTCGTTCCTCCCCGGATGGCCTTCCCCGAACACGACGATCTTAGGTCTTGCATCGCTGCAGAGTTGCGTGCAGTCTGTCTGCAACGATGCAGAGCTGCCACCAGCTCAAACACCTGGAGTTGCCATGAGCACGCCCATCCACTCCGCCCTGACCCGCCGATCCCTGTTGCGCGGTGCCGCCGGCGCCGGTGCCCTGGCCGCGGCCGGCGGTGCGCTCGCCGCCTGCGGCGGTACCGACAACTCGTCCCCGACCGCGCTGACCGCGTCCGACAGCGGGCCGCTCAGCGGGTCGATCACCATCTGGAGCCGCTCCGGCGACCTGTTCAAGGTCTTCGACGCGGCGATCGCCAAGTTCCGGGCGGCCAACCCGGGCGTGACCGTCGACCACCAGGCCGTGGACATCGACGCCAAGCTGGCCAACACCCTCATCTCCGGCGCCGGCGTGCCGGACGGCTCGTTCTGGGACGACGCGAAGATCGCCGGGCAGGCCGAGCACCTGTACGACCTGAGCGCGCTCATCGCGCCGTACCGGGACCAGATCGCCCCGCAGAAGCTGTCCGTCAACACCGTGGACGGCAAGGTCTTCGGCGTGCCGTGGGACCTCAACCCCGGCCTGCTCTACTACCGCGCCGACCTGCTGGAGCAGGCCGGCGTCGACCCGGCGGGCCTGGCCACCTACGACGACCTGCTCACCGCGTCCCGCGCGCTGCGCGAGCGCAACGCCCAGGCCAAGCCGATCCACCTCGACGCCGACCCGTTCCTCGGCCAGCTGTGGCTGGAGATGCTCGCCAACCAGCAGGGCACCAGCCTCAGCGACGACAAGGGCGCGCTGCGGCTCGACTCGCCGGAGTACCGGCGGATCTTCACCTGGATCAAGCAGGCCGTCGACGACAAGCTGGTCACGCACACGCCCTACCTGAAGCCGGCCGACCTGGCCGCGCTGGAGGACGGCACCCAGGCGTTCGTGCCGTGGGCGATCTGGTTCGACTTCGCGCCGCAGACGCTGCTCAGCCGCACCAAGGGCCTGTGGCGGGCCGCGCCGCTGCCGGCCTGGACGCCCGGCGGCGCGCGCAGTGGCGCGATGGGCGGCAGCAGCTTCGTCATCCCGGCCAAGGCGAAGAACCCGGAGCTGGCCTGGCGGCTGTACGAGTTCATGACCGTCAAGACCGACGGCATCAGCTCGGTGTACGGGCCGAGCGCCACCTACCCCGGCGGCCTGAATACCTCGATCCCGGCCTACCTGCCCGCGGCCGACCCGGCGAAGCCGCTGTTCCAGCCGATCGAGGCGCTCGGCGGCCAGGATCTGTGGAAGGTCGCGACCGAGGCCGCGAAGACCATCCCGGCCGCCGCGCCGATCCCGGCCTGGTGGGCGAAGTCCGTCGACTACCTCGGCGACAACCTGCAGCGGCTGATCCAGGGCCAGATGACGCCGGACGACGTGATCGCGGAGTCGACGACGCAGATTCAGCGGAACCTGGTGGACCGGGCCTGACGTCGATGACCCTGTCCCGCCGGCTCACGCCGTACCTCTACATCCTGCCCTTTCTCCTGGTCTTCGCGGCCTTCGGCGCGTACCCGCTGGCGTACGCGCTACGGCTGAGCCTCACCCGCTGGACCGGGGCCGGCGAACCCCGCTGGATCGGCCTGGACAACTACACCTACCTGCTGACCAGCCCGGAGTTCTGGGCGTCGCTGGGCAACAGCGCGGTGATCTGGCTGCTGGTCGTGCCGATCCAGATGGTCGCCGGACTCGGCGCGGCCGTGCTGCTGTCCAACGCCCGGCTGCGGCTGCGCGGCGCGTTCCGGGTGGCGTTCATCGCGCCGTTCGTCACGCCGCTGGTGGCCATGGCCCAGGTCTGGATCGTGGTCTTCGACCAGGATCACGGCCTGGTCAACCACGCGCTGAACCTGGTCGGCCTGCCGGACGTCGGCTGGCTGACCAGCACCGCCTGGTCCAAGCCGACGCTCGCGCTGCTGTTCCTGTGGAAGACCACCGGCTTCGCGATCATCATCCTGCTGGCCGGGCTGCAGTCGGTGCCGGCGCCGGTCTACGAGGCGGCCGAGATCGACGGCGCCTCGCGGTGGCGGCAGTTCTGGTCGATGACCGTGCCGCTGATGCGGCGCAGCCTGTCGTTCCTGCTCGTCATCCAGACGCTGGCGGTGTTCCAGATGTTCGCCGAGCCGTTCGTGGTCACCCAGGGCGGCCCGTTCGGCTCGACGACCACCGCCGGGCTCTACCTCTACGACCACATCACCGCCTCCGACCTGGGCACCGGCGCGGCCAACTCGTTCCTGCTGGTGATCCTGGTCTTCGCGCTGTCCCTGGTCTCCGTCCGACTCCTGCGAGCCCACGATGAATGACAAACGGCCCGGCGTCGTCACCTATCTGCTGCTCGGCGCGCTGTCGCTGCTGTTCCTCTATCCGATCTGGTGGGCGGTCAGCTCCTCGTTCAAGCCGGCCGCCGAGATCATCAGTGACCCGCTCGGCTTCGGCCTCGGCCGCGCCACGCTCGACGGCTACCGCGCGATGCTGGCGGACGTGCCGATCGGCACCGGCTTCGCGAACACCGCGCTGGTGCTCGCGATCAAGGGCGGCATGACGATGTTCTTCTGCCCGCTCGCCGGGTACGCGTTCGCCAAGTTCCACTTCCCCGGCAAGAACCTGCTCTTCGGGCTCGTGCTGCTCACGCTGATGCTGCCCACGCTCGTGCTGATCATCCCGCTGCTGCTGGAGATGAGCGCGCTGGGTTGGGTGAACACGTACCAGGCGCTGATCCTGCCGGGCAGCATCGACGCGTTCAGCATCTTCTGGATGCGGCAGATCATCGCGGCCGTGCCGGACGAGCTGATGGACGCGGGCCGCGTCGACGGCGCCGGCGAGTTCGGCGTCTACCGGCGGATCATCCTGCCGATCATCCGTCCCGGCCTGGCCGGCCTCGCGGTGCTGACCATGATGAACGTCTACAACGACTTCGTCTGGCCGGTCGTGGCCGTCAACGACGAGCGCCATCAGACGCTGCAGGTCGTGCTCTCCACGCTCGCGCAGAACATCACCGGCAACCGGATCGGCGCCGACTTCGCCACCGTCTGGAGCGAGCTGCTGGCCGCCAGCAGCATCGCCATGATCCCGCTGCTCGTCGTCTTCGTCCTGCTGCAACGCCACTTCATCAACGGCATCCTTGCCGGCAGCGTCAAGGGCTGACCCCCCCCCACCACTCACAGGAAGCGACCATCAATGAGCAATTTTCAACCTGGCGAGCAGGTCAACGCTACGCAGGAGTCAACGGGACGGATGTCCATGGGTTGGGACCACGTTGAAAAAGGCTCAATGACGACCCCACGCCCGGAGTACCCGAGGCCGCACTTCGACCGCTCGCACGCCTGGCTCAGCCTGAACGGCGCCTGGGACTTCTCCTTCGGCGAGCCGACGCTCGACCGGACGATCACGGTCCCGTTCGCCTGGGAGACGCCCGCGTCCGGCATCGAGGCGCACTGGCAGCAGACCGGCTGGTACCGGCGCACGATCACGGTCCCGGCGGAGTGGGCCGGCGAGCGGGTCGTGCTGCACGTCGGCGCCGCGCACCACGAGACCGTCATCTGGGTCAACGACACCGAGGTGGTACGGCACCGCGGCGGCTACACGCCGTTCGAGGCGGACATCACGGACGCGCTGACCGGTGCCGGTGAGCAGGAGGTGCGCATCCGGGTCGACGCCCCGGCCGACAAGCGGGAGATCGCGCACGGCAAACAGCGCAGCGTGCCCCGTACCGACTACGACGGCGTGTGTTTCACTCCCTCCTCCGGCATCTGGCAGAGCGTGTGGCTGGAGGCCCGCCCGGCGACCCACCTCACGTCACTGCAGCTGCGTCCGTCCGAAGACCTCAAAGGCATCGATGTGAGGGTACGGGCGGCAGGCGCGCATGCGGCCGGCGCCACGGTCATGGTCGGGCAGCTCCAGGTCACGCTGGACGACGACGGCGAGGGCAGCACCCGCCTGGACATCGCCGCGCCCCGCCTGTGGAGCCCGGCCGACCCGCACCTCTACCACGTCGAGGTGATCCTGGAGACCCCGCACGGCGAGGACCGGGTGACCGGCTACACCGGACTGCGCCGGGTGCGGACCGACGGCGAGGACATCCTGCTCAACGGCGAGCGCCTGTGGGTCAAGGGCGTGCTCGACCAGGGCTACTGGCCACGCACCGGCATCACCGCGCCGACCGACGACGCGCTCGCCCGCGACCTCGAACTCGCCCGCGACCTCGGCTACACGCTGGTCCGCAAGCACCTCAAGCTGGAGGACCCGCGGTTCGCCTACCACGCGGACCGGATGGGCATGCTGCTGTGGTGCGAGCCCGCGTCGACCGGCACGTTCACCGCCGCGTCCACGGTGGCGTTCGAGGACCAGATCGCGCCGATGGTCGACCGGGACGGCAACTCGCCCGCGATCGTGATCTGGGGCCTCTACAACGAGGAGTGGGGCCTGGACTGGGACGTGCCCGGCGACCCGGCCAAGCAGGACGCGGTCGTCGCCGCCTACGAGCGACTGGCCGCGCTGGACCACACCCGCCCGATCGTGGACAACTCCGGCTGGACGCACGTGCGCACCGACCTGCTCGACTGGCACTACTACGACGAGAGCGCGCCCGGCTGGGCCCGCACCCTCGCCGAACTGGAGCGCGGTGCCCGCGACGACTTCCCGGTCAAGCTCGGCCCGGACTTCGTGGTGCAGAAGGCGCTGGCCGTGCCCGGTCAGCCGCTGCGCGGCCTGCCGAACCTCAACAGCGAGTACGGCACCGGATTCACCAGCGTCGAGCGCGGCTGGCACCTGCGCTGGCAGACCCAGGAGCTGCGGCGGTACGACCGGCTCTCCGGCTACGTCTACACCGAGCTCTACGACATCGAGCACGAGTCCGCCGGCCTGCTCACGTTCGACCGCGAGCCGAAGGACCTCGGCGGCGCCGTGCCCGCGGCGGTGAACGCGCCGACCACGCTGGTGCTGGACCTGCTGCCGGTCGCGCCCGGCCGCGACGTCCTCGGCGGCACGGCGGAGGTCGCGGTGCACGTCTCGCACCACGGCACCGAGCTGTTCACCGGCCGGGTGCGCACCGCCTGGGGCACGGTCTACTCGACCGAGCCGGTGACCGAGCCGGTCGACGGCCCGGCGGTCGAGGCGAAGCCGTTCACGCTGAGCGACCCGGCCACGGTCACCGCGACGCTGCCGGACGGCTGGGCCTCCGGCCGCCTGCACCTGACCGCGGTCACCGCGGACGGGACCGTGGCGGCGCGGGCCGCGATCGACGTGGACCGCAGCACCGCGCCGCACATCGGCGACGACCCGACGGTCTGAGACGTGCGGGGCCGGTCATGCCGGCCCCGCACACTCCGCACTCAGGCCGGCAGGTTCCAGACCTGGGTGAACAGGCCGTTGCAGTCGTAGATCTGCAGGTCGGTGCCGTCGGCGGTGTTGCCCTCCGGCAGGTCCAGGCAACGCCCGGACTGCGGGTTGCGGAGGCTGCCGTTCGACTGCGGCACCCACTGCTGCGCCGGCGCGCCGGGCAGGCAGTCCCACAGCTGGACCTTGCTGAGGTTCGCCGAGCCGTTCGCGGTGATGTCCATGCACTTGCCGAACGCCCGGATCGTGCCGTCCGCGGACCGGGACCAGCGCTGGCCGGTCGCGATCCCGCACGTGTAGAGCTGCACGGCCCGGCCGGCGTCCGCGGTGTTCGTGTCCACGTCCACGCACTTGCCGGCCGGGCCGGTGATCTGGCCGGTCGGGCCGGGCAGCGTGCCGATGCCGAACCGCAGCTGGCACTGGGAGCCCTGCAGCAGCGTCGCCGCCAGGTACAGGAACGTGGTGCCGTCCTCACGCGGGATCGCCGGGGTGGAGTAGCCGGGGCAGGACGGCACGCCCGGGGCGTACCCTCCGGTGGGGTTGACCAGCACCGGGGCTTCGAGCTCGGTCCAGGGGCCCTGGCCGAGGGTGGTGTTCTGGAACAGCACGGTGCCGGACTCGGCCAGCACCGCCTTGTTGCCGGTCGGGCCGGAGACGACGCGCTGGCCGGAGAGCAGGACCGTGCCGTTCGGGCCGCCGCCGGGCTGCCACGAGACGTACGGCGTGTGCAGCAGCTCGCGGGCGTCCGTCGTGGTGACCAGCGTGCCGGTCGAGCCAAGTGCGCCCCAGTTCAGCCCGTCGTCGCTGAACTTGACGTAGACCTCGCAGGCGTGGTCCGCGTTCGTGGCGTCGCGGCACATCTCGTACGACATGATGAACTGGCCGTTGGGCAGCTCCGCGAACGTCTGCATGCCCGGTCGCCGCAGGTTGTCGGCCGGGAAGGCCACGTCCTGCGTGATCGTGCTGCTCCAGCTCACGCCGCCGTTCGTGGACGTGTAGTGCCCGATGATCTGGTTGTTCGTGGCCGAGTTCGCGGGCCGCTCGTCCGAGATGAAGCAGGCGAGCGTGCCGTTGTCCGCGACCAGGAACGTCGGCTCCCAGATGCCGTGACCCCAGGTGTTCGGCAGCCCGGACGTCTGCGTGCAGACGGACAGGTACTGCCAGGACTGCCCCTGGTTCGTGCTCTTGAAGACCTCCACCTTCTGCGTGGTGTAGTCGCCCACGTGCCAGGCGGTGCCGGCCGCGAGGATGTCGCCCGCGTTCAGCCCCGGGATGCTGCGCGGCACCTCGAACAGCGTCGGCGCCTCCAGGTCCCAGCCCGCGGTGTTGGACGACAGCGACGAGATCTGGGTCCAGCTGGTGCCGCCGTTGGTGCTGCGGTAGATCGGCAGCGTGGTCGGGCCGTTGTGCCCGCCCCGGGCGAACGTGGCCAGCATCGTCTGGTTAGCGGAGCCGTCGTTGACGACCCGGATCGCCCGCGGGTAGCCGGCGGTGCCGTTGGGGAACGCCCCGAGGTCGGGGGAGTAGAGCACCTGACCGGGCTGGGCCGCCGCGGCCGGCGTGGCCACGGCGACGGCGGAACCGGCCAGGACGAGCAGCAGGCCGGCGAGGGCCGCGGCTCTCGATCGCGGGCGTGGCAAAGCGGATGCCTCCATGAGGTGCCCTCCATAGCGCGTCGTGAATGCCCCTTACCATGCAACTGTTTTGCCATCGTTGCAAGACCGCGAACGCGAGTTTTGCCATCGTTGCAGAGATTGTTTCCAATCAGTTACGACTCACCCGGTGGGGAGGGTGTCAACGACGGCCGCGCGTGCTCTCCCTGGCGAGCAGCGTGTGCCGGGCGCGGATCTCGGCCGGGGCCGGGGTGCCGTCGATGTGCGCGACCAGACCACCCACCGCGAGCGACGCGATCTGCCGCTTGTCCGGGACGACCGTGCTGAGGCTGGGCGTGGCGAACTCGCCCTCCTCGATGCCGTCGATCCCGATCACGGCCACGTCGTCCGGCACCCGCAGCCCCGCGTCGTGCAGCGCCCGGATGGCGCCCAGCGCCAGCAGGTCGTTGTAGCAGAAGATCGCGTCCGGCGGCTCCGGCAACGCCATCAGCTCCCGCGTCGCCGCCGCCCCGAGCCGGCGGTGGAACCGCGCGGTCGGCCGGACCAGGGCCGGATCGTAGGGCAGCCCGGCCCGCTCCAGCGCCTGCCGGTAACCGGCCGTCCGCAACCGCGCGGTGTCGCCGGACGGATCGGGCTGGTCACCGATCGCCGCGATCCGCCGCCGCCCGAGCCCGATCAGGTGCGCGGTCGCGTCCCGCGCCGCCGCCACGTTGTCGATCGCCACGTGCGTGAAGCTGCCGTCGAAGACGTGCTCGCCGAGCAGCACGACCGGCGTACGGTTGCCACGGTTGCGCAGGTCGTCCGCGCTGAGCGTGAGCGGGCTCAGGATCAGGCCGTCGAACAGCGCCAGCCGCGAGTTACGGGTCAGCAGCTGCCGCTCCCGCTCCGGGTCCGCATCGGTCTGGTCCAGCATCACCGCGTAACCGTGCTCCCGGCCCGCGTTGATCACGGCGCGCGCCAGCTCGGCGAAGTAGGGCACGTCCAGCTCCGGCACCACCAGGCAGAGCAGGCCGGTACGACCCTGCTTGAGGTTGCGGGCGATCAGGTTCGGCTGATAGTCCAGCTCGGTCAGCGCCTGCTCGACCCGGGCCCGCATCGCGTCCGAGACCGGCGCATACCCGTTGACCACATTGGACACGGTGCGGATGGAGACCCCGGCGCGGGCCGCCACGTCCCGCAGCCTGGCGTTGCTCATCGCACTTCCCTCCGGCCGGCTCCCGCACAGCCTATCGCCGGTGTCCCGGACCGATCGTCAGGTCCGGGAGAGGTCCCAGAGGCGGATCGTCCCGTCCACGCTGCTGCTGGCGAGCGTCCGCCCGTCGGGTGCGAACGTGACGTCGTAGACCGAGGCGGTGTGGCCGTCGACGACGCCCAGCGGGTCCCCGGCCGACGACACGAGCCGGACCTCGGTGCCGACGCGACAGACGTACGCGGCGGTCGCGCCGCCAGGCGCCAGAGCCACGGCGTCGACCCACCGGGACTCGGGGCAGCGGAGCGTGGCGAGCGTGGTGCGGTCGGCCCAGCTCCAGATCCGGGCGGTGCCGTCGCCGCTGTCCGTGGCCATCCGTTCGCCGGTCGTGTCGAACCGGACGTCGTACACCTGATCGGTGTGCCCGGCGAACGGCGGCAGCACCTCGCCGGTGGCCGGGTTCACGACCCGTACCTCGGTGCGGGCGGCGACGGCGAGCAGGCCGTCTCCCGGGTGGTACGCCAGCGCGTTGTCGAGCCAGGCGTCCTCGTCCTCGAGGAGCATGTTCGTCTCGCCGGAGCTCAGGTCGCGGAGCAAGACGCTCCTGCCCGACCCGATCGCCAGGGCCCTGCCGTCCGGGCTGACGGCGACGGCCGTCGCCCCGCCGCCGAACTCGGCGAGCTGCCCGCCGGTGGCGACGTCCCACACCCTGGTGCCACCCTGATAGCTCGTCGTCGCGACGGTCCGGCCGTCGGGGGCGAACGAGACGTCCACGTCGTTGTTGGTGTCGCCGTCGCGGAGGGTGGCGAGCAGGCGGCCGGTGCCCGTCTCCCACAGCCGTACCAGCCGGTCGTCGCCGTCCTCAGCCCGCCCGGCCGCGGCGATGACGGTCCCGTCCGGGCTGAACCACACCCGCATCGCCTGCATGCCGGCCGCGATGGCCCGGCTGCGGTACGTGTCGGTCGCCTGCGCCGCCACCGCGGTCGCCGCGACCACGACCACGGCGGCGGTCGTCGCCACGAGCCCGCGCCCGGCGGCGGACAGGCGGCGCAGGCCGACCGCGACGGCCGCGCCGACCAGCGCGATCGAGGCGAGCGCGCACCACTCGGCGACCGGCGCCGGCAGCGCTGCCCAGCCGCCCGGGTGCCGGAGGCCGTCGTGGAGGCGGAGCAGGACCGCGACAAGGGCGAGCACGGCGGCGGTCAGCGGCAGGCGGCGCAGCGCACCCGGCAGCGGGCGTTGCCGGGCGCACGCGACGCCGGCGAGCACGGCGGCGAGGGCGGCCAGCGCGTCCCATCCGAAGTAGATCCACACCCGCCACCCGGGAATGACACCGGCCAGGCCGAAGAACGGATCCTCCAGAGTCAGCTGCGCGTACGCCGCCGGGCGCAGCACCAGCAGCGGCACGAGAACGCCCAGTGCCCATCGGCCCGGCCGGCCACCGGCACCGGTCGTGAACAGCGCGAACACCACCGCGAGCGGCACGGTGGCCGTGGCCCACGACGCCAGGCCGCCGAGTCCGGCGGCGGCGGCCACCAGGGCAAGGACGAGCGCCGGCACGGCCAGGCCGCCGAGAACGCGGGCGAGCGTGGGGAGCGCGGGCGCGGCCGGGGGAGGCGGGGGACCGGTCGTGGCGAGCGCGGGCTCGGTCGTGGCGAGCGCGGGACCGGCCGTGGCGAGCGCGGGGAGTGCCGGTGCGGTCGTGGATCCGGCGGGCGGAACCGCAGGCGGGGCGGTCGAGGCCGGCTCCGCTCCCTGCGGCGGGCCCGGCTCCGCGTGCGTGTGGAGGCTGCCCTCCGCCACCACCAGCTCCGGCGTCTCGGTCACGATCGGCGGCATCCGCAGCGCCCGGTGCAGCAGGCTCGCCGCCAGCGGCACCCGGCTGCCGCCCCCGACCAGCACCACCCCGGCGACCTCCTCCCGGCGTATCCCGGAATCGGCCAGCACCCGCAACGTCAGCGCCACGGTCCGGTCGAGCGGCCCCCGCGCCGCCGCCTCGAACTCCTCCCGGGTCAGAAGCACATCAGACCCCAGCAGCGGTACGTGCAGCGACGCGCTCGGATGCCGCGACAGCTGCTCCTTCGCCGCCCTGGCGGCCAGCCACAACTGGTGCCGGGCCTGCGAGTCCGCCGACGTCCGCGGCCACTCCAGCCGCCCCCACTCGTCCGTCGCCCCGCCGGTGCGTGTCCGGGCGTGCCCGACGACCTCCGCGTCCAGGTCCAGCCCGCCGACGTCGTCGAGCCCGTCACAGGCCAGCACCTCGAACCCGCCGGCCGTCCGCCGGACCACGCTGACGTCGAACGTGCCCGCCCCGAGGTCGTAGACGATCAGCGCCCGTCCGTCCGGAACCCGCCGTTCCAGCACCCCGGTCAGGTAGGCCGCAGCCGCGACCGGCTCGGCAACGGTGCTGACGGTGGTGAAGCCCGCCTTGCCCGCGGCTTCGAGCAGCGTGTCGACGCGGCTGCGCCCCCAGTTCGCCGGGTGGGTGAGGACCACCTCGTCCGGCGGTCCGCCGGCGACGCGCCGGGCCTCCGCACCGGCCCGGCGCAGCACCGCCGCGATCAGGTCGGTCGTGGAGACCTCCCGGTCGCCGAGCCAGACCACGCCGTCGTCGATCCGCCGCTTCGGGTTCGCCTCGAACGACGCCGGATCCGGCACCGCGGCCCGCTCCGCGTCGCCCCCGGTCAGCAGCGCCCCGTCCGCCCCTGCGGCCACCGCGGACGACAGCAGCGGCGACGAGTCGAACAGCAGCGGCGCGGCCGCCCGCCCCGGCATCGACAGCACCGCGATCGTCGTGGAGGTCCCGAAGTCGATACCCAGGCGGTACGCGGTCATCCGGCCACCCTAAGGCCGCCCGACAACCACTCGGGGCCAATCGATGCGCCGACTCCGATACGTACCGTGTGGGGGTGTGTGCGTTGAGTCGGCAATGCGATGAAGGTGATTGATGCCCTGTTGACCGCCATCTGTCGGAAATTTACTATTCTCACGTTCCTAAAAGGATTAACAGCCGAATGAGGGATAGACGTGGGCACACCCGGCTATCGGGATCATCCCGTTGCTGACTGGGATCCGGACGCGCCGATCGACTGGCGGGAGGCGGAGGATTTCCTGAGGCAGTACCACGCCGAGAATCCCGGCGCCGGTGACCTGGCGGCACGGCTGGCGGCGGTCTACGTGGAGATCGTGTCCACCGGCACCTACGAGCACACGGCCGAGGAGGTCACCTACGGCGCGAAGCTCGCGTGGCGCAACGCCAGCCGCTGCATAGGCCGCCTCTACTGGCGCAGCCTGCACGTGGTGGACCGCCGCGCGGCCCGCACCCCGCACGAGATCTACGACGGCCTGATCCGCCACCTGGAGATCGCCAGCGGCATCGACGCGCGGCACGACGCCGGCCGGCGCGGCAACATCCGCCCGGTGCTCACCGTGTTCGCCCCGGCAAAGCCCGGCCGGCCGTACGCGCGGGTCTGGAACGACCAGCTCATCCGGTACGCCGGCTACCGCATGACGGACGGGACCACGGTCGGCGACCCGGCGCAGGCGGAGTTCACCGAGTCGATGGAGTTGCTCGGCTGGAAGGGCCGCGAGACGCCGTTCGACGTGCTGCCCCTGGTCATCGAGACCCCGGATCACGGCCTCCACATGTACGACGTCCCCGCGGACGTGGTGATCGAGGTGCCGCTGGCACACCCCGAGTACGACTGGTTCGCCGAGCTCGGCCTGCGCTGGTACGCCGTACCCGCGATCGCCAACCAGCGGCTCAGCATCGGCGGCATCAGCTACCCGCTGGCGCCGTTCAACGGCTGGTACATGGGCACCGAGATCGGCGCCCGCAACCTCGCCGACACCGACCGCTACAACCTGCTCCCGGTCGTCGGGCAGCGGCTCGGCCTGGACATGAGCTCCGAGACGACGCTGTGGCGGGACCGGGCGCTGGTCGAGCTCAACCGGGCGGTCCTGCACTCGTACGCGCGCGCCGGCGTGCGGATGAGCGACCACCACACCGAGGCGGCGCGGTTCGTCGAGCACGTGCGTCGCGAGCAGAAGGCCGGGCGCGAGGTGCCGGCCGACTGGAGCTGGATCGTGCCGCCCATGTCGGGCGCGGCCACGCCGGTGTTCCACCGCTACTTCCACGAGGCCGACCAGCGGCCCAACTTCTACCTCGACGAGGATGCGCGGCTGCTCGCCCGCTACGGTGCCGCGCGGGCGAGCCAGCCGCAGCGGCTATGACCAGGTGCCGGCCGGCCCGGCCGCCCTGCCCGGGTCGGCCAGCATGTGCGCGGCCATCCAGTCGTACACCCAGATCCACGCCGCGCTGGTCGAGGACGTCCAGTCGTCCGAGACGTCGCCGACCGCCCGGACCAGCGCATGCCCCACGTACGGGTAGTGCTCCGGGCGGACGCCTAGGTGCCGGGCGTGGTGCGTGCCGAGGCGCTGCAGCGTCCGCTCCATCTCGCCGGCGTAGCGCTCGGGCTCGACCAGCGCGCGTATGCCGTCCAGCAGCGCGCGGCACAGTTTCTCGTTCTGCGAGGTCATGTCCTCCGGGAACATCGCGCGCACGCCCGGCGCCATCTGGAACAGGTGGCCGTAGAACGCCTCCGCGAGCTTGACCGGCCGGGCGGCCACGCTTCCGGCGGTGCGCTGCACGATCTGCATCGCCTCCGCGGTCGGGCGGCGGTGCGCACCCACCGCGTCGGGCGCGCTCTGCTGTGTGGCCGCTGTGGCGTAGACGTATCCCGCGGAACGGCTCAGGTTTCCGGATCCCATCACGAACGCACTATAACGTCCACTCTCGATGGGTTCTGAGCAGGTAGATGGTGTTTGTCCGAAACTGGCCGACACCAGGCATTTCGCGGCCGGAGTCCATATAGATGTGGTGGCATGCCGCCGGTGCGCGCGGCCGGGCCCTAAGATGACCTTCGTGAGTTCCCCCGCCCGCCGCAGGATCGACGAGATCGGCGACGAGAGCCGTCGCCGGATCCTGGATGCGGCCGAGGACCTGTTCGCCGAGCGCGGGGTCGGCCGGACGTCGTTCGTGGACATCGCGGCGCGCTCCGGCATTAGCCGTGGCTCGATCCCGTGGCACTTCAAGAACAAGGACGGACTGGTGCTGGCCGTGCTCGAACGCGCGGTCGAGCGCTCCATGCCGCCCGAGCGCTACACCTCGATGACGACGCTCACCGCGCTGTTCGAGGACGCGGCCGGGCTGCTGCGCACCCGCAGCTCCGCGCTGTTCCTGATGTTCCTGGCCGAGGCCGCCACCGACACCGGCGTGCTCCGCGCCCAATATCAGGAGTTCGCCGCCCGCCGCCGGGCCGGCCTCGAGGTGTGGCTGCGCGCGCAGCGCCCGTCCGGCCTCGACCCGGCGGCGGCGGAGAAGCGGGAGCGCGCGTTCGCGGCGACGCTGAACGGCGCGCTGATGGGCATCCATCTCCAGGCCGTCATCGACCCGGAGAGCTTCGACCCCGACGAGGCGATGCGCGCGCTGGCCACGCTGGTCGACCGCAACGTCCCCGACATCTGGGCCTGAAAACCTGGAGCATCACGAGGGTACGGACGCCAGCAGCTCCGCCGCCCGCCGCTCCAGGTGCGGACGGATCTCGTTGCCGGTGTGGATCCACATCGACCGGGCCTCGACGCCGGCCACCACCATCTCGCCCACCTCGTCGATGCTCACGCCGCCGCGCAGGAAGGCCTCGACACCCGCGCGCAGCTCGCCGTGCAGCGCCACGGACGGGTCCGTCGCCTGGGTGTTGCCCACGATCCCGGTGTCGACCGGGCCGGGGCAGAGCACGCTGACACCGATCCCGTGCCGCTCCAGCGCGGGCCGCAACGACTCGGAGAGCCCGACCACGGCGAACTTCGCGGTCACGTACAGCGGGTTCGCGTTCGCGATCAGGCCGTTGCCGGACGCGGTGTTCACCACGTAGCCACCCCGGTCGCGCGCGATCATCCGCGGCAGGAACGTCTGGATCCCGTTGACCACGCCGGTGAGGTTGATACCGAGCGCGAGGTCCCACTTCTCGTAGGACAGGTCCGCCGCGGCCGAGACCGGCACGATGCCGGCGTTGTTGACCAGCAGGTCGACCGGGCCCAGCGCCTCCTCCGCCCGGTCCGCGGCCTCGGCGAACCCGGCCCGGTCCCGCACGTCCAGCCGGACCGTCCGCACCTCCGTCACGCCGGACAGTTCCGCCGCGGCGCGGGCCAGCGCCGCCTCGTCGATGTCGGCCAGCACCAGCCGCACGCCCCGCTTGCCGAACGCGCGTGCGATGCCCAGGCCGATGCCCTGTGCCCCGCCGGTAATGAACGCGACCGAAGCCATCGAGAACCACCATCCCTATGTTCTGATGTTTAGTCTATGCTGACCAACATAGACTACGAAAGGGGTGGATGCGAGATGGGTCGATTCGTCTCCGCGGGCGGGCGCGCCACGCTCGGCGTGCTCGTCGGGCTTCAGGTGCTCGACAGCACGGACAACGTCATGCTGATCATCTTCGCGCCGGAGATCAGGGCGTCGCTGGGCCTGAGCGAGGCTGCGATCAGCCTGGTCGGCGGCCTCGCCGGCATCATGGTCGCGGTCGGCGTGCTGCCGCTCGGCCTGCTCGGCGACCGCCATCGACGCACCGTCATCGCCGGCGTCTGCACGCTCGCGTGGGCCGTCGCGGCCGGCCTGCTCGGCCTGGTGCAGACGCTCTGGCAGATCGTCACGGTCCGGATCCTCGCCGGCATCGGCAAGGCGAACGAGGGGCCGATCCAGTCCGCGATCCTGATCGACGCGTACCCGGCGGAGGTCCGTGGCCGCGTGCTCGGCCTGCACCGGGGCGGCCAGCCGATCGGCATCATCACCGGGCCGGTACTCGTCGCGATCTTCGCCGCGCTGGTGCCCGCCGGGCACGAGCCGTGGCGGTGGGCGTTCCTCTTCCTCTCCGTACCCGCGCTGATCCTGGGCATCGCCGCCCTGCGACTGCGGGAACCGGCCCGCGGGCAGGCCACCACGCCGGGGCCCTCCCCGGCCGCGTTTCCCCGGCTCCGACAGAACCGCACGTTCGTGCTGGTGACGGTGGCGCTCGCCGCCTTCGGCCTGTGCATCACCTCGGTACCGACGTCCCTCGCGCTCATCCTGGAGGGCCGTCTCGGCCAGGGCGTCACCGCGCGCGGCGTGATCATCGCGGTCTGCGCGCTCGGCGGCCTGGCCGGCGCGACGCTCGGCGGCATCTACGCCGACCGGCTGTTCCGGCGCAGCCCCGTCGCCTCGCTCTACCTGGCCGGCGCCGCACTCGGCGTGCTCGGCCTCGGCTTCGCCGCCCAGGCGTACGCGCCGGACGTCCGCACCTACGTCCTGGCCGGCGTGCTCACCCAGGGCCTGACGCTGGCCGGCATCGTCCCGCTCAGCCTGGTCATCGCCGCCGTCACCCCACCGGACCTCCGCGCCACCGCGTTCGCGCTGGTCGGCCTGTTCCTCGCGCTGGTCGGCGGCCTCGGCGGCTCCGCGCTGCTGGCCGGCGCCGTGCTGCTCTGGGGCGTCCAGGCCGCAATCGCCGTGGTCGCGCCCGCCGCGTCCGTCCTCGCCGCCCTCATCCTCGTCCACGCCACCCGCCACCTTCCGCACGATCTCGTGCGGGCCGACGCCGACGACCCGGCCCTGTCGGGCACGGCGCGCGCGGGCTGACCGCCCTCATCCTGCTCCACGCCGCCCGCCACCTTCCGCACGATCTCGTGCGGGCCGACGGCGACGACCCGGCCCTGTCGGGCACGGCGCACGCCGGCCGACCACCCTTTCGTACAATGTGGACGGCTCTTGGGGTTTGGTCTTAATCCTTTAGGGTGATGTGTGCGGCTCTCACCTGGGACGGGAACACCGGGTGGAAATCACCCGGGTTGTCGGTGGATGTCGATGCCGGAAGACTGTCGCGGTGCGTAGTCACCAGGTGCTCGGTGGGCGATACCGGCTCGACGGCGAGATCGGCCGCGGCGGCATGGCGGTCGTCTGGCGCGCCGAGGACGAGGTGCTCGGCCGCGCCGTCGCCGTGAAGGTGCTGGCCGGGCAGTACGCCGCTGATCCCGAGGCCCGCGCGCTCATCCGCGAGGAGGCGCGGGCGGCGGCGCGGCTGTCCCACCCGAACATCGCCCAGGTGCACGACTTCGGCGAGGCGAGCGACGGCGACGACATCCTGCCGTACGTGGTGATGGAGCTGATCAGCGGCGACTCGCTGGCCCGCCGGCTGCGCGCCGGGCCGCTGCCGCTGGACGCGGCGCTGCGCTGCTGCGCGGAGGTGGCGGCCGCGCTGACCGCCGCGCACGAGGACGGCCTCGTCCACCGCGACATCAAGCCCGCCAACGTCATGCTGACCCGGCAGGGCGCCAAGGTCGTCGACTTCGGCATCGCCGCGGTTGTCACGCCCGGCACCGGCGGCGGCCCGGTCGGCGTGCCGATGGGCACACCGGCGTACATCGCGCCGGAGCGGCTGACCGGCGACGGCGTACACCCGGCCACCGACGTGTACGCGCTGGGCGTGCTGCTCTACCAGCTGATCTCCGGCGGATCACCGTGGAGCGCGGAGACCGTGACCGAGATGCTCGACGCACACGTCTACACCGAGCCGGACCCGCTGCCGCCGCTGCCGCACGTGCCGGCCGAGGTCGTCGACCTCTGCCACCGGTGCCTGCGCAAGGACCCGGCGGAACGGCCGGGCGCGCGCGAGGCCGCGGTCGTGCTGGCGGGCGCCTCGGGCAGCCGCATCGTGACGGACGCGGCCTGGCCGACGGCGCCGGAGCGGACCGGGGGCGATCCCGATGGCGGCGCCGACCCGCTCAGCGCCATGATCGCGGGCCTCGCTGCGGCCTCCTGGCAGGACGATCCCGCGCTGCCGGATGCCGCCGCGTTCCCGGGCAGCCCGGTGTTCCCGGGTACCCCCGCGTCCCCGGGCACGGATGCCGCAGCGTTTCCGGACGGTGCCGTGCCTGCGGGCGTCGTCGCGCGGGCGGATGATCCCGTGCTGCCGGGTGCTGCCGCGCTGCCGGACGCCTCCGTCAAGCCGGTTGCCGCCGTGGCTTCCGGCGCTGCCGCACCCGCAGGCTCTCCCGCGCCCGCAGGTTCTCCCGCGGTCCCCGACGCCGCGATGCGTCCCGGCGTTCCGGCGCGTCCTGCGGGAGCGCCCGGCCCGGGTCGGGAATCGGCTTCCCGTCGCCGGAATCGAGTGATCCTGGCCGGCGTCGCCACGCTGCTGGCGCTGCTCGCCGCCGGCGGCGTGACCACCGTCCTGCTGCGGCCCGGCGACCAGAGCCGGGACGCCGTCGCACCCGCCACCGGCGGATCCACCACCCCGGACACACCCGCCGCCGCTGCGACCGGTCCCGGCATCGCGCCGGACGGTGGTTCCTCGCAGAGTCCGGTGCCCGGCGCGCCGATCGGCCGGCCCAGCGCGCAGACCACCCAGACCCTGGCGCTCGCGACCCCGGCGCACACGGCCGGCGCCGCCGCCACGAACAGCCCGGCGGCCGTGAGGACGAGCGCCCAGGCCGTCCCGTCACCGCAGCAGCGGACGTTCACCTCCACCGGCGGCTACACCGATGCCACCTGCACGTCGGCCGGTCAGACGAGCCTGGTGTCCTACGAGCCGAACCGCCCGTACAAGGTGGACAGCGTCGCGGCAGGCCCGGCCGAATCCGCCGAGGTTGTCTTCCGGCACGGCAACCGCCTCTCGACGATCGTGGTGACCTGCGACGACGGCGTCCCGGCCGCCTCGGTTACCGAAGGCAACCGCTGAGGCGCACCCCCGGCCGGTGTGGAGGACCGCGGCTCCCTTGCGTTGGATGAAACGAAACAGTATCGTTTCATCTGGCGGATGAAACGGATCTGTTTCAAGAGGGAGTGCCGTGATGGCGGATCAGCGTGCGAGCCGGCCCCGGATCGAGGGGGAGCGTGGGCGGCAGATCCTGCTGGCGGCGCTGGAGGTGCTCGGCGAGCTGGGCTACGACCGGCTCACGTTCGACGAGGTCGCGGGCCGGGCCAAGGCGAGCAAGGCCAGTCTGTACCGGCGATGGAGCACCAAGGACGCGCTGATCTCCGACGCGATCGGCTGCGGCGAGGACGGCGACGACGAGGCGCCGCCGGTGCTGCCGGACACCGGGTCGCTGCGTGGCGACCTGCTGGCGCTCGCCGACTCGGACGGGTTCTTCGACGTGGGCCGGGCGTCGCTGGTGAGCGCGCTGGCCACCGCCATTCACCGGGACCCGCAGACCCACGCGGCGGTACGGCGGAAGCTGGTCGCCGACGGCACCAAGCACCTGCGTCCGCTGCTGCACCGGGCGCGCGAGCGCGGCCAGACCCGGCCGGGGCTCGACATCGACCTGCTCTCCGCCGCGCTGCCCGGCCTGGTGCTGTTCCGGATGACGTTCGAGACGCCGGGCGAGTTCCCGCCCGGGTTCATCCGCAGCATCGTCGAGCAGATCATCCTGCCGGCCGCGCAGCCGGACACCACCGAACGAGGAGAATCCTGATGGACCTGCACCTGACCGGCAAGACCGCGCTGATCACCGGATCCTCCGGCGGGATCGGCCTGGCGACCGCGATCGGCCTGGCCCGCGAGGGCGCGACCGTCGTGCTCAACGGCCGTGACGCCGCACGCCTGGCCCGCGCCGCCGGGACGCTGACCGCGGAAGTGCCCACCGCCACGGTACGGCTGGCCGTGGGCGATGTGGCGACCGCCGCCGGCACGGACGCGGTCCTCGCGGCGGAGCCGGACGTCGACATCCTGGTCAACAACGCCGGCACGTACGGCCCGGCGCGGTTCGCCGACATCACGGACGCCGAATGGTCGCGG
This sequence comes from Catenuloplanes japonicus, assembly GCF_000717135.1. Classification (GTDB taxonomy): domain Bacteria; phylum Actinomycetota; class Actinomycetes; order Mycobacteriales; family Micromonosporaceae; genus Catenuloplanes; species Catenuloplanes japonicus. The sequence goes on from NZ_JNXY01000001.1 coordinate 737,424, forward strand.
TATTTCGAGACGAACGTGCTCAGCGGCGTACGGCTGTCCCGGCACTATCTGACCCGGATGCTCGGCCGCGGCGCCGGACGGATCATCTTCGTCAGCAGCGACGCCGCCCTCGAGGTCTCGGCCGAGATGGTGCACTACGCGGTCACGAAGACCGCCGTGCTGACCCTCGCGCGCGGCCTCGCGGAACTCACCCGCGGCACCGACGTCACCGTCAACTCGGTGCTGCCCGGCCCGACCGCGACCGACGGCCTCGGCGGCGTGCTGGACACCGTCTCCGGCCAGGCCGGGATCAGCCGGCACGACCTCGAGGCCGGCTTCTTCACCCAGGCCCGCCGGTCGTCGCTGCTGCAACGCTTCGCCGACCCGCAGGAGGTCGCGAACCTGATCGTCTACCTGGCCAGCCCGCTCTCCTCCGTGACGAACGGCGCCGCCGTCCGTGCCGAGGGCGGCATCCTCAGCGCGGTCGTCTGACCCGCGTCGACGAAAGGAGAAACACGATGAACTGGCTCCCGCCGGGATTCTCGGCACAGGTGGTGGAGGCGAACGGCACCCGGATCTCCGTCGCGACCGGCGGCGACGGCCCGCCGATGGTGCTGCTGCACGGCTGGCCGCAGACCGGCCGCGTGTGGCGGAAGGTGATGGTCCCGTTGGCGGAGCGGTACACCGTGGTGGTGCCGGACCTGCGCGGCGCCGGCGACAGCGACCGGCCCGCGGACGGCTACACCAAGACGAACCAGGCCCGGGACATGCACGACGTGCTGCACGCGCTCGGCCTGGCCGGACCGGCCGTCGTGATCGGACACGACATCGGCGCGATGGTCGGGCTCGGGTGGGCGGCCTCGATACCGGAGGACGTGCGGGCGCTGATCATGCTGGACGCGCTCCTGCCCGGGTTCGGCCTGGAGGAGAGCATGGACGTCGCGAACGGCGGCATGTGGCACTTCGGGTTCTTCATGACGCCGGACGTGCCGGAGATGCTGTTCGACGGCCACGAGCTGGAGTTCATCACCACGATGTTCCCACTGCTCAGCGGCCGTGCCGACGCGTTCACCGACGAGGATTTCGCCTACTACGCGCAGGCCTACCGTGGCCGCGACCGGCTGCGCGGCGGCTTCGCGCAGTACCGGGCGCTGCTGACCGACGGCCGGGAGAACCGGGCGCTGCTCGCGGACCGGCACCTGACCATGCCGGTGCTGACGGTCGGCGCGGGCGCGCACCTCGGCGACGCGCCCGTCCCGGCACCACTGAGCGGGCACGCGGACGACCTCACCGCGCTCGCGGCGCCCACCGGCCACTTCGTCGCGGAGGAGGATCCCGGCTGGCTGCTCGCCACGATCTCGACGTTCCTGGGGGAGCGGTCGTGAAGGCGTTCGTCATCGGCGCGACCGGATTCGTCGGCGGGGCGATCGCCGACCGGCTGCGGGCCGACGGGCACACCGTGACCGGCCTGGCCCGCGACCAGGACGCGGCCGACCGGCTCGCCGCCAGGGGCATCACCCCGGTGCAGGCAGACCTCGGTGACCGGGTCGACGCTGCCCTCGCGGCCGGCGCCGAGGCGGACGCGGTGGTGCTCGCGGCGCAGCTCCCGCCCGCCGTCGAGGAGGAGATGGCCGACGCGCTGACCGGCATCGGGAAGACTCTGCTGCTCGTGTCCGGGACCGGCGTCTTCCTTCAGCGGACCGGCGGCGCGTGGAGCCCGGATGCGTTCGCCGAGGACGACCCCTTCACGCCGGAACCGCTGGCCGTGCCGAGGGTGCGCGCCGAGCAGCGGGTGCGCGCCGGTGCCCGCGGGATCGTCGTGCGGCCGCCGCTGCTGTGGGGCCCCGGCGACCACGGCCACGTCAGCGAGATCTACCGGTCCGTCGCGGTCACCGGCGCCGCCTGCTACGTCGGCGACGGCCTCAACACCTACTCCCACCTGCACGTCGACGACGCGGCCCGGCTGGTCGTCGCGGCCCTGGAGCGCGGCACGCCGGGCGCGCTCTACCACGGCGTCGCGGGGGAGGTGCCGAACCGGTGGATCGCCGAGGCGGTCGCCCGCGACCTCGGCTGCCCGACCCGCAGCCTGAGCCCGGCCGAGGCGGCGACGGTCTGGGGCGAGTTCGGCGCGCTGATCATGGGCGCCTCCAGCCGCGCCCGCACCACCGGCACGGCTGCCGCACTCGGCTGGTCACCCACGCACCGCGACATGCTCTCCATGATCGGCGAACCCCGTCTGCGCGCCCTGGCCGTCCCGATCACGGCGCCGTCTTCCTGAGGGGCGATCCTCGCGCGCTCCCGGCCGTACCCGCGAAGGGTTGTCGCAGTTCAGGCCGTGCGCCACTCGTGCCCGTCGCGGACGTAGTCCGTGCTGGCGTGGGTCTCGAAACGGTCGTCGATCCAGCGGCGGGTGGCGATGGTCATGCGGTCGCCGGTGGCGTCGATCAGGCTGTAGCTGTTGGGCTCGCCGCCCTTGAAGCGGTTCGACAGCGCCGTCCCGCACTGCGACACGACCAGCCCGTCCACGATCCCGCTGTACGCCATGTGCAGGTGCCCGCCGAGCAGCAGGTCCGCCCGGTGCCGCAGGTGCCGCAGCGCCAGCCCGGACCGCCCGACCAGACCCCGGCTGAGCCCCTCCTCGTTCAACAGGAACGGATGATGCGCGATCACCACCCGCAGGTCGTCGCGCGGCGTCTCGTCGAACGCGGCGCTGATCGCCTTCAGCTGCCGCAGGTTGATCCGCCCGCGCGACCAGTCGTGGTGGAAGTTCCAGCTGCGTGCCGAGTTGACCCCGACCGCGACCAGCCCGTCCTCCGCGTGCACGACGGCGCCGTGCGGGTCCGACGTCATGTGCGTGCTCCACCGGCGCCACGGCCGGGCGAACCGGGACCAGAACCGCCAGCCGGGCAGATCATGGTTGCCGGGCACGACCAGCGCCGGCGCCGGAAGCTTGTCCAGGAACGCGCGCGCGGCCTCGAACTCGGCCTTCGCCGCGGTCTGGGTCAGGTCGCCGCAGACCGCGATCATCGTGGGTGCGACCTCGCGCAGCTCGGTGAGCAGCGTCTCCGCGACCTCGGGGACGTCGCGGCCGAAGTGCAGGTCGGCTATCTGCGCGATGCGCACGCCCTGCGGCTTCACGCGGCGGCGCCGGGGGTGAGCACGGACAGCGCGCGCGGCTGCACCTCGTAACGCAACGGGGTGGTCAGCTGCGCGATCTCACCGTCGCTCATCACGCTCATCAGCGCCAGCTTGGATGATCTCACCTCTACAGTCTTACCCTCGTACGACCGGATCCGCTCGTCCTGCCGCCAGCCGCCGTTGAACAGCTTCGCCGTGACCTCGACCAGGTCCCAGGCGGTGCGCTCCAGCGTGACGTAGACCGCGACCAGGCCGTCGTCGAGGTGGTCCCGCCCCGGGATCGGCGCCGGGCCGGCCGCCAGCGGGTTGCAGGAGACCACGACCGCACGGGTACGAATGGTGTGCTCCGTCCCGTCCACCACGATGGTGAGCGGCATCCGCGGATAGCGCCGGATCAGCCGCAGCGCCTTGTCGACCAGCCGCACCGTGCCGAAGCCGGCCCCGCCGCGGGACCGCTCCCGGATCCGGCCGAGGTGCGGCAGCATCGCCAGCATCGAGCTGTGCAGGAACGGCTCGCCATTGACCGTGGCCACGTCGATCCTGGTGGTCCGCGCGCCGATCAGCGCGTCCGCGGCCGCCTCCAGGTCGGCGGGCACGCCCAGGTCGCGGGCCAGCAGGTTCATCGTGCCGAGCGGCAGGATGCCCATCGGCACGTCGTGCGGGAGCAGCCGCTCCGCGACCGCCTTGACCGTGCCGTCACCGCCGGCCACGATCAGCGCGTCCGGGCCCTGCCGGAGCAGCTCGCCGATGTCCGCGGTCAGCGTGCGCATGTCGAACGGCCGGAGGTCGGCCTGCACGCCCCGCCGGTCGAACAGCTCGGTCAGCTGATCCTCCGGGGAAGCCTCGGCCCGAGCCAGGAGCGCGCCGGACCGCGCGTTGAACACCACCGCGACGCGATTCACGGGGGCGAGTCTATGGCCCGTCGGCGGTGCGCGCCTCCGCGGAGGATCAGCAGCAACGCGCCGCCGACGGTGTCACGGCTCAGGAATCGGGTGATGCCCGCAGGCTGACCTCACTCGAAGAACTTCAGGCTCCAGCCCGTGTTCGAGGTCGCGCCCGGCACGTTCGCCCTGGTGTAGGTGATGTTGCCCCACCACATGAACGTGCCGGTGTACCAGTAGCGGTTCGCCCACGAGTAGGCCGTGCCCTTGGGGACGCCGTGGTACATCAGCGGGAACGCGGAGCCGGCCGGCGGGCTGGTGTTGATGTCGCCGTTGAGCAGCACGAAGCTGTGGTGGCCGGGGCCGTTGACGTAGAGCGTGGGGTCCCAGCCGGACATGATCGTGGAGCGGTTCGAGCCGAAGTGGCAGCCGTTGGACTTGTACCAGTCCCACACGTAGGTCGGGTCGCCGCCGGCGCGCAGTCGCAGGTCCGCCAGGCAGTACTGGTCGCTCCAGCTGCCGTTCGTGGAGTAGACCACGTGCAGCTGACCGTTCGGGTCCTTGATCGCCTCGGGGCCCTCGTTGATGAACGGGTTGCCGACCACGCGCTCCCACGACTCACGCGGCTGCGAGATCACGTACCGCGCACCGGTCGTCGCGGTCGGGCTGCTCATCCGCGCGATGTAGAGGTTCTGCTCGATGTTGGTGTCGCCGGCCCAGCCGGACCAGACGAAGTACCGCTGGCCGTTGAACGTGAGCATGGTGCCGTCGATCGCCCACCTGTCGTCCGGCAGCGCCATCCGCTGCGCCGCGGTGTAGCCGCCGGTCGCGCCGGCCGAGCTGATCACGTACATGCGGTGGGCGGCGCCGGTGCCCGCGGCGAAGTACACGTAGTAGCGGCCGCCGTCGTAGTGGACCTCCGGCGCCCAGACCTCGCCGAGCCGGCCCGTGTCCGACCAGACCTGGGACACGGTCGCGCTCGCCAGCCCGGCCGTGGAGGCGGCCTGGCGCACGCCGATGCCGCCGTTCCACGACTGCACGGACACGTAGGTGCTGCCGACCCGGATCACGCTCGGGTCCGCGGCGCGCATGGTGGTCTGGGCCGCGCTCGCGTCGCCGGCCCGGTACACGGTCACGCCGACCGACACCGCGGCCGCCAGCAGCAGCGCGGCGGCGGTGAGAATCCGGCGGTGATTGAACGTCATCGTCGTCACGTCCCCTGCTGAGAGCGTTCTCTCAGACAAGCAAACGTCCGGGGAGCGACGTACGTCAACCTAAGAGTTCCCTATATTTCCGGTTTGCCGGCCCGCGGCGTACCCCCGAAGGTTTGTGGGTATGACCTGGTTCCGGGCTGACGACGGAGGTAGACCCGTGCGCACGATCCTCGCCACCGGCACCGCGCTCCTGCTCACGGTGACCGCCTGCGGCACCGGTCCGGCGGAGCCGGTCGCGCCGGCACCGGTACCGCCGCCGTCGAGCGCGGTGGAGACGCCGAGTGCCTCGGTCACGCCGAGTACCGACGGCGAAGGCGCGGGCCTCGACGAGATCAAGGCCGGTGACCGCAAGATCCTCATCCACCTGGCCGAGGCGGACAAGGATCTCAGCGCCACCTACGAGGGCCCGATCGCCACCGGCGACGGGACCGACGACGGCGCGCTGTTCCGGCTGCTCCCGGTCGCCGGCGGCCAGTTCATGATCGAGGCGCTGCGGCCGCGCGAGGAGGGCGGGCGCTGGTGCGTGATCGTCGACGACCGGCAGGCGCGCCCCACGCTCGGCACCGAGCTGTGCACGGAGCAGTCGAAGACCCGCTTCCGGATCGAGCCCGCGGGCGGCGCCGACGACAAGAACCGCCCCACCCACCACCTGGTGAACGACGAGTTCGGCGCCGTGCGGTACTCCGCGGAGCTCCACGTCGAGCCCGGCGACGCCTATGCATTCAGCTTCGTCGATAGAGGTGCGGTCTGACCGGCTAGTCTGACCGGGAAAGATCTACGGGGAGGATCTGACCGGTGAGGCTCGGCATAGATTTCGGCACGTCCACGACCGTCGCGTCCGGCGGTGACACGGTGGTGCTGCCGTCCGGCGTCTGCGCGGCCGGCGACAAGCTGATCACCGGACGTGAGGCGGTCGGCCGGGCCGGCATCACGCCGGACGCCTACGAGCCGCACCCGAAACGCCGCATCGACGAGCCCTCGGTGCGGCTCGGCGACTTCACGTTCCCGATCGCGAAGATCATCGGCGCGGTCCTGGCACGCGCGGCCGAGGAGGCCACGCTCGAGTCCGGCGATTCCGTCACCACCCTGGTCCTGACACATCCGGCGTCGTGGAACGCGGCCCGCAGGCAGGTGCTCGTCGAGGCGGCCCGCGAGGCCGGCCTGCCCGTTCCCGAACTGCTGCCCACGCCGTCCGCCGCCGCCCGCGCGCTCGCCGGCACCGGCGACGCGATCCTGCTCTACGACCTCGGCGCCGGTGGTTTCGAGGCGACCGTGCTCTCCCGCACCCTCGACGTGCGCGCCGTGGAGGGCCTGCCGGACGCGGGCGGCCTCGACATCGACAACGCGCTGCTGTCCTGGCTCGCCGCGTCCGTCCCCGCACCCGACGAGACCTGGCGCCGCCTGCTCACGCCACAGACCTCCGGCGACCGCCGTACCGCCCGCCGCCTCCGCGACGACCTCCGCCAGGTGAAGGAGACGCTGTCCGCCGCGTCGTCCGTCACGCTGCACGTCCCCCTCCTGGACCAGAACCTCGTCATCACCCGCCAGCAGCTCGACCTCCTGGCCCGCCCGATCCTGGAACGCACGATCGCCGCCGGCCGATCCGCCCTGCGCGCCGCAAGACTCCCGGCCGGCACCCCCGTGACGGTCCTGATGGCCGGCGGCGCCAGCCGCCTCCCGCTCGCCGCCACGCTGCTGCATCACGCGCTCGAATCCACCCCCACCCTGCTCCCCGACCCGGACCTGACAATCATCAAAAGCCTCATCCAGCGGTACGACTCCGTCAGCGGCCCGCCCGCGGCCGTGCCCACGGCCGGCGGGCAGGGTGCGGGGGCGGCTGCGGGCATCGGCGTGGCGGCGTCCGCCGGTGCGGCCGGTGCTGCGGGGCTTGCGCCTGGTGCCGCGGGTTGTGCGCCCGGTGCCGCGGCCACCACGCCGATGCCCGCGATCCCGCACCAGACGCCGGTCTCGGGAGCACCGGATTCCGGGACGACCGCAGCGGGTGGGCAGGCGTTCAGTGGCACGGCCGCGTTCGGTGGCGCCACACCGGTCTCCGGCGCGCCAACGTCCGGAATGCCGGTTTCGGGCGCGCCTTCCATGCCGGTGTCGGGAGCGACCGCATTCGGAGCGCCGGTCCCCGGTCCGGCCCCAGGTGTGCCGGTCACGGGTGGGGCGGTGCCCGGAATGCCGGTTTCCGGCGCGCCCGGTCTCGCGGCGCCTGACCGCAGTGCCACCACGATCCGGCGCTGGGCCATCGTCGCCGGGGCCGCCGCCGCGGTGGCCGCGATCGCCGCCACGGCCGCGCTCCTGATCCCGCGCGGCGACGACGGCACGCCGGAGCAGGTGGCGCTGCCCGCGGCGACCGGCACCGCGGCCCCCGGCCAGGGCGCGGTCACCACCGGCGAGCCGCAGGCCTCGGCGTCACCCTCGGCCTCGGCGTCCGCGTCGCCGAGCCCGTCCGCGACCGGCGGTCCCGCCTCCGCCGCCCCGCCCGCGGCCACGTCCGCGCCGGCCGGGGGAGGCGCGGCCTTCTCCGTACCCGCGACGCTCTGCCCTGCCGTTCGGTACAGCGCCGTCACGGCGCTGGTCGGCGAACAGGTGAGCGCCCCGGTCCGCTCCGGCACGGATCCGACCGTGCCGGGCCTGAACTGGTGCCAGGTCGACTACGCGACCGGCGGCTTTCAGGCGCTCGCGATCTCGCTGGACAGCGAGGCCGAGGGCCGGGACTACATGACGTCGGTGCGCGGTTTCGAGGCCGGCGGCGGTGGCATCCCGAACGCGAAACCGGAACTCACCGAACAGAACGCGGCCGGCCTCGGCGTGGGTCAGGAGGCGTTCAGCTTCGCGTCGCAGTCGCCGGACGGCACCCGGGCCGGCCTCGTGATCCGCAACGGCAATCTCGTGATGGAGTTCGAGATCTACGGCTATGACACGCTGGTCAAGGACACGTCCAAGCGCGCCACCGTCACGAACGCGCTGGCCAAGGCCGTCCGGGAGACGCTGCCCCAGCTGCGCTGACACGTCTGGGCCACCGGATGGTCAGGACGGGGAAGCGATCACTCCCGGGACGGCCTGCCGTTCGTCGACGTGCCCGGACCACCGTACCGTCGGCGGTTCGCGGCCCTGCGTCAGAGTCGCTTGCGTAGCTCGTCGGGGTGCAGGACGGCGTCGAAGGCGATCTCCGCCGCGCCGCGCAGCGGGCCGATCTCGCCGACCGTGCCGGCCAGGATGCGGGGTGGTGTGGCGCGGCGGAACTCCATGAGTGCGTCGGCGCAGGCGGCTTCGATCAGGTCGCGCCGCAGGCGGATCAGGTCGACACCGAGCCCGGAGAGGGTGATCGCCTCGGGGTCGAGGGCGTTGGCCAGTGCCCCGAGACCTCGCCCGAGCGCGGTGGCGTTGTCGTCGACGGCGCGGCCCGCCTCCGGGTCGCCCGCTGCGGCGCGTGCCACGATCTCGCGCCCGAACTCCCGCCCGCGCCCGTGGCCGGGCTCCCGGCCGAAGTGCCGCAGCAGTGCGTTGGTGCCCACGTCCAGACTCCAGCATCCGTGTACCCCGCACATGCATCGCAGCCGGGAGCCGGTCAGTGGCATGTGCCCGAACTCGCCGGCGATGTTGGCGGCGCCGCGCTGCGGGTCTCCGTCCAGGAGCAGGGTGCCGCCGATGTCGAAGTCGATGTGGAAGTGCAGCGCGGTCCCGGTCCTGCGGAGCGCACCGCGCCGGGCCTCGGCCAGCCCGGCCAGCCGGGCGTCGTTGCCGACCGCGGTCGGCCACTCGTCGTCGAGATGCCGGCGAAGGTCCACCTCGCCCCAGTCCAGGTGTGAGATGTGCAGGCGGTGGCCGTCGCGAAGCGGTCCGGTGACGGCAATGCCGAGCGCGGCGGTCCGGCCGGTGGCGTGCCGCTTCATCGCGGCGCGGAGCTCCTCGAACACCGCCGGCGTCCGGTCGTGCTCGCCGGCCGCCAGTTCGGTCAGGAGCCCGCCGAGCTCGATCTGCGCCAGGGTCCAGGAATCCTCGCGGATGTCCGCGGCGAAGGCGATCGGCCCGCGGGGGTGCGGGACCAGCAGGGTGGTAGGCCGGCCGCGGCCCGCGACGTCCGCGCGTACCTCGTGCAGCAGTCCGGCCGCCTCGAGCTCGCCGACGAGCGTGGCCATGGTGTTGCGGCCGAAGCCGAGCAGCCGGCCCGCGCCGGCGCGGGTGAGCGGCTCGTCGGCGTCGTGGACGGCCCGCAGCAGCCTGGCCTGGTTGTGGATCCGGAGGTCGGCGCTGGTCCTCATCTGCTGCATACGAAGGATTATCCATTTGGTTCGCGTCGAGGACAAAAGTTGACGTCCGGCGGTGCCACCTTTATGTTCCTGTCTAGAACAAAAACGTGGAACGAGAGACAGAGATGCACCCTGACCTCACCGCCCTGCGCCGCGCCCGCATCGGCGTTCTCGGCACCTTCGCCACCTCCGGCTTCGTCATGGGCGCCTGGGCGGCCGCCCTGCCGTCGGTCGACCGCCGCCTCGACCTCGGCGAGGCCCGTCTCGGCACCCTGCTGCTGCTCATCCAGGTGGTCGGGCTGATCACCATGTTCGCCGCCGGGAGGATCGCTGACCGGATCACCAGTCGTCGCCTGCTGCGGTGGGCCGGGCCGGCCACGCAGCTGGTCCTGATCGCGCCCGCGGTGGCGCCGAGCTACGAGATGCTGCTGTTCTGCGGTGCGCTGTACGGGGTCGGTGTCGGCTTCGTCGAGGTGGGTCTCAACTCCCACTCCGTCGAGCTCGAGCGTTACTACCGGCGGCCGATCCTCTCGTCCTTCCACGGCTTCTGGAGCCTCGGCGGCGCGGCCGCCGGTGCACTCACCTCGTTCGGGCTCACGCTCGGACTGGGAAACCAGACCATGCTGGTCATCGCGGCGATCGCCTGCACCGTGGTGTTTGCCGCCTTCACCCTGCCCCTGCTGCCACCGCCGGGCCCGGTGGGCGGCGACGATGCCGGCGCGCCGGTGGGCGCGGCGCGCATCGGTGCGGTCGTGCTCGGCGCGATGTTCGTCCTCGGTCTCGGCGGCCACCTCGTCGAGTCCGGTGCGAGCGACTGGGCGAATCTGCACGCCGCGCGCGTCCTGGACGCGGACGAGGCGCTCACGCCGCTGGCGTACTCGGTCTTCGCCGTCGCCATGACGGTGTTCCGCCTCCTCGGCGACCCGATCCGTGCCCGGCTCGGCCCCGGCCGTACCCTCCTCTTCGCAGGTGTCCTGGCGACCGCCGGTTATGCGCTCGTCCTCGTCTCGGCCGCAGCCGGTGGGCTCCCGCTCGCCTGGGCCGGCTGGATCCTCGCCGGCGCGGGGATCGCGGTGATCGTCCCGGTGCTCTTCAGCGCCATCGGCGACGCCGGCGGCCCACCCTCGAACGTCGCGCTGATCTCGATCTCCGGCTCCACCGGCATGCTGCTCGGCCCGGCCGTGATCGGCTACCTCGCCGAAGCCACCAGTCTGACGATCGGCCTGATGGTCCCCGCCGTCCTGGCCGTCTTCATCGCCGTGGCCGGACCGCTCACCATGCGCAGGCTTCTCGCGGGTCGCACGGCCGATCCTGCGGTTACGGTCGCAGCCCGGACGTAGCGGCTCAGGCCGGGATCCGGCGGTGGGTGTCGGCCAGCAGGTGCCGGATGCTGCCGCGGAAGAGTTCGTCGCGTTGCGGGCCGAGGAAGTCCGTGTGGCCGAACGTCTCCAGCACCACCAGGCCGTGCACCTGCCCCCACGCGGTGACGAACAGCGCGATGCCCTCCGGCGGAAGCCCGTTCAGCGCGTGCGGCGGGAAGCCCGCGAGGTGTGTGCGCAGCTCCGGGCTCAGCGGCGGGACGTCCGCGCGGGCCAGCTGATCCGGGGTGAAACCGTCGAACAGTTCGCGGATGAAGACGGATGCGAGCCGCCGCGCGCCGGCCGTGGTGTCGCCGTCCTCCGGCGCCCGGTAGTGCAGCAGCGGCGTGCCGTAGATCAGCTGGAACCGGGCCGCGTGCGCGATCGCCCACGCCCGGAAGCCCTCCGCGGCCACGACGAACCGGGGCAGACCGGTGTCGCCCGTGGACAATGCGGTCTCGATCGCGTCGGCGAGATCCCGGTACGCCTCCGTGATCAGCGCGGTGATCAGGTCGTCGCGGCTCGGGAAGTAGTGGTAGAGCGCCTGCACGGTCATGCCGAGACTGCGCGCGACCGACCGCAGCGCCAGACCGGCCGGGCCGTGCTCGGCGATCTGCGCGCGGGCCTCGTCCAGGATCTCGCGGACGGCGGTGGCACGGCGGCGCTGCCGGAGCGGTGTGGTCATGCCTCCAAGCTTCACACTGTTAAGCAAATCTGGCACTGCCAAAGCCACGCTGACGCTCGGTACGGTCGATCCGCGGCCGCAATCGCTGACGAATCTACAGAGGACTGAGGATCGGACATGGGTACCACTGAGATCATCGACGGCTGGCTGCACCTGTGGAACGGTGAGCTGGACCGCGCCGCAACGCTGGTCACGCCGGAATTCCGCGTCCACGCGGCGATGCCGGACGGCGGCGACGGCGCGGCCGTGTCCGGCCCGGACGGGCTGGCCGGCTGGATCGGTCAGACGCGCGCCGCGTTCTCCGACCTGACGTTCGCCGTCGAGGTCGGCCCGATCACCGAGGGCGACAAGATCGCGGTCCGGTGGACCGTGGAGGGCATCTACAGCGGCGGTTTCCCGGGCGCGGCCGCGGAGATCGGCACGAAGGTCGCGTTCACCGGCATCGACCTGCTGCGGACCGAGGGCGACCGGATCGCGGAGTACTGGGTCAACTCCGACATGCACGTGCTGCTCGCCCAGCTGCGAGTGCTCGGCTGACACGCCGGATGCGGACACCCCGGACGCCGGCAATCGGACGTCAATCCGGGCGTGCCTGAATTCCGGGCATGCGACTGCGCCTTTCCACGGACGACGAGCGGACCTCGCACATCGAGGACCTGGTGATCCGGCTGGCCGACCTGAGCGTGCTGGCCGGCCGCTGGACCCCGGAGGAGGCGCGGTCGCTGTCCCGCGCCGCGATCGACGCGGGTCTGCCCGAGCCGGGCCGGTTCTTCTTCACGGCCGAGGACGACGCGGGCCCGGTCGGCGCGATCTACCTCGGAATGGCACACCCGGACGGCTTCTTCCCCGGCGCCGCCTGGGTGCACGACGTCGTGGTCTTCCCGTCACGCCGCGGCCAGGGCCTGGGACGCGCGCTGATGGCCGCGGTCGAGCAGGAGGTGCTGGCCCGCGGCGGGACCGGCCTGGCCCTCAACGTGATGACCGCGAACGAGCCGGCCATGCGCCTGTACGCCGCCGCCGGCTACGCCGCGGTCACGCAGACGATGATCAAGCAATTCTGAGACAGTTGACTCATAGTTGCGTTCCATGGCAGCATTCCCCTCTGTGAGACGCCTGTCTCGCAGAGGGGATCGTCATGCGAATCGTTGTCCTGGGCGCCACCGGCGCGACCGGCCGCCACGTGGTGCGCCATGCACTCGACCGCGGCCACGACGTGATCGCGCTGGCCCGCGACCCCGAGACGCTGTCCGGCCTGCGCGCCGCGCGCCTCGAGGTGCGCAAGGCCGACGTGCACACGCCGGTCAGCGTGGTCGACGCCGCCGCCGATGCCGACGGCGTGATCAGCGCGCTCGGCTTCAGCCGCGGCGGCCCGAGGAACACGCTGTCCACGGGCGCACGTGCCGTGGCCGACGCGAAGCGCCCGCGGGTCGTGTGGCTCGGCTCGTTCGGGGTGGGCGCGTCGAGGCGGTTCTCGAGCGGGCTGCACGAGCGGATCCAGCGCCTGGTGCTCGGCGCGGACGGCTACGACGACAAGATCCTGGCCGACTCGATCATCGAGGGCCCGGACGTGACGATCGTCCACCCGGTGTCGCTGACCAACGGCCCCCTGACCGAAGCCCGCGTGGTGCCGCTGGAGACGCTCGACCGCAGGTGGCGGGTCATGCCCCCGTCGATCTCCCGCGCCGCGGTCGCCGCCGCGATGGTGTCGGAGCTGGAGAACCCGGCACACGCGGGGCGTACCGTGGCGGTCTTCTAGACCCTTCTAGACCGGCGGGTAAACGGGTGTTTCCAGGCCCTCGTAGCGCGCCTTGAGCTGCAGCGCCAGGTAGAGCGAGTAGTGCCGGGACTGGTGCAGGTTGCCACCGTGGAACCACAGGCCGGGCTGACGCGTGGGCTTCCACATGTTGCGCTGCTCGCCCTCCCACGGCCCGGGGTCCTTCGGCGTGTCCGAGCCGAGACCCCACACCCTGCCCACCCGGTCCGCGGTCTCCCGATCGACGATCTCCGCCACCCGCTCGTGCATCGACCGGTACCCGGTGGCGTACACGATCAGGCCGGCCGGGAGCGCGGTGCCGTCGGTGAGCACGAGCGCGTCCTCGGTCAGGTGCCCGGCCTGCCCGTGGGCGAGCCTGATCCGCCCGTCGATGACCAGCTCGGCCGCCCCGGTGTCCACATAGAACCCGGATCCGCGCCGCAGGCTCTTCATGACCAGGCCAGAGCCGTCGGCGCCCCAGTCGTGCCGGAAGCCGGACTTCGCCAGCCGGGCGTAGAACTCGGCGTCCCGCTCCGCCATCATCCGCGCCCGGGGGATGTGGGCGAGGTGCATGATCCGGTACGGCAGGGACGCCACGGTCAGGTCGGCCCGGTCGGTGGGCACCGCGGCGTGCTCGGAGTAGAGATCACCGATCGCGACGTCCATCAGCGTCGCGGACCTCACCACGGTCGTCGGCGAGCGCTGCACCATCGTCACGTCCGCGCCGGCCCTCCACAGCGCCTCGGCGATGTCGAACGCCGAGTTGTTCGAACCCACGACCACGGCCCTCTTCCCCGCGTACGACGCCGTGGCGCGATGTGCCGACGAGTGGTGCTGGTCGCCGCGGAAGACGTCCTGCCCGGGAAGGACGGGAACCTCGGGCTTGCCCGCCAGACCGGTCGCGAACACCAGCTGGGCGGGGCGCAGCACCACCTCGTCCCCGCCGCGGTCCACGACGACGGTCCAGCGCCCGCCGTCGTACCGTGCCGATCGGACCGTCGCCCCCGGCCAGTACGGCACGTCCATGATCCGGGTGTAGCTCTCCAGCCAGTCGGCCATCCGGTCCTTCCCCGAGAAGACCGGCCAGGTGCTCGGGAACGGCAAGTAGGGCAGGTGGTCGTTCCAGACGGGATCGTGCAGCGTGAGCGAGTCGTACCGGGTGCGCCAGCTGTCGCCCGCCCGGTCGTGCCGTTCCGCGACGACCGTGGGCACGCCGAGGTTACGCAGCCGCGCACCGAGGGCGATCCCGCCCTGCCCGCCGCCGACCACGAGCACGTAGGGCTCGTCAGCAGGTGTGTCACGACGGTCCAGATCGGGCCGGACCTCCTCGAATCCTCTCAGCTCACGCAACGTGGTGAGCAGCGTGAAGGCCTTGCCGCCGGCGAGTCGCAGGTGCCCGATGCCGTTGCCGGCCGCGGTCCGGAACCGGAACCACCCCTCGGCCAGCTCGCCGGTCTCGACCGGCGGATCGGTGAGCACGAACCCGGACGGATCGGTGCCGTCGAGGGTCCGGGCGAGCAGCGCGGCCACGCCGTCCCGCCCCTCGACCGTGGCGAGGTTCCAGGTGAAGGCGACCAGATCACGCCAGTACGACTCGGCGGCGAAGAGACCGGTCACGGCCGGGATGTCCCGATTGCGCAGGGCCGCCTCGAACGACGCGAGCCACGTTTCCACGTTCATGACCCCGAAGGACGACAGCCGGCGGGGCCGCGTTCACACGCTGCGGAAATATAGGTCTCCCGATGTATGGGGCGTACCTCTGGAGAGGGACGAGCGAGGCGCGAGGCCGTGGATAGCGTGCCCCGACGACATCCGGAGGGGGAGACCATGGCGGGACGGCTGCAGGACAGGGTGGCGCTGGTGACCGGCGCGGCGCGCGGGCAGGGGCGGGGCATCGCGGTCCGCCTCGCGCAGGAGGGCGCGGACATCATCGCCGTCGACATCGCGGCGCCGATCGAGTCCGTCTTCTATCCGCTGGCCACGCCGGAGGATCTCGCGGGGACGGTGGCCCAGGTCGAGGCCCTGGGCAGGCGGGCAGTCCTGGTCACGGCGGACGTCCGGGACTTCGGCACGCTGGACGCCGCCGTCGGCGATGCCGTGGCGCGCCTCGGCCGGCTCGACATCGTGGCGGCCAACGCGGCCGTCTACGGCGTCGGCACGGTCGGCATGCCGGAGCAGACCTGGCAGGACATGATCGACGTCAACCTGACCGGCGTCTGGCACACCGTCAAGGCGGCCGTCCCGCACCTGCGCGCGGGCGACGACGGCGGCTCGATCGTGATCACCGGCTCGGCCGCGAGCCTGCGGCCCTATCCGGAGGCCTCGCACTACGTCGCGGCCAAGCACGGCATCGTGGGCCTGACCCGCAGCCTGGCGCTGGAGCTCGGCCCGGACCGGATCCGCGTCAACAGCGTGCACCCGACCGGCGTGGACACCCCGATGATCCACAACCCGTCCGTGTACGCCCTGTTCGCCCCGGACCTGCCGGAGCACGAGCGCACCCGGGAGACGCTGGCCGGCCGTTTCCAGACCGTCAACGTCCTGCCGATCCCCTGGATCGACCCGGTCGACATCGCCAACGCGGTGCTCTGGCTGTCCACGGAGGAAGCACGCTACGTCACCGGCGTGGCGCTCCCGATCGACGCCGGCGCGTCCATCAAGTGACCCAGGTGCCGATCGAGTCCAGCAGGCGGTCGAGGAGCGCGTCGTCGACCGGCGCGTGCTGGATGACGATGCGGAAGTGGAGCGGGCCGACCAGCAGCGCGGACAGGTCCAGCGGGGTGGCGTCCGTGGTCAGCTCGCCGGCGGAGACCGCCAGCGTGACGGCGGCCGCGATGCGCGCGGTGATGGTCCGGTTGGACTCGTCGTGACGGTCCGCGATGACCGGGTCCGAGAGCGCGGACCGGGCCAGCGTCAGCGCCATCGCGGCGACCGCGGGAACGCTCAGCTCGTCGGCCATCTGCCGGAGCTCGCGGCGGAGCCAGGGCCGTACCGGTGAGGCCGGGTTCTTGAAAAGGGGCAGGTCCGCGCCGCCCATCGCGTCGAGGAGCAGCTGGTCAGGGCGAGGCCAGTGGCGGTAGACGGTGGCGCGGCCCACGCCGGCCAGCTCCGCGACACGCTGGTGGGTTATCGCGCCGGGCCCCTCGTCGACCAGCAGGCGGCGCGCGGCGGTGATCATCGCCTCGCGGCTCCGGGCCGCCCGCGGGTCGGTCGAGTAACTCACGGTCACATACTACGAAAGGCCGTGACACCGGCGGTCCAGACGTGCGCGATGCGTACCGTGGAATGAATGTCGGTGGTGGGGTCGCCGTCCACCAGCAGGAGATCGGCACGCTTGCCGGGCGCGACGACCCCACGATCATCAAGACCGAAGACCTTCGCGGGTACGGACGTGGCCGCCCGCAACGCCTCCACCGGCGACAGCCCGGCGTCGACCAGCAGCCGCAACTCCTGGTGCATCGACGTGCCGAACGCGGGGGAGAACGGCGCGGTGCCGTCGCTGTTGGAGTCGGTGCCGGCCAGGACGGTGGCGCCCTCGGCGTGCAGGCGGCGGACCGAGCCGAGCGCGTGCGCGAAGTCCATCCGGGGCGCGATCCGCAGCGCGGCCAGCGCGCGCAGCGCGAAGCGGCGCCCGACCGTGTCGCAGATGCCGCGCATCATGGTCAGCGTGGGGGAGACGACCCGGGCGCCGCTCGCGACGGCCTGGATCGGCACGTGCGTGACGACGTCGGCGACGGACGCGATCCGGTGGGTCGCGGCGGTCACGGCGTGCGCGACCGTGAGCAGGCCGCGGGCGTGGGCGGCCTCCACCAGCGCGGTCACGGTCGCGGGGGACAGGCCGGTGGTGCCGGGCTGCCTCGGGTCCTCGACCGCGATCTTGATGTAGTCCGCGCCCTCCGCGATGCGCGCGTCCACCCAGGCCTGTGCGTCGGCGGCGCCCGGCACCGCGATGTGCGCGGGATAGCCCATCTGCCGGATCGTGGCCGACCCGGGCGCGACCGCGGGATACACGGCGCTGAACAGGTCCGCGACGCCGTCCAGGTGGCGCAGCGGCAGCGTGGCGGCGGGGCGCGGGCTGCCCATGTCGAGCGCGGTCGTCACGCCCCAGCGGGCCAGCTCCGCCAGCTCGGCACGCCGCTCGACGTGCACGTGCGTGTCGATCAGGCCGGGCAGCAGCGTCCGGCCGCGTCCCTCCACCACCTCCGCGCCCGGCGGCGGCGTGGCCACGATCCGGCCGCCGGAGACGTGCACGTCGGTCAGCACGGGCGCATCTGTCGATGCGGACCCGTCGAAGACCCGGACGCCGGTGATCGTGAACATGTGGCTCCCCGAGGTAGACAAGTGACTGGTCTATCTTGCGGCACGGCGACGCGATAGACAAGTGACTGGTCTATCCTGGCAGGCATGCCGATGCCGCTCCCGCTGCTGCTCTCCATGACGTTCCGGCTGTTCACCGACCGCCTGCACGCCCGCCTCGCGGAGGAGGGCCACCCGGAGATCCGCCCCGCGCACGGCTACGCGATCAGTCGTCTGGTCGTCACGGACGGGCAGACCGCGGTCGACCTGGCCGCCTACCTCGGCGTCACCAAGCAGGGCGCCGCGCACCTGACCCGCGAGCTGGAGACCTGGGGCTACGCCACCCGCACCCGCCACCCCACGGACGGCCGCGCCCAGCTGATCGTCGCCACCGCCCGCGGCCGGGCGCTGGTCGCGCGCGTCGCCGAGATCTGGGCGGAGGAGGAGTCGCGGATGCCGGAGCTGGACACGGTCCGCGCCGCGCTGCGGTCCTATGTCGACGACAACGGCGACGGCCGCACCCCGATGCGCCCGGTCTGGTGAGACATCGGACGGTGCGTGAACGTACTACCCTCTGGGGCACAGGAAACTGTCGATCACGGGGCTCGCATGAAATCCCAACGGGTCAGGACTGTCCTCGGTGGCCTTCTCACGATTCTCGTACTGATCCTCGGCTGGCGCGTCTCCACCGGCCATCGCAAGGACGCCTGTGAGATCCGGATCCCGCACCTGCTGGTCTGCCAGGTGTTCGACGTCCACGGTCTCGTCGGCTCGGAGAAGCTCTCGTTCTTCCAGGACCGCGACGTCATCGCCGCACTCGAACGGCGCGGCCTGCGGGTCGCGGTCGAGGCGGCCGGCTCGCGCACCATGGCCTGCGACGGCGACCTGCGCAGTTACGACTTCGCGTTCCCGGGCAGCACGTCCGCGGCGGAGAGCGTCCTGCGGGCGGCCGGCAGCGGCAACACGCCGGTGACCGTGTTCTCCTCGCCGCTGGTCGTCGCCACGTTCGAGGAGGTCGCGGGCGCGCTGCCGCCGGGCGTGGCCGCGGTCGACCAGCAGACGTTCGACGTGGCGCGCTACCTGTCCGAGGTGTTCGCGGCGAAGAAGCGGTGGCGGGACCTGGGGCTGGCCGCGCCGTACCCGGGCTTCCAGCGCGCGATCCTGCTCAGCACCCGGCTGGACACGTCCAACTCGGCGGAGCTGCTGCTCGCGGTGAGCAGCAGTGCGGCGAACGGGGGCGTGCCGGTCACCTCCCAGGATCCGAACAAGGTGGGACCGCTGATGCGCGAGCTGTTCCAGGCGCAGGGCAGCACCGGGCTGACCAGCGAGGAACCGTTCGACCAGTTCCTGTCCGCGGAGGGATACCAGCTGCCGATGCAGGTCGTCTACGAGGCACAGTTCCTCGACGCGGCCCGGGAGAACCCGGACGGGCTGGTCACCGAGGTCACCACCAGCGACGGCACCACGCACACGTTCACCCGGATCATGCTGTACCCGGCGCACACGATCGCCAGCGACCACACGATCGCGCCGATGACGGACCGGGGCGCGCAGCTCGCGGCCGCGCTGACCGAGGACCCGGAGCTGCGCCGGCTGGCCGCGGTGCACGGCTTCCGGCCGGCCGGCGACCCCGGCGCCTTCGACGCGGCGAACCGTGACCGCGGGCTCGCGCTGCTGGAGCCCCCGGGACCACCGGTGCCGGTCCCGGCCTCGCAGGCGTGGAAACGGTTCATGAGCGAGGTCATCACGGGCGTCTACGGAGAGGACCGGGCCGGTGCGTGCCGGGCCTGCATCAGGCGCTGCGGCGGTTCTTCGCCGGGCACCGGCTGAGCGCGGACACGTCGCTGGCGCTCTCCGACGGGTACGTGGCACAGGTCGCGTCCGGCGGCGCGGAGTGCGGACGGCAGCGCAGCACGGACGGCGTCGACGGCCTGATCATCTACGAGTCCGAGATCCAGCGGATGAACGCGGAGCTGCCCGAGGACTGCCGGCTCACCGCGATCTACCCCACCGAGGGCACCATGGTCGCGGAGTACCGGCTGAGCCTGCTGACCGGCGCGACCGCGGCGGAGCAGCGCACGTTCGACACGCTGTGGCAGTGGCTGTTCAGCGAACCGGTGCAGAAACGCATCCGCGAGGCGACCGGCCGCCGCCCCGGCAACCCGGCCGTGGTCTCGGCGCAGAACGCGATCCCGGTGCCGCAGCTGCGCTACCCGACCGACCCGAAGGCGCTGAGCCGGCTGATCGACGCGTACCGGGCGCAGATCCGTACCCCGTCGCGGATGGTGTTCGTGCTCGACGTGTCCGGCTCCATGGAGCAGAACATGTCGCAGCTGCGCAACGCGCTGATCAACCTGACCGGCACGGACGAGAACGACCCGGCCACGTACTTCAACTTCCTGCCCGGTGAACGCGTCGACTTCGTGCCGTTCAGCAACGGCGCGCAGACGCCGCGCGAGTTCACGCTGCCGGATGCCGAGACCGGGCCGACGCTGACCGCGATCCAGGACTACGCGAGGAAGGATCTGAAGGCGGCCGGCTACACCGCCATGTACGACGCGCTCCAGAGCGCGCACGCGCTGGTCCGGCCGTGGCTGGCCGAGGCGGACGACGGCGCGTCCACGTCCATCGTGCTCTTCTCCGACGGCCAGAACACCTGCGGCGCCAACTACAGTCAGTACCTCGACTTCCGCGCGGGTCTCTCCGAGCGGGAGCGGGCGGTGCCGATCTACACGATCGCGTTCGACTCCGGCGACCAGAGCACCACGCCCTGCGATCGTTACACGCCCGATCCCGGCCCGGCCTCGGTCGCGGGCGCCACGCAGTGGGAGCGCGAACTGCGGGCCGTCGCCGAGCAGAGCGGCGGGCAGCTGTTCACCGCCGGCCGGGACATCCCGCTCTACACCGTCTTCTGGAGCATCCGTGGATATCAGTAGCGTGCCTCGCTGGCTCAGCTCGCGCCCGCACCTGGTCGGCGCGTCCGTCGCGCTCGTCGCGGTCTTCCTCACCTGGCAGGGTGTGCTGGAGACGCTGCTGCGCCCGCACTTCGACGGCTGGTGGGTCGTGGTCGTCCTGGCCGGCTACGGGATCGGCTGGTGGGCCGCGGCCGGTGCCATGCTGGTGGTCGACCGCCGGGCCTGGTCCACGGTCTGGCTGGACCCGCCGGTCCGCAACCGCCCGCCGCTGCCGATCGCGACCTGGCGCAAGGCGCTGTTCGTGTGCGGGATGACCGCGCTCGTCGCCGGGTTGCTGTTCCTGCCGCTGGTCTACATCGGCGCGGAGAACGCGCAGATCTGGCTCGCCGTGATCGGCGTGGTCATCGCCGCGCTCGGCCTGGTCCTGACCTGGCTGTCGTATCAGCACCTGCGCAACACCAAGGCGTAGCGAACGGGTGCGGCCGAGGCGACCGCACCCGTTCTGCGGATCAGAACCCGCCGGTGTAGAGCAGCCGGTTCGGCGAACCCGTGCCGGGGCTGGTCACCACGCCGGTCGTGGCGGCCGCGACCACGGCGGCGCTGACCTGGGCCGGCGTCGCGGACGGGTTGTTTGCCAGGTAGAGCGCGGCCGCGCCGGCCACGTGCGGTGCCGCCATCGACGTACCGCTGATCGTGTTCGTGGCCGTGTCGTTCGTGTTCCAGGCCGACGTGATGTCGATGCCGGGCGCGAACAGGTCCACGCACGTGCCCCGGTTCGGCCAGGACGGCTTCGCGTCGGAGGAGTTGGTCGCGGAGACCGTGAGCGCCTCGGCGACCCGGGCCGGCGACTGCGTGCAGGCGTCCAGCGCGAAGATGCCCAGGAAACCGTTGCCGGCCGCGATCGCGTAGGTGACGCCGGCCGCGATCGACCGCCGGACCGCGTCGTCGAGCGCGGTGTCCGCACTGCCGCCCAGGCTCATGTTCGCCACCGAAGGGGCGGTCGCGTTCGCCGTCACCCAGTCGATGCCGGCCACGACCTGCGCGGTGGTGCCGCTGCCCTCACAGTCGAGCACGCGCACGGCCACCAGGCGCACACCCTTGGCCACGCCGTAGGCGTTGCCGCCGACCGTACCCGCGACGTGGGTGCCGTGGCCGTTGCAGTCGTCCGCGGTGCCGCCGTCGACCGCGTCGAAGCCGCTCACCGCACGCGTGCCGAAGTCACCGTGCGTGGTGCGGATGCCGGTGTCGATGATGTAGGCGGTCACGTTCGACGCGGTCGTGCTGTAGGTGTAGGACGCGTCGACCGGGCGGTTGCGCTGGTCGATGCGGTCCAGCCCCCACGACGGCGGATTCGTCTGCGTGGCCTGCGTCGTGTGGACCACGTTCGGCTGCACGTAGGACACACCCGGCGCCGCCGCCAGCCGCTTGGCCTGCGCCTCCGTCATCCGCGCCGCGAACCCGCGCAGCGCGTGCTCATAGGTGGCGTCGACCGTGGCCCCGTGCTTGCCGGCCAGGCTGCGCGCCTTCTCCCGCACACCGGTCGTGCCGTCGTCCATCACCACGATGTAACTGCCCGGGACCACCTCCGCCCCGGCCGCCGCCGCGAGGATCGAGCCCTCGGCCGGCGCCGCCGCGGACGCTCCCGGCAGGCCGAGCGTGCCGGCCAGCACCGCCACCCCGGCCACCAGCCCGAGCCGCACACGTTTCGCCATCCGAACCTCCTGAAGTACCGGCCGGTCCGGCCCGGCCGTCCCTCTCGGACCGTAACAGCGACATAGACGAAATTCTTTGCAACAGCGAATTTTCCCGCTTCCGGCCCGCTATCGGGGTAGCAGGCCGCGGCGGCGTGCGGTGCGGATGCCCTGCTTGGCGAGCAGGCCGTTGCCCAGGGTCTGGACCAGTTTGATCGGTGGCACGGTGAAGCCTCCGGTGGTGTGCGGTGACCAGATCGCCTCGCCGCCGTGGGCCTCCAGCCATCCGGTGCCGGCGCGGTTCGCCAGCGCGGTCGCCTTCGGGCCGAAGGAGTGGGCCGCGAGTCCGGCCCGGCGGCCGCCGTCGGGCAGGCCGGGCGCCCGCAGGTGCAGGCCGCGCGCGTCGTGGCCGGTCAGCGTCACGGGCAGGACGACCGGCAGGCCGTCCGCGCCGACGTACGCGATGAGCTGGTGCGGCAGCCGGCTCATCCGGCGGTGCATCTTCGCCGCGTCGACCCGGGGCGCGGTGCCCTTCGCAGGTGGCCGCTGCGGCGCCGGAGGGGCGGGCCAGATGGCGCCGTGGACCTCCGGGCCGGAGCCGTCGTGCCAGACCGCGACGCGGTGCACCGGGATGTCGAGGAAGACGCGGTAGTCGAGGTACTCGCGCAGCAGCCAGTCCCAGAACCGGCCGGTCGGGTCGGCGCCGAGGAAGCGCGCGACCTGTGGCCGCAGCGCCGCGAGCCGCTCCGGGTCCGGGGTCAGGTCCACCATGGCGGTTCCCTGGGCGAGCACGAAACCCGGGTCGTCGGCGAAGCCGTGCTCCCGCGTGTGGTAGGCCATCGCGACCTCCGGGCGGTCTCGCACGTGACGCAGTTTGCCGGGAAACGCCAGCGAGGTGGTCATGGCGATCCGGCCCGCGTCCCGGTCCACCAGGCCGGTGGGTGAGACGGGCAGGAGCACGGCGCCGCCGGCCGGGGTCGTATACGCGAAGACCGTCACCAGGTCGCCGGCCATCACGCGTTGCACGTGGTCCGGCCACGCTGTTCCAGATTCCATAGGGCCTACACTAATCATTATATGAAGACATAGCCAACCTGCCGCCTACGATGAGACCGTGCAGTCCGCCCAGTACCACTCGCCCCGCCGCGAGGCCGCCGCGGCGGCCACCCGGGCCGCCATCCTGGACGCGGCCCGCGAGCTGTTCCTGACCGACGGCTACGCGGCGACGACCCTTCCCCGGATCGCCCGCGCCGCCGGGATCGCGGTCCCGACCGTCTACACCAGCCTCGGGGCGAAGGCGGAGATCCTCGCCGCGCTGATCGAGCCGATCACCACCGCGCCCACGGTGCGGGACAGCCTCGACGCGATCGCGCACACCGGCGACCCGGCGGAGGTCCTGGCCATCGTCGGCGAGGGGATCCGCCAGACCCACGAGCAGCACCGCGACGCCATCTTCGGCCTCTTCCCCCAGGCCCGCTCCGAACCGGCGGCGGCCGCGGTGCATGCGCGCATCCTGCACGCGTACCAGGAGGCGCTCGGCACGGTCGCGGACCACCTGGAGACGCTCGGCGCGCTGCGCCCGGGGCTCACCCGTGACGACGCCGCCACGCTGCTCTGGTTCCACTTCGGCGACGGCGCCTGGAAGGCCCTGTGCCAGGACTGCGGCTGGCCCTTCGACCGCGCCCGCGACTGGCTGGTCGGTCAGGCGAAGGCGGCCCTGCTGGCGGGATGACCACCCGAGGAGCCGCACTCTCCCGGTTCCGGCGTGGTGCAGCTCAAAAGCCGCAAGACGGACTGCCCTGCCCAGGAGTACGAACAGGAGGCGTGAATCAGGGAGTGTCGAGTGCGGTCGGAGGCCGCCATGATCGCGGAGCAGGGTCTGATATGCCGAAATGTCGGGCGAGGACCGGCTCTGCCCGGCTTGCACCTGACCGGAACGAGCACCAGAGCCGCTTCCGCGGGCAACCTCGCCATACGCCAGGACTCCGCCGGCTCTCCGCTTCCGATCCCCGATCGGATCCGGCGCCGCCGGTCACGGAGAAACGCGGTTCCCTGTCACGTCGGCGCACCGGCCGCGTCCCGCGTGCCGGGGCGGGAACGCCGAGTCACATCGGTGCGCCGGTCGCGACTCGCGTCGGTCGCGTCCCGCGTGCCGGGGTGGAAACGCCGACTGGACGCCGTCCCGAGGGCGGCGTCCAGTCATCGGCGTTGCTGGTGGTGCGGGTGGATCAGAAAGGTGATACCTCGGCGATGAGGGTCGAGGTGGACGGACAGACGAGCAGGCCGGAGATCGGGAGTCCCGGCAGGCCGGGCAGGAGTCCGGTCAGCCCGCCCAGGCCACCGAGGCCGCCGAGCAGCGTGTTGAGCTGAGCGAACGTGGTGTCGCAGAGGGTGCTCGCGGTCTGGAAGAACGTGATGCTGGACGGGTCGAGGTGGTAGTTGAAGCCGGGGTTGTAAGCCGCGGCCGTCGGCTTGGCCAGGCCGAGGATGTGTGTGGCGCCGCCACCGTTGCCGTCGAGAATGGCACGCGCCTGGTCGATCTTGAGTTGGTCGACCAGCTTGATGACGAACAACTTCCCGGTTATGTCGCTCACGCTGAAGAACGCGGGCACGACCGCGGCCTGGGCCGGTGCGGGTGTCACGGCGACGCCGGTGAAGGCGATCGCGGCGGCCGCGACGAGGCCACCGATCCGGGTGCGCAGCTTTTGCATGGAATTCCCCCATCTCAGGAGTGGAACCCGCCATGATCTTGGCGGGCCACAACAGAACGTAGTTGATCGCCAGCGGGACGTGAGCAGAACTCGTTTTTTCCCCGGGTGGTGCCGAAATCGTTGCCAGCAAAGGCGAATCTCGCGGGGTCTTTGCCCGGATTGCGCGGCGGCGAACGTCTGTTTCTGGGGTTTTCGTGGGGTTTCACGGCTCTGGCCAGGTTTGCGGCGCAGGTCGGGATTGCGGGCTAACAACCGGACCGCAACCTGGATGCACCCGGATCGCCACCGGGCGCGCGCTTCATCTGGGTGGGCGAAAAAACCGGGAGGCCACCGTGCGTCAGACGACCATGCCGTATTTGACCAGCGCATTCATCGTCCCGGCGGGTCAGGAGCAACCTGTCGCGCCGGACGCGCAGCCGACCGTGCTCGTCGCGGACGACGACGAGGACGTGCGCGCGCTGATCGAGTTCACGCTGGAGGCGGCCGGCTACCACGTGATCACGACCGGAGACGGGCTGTCCGCGCTGAGTCTCGCGGTGCAGCACCGGCCGCAGCTGATCCTGCTGGACGTGGTGATGCCGGGCCTGAGCGGCCTGGACATCTGTTACGAACTCCGTGCGAAGCCCCGCACCACGGACATCCCGGTCCTGATGCTGAGCGGCCGGGACGCGGCCGGCGACATCGACCTCGGCATGACACTCGGCGCGAACTACTACATGACGAAGCCGTTCCGCCCGCAGGAGCTGGTCAACCGCGTGCAGCGGATGCTCGCGGACCGCACCTGGTGAGGTGCCGGGGCGACGCGCGCGCCCCGGCGAACGGGAACCACAGAGGACGGACGGATCAGGACAGCCGGTAGCGGGTCGGGAGGGACTTGAAGCCGCCGATGAACGTGGTGTCGGTCAGCGCGGCGTCGCCGTCGTGGTCGACGGACTCCAGGCGGGGGAGCAGGCGGCGGAAGAGCGTGCGCATCTCCATCCGGGCCAGCGCCGCGCCGAGACAGTGGTGCGGGCCGAAGCCGAACGCCAGGTGCCCGGCCGCGTTCGGCCGGGCGACGTCGAAGGAGTCCGGGTCGGGGAACTTCTTCGGGTCGTGGTTCGCGGCCGGGTAGGACAGCAGCACCCAGTCGCCGGCGCGGATCCGGGCGCCCGCGACCTCGGTGTCCGCGGACGCGGTGCGCATCATGTGCCGTACCGGCGAGGAGAACCGGATCATCTCGTCCACGGCGGAGTCGATCAGGTCCGGGTTCTGCCGCAGCCGGGCCAGCTGCTCCGGGTGTGCGATCAGCGCGTGCATGCCGCCGGTCAGCGCCTTCGCGGTCGATTCGTAGCCGGAGGCCGCGACCATCATGTGGTAGCTGGTCGCCTCCACCTCCGGGATCAGCTCGCCGTCGATCCGGCCGTTGGAGACCGCGCTGGCCAGGTCGCCGGTCGGCTCCGCCCGCCTGGCCATGGTCAGCGCATACATGTAGCCGAACAGGTTCTGCATGACCTGTGCGTCGCCGTCCCGCGCGAAGAAGTCCTGAGTGAGCGCGATGACCTGCGGATATTCTTCCTCCGGCAGGCCCATCAGTTCCAGGATCACCTTCAGGGGGTACGGCCGCGCCACGTCGGCCGCGAAGTCACAGCGCCCGTCCAGCCCCTCCAGTGTGGACAGCGCGTCACCGGCCAGCGTATTCAACCGGGTCTGCAGCCGGGCCAGCGCGGCCGGCCGGAACCAGTCGTGGCCGAACCGCCGGTAGTTCGCGTGGTCCTCGCCGTCCATGTGGATCAGCGTGCGTGGCGCCGGTCCGGCCTCGACCGCGGCGTGGATGTCCGCCCGGCTCATCACCCAGGGGAGTGGTGCGTTGCGGAACAGGTCCGGCTGCCGCTCGATCTCCATCACGGCGTCGTGCGCCAGGACGGCCCAGAACGGGTCGAAGCCGTCCGCGGTCACTCGGTGGATCGGTGCCTGTGTGCGCAGCTCGGCGACCTCGCGGTGCCAGCCGGTCATGTCCGTGTATCGGTCCGGGTCGGTGAAGACTGTCGTCATTTCGGCCTCCGGATTGTCGGCACTACCGCAGCGATCCTTCCCCCGGCAATGGCGAAGATCAATGCTTGACTGTCCATGCAGGACCCGTCTAACATCCGAGCGTTTCTGAGTGATCACTCAGCGTGGCTGTCACAGGTCTGCGATACGGTCGGGCCCTCATCGTCGAGAGGGGAAAGACCGTGGACGTGGTGCTTCCGGAAGGCTGGCGGCCGCTGCCGTGGCGGACGGACGCGGAGACGCCGGTGGGCGACCCGGTCGCGCCGGACCCCGACGCACCGGCCGCGCTCGCCGCGTACTACGCCGAGCGCCCGGACCTGCGCGCCACCGTGCTGAGCCAGCCCGAGACCACGCCGGAGCTGGCGGCCGCCGACCCGGAGAGCCCGCTCGGCGCCGCGCTCACCGCCTTCGCCCATACGGACGCGTCAGATTTCCTCGAGTGGCAGACCGCCTCGGCACGGCGTGCACAGCTCAACGCGGTCCTGGCCGACGCCTGGCTGGCCGGGCGCGGGCTCGCGTTCGCGGCCGAGGCGGCGGTGCTGCTCTTCGACCTGCACCAGACCGGGAACCGGCAGAACCGGGACCAGCCGTACGCCGTCGAGTGGCAGGAGTTCTACGGCTACTACTTCCGCCACGACGCGGACACGCCGCTGACCGTGCTCTACCGGGTCCGGGACGTGCTCGCGGCCGCCCCGCCGGAGGAGTACCGCGACGCTGTGGCCGCCGTCGCCCGCGTCCGGGCGGAACGGGACAGCGTGCAGCGCCGCGCCGTCAGCGCCGTGCTGGTCCCCGCCGCACGCGACTGGACGGCCGCGGCCCTGGACGAGCTGGCCGTGGACCGGCCGCTCGACGAGTACCACTACGGCATCAACCGCCGGATCGCCACGCTGCTGGCCGCGGCCTGCACCCCGGAGCAGGCCCGCAGGCTCCTGTTCGTGGCCGACGACATGATGTTCCACGACCCCGGCCACCGGCTGATCTCCACCGTGCTGACCCACGCGCCGGAGGCGGCCGCCACGCTGCTGCGCGGCACCGGCTGGCACAGCAACCTGACCGTGCTCGCCCGCACGCCCTACGACGACGCGTTCACCGAGCTGCGCGACCGCGTGCTCGACCGGGACATCCGGCCGTACCTGGTGGAGGCCGCGGACCGCTTCCCGGAGCGCGCGACCCGGCTGCTGGCCGAGGCGGGCGGACGCCGCGTGGTCGGCGACCTGCTGCGCGGGCACGTCGTCGCGCACCCGGCCGAGGCCGCGACCGCGCTGCCGTCGCTGACCGGCGCGGCCGCCACCCGCGTCGCCGCCGTGCTCGACGAGATCGCGGCCCGCACGGAGGCCAAGCCCGACGCCGTGCCGTCCTGGCCGGCGTTGCCGACGAAGCGCCCGCCCGTACCCCCGTGGATGCTCGTCGGGGTGCTGCCACCGCTGCTGAAGGACGGGACCGCGCTGCCCGGCGCCTACGTGCCGGCGCTGCTCACCGCGTTCGGCCTGAGCAGGGTGAACAAGCCCTGGGAACACCTCGGCGACGTGATCGGGGCGTTCGACCGCACAGACCTCGCACGGTACGTCTGGGACGTGTTCTTCCGCTGGTACTTCCTCGGCGGCACCGCGAAGGAGAGCTGGACGCTCGACGCGCTCGGCCTGGCCGGCGACGACGACACCATCCGCCGCCTCACCCCGACGATCCTGGCCTGGCCGGGCGAGTCCGGGCACGCCCGCGCGGTCGCCGGCCTCGGCGTGCTGGCCGCGATCGGCACCGAGGAGGCGCTGATGGCGCTGAACCGGATCGCGCAGCGCGCCGGCTTCAAGGGCCTGAAGAACGCGGCCCGGCAGAAGATGGACGAGGTCGCGGCCGGGCTCGGGCTCACCGGCGCGCAGCTGGCCGACCGGCTCCTGCCCGACCTGGGCCTGGACGAGGGCGGGCGGACCGTCATCGACTACGGCCCGCGCACGTTCACCGTGGTCTTCGACGAGACGCTCACCCCGCACGTCACGGACGCGACCGGCCGTCGGCTGAAGGCGCTGCCCAAGCCCGGCGCGAAGGACGACGCGGACCGCGCGCCCGCGGAGCAGAAGCGGTTCGCCGAGCTGAAGAAGGAGGCCCGCCGCGTCGGCACCGACCTGGTCGCCCGGCTCGAACGCGACATGGTCTCCGGACGGCGGCTCACCGGCGCGGAGTTCGTCGCCCACTACGCCACGCACCCGCTGGCCCGGCACGCGGCCAGGCGCCTGGTCTGGGGCGTCTACGACGAGGCGGACACGCTGACCTCGGTGCTGCGGGTGGCCGAGGACGGCACGCTCGCGGACGACCACGACGACCCGGTCACGCTGCCCGCGGACGCGCGCGTCGGCGTCGCTCACCCGATCCACCTGGCCGCGCACGAGACGCCGATCGGCGAGGTGTTCGCGGACTACGAGATCCTGCAACCGTTCGCGCAGCTGCACCGCGAGGTGTACCGGCTCACCCCGGAGGAGGCGGCCGGCACCCTGCTGCCGCGGCTGACCGGGCGGACCGCGCCGTACGGCAGGGTGCTCGGCCTGGAGAAACGCGGCTGGCTGCGGGACAACCCGCAGGACGCCGGCATCATCGGCTCGTTCGGCTACGCACTGCCGGGCGGCGGCACCGTCGAGGTCGAGCTCTCACCCGGCATGTCCTTCTACGAGCGCGACGAGGACCAGGACTTCCAGCGGGTCCGCCTGACCGGCCGCGGCACGCTCGGCGAGGTCGACGAGGTGATCATGTCGGAGATCATCCGGGACCTCGTGGTCGCAACCGCCTAGCCCGGTCGACCGGCCCTGTTACCGTGCGGTCGAGTGTTGATCAACCCTCGGGAGGGGCCGGCCATGGGCCTGTGGGACAAGATGCGCGGCGAGCTCGTCGACATCATCGAGTGGCTGGACGACAGCCGCGACACGATCGTCTGGCGTTTCCCGAGGTACCAGAACGAGATCAAGATGGGCGCCAAGCTCGTCGTGCGCGAGTCCCAGGTCGCGGTCTTCGTCACCGAGGGCCGCGTCGCGGACGTGTTCACCCCGGGCACGTACACGCTGGAGACCCGCAACCTGCCGATCCTCTCCACGATCAAGGGCTGGGCGCACGGGTTCAACTCGCCGTGGAAGTCCGAGGTCTACTTCGTCAACGTCCGGCAGTTCACCGACCTCAAGTGGGGCACGCAGAACCCGGTGATCGTCCGCGACGCGGAGTTCGGCGTGGTGCGGCTGCGCGCGTTCGGCGGGTTCGCGGTCCGGGTCGTCAACTCCGAGCTGCTGCTCAAGGAGCTGGTCGGCACGGACCCGCAGTTCCGGACCGAGGAGGTGCTGGGCTTCCTGCGGCAGCTCGTCGCCGGGCACCTGGGCAGCGCGCTGGCCACGGCCGGGGTGCCGCTGCTCGACCTGGCCGCGCAGCAGCTCAGCATCGGCAACCGGCTGGCCGGCGTGCTCACGGCCGAACTGTCCGGGTACGGCATCGAGGTCTCGAAGTTCATCATCGAGAACATCTCGGTGCCGCCGGAGGTGGAGGCCGCGCTGGACCGCCGCACCTCGATGGGCGTGGCCGGCAACCTCGACCAGTACACGAAGTTCCAGGCCGCGGAGTCGATGCGCGACGCGGCGAACACACCCGGGGGATCGGCTTCGGATCTCGCGCTCGGCATGGTTGCCGCGCAGCAGGTCAGCGCCGCCCTGAACAAGCCCGCGGGGCCGCCGCCGCTCCCCGGCACGGCCGCGGAATGGTTCGTCGGCGTGGGCGGGCAGCAACAGGGCCCGTTCGACCTGGCAGGGCTCGGTCGTGTCGACGGCATCACCCGCGAGACGCTGGTCTGGAAGGCCGGCATGGCCGCGTGGACGCCCGCGGGACAGGTACCCGAGCTGGCGCCGGTCTTCGCGAACGTGCCGCCGCCGCTGCCCCCGCAGGCGTGACCGCGGTGAGCCAGACGCAGTACCCGTGCGCCGGCTGCGGCGCGTCCGTCGAGTTCGCGCCCGGCACCAGCGTGCTGCGCTGCCCCTATTGCGGCTTCGAGACGCCGCTTCAGGGAGACGGCCGCGCCGTGCGCGAGCACGACTTCCGCGCGTTCGCCGCGCTGCCCCGCAAACCCGTCGCCACGCTCGCCCCGCACGTCTTCACCTGCCGCAACTGCGGCGCCCAGACCAGCAGCGACCGGATCTCGGACCGCTGCCAGTTCTGCGGCGCGCCGCTGGTCGCCACCACGGACGCGGCCGACCAGGTCGTACCCGAGGCGGTGCTGCCGTTCGCCGTGGAGAAGTCCGCGGTCCGCGAGCACCTCAAGGGCTGGGTGAAGACGCGCTGGTTCGCGCCGTCGCAGCTGAAGAAGGTCACCGAGGCGGAGACCGCGCACAGCACCTACCTGCCGCACTGGACGTTCGACAGCAGCACCTGGTCGTACTACAACGGCCAGCGCGGCGACTACTACTACGTGACCGAGACGTACACCGAGACCGTCAACGGCGAGTCGCAGACCCGGACCCGGCAGGTCCGCAAGACCCGCTGGACGTCCGTGTCCGGGCAGGTCAGCCGCGCGTTCGACGACGTCCTGGTGGCCGGCACCACGCACGTCACGCCGAAACACCTGGACGCGCTGGAGCCGTGGCCGCTGGGCGCGGCCGAGCCGTACCGGCCGGAGTTCCTGGCCGGCCACGAGACGCTGCGCTACGACGTGGAGCCGGAGGCCGGATTCGGCGTCGCGCGGGGCCGGATGGACGACCAGATCCGCGACGACTGCCGCCGCGACATCGGCGGCGACGAGCAGCGCGTGCACGAGGTCAACACCGACTACCGCGACCTGACGTTCAAGCTGATGCTGCTGCCGGTCTGGATCGCCGCCTACCTCTACGCAGGCAAGACCTACACGGTGCTGGTCAACGGCCGCACCGGCGAGGTCGCGGGCGAGCGCCCCTACAGCAAGGTCAAGATCGCCGCCGCGATCGTGGCCGCGCTGGCCCTGATCACCGCGATCATCCTGTTCTTCGTGCTGAGAAACCAGCGCTGATCGGGATCGTCGCCGCGCCTGCGGTTCGGGCCCCACCTCCTCGCAGCGCCCGAACCGGGACATACCGTGTCGTCATGGCAACCTCGGCTCTGCTCATGATCCCCGCCGCCGTCGACCGTTTCGGCGCGCGCGTGCACGGCGTCCCGGCCCACCGCTGGAACGACCCGACGCCCTGCACCGAGTGGTCCGTCAGCGACCTGGTCAACCACCTGATCGGCGAGCACCTCTGGGCGCCGCACATCCTTGCCCGCGAGACCATCGCGCAGGTCGGCGACCGCTTCGACGGCGACCTCACCGACGGCGACCCGGCCAAGGCCTGGGACCTGGCCGCCGCGTCGTCGCTCGCCGCCTTCCAGGCCACCGACGGCTCCGGCACGGTCCACCT
Organism: Catenuloplanes japonicus; assembly: GCF_000717135.1. Taxonomy (GTDB): domain Bacteria; phylum Actinomycetota; class Actinomycetes; order Mycobacteriales; family Micromonosporaceae; genus Catenuloplanes; species Catenuloplanes japonicus. Next base: position 769,725 of record NZ_JNXY01000001.1, read on the forward strand.
CTCCTTCGGCGAGGTGCCGCTGGCCGAGTACGCGGCCCAGATGCTCGTCGACCTCACCATCCACCAGTGGGACCTGGCCCGCGGCTCCGGCCAGGACGAGACCCTGGACCCGGAGGCCGTCGCGTTCTCCCTGGCCTACGCGCATGCGAACATCGACACCTTCGCCGGCATGGGCATCGTCGCGCCGCCCGTGCCCACCACCAGCAAGGACCCGGTCGTGCAGCTGATCTCCCTGACCGGCCGCCACTTCTGAGTCCCGAGATCATTTCCAAAAACAAGATCAACGAGCGGATTTTCCCGCTTCCGGCGTGGTCCGGCCCGCATGCTCCCGCGGGCCGCCGGTTCCGCCGTGCTCACCACAACCCCGTAGGGGGCTCGTCGGACGCGGAAGCGCTGCTCACGGTCGTACTCTCAAGGCATGAAAAAGATTTTGATCTATGTCTTGGTGGGGTTCGGCATCTATCTGGTGATGCGGGCGGCGGTCGAGCCGTTCGTGATCGACGTCGGGGATCCGGAGACCTACGCACATGACTGGGGCGGGCCGTCGCTGGCGGGGGTGCTGGCGGTGCACATGGGGCCGGGCGTCGTGGCGGCGGTGCTGCTCACGTGGGCCGTGGTGCGATGGCGGCGTCAGTAGGTGTGGCGCAGCGTGCGCAGGCGCTGCATGAGCAGCGTGACCTCGTCGACGCCGAGGTGTTCCGGGACGAAGTCGTCGCCGGGCAGCACGTCGCCGATCGTCTCGCGGGCCTGGTCGGACTCGGTGTCGACCAGGCCCATCGACCAGTCGGGGAAGCTGCGCTGCGGCACGTCACGCACGGTGACCAGGGAGATGTGGTCGTGGCGCGGGTCGTCGGCGATGGTGCGGAACGTGCGGGTGATCTGCTCCGCGTCGCCCTCCAGGCACTGCAGGAAGTGTTCGGGGCTGAACAGCAGCACGCCTGTGAGGCCGAGGCGCGCGTTGTTCTCGCGGGCCTGGTCGCGGATGTTGAAGATGCTCTCCGGCGGCAGCCGATCCTGTTGGCTGCGGTAGATCAGCTGGGTCACCGTCATGGCCCAATTTTACCCATTTTGCGGGGTAAAACGGGCGGGTTGGTGGTGTGCGACGCTGGTCGGCATGACCATGGACGACATCATCGGGTACGTGTCCGGCCTCGACGGCGTGCTCGCGCTGCGCCCGCGTGAGGGCGACGGGACGCCGGAGATCGCCTGGGGCGACACGTTCTTCTACTACTCGCCGGACGGCAGCGTGCCCACGAACGTCCAGCCGTTCGCCACGATCGTGACCAAGGACTATCCGGAGGACGGGAGCTCGCGGCTGGACCGGCCGGGCTTCTTCCGGCTCAACATCGCCGATGTGTCGCGTTCGGCCGTCGCGCAGGCCGATGCCGACCCGAGCGACGAGGACGTGGTGTTCCCGCACCCGGTCTACGGGCGGATGGGCTGGGTCTCGATCGTCAACCCGGGCGAGCGGACGGACGCGGTGGCCCGGGAGCTGCTGGAGGCGGGGTACCGGACCGCGCGGTCACGCTACGAGCGCCGGGCGTCGCGCTGATGATCGGGGCGTCGATCGACGCCCCGATCGTGGGTCAGGCCGCCGCGGCGGCGGACATCGCGGCGCCGGTCAGCGCGACCGACTTGACCCGGTCCGCCGCGCTCTCCGCGTGGTGGGCCGTGATCAGCTCGTCCGCCTTGATCGAGTCGGCGAAGTCCTCCAGGTAGTCGCGCACCTGCTCCGGTGTGCCGACCGCGGTGTAGCGGGTCATCCGGGCCAGCTGCTGCCCGCCCGGCGAGGCGAGGAACGTGTCGATCTCCACGTCGGTGAAGTTGCCGCCGGTCGCGCCGCGCGAGATGAACGCCCGGGTGCGGTTGCGGTAGGCACGGGTCTTCTGGTCCTCCGCCTCCTCGTACGTGTCGGCGGCGATGACGTTCACGCCGGCGATCACGTACGGCTCGGCGAGCTGCGCGGACGGCGTGAACTGCTGCCGGTAGACCTGCACGGCCTGGTGCAGCGCGTCCGGCGCGAAGTGCGACGCGAACGCGTACGGCAGGCCGAGCTGGGCCGCGAGCTGCGCGCCGAACAACGACGAGCCGAGGATGAACAGCGGGACCTCGCCGTCCGGCTTCGGGTACGACTGCACGCCGGGGATGCGCGACTTGCCGGTCAGGTAACCCTGCAGCTCCAGCACGTCCTGCGGGAACGACTCCGCGGACAGGTTGTCGCGGCGCAGCGCCCGCATGGTCACCTGGTCGCTGCCGGGCGCGCGGCCCAGGCCGAGGTCGATCCGGTTCGGGAACAGCGTGCCGAGCGTGCCGAACTGCTCCGCGATGACCAGCGGCGAGTGGTTCGGCAGCATGATGCCGCCGGAGCCCAGCTTGATCGACTCGGTGCGGGCGGCGACGTAGCCGATCAGGACGCTCGTCGCGGACGACGCGATCGTCGCCATGTTGTGGTGCTCCGCGTACCAGACACGCCGGTAGCCCGCGCGCTCCGCGGCGCGGGCCAGGTCCACGCTGGCCTCGAAGCTGTCGCGCGCGGTCTGCCCGCTCGCGATCGGGGCGAGGTCGAGCAGGGAGAGTGCGGTGGGCATGGTGCCGCCTTCCGGTTACAGGTCGTGGTGCACACGTTCGGCGAATGCGCGGATCCGGGCCTCGTCGCGCCGGTAGTAGGTCCACTGGCCGCGACGGGTGGCCTGGAGGAAACCGGCACGCAGAAGGACGGCGAGGTGCGCGGACACGGTCGAGGCGGAACAGCCGGCGCGCTGCTGGATCAGGCCTGCGCACACGCCGAGCGGCTCGTCGCCGACCCGGTCGTCGAAGTGCGTGGCCGGGTCCTTCAGCCACTCCAGGATGCTCAGCCGCGTCTCGTTCGCCAGCGCCTTGCACTCGTCAAGCACACGTACCGTCCTTCGGCATTTCGCTAATCTCCGAAATTACGTCACTGAGGGTGTTCCCGCCACCATGACGCTGCTCACGCCGTACCCCCTGGTGGCTTATGGGGTGATTTTTCGAAGAATTTCGGGAATTTTGGTGGCGACGTCGCGCTCCTCGGGGGTGAGCCGCCGCAGCGCCTCGGCGATCGCGGCGGCGCGGCGGCGGCGGGCCTCCGCCAGACGGGCGGTGCCGGCCTCGGTGATCACCACGACGACCTGACGGCGGTCGAGCCCGTCCGGGCTGAGCGTGACCAGATCCTGCGCCGCGAGCAGGCTGATCGTGCGCGTCATCGACTGGTGGCGCACGCCCTCCCGCCGGGCCAGGTCCGCGATCGACAGCGCGCCCTCGCGGCCCAGGTGGCCGAGCGCCGCCAGCTGCCCCGGCGGCATCACCTCCATCGGCCGCACCCGCCGCACGAAGTCACCGACCGCGGCCCGCAGCGCCTCGGCGAGATCCAGATCGTCGCTCATTGGCAAAACTATACAGCCTTGCTGTACGTTCACCATATGCACAGCAAAACTGTAGATCCGTACGAGATCGCGTTCCCGGCCCCGGCCTTCACACTCCGCAGCACGTCGTTCGCGGCCGGTGATCCGCTGCCGGCCACGGCCTATGCGACCGGCGGCGACGTGGCGCCGGACCTGACCTGGGGCGATCTGCCCGACGGCACGTGCAGCCTGGTGGTGACCGCATTCGACCCGGACGCGCCGATCCCCGGCGGCTTCTGGCATTGGGCGGTCAAGGACATCCCGGTCGGCGGCCCGGTCTCCGGCGGCGTGGCGCTGGCCAACAGCCTCGGCGTCGCCGGCTACTCCGGCGTCAACCCACCGCCCGGCACCGGTACGCACCGGCTGTTCCTGTGCGCGACCGCGCTCGGGACTCCGCGGCTGGACCTGCCGCCGGCCGCGAGCCTGGCCATGCTGCACGTCCTGATGCTCCCGCACACGCTCGGCCGCGCGATCCTGGTCGGCACCAGCACGCCGTTTGCCGGATGAGCACCTTTTCCGGTTCCGCCAGGGATGCTGCCTGAGCGGTCAGCCGGCTGCCGGCCATCGGTAACGCACCTGCCAGCGGTTACCCGCCTTGACGATCTCCTCCGCGCTCACCGCCCGGCCGCCGCCCGCCAGCACCACCCGGAAGGTATGCAGCACCGGCACCACGCGCGGCAGCGCCAGCAACTCCGCCTCGCGTGGTGTCGCGGGCCGGGTGGAGATCAGATCGTCGAACTCCCGCGGCGCGAGGCCCAGTTCCGCGAGTACCGCCGCCGCGCCGCCCCGGATCTTCCGGCCCGCGGCGAGCGGCGTACCCCGGGCGATGCCGGTAGGGAAGTAGATCCGGTCGTACTCGACAGGATCGTCGCCGGCCAGCCATACCTGCTCCCGGCAGACGACCGGCTCGCCGCTCGCGACACCGAACGCGGCGGCGACCTTGGCCGGCGCGGGGACCTCGCCCACGCCGATCAGCCGGATCGTGCGCGGCGGGTGTGCTGTCCACGGATGAGGTGCTCCCGGCGTCGGTGTCCGGCCGTACTCCGCGGGCTCGATCGTCTCGTGCGGTGAGCTCCGGATGAACGTGCCGCTGCCGCGCCGCGCCTCGACGTACCCCTCGTCCTTGAGGATCCGCATGGCGTTCTGCGCGGTTTGATTCGAGATCGCGAACCGGCGCTGCAGTGCGGGCACGGACGGGGCTGTCGTGCCGGGCGGCAGATCACCGGACATGATCTCCGCCCGGATCTCCGCCGCGACCTGGGCGCTGCGATCCCGGTCGGTCACGGTGCCATCCGGTACCGCAGATGCTGCCCCGCGCCCATCACCATCACGCTGTATTCGAACGGGACACCGGACGCGGTCAGGCTGAGCCTGCTCAGCACCAGCACCGGGGCGGTGGTGAGCACCGCCAGCAGTTCTGCCTCGTCGTCGGCGGGGTGCCGCGCGGCGACGTCCTCCCGCACGTCCTCGGCATGGAATCCCAGCTCGGCCAGGAGCGTCACCGCCCCGCCGCGGATCTTCGACGGCTGTGCGAGGCCGGTCCCGACCGCGACGCCGAGCGGGTAGAACGAGCTGGCGATCTCCACCGGCTCGTCGTCCGCGAGGATCAGCCGCCGTCGTCGCACGACCGGGCTGCCGGGTGTCAGCGCGAGCGCCGCCGCCACGTCGTCCGGCGCGGCTATCTCACCCGCATCCAGAATCCGCTGCGAGCCGGTCCGTGACTCGGCCCGCGCCTGGGCGGCCCAGGCGTCACCCTGATCCGGCGTCAGATAGACCACCGAGTCGCTCGTCCATTCCCGGCTGCTCACCGCCGTGCCTCCCGATCATCCGGCCTGCCGGAACCTTAATACTCCGACCGAAGGTTTACCATCCAGGCAGTAACGTGCGATTCTGGAACCTGGATGGACGTCGACCGGTGTGGAGGCGTGGCGATGACCGTGACGGCATTCGGGGTCCGGCAGGCGATCGAGGTCGACCCGATCCCGGTCGACATGGCGGTGATTCGATTCGATGAGGATCTGCAGATCAGCGTCGTCGTCGAGGGCGGAGTCGCCGTTCCGGCACTGAAGCACTCCACCGGCAGTACCTCCACCAGCACCGCCAGTCAGGACAACCGCGGTGGTGCCGACCGCGACTCCGACCGGACCGAGGACTGACGGATGTCCGGGCCGCGGACGGTCGCGGTCTTCACCGGCGAGTGCGACGTCACCGCCGATGTCGTCATCATCGAGCTGGGCCGCCGGGGCGTTCCGGTCTTTCGCGTCGACCCGGCGGCTTTTCCGGCCGAGATGACGATGAGTGCCCGATTTGACGGCACCTGGTCCGGGCGTCTGCGCGCCGGAAGACGATCCGTCGATGTGGCGGACGTGGTTTGTGCCTGGTGGCGGCGTCCGAACCCGATCGCCGCGCCGACCGGGGCGACGGAGGCCGAGTGGACGAGGTCGGAAGCTGTTGCCGGATTTCGTGGTGTGCTGGCGGTCCTGCCGTGGCTCAATCATCCGGACGGCATACGCGCCGCTGAGCACAAGCCATGGCAGCTCGCGACGGCCGCGCGGGTCGGGCTGAAGACCGTACCGACGTTGATCACGAATGACGGGGCAGAGGCGAGGGCGTTCGCCGCGGCACAGAATCGAATCGTTTACAAGCCGCTGACCAGTGGTGTTCTCGACGACGGCAGGGTGGTCTATGCGCGTCCCGTCGATCCGGAGGTGCTGGACGAGAGCATCGCGGTGACCGCGCATCTGTTTCAGCGGCAGGTGCCGAAGTCGCATGAATTGCGGGTGACCGTGGTGGACGGGCGCATGTTCACGGCGCGGATCGACGGCCTGTCGGAGCTTGCTCGGCAGGACTGGCGGGCCGATCACAGCAACGTCCGCTACCGCGCAGACCGGCTGCCGGACGATGTCGCGGAACGGGTCCGGCGCTTTCTGGCTCTCGGCCGCCTGCGTTTCGCGGCGCTGGACTTCGTCGTTACGCCGGGCGGTGAGCACGTGTTCCTGGAGGCGAATCCGAACGGGCAATGGGCGTGGATCGAGCAGGAGACGGGGCTGCCGATCGCGGCGGCCATCGCCGATGCGTTGGAGAGTGGCCGCCATGACTGATGCGTTCGGCCTGCGAAGAGGTTCCGCCTGGCGGGAGGCGTTCTCGGTCGTACCCCGGCATGCTTTTCTGCCCTGGTTCTTTGTCTCCACGCCGGACGGCGGCTGGCGTGAGGTGCGCGAGAGCGACCCGGACCATGCCGCGCTGGTGTCGTCGGACTCCACGCTGACCACGCGGCTGGACGAGAACGGGCGCGGCATCTCCAGTTCCACCCAGCCGTCACTGATGGCGATCATGCTGGATGCGCTCGGCCTGCGCGGGGACGAACGGGTCCTGGAGATCGGCACCGGGACCGGCTACAACGCGGCGCTGCTGGCGCACCGGCTCGGTGGGGACCGGGTGACGTCGGTCGAGGTCGATCCGGTGGTGGCCGAGACGGCGCGCCGGAACCTCGCGGCAGCCGGATATGCGCCGTTCACCGTGGTCGGCGATGGGGAGAAAGGCTGGCCGGAGCGCGCGCCCTACGACGCGCTGATCGCGACCGTCGCGGTGCCGGAGATCCCGGCGGCCTGGATCGGGCAGATCAGGGACGGCGGCGTCATCGTGGCCAGCCTGTGGCGTGACCTGGGTGGAGGCCCGCTGGTGCGGCTCGTGGTGGACGGCGGGGCCGTGCGGGGACGGTTCCTGCCGACGCCCGGAGGCTTCATGCCGGTCAGGTCCGCGGCGCCGGTCGGCGCGGAGCTGGCTGTCGGCCTGCGCCAGCGGCACCTCGGCACGCGTCGGCGGAGCACCCAGCGGCCGGAGGTGCTGCACGAGCCCGACGCCGGGCTCTGGATCGCGCTACTGGTCCGGGACACCACCTGGCTCGGCTTTACGCCGGACGGGGGTGAGGAGCAGACCTGGCTGTTCGCGCCGGACGGGTCGTGGGCCGTGGTCGAGGGCGACGAGGTCACGCAGCACGGCCCACGGGCGCTCTGGGACGAGGTCGAGGCGGCCGAGGCACGCTGGCGAAGGGCGGGCGGGCCGGCCCGCGACCGGCTCGGGCTGACCGTGGAGCGCGGTGCCCACCGGTTCTGGGTCGATGAGGATCTCAGGCCGTGACCGGGTCCTGGAGGAAGGTCTGGGCGTGGGCGACCAGCGCCTCCGGGTCGTCCACGTGGAAGCGCAGCTCCGTCACGCCGGCGGCCGGGCCCTTCGGGAGTGCCAGCGTGACCGGCTCGCGGAAGACGACGTCGACGGCCGTGAGGCTGCTGATCGCGATGCTGACCACGTCGCCCTCGCGCTGCACGGTGGCGCCGTCGATCAGGTAGCGGCTTCGCGTGCGTACCGTGGCGATGGTCTCCCAGGGAAGGACCAGGTCGAGCGTGTGGGAGTTGCGGACGCGCAGGCCGGACGGGCCGGTCAGGTGCGGGTGGGTGAGGATGTTCGCGGCGAGGCCGATCATCCACAGCAGGCCCCAGACGCCGAGGACCAGTGCCACCGTCCGCAGCCAGCCCCAGCTGGGCAGGAAGTGGTGGATCGCGAGGTCCACCGCGACGATGTCGATGGCGGAGACCACGATGAAGACGCCGAGGACCGGGGCGATCGGGCGGACGTAGCCGAAGCGCCGCGCGCCCTCCTCGATCGGCGCCGGGCGGCGGAACGTCAGCCGGTAGAGGCTCACCCAGAGCGCTATCTCCCAGCTCAATGCCTTCTTGATCATGTAAACCCCCTTTTGCGTTTCACCTGTAATGTAAAAGGGGGAACGCCCCGGTGTCAATACAGTCGTAATGTGAAAACATGGCGGTGTGCCGAAGAAGGTTGATCATCAGGAACGGCGGGCGCTGATCATCGACGCGCTCATGCGGGTTGCGGCCAGTGGTGGCCTCGAGGCGGTGAGCCTCCGTCATGTCGCCACCGAGGCCGGCGTCACCGCCGGCATGGTCCAACACTATTTCGCGACAAAAGACGAAATGATGCGCTTTGCGCTGGAAGGGATCGTCGAGCGCACCTCTGCCCGCATCGACGCTGCCATGGCCGCGGCGCCATCACCCATGACACCCGCGGCCACGGTACGCACGCTGCTGACCACGTTGCTGCCGCTCGACGAGCCGCGCCGCGCGGACGGGCGGGTGGCGGTGTCGTTCCTCGCCTACGCCGCGGTCGAGCCTGCCGCGGCCGGCCTGCTGCGCGAGGGTACCCAGCAGATGATCGCGTTCATGGCCGATCAGGTCCGGGCGGTGCGTGCCGATATCGACGCCGAGGCCGCGGGTGCCGGGCTGATCGGGCTGATGGAGGGCCTGTCGCTCTACGTGCTCAACGGGCACCTCGCCGGCGACGCCGCGATCCGCGCGCTCGACACTCATCTGCGCCTCGTCTTCTCGTCTGAGGCTTAATACAGTCGCTTGCAATAGACCGCGCGTGCAGCTAATCTGGCGAACCGACGAATTGACTTCTCGGGAAGCGTGGCCTCTGTGACCAGACGACTGTTCGAGCCGATCACCCTGCCCACGGCGGACGGCGCCGGGCTGCGCGTACGCAACCGTGCCTTCGTGGCCCCCATGTGCCAGTACGCGATCGACGCCGAGGACGGCGTCCCCACGGACTGGCACCTGGTGCACCTGGGCGCGCACGCGTCCGGCGGCTTCGGCCTCGTCATGACGGAGGCGACCGGCGTCGAGGCACGCGGGCGCATCTCGCCGCGTGACGTCGGCCTCTACAACGACGAGCAGCAGGCCGCGCACGCCCGGATCGTCCGGTTCATCCACACGCAGGGCGCGCACGCCGGCCTGCAGATCGCGCACGCCGGCGGCAAGGCGTCCACCTACCCGTCGCTGCCCGGCCAGCCGACCGCGACCGTGCCCGCGTCCGAGCGCGGCTGGTCCACCGTGAGCAGCTCCGACGGCCCGGTGCTCCCGGCGTACGACGCCGCCACCGGCCTGGACGAGGCCGGCATCAACGACGTCATCGCCGCGTTCGCGGACTCGGCCCGGCGCGCGGACGAGGCCGGCTACGACGTGGTGCAGATCCACGCGGCCCACGGCTACCTGCTTCACCAGTTCCTGTCGCCGCTGACCAACAAGCGCACGGACGCCTACGGCACCGACGAGGAGGGCCGCTTCCGCATCGTCCTCGAGATCGCCGCCGCGGTCCGCAAGGTCTGGCCCGCACACAAGCCGCTCGGCATCCGCGTCAGCGCCACCGACTGGGTCGAGGGCGGCTGGGACGTCGAGGCCACCGCGCGCCTGGTCCGCCGCCTCGCCGACGAGCACGGCGTGTCCTGGGTCGACGTCTCCAGCGGCGGCCTCACCAACGGCTCCACCATCCCGGTCGGCCCCGGCTACCAGGTTCCCGCCGCCGCGCACCTGTCCGCCGCGCTCGCCGGCACCGGCGTGGTCGTCAGCGCCGTCGGCATGATCGAGGACGCGCACCAGGCCGAGACGATCCTGGTCACCGGCCAGGCCGACGCCGTCTCCATCGGCCGCGCCGCGCTCCGCAACCCGCACTGGGCCGCCCAGGCCGCCGCGGTTCTGGGAGTCCCGGCCGCCGACGTTCCCGCCGCCCCGCAGTACTGGCGTGCCCGCTGGTGAAGATCTAGATCAAACCCCGCCGAGGGTACGGGTGAGGCCGGCCGCTTCCGTGGCCAGACGGGAGCGGCCGCCGGCGCCTCCGGCGTGAACGTGCGCACCCGAGGCGCGAGCGCGCGCCGTTCCCGCTCGCCCCCGGCGGTCCAGGCGGCGACGTCATCGAACGAGATCGGCATGGCCGTGACCGTATCCGTTCCCGTCGAGCGTCCTGATCAGCCGGGCCGCCTCCGTGACCAGCCGCGACTTCCCGCCCCGCGCCGCGATCGCGGCCACCTCGGGCATCCTGTCGGTGGCGTGGACGGCCGCGACCGCGGACTCGGCCAGCTGCAGCAGCGCGGGCGTGCCGGACGGGGGCGACGACGCGGTGAGCACGGCCGGGACGAGTGCGCGGGCGACGGCCCAGACCTCCGCGGCCGCGCCGGCGCGGACCACCTCGTCGAGGCAGCCGGTGACTCGGGTGAGCACCAGTACACCGTGCCGGAGGAGCGCGACCAGTTCCCGGCCGAGGAGCGTGCCGTCGAGGACGCCGAGGCCGGCGAGGTGCAGAAACGCGTCCGTCGCGGCCAGCCGCTCGCCGGTGCGGCCGGCGGTCAGCCCGAGCGCGAGGCACAGCGCGGTCGCCGGCCCGAACGGCCCGCCCGTGCGGGCGAGCGCCGGGAGCAGGTCGAACGTGCCCGGGTAGTTCTCGTGGAGCGCCACGGTGAGGTGCGGTTGCAGGTGCGCGGCGACCAGCTCGCGGCGGCCCGGCAGCATCATCGCCCAGGTGGCCAGGTGGTCGCTGCAGACTTGGCCCGGCCTGGCCGGCGGCACGTCCAGCAGCCCGTCCGGCACGGTCAGCGACGGGTGGACGGCGATCTCGCACGCGGCCACCCGGCGTGGACCGGACCAGGGGTGGCCCCAGTAGCGGAAGCTGTCGGCGCAGGTCTCCAGCGCCACGTCGGTCGTGACGCCGATCGGATCGGGCCGGCCGCCGTCGCGCAGCCAGTCCGCGAACGCACGACCGGCCGGGCCGGTGAGCCGCGCCGCGTCTCCGGCGATCGCCGGGCCGACGTCGCGGGGCAGGCGCAGCAGGGCCTGGGACAGGTCGTAGGGCCCCGGTTCCCACCCGTCCGCCTCGGCGGATTGCAGCAGCGCGAGGACCCGTGCGGGATCGACGTGCCCGTCGATCGTGGCCGGTGTGGCGAGCAGGCCGGGCGGTGGGGCGGCGATGCGGTCGCCGAGCTCCCGGAGGCGTGCGAGCCACATCAGATCAGGAGGCGCCGCGGGGTACGGATGGAAGTCCGGCACACCCGGCCACCCGCCCACGATCACGCTGCGTGCCAGGTTGTGGAGCGGCGTGTTCCGGGGCGGGAGGGTGTCGGTGAACGCGTGGGCGAGCGCGGACCGTTCCGTGCGCGCGAACCTCGCGATCCCGTCGAGGACGCGCTCGGCCTGCACCGGATCGCCGTCCCGGTCCCGGATGACCGCGACGGTGAAGGCCGCGAGTTCCGCGACGGACCCGATCGGCGGCGGCATCGGCGGGGCCGGCGGCGACACCCGGCCGGGCGGTGCGGCGGCACCGCTCGGCGCGGCCGCACCGCGCGTTCCGGCGTTGTTGCCTCGCCCTGGGGAATCACTCGGCCCAACGGCATCGCCAGGCCCGTCCGCATGGCGCGACTCGGCGGAACCACCCGGCCCGACAGCGCCGCCCGGCCAGCCGACATGTCCCGGCCCGACAGCGCCGCCCGGCCCGACAGCGCCGCCCGGTCCGACAGCGCCGCCCGGCCCGGCGCCGCTCGGCCCGGCGGCTCCGAGCACCGCCTCCGCCTGCCATCGCAGGTCGCCGTCCAGCCCGTCCGCCGCGGCGGCAAGCAGCTCACGCCCGCGCGAGCCGACCGCGTCCAGGTGCCGCCCCGCGATCGTCAGCGTCAGCTCCGTGATGTCGGCGGCGTGGCTGCCGAGGCCGGTCAGCAGCGCGGCGAACAGCCCCGGGTCCGGCGTGGCGGCCAGCGTCGTGTCCATCCAGGACAGTTGCGCGCGGACCAGCTTCTTCTCCGTCCGCGCCAGCACCGTGTAGCCGGCGTCCGCGACCAGTGCGGGATCCGTGCCGGCCGTGCGCAGCGCCTCCAGCGCCAGGCCGGCCACCATGCTGTGCGGGCCGGCGAGCAGGCCGAGGTATTCGTGCGTGCGTGCCGCCGACTCCGCGGCCGTGGGTGCGAGCATCCGGTGCAGCGCGACGACCGGCCGGATCGCGCCCGGCCGGCCGCCGCCCACCAGCCGCAGCACGCAGCAGTCCAGCAGCACGGTCCGGTCGAATCCGCCGACCGCGCAGAGCCGGGTGAGCGCGGCCGGCCCGGACCCGTCCAGCTCCGAGGTGACGCCGGTGACCTCGAAGACGCGCGGGAGCAGCTCCGGCGTCCACGGGTCGGCACGGAACCTGTCCGTGTCCAGCCCGGTCTCCCGCAGCCAGCCGCGCAGCACCGCCTCGGTGGCCGGCGGGGTCTGGCCGGTGGCCCGCAGCAGTGCGGCGGCCACCGCCCACTGCCGGTCGATGCCGTTCGGGCGCAGGCGGTCCGCGAGGCCGCGGGCGACCGCGGCGGCGGACGGGCGGCCGGGCAGCTGGAGCACGCGCACGATCGCGGCGGTCCCGGCCGGCGTGCTCGGCTCCCAGAACCGGTCGGAGCGCAGCCAGGAGACGATGTCGGCCGCGCGGGGCAGGCAGGCGGCGCCGGCGACCCGCAGCGCGTCCTGCCGGACCGGCGACCGGCGCGCCTCCAGGTCCCAGAGACGGCGATGCTCCTCGTAGGACATGGTCTGGACGAAGGCGGCGCTCTCGGGCCTGGGCTCCAGCTGCCGGATCGCGGGCGCGACGGTGCGGCGCTCCTGCTCGTCCGCCGCCGCCAGCGCGTCGGTCAGCGGCCCCACCGCGCCGGCCTGCACCCACGACGAGACCTGGTCGGCTGAGATCGGCATGGCCGGCACCGTATCGCCCGGGTCCGACAGAACCGCGCCCGCCCGGCAGTACCCATGATCGGGGCGGCCCTCATGACGACCTGGGGACGCCCCGATCACCGGGAAGCGCGGCGCGACGGGCTCAGGCCGTCGTCACCTCGAACAGCGCGGCCTGCTGCGGCTTGAGCAGCGGTACCGCCACCCCCGCCTCGGACAGTACCCGCCCCGGCAGCGTCACCGACCCCGCAGTGACCCACGGCGGCGGCGCGTCCTGCGTGACCGGCCCGGTCAGCAACGGCGTGACCGTGTAGACCCGCTCCGGATCGAGTCCGGGGAACCGTACCGGTGACGGCAGTGCTGCTTGTGGGGTTTCGAGCGTCACATAGGCGAAGATCGCGCTGCGAAGATCCTGCGCCACCACGCCGTGCACCAGCTGCGCCGGGTCCGCGGTGTCGGCGCGCACCACGCGACCGGTGTGCAGCAGGCCGCGCAGCCGTTTGTGCAGCGTGATCCACGCCGCGATCGCGTCCCGCTCGGAGTCGGTCGCGTGCAGCAGGTTCCATTCGATGCCCGCGCTGCCGAACAGCGCGGTGATCTGCCGGAACGCGAGGTCGGTGGTGCGACCGGTGATGTGCGCGTCCCGGTCTCCGAGGTGACCACCCAGATACTCCGGGGGTACGAGCAGAGACGTCCATCGCTGGATCGACTGCCGGTCCAGCGGGTCGTTGGTGTCCGAGGTCCAGAACCGGTCGACCAGCTCCAGGATGCCGAGGTCGATGCGCGCGCCGCCGGACGCGCAGCTCTCGATCTCCACGTCCGGGTGGGCCGCGCGCAGCTCGCCGAGCAGCCGGTAGAGCGCGGTCGTCTGCCGGTGCGCCACATTGGGCGTGAGCACGTCCCGGTTGTGGTCCCACTTGAGGAACGCGATCGGATACTCGGTCAGCAGCGCGCTCAACCGCTCCAGAAGATAGGCGTAGGCGTCCGGGTTGGCCAGGTCCAGCACGCGCTGGAACCGCCACGTCGGGCCCTGACCGAGCACCCAGTCAGGATGCTGATCGGCGAGTAGGGACGAGGGGCTGACCATCTCCGGCTCGACCCACAGCCCGAAGTCCATCCCGGCGTCGTGGACCCGCGTGATCAGCGGATGCAGGCCGGCCGGCCACACGCCGGTGTCGACGAACCAGTCGCCGAGCGCGCGCCGGTCGTCGCGACGCCCGGTGAACCAGCCGTCGTCCAGCACGAACCGTTCCACGCCGACCGCGCCGGCCGCGTCCGCGAGCGCGCCGAGCGTCTCGAGATCCTGCGAGAAGTAGACCGCCTCCCACGTGTTCAGCACGACCGGTCGCGGGCGGCGCAGCGTGTTCCGGCCGCGGATCCACGGGTGGAGCCGGTCGGAGAGCCCGTCCAGGCCCCGATCGGACCAGGCCGCCACCAGCCACGGCGTGCGGTGCTCCGCGCCGGGCGCGACGACCACCTCACCGGCGCCGAGTAGTTCGCCCGCGCCGATCACGGCCGGGCCGAGCGCGGACCGGGACGCCCAGACGCGCTTGTCGCCGCTCCACGCCAGGTGCGCGGCCCAGACCTCGCCGTCGCGGAACCCGAACCCGGGCTTCCCGGCGGCCAGCAGGAACGCGTCGTCGTGGCCGGGGCGGCCGTGCCGGGACTCGCGCATCCACGCGCCCTGGTGCAGTTCGCCGCGCTGCGGGCGGCGCTCGTGCGCCCAGAGGCCGGAGAAGTCGAGTACCTCGCGGGCCCGGTCCGGGACCGGCAGCTGCACGTCGAGCGCGGTCAGCACGAAGTCGGCGTCGCCGTTGTTGACCAGCGTGTGCCGCACCCGCAGCACGCCCTCGGGCGAGAGCTCGAGCCGGGTGGTGACCGAGAGCGGCCCGTCGGCGGACACGCTGATCCACCCGTCCCCGGACGCGACCGACCAGCCGGTGGGCGCGTACGGCGCGTGCGTGACGAAGAAGCCGTCGAGGCCGGGTCGCTCGCTCCAGCCGTCGGCGAACGACGGCAGCAGCGGCAGCCGCAGCGGCACGTCGATGCTGCTGGGCGGCACCGCGGGTACGGACGCGCCGGCGAGCGCGGCGAGCGACTCCGGGGAGAGGTCGCCGAGGTCGGCGCCCCAGTGGACGATGGCGGGCGGTCGTGCGTCGCGGGCGTCCAGCACGAGGCTGACGCCCGCGGCGCGAAGCTGGCGGATCAGGGCTTACTCCTTGACGGGAATGGACTGCGATTTCAGGGTGTCGACGGTCGACCGTTGTGCCGCGGCGAGCGCGCCGGTCAGCGTGCCGCCGCCGGAGACGGCCGTCTTGAAGCCGTCCGAGGTGGTGGCGTACGTCGAGGTCATCGTGGGTCCCCAGACGAAGCCCGGGGTGACCTGCGTGGCGGCCTGCGCGAAGACCTCGTAGATCTTCTGGCCGCCGTAGAACTCGACGCCCTGCGCGTAGACCGGCAGGCTCGCGCCGGCCTTCGTCGCCGGGTACAGGTTGGCCTTCTGGGCCAGCAGGGTGAGCGCCTCCTCACTGGTGTTCAGCCACAGCGCGAACTGCGCGGCCTCGTACGGGTGCGCCGAACCCTTGAACACCGCGGTGGACGAGCCGCCCCAGTTGCCGGAGACCGCGCCCCCTGCCTGCCACTGTGGCATAGGAGCGACCGCCCAGCGGCCGGCCGTGTCCGGCGCGCCGGAGGAGATCGAGTTCGCGCCCCAGACCGCGGAGACCCAGGTCCAGGCGCTGCCGGAGTTGTAGGCGTGGTCCCACTCGGTGGTCCACGGCGGCACGGTGGAGACGAGCTTCCGGTCGAGCAGGCCCTGCCAGTACGCGGCGACCTTGGTGGTCTCCGGGTCGGTCAGCCGCACGGTCCACGCGTCGCCGTCATTGGCGAACCAGTGCGCGCCGGCCTGCCAGGACAGGCCCGCGAACTGGTTGATGTCGCTCTGCGAGAAGTTCGTGATGTAGCCGCCGGCGGCGCGCACCTTCTCGGCCGCGGCCGCGTACTCGTCCCAGGTCGCCGGCACCGCGATGGTGTTCTTCTCGAACAGGTCCTTGCGGTAGAACAGCGCCATCGGGCCGGAGTCCTGCGGGATGCCGTAGGCCGAGTTCTCCTCGCCGAAACTCACCTGGTCCCAGGTCCAGTCGATGAATTGACCGCGGGCGTCGGCCACGTTCGCGCAGGCGCCGAGGTCGAACAGGCCGTCCTGGACGCGGAAGCTCGGCAGCGCGTCGTACTCGATGTGGCCGAGGTCAGGAGGGTTTCCGGCTCTGAGCTGATTGAAGAAGTTCTGATACGTACCGTTGTTGCCGTTCGGTCCGGTCTGGACCTTGATCTGGATCTTCGGGTTGGCCTTGTTCCAGACGTCGACGACCTCCTCGATGCCGGGGATCCACGACGTGTAGGTCAGCGTGACCGATTGCGCGTCGCCGGGGGTGCAGGCCGCCGCATCGGCGGTATCGTCCGGTGCGGAACAGGCGGTGACCAGCACGGCAACGCTCGCTGCCACGGCGAGCGGCCGACGGGGGATCTTCATCGGTCTCCCTGCTTTCTGATGAGGGGGTGTTACTTCACGGACCCGGTGCCGAGACCGTTGCGCCAGAAGCGCTGGAGGAGCAGAAAGGCGACCACCAGGGGTACGACCGAGAGCAGCGCACCGACGAGCACCAGCCCGCGCAGTTGCGGCACCTGGTTGACCTGCGTGTTCCACGTGTAGAGCCCGAGCGTGACCGGGAACAGCCGCTCGTCGCCCAGCATGATCAGCGGCAGCAGGAAGTTGTTCCACACCGCGGTGAACTGGAACAGGAAGATCGTCACCAGCGCCGGCAGCATCAGTCGCGCCGAGATCGTGAAGAAGGTGCGCACCTCACCGGCGCCGTCGATCCTGGCCGCCTCGACCAGCTCGCCGGGCACGCTCGCGGCCGCGTAGATCCGGGCCAGGTAGACGCCGAACGGGTTGACCAGGCTCGGCAGGAACACGGCCCAGAACGTGTTGGCCGCGCCGGCCCTGCTGAAGATGAGGAAGAGCGGCAGCGCGAGCGCGGTCGCGGGCACCAGCACGCCGCCGAGCACCACGTTGAAGATCGTCTCCCGGCCCGGGAAGCGGTAGATCGCCAGCGCATAACCGCACATCGCGGCCAGCAGCGTGCCGATCAGCGCGGCGCCGGCCGTGTAGAGCACGCTGTTGCCCATCCAGCGCACGAAGATCCCGTCACGGTACGTCAGCACCTCGCGCACGTTGTCCACCAGCGCGACGTCCGCGAACCACAGCGGCGCGGTGGTGGTGAAGTCCGCGCGGGTCTTGGTGGCGCTGACGAACAGCCACCAGATCGGCGTCAGGAAGTAGACCGTGCACACGCCCATCACGGTCATCGCGGCCGGCCGGCCCTTCATCGCGTGCTCACCTTCAGCACCGTGAACGACAGCGCGCAGGTGGCCAGCGCCAGGACCACGGAGAACGCGGCGGCCAGGTGGAAGTTCGGGATCGAGGAGGTGGCGTAGACGGTCAGGTTCGGCGTGTAGGTGCTGGACACCGCGGAGCTGAAGCTGCGGAACACCTGCGGCTCGGCCAGCAGTTGCAGCGTGCCGATGACCGAGAACACCGCGGTCAGCACGATCGCGGGCCGGACCAGCGGGATCTTCACCGACCAGGCGAGCCGCACCGGCCCGGCGCCGTCGATGCGCGCCGCCTCGTAGATCTCCGGCGGGACCGCCAGCAGCGCCGAGTAGATGATCAGCATGTTGTAGCCGACGTAGACCCAGGTCACCACGTTCGCCATCGCCCACAGCACGAGTCCGGCGTCCAGCGGCGCGATCGCCCTGGTCAGCGCGGTGAACGGCGACAGCGTGGGGGAGTAGAGGAAGCCCCACATGATCGCGGCGAGGACGCCCGGGATCGCATACGGCACGAAGAACGCCAGCCGGAAGAAGCGGCGCCCCTTCACCAGGCCGGAGTCGAGCAGCAGCGCGAGCAGCAGCGCCAGGCCGATCATCACCGGGACCTGCACCACGCCGAACAGCAGCACCCGCCCGACCGACGCCCAGAACGGCCCGTCGGCGAAGACGCGCTGGTACTGCACCAGACCGCCGAAGACCTCCCGCGCCGGCCCGAACGTGCCGGTGCGCTCGACCGTGTAGAGCGACTGGGCCACGGCGTACCCGATGGGCAGCAGGTAGAAGAGCGCGAACAGTGTCCCGAACGGCGCGACGAAGAAGACCACCGCGGACCGGTGCCTGGTCACGTAGCTGCCTCCCCGGCTTGTGTGCACGTGCACACATTTCCGTGCGGTGTCGGGTGTGTGAACGTGCACACAGTGTCACGCGGCCGTT
This sequence comes from Catenuloplanes japonicus, assembly GCF_000717135.1. Lineage (GTDB taxonomy): Bacteria > Actinomycetota > Actinomycetes > Mycobacteriales > Micromonosporaceae > Catenuloplanes > Catenuloplanes japonicus. The sequence goes on from NZ_JNXY01000001.1 coordinate 788,002, forward strand.
CGGTGGTCAAGACCACGCCGCTACGCTGTGCCGCGTGGCAGCCAGCAGACCACCCAGACGCGCCACGGTGCACGACGTGGCGGCCGCGGCCGGCGTCTCCCGCGGCACCGTGAGCAGGGTCCTCAACGGCGGATACGTCTCCACCGAGGCCCGCGCGGCCATCGAGGCCGCGATCGCCTCCGTCGGCTACGTGCCGAACACGGCCGCCCGCAACCTGGTCCGCCGGCGCTCCCAGGCCGTCGGCTTCCTCACGCTCGAACCGCACTCGTTGCTGCTGGAGGACCCCAACATAGGGGCGATCATGCTCGGCGCCAACGAGACGCTCTCCATCGCCGACCACCAGATGGTCAGCCTGGTCGTCGACTCCGCCCGCGACACCGAGCGCGTGGCCCGCTACCTGAGCGGCGGCTTCGTCGACGGCGCCATCGTCGTCTCCGCCCGCACCCACGACCCGATCACCCGCGTGATCGCCTCCCTGGGCCTGCCCGCCGTCTTCGTCGGCCACCCACCGGACCTGAGCCGCGAGATCCCCTGGGTCGGCATCGACAACGCCGGCTCCGCCCAGGCCATCGTGACCCGGCTGATCGCCACCGGCCGCTCCCGGATCGGCATGATCGCCTCCGCCCTCGACCGTGATTCCGGCGCCGACCGGCTCGCCGGTTTCCGGGCCGCCCTGGGGGAGCGGTTCGATCCGGCGCTGGTGGTCGAGGCCCCGCTCTACGACTACACCGCCGGCGTGAAGGGCATGCGCGAACTGCTGTCCCGTGAGCCCCTTGTCGACGGCGTCTTCGCCGCGTCGGACGCGGTGGCCGCCGGCGCACTCGAGGTGCTCCGGGAGTCCGGCCGGGCCGTGCCCGCGGAGGTCGGGCTCGTAGGCTTCGACAACAGCACGTGGGCCCTGCGCACCCAGCCACCGTTGTCCACGATCCACCAGCCCGCACGGGACGTGGGTTCGGTCGCGGCGGACCTGGTCCTGCGCCAGATCGACGGCGAACACCCCGACCCGGTCGTGCTGCCCTCCCCGGTGGTCTGGCGCGCCTCGGCCTGATCGCCGGATGCCCCGCTCTCCCGCATCCCGAGAGTCTGCGTCCAGCATCCGGGACCCAAGATCCTTGCAAGCGCCACCGCCGCTATTCGACCCTGATGACAGCGGTGGCGTATGCAAGGATCTTGACCCACCCCGCCGGGGCGAGGCGGCGGCTCGATCTATCTCCTCGATGATCTGTTGAGGCCGTGCGAAGACGTGAACCGCGGTTGCCCAGACCGGCGCCCGGTAGCTGATTGCGCCGGCGCCCGGCATGTGCGCCCGGTCGCCGGCCGTGTTCCCGGCGCCGGAAGGCCCGCCCTGCCGTTGCCGGGCGTCCCATTCGTGATGAACCGCCGCATCGCCGTATGTGGATCATTGACGTCTGCGAAATGGCGGTCAAAGTCGCTCGTTGACCACCATTTCGCAGACGTCAATGATCCACACGCGGGTGCGGGTAGCTCGCGCCTATCGTCGGCTGCCTCATGGTGATATTTCGGGCGCGGAGTGTGCGGCTTGCACGAGGTCTCGACCACGGTCGGGCCTGCACTTCAAGATCAAAAGAGCGGAAGATCATTTTCCCGCTTCCGGCGTGGTCCGGCCCGCATGCTCCCGCGGGCAAACCTCGGGGCGGGCAAAGACTTCGCCGGCGCTTCGCTTTGCCCGCCCCGTCGGAGCCGGTTCGCGCGGGTCGGCCCAAGGCCGCGACTCCCGTCGTTGCTCCCGCCAGGCGGCGCGGCTTACGCCCAGACCGCTGCGGCCGACCAACCCCACGCAACCGATAACACGAAATATCGGGTGCGAAGCGTCCGGTGCCGGGGTGTGGTGGTGTGCCCGCGGTGGTGGTGCGGCGTGCAAAAAATAAGGCCGGGAGAAGACTCTCCCTGCCACCTCTAACGTATATCGCACCCCCGGGCTTGCGGCAAGAGCCGGGTCCTGGCGCAGAATCCTCGGCCGAGACCACAACGCGGTGCGATCTGCCCGGGTTGTGGTCGATGGTGACCATTGATCGGACGGGTAGCGCACATGATCGAAGAGCACGTGCTGGGTCTGGACCAACTGGACCGGACCATGATCGCGGCAGTCGGCGGCAAGGGTGCCAACCTGGGCGAGCTCTCCCGGATCGACGGCGTCTCCGTGCCGCCCGGCTTCTGCGTGACAACCGCCGCGTTCCAGCAGGTCATGGCCCAGGTCTCGGTGCCTGACGAACTCTCCCGCCTCAAGGCCGACGACCGGGACACGATCGGCACGCTCAGCGCGGACGTCCGCCGGAGCATCGAGGCGATCGAGATGCCCGCCGACCTCGCGGACGCGATCACCGCCGCGCTCACCGTCCTCGGGACGGATGCCGCGGTCGCGGTCCGGTCCAGCGCGACCGCGGAGGACCTGCCGACCGCCTCCTTCGCCGGCCAGCAGGACAGCTTCCTGAACGTGACCGGTGCCGACGCGGTGCTCAACCACGTCCGCCGCTGCTGGGCGTCCCTGTTCACCGACCGGGCCGTGACCTACCGCCTGCGGAACGGCTTCGACCACCGGCAGATCCGGATGGCCGTGGTCGTGCAGCGGATGGTCGTGCCGGAGGCGTCCGGTGTCATGTTCACCGCCGACCCGGTGACCGGGAACCGGAAGCTGGCCACCGTGGACGCGGGGTGCGGTCTCGGCGAGGCACTGGTCTCCGGTCTGGTGAACCCGGACGTCTTCACGGTCCGCGACGGCGAGCTGGTGAGCAAGGCGATCGCCGCGGACCGTCCGTCCCTGACCGACGCGCAGGCCGTGCGGCTGGTGGAACTCGGCCGCACGATCGAGGCGCATTTCGGCAGCCCGCAGGACATCGAGTGGTGCCTGGCGGGCGACGAGTTCCAGATCGTGCAGAGCCGGCCGATCACCACGCTCTACCCGATCCCGGAGACTGCGGACGGCGGGAACCACGTCTTCCTCTCCGTCGGGCACCAGCAGATGATGACGGACGCGATGAAGCCGCTCGGCGTCTCCTGCTGGCAGCTCACCGCCATGGCCCCGATGCTCGCCGCGGGTGGCCGCCTCTTCGTCGACGCCACGCCGCGCCTGACCTCACCCGCGGTCCGGGCCGGCTTCATGACCATGGTGACCAGGGCGGACCCGCTGTTCGGCGACGCGCTCCAGACCGTCCTCGACCGCGGCGACTTCATCCCCTCGCTCCCGGCCGAGCCGGGTGCCGCCGCGGCCGCGGCCCGCCCCGCCGCCGCCCCGCCCGGTCACAATGCCCCGATCGAGACCGACCCCGCCATCGTCGCCGGCCTGATCGCCCGCGACGAGGACTCCGTCGCCAAGCTCCGCCGCGACATCCACGGCCTTACCGGCCCCGCGCTCTTCGACTTCCTCCGAGAGGCCTTCGAGGAGCACAAACGCCTCCTCACCGACCCGCTCAACTTCCAGGCGATCATGGCCGGGATGGACGCGACCGACTGGCTCAACACCCACCTCGCGGACTGGCTCGTCGAACAGAACGCGGCCGACAGGCTCACGCTCTCCGCGCCCGGCAACATCACGTCCGAGATGGGCCTGGCGCTGCTCGACGTCGCGGACGTCATCCGCCCCCACCCGGAGGTCGTGGCGCACCTTCAGGCTGGCCGCAGCCTCGACGAGCTGCCGACGCTCCCGGGCGGGCCCGAGGCGCACGACGCGATCCAGGCCTACCTCGACCGCTACGGCATGCGCTGCGCCGGCGAGATCGACATCACCAGGACCCGGTGGAGCGAGGACCCGGCCGCGCTGGTGCCGCTGATCCTCGACCACGTCCGCACGTTCGCGCCCGGCGAGGCCGCCCGCCGTTTCGCGCTGGGCGCCCACGAGGCGGCGGAGAAGGAGCGGGACGTGCTGAGCCGTCTCAGGGCCCAGCCCGACGGCGACCGCAGGGCCGACGAGACCAAGCGCATGATCGACCGGGTCCGCACGTTCATCGGCTACCGGGAGTACCCGAAATACGGCATCATCGCCCGCTATTTCGTCTACAAGCAGGCGCTGATGGCCGAGGCCGACCGCCTGGTCCACGCCGGAGTCCTCCGCAGCCGGGAGGACGCGTTCTACCTGACGTTCCAGGAGTTCCACGAGGTCGCGCGCACGCGGCAGGCCGACGAGCGGCTGATCCGCCGCCGCGAGGCCGAGCACCGCATCCACCAGGCGCTCGTCCCGCCGCGCGTCATCACCTCGGACGGCGAGATCCTGACCGGATCGTACCGGCGTGACGACGTACCCCCGGGTGCCCTTCCTGGTCTTCCGGTGTCCGCCGGCGTCGTCGAAGGCCGCGCCCGCGTGCTCCACGACATGGCCCACGCCGACCTTGAACCCGGCGACATCCTGGTCACCGCCTACACCGACCCGAGCTGGTCGCCGCTGTTCGTGTCGATCGCCGGTCTGGTGACCGAGATCGGCGGCCTGATGACGCACGGCGCCGTGATCGCCCGCGAGTACGGACTGCCCGCGGTCGTCGGCGTCGAGGGCGCGACCCGCCTGATCCCGGACGGCAGCCGGGTCCGCGTGCACGGCATCAGCGGCTACGTCGAACTCCTTCCGTGACAGCGTTGTCTACGCTCACCAAGGTCAACGACACCCCGTCCGAAGGATGGTCATGATCGCCCGAAAGCGTGCTCTCACCGTGGCGCTGATCGCCGCGGCCGCGACGACGCTCACCGCCTGTGGCAGCGACAACAGCGAGCTGCGGCAGATCAGCCCCGGCACGGTCGTCTACATCGACGCCTGGGACGAGAACGGCGACCGCGGCGACCAGGCCCAGGTCGAGCAGAAGCCGTCCGGCCTGTGGGTGGTCCCGCTCCAGTCCCACTTCCGCAAGACCAAGGCGAAGGGCTTCGACGTCCGCGTCGAGCTGACCCGCGAGGGCGTCTGGCGCGTCGACCCGGAGGGCTCGCAGGTCGGCCGCGACCACGACGACTGCCTGGAGGACGGCGAGGCCTACGCCCAGCTGATCCCGGCCACGACCACGCTGAAGTGGGAGTCCGACTCCGGCGGCGGCACCGACAACGACGACTGCATCACCACCGACACCAAGAGCAAATAGCCAGATTTACCCACTCTGTGGGTGGTTGCGGTCCGCATGCTCCCGCGGGCTCACCTTCCGCGCGGCGCGGGAAAGACCCGCCCGGTCAGCCGCCGGGACAGCGACTGTCACCGCCGCTGCGCTCGACGCAGTGGGTGACCCGCGGGGCCGGCTCCTCCGAATCCGGCACGTTGCCGATCAGCGGCGTGCTCGCCTGGGCCGCGATCATGGAGAAGACGATCAGGTAGGCGGCGGACCACAGGAACGAGCGGGAGAACGCGCGCGACCAGTGCTCGTTCTCCCGCCACCGGGCCAGCGCCAGACCGATCGCGGGCAGTGCCCAGACCAGGATCAGCGAGGCCCACAGGATGGCGTCGGTGGTGGTGGCGAACGTGCCCGCCTCCGCGCGCGTCGGCAGGTAGGGGTTGCCGGTACGCCGGTACAGGTCCATGATCAGCAGGAACGGCACGCCGTAGAGCCACGCGACGAAGAGCGCCCTCATGATCAGCCCGCCGAGAGCGTCGGTCGCCGGCTCGTCGTCGGTTGCACGAGGTCGGGCCGCGTCGTCGGCGTCGCGAGGGCGCGTCGTCGTCCGGTCGTCGGTTGCGCGGGGGTTCGCCGCCGTCTCGTCGTCGGCTGCGCGAGGGCCGGCCGTCGTCATGCCGTCGGTGGCGTGAGCGTTGGCTGCGGCCTCGTCGTCGGTGCCGGGCGGCTTCGTCATCGGCTCGCCGCCAGCACCGTGATGACCGTCCAGGCCGTGAGGGCGGTTCCGCCCGCGGTCAGCGTGCCGGCCACGACGGCGGACCTGGTGACGAGCCGGGCGATCGCGGCCACCGGCAGCGACAGCAGCAGCAGTCCGCCGCCGGCCACGACCGTGAGCAGCGGCAGCAGGTCGAGCAGCGACAGGCACGAGCCGATCGTGGTGCAGTCGTCCGGGCCCCGCGGCCGGTCCGGTGTGGTGGCGTCGCCGGCCGCGAGCCCGGCGAGCACGGTCGCGTACCAGCCGATCGACACCAGCAGGGTCTCACCGTACGACGCTCGCGACGTCTCCACTCAGGACCGCCTCGCCACGGCACCGAGGATCGCCGGCTGCGGCCGGACCGCGTCGCCCAGCTCCGGATGCCAGTCGCCGATCGGGACCACGCCGGGCGGCAACAGCTCCCAGCCGTCCAGCATCGCCGTGACCTCGGCCCGGCTGCGCACGAAGAACGGCATCGTGGTGCGCCGGTAGAGCCCGCCGATCTCGTCCATCGGCGCGGCGTCGAACTCCTCGACGCGGGTGCCGTGCGAGATCGCGACGTGGCTGCCCGGGGCCAGCCGGTCGCGCAGGCGGGCGACCAGGCCGGCGGGATCGTCCGAGTCCGGCAGGAAGTGCAGGACGGCGCAGAGCAGCACCCCGACCGGCGCGGACAGGTCGAGCAGTCCGGCCACGGCCGGATCCGCGAGGATGTCGTCCGGCTGCCGCAGGTCGCCGCGCACGAAGACCGCGCCGGGATCGTCGGCCAGGATCTGCTGCCCGTGCCGGACCGCGACCGGATCCACGTCCACATAGGCCACCCGTGCGTCCGGCGCCACGACCCGGGCGATCTCGTGCACGTTGCCGATGGCCGGAATGCCGGAGCCGATGTCCAGGAACTGGCGTACCCCGCGCGCGGCCAGCCACCGGACGGCCCGCCCCAGGAACGCCCGGTTGTCGAACGCGAAGTCGGCCACGGCCGGGAACAGCTTCTGCGCCTGGAGCAGCATCTCCCGGTCGACCGGCAGGTTGTGCGTGCCGCCGAGCGCGGCGTCGTAGACCCTGGCGACGTTCGGCACACTCATGTCGACGTCGTCCGGCACCCAGTCTGGACGGTCCATCTCATCCCCCCGCGGTGCGTATCCTCGCCGTCGCATTCTGTCAGTACATATCGGACTCTGCGTCGTCCGAACGGTCAGCCCAGCCGCGCGACGATCCGCCGCAGCTGCTCCCGGTAGCCATCGATGAACTCCGGCGACTCCGGGGCCGGCCCGGTGACGTTCTCCGCCGCCTGCGGGAGCGTGCGGTCGAAAACCATCAAAAACCTTTAAAAGCGGATATTCCCACTCCCGGCGTGGTGGCGGCCCGCACGCTCCCGCGGGCCGCCGGGCCCGTGGCCGGTCCCGAGAACCCCGCCCGACCGTCACCGCCCTGGCCGCGCTCAACGGACCTCGCGTGCGGCGGCCCGTCCCCGCTGCCGGCCACCGCGCGTGCGGAATCCCAGAAATAGGTGTGCCGGCCCGTCTTTGCTGCGGCCATCGCGTGTGCGGAAGCCTGGAATCGGGGTGATGGCGTCACGGTCCCGACCGCGGGCGCGGGGCCGGTGGGGCACCTGATACAAACTGCGCGTGAGTGATCAGCCGCAGTACCCACCGCAGTACCCGCCGCAGCAGCCCTACGGTGGTGACCCGCAGGCCCCGTACGGGCCTCCGGCACAGTCCCACGGGTCGCCGGGTCAGGCTTACGGCGCGCCGCAGGACGCCTATGGCGCGCCGCAGCAGCCCTACGGCGCGCCGCAGGACGCTTACGGTGCGCCGCAGCAGCCCTACGGCGACCCGAAACAGCAGCCCTACGGCGCCTTTCCGCAGCCGCCGCAGCCGACCGCGCCGGACGGGCGACCGCTGGCCGATCCGGGGATCCGGCTCGCCGCGCGGATCGTCGACAGTGTCGTGTTCGCGCTGATCACCGCGACGGTGGCGGCCGTGATCGCGGGCAGTGCGGTGTCGCTGGTGGCCTCGGCCGCGGGCACGGACTCGCCGCTGGTGCCCACGATCGGCATCAGCCTGGTCGTGATCGTCGTGTTCGCGGTGCAGTACGTCCTCGAGGTCGAGGTCCCGATCCGCTGGAACGGGCAGACGGTCGGCAAACGCGCGCTGAAGATCGCCATGGCGCCGATCGAGCCCTACACCGCGCTCACCCGCGGCCGGCTGACCTACCGGTTCCTGGTGGCGCTGTTCTTCAACGTGCTGGCCAACTGTTACGTCGGCTATGTGGACTCGCTGTGGTGCCTCTGGGACAAGCCCTACCGCCAGTGTCTGCACGACAAACCCGCAAGAACCGTGGTGGTACGGGTCCAGCCGCAGTGACGCCCGGACGGGTTTTCGTTCTGGACGCGACCAGCGGCGGAACGAGAGCCCGCGGGAGCATGCGGACCGCAACCACCCACGGAGTGGGAATATCCGTATTTAAATGTCTTTGACCTTGTGGTGGCCGACGCGGCGGTTGACCGCGCCGGTCGCGCGGACGACCAGCGTGCGCGGCAGGAGCCGGGCCGCGAGCGTCTGGGCGCGGTGGAGCGGCCGGCCCGGGTAGGAGTTGAGGCGTCCGCGCGCGAAGTCGTCGAGCGTCTTCGCGGCCACCCGGTCCGGGCTGTCGGTGACGCGCGGGTCCATGGTCGCGGTGGTGCCGTCGAAGAAGCCGGTCGCGGTCGCGCCCGGGTGCGCCGCCATCACGCGGACGCCGCTGTCGCGGATCTCGTGCGCGAACGCCTCCGTGAACGAGAGCACGAACGCCTTCGTCGCCGCGTATCCGGCCTGGTAGGGCATCGGCTGGAAGCCCGCGGTGGACGAGACGTTGATGATCCCGCCGCTGCCGCGCGCCACCATGTCCGCCCCGAGCGCGTAGCTGAGCGCCATCAGCCCGTGGATGTTGAGATCGACGGCCTGGCGCTGCGGCGGGTACGGCCGGTCGAGGAACGGCCCGACCGGCCCGATGCCCGCGTTGTTGAGCAGCAGGTCGACGGCGATGTGCCGTCTTTGCAGCTCCCGGATCGCGCCGGCCGGCCCGTCCGGCGTGCTGAGGTCCGCGACCAGTGTGTGCACCTGGACGTCGTGCCGGGCGCGGAGGTCGTCGGCGAGTTCCTGAAGGGTCTGTGCCGAGCGGGCGAGCAGGACCGGGTGCGCGCCGCGCCGGGCGAGCTCATAGGCGTACGACCTGCCGATCCCCCTGGACGCGCCGGTGACGAGTGCGGTGATGCCGCGGTAGTCCATCCGATTCCCTTCGAGTCTCGAACTAATGCGGCGACGGTAGCACATCCTTCGAGTCTCGAAGCATCGCTACGATGGGCGCATGGACCTTCTCGCCGTGGTCGCCGCCGCCCACGAGATCTCGATGCGCGCCGAGGACCGGATCGGCCCGCTCCTGGCACTGCACCGCTTGACGCCGCCGACCGCGCACGCACTCTGGTCCATCGACCCGTCCGAGCCACCCCCGTCCATGAAGCTCATGGCCGACCGCCTCTACTGCAACGCCCCGAACCTCACCTTCCTGGTGAACCAGCTCGTCGACCGCGGCCTGGTCACGCGCGCCACCGACCCGTCCGACCGCCGTTCCCGCGTGCTGACGCTGACCTCACGGGGTCGCGAGGTCCGTGAGGAACTGGTGAGCACGATGCTGCAGGTGACCCCGTTCGCGGTGCTGGACCCGTCAGAACTGTCCCAGCTCGCCGCGCTCCTCACCCGCGTGACGGACGCGTCTGCGGGGTGATCGGTGTCGCGTGGGTGGCGGGGCGACGGATGTAGTGCCGTGGCGGACGCAGTGCAGGGAAGCGGGCGCAGTGCCGGGGTTGGCGGACGTAGTGCAGGGAGGCAGGCGCAGTGCCGGGGTGGCGGACGCAGTGCAGGGAAGCAGGCGCAGTGCCGGCGTGGCGGATGCAGTGCCGGAAGCGGGCGCGGTGCCGGGGTGGCGGATGCAGTGCCGGAAGCGGGCGCGCTGCGCCCGAAATTTCATGTTTTAATGGACTTTCGGCGTTGAGGTCCAGAGCCGCGTCGATCGACGGGCACGCCGTGCCCGAAATTTCAGGAAATAGCGCCCCGGTACTCCCTTGCCGTGACGCCGAAAGCTCGGTAGTTGCCCAGGTGAATGCGATCGGTGATGGCGTTGGGCAAAGCGCTCGCGGGATCCTGCCCGGATCGGTCTCGTGCCCGCCACCGAGCGTCCTCAAGGATCATGCCGTGAGGTCAAAGGATCATTGGGTGCCGCAAAAACCAGGTCAACTCGCGCTCTCGACCTGGTTTTTGCGGCACCCAATGATCCTTGATCATGGCGCACTTCAAAGGCGTGCGCCTATATGGCGAAATATCGGGCACCGTGTGCCCGGCCTACGGCGCCGTCCCGAGTTGCACTGCGCGGCACTGCGCGGCACTGCGCGGCACTGCGCGGCGCGGCATTGCGCGACACGGCGGCACCCAAGCTGTCTGGCAGGTGAGCCGCCCCCCAAGCAGTGAGGTCCCACCCGGCCATCGTGTCGGCGCGCTCTTGATCTTCGTGCCACCTGGTAGGTGAGTCGCCTCGCGGGCCGTGAGCCTCGGCCGGGCTCTCGCGTCGGTGCGTTTTTGACCTTCAATGCCGCCCGGAACGTGAGTCGCCCGCGGGACGGGCGGTGCTGTTCACGGCGATGTGACGTGGCCGCGGCGAACGGGGCGCCGCGGCCATCCACACGGTCAGGCAGCGGGCTCCAGCCGCACCACGATCTCCTTGGAGGTCGGCGTGTTGGAGAGCTCCGCCGTGGAGTCGAGCGGAACCAGCACGTTGGCCTCGGGGAAGTACGCGCCGGCGCAGCCGACCGCGATCGGGTACTCGACCACGCGGAAGCCGGGCGCGCGTCGTTCCACGCCGTCCTTCCACTCGGAGATGATGTCGACCATCGTCCCGTCGGCGAGGCCGAGTGCGGCGATGTCCTTCGCGGCCACGAAGACCACGCGGCGGCCGTTGGAGATGCCGCGGTAGCGGTCGTCCATGCCGTAGATCGTGGTGTTGTACTGGTCGTGGCTGCGCATGGTCTGCAGCATCAGGCGGCCGGGCGGCAGGTGGCGCTCGACGATCTGGTTGACCGTGAACTGCGCCTTGCCGTCCGGTGTGGTGAAGCGGCGGCCGTCGCGCGGGCCGTGCGGGAGCGTGAAGCCCTCACGCGGCGTCACCTTGGCCTCGTAGTCGTCGAAGCCGGGCACGACGCGGGCGATCACCTCACGCATGGCGGGGTAGGAGGCGGCCCACGAGTCCCAGGGCAGGTCCGACGAGAGCGTCGCCTGAGCGAGCCGCGAGATGATCGTCAGCTCGGAGAGCAGGTCCGGGGAGGCGGGTGCGAGCCGGCCGGTGGACGCGTGGACGGCCGACATCGAGTCCTCGACCGTGACCGAGCCGGCCGGGTCGCGTTCGGTGCGGCCCAGGCAGGGCAGGATGAGCGAGACCGTGCCGGGCGTGGCGTGGGTGCGGTTGAGCTTCGTGGACACGTGCACGGTCAGGTCGCAGTTGGCGAGCGCGGCCAGCGTGACGTCGGTGTCCGGGGCGGCGGAGGCGAAGTTCCCGCCGACCGCCATGAAGATCTTCGCCCGGCCGTCGCGCATGGCGCGGATCGCGTCGACCACGTCGTACCCATGTGTCTGCGGCACGTCGATGCCCAGCTCACGGGTGATGTTCGCGGACCACGGCGGCGGGCGCTCGACGATGCCCATGGTGCGGTCGCCCTGCACGTTGCTGTGGCCGCGGACGGGGCACAGGCCGGCGCCGGGCTTGCCGACCATGCCGCGCAGCAGTTGCACGTTGACGACCTCGCGGATCGTCGGCACGGAGTCGGAGCGCTGGGTGAGGCCCATGGCCCAGCAGACGATGGTCGCCTCGGACTGTGCCATCAGCGCGGCGACCTGCTCGATCTGCGCGCGCTCGAGGCCGGTCTGCTCCTCGGTCATCGCCCAGTCCACGGTGGCCCGCGCCCGCGAATACTCGGCAAAACCGGCCGTGTAGGAGTCGATGAAGGCGCGATCCGCGTGCGGCAGCAGCAGGTGACCGAGCGCGGCGAAGAGCGGCAGGTCGCCGCCGACCTTGACCGGCATGTAGACGTCGGCCAGCGACGTGCCCTTGCCGACCACGCCGTCCGGGTGCTGCGGGTTCTTGAAGCGCAGCAGGCCGGCCTCGGGCAGCGGGTTGATCGCGACGATGGTCGCGCCGGCCTTCTTCGCCTTCTCCAGCGCGGTGAGCATGCGCGGGTGGTTCGTGCCCGGGTTCTGGCCGACCACGATGATCAGCTTGGCCTCGTGCACGTCCTCGAGCGTGACCGAGCCCTTGCCGATGCCGATCGTCTGGGTCAGCGCGACGCCGGACGACTCGTGGCACATGTTCGAGCAGTCGGGCAGGTTGTTGGTGCCGTAGGCGCGCACGAACAGCTGGTAGGCGAACGCGGCCTCGTTCGACGTGCGGCCGCTGGTGTAGAAGACCGACTGGTCCGGCTCGACCGCGTTGAGCTGCCCGGCGATCAGCGTGAACGCATCGTCCCAGGCGATCGGCTCGTAGTGGTCGCTGTCCGCCCGCTTGATCACCGGGCTGGTGAGCCGTCCCTGCTGGCCGAGCCAGTAGTCGGACCGCCCGGCCAGGTCGGATATGGAGTGGTTCGCGAAGAACTCCGGCGTGATCCGCCGCAGCGTCGCCTCCTCGGCGACCGCCTTCGCGCCGTTCTCGCAGAACTCGAAGTGGCTGCGCTTGCCGGGCGCGGGCTCCGGCCACGCGCATCCCGGACAGTCGAAGCCACCGGCCTGGTTCACCTTGAGCAGTGTGAGCGCGCTGCGGCGCACGCCCATCTGCTGCTGGGCGGCGGCCAGGCCGTGCAGGACACCGGGGACGCCGGCCGCCGCCTGCTTCGGCGTGCCGACGTGGAGATCACGGTCGCCGACGTCGTCCGTGGGAGCGTTCTTGGCCATACTCACGACCTTATGCGCGGGGTGCGCCGTTTCGCACTAGTGTGCGGCGCAATCTGGAGGAGACAAAATTCAAATTCGAGAAACATCGCCGAGGGTACGGGAGAGGAAGCCGACGCTCCGGCGTACCTGGGCGCCCAGGTCAGCGCCGCCGAACAGGTGATCCCCGCCCGGCACCGCGACCAGCTCGACCGGCGCCCCCACGGCCTCCAGCGCCGCGGCCAGCTCCACGCTCTGCCGGTAGCCGACCACCACGTCCTCCTCGCCGTGCAGCAGCAGGATCGGCGGCGCGTCGCCCCGCACGTGGGTGACCGGGCTGGCCGCCGCCACCTTCTCCGGTGAGCGGGTGACCGGCGCGCCGATCAGCAGCGACTCGGGGGAGTCGTCCGCGTCGTGGTCGCCGGTCGCGCGCGGATGCTGGTGGGACTGCATGGTGGCCAGGTGCGACGGGCCGTACCAGACCACGGCCGCCTGCACGTGCGAGCTGCCCTCGGTGACGCCGACCGTGCCCTCGTCCGTGGACAGCGCGAGCAGCGACGCCAGCAGGCCGCCCGCGGACTCGCCCCAGACGCCGATCCGATCGGGGTCGATCCCCAGGTCCGAGGCGTAGTACCGCAGGTAGCGGACTGCGGACTTCAGGTCGTGCAGCGGTGCCGGGAACGCGGCCTCGCCGCTGAGCCGGTAGGCGGGGAGCGCCACCGCGAGACCGGCGCGCAGCGCCTGGCCGATGTGGTCCTCGCCGGCCAGCCAGTCCGGCAGCACCTTGGGTGAGCCGTTGAGCCAGCCGCCGCCGTGCACCCACAGCACCACCGGTACCGGGCCGGTCGCGTCCGCCGGGACCAGCAGGTCCAGCAGCAGCGGGCGGAAGCCCTGCTCCTGGGCCACGAACGCGTCCCGGAACTCGATCCGGTCACCTCGTCGCTCGCCCGGCGGCGGCGCGCCGTACCGGTCCCTGCCCGCATCAGCCATCTCCCGATCTTGCCACGCGGGTGAACCCCGATGATGATCCACTCGTCTGTGTGGCTATGCGTGTCCTGTTCTCCGCACCTCCTCAGACCGGGCACCTGCTGCCCGCGCTGCCCACGCTCAGTGCCCTGCGGGCGGCGGGGCACGACGTCCTGCTCGCCGGGTACGGCGGGAACCCGCGCGGGTACGACGTGATCGGCCTGCCGGTCGTTGACGTCGGCGACGGGATGACGGTCGACCAGGCCTATCAGGCGTTGCCGTCCGGGAACCGGTTCGAGAGCGTCGCCGCGCTGGACGGCGAGGAGATCCTGCGCCGCCCCGCCGCCGCCAACGCGATCCTGCTCCGCCCCACGATCGGCCCGCTGCTCGACGTGGTCCGCGACTGGCGGCCGGACGTGTTGTTGTACGACCCGTTCCAGGGCGCGTTCCCGCTGGTCGCCGCGATCACCGGGTTGCCGGCCGTGGAGCACCAGTTCGGCCCGCTCAACGGCCGGCCGCTGTCCCGGCTGCTCGCCGCCGAGCTGGCGGACGACTACCGGGAGCACGGCCTCGACGGGCCGGCGCATGCGGTCAGCATCGAGGTCGTGCCGCCGAGCCTGCACGGGCCGGACCCGGACAGCTGGCAGGTCCGGTACGTGCCGCTGCACGGCGCCTCCGGCCTGCCCCGCGACCTGCTCGCGCCCGGCGACCGGCCCCGCGTGCTGGTCTCGTTCGGCACCGTGGTGAGGGCCGAGGAGCGCGACCGGCGGCTCGGCGCGCTGCTGCCGCGGCTGGCCCGTCTGGACGCGGACTTCCTGCTGCCGGCCGCGGCCGGCCTCGACGGGCTGCCCGGCAACGTGCGGGCGCTGCCGTGGGTGCCGGTCACCGAGGTGCTGCGGCACTGCCGGGCGATCATCCACCATGGCGGCGCGGGCACGCTGATGGCCGCGGTCACCACCGGCACGCCGCAGCTGATCGTCCCGCACCACGGCGACCAGCCCTACAACGCGGACCTGGTGACGAAGACCGGCATCGGCCTGCGCGCCGACACCGTCGACACGATCGACGACGACCTGCTCGACCGCCTGCTCCACGACGAGACGCTGCTGGCCGGCGCGGAGGCGATGCGCGCGGAGAACGCGCGCCAGCCGGCACCGTCCACACTGGTCACCCGCTTCGCGCAGCTGGCATAGGCCGCTACGCCGCAACGTCCTCCAGGCTCGCCCGGAGCGCGCGCATCGCGTAGTAGGCGCGGGACTTCACGGTGCCGACCGGCAGGCCGAGCCGGGCCGCGATGTGCGAGGTGGACTCGCCGCGCATGTGCATCGCGACCAGGATCGACCGGTGCGACTCGCTGAGGCGGGAGAGCGAGGTGCGCACGGCCTGCGCGGCCAGCGCGGCGCCGATCTCGTCCTCGCGCGACGGGATCCACTCCAGCGCGACCGGCGACACCTCGGCCGGGCGGGTCCGGCGCAGCCGTGCGGCGTCGATGACCAGCCGGCGCGCGACCGTGAACAGCCAGCGCCGCGCCGCGCTGTCGTCGTCCGGGACCGTGTCCAGGTGCCGCCAGGCGCGCAGCATCGTCTCCTGCAGCAGGTCCTCGGCCAGATCCGGGTCACGCGTCAGCGCGCGCAGGAACCGCCGGACGTCCCGGGCATGGGTGTCGTGGAGCGCGGTCATCGTGGTCATGCCTCCGAACGTACGAACGTCCGATCGCGGCCCGATTGACAAACGAATACCACGGGTTTGACGTGCCGGGTTGTGTGGGTACGTCCAGATCATGGGCATCTGGAGCAGGCTGAAGAATGGTTGGAGCAGGCTGACGAAGAGGCGCAACGACGAGATCGAGCGCCGGCGCACCGCGGCCACGCTGGAGGCGGCCTCACTCGGGGCGACGCCGGAGCAGGCCCGGAAGATCGGCGATCGTGCGGCGAGCGGCCATACGAACACGGCGATCATCGGCGCGATCAACACCTGATGGTCGTGCGGAGGCGGGCACCGGCAACGGTGCCCGCCTCGCTCACCCCGCCGACTCGACGACCCGTTTGATCTCGACGATGCCGCGCTCGACGCGTGCCCGGACCGCACCGGCCATCGCGTGCGGGAGGACGTCGGTGGACCGGACGAGCCGGCCGTTGCCGCCGTCGGCGTGATGCACCTCGAAGGCCGCGTGACGGTACGTGAGCGGCAGCTTCTGCCCGTACCGTCGCCACGGGTGGTGAGCCTAGCGTCCGGGCGGCCGGCGGAAGCGTCTGGCCAGGCCGAAGCCGAGCGCCCCCAGCACCAGCAGGCCGGCGCCGGCGGCCACGGCGATGCCCGCGGTGGTGACGTCGCGGGACGGCGCGGGGGCCGTGAGAGCAGGCTCGGAGGCGGGCGGCGGCGCTGACGGTGAGGGGGCCGGGGCCGGGACGACGGAGGGGTAGCGGAGGATCGCGGGGGACTCGCCCTCGGAGACGGTGAGCAGGGACTTCCCGTCGGGGGCGTAGGTGATCGACTCGCCCTGGGGCTCGTCCGGGAGCGGGATCCTCTCGGCCGTACCCTCGGTGATGCTTCTGATGATGTCGCCGTTGACGACCGGGAACTCGAACGCGTCCGCATAGGTGCGCAGGACCACCCGCGTGCCGTCGGGCGACACCGCGCCGCCGGTGATCACCAGACGCCCGGGGAAGCCGAACGGGTTGCTGGTGGACGTGTCCGGGATGCGGAAGGAGCCGGCCTTGCGCAGCGTGTCGCCGTCGGGGACGTACAGGCCGGCGCGGATCGGGTCCTTGGAGACGATGATCGGGGTGCCGTCGCCGTCGAGCAGCAGCGCCTCGGCGTCACGCGCGCCGTCGGGGTAGGTGTAGCGCTGCAGGACGGGCTCGGACGCGCCGGGCGCGAGGCGCCACAGGCCGATCGACTCGCGGACGCCGCCGTTGTCGCCGATGTCGCCGATCCAGACGGTGCCGTCCGGGGCCAGGGCCAGATCCTCGGTGTCGCGCGGCTCGGACGGGTAGGCGACGGCGCGGGCGACCTCGCACGCGGCGTCCAGGAAGAAGATGCGGCGGGCGGCGGGGTCGTCGGCGCCGTCGTTGACCGTCACGTAGCCGTCCGCGGTCGCGGCCAGCCCGGACAGTTCGGTGAGCCGGCCGTCCGAGATCGTGCACACCGTCTCCGGGGCGGGGGCGGTGAGACCGCCGCTGAACAGCACCATCAGGACCGCGAGCGCCGACTTCACCAGATCATCCTTCCACGCGTGCTCCCGGCGCCCGACGCAACGCGTGAACGGCGGACCAGATCATCACGGGTACGTGCGGCAGGTAGCCGGCCTGCTCCGGCGCGGGGCCGGTCCGGCCGTGGCGGTCCGCTGATGGTGCGTCAACGGTTTGCTGACGCCGGAGTGGTTAGTGTCCTCCGTGGAGACAATTCCACTGCAATGGTGAGCAATCCGAGGAGCAGTAACGTGAGAACTCAGCGACACGAACGGCGCACCGCGGTCATCGCGGCGGCCGCGGCGGCCCTCACGCTCGGCACGGCGGGGGTGGCGCAGGCCACGCCGCCGACCGGTGAGGTGTCCGGCACGATCCTCGCGGAGTGGGACGCGTTCGGGAAGCACTACGTGCACCGCCTGGTCTACCTGGGCGCGGACTCCGCGACCGGCTGGCACTACCACGACGGGACGCTCTACGCGCGCGTCGTGCAGGGCCGGCTGCACCACTTCGACTCGGACTGCGAGGAGGACGTGCCGGGCCCGCGTGACTACTACGGCGCCGGCCAGTTCATCCTCGAGCCGTCCGGGCCGGGCCACGTCCACATCGGCATGAACAAGGGTCAGGAGCAGGTGATCCTGGACGTGCTCTACGCGCTCCCGATCGGCGCGCCGCTCTCCCAGGACGCCCCGGCCCCCGGCTGCACGCTGCCGTAGCCGGTCGTTCGCCGCGGCCCCTCACCCGGGGGCCGCGGCACACACCCGGAA
This sequence comes from Catenuloplanes japonicus, assembly GCF_000717135.1. Taxonomy (GTDB): domain Bacteria; phylum Actinomycetota; class Actinomycetes; order Mycobacteriales; family Micromonosporaceae; genus Catenuloplanes; species Catenuloplanes japonicus. The sequence goes on from NZ_JNXY01000001.1 coordinate 805,663, forward strand.
TCAGAAACCGATAATCGCCGACGGTACGGAAGCCGGCCCGCCGGTGACGCGTCACACACCGTGTCTCGATCTTCGAGCCGTCACCCGCTGTCGCCGTTGTAGTGGCGTGAAGGACTTTTTCTACGACTCGATCGCGCGGTCGCTGCGCGCGGCCGGTTTCCTCTACTGGCATCTCGTGGTGAAGCACCGCCGGCGGCAGGGGTAGCTCGCAAGAGCTACCCCAAGTGTCCGCTCCGCAGGGATTCGCTCCGCCGTGACAATCCGTAATTTTCTTCCCAGCCGCGGGCCATCGGAGGCCGCGGCAGGCGGGAAAGGTTCGTCATGCGGTTTGTTGTGCAGCTCGTCGCGATCGCCGCGGTCTCGTTCGCCGGTGGCCAGGCGCTCCTGGCCTTCCAGGACGAGGTCTGGCTCGCGCTCGCGGTCGGCGTGGTCGTCGCCGTGCTCGCGGTGCTGGTCTACTACTGGACGGTCAGATGGACCGAGAAGCGCGAGGTCACCGAGGCACTCCCGGGGGCGGCCCCGTCCGGGACCATCCGCGGCACGTTGCTCGGCGTCGCGCTGTTCTCCGCGGTCATCGGCAACATCGCGGCCAACGGGTCGTACCGGATCCACGGCCTCAGCGAGCACCCGTCCGGCGCGGCCGGGCTGGCCGGGTTCATGCTCGGGGCCGCGGTCACCGAGGAGCTGCTGTTCCGCGGCGTGCTGTTCCGTCACGTGGAGAAGCTGCTCGGCACCTGGATCGCGTTCGTGCTGTCCGCCGCGATCTTCGGCGCCGGCCACCTGCTCAACCCGAACGCGGACCTGTGGGGCGCGCTCTGCGTCGCGATCGCCGGCGGCGGCATGCTGACCTCCGCCTACATCGCCACCCGCAGCCTCTGGCTGCCGATCGGCCTGCACTTCGGCTGGAACGTCACCGCCTCCGCGATCTTCAGCACCGAGGTCTCCGGCAACGGCACGCCCCAGGGCCTGCTGGACGCGTCCACCAGCGGCAACGAGTGGATCAGCGGCGGCGCGTTCGGCCCGGAGGCCAGCCTGTCCACGGTCATGGCCGGCGTGATCGTCACCGCCGTCTTCCTCTGGATGGCCCACCGCCGCGGCAACGTGGTGCCGCCCCGCTGGTCGAAGACCCCGTCGCCTACTCTCGCCCAGTGATTTTCACGAAGCTCCGGGACCGGTGGCGCCGCCTCGACGTCACCGTCCGGGATCTTCCGTTCGCGCTGCTGATCACGGCCGTGGCGCTGGTCCCGGCCTGGCACCGGCACGGCACCCAGGTCGGCGACCTGATGCCGACCCGCGACTACGACCTGCTCGGCGTCCTGGTGATCGTGGTCGAGTGCCTGCCGCTCGCGCTACGCCGCAGGTGGCCGATCGTCAGCCTCGCGCTGGTCTGCACCGGCTTCGCGTTCGACCAGCTCTTCGGGTACCACACGGTCGGCGGGACCGCGCTGCCGATCGCGCTGATCAGCGCCGGCGCCTACATCACGGTGCACCGGGCCGCCACCATGGTCGTGACCACCGGCGCGTTCCTGGCGCTCGGCGTCGCACTGGACCAGCTCGGCCCGACCGACACGCTCGCCGACTACGCGCTGCTCTGGCTGCTGCTGGCCGCGATGTGGGCCGTCGGCTCCTGGATCCGGCGCACGCGCACCGCGGAGGAGGCGGCCCGGCGGCACCTCGCCGAGGCCACCCGTGCGGCCGAACGCACCCGGATCGCCCGCGAGCTGCACGACGTGGTCACCCACCACGTGACCGCGATGGTGGTGCAGGCCGAGGCCGCGCGCTACCTGACCGCCGTACCGGACAAACTCGACGAGACGCTGACCGCCGTCACCGGCACCGGACGCCAGGCCATCACGGACCTGCGGCACCTGCTCGACCTGCTCAACCCCGGCCACGGCGGCGAGCTGCGCGCACTGGTCGCCCAGACGCTCCGGGCCGGCCAGCCGATCGAGCTGATCGAGGAGGGTGCCGCAAGCGACGACGTCCTCGTCTACCGCGTGGTGCAGGAGTCACTGACCAACGCGCTCAAGTACGACCACGGCGCCCGTACCGTCGTTCACGTGCGCAACATGATCTCGGAGGTGCACGTGCGGATCAGCAGCGACGGCTCGGGCTCGGCCGACGCGTCCCCCGGCGGCAGCGGCCGCGGCCTGTCCGGCCTGCGCGACCGCGTCGAGTCCCTGGGCGGCACGTTCAGCGCCGGTCCCGCGGCCGAGGGCGGTTTCGTGGTCACCGCACGCGTCCCCGCCGGAGCCACCTCATGATCCGCGTCCTGATCTGCGACGACCAGCCGCTCATCCGCACCGGCTTCGCCACCATCATCGGCGCGCAACCGGACCTCGAGGTCGTCGCCGAGTGCGGCGACGGCCGGTCCGCCGTCGACCAGGCCCGGACCGTGCACCCCGACGTGGTCGTCATGGACGTGCGCATGCCAGGCTTGGACGGCATCGAGGCCACCCGCCTGCTGGCCGGCGCCGGCGTGCCGTACCCCACAAAGGTTCTGGTCGTGACGACCTTCAACCTTGACGAGTACGTCTACCAGGCGCTCCGGGCCGGCGCGAGCGGCTTCCTCCTCAAGGACGCCCCGCCCGCCCAGCTCCTCCACGGCATCCGCACCGTCGCCGCCGGCGCCGCCCTCCTGGCCCCCGAGGTCACCCGCCAGCTGGTCGGCCGCTACGCCGCCCGCATCCGCCCCGCCGACGCCTCCGCCACCGGCGAGCTGCCGCTGACCGCGCGCGAGCTGGAGGTGCTGCGCCTGCTGGCCACCGGCCTCTCCAACAGCGAGATCGCCACCGCCCTGGTCATCAGCCACGAAACCGTCAAGACCTACGTCTCCCGCATCCTCACCAAACTCTCCCTCCGCGACCGCGTCCAGGCCGTCGTCTACGCCTACCGCCACGGCCTCGTCTCATGACCCCGCCGCCCCGGCCCCCATCCGCACCGGCCTGACCCCCGCCAACCAGCCCTCACCACCACGCCGGCGCCCTGAACCGGCCCTCGGGTATCGACAGCGGTAAGCGCACCGAGGCCTGCCGGCACAGGGCTTTCAGGGTCGTGCCGAGATCGCCGGTTACCCGCGACCTGCAACAAACCTGCACGTCCCGCTTATTGACCCGCGTATATCGCCTGGAGAAGTATCCGAGTCAGAAGATCCGTCCCGGAGAACCGCCGGAAACGCCCCGTGGACGCGCCCGCGGCCCCTGCCGCCGCCGATCCCGTCCGGCGGTGCTCCGCGTTGCGACAAGGAGAAACCCACCCATGGCTCCAGCTTCCCCTGCCCTGAAACGGCGCCGGACGGCGGTCGCCGGCGGGATTGCCGCGCTGGTCACGGGCGCGCTCGCGCTCACCGTGACCGGCGCGCACGCGGCGACGGTGTTCACCGCGGACTTCGAGAGCGGCAGCACCAGCGCCTGGTCGAAGTCGGGCGGCACCTGGACCGTCACGGCGGACGGCTCGCAGACGCTGCGGCAGACGAACGTGTCCAGCGAGAACGCGCGCGAGTTCGCCGGCGACGCGTCCTGGACCGATTACACCGTGTCCGCGCGGGTCAAGCCGCTGTCGTTCGGCTCGGGCGGCACGGTCGGGCTGCTCGCGCGGGCGACCAGCTCGACCACGTTCTACCGGCTGGCGCTGCTCCCCGGCAACGTGGCCCAGCTGCAGGCGGTCAACAGCGGAAACATCACCGTCCTGGGTACGGCGTCGCGTACGGTCACGACCGGCACCTGGTACACGCTGAGCCTGTCGGTCAGCGGGGGCACGATCTCCGGCAGCGTCGACGGGACCGCGGTCGGGTCCGGCACCAGCAGCGTGGCGGGCGGCGGACGGATCGGGCTGCAGACGCTGTTCGCGTCCGCGGGCTACGACGACGTCGCGGTCAGCACCGGCGGCACGACACCCACGCCGACGGCGACCGCCTCGCCGAGCCCGACAGCGAGCCCGAGCCCGACCGGGTCACCGAGCCCGACACCCCCGCCGGCCACCACGCCCCCGCCGGCCGGGAACGCGCTCTACGCGTCGCCGACCGGCAGCGCCTCCGCCGCGGGAACGATCTCCGCGCCGACCACGGTCGCGTCCGCGATCACGCGGATCGGCGCGGGCGGCACGATCTACCTGCGCGGCGGCACCTACAACTCGTCCGCGACGATCACGATCGCGGCCGGCAACAACGGCACGTCGTCCGCGCGGAAGACGCTCCAGGCGTACCCCGGCGAGACTCCGGTCCTGAATTTCTCCGCGCAGGCGGAGGACCCGGCCGCGCGGGGGCTCGCGGTCAACGGCAACTACTGGCGCGTGTACGGGATCGTGGTGGAGCGCGCCGGTGACAACGGCGTCTTCGTCGGCGGCAGCAACAACATCGTCGAGCGCGTGATCACCCGCTACAACCGCGACAGCGGCCTGCAGATCTCCCGGATCGCCTCGGACACGCCGAACAGCGCGTGGCCGGCGAACAACCTGATCCTGAGCTCGGAGTCGCACGACAACGCGGACTCGGACGGCGAGGACGCGGACGGGTTCGCGGCGAAGCTGACGTCCGGGCCGGGCAACGTGTTCCGCTACACGGTGTCGCACAACAACATCGACGACGGGTGGGACCTCTACACGAAGTCGGACACCGGGCCGATCGGGACCGTGACGATCGAGGACTCGCTGGCCTACGGCAACGGCACGCTGTCGAACGGGACGACGAACGGCAACGGTGACCGCAACGGCTACAAGCTCGGCGGCGAGGACATCGGCGTCAACCACACGGTGGTACGCAGTGTGGCGTACAGGAACGGCAAGCACGGGTTCACGTACAACAGCAACCCGGGCAGCATGACGATCTCGAACAACCTGAGCATCGACAACACGGAACGTAACTTCAACTTTGACGCCGGTAGCTCGGTGTTCCGGAACAACACGTCCTGCCGCAGCTCCAGCGGCACCAACGACCGGATCATCGGCAGCGCGGACAGCTCCAACCAGTTCTGGTCCGGGTCGAACGGCTCCCGGTGCGCCGGCTACTCGGGCGCGCTGGCCTGGTCGTTCGCCTCGGACGGGCGGCTGGTCATGACGCTCGGCGGGCGCACCGTGTCGCTGTAGTTCCGGTCGCCGACCGGACCGCTCGCCCGCCGTCACACCAGCGCGTGCTGGTAGCGGCGGGCGAGCGGCACCAGGTCCGGCGTGCCGAACTCGTCCCGGAGCGCCTGGAAGCGGGCCGGCTTGTCCGCGCCGAACCGGCGGATCGAGGCGGCGAACGCCTCCACGGAGTTGAAGACCGGCGGCGTCTTCTTGCTGTGGAACTTGTCCGCGTACATGACCAGGCGTTCCTCGGCCGTGGTGGCGAGATAGTCCGCGGGCGGCAGCGGCAACCGCTGGGCCAGCACGTCCTCCCGGCTGATCCCGACGCCGGTATGGTGCGAGCAGATCCGGCACAGCGCGTCCGGCAGCCCCTCCTCGCGCAGCAGGTCGTGACCGCGCAGCCCGTGCGTGACGTAGTTGCGGCCGTCCAGCCGCCCGTGCTCGTCGTAGAGCCGGTAGACGCCGATGTCGTGCAGCAGGCAGCCGGCCCGCACCAGCGCACGGTCGAGGTCCGGGCCGGCCGGCGCGTCCATCAGCTGCTCCGCGATCGCGCAGACGATCTCGCAGTGCGTCCACACCTTCTCGAACGCCTCCGCGGTCGGCGCGTGCCGCGCGTGCAGGTCCCGGATCTGCTCGTCACTCGGAATGATCACGCCACATTCTGTGCCATCGGCCCGCCCGAGGCGTGGTTGACTCGCGTCGTGGAACTGCTCATCGACGGCCGCCTGCCCGCCACCCTGGACACGCCCGCCGGCCCGCGCGGCGCGGTGGTGGTGCTGCACGGGGCGGGGGAGCCGCAGCGGTCGTACTTCCTCTACGCGCACCTGGCGCGCGTGCTCCCGGCCGCCGGCGTGGCCGTGCTGCGGTACGACCGCCGGCCGTGGAAACACGGCGACGTGCCGTTCGACGTACAGGCCGCGGACGCGGTGGCGGCCGTGACGGAGGTGCGGCGCCGGATCGGGGACGTACCGGTGGGCCTGTGGGCCTGGAGCCAGGGCGGGTGGCCCGCGGCGGAGGTCGCGGCGACCCATCCCGATCTGGTCGCGTTCCTGGTGCTGGTGGCCGTCAGCGGCGTGAGCCCGGCCCGGCAGATGCGCTTCGGCACCGCACGACAACTGCTTCTCCGGGGGTACGACGAGAGCGTGCTCGCGGACCTGGCTGCGCTGCGGACCGCGCTGGAGGAGGCGCGGCGCGGACGGATGCCCGACGCGCAGCAGGTCGTGGACCGGTACGCGGACCGGCCGTGGTTCCCGCTCGCGTACGTCCCGCGCGATCTGCGGGCGGGCACCTGGGACGACATGGACTACGACCCGGAGCCGGTCATCGCACGCGTGACGTGCCCGGTGCTGCTGTGCTACGGCGAGTCCGACGAGTGGACCCCGGCCGAGGACAGCATCGCGGTCTGGGAGCGCGCCGCCGCGACGGACGACCTGACCGTCAGCCGCCTGCCCGGCTGCACCCACCTGCCCACGCTCGGCGGCGGCTCGGAGATCAGCGCCGATTACACGCGCACACTGTCGGGCTGGGTCGAGGCGCGGCTCGGCTGATCGTTGCCGTCGTCACACCGGTTGAGCCTCGGCCTGCGCGGCGCGTCTGTAGGGCATGACTTCGATCGCGGATTACAGCGGCACGGAACAGACGCCGCACATGCGGGAGTACCTCGCGGCGGCGGCCGGGTCGTCCGGCATCGCGCAGGTGCGGGCGACGGCGCTGTCCATGTGGGACGTGAAGCCGGACGGGTTTCTGATCGACGTCGGCTGCGGGCACGGAGAGGTGGCCCGCGAGCTGTCCCGGCTGATGCCGGGCGCGGACGTGACCGCGCTGGACCACTCCGCCGACATGATCGCCACGGCCGGCGGCCTGGACGACGGGACCAGCGTGAAATACCTGGTCGGCGACGTCTACGACCTGCCGTACACGGACGAGCTCTTCGACGGCGTGCGCAGCGAGCGCGTGCTGCAGCACCTCGCGGACCCGGACCGGGCCGTGGGGGAGATGGCCCGCGTGCTGGTGCCGGGCGGCCGGCTGTGCCTGATCGACACGGACTGGGACTCGCTGCTGCTCGACGGCTCGCCGGCCGGGTTCCACGAGCGCGGGCTGGCGTTCTTCCAGGAGTTCCAGCGGATGAGCAAGCCGATCGACGCGCCGACGTCCGGCCGTACGCTGCGGCGCCGGCTGATCACCGCGGGCCTGCGTGACGTGCGCACCGAGCCGGTCACCCTGCTCTTCACGTCCGTGGCCGCGATCCAGCCGATCATGCCGCTCAACCGCCAGATGTTCCAGGCCATCGGCTTCGCCGACCGCGCCGCGTCCTGGCTCGACGACCTCGACCGGGCCGACGCCGACGACACGTTCCTGGCCACGCTGACGATCTGGGTCGCCACCGGCACGCGCTAGAACTCCAGATACATCAGGTGCAGGCCGACGCGGCCGCGCGTGGGGTGGGCGAACGCGCGCGGGACCGTGCCGAGGATCGCGAAGCCGTCCTCGAACTCGCGAATCCGCATCGTCGGCGTTCCTCCAGGATGTGAGCCGCAGGACCAAGACCGTGAAGTTCCGGGCGTCCGCACGACGGCGGACGCCCGGAACGAACTAGCTCTCGTCGATGCCGAAGACCGTGTACTCCAGCGTGTCCGCGTGCAGCGCCACCTGGTAGCAGCGCGCCGCCAGTTGCTGCGTCGACGTGCCGGCCAGCGGCGTGAACGACTGCGTGACGATCTGCGGGACGCCGGTCGGGCCGGTGACCAGCGCGACCCGGCCGTAACCGGGGTGCCCGGACGCGGCCAGCAGTTTCTCCGGCGTGATCAGCGGCGAGGTCGGGCCGACGTCGGCCTCCATGCCGCACATGGTGACGCCCTCGGCGAACGGATCCGTGCCGTCGACCAGGAACATCTGGACCACGTGGGTACGCCCGCCGGGCAGCGGCACCGTGATGTCCACATGGTTGTCGTGCTCGGCCCAGCCGGCGCCGAGCCGTTCGCCGATGGCCGGCATGCGGTGCTTGAGGCGGCCGATCCGGCCGGTGGTGACCGCGGCGGGCGCGAGGCCGGACTCGGCGTTGGCCGGGTTCGGCGGGATCGGCGCGTCGGTGAGCATCCACTGCTTGATCAGGTCGTCGAGGCCGACGTCGGACTCGCGGCCCTCCTCCAGGAAGTCGATCGCGCGCTGCAGCGTGACCGGCCGTCCCCAGCCCGCGACCAGCGGGTGCCCGCCGAGCGCGGTGCGCCAGGCCGGCGCGTACGCCCCGACGTAGCAGGCGCCGAGCACCAGCAGGCGCAGTCCCTCGTGGGCGGCGGGAATGTCCGCCAGCGTCAGGATCGTGCCGTCGCAGCACTCGACGCTGCCGTCCGCGCCGCCGTGTGAGCTCCAGTAGATGCCGGCCGGGACGAGGTCGCCGAGGCCGCGGCCGGTGACCGCGTCGCGCATGTCCTCGCGGGTGGCCTGCCGGTCCACGACCACGGTGTAGCCGGCCTCGCGCAGCACGGCCACGTCGTCGTCGATCTCGTCGAGCTCCGCGGCCATCATGCCCGGGTCCTGCGTGCCCGCGGTCTTGTAGCCGAACAGGAACAGGAACACCTTGCCGTCGCCGATGCCGGTGCCGGTCGGCGCGTGGACCTCGCGGGCGGCCGGGTCGTCGCCGCGTGCGTCCTCGGTCCAGTGCTTGGGGCCGGGTTTGCGGTCCGCCCAGTCGGCGGGGACGAAGACCTCGGTCATCAGAAGTCGTCCCGTTCGGAGTGCTGCTTCTCCAGCGTGTCCGCGGTGGTGGCGAGCGCGCGCAGCGGCAGCCCGAACTCGTCCGGGTCGAGCGTGGCCAGCGACGCCTGGTGGACCAGGAAGTAGTCGCCGTCCTCGTCGGTGGCGAGCGCGCCGACCGTGAACTGCGCGTTCTTGCGCAGCGCGGCCCGCGGTGACATCTCGTCCGCCTTGCAGACGTAGCTGCGGAACTCGACCCAGTCCTGCTCGCAGAAGGCGAAGCGGCGCACCGAGATCTTCTGCGAGCGCCCGCCCTCGTACTCCCAGATCAGCGCGAACCCGTCCTCGTCCTCCCCGGACAGGGAGTAGGCGCTGCGTGCGTGCTCGCGAATCTCGTGCCAAGTCGGCATGTGTGGTCCTCCGTGCGGGTGATCCGAACGGCGAAGCCTAACGCGACGGTTCACCAGCCGGTGGTGCCCGGTCCGCCCTTGAACGGGCCGGTGATCGCGTCCGTGATCCAGCCGCCGTAGAAGTCGCCCTCCTGCGCGCGGACCGGCTCGTCGTCGACCCGGCATTCGTCCACTCTGCTCGGATAGAACGCGACCGCGCCGGTCATCGCCGCGTATCCCGCCGTCGGTTCCTCATAGGACCAGCCCGCGTCCGCGACGTCCATCAGGCTCCAGTAGCTGGCCCAGCCCTTGTACTCGCAGAACGATCGGTGCGCGGCCGGGCGCAGCAGCCCGTCCGCGATGTCCGTGCGCGGGACGTAGTAGACCGGCGGATGCGAGGTCTCCAGCACTCGCCAGCAGCGCGTGCTGTCCGCGACCAGGACGCCGTCGTGGTGCACGGTGACGCGCGCGTCCGTCCGCTCGAGGCGCGGCGGGCGCGGATAGTCCCACACGGACTCGGTGCCGCTCATCGCGTCGTTCCTCCGAAGATCAAGGGCATCCTCCGAGGGTACGGCGGTCAGCCGGCCAATCCCGGGAACGCGTGCCGGAGCGCGGCGAGCGCGGGCGTGCCCTCGGTGGCGGCGATCGCGTCGCAGGCCGCGGTGAGCGGGTCCGGGTCGGGCGGGCGGAGGACCAGGTCCATGGCGAGGTGCTGCCGGGAGGCGAGGTCGAGGCGGCCGTCGGCGTCCAGCACGGGCGCGTCCGGCAGCGGCAGGATCCGGCGGGAGACCTTGCGGCGCAGGCCGGCCGGGACGGGCTCGCCGCGGCGCAGGTGGTCGAGGGCGGCACCGATCCCGGACTTGCCGAGCAGGCCGGCATCCGCGAAGACGCGCTCGCGGGCCCATTGGGCGACGTCGTGCAGTGTGGCGTCGTTCGCCCTGCTCAACGCCTCCAGCAGCGGCAGGTCGAGACGGGCGAGTTCCGCGCCGGCCGGGCCGGTGGCGCGCAGCCGGTCGTCGGTGACGACGAGACCGTCCCACCAGTCCGTCTCCGTCTCCTGCTCCGGTGCGGGTTCGTTCGTCGCCGCGTACTCGGCCAGCCGCTGCCGTGCGTCGTCGTCCGCGTAGGTGTCGTGGTGCGGGTCCGGGACGGCCGCGCAGTGGAACGTGGTCCTGGTCAGGAACTCCTGCGACAGGCCCACGCCGGTCAGCCGCTCGGCCAGCGCGAACGCCCGTTCCCGGTGCTGCCCGTCCGACGTCTCGCCGTCCCGGAACCCGAGCGCGGCCAGCGCCTCCGCGTGCGCGTCCGGGTCCGCGCCCTCGCGCGACTCCGGCACGGACGGGTCCATCCGCAGCTGGACGACCCCGTTCTCGACCAGGAGAAACAACGGCGCGCTGTGCTCACTGAAGTAGACCGTGACCACGCGCGTGCCCGCCGACAGCGGCCGGTAGACCTCGGCCTGCGTGAACAGGAACCCGTTCGGCTCGACCACGACCGCCCAGCCGTCCCGCTCCGCCACCGCCACGAACGCCATCCCGGTCGCCCGGTAGGTCTTCCCGGTCCGGAACGGCACCTGCTCCGCCGCCCGCACCAGCCGGTGCAGCGACCGCAGCTCCACCACCCCGGCCCCGCCGAGCGCCTCCACCACACCCGCCGCGCTCCGCCCCCGCACGAGCGACACGCAGTACGCTTCCCGCAGCTCACTCCCGACGATCCACTCCGCCCCCACCTCCCGATCATCGCCGCTCCCGCCGCGACGCGGGACCTTATGGACGGAACGTCCGGCGGTAGGTGTCCGGGGGGACGCCCAGCTGGTGGGCGAAGTGCCGGCGGAGCGTGGTGGCGGTGCCCATGCCGGTGCGGGTGGCGATCTGCTCGACGGTGAGGCCGGTGGTCTCGAGGAGTTCCTGGGCGCGGCGTACCCGCTGGGTCAGGAGCCACCGCAGCGGGCTCTCCCCGGTCACGGCGTGGAAATGGCGGGCCAGGTTGCGGGTGCTCATGCCGGCCTGCCGGGCCAGGTCGGTGACGCCGAGCGGGCGGTCGAGGCGGTCCAGCGCCCACGGCAGCAGCGTGGCGAGCACGTGGTCGCGGCCGTGGGAGATCGCGGCCGGGATGAACTGGGCCTGGCCGCCGGGGCGGTGCGGGGGCACGACCAGGCTGCGGGCCAGCGCGTTCGCCACCGCGGTGCCGTGGTCGGCGCGGACCAGGTGCAGGCAGAGGTCCATGCCGGCGGCCTTGCCCGCGGAGGTGAGCACGTCGCCCTCGTCGATGTAGAGGACGTCGGGGTCCACCCGTACCGCCGGATGTCGTTCCTGGAGCAGCGCGGTGTGCGCCCAGTGCGTGGTCGCCCGGCGGCCGTCCAGGAGCCCGGCGGCCGCGAGCACGAACGCGCCGGTGCACAGCGACGCCACCCGGGCCCCGGCCGCGTGGGCGGCGCGCACGGCGTCGACCAGCGCGGGCGGCGGCGCGTCGAGGTCGCGGATCGAGGGAACGATCACGGTGTGCGCGGCGGCCAGCGCGTGCAGGTCGTGGCGGATGCCGGCGGTCAGCCAGCCGCCGACCAGCGCGCCGTCCTCGCCGCAGACGGTCAGCGTGTACCAGGGCGTGGCCAGCTCGCGGTCGACGCCGAAGACCTCGCAGGCGGCGGCCAGCTCGAACAGGAGCGTGCCGTCCGTGACGGCCACGGCGACCGTGGTCATGTCCGAAACTGTACGGGTCCCGTCGTTCCGGACGCTGTCGGCCGTTCCCGGCAACGGCGAGGCTGGTCCGCATGACACAGCGAGTGGCGGTGCCCGGCGCGGGCGGGCACACCGGCGGTTTCGTGGTCGCGGAGCTGCGCAGGCGCGGCCTGGAACCGGTGCCGTGCCCGCGCGGAACGGACCTGGACGAGGCGTTCCGGCAGGTGGACGCCGTGATCAACTGTGCGGGGCCGTTCGCGGCCACGGCCGGGCCGGCGATCGGCGCGGCGGTCCGGGCGGGCCTCCCCTACCTGGACGTGACCGCGGAGATCGAGGTGGTGACGGAGACGTTCGCGGGGCACCGCGACGCGCCGATCCCCATCGTGCCCGCGGCCGCGTTCTTCGGCGGGCTCGCGGACCTGCTCGCCACCACGGTCTTCACACCCGGAACCGAGAAGATCCTCATCGGGTACGCGCTGAGCAGCTGGCACCCCACGCCGGGCACCCGGGCCACCGGGCGCGTGTCCGCGCAGCGCCGCGCGGGCCGCCGGATCGCCTACCGGGACGGCGGCCTGCGCGTGCTCGGGAGCGGTGACGCGCCGCGCACCGAGTGGACGTTCCCGTCCGGCACCCGGCCGGTGGTCGGCGAGTTCACCACCGCGGACAGCGCCACCATCCCCACCCACCTGGCCGTCCGCGAGGTCGCCACGTTCATGACCGTCAACGCGGTCGACGACCTGATCGCCGGCCGGGCGCGTGAGCACGACGAGTCGTTCCTGGTCGAGGTGGTCGCGGGGGAGCGGCGGGCGGTCGCGCGCGGCCGGGACATCTACGCGATCACGGCGCCGCTGTGCGTGGAGGCGGCGGTCCGGATCCTGGCCGGCGAGGGCGCGGCGCCGGGCGTGGCCTCGCTCGGCGCCCGCTTCGACGCGCGCGATTTCCTAGACGCGATGCCGCTGGAGTGACGGCCAGCCCTCGGCGTTGCTGCACGACTCGCGGGAGATGCCGGAGCCGGTCTCCGCCCACTCCTCACCCGTACGCTCCCGGTAGAGCCCGTTGAAGAAGTAGCACATGGCCTCGCACTCCCCGTCCAGCACCGCGAACCGTGGGTCGCGCAGCACGGCCTCGTGGAACTCGCGACCCATCGCCACGATGTGACCGCGCGCGTAGAGGAAGCCGTCGTCGGAGCCGTCGGTCTTCTCGTGGATGTCCTCCCGGTCGGCGTCGTGGAGGGCGCGCTCCAGCACCCGGTCCATCGCCACCAGCTCGAACGGCGACAGGTCGGCGCTCACCGCGGCGAGCCGCTCCAGGAACCCGTCCAGGAACGCGTCGATCTCGTAGAGCCGCTCGTTCTCCTCGTCGCCGGCCGGGTCGCGGGTCAGCAGCATCCGCCGCAGCTCCGCGGGGCCGCTGCCCAGCTCCGCCCAGGCGGCCTCGATCAGCGCCCAGAACCGGGCCTTGTCCTCGGCGGTCGGGACCCGCCCCACAGGTGTTTCGGTCACCCGCGCACGGTAGCGCCGCCGTACGACATTAATCGGCGCTATCGCTCAAGACGGGTGGCCGGGGTGCCGATCGGGACGATATGACCCCAGTGCGCCCGCTGGCGCGCGCCGCTCCCGAGCGCCCTCCGGCGCCCGTGGACGAGCGAGCACCTACCGGCACCGTGGCGTGGCTGCTCGCCGCGGCCGCGGTGCTGATCGCGGGTCTGGTCGCGGCCGGCCCGGAGGCGTGGCGCGGACCGGCGAACCTGGCCGGCGTGCTCGCCGGGATGGCCGCGATCGGCTACGGCACGTTCCGGGTCGCGCGTGCCGCCGACCGGGCGCCGTGGCGGCACCTGAGCCTGTCCGGCCTGCTGTTCCTGGCCGGGCTGATCACGCGCGCGCTGGTGCCGGGCGCGGCCGCGTCGCCGCCGACCCTGGCGGCGCTGGTCCCGGACGCGTTCGTGGTGCCCGGCTACCTGATGGCCGCGTACGCGTTCGCCGGTCTGCTGGGCCGCCGGCGCGCGGACCGGGACGACCCGGCGTGGGTGGACGCGGCGCTGGTGGGCGTGGCGTCCGCGTTCATGGCCTGGACGTACCTGGTGGCGCCGTCGATCGCGCAGACCGGCCTGCCCGCGCTGCGGTTCGCGAACTCGTTCTTCCCGGTCATCGACGTGGTGCTGATCGTGCTGGTCGCGCAGCTGGCGCTGGCCGGCGGCGTGCGCGCGCCCGCGCTGTGGCTGCTGATCGTGGGCGCGGTCAGCCTGTTCACCGGCGACCTGCTCTACACGGTCCGGGACGGCGCGCTGGCCGACGTCCCCCAGGCGCTGGTCGAGGTGTCCTACACGGTCGCGTTCCTGCTGTTCGGTGCCGCCACGTCGCACCCGTCCATGCGGACGCTCACCGAGCCGCAGCAGATCGTGGTGCGCACGCTGTCCAAGGCGCGGACCTCGGTGATCTCGCTGGTCGTGCTGGTCCCGGTGGTCGTGACCACGGTCGAGCCGATCAGCGGCGTGCTGGACGGCACGGTCCGCGCCACGCTCTGCGCGCTGCTGGTCACGGCCGTGCTGTTCCGGGTGGTCCGCGCGAACGACTCCCGGGCCCGCGCGGAGAGCGCCACCCGCCGCCGCGCCACCCACGACGCGCTCACCGACCTGCCGAACCGGGAGCTGCTCACCGAGTCGATCACGGCCTGGAGCGCGGAGGCGGTCGCGAACCGCAAGGAGATCAGCCTGCTCTTCATCGACCTCGACCGGTTCAAGATGATCAACGATCATTGGGGGCACCACGTCGGCGACGAACTGCTCTGCGCGGTCGCCGGGCGGCTGAGCGAGCACGTGCGCAGCGCGGACCTGATCTGCCGGATCGGCGGCGACGAGTTCGTCATCGCATTCGCCAGCCCGTCGCACACCGTGCTCGCGGAGTCGGTCGCGGCCCGCGTGCTGGAGCTGTTCGCCCGGCCGTTCGACCTGTCCGTGGGCAGCGTGGTCGTGTCCGCCTCGATCGGGGTGGCGAAGACCGGCGGCGGCGCGGAGGCGCTGGAGCTGATCCGGGACGCGGACACCGCCATGTATAAGGCCAAGGGCTCCGGCCGCAACACGTACGCGCTGTTCGACGCCTCGCTGCGCGACGAGGTCCGGGACAGGCTCCAGCTGGAGCAGGCGCTGCGCGGCGCACTGCACCGGGGCGAGCTGTACGCGACGTACCAGCCGATCATTGATCTTGACAGTGGCGAGACGGACGGCTTCGAGACGCTGATGCGCTGGGAACACCCGCAGCTCGGCCTGGTCTCGCCGCTGCGGTTCATCCCGGTCGCGGAGGAGACCGGGCTGATCGTCGAGGCGGGCGCGTGGCTGCTGCGCGAGTCCGCCACCCAGCTCGCGGCCTGGCGGGCGGAGCACGGCCGGCCGCTGCACATCTCCGTCAACGTGTCCGTCCGGCAGCTGCGCGACCACGCGCTGGTCACGCTCGTCCGGGACGTGCTGGCCGAGACCGGGCTGCCTCCGGACGCGCTGTGGCTGGAGATCACCGAATCCGGCGTCATGGAGGACACCGAGACCGCGCTGGCCGCGCTCGGCGCGCTGCGCGACCTCGGCGTCACGATCGCGGTCGACGACTTCGGCACCGGCTACTCGTCGCTCAGCTACCTGAACCTGCTGCCGGTCGACATCGTGAAGCTGGACCGGTCGTTCATCAGCGAGCTGGGCAGCAGCGCCGCACGCGAGTCGATCGTCCGCGCGGTACTGGCCATGGCGGACGCCCTCGGCCTGCGCGTGGTGGCCGAGGGCGTCGAGACGGAACCGCAGCGGGACTGGCTGCGCGCGCAGGGCTGCGACCTGGCCCAGGGCTGGCTGTTCGGCCGGCCGGTGCGCGCGTCCGAGACCGTGATCACGCCCTAGCGGAGCAGGCCGTCCATCAGCGCGCGGACGCGGTGGTGGACGGCGGCTTCGCTCAGCGCGCCGGCCTCGGTCAGCAGCGGCTCGCGGCTCTCCCGGCCGCCCAGCGCGTCCGCGAGACGGCCGCCGCCCTGCGGGAAGAACCGGCTGATGGGCGCGCCGGCCCGCGTCCCCAGCGCCCACAGGCCGCGCGCGGCCGGGACGTCACGGCGGAACGCGGCCAGTTCGGCGCCGGCCGTCGCCCACGCGCCCAGCAGCGGCCGGTCCCGTCCGGTCCGGGCCTCGGCGCCGGCCTGCCGCAGGACGTCGGCGGCACGGGCGGCGTCGATCTCGCGCTCGGCCGCCCAGAGCTGGATGACCGCGGCCGCGACCCGGAACACGGTGAACGCCCCGGCCGTCGTCCCCAGCAGCGCGTCGGCATGGGCGAGCGCCTCCGCGGGCCGTGCGTGCCGCCACGCGACCTGCGCCAGCACGAGGCGGGCCTGGCACGCCTCCTCCGGCGCGATGCCGTCCTCGCCGACGATCGCCAGCAGTCGTCGCGCGGCCTCGGCGTCGCCGGCGAGCGCGAGCTGCGCGTCGAGGAGCGCGCGTGTCGACCGGGCGTCCTCGGCGGCGCCGACCAGCGTCAGATGCCGCTCGCTGCGGCGTAGCCAGGTGGTGCCGGCACCGGTCGCGTGGCCCGCCGCGTGGGCGGCCATCCCCATGCCCCAGTGGTCGCCGACCGCCTCGAACCGGCGGTAGGCCAGCTCGCCGTCGCCGATCACGCCGTCGCCCTCGGCCAGCACGGCCCGTAGGAAATGCCCCATCCCCTGGACGTACGGGTCGGGGTGCGCGATGAGCGTCGCGGCGTCGGCCCGGTCCGGGCCGGGCAGCGCCGTGGCCAGCGCCGCGATGCGGGGCGAGACGTCGCCGGGCCGCTGCGTGAACAGCGTGCGCAGGGCGCGGCGCGCCAGCGCGTGCGGCCGGACGGCGCCGGTGATCCCGGTGTTCAGGCCGATCAGCACGCACAGCCAGGCGAGCCGATCGGCGTGCGGCAACGCGCCACCGTCGACGGCTGCCGTGCCGTGCAGGATCGTCGAACGGCGGCGCGCGGCGGGGTCGCCGAGGCGCAGCAGGGGACCGGCCCAGGCGCTCGCCTCGGCGTGCCGGCCGCGCACCGTCCACAGCTGGAACAGGGCGGTGGCGATGTCGGCCGCGGCCGGCTCGTCGTCGTGGTCCAGCGACCAGCGCAGCGCGGCGACCAGGACGTCCCGGTCGGCCGCGCCGCCCCGCAGCGCCGCGACCTGGGCCGGACCGATGAAGTCGGCGGCCAGCGTCACCGCCCGCTCCCGGGACCACCGGACGAGTCCGGCCATGGCGGTCGCGTGGGCGCCGGTGCCGAGCCTCGCCGTGCCGTACTCGCGGACCGTGGCCAGCATCCGGTAGCGGTCCTCGTCGAGCTGGAGCAGGGACTGCTCGACCAGGATCGACAGGCCCGGTCGTACGTCGGCGCCACCCGCGACGGCCTGCGCGAGCCCGGCGGTGAACGGGGCCGGGATGACGGCCAGCCGCTCCAGCAGCGACTGCTCGGCCGGTGCGAGCAGCGCACGGCTCCAGTCCGTCAGCGCCCGCACGCTGGCGTGCCGGTCCGGCAGGCCACGTACCACGTTCTCCAGGAGCGCGACCCCGGCCAGCACGTCATCGATGGGCATGGTGCGCAGCCGGGCGGCCGCCAGTTCGATGGCGAGCGGAAGGTTGTCGAGCCGGCGGCAGAGGGCCAGCGCCCGGTCCCGGTCCCAGGCGGGCGCGATGCCGCCGGCCCGCGCGCGTGCGTCGAGCAGGGCGAGCGCGTCGTCGTCGGGCAGCATGGACAGCCGGTGCACGCGCTCGCCGAGCAGGCCCAGCGGCGCGCGGCTCGTGGCGAGGACGCCGAACTCGGGTGGCGCCACCGCCAGCAGTTCGGCGACGACGGTCGCGACCGCGTCCAGCACGTGTTCGCAGTTGTCGAGCACCAGCAGTCCGGTGAGCGCGGCGTCGGCCGTGCTCGCGGCCCCGCCCGGCACGGGCCCGGTGGTGTCCGTGCCGGGCAGGGCCGCGAGCACGGTGGGCCGTACGTCGCCCGGCGAGCGCAGACCGGCCAGCTCGACCACGTGGACCGGCCGGTGCTCGGCGCGGGCGATCTCGGCGGCCAGCCGGGTCTTGCCGGCCCCGCCGGTGGCGACGACGGTCACCAGCGCGGACTCCCGCAGCGCCGTGCCGATCGTGCCGAGGTCGGCGGCGCGACCCACCAGCGGGGTCGCCGCCCGGCGCCAGCCCGCGGGCAGCTCGCCGGCCGCCCGCGGTCCGGCGATCGCCAGCTGCCCGCGCAGCAGCGCCAGATGCGCGTCGGCGAGCACCGGTGACGGGTCGGCGCCGTACCGTTCGGCGAGCGCGGTCCGCACCCTGTCGACCAGGTCGAGCGCTTCGGCGTCGCGTCCCTGCGCGGCGAGGACCCGCACCAGCAGCGCGGCGGCCGGCTCGTCGGGTGGCACCCGGGTGGCCAGCCGGCGCAGGTCCGCCTCCCCGGCCCGGTGCGGATCGCCGCCGGCCAGCGCCGCGTCCGCCCGCAGCGTGACGACGTCGCCGAAGAGCCGGCCGCCGGTCTCGCCGGGGACCTCCGGGAACAGCACCCGCGCCTCGTCGGCGCACGTGCGGGCCCCGGCCGCGTCGCCCTCGGTCAGCGCCCGCCGGCCACGGTCCACCAGCGCACCGGCCGTGACCGCGTCGATCTCCACCCGGTCGGCCGGGATCCGGTAGCCGCCGGGCGCGGCGAGCACCGGCAGGCCGAGCCGGCGGGCGCGGCCGACCAGGGCCTGCACCGCCCCCACCGCGTCCTCGGGCGGCGCACCGGACCAGACGGCGTCGATCAGGGCGCCGGTGGAGGCCGTGCGGCCCCTCGCGTCCAGCAGCTCGCGGATCACCGCGGTCAGCCTGTCCCCGCGCACCGGCCGCCCGTCCACCGCCAGCGGGCCGAGGGTCGTGATGCGCACACCACATCATCGCGCACCCGGCCGCCGCGGTATCGGTGCCGTGTCGCTCCCGTGTCGGTACGCCCGGCCAGGCTCGGGAGCACGGCGCGAGCACCACGCCGACACAGTGAAGGAGTCGTCATGCAGGAACCGATCACCATCATCGGTGCGGGACTGGCGGGCTTGACGCTCGCCCGCGTTCTCCACGTCCACGGCATCACCTCGGCCGTGTACGAGGGGGAGGCCTCGCCGAGCACACGTACCCAGGGCGGCCAGTTGGACATCCACGACGTCAACGGCCAGATCGCGCTGAAGGAGTGCCGGCTGTTCGACGAGTTCCGCGCGATCATCAACCTGGGCGGCGCGGCCATGCGGTTCCTCGGCCCGGATGCCGAGGTCATCGGCGACCTCCCCGACGACGGGACGCTGCAGAACCCCGAGGTGCTCCGCGGCGAGCTGCGGAGAATCCTGATCGAGTCGCTCCCCGAGGGCACGATCCGGTGGAACCACCGGGTCGCATCGGTCGGCTCCGCGGGCGCCGGCCGGCACGTGGTGACCTTCGGCAACGGGCTGTCGCTCGAGACCGGCACGCTGATCGGCGCGGACGGCGCCTGGTCCCGGGTGCGGGCGTACCTGTCCGACGTCACGCCGGAGTACCTGGGCACCCTCTGGGTCGAGACGTTCCTGTTCGACGTCGAGAAGCGCCACCCGCGCAGCGCCGCGCTGGTCGGCGGCGGGGCGATGCTGGCGATGATGCCGGGCAAGGGGATCTTCGGGCATCGCGAGGCGGACGACGTGATCCACACCTACGTCGTGCTCAAGAAGCCGATGGACTGGAAGCCGGAGGCCGCCGGCCGGGAGCGGGCGCTGGCCGAGGTCGCCGCGCAGCTCGGTGAGGGCTGGGACCCCGCGCTCGTCTCGCTCGTCACCAGCGGCGAGACCGACCCGGTGGTCCGGCCGATCTGGGGCCTCCCGCTCGGCCGCCGGTGGGAGCACGTGCCCGGCGTGACGCTCATCGGGGACGCCGCCCACCTGACACCGCCGGACGGCGACGGGGCGAACTGGGCGCTCTACGACGGGGCCGAGCTGGCCAAGGCCATCGCCGCCGGCCCCGGCGACATCGAAGCGGCGCTGCTCGCGTTCGAGGCGGAGATGGTGCCGCGGAGCACGGCCTCGTCGGTCGAGGGATACCAGTCGTTCGAGCGGACGTTCGGCTACAACGCGCCGGAGAACCTGCGCCTCATGCTGGGCTCCTGACCGGTGGTCCTCGGTTCCCGATCGTGCGGGCGGATCGGGAACCGAGGGCGGCTCAGTCCTCGTCCTTCTCCTTCTTCTTCTCCTTCTTCTTCTCCTCGCGCTCCAGCGCCAGGTCGAGCGCCAGCACCGCGCCGATCACCAGCAGCGGCTCCTCGCCCGCGACGATCTCCACCGCGTACGTGTCCCGGATCGTCAGCCAGCGCTTGGACACCTCGGCGACGCGGGAACCGCCACGCTCGATCACGTACTCGTGGTCGAGCAGGTTGCCCTTCATCTCCAGGTCGTCCGGGCCGGGCACGTCGATGGTGAACTTGTCCCGGAACGGCGTGAACAGCTTCTTCTTGACCTCGGCCGCCTTCTCACCGCCGATGCGGATCTCGTAGGTGGGGCGCAGCGCCACCAGGTGCCGGTGCACGCTGGCGACCTCCTCGCCGGACAGATCCTCGATCACGACCTTGTCGCGCAGGCTGAGCACCTTGCCGTCGACGCGCAGCACCTTGTTGCCCTCGCCGTCGAGCACGTCGAAGTCGTCGCCGATGGAGAAGAACTTCTCGCGAATCACATACATGACCGAGTAATACCCCGATCCGCGCGTGGATGTCGTACCCGCGGGCTAGATTGCCGCTCGTGGAGTTTTCCGAGGACGAGGTCCGCCGGCTGGTCGACGAGGCGGTCGAGGACGATCCGACCGCGCTGCTGGACGTGGCGCGCGTGCGCCCCGACCTGGTGGCCCCGCACCACCTGCGGCTGATCGACGCGGAGGTGGGCTGGACCTGGGATCTCTACCGCGGCATGACGGACGAGACCGCGGCCGAGCTGGTCCGCCGCATCGACGCGGATCCGGTGCCGATGCTGGTCTTCGCGCTGGCCGCGGGCGGCACCACCATCGCGGTCGACGCGATCCGGCGCTGGACGACCGAGCGGCCCGCCTGGACCGGCGACTTCCACGGCACGATCCGCAAGGCCGGCCACACCGGCGGCTGGGAGCTGGACACGGCGGGAAACCGGCGCGAGCTGGCCGCCCCGGTGGCCTACCGGCTGGTCCCGGCCGCGGAGGGCGTCTCCGGCGGCGTGCTCGACGGCACCTGCGGCTGGTGCGGCCTGACGCTGGTCCGGCTGCTGGAGCTGGACGCGGCCCGCGCCACCGAGCTGCTCGGCGCCGGCTCCGGCCCGGTCACGGTCGGCACCTGCTACCGCTGTGGCTGCTACACCGACTACTTCACGGCCGGCGGCGCGTTCCTCGACGGGCAGGAGCGGCCGGAGTTCCTCGGCCACGACGGCGACGAGTGGGAGCTGCCCGCCGAGCCGCCGCTCGCGGTCGGCGCGCGACGGCCCACACCGTTCGCGGGCAACGCCTGGGAGACCGGCGGCTCCACGCTCGGCGGCACGCCCGACTGGATCCAGGACACGGCCTATCCGGACTGTCCCCGCTGCGGCGGGACCATGTTCTACCTGGGCATGGTGACCGGCGGAGACATGGCCGGCGAGTTCGCGGAGGGCGCGCACTACGCCTTCCACGACCCCGCCTGCGGCGTCTCCGCCACCGTCTACCAGCAGACCTGAGAACCTATTGGCGGTACGTGGAGAGGAACGTCCCCAGCCGGTTGATCGCGTCGTCGAGCACGTCCGTCGGCGCGAGGAACACCATGCGGAGGTGGTCCGGCGTGTCCAGGTTGAAGCCGGTCCCGTGCGAGAGCAGCAGGTTCTGCTGCTCGAGCAGGTCGATTATCAGCTGCTCGTCATCGCGGATCTTGTGCACCGCCGGGTCCAGCCGGGCGAAGAGGTAGAGCGCGCCGTCCGGCCGCACACACTCCACGCCCGGGATCGACGTGATCCCCTCCCACGCGTGCGTACGCTGCTCGTACAGCCTTCCGCCCGGCTCGATCAGCCGCTCGATGCTCTGGTAGCCGCCGAGCGCGGTCTGCACCGCGTGCTGAGCCGGCACGTTCGGGCACAGCCGCATGTTCGCCAGCAACTGCAGGCCGTCCACATATTCGGTGTCGTGCGCCGTGAAGCCGCTCATCGCCAGCCAGCCCGAGCGGAAACCGGCCGCACGGTAGGTCTTGGACAGCCCGCCCATGCTGATCACCGGCACGTCCGGCGCGAGCGCGGCCGCGGTGCAGTGCTGCGCGCCGTCGAACACGATCTTGTCGTAGATCTCGTCCGCCAGCACCATCAGCCCGTGCTTGCGGGCCAGGTCCAGCATCCCGAGCAGCGTCTCCTTCGCGTACACCGCGCCGGTCGGGTTGTTGGGGTTGATGATCACCATGGCGCGCGTGTTCGGCGTGATCTGGGCGGCCATGTGCTCCAGATCCGGCATCCAGCCGTTGTTCTCGTCGCACCGGTAGTGCACCGGCCGCCCGCCGCAGAGCGTGACCGTGCCGGTCCAGAGCGGGTAGTCCGGGCTCGGGACCAGCACCTCGTCACCGGTGTCGATCAGCGCCTGCATGGTCATCGAGATCAGCTCGGACACGCCGTTGCCCAGCATCACGTCGTCCGGCTGGACCTCGGTCACGCCGCGCGACTGGTAGTACTGCGCCACGGCCACCCGGGCGGAGTAGATGCCGCGCGCGTCGCTGTAACCCTGCGCGGCGGTCAGGTTCTGCACCACGTCCGCCATGATCGGGTCGGGGGTGCTCATGCCCCACGGCGCCGGATTGCCCAGGTTCAGCTTCAGGATGCGATGACCGGCCGCCTCCAGCTCCTGAGCCCGCCGCAGCACCGGGCCGCGGATGTCGTACCGGACGCTCTTGAGCCGTTGCGCCTGCTTCACCGTTGATCTCCTCCCGACGAACCCGGCCAGCCTACGCTTTCCGGCCGCTACGAGAGCACGCGTTCCACGGTGGCGACCTTGGAGTCCATCGCACCGGTGACCCCGTCCCGCCAGTCGACCTTGATCACCACCGACGCGCGCGGCGCCACCGCCTTCACCGCCTCCACCGCGGCCTTGACCACGCCCATCACCTCATCCCACGTCTCTCCCTCGACGGTCGTGAACATCGCGTCCGTCGTCAACCTCAAAGTGCACCACCGCTGCACCAGGGCCAGGATCATGCCGACGCAGATGAACCGCATCATGGTCAGCGAGGAGAGCGCGAACGAGCAGTTCACCACGACCGGCAAGATCGGGGCGGCGCTGATGGACGCGTCGCCGCGTGGGCCTCGACCATCCGGGACAGCAGGAAGACCTCGTAGTCGTTTGAGAGGCCGAAGACCTCGGCCGCCACGAGCCACCACGATGCCGACCTCAGCGGGGCTGGTGTGACGTTCGTAGACAACCCCAAAGTGCACCAACGCTGTTTTCCCTGTTCAGGGTGTCTTCGTCCTCGGCGAGGAGGGGGTGCTCAAGGCTCGGGCAAGGATGAGATACTGGTGAAATGTACGCTTCAGGCCCTTCGCACTCATATCCACCGGTTTTTGTAGACGAGCTGCATGATGCAGTGGGGTGGTGGACCCAAGCCGATGATGTGCGCTGGGCGGAAGGTGGTCCCGTTGACCTCGTCCTGGCTGCGACCGAGCTGGCTGCCTGGATCAACGATCCCCGCCCTTTCGAGACACGCCACCGTGGTCCCTGGAAGTCCGCGATCTCGGATTTTCGCGCCGCTGAAGATTCGTGCGGCCCGGAAGTAAAACAGGTCCTCGGCGGCGATCTTGTCGACGTCTTGCACGAGACTCAGGCCCAGCCGGAGGTCATCGCGGCGGCGAGGCAGCCTGCGCAGGCCGCGATGGCGACCTTGACGAGCCGGTTGAACGATCCGGCCGTCATTGCGGCGGCCTGGCGTGATCTTCGAGAGGCATGCCAAGACGTCCAGGCTGGCGCCGATGTCGTTGCGTACAGGCGGGATCTGTTCCTAGCCGTACTCCGGCGGACACATGGGAAAGCCCGAGGTGTCCGAAAGCTGCTCTGCGGCGTCCTTCATGACAATGCCGCCGCGGTTGCTGAGGCTCGGCATCTTCTCGGTGATGCAACGATGACGCCAGCGGAAGTCTGGGTTCTACGGGACAATCCGGCGGGCTTGCCGGAAGCGGATCGACTTGCGCTCTGCGAGCGGGTCGTCCAGGCGCCGGCTACCGCCGGTGAGCACGTGGTCTGGCTGGCGTTCGAGAAGGCTCATATCGGAGGTTCGGCGACGTCGGTCGGACCAGTGACTTTCTATCCCCTCTATCTGGTTCAAGCGGCGGTACAGCAGGCTGTCAGGGCCGCCGGGTGGGCACCGCCGGAGCTTGCGAACCCAGATTCTTACCTCGCTCTGGAGGATTTTCCCGACGACTCGAACACGGTCTTCGCCCGGGTTGAGCTCGGCCATGGAGCGTTCGTCGATCCTGTTGACGCGGCGCTTCGGCGAGCTCATGCGGTCGTAGCGGTAGCCCGTTTCGAGACCCAGACGACCAACTGGATTCCGTTGGATGGCTATCTGCTTTCTGTGGACGGGTGCGTCACCGGAAGGGCCCCGTTTCTGAAGCCACGGGAAGCGTCAAGTGTGATTCCGACCTTGGATCCGACGGGGGGTGAGCTGATTGCTTTGGCTGGACGCGTAGGTCCTCATCTGGCCGTATTGGGGGATGAGCTTACCGAAGCGTTCGAGGCTTTGCATTGGTGGCATGAAGCAGGTGACCAATCACCTCTGCCGGCAGTTGTGCTCAATGTTCGTGTGCTTGAATTTGTGGCGTCCCGCCTCAGTTCTGCCGCGTGGTACGAGTATGCCGACAGTTACTGGAAGAACGCCTGGGTTCATTCCCGGATTAAGCATATTTTGCTCAGCATTTGCAGCGAGGCTGCTCGGCATGAAGAGCTGGTTGCCGCCTCGGATCGACCGATCCTTAAGTCTTATTGGGAACGGATTTCAGTCCGACATGGCTGGGGCGACTACACCATGGATGCGGGGGAGGCGCTCGCGGCCCTGCCGGTGTTGACGCGGATCTTCCCGGACCACCATCGGATCGGCCGAGAGCTGTCGACGATCGCGACTCGGCTTAGCACTCCGGCCTCTCTCGTACAGTGGTGTGTTGATTTGGACGCGGAATGGAAGGAGAGACGGGGTCGGCTGCAGCGGGTCCGCAATGCTCTTTCTCACGGTGGACCGGCTTCTTCCGCGGTCGTGTCGACAGTTGCGACCTTTGGTCGATCGTTGGCCGCCTGGGCTTTGAGTGCCACCCTCGAAGGGATTCTTGACGGTACCGGAGTGGCTTCCTCGCACCAGGCAGTTCAGAGCCGAGAGGACGGCTGGCGAAATGGCATCATGAGTGCCTCGGATATTCATACGGCTCTCTTTCCGTAAGCTCATCGGCTCCGGGCTTCGGGGCGAGCCCGCCTGCGGTCAGAACCCGCGGCAGCCCGTCGCGAACTTCATCTCGCCCGCGTTCGACTTCTCCAACGTCAGCCCGCAGCGCATCTCCTGGCGGGCCGGTGGCATGATCGCCGCGGTCGGCTCGGTGCTGATCACGCCGTGGAACCTCTACAACAACCCGGACGTCATCCACTACACGCTCGAGGTGCTGGGGGCGTTCATCGGGCCGCTGTTCGGCGTGCTGATCGCGGACTACTACCTGATCCGCCGCCAGCAGGTCGACGTGGACGACCTGTTCACGCTCTCCCCGGACGGCCGCTACCACTACCGGAACGGCTTCAACCCGGCCGCGTTCATCGCCACCGCGATCGCTGCCCGTTCCCGCAGACACCCTGGCCGTCCCGCCAGCCCGGGACGGCCCGCCTACCAGGAGTTCGAGTACGTCCGGCACGGCACGGTATCCATCGTCGCGGCCCTCGACATCCAGACAGGACAAGCGGTCACCGAGCCGATCCTGTGCAACGACTCGGTGACCTTCCAACGCTTCCTGACCATGCTCAACACGGTTATCGACCCGGACAAACAAATCCACGTCGTACTGGACAACGGATCGTCACATATCGCGAAGCCACCCGGACCCGGCTGGCCGCGCATCCCCGCTGGCACGTGCACTGGACCCCGGTCCATGCCTCCTGGCGCAACCAGGTCGAGCTCTACTTCTCCGCCCTGGCCCGGCGAGTCATAAGCCACGGCGACTTCAGCTCCCGCGACGACCTCATCGACAAGATCGAGAACTACGTGATCGAGAAGACACCACCGCAAAACCCTACCGATGGACCTACGACGGAACCCCGCTCAAGGCCGCATGACCCCCAACGAACTAACGCGGTGCAGCACTAGTAAAGGGTCATGAGCTGGGCATCGGCTAGTCACGAGGGGTTCCGGTTGGCCCCGCTAAGTCGGCTCCGGGGGCCGTTCCAGGCCGTCGTGACATTGCTGCGCTGTTGGTAGGCGACGGAGTTGCCGAGGGTGTAGCGCGTCTGCCTGGGCCTGCAGATGGTGACCATCAGCTGCGGGGAGTTGGGGTACGAGTTCCGTACGGCCCCGACCACTCGGGGCTTCACCGCCCGGCAGCCGTAGCCACGTCGCCGCGTAAGCGACCAAAGTGGCAGTTTGAGCCGCCATTCGGGCGGTAGCGAGGCTCTATGTGAACTTGTAGTGTGCTGTGCGTGACACCGGATGGCACCCCACCAGCACGGCATGAGGTGGTCATTTGCTGCTCCGGAGAGGACGAAGCGACGACCGCCGCAATCGCGGAGGGTCTGCTTGGCGACGGGTTGAGGTCCTTCATCGCAGGGCCAGAGGCCAGCGCCAGGCCCGACGGCGGCCTCGAGGTGATTAAGGCGCTTTCCGCGTGCGACGTGGCGGTCTTCCTACTCTCCGCGACAGCCGTCGGCGATGGCCGCGTCTTGGAAAGCCTCGCCCTCGCGGTCGGCGAGCGCCGCCGCGTCGTGCCGCTGGCTATGCCGGGCACCGCCTACCCGGAGGGTCTTCCGGCTCAATGGATGTACTGGCTGAGTGCGGCCGAAGTCCAACCCTACCGGGGGCGCGACGAGACGGTCGCGTTTGTCCGGCGGACCCTTGGCGAGGTCACCAGTGCCCGGCGGGCGGTCCCGCCCCGGGGACGCCGACTGCGCGGTGCGACCGGCGCGAGAGCGATGGACGCGCTCGGCGGCGGCCGGGCCGGGCCGGATGCTCCCCCGAGCGCCCTGTTGCGGGCGCAAAGCCGGGCGATGCCGTTGATCGGCCGGGACAAGGAGCTCGCCCGGCTCGAGTCCTGGGCCCTGCGCGACGATCTGTTCGGCGTACGCCTGGTCACCGGCGCCGCCGGACAGGGCAAGTCACGGCTGGCCCGTGAGCTGGGAGAACATCTCGCCGCTGCGGGCTGGCAGGTGATCGAGATCCGGCGCACCGGGCCGGTGTCCGACGCGCTGCGGCGGCTCGGGGACCGGCCGAGCCTTCTGGTGGTCGACTACGCCGAGACGCAGGCCGACACGGTTGCCGAGCTGGTCGAGGCCATGACCGACCTGGATCTGTTCGCCGCCGTGCGGCTGTTGCTCCTGGCCCGCGGCGCTGGCGAGTGGTGGACCCGACTGGTCAGCCGCAGCGCGATCGTCGAGGACCTGCTCGCCTCCGCTGGCACCCTCACGCTGAGCTCGCTCGCCGAAAACCGGGAGGCGTCCACCGCGATCTACAGCGCCGCCCGGGCGAGCTTCCGGGCCACGCTCGGCCTGCCCGCCAACGAGGCCGACGGCGCCACGTACCGGCGGCAGCGATCGATCTTCGATATCATCGAGTCCGCGCTGGCCGACCTGATGGCCACCGCGATCCCCTCCGAGCGGACGAGGACCGCCCTGCCGCTGCTCGAGCACGAACGCCGCTATGTGCTGGGGGCAGCCGCGGACGAGGGACTCGACGGTCTGGACGGGGTCGAGCTCGACCGGTTCCTCACTGTGCTCACCCTGTTCGGCGCCGTCAGCGAGCGCGCCGCCATCGAGCTGCTTAGCACGGTCGACAGCGATCTCGGACCGGCCGAGCTGCGCAAGCTGGCCCGGCTGTGCCGGCGCCTCTACCCCGGCGAGGACCGCTACATCGACGGCGTGCGGCCCGATTCGCTGGCCGAGAAGCTGGTCGCTCAGGTCGTCATCGACGATCCTGCCTTGATCGGCGAGCACGCGCTCTGGCGCTCATCCGCGGTGCTTCCCGAGCAGTTGCGCCGCGCGCTGATCATCCTGGCCAGGGCCGCCGCGACCTATCCCGCGGTGCTGCCGCAGCTGCGTCGCATCATCGAGCAGGCACGCTTCGAGACGCTGGCCGCCGCGATCGAGGTGAGCACCTTGGTGCCGGACCCGTCGGTGCTGGTCGATCAACTCGACCACGTCCTGCAGACGCAGGCGCACACTCCGGACGAGGCGCTGGACATGCTGGCGCTGGTCCCCGACGAGACCGTGGCGCTCGCCGAGCTCGCCGCGCGGCTGGCCAGGGTGGCGATCGGGGGGTTGCCGCCCGAGGGCGCCCGCAGCCGGGAAGAGGCGGAAC
Source organism: Catenuloplanes japonicus (assembly GCF_000717135.1). GTDB lineage: Bacteria > Actinomycetota > Actinomycetes > Mycobacteriales > Micromonosporaceae > Catenuloplanes > Catenuloplanes japonicus. Next base: position 833,989 of record NZ_JNXY01000001.1, read on the forward strand.
TGCTGCTCGCGGCCTCCAACCGGTTCAGCGACGCTGGCTGGGGGCTGGAGGCCGCCAACGCGGCGACCTCGGCTGTCAAGGATCTCGCGGCGACCCGCAACGAGTCCGAAAGGTTAGCGCGAGCCCGATCCAACTTGTCGAACCGGTTGTGGGAGATCGGCCGGGTGGAGGAAGCCTTGACGCCCGCGCGCCGGTCCGTCGATTGGTTTACCACCTTCGGCGCGGGCGGGCCGGCGGCCGCCACGGCCGAGAGCAACCTCGCCTTCCGGCTGGTCGAGATGGGCGCGCTGGACGCCGCTCTCGACCACGCGGCCAACGCGCTGCTGGCGTTCCGGGCCGCGGGCGTCAAGGGCTCCGAGGCCACCCCGCTGAATAACCTGACCTGCATATCGGTCGCTCGGCGCGACTATGAGGCGGCGGTGCGCTACGGCTCTGAGGCGGTACGCATCCGGCGAGCTCAGGCCTTCGACAACCGGGACCGCTTCCTGCCGTTTATCGCCCGCACGCTGGCGAACACTGCCCCCGCGGCGCTCGCGACCGGCAACGTGGTCGGGGCGCGCAAGCTGATCGCTGAGGCGCGGGCGCTGCAGGAGATCACCGCCCGCAAGGCGCCGATCTTCGCGTTCGAGCAGGCCGAGAGCGCAGCGATCGACGGCGTCATGCTGGCCGTCTCGGGCTCGACCGCCGAGGCGCGGGCAGCGTTCGAGGTCGCCGGCCACATCCTCAGCCCACTCGGTGCGCTCGGCGACCTGCACGATCGGCTGGCCGGGGCGCTGAAGCACAACCTGGATGTCTTGGCAGCGCGCGACACGGTGGGCTGGGGCGATGTCGCGGTTGTCCGGCAGGATGTTCCGTCGCACGAGGCCGGTCCCGTCCTGCTGCTGCCGCAGCTGCTCGAATACAAAGATCTTTGAAAATACAAAGATCTTTCAAAATCGCGACGGGCGTCGGCGTATCGGCGCAGACGTTGCGTCTGCTCGGCGAGCGAGCGATCCCCGGCGCGAGGCTCGTCGAGGCGCCCAGCGCCGACGTCGAGGTGCTGTGGCGACGGCAGGACGACCGCACCCGATGGTTCACCGCAGCCCTCGCCGCCTGCCCCGGAGTGCGATGGGCGCACACCGACACGGCGGGCGTGGACCGGCTGCCCCTGGAGGAGCTGCGCCGGCGCGGAGTGAAGCTCAGCAACGCGCGCGGCGTCTACACCGAACCGGTCAGCCAGTGGATCATCGCTGCGGTCCTGCTCGCGGCGAAGCGACTCGACGAGACGGTGCGCCACGGAGATCGCCGACTATGGCAGGTGGTGCCCGGCACTATCGATCTGGCCGGCGCGACCATGCTGCTGATCGGCTTCGGCGCGATCGGGGAGGCCGTGGGACGGATCGCCGGTGCGCTCGGCATGCGGGTCGTCGGGGTCGTCCGGCGGCCGCGACCCAGGCGCGACGGCGAGAGCGCCGATGTGATCGTGGCAGCGTCGGATGACTGGCGGGTGTTCCTTCCCGAGACCTCCTTTCTCGTCGTGACTGCCCCGCTGACTGCCGAAACGGCCGGGATGATCGGCGCGGCCGAATGGGCCCGGCTGCGGCCCGGCGGCTGGCTGATCAACGCCGGACGCGGGGGCATCGTCGACGAGCCGGCGCTGTGCGACGCGCTCGACTGCGGCAACCTCGGCGGCGCGGCGCTCGACGTCTTCGCGACCGAGCCGCTGCCGCCCGAAGACCCGCTGTGGGGGAGGTCGAACGTCCTGATCAGCCCGCACGTCGCCAGCCGCAGCCCGCGTACGGGCCAGCTCGCGCTGGAGCACTTCGGCCGGGAGATCGAGCGGTACCGCGCTGGCCTGCCCCTGGCGAGCCGGGTCGATCCGATCCTGGGCTACTGACAAGGGAGCGACGATGACCTCGGAGTGGCCGATCTACTCTCCGGCGACGGCGGATCGCATTTCCGGACTCGTCCGGGCCGGCGACGTCTTCGACTACAGCGGCGGCGGTCCCGTTCTCGAGCTGGAGCAGGAGTTCTCCGTACGACATGAAGGTCGCCTCGCCCTCACCTTCAACTCCGGCACCAGCGCCCTGTTCGCTGGCTTCGTCGCCCTCGGCCTGGAACCGGGCGACGAGGTGATCGTGCCGAACCTGACGTTCCTGTCCACCGTCTCGCCGCTGCTGTGGCTGGGAGCGACGCCCGTCCTCTGCGATACGGGTCCTGAGGAGACGGGCATGAGCCCGGCGGCGGTCGAGCGCGCCATCACCGATCGCACCAGGGCGATCGTGGTGACCCACGTCTTCGGGTACCCGGTCGATATGCCTCGGATCATGAAGGTGGCCCGCAGCCGCGGACTGCCGGTCGTGGCGGACTGCTCGCACGCGCACGCGTCCACCATCAACGGGCGGCCGGTAGGCGCCTTCGGCGACATCGCGGTGTTCAGTCTCGGCGCGCGAAAGATGGTCTCCGGCGGCCACGGCGGGGTTCTGCTCACCGATGATCCGGTGTGGCGGGACAGCGCACTGCTCGTGGGCCATTTCAAGCCCCGGGCCCGTACGGTCACGAGTGTCGCGGTGCTGCGGGCCCAAGCCGAGTACGGGCTCGGCGGCAACCTGCGGATGAGCCCGCTCTCGGCCGCGCTGGCCCTGGACCATCTGGCCCGGCTCGACGACATCGCCGGCGCGAAACAGGCCAACATCGCCCTGATCGACGAGGCGCTCGCCGGCCGACTGCTGCCCGTCCCCGCACTTCCGGGCGCCGTCAACCGCACCCACTTCGACTTGGTCTACGGCCTGCCCGACGACGTCCCGGCGGCCCGCCGGGATCAGATCGTCCGGGAGCTGGTGGCGACCGGTGTGCCCGTGGGTGTCCCTGCCACTCGACCGCTGAACCGAGTGCTGCGGGCTGTCGCCGCCTCGCCCGTCCACCAGCGCGGCATTCTCTGGAGCCGGTTGGCCGGCCACGCGGCCGCCGCCGTAGCCGACGACGGGCTGCCGTACAGCACGGATCTGCACGACCGGTTGATCAGCTTTCCGGCGACGCTCCTCCACGGCGAGAACCGCGCGTATGCCGAACAGCTGGCCGCGAGCGTCGGGCAGGTCGACTGGGCGGCGCTATGGGACTGACGCGTCTGGCAGCCGTGTCTCCCGCGAGCCTGTTCTCGTGGTACCCGACCTTCGCCGGCCCGAACGATCGGATGATCTTTCTTGGCGAAGATCCGGCACAGCCGGCGGTCGATCTCGATCGCCTGGTCCTCGAGGCCGGGGACGCGACCGTCGACTTTCTCTCGTCGCACGGGACGCTGCTCCGCGACGGGCGCCTCGCCGCGCAGCTACGAGACGCTGGTGTAGCGGCGCGATGCCAGTCAGCCCTGGCGATCACAGCGGCCACCGACAAGGTCATGGTCAAGCGGCTACTGGAGGACAGCGGCGTGCCGACCCCACGTTGGGGCCGCGGCACCCCGCCACGACAGGCCGCCTCGCCAGCGCTGCTCAAGCGGCGCAGCGGGACCCAGAGCCAGGGGCTCACCTGGGCGGATACCACGTCCGACCCCGGCGACGACGGGTACTGGGAGACGTATGTCCACGGCGTCGAGTTCTCCGTCGTGCTGCACCGCGAGGACCGGCATACGGTCGTGTTCCCGCCGGTGTGGAAGGGCGAGACCCGGACTGACCTGCTGCCGCCGTGGCGCCGGCTGCGCGTGTGCCCGTTGCCGTCGAGCTGGCGTGACCTCGCGAGCGAGCTGGCCGGGATGGCGAAGCGGGTCGCCGAGGTGCTCGACGTCTGGGGCTTCGCCGAGGTCGAGTTCATCGCCTCCGGCGGAGCGCTGTCGGTCATCGAGGTCAATCCGCGCGTCTCCGGAACGCTGCGCCTGGTCGCGATGGCCACCGGCGTCCGGGTCTTCGACCAACTGCAACTCGTCGCGCTGCCGTCCCGGCCGCCTGCGACGCGATACGCGGCGGAGCTCCCGTATGACGGCGCTCCGTTGCTGAGCGAGGACGTGATCGCCACGTCGCGCATCACCTGCGCCGCGCCGACCCCGCAGCGCGTCCGCCACCTGATCGGCGAGTACGTGACCGGATCGGCCCCGTGGCCGGACGAGTGGGAAGCGCATGACTGACTACGACGTGGCGGGTTACGCGCGCCGGTTCGTGACCGCACGCGCGCTGAGCCCCGAGCTCCGGCAGGTCTGGACCGGCGCGCTGGCCCGCGCGGCTGGGACGGACATGCGGGCCGACGTCCTGGACCTCGGTGCTGGGACCGGCCGCTTCGGCACGGTCCTGCGCGCGGCGTGGCGGGCCGAGCGGGTGATCGCCATCGACCGGTCGATGCCCATGCTGCGCCAGATGAGACTCGCGGACGCGAATCTGGCCGTACACGCTGACATGGGCGCCCTTCCGTTGAGGACCGGATCCCTCGACGCGTGCCTCTGTTCCATGGTCCTGCACTACAGCCCGGACCCCGCTGCGGTCTGCCGCGAAATTCGCCGCCTGTTGCGGCCGGGTGGCGTCCTGTGTGTCCGGACCGGCGCGCAGGAGACCATCGCGAGTTTCAGCTTTCTACGCTACTTCCCGGCGGCGCGACGGGCCGAGCGGAGTGCGATGCCCGACCGCGCCGATGTCATCAACTGGCTCGGCCACGCCGGGTTTGCCGACGTCGTGGTCGAAAAGGTGCGAACGCCCGCGGCGCGGGGTCACTGGCGCTACTGCCGGAAAGTCCTCTCCCGGGGCTTCCCCTCCCTGCAGCTCGTACCCAACGTCGAGTTCGTCGTGGGCGCGGCATTCATGATCTTAGACACGATCCTCCACGCCCTGCTTTGTCGACCGATCCCACCGGAGGAGACATTGCTGGTCACCGGAGTCGCCGTATGACGCCGTCCGCCTTCATTGCCCACCCGGTTTCCGAAACCGGGAACGCCGAGGCGATCGCGGTCGCCGCCCGTGAAATGCGTAACGTGCTGACCGGCTGCGGCTGGCGGGTAGTGCCGGAGGTGGTGGTCGAGAAGTCGGTCGCGACCGCTCGGGTCAGAGACGGCGAGGGACGACGACTCGTCGAGCGCAATGTCGAGCAGGTGGGCTCCGCGACCGTGCTGGTGATCCTGGCTGACGGCGCCGCCGAAACGTCGAGCGTGTGGATAGAGGCCGGAGTGGCGCTCGCCCGCGGTGTACCCACGGTGGTCGTGGCAAGCCCTGAAACTCCGTTGCCCTTTCTGCTCGGCTCCGCGCTGGGCTCCAATGCCGGTCGCCTTCCCGCGTGCCGCCGGGTCACGGCCGACATTCGGCTTCCAGGCATGATTCATCGCGTCGCCCAACAGATTATGTCCCTGACACAGTCAGCGGAGGATCTCAAATGACCGCGGTCGCCCACGGCCTGGAGACGGTCGCCGCTGTGCTGGCGGCCGCCACACCTCAGAAGGACCCGAAGATCAACTGGGGATCCATGCCGGACTGGCTGGCGGCGACCGGCGCGTTGCTGAACCTGGTGTTCCTCGGCGTCGCCCTGCTCCGGGAGATTCGTCTGCGGCGTGCCGAGGAGGGCCGCCGCGACCGGGAACGCCGCGACCTGGAGGCGCGGCACGCGCGCCGCGTCTCGGTGACCGTGCGCGAGGGCAGCGGCTTGCGGCTCAGCCTCGAGGTAGCCAATGACGGCGACGGACCGATCTTCGACGTCGTCCCGGGTCTGGATGGCGCCCAGGTCCGCACGCCGATCACGATTCGGCGCATCGGCGCCGGCCAGACGGCGAACGCCGAGGTCGGGTCCGCCTCCGTACTGCGCGACGACTCGGGCGTGGTGCCGACCGTGACCTTCACCGACGTGGACGGACTGCGCTGGGCGTGCATGTCGGGCCGGCCTCCGATCCGTCAGCTGACGCCCTGACCGTCACGGCGCAGCAGCCCGCGATCGAGCGAGGCGACGCTTCGGCGTCCGACGAGCGCCAGCGTGATGTCCAACTCCGCGAGCAACGCGCGGATGACGTGCTCGACCCCGGCCTCGCCGGCGCAGGCAAGTCCCCATACGTACGGCCGGCCGACCAGCACCGCATCGGCGCCGAGCGCGAGGGCCTTGACGATGTCGGTGCCGGTCCGCACGCCCGAGTCGAACAGCACCGGAGCCTGGCCCGCCACGACGTCGGCGACGGCGGGCAGCGCATCGAGCGACGCCACGGCGCCGTCCACCTGGCGGCCACCGTGGTTGGAGACGACGAGCCCGTCGGCCCCGTGTTCCAGGGCCAGCAACGCGTCATCGGGGTGCTGGATCCCCTTCAGCACGATCGGCCCGTCCCAGTGCTCGCGGAGGAAGGACAGCCCCTCCCAGCCGTGGTTGCGCCCGTCGAAAATGTGGTGCCAATGTGCGATGGCGGCGTCCGGGTCGTTTTCCGGCACCGCCGACAGTCGTGATCGGAAGACGGGGTCGGAGAAGTACACCTGCATGCCGAGGCCACGTACGAACGGCGAGTAGCCAGCTTCTAGGTCCAGCGGGCGCCACCCGATAATCGGGTTGTCGACGGTAACCACCAGAACCGAGTAGCCAGCCTCCCGGGCGCGGCGCAGCACGCTGACCGTGTGCTCGTCGTCGTTGGAGCGGTAAAGTTGGAACCAGCGGACGCCGTGGCCGTTCGCGGCCGCGACGGTCTCGATATCGACCGATGACGAGGCGCTGAGGACAATCGGCACGCCGGTCGCTAACGCCGCCCGGGCCGTTGCCGTCTCACCGTCCGGATGAACGATGGCCTGGGCCCCGATCGGGGCGAGTAGCAGCGGAGTAGGCAGTGGCTGCTCGAACAGGGTGATCCCGAGGTTGCGGTCGTCGATGTCGCGGAGCACGCGTGGAATGAGCCGCCACGCGTCGAACGCTTCGAGGTTCGACCGAGCGGTCCGACCGGTGCCGGCGGCGCCTGCTACGAAGTTGTACACCTCCGCGCTCAACTCGGCGCGCGCGGCCGTTTCGAGGCGCTGCGGCTCGACGAACGGCCGCTGGCCCGGCTCGAAGAGGCGCTGCCGATACGAACCGTACGGGGTGGACACGGTCAACTGCCGTAGACGCGAGACGGGGCGATGGGGACGGCCGTGCGGCGTTGGTCATACATGGTGCGGCTATATGCGTCCCACTCAGCGAGGCCCTCGACGGTCGCCCAGCGCCAGCCGTTGTGGAAGGCGACGGCAAGCTGGGGGCGTGATCTGAGGTCGTCGAGCTCAATCTTCCCGTACTTGACGAAAGCGAGCCTACCTCCGACGATACCGGGATTGACCAGCATGGCCTGCATGATCCGGTCGGCGTGCAGCGTCGGTACCACCGCGAGTTCCATTTCCTGACGCCGGAGCTCCCACGCCCATTCCAATGACTTCTCCACGGTAGAACCCTACGCAGGAAGCAGGTCGGCGGGGCGGCTCGACCGGCCCGTGAGGGACAGCACGGCTTCCAGCCGCAGCATTCAGCGTGGGCGTGCGCGCCGACCGCGTCGGTACGCGTTGGGTGACCAACGTCCCGTTTCCGCCGCGCATGGGGACAGGAGCGGTCGCCGCTACTGGATGCGCGCACATCCTGCACTGACGGCGATCGCTAGTGGGCTGTCCACGAACGTTCGACGGGTTTGAGACACGCCGGGCAGCGTCCGCCGTCCGGCCGTGGTGGAGAGTGGGTGGTGCGGGTGGCCGAGCCGGTACGGGCACGGCCGTTGACCCAGGACGAGGGCCGCAGGCTGCAACAACTCGTCCGGCGCGGGAAGCACGACTAGGTGCGGGTCCGCCGGGCTCTGATCATCGTGGCGTCCGCGTCCCGAACCCTGGAACCGATTTGAGCACTTCGACAGCAGAGCCGGCAGTCTCCCTCGGCTGCGGGCTTACAACCGGAATGCGCATGAGGCTACGACAGGCGGGCGCGCCGGGCGTTTGCAAGCTTCTCGAGCGTCGGCTGCGACAGCTGGCTGCGAAGCCGTTCGATCCATTCCGAGAGATCGTCTAGCGGGAGTTCGAGGAGAACTCCTGCTAGCCGGTCCTCCCCCCAGGCTGCCAGCAATGGCATAGCGCAATTGTCATTGATACTGGGCATGCGCCGCACGAGATCGACGAGCATCTGACGCGGTATAACATCGGCAATCCGTGATGCCACCTTCGGATCCACCACTGACAACCAGCCGGCGGCAAAATCGGGTGGAGCAAGGGTCAGCAGCCGCACGAGGAAAGGTTCCGCCGCGCCAGACAGTAGTTCGACGCCGTCGCGTGGGGACGTGCCGTTGGCACCCTGTAAGTAGAGGGAGAGCGCCTCGTCGGGCAGTGCGGCCAGCACCCGTCGCCGGTCTCGAACATCGAGTTCACGAGCATGCCGGTCCAGGAATCTCGGCCAACCGGGCATCTGCTGCAGTGCCTCGGCCGCCCGTGACGGCTGCATCCGAACGATCCGCAGGGCATTGTGCGGGGGGATCATGCGATGTAGAAGGTGTGCTGCCGTGGCGGCCGGAATTTCGTCGAGAGCAGTCCCCGCTGGTCCGGGCTCCATGTCGGTGAGGATGAGCGCAGCGTTGGCTTCGTCGATAGCCTCGAGCACCGCGGCCGCACGGGTTGCGGACACCCTGCTAAGGCGGGCTGCTGTCCTGTCTGGCTGGATGCCGGCTAGGGCATCGACGACCTCGCTCAGAGGCTCACTCTCGATCAGGCGGGCTCCCTCAGCGGCGTTCACCCGAGAGATGCGCGCGGCGTTGTCCGAAGTCGGCGAGGAGGCCGGTGCGGCAGAGACCGCAAAGGTAGGTACAGCGGGACGGCTCGGGTGGTCTCGGCGCCGCATCTCTGCCCGAACCCACGCGCGCCGCCACGCCGCAATGTCGGCATCGGGGTGAAAGTGTCCAACCAAGGCAAGAAACCTGCGCTGATTCGGCATCCTCCCGTTGCCGCGAAGGATGTCTTGGACTGACGAGTGCGCGATGTCGAGTGCCTTTCCGATGTCGCGAACTGAAGGGCTTCCGGCGTTCATGTGGAGCAACCTCAGCTCACGGGCCAGGTCAGCTAGGCTGGACACCGCGCCGGGATCCGCCTCCGTGTCCTCACCTGTTGGAACGGTCATCGCGACTCTTCCCCGGTCTTGCGCTCAGGTACGCCATCGTCCGGCAGCGTACAAAGCTGTCCGAAACTGTCCGAGACTGAGTTTAGCGTCCGATGACGTAGAGCGCTGCGCAGGTCTGTGCGGCTCTGTCCGTCCCTCTGGATTTCGTCCCGGCGAGGCCTTCTAGTGGGTGGTGCGCGGCAAGTGCAGTGCTCGGTTACTTGCCGGTTTCCGTTCCAGGGAGGAGCGAGACTGATGATCGAATTTGGGGAGCTTGTGGCGGCAGCTCTGCTCGGGGTAGTGCGTGGATCGGCGGCCGCGATCACGACGCACCTGTTTGAGAGGGGCATGGGTCTTAATCCGGTTAACGGTCGGGGTCAGCGCCGAGATGGCGGCGCCAGGCACGGCCGGCCGAGGAGCCGTCGATGACGCGACCGGCAAAGGATGGCAGCCGGGCCGCAGAAGAGTAGGCGGGGGTGTCGGAGGCCGGGCCAGCCTGAGATCAAGCCGAAGCCTTAGGCGCTGCTCCGCAAGATCTGAGGCTCTGCTGGCACCCGATCGCAGGCTCGGCGAGATCGATCGCAGATGGGTTGCCGCGTTCGAGCTCGAACAAGCCAGCGGCCGGCATCGGTGGGAGGCGTAGCGACCGTGGACGACCTGTTCACCCTCTCCCCGTCCGGGCGCTACCACTACACCGGCGGCTACAACCCGGCCGCGATCATCGCCACCGCGATCGGCGCGATCATCGCGGTCATCCCGGTGCTGCTCAAGGCCACGGACGTCGCCCAGTACAGCTGGTTCATCGGGATGGGGCTCGGCTTCGTCTCGTACCTGCTCCTGGTGCCCGCGTTCCGCGTGCGGGAGCGCAGCGGCGTCCTGCCCGGCCTCCCGAAGGTCAAGGCCTGACCATGCTGATCCGGGTCATCAACCCGAACACCACGGACGCGATGACCGCCACGATCGAGACGAGTGCCCGGGCCGCCGCCGGTCCGGGCACGCTCATCGAGGCGATCACCCCCGTCATGGGCCCGGCCTCGATCGAGAGCCACTACGACGAGGCGCTGGCCGTACCCGGCATCCTGCACGCGATCACCTCCGGGCCGCCCGCCGACGCCCACGTGATCGCCTGCTTCGGGGACCCGGGACTCGACGCGGCCCGGGAGATCGCGGACGGCCCGGTGATCGGCATCGCCGAGGCCGCCATGCACGCCGCCACGCTGCTCGGACGCGGCTTCAGCGTGGTCACCACCCTCTCCCGCACCCGCGGCCGCGCCTGGGACCTCGCCGCCCGCTACTGCCCGCCCGGCGCCTGCCGCGGAGTCCACGCCACCGACATCCCGGTCCTCGATCTGACCCCCGACTCACTGAAACAGGTCGTCGCGCTCGCCCGGCACGCGCTCGACCACGACGGCGCCGACGCCATCGTGCTCGGCTGCGCCGGCATGGCCGACCTCTGCGCCGCCGCCACCCTCGAACTCGGCGTGCCGGTCATCGACGGCGTCGCCGCCGCCGTCACCCTCGCCGAGGCACTGGTCCGCCTCAGGCTGCGCACCTCCACCCGCGACGAGTACGCTTTTCCGCCCAGCAAGCCGTATCTTGGGTTGCTTCAAAGCTTCGGCGAACTATCGAATCGAAGTCGATATAGCTCGCCGATTCTGCATCCAACCCTTCGCATTATTAGCCTGCCCGTCTTCAGCACGATTGACTTTTTGGATGCCGGTCGCCCGTCATACGCTGTTTGCCGGTGTGCTGGGCGTCTCCGGTAGCAGATCGCCTGGGCCGCGATATTGCAGGCTTATACCGGTATCGGCGCGATGCCGCCGGGCGCGAAGGACCCCTTGCCGCTCGGGATCGAGATGAAGAGCTGCTTCGCCGAGCAGGTCGAAGCCCGTGGACCAAATCCGGATTTTGCCCGGGGCTGCGTCAGTCACCCGCAGCCAGGTGCTCGGGGCCGGGACGGTCCCGTGCCAGGCCACCTCCTGCACATCCTTGGTCTGGAGGCTCCACCGGCGCCCGCGGCGTGCCCGCGACGGGTTAACGAATGCGTTCCATGCCGTGTGTGACTCGGGCGTGGGCCAGTCTTGGTTCAAGGCGTGTGCGGGGTCGAGGCCGGCGATCCATTGGCGCATGTTGGCCGCCGAGTCGAAGGTGGCCCCAGTGCTGGTGACGGCGGATATAGCTGCGAGTCGATGGTCGAAGCCGCTGCGGACAAGGATGGAGGCTGACTGGTTGAAGGTTCCCGTCTCGATCGCGGTTACCGCCGCGCCCGACAAGGCGTCAGCGTCAGTGTTGCTCTGGGCCATCTCGTAGACTCTGGCGGCCTCCATGCCCCAGACCAGCCGGTAGATGACGTCGCTCTCGATGAACTGCGCGATCTCGACGCGGTCGCCGGGTACTTCGCTGAGGGTTGATCCGCGTACCCAGCAGCGCAACACATCGTTCCAGTTGCCGAGCTTCGTTTCCGGCGCGAAGACGTCCATCGCGAAGACGGTTTCGGCGATCTCCACGAGCAGGTCAGTGGCGGTCGCGGGAACTTCTTCCAGGATGGCGGTCTCGGCTCGACGTGCCAAGGCGATGATTCCACCGGATACCTGAGAGAGTGCCGATCCCCCTTCTGCCCCCAAACCGGCCAAGAACCACCCCCGGCGCTGGGGCGACGTGGCAGTTCGCCACAAGTGCCTGGTCCGGCTGTACACGAGCCCGCGGATGGCGGCCGCCGCCGTGTCCACGTAGCGGTTGAGTTGGCGTTCCCACAAGGAGTTTCGCAGGGCATCGGCGACTATCTGGGTCGCCGCGTCCGCGACGACGTCCTGATCGCCGTCTCCGACGATGCTCAGGACTCCGATATCGAGAAGCGCAAGGTTGGACCGCCAAGTCTCGGCTGCGGCCGCACGCACCTCGGCGGTCTCCTGGGACACGATGGGCAAGGCCCAATCCGGCCCACCTGTGAGATAGGTGAGCAAGGGCTCAACTGAAGCGAGTTCCTGCGATCTGCTCATCCTACGTAGGAGGGCGACGCCGATCTCGATCAGCCCCGAACGCAGGGCCTTGCCGCCGTCTCCCTTGGTGAGTTCAATCCAGTCTCGGCGATGCTTTTGTGTGGGTTTGAAGATCGGATAGAGGACCAGGCCTTCAGTGTCGACGAACGCGCGGCCAGCGCGTCCGATGACGTTCGCGAACTCGGAGCTGTTGATGAGGTCCGTGCCGCGTCGTAACCCGTGGAACAGCACCGCTGAGGCGGACAGGTTGAGCCCTTGGGCGAGTGTGGGCGAGGCGATGGTGACTTTCAGGAGGCCATGCTGCAGGAGCCGCTCGACTTCGCGCCGGAATGGGCCAGGCAGTGCGCCGTGGTGGATGGCTACGCCGAGCTCAAGGCATTTGAGAATGGGGTGCTCGGCGCCGAACCACTCGGCGCCCACGGCCAGCGCGTCGCTCAGGTCGATGTTCGGTGGCAGAACGGACGGGACGAGGCCACGGGCGTGGAGATCGATGATCGTGCGGGCGTAGGGTGCGACGGATCTCCGTTGGGGGCAGAAGACCAGGACCGTCTGGCCTTCTTCGACCAGCCGCCATCCGGTGGCGATTACGTGTTCCCGCTGGTCGTTCGGAAACATCTTCCGGCGCTTGCCGCTCGGCTTCTTCTCCTCGAAGTAGCGAGGGATGAACGGTCGGTCTGGCCCAAGAGTGATGGTCAACCGTGCATGATCTTCGCGCCACTCGACCAGGCCGAACCGCTGCTGCGTCGGGCGCCATGACTCTCGGTGCAGGCCATCCGCCTGTTCGTGGGTGATCCACGCGACAAAGTCGTCGAGGTCGGGCCCGGTGGGAAACACCGCCGAGAGGCACAGAATGCGGCGTTCCGAGGCGTCCGAGCGGCGCAGCAGCCGTTGGATCTGGGCTTCGTAACGGACCTCCCGCTCGGAGGCTCCGATCATGTGTCCCTCGTCTAGGACGACCAGGCCGACGTCATCGAGCACGGATGGGTCTGATCGAAGAGCGAAGTCCAGCTTTTCAGGCGTCGCCACGACAATCTGGCTGGAGCGCAAGGTGTCCTCGTCGACGTCGCTTGTCCCCATGCTCCCGTAGAGCGACGAGACGCGGACACCCAGCGGCGAAAACGTCCGTGACAGAACGTGTTCGGTCTGCGCGGACAATGCTCGCAGCGGAGTGACGTAGACCGTACGGCGTCCCTGCGCGAGACAGGCCAGGATCGACAGTTCCGCGATGCGCGTTTTACCGGCGCTGGTCGGCAGCGCGACGACAAGATCCCGCGAGTCCTGGAACAGCCGGTTGACGACGTGTAGCTGGGAGGGCCATAGATCGATCTCGGACCGCTCCCGTGCTAACAAAGACGCGACGAAGTTGCGCCGCAGGTAGTTCCACCGCCCGGCCGGGCCGGTAGCCCTCAACGGCGGGTCAGTCGGGATATTCGTCTCTAGGCTTGTGTCGAACAGGCCGTTCATCAGATGCCGGGTCAGCCGGTAAATCCACCAAGGTCCGGGGGCGCTCACGTCGGAGGACGCCTGCTCACCCTCCCGAAGCTCTTCGAGAGCAGCTTCCAGCAGAGGCCGGCTGCCAATCTCAATCGCAAACAGCCCAGCCGCCACCGCCGACAGGTAGTTCTCGCTGAGTAGAAGGACAACCGGGCCGACCTCCTCCAGTGCTTCGTCGTCTACTCCGCTACCCGCTGAGGTGAGCGCCGCCAGCAGCGCCTCATCGGACACCTGCCTTGACGAGCGCAGAGTCAGGGTGCGCCGCTCGATAGAGCTCAGGTCGCGCATGAGTAGGTCTGCCAGCGTGAGCTCCATCGGAGTCAGCCGCTGCGCCTGTCGACTTCCATCGATCAGCGAGAACGCTCGTGCAGCGAAGCCGCCGAGGTGGCTGGCCGCGCCGGCGACAAGCGCGTGAAAGACCAGGTCTGTGTCAGATGCCGCATTTCGGGTGGCGGCCTCGAGAGCGAGGGAACTCTGGACACACCCCTGCTGGGCGAGGGTGATCAGTTCTATCGAGTCGTCTTGCGCGACCTCCAACAGCTCAAGGCTGGTGGACAACAGCGCGTACCCGTAATTGAGCAGGTCGGCATCCAGGAAGGAGCTGAAGTTGGGCGCGCCCGGAGGTAGGGCACCGTTACGGCGAATCATCGATTGGGCTTGGCCTTGAGCCAAGAGCCGCCCGCGGAAGCCCTCATCGGTGGCCGCGGTGAGGATCGCTACCAATTCCGGAGCCTCACGGGCCACTGACGGCTACCTTCTCGTAGGCGTCCCGGATGAACTGCTGGTGCCCTTGGACTCGTAACGTGATCGTCAACTGCGACACCAGACCCTGGTAATCCTTAAGGTCATCCGCCACATACTTACTCGGATCGTTGCTCGTGAAAAGAAACATCAGATGATCAACATTGTCGGGGCGCATGCCCTCCCGCAGCTGTAGCATGAGGACGGCCTCTCCAACCGCACTGTCGGCGGTGAACATCAGCCGTTCGGCGAACTGAGCAAGGGACTGAGGCGATGGCATCTCACCGTTGCGCGCTAGGCCATCGCGAGCCTCGGCCGCGGTGTCTTTATACAGCTTGACGCGGCTCTTGGCCTCCGCCTTGACGATGCGGACCTTGCCGCCGTGGCCAACCTTGGCCGCGAGCGCATCATCGCCTCGCATGGCCCACTCCTGGTGATCACGGTCAATGAGCCGGCTCGGCCCCACCACACATCCGTGCTCCTCGCGTAGGTAGGCCGTAGCAAGGATCTCGCCCACGTCGCCAGAACGGGCGTTTGCCGTGGTGGGAAGTTTGTTGCGGAGGAAGTTCGCAACCTCATCCTTCCCCATCCGTTCCGCGATCCAGGCGAGCGTGTCGGCTTTCGCGTACGTGTTCGGCAGACCTGCGCCGAGAGTGACGGCCCCTGTGGCGTCGTCGTGCGACTCGATGACGCCGGCTAGATGGCTGCCGACTCGTATGGGCTGCTTGACGGTGCACCAGCTCCGAAGGTTAGCCATGTCCCGCCGCTCACGCGTCCTTCCCCAGGCCATATGTGTGCCGGGGTACTGTACCGAGAAGGCAGCCCGTTGTGTCACCTTCAACAGCGTCGGTCGGTGTCGGTCGGTAGCCTTCGAGCTTCGCGTCAGCGCCCGCTGGGCGTCGGGCGGGTCATCCAGTCGTCATCAGCTACGGCCTCGGCGCGGGCTTTTGGGGCGAAGCGCGAAAGGGAGTAGCGCCATGGCGATTCGCTGGTGCGGATCGCCGGTGGCATGCATGACGAAGTTGTAGCGGCTTGAGCCGGTCGCCACTGCGTCGGCCGTGAAGTTCCCGTGTGCCCTGACTGTGCTCAGTGCGGTGTTGATGACCGCAGAGACGTCGTGGTTGCGGATGAAGAGCAGCACCGCCGTCTTGGTGTCTCTCCATACCGCATATCTGAAGAGCTGATCCAGGGCCTCCGTCAATGACGTCTCGCCGTCCCAGAACTTGCATTCGCCAATGAACACGTTGACCCGATCGTGGCGGATCAGGATGTCGGTTTTGCCATCGCCGTTGAACACCTCTCCGGCTGCGGCTCCCTTGAAAACGCTGTTCAGTCCGGCGACGAGTAGGTCACGGATCTCCTCCTCGCCCCGTTGATCTGCGATCGATGGGGCTCGCTCGAGAGAGTCGCGCCAGTAATCGAGAACCCGTAATGCCTCCTGGTAGTCGGCGTCGTGGAGTACCCATCGAGGTTCGGAGGTGCCGCCGCGGGACGCGCCTGGCGATAGATGGAGGGCTGTATGGCGGGTAAGGGGCACCGAAGCGGCGCCGGCTTCATTGCGTAGACGCAATGGATAGCCGACCTGCGCCTCGGTTTCGCGAAACCGCTGCACCTCCTCCCGTCGGCGGCGGACCAGACCCGGCACGTCGGCGGCCAAGCGCCGGTTGTGAGTGTCGCAGTCGGCGCGTGCCCAGGCCAGGTACTGCCCTATGTCGTGGATCTGGGTGTCGAACGCGTGACGGACCTGCTCGGCCTGGTGGGGGCCATCGACAGACAGCTCCAACTCATCCTCGCGTAGGTCGAACGCGACCGGACGCGTCAGTGAGGCTCGGCTGGGCTGGGAACGGAAGATATGGGTGTGTCCCGTGAACGGGACCACGATCCTGTACCGAGGTACTTGCCGCGTAATGTGACTACCGTCTTTGTAGAGGCCGACCGGCTCGGAGCACTCGATCATCGGCAGGGCCTGGATCTCGTCGGTCAGCAGCTCGGGGCATTCGGCTCGTGCGTCACGCAGCAGGCCCTCGACGATGTACTCGTCATCAGCCGCCAGGATCTGGTTTGCCGGGATCCGTGCGATGTGCAGAACGACCGCACGGAAGGTGCGCTCCAGTTCCGTCTCGAGGCGCACACCAGCGAACAGCTCAATCTCCACCAAGCCAGTGTGCCGAACGCCAGCCCGAGCGGATGCGCGGACGCGCTGGCACGACGGTAAGAGTTCGGAGGCGGCGGATGCGACGGCTTCGATTGGCTGACCTGCGCCAAGGCGACAATCCGGGGCAAGCGGTGCGCTGATCGAAGATGTTGCAACCGAGCCGGTCCAGGCTCTTCAGTGGTCACACTCCCGCCCAACCCATTGAACGCCACACCATCAGATGGTGAGTTCGCGTGTGACCTGCTCGGCGATTCGTTGCCGTAGGTCTCGCTCGGCGTCCCGGAGCTCCTGATGGACTCGTCGACGCAGCTCACTTGTCGGCATACCAGCATCTACAGGTTGGACCTCGCCGGAGATACCTCGTCCACAGCATGTTCCGAGTTGAGGAAGTCAGCGAGGGTCTGCCGCCGCTCCTTGTAGAGATACCGGATCTCAGGGCTGCCGTACGCAGCCGTCAGCGCGTGACAGCGGGCCTGCTTGTCCATGTTAGGGAGACTAAGCATCTCCGATACCGGCCCGAAGTGGGCGATTGCGCCGTGAATGGAGATCTTTGCCCGTCTTGTTCAACCGCGGTCAGCAGCTCACGTTCCATCGACTTTGCCATGCCCGTTGATCAACACGACAGCGGGACAAAGAGGCCCGAGCAGTGCGATGGGCGGTTGTACGGGCACGCCACCATGAGCTGCGTGAAACTCATGCAGCGGATCCGTCGGGTCTGGCCCGCGTACCCAGCCCGAACCCTGCGCGGCGCCGCCGCGGTGCTCGTCCTATTCGCCGCGGTGATCGCGAGCGCCCCGGATTGGTGGGCCGAGGCCGCGGCTCCAGTGGCCATGTGGGTCGGGCGGCACTGGCTAGCTGCTCTCCTGTTCGCCCTCGCCGGCGTGCTCGCGGTCTCGGCCGGCAGGCGAAGGCGTTCGTCGGATGATTTTGCGCTGCCGCTTGCCGCTCACGTGGCGGCGCTGCTGACGGCCGCGATCGCCGTGGCCGTAGGGGCCGGGCTGGCGCTGTGGCTCGCGGTCGGGCAGCCCGACCTGACCGCTTCGGCGCCGTCCGGCGCTACGGTGCAGGGGGCCGGGTGGAGCGCACAAACCACCTTCGACGGCCTGCGCGCGGTGTTGTCCTTGGTCGCCGGGCTCGGCGCGGTCGTCGCGCTTACCGTCGCCTATCGGCGCCAACGCCACCACGAGACCGCAGAGCAACGGGAGAACACCAAGCTGTTCGCCGAGCGTTTCGCCAAAGCCGCCGAGCTGCTCGGCAGTGCTCAAGCGGCCGTACGTCTGTCCGGCGTGTACGCCATGGCTGCTCTCGCCGACGACTGGAAGGCCGGTCGGCAAACGTGCATTGATGTGCTCTGCGCCTATATTCGCATGCCGTACGAGCCACCGAGCGACACCGCTGACCCACCGTCCGGAAGCAGTGATCCCACTGCGCAGAACGCTGACCGCGATCCGCGCGAGGAACGGCAGGTCCGGCATACCGTCATCCGGATTATTCGGGACCGACTCCGTCCCAGCATCGACAAGGCGCGCGCTTGGCAGGGTCACCATTTCGACTTCACCGGTGCGCTTTTCGACGGCGGTGATCTCACCTACATCGACCTGCGGGACCAGACCTTGCTCGACTTCACCAACGCGACCCTGCGCGGCACGGTGGACTTCGCCCATGCGACGTTCTCGGGTGGCACGGTGGCCTTCTTCGGCACGAGGTTCTCCGGCGGCATGGCGAGCTTCTTCAGTGCAACGCTCTCCGCTGGCATGTTGCGCTTCGGCGACACGACACTGTCCGACGCCGCAGTGGACTTCGGCTACACGACTATCTCTGGTGGCACGGTGTATTTCGGCGACGTGACCCTTTCGGGCGGCTCGGTCTTCTTCGGTAGCGCGGAGATCTCCGGCGGCATGGTGAGCTTCGGCCGCACGAAGTTCTCCGGCGGGACGGTGGACTTCAGCGGCGGGAAACTCTCCGGAGGCCTGTTGGACTTTGGCGATGCAGTGTTGTCTGGCGGGACGGTCAGCTTCCGCGGCGCGACGTTCTCTGACGGCATCGTGGGGTTCGGCAATGTGACCCTTTCCGGTGGCACGGTGGACTTCCGTGGCCTGACCTTCCCGGGCGGCACGGTGGACTTCCGTGACGCGACGCTCTCCGGTGGCGCGGTGGAGTTCGGCGGCACGGAACTGTCCGGAGGCACGGTGGAGTTTCGCGACGCGACTCTTGCCGGCGGCAGGGTTAACTTCGGCGCGACAACGCTATCTGGTGGCGCGGTGAGCTTCGGCGGCGCGACGTTCTCCGGTGCCTCGGTGAACTTCCGTGGTGCAAGGTTCCTTGGTAGTGAGATCGACTTCCAGGGTTCACGCTCATGGGAGAAGCCGCCCATCGGCGTCGCAGGTTCTGAGCCGGGGGTGCGCTGGCCAGTAGGTCGTTGAAGGCCGCTCTTGCTGTGGCGGCGAGCGCACCGGACAGCGGAGTGGGTGGGATGGGCACGGGCCGCTGCAGAGCCGGAGCGGGGTGTCGCTACAGCGGCCGATGCGGTCAGCATGTATCCGCGCGAGGCGGGCTGGTCGCGGTGTGTGACACAAGGCCATCGGGGCAGCCGAGGAGGTAATGGACGGCGGGTGACGGGACGCGGCGATGGCCCGACTAACCGCCCCGGGGCGATGGGGGGTAATCAACATGTGTCGCCAGGCCGCACCGTACCTGCGGTAGATGAAGCTACGGGAGAGCATGTGCCGCAGGAGCGGGAAGAGCCGTTGGCTCGGCCGCAGCGCCCGGCGGTGGACCACCCCCTCGACGCAGGTACACGCGAAATGCTGAAGGATGTACCTACGTCGGCCCAAGGAGACGTTGGGCCGGTCGTGTACACAGATCACGGCCGCATCAGGGTGGCCGTCCTCAGGCCCGAATGGAAGATCAGCCGGGGGACTGCAGCGAGGGCCCGCACTCGCCACCGAGCGCAATGAGCGTTTCACCGATCGGTACTGGTTTCCTTCCAGCGGCCGATGACGGTGCGGCTTACCCGGCCGTCGCGCATGGCCTGCACGCGGTGGCGGCCGTTGATGTATCCCCGGTCCTGCTCGTCGACCGGCTGAATCGGATCTATGAACAAGCTCGCCGCCGCTTGCGCGGTGTCGGCGTCGAGTCCGGGCTCGTCAATGATCTGCTGCAGCGCCTCCAGTATCCGATCGGGTTCACCCTCGTGCGGGTCGTCGCCATCCGGTAGCGCGTCCGCGCGTCCGACGGCTGTGATCGCCGCTTCGGACGCGGTACACCAGTCGGCGCTGTGGTATGTGCAGCAGCCAGGCCGGAACGTGTCAAGGGAATGAGGCCAACGGGAGTTAAGCGGCTTGCAGCTCGGGCTGGGTTTCCTGGTCAGGCCGGTTGATCCAGACCTGGTCGGGCAGGTCGAGGATTTTGGGCAGGGGCCGGGGTGCGCTGAACCGCTCGGGATGTGCGGTCCGGGCCGCGGTCAGGGTGGTCTCGCGGGCGGCGCGGACCGTGTGGTGGCGGCCGTGGTGGACGTCGGCGGGGGTGTGCAGGCCGATCCCGGAGTGCCGGTGGGCGTGGTTGTACCAGGTCACGAAGTCGGTCATGAACGTTCGTGCCTGGGCGAGGGATGCGAACCGGGCCGGGAAGACCGGTGCGTACTTCAGCGTCTTGAACCAGGCTTCGCTGTACGGGTTGTCGTTGGAGGTCTTCGGCCGTGAGTGCGATCGGGTCACCTGGAGGTCTTCGAGCAGGTCAGCTACCGATTTCGAGGTCATCGAGGTGCCCCGGTCGGCGTGGACCACGTGCGGGACGCCGTGGGCGTCGAACACCTCGCGCATCATGCTCTCGGCGAGCGGGCCCGATTCGCGGGC
Organism: Catenuloplanes japonicus; assembly: GCF_000717135.1. Classification (GTDB taxonomy): domain Bacteria; phylum Actinomycetota; class Actinomycetes; order Mycobacteriales; family Micromonosporaceae; genus Catenuloplanes; species Catenuloplanes japonicus. The sequence goes on from NZ_JNXY01000001.1 coordinate 854,244, forward strand.
GTGGACCCGGGCGCCGACGATGTACCGGGAGTAGATATCGATCCTCACGTACGCATCGAAGTAGGAGCCCTTGACCGGGCCGGCGAGTTTCGTGATGTCCCAGGTGTAGACCTGCCGCGGTCCGCCGGCGGCCAGTTCCGGACGGGCGCGGGCCGGGTGCCGGGCCAGCCGGCGACGTTCACGGACCTGCGCGTGCTCGCGCAGCACCCGGTACATGGTCGCGATCGAGCCCACGTATACGCCCTGGTCCAGCAACGCCGCGTAGATCTGCGCCGGAGCCGCGTCGACGAACTCCACACTGTTCAACACGTGCAGGACCTGCTCACGCTCGCCCGGGGTGAGCGCGTTCACCGGCGGGCGTCGCACCGGGCGTGCCGGTGTCGGACGCCGCCGGTCCCGATCGGCGCTGGACCGGGCGATCCCGGTCAGCCGCGTCGCCTCCCGCGTCGCAATGTTCGTGCTGGTCAGCTGGTGATAGGTGTCCATCAGCGTCTGCCGAGCCCGAACACGTCCGGCCCGTCCGGCTCGCTCCTGGAGATGTCCTCCAAGAGCTCTCGCGCTTTTCCCATGATCGTCAACGCCGTCTCGGTCCGCGCCAGCTTCGCCTGCGCCAGCTGCAACTCCCGCCGCAGCCGGGCGATCTCCGCCTGCTCCGCCGACGGCCGGCCGACCGTCTCCCCAGCCGGTTTGCCCTGCAGCAGGCCGGCGTCACGGGCCCGGCGCCACTCCGACACAAGCGACGAGTGCAAGCCCTCCCGCGGCAGCAACGCCCCACCGTCACCAGCCGCGACGGCCTGCTCGTAGCCGGAAAGGAGCTCCAGTTTCTGCCCCGGAGTGAAGTTCCGGCGGGCTCGCGGCCCGCCCGCACGCGGGCCTTTCTTGCGACTCATGACCCGATCCTGGGCCACGACCATGTCAGCAGCAGTAGTCAACGCTTCTCGATCCTGAACTCGCCCTGTCCGGCGGACTTGCTATGAACCGCTGGCCTCAACTCACCCTGACAGACAGGGGGCAGGCAAGCCGTCGCCCGCGCCATCGGCCGCGACCCCGCACTCAGCCAGTCGTGGCTACGTACCTTGGTCACGAGCCTGACCACAGGTTGAGTTCCGGCTACCCGCCCTGCGCTGTCGGCATTGACGGATGCGCGGATTTGCCGCCGTGAGCGTGCAGCACGCGGCCCGGTCGGTAAATCCTTCGTGGGTCGCCGTGGACCCGGATAGGCTCGGCGGATGATCAATATGGCGGTGCGTGGTGACAGCGGCAAGGTCGTCGCCTCCGCCAAAGCCGGGGTGGAGTGGACGGCTGGCTTTGCGGAGCTGGACCCTGCGGAGTTCCCGATGCTCTGGGCGCTGACGCCGTATGGGGATGCGGTCTTCAACCAGAGGCAGGTACCGCTCCTGGTGGCGGAACTTGACCGGCTTCCTGCCGATTTGGGCGGTGACTGGGTCGCTCAGGCTCTTGAGCTGTGCCAGATCGTGGAACGCGGGCTGCACCTGTATCTGTGGTTCATCGGCGATTGACTCAGGCCAGCCTGGCTTCGGCTGCCCCCGCCGGAGTCTGCTGCGGGCCCAGAGCTTGCCACGCGATGGTGCCGTCCTTGAGGAATTGGCTCGCCCGGATTTGCCGCAATCCGCCTGCGGGCCGGCCAGTTCGCCGTTATCGATCGGACCACAGCACCATCGATGATCACACCAGGTCTTCGCCGCTCGAGATGAGGCACCCGAGGGTCTTGGACAGGACGCTCCGCTGGCGATGTGTCAGGGTGTTCACGAATACTGCGGCGTCGATCTCCGCCTCTCGGCGCGCCTGGGCGATCTCGCGAACCTTGCCATGTGTCAGCAGCGTACGGCGGGAGAAGGGCTGCGACATTCGCAGCGACCCGCCCGGGCGCTGCTTCCAGCGGTCTGAGGCGCCCCGGCGCTGGATAAACCGGGCCACCACCCGTCCACCTCGGGCCTCGACCATAGCGGCCAACTCGTCGAGCCTGGCTTCGTACTGCTTCTCCTTGGCCGAGAACAGATCGATGGGTGCGACGTCGGCACCGCCGAGTGGATCACCAAGGCTTCGGTACTGCTTCACGCTGCCATGATCGCTTCGGACATGCCCGCGAGCCACAGGTTTTAGACCGTCGACCCCTGCGACGTCGGCGACGGACGCTACGGGCACGGCGGGAGTCCGGTGGTGCTCGTCGGCGCGAATAAATCGATGGTCGCGGCGCCTATTCTTGCCGTGTGAGCTTCGGAACCTACGCCCGCAAGGTGAAAGATGGTTCGTGGTCCTACGGGCAACGGATCAATGCCCTGGCTGGCTGCGTCCAGCTCTATCGACCGCTGGGCTAGGCGATTTCGTACGAGGCGTTGATCACGAGATTGCAGGGCAAGACCGAATCGGTCCGGTGGGCTGGGCGCTCACCGTCGATGGCCTGGTGACGGCGTTCAAAGACTGCACGTGACGAACCGGCCGCCTGATCTCAGCATTGGGCGATTTGGTCGGTCAGGCCGCGGATTGGGCAGCGCACGGTGGCCGCGCTGACCGCCTCGGGCGTGGCCCTCGACCAGCCGGTGCCCACCGAGGTAAACGCCGAGTTGCGCCCGTACCGGGAGGGAGGAGGGTTTCCGGTGGCTGGCCGCGTTGCACGACAACGGGCTCGTGGCATCTTCGCCGAAGATAGAAGATATGGGTCTCGGCATGACACCGCAGGCGCTCGCTGTCCTGTGTCATGCCCGCAGTGGATCGCGGTCTGACGACCGAGGGGCCGCGCACGCACGCGGCCCCTCGGGTTCCCGGCCCAGGTCAGTCCCCCTTCGGCGGCTCGGTCTCGAGGTCACGGAGGAACACCTTGCCGTTGTCCGCCACCTTGATCACCTCGGTCATCAGCAACTCGCCGATCTCCAGCTGACCGCGGTTGAGGTCGGCGCGCACCTCGGCCGACATCTGCGTGCAGTGCAGCATGGCCGGGCGCTCGTAGCCGGGGAGCCGCACCAGGGCGTACCCGCCTCGACCGTCCCGCTCGGCCTCCGCGCGGATGATCTCCGCGTCGAAGCGGTCACCCGCTTTCGGCCGCTCCGGCACCGGTTTACCGGCCGGCGGGCGCCCGGCCGGCCGGGCGCCCGCCGGGGCGAGCTGGATCTGCCGGTTCGGGACGTTCAGCCGGGTGATGCCCACGGTGATTTCGGTACCGATCTGCACCGGCGGCAGGTCCCGCAGCGCGCCGGACGGCACAAGCCCGTTGAGGCCGTGGCCGACCCGGACGAACGCGCCGACCCCGTCCATCACGTTCACCACTTTGCCGGTCACGACGTCACCCTCGGCGAACTCCTGGGTGAACTCCCGCCAGGGGTTGGTCTGCCCGGCCAGCATCGTGTAGCGGGTGTAGCCGTCGGTGGTCTCGAATGCCCCGTCGATGACCTCGCCGACGTGGAAGCGGCGCGCCATGTCGGTCATGATCCGGGTGTAGTCGACGTCGGCGGCGCCGAGCACACCGAACTGGCCCTTCTCCGCCTCCACCACCACGTGCTCGCGGCTGACGCTCACCACTCGGGCCGGGACCGGCCGGATGGTGGCCGTCGCCATCGGCACCAGCGTCAGCTCCGCCGGCGGCTCGTGCCGAAGCGCCTCCAGCCGGTTGAGCAGCTCGGTCTTCATCCGGTCGATCGAGGAGAAGTGCGTGCCGTAGCTGATGTAGCGCAGGCCGGGGAGGTCGGAGGGCACGTCGTCGGCGCTCTGCGTGAGCGGGATGATCTTCTTGTTGAGCAGGTAGGCCCAGCCGAACTCGAGCATCACGTTGCGGTTGGAGCCGCTGAGGTCCACGATCACCAACTGGCCCTCCTGGAGCCCGTTCCAGACGTTCTCCAGGACGGTATCGCCCTCGTAGAGGGAGTCGGCCCGGGTGGCCACCAGCCCGACGCTCTCGATCACCGGGACGAGAACGTCGTGGTACAGGGCATCGAAGTCAATGATCTCGGGGTCGCCCTGGGCGGTGCGGACCTCCCTCTTGCCGTACGGCATGATCACGAACACGCTGTTCTGCCGGAACCCGCGGTCGCGCTGCAGTCGGACGTTGCTGTTCACGGGGCATACTCCTCGTCGGCTTGGCCGGATTCCCGACCGTGGTCCCGGAGCACCGGGGTCTGCCACCGACAATCCCCGCGGATGGATGAACGGGCAGCCGCGTGTTGATGTATTTCCCGATGTGATTCCGCCGCCGGTACGGCGATTGTGGACCGTTCGTACATCGTCGATGCATCCGTGCTGGTGAGGCCGCCGGGATGGGTAGGGTGAACGGTGTGACACCGGTGCCGGGCGGCTTGTGGAAGATTTGGGTGTTGGGCGATGTCGTCGTGCAGCATGACGGTGCGGAGCCGATCAGGTTCTCTGACCGCCGGACTGACGTCCTGGTGTCGCTGGCGCTGGCCGACGGGCCGCTCTCACCGGCCCAGCTACGCGACCGGCGCGAGATCTCCGGCACCCAGCACCGGCCTGCTCAGAACGCGTTCGTTCAGCACGTCAGCGCACTGCGCGACCCAGGCATCCCGATCGAGACGCGGGGCCCGCACCGGGCTGAAAGCTATCTGCTCAATGCCGATCACGTGTGGGTAGATGCCTGGCAGTTCCTCCGCCCGCCTGCCACCGACTTGTCCCTCGAGGACTCACTCAGGCTCTGGCGCGGGCCGGTACGCCGGCCGGGCCTCACCGCCACCGTGTTCGAGCGCATCGAGCAGGCCCGGCTGGACCTGGTGTCGCGGGTCCTCGGCGTGGCGCAGCCGGACACCGCGCTCCGGGACGCGGTGATCGGGTTCATCGCCGCCTTCCCGGGCGACAGCCTCGCCGACCAACTGCGCGCCCGGTACGGGCGGGAGCGCAAACGCATTCTGGTCGTCGACGACGACCCCGACGTACGCAGGGAGATCTGCGGGCAGCTCGAACCGAACCACGATGTCGAGCCGATCAAGGACATCGAGGCGTGGCGGAATCTGCGTGACCGCCCGCAGGATCTGGCCCGGATCGACGGCGCGCTTGTCGATCTGCATCTTAAGGGCGGCGACGACGACAACCGCGGCATGGAGATCGTCAAGTATTTGCGGCGGCACACCGAGGTCCCGGTGGCCGTCGTCACGGCGAACATCCGGCAGGGCACCACCCGCCAGGTTACGGACCTGATGGCCGAGTACCGGATCATCGACGTGGTGAACAAACGCCAGCCGGACTGGCTCGAGGCCCTGGACGACGTTTTGGAGCAGCTCATCGGCACCTCGGACAGGGCGGTGCGCACCCGGGCCCGGTCCTGGCTGCAGACGGCCTACCGTGACGTGCGCCGGGACACCGAGCAGGCCCCGCCGGGAAGTCCCGGTGCGTCTCGCCGCCGGGACTGCGATCGCGAGTACCAGAACCTCCTACCGGCGGTCGAGGCGCGACCGGTCGACGAGCTCACCGACCGGGTCCGGACCTTCTGCCGGCGCTGGCGGGTCGACTGAGACTCAACCGGCGGCGGGCAACACCGGCAACCCGATGCGGAACCGTGCCCCGCGAAGCTCGCCAGCGTCGTCGAGCAGGTCCAGGGTCCCGCCGTACTCCTCCAGCCACTTGCGGGCGGCGGTGATCCCGGTGCCCCGGCCACCCCAGGTGCTGAACCGCTCGCCGGAGCGGATCTTCTCGGCGTCCGCACCGGACAGACCTACCCCGTCGTCGGCCACGTCGATCACGCACGTGGTGCCGTTCAGAGCGACTGTGACCTCGATTTTGCCGAACTCGCGGCTGGTCCGTTCGTGGGCAATCCGGGCGTTGTCGAAGATGTTGAGGAACACCTGGCTGAGGATCCAGGCGTTGGCGTCGACCAGGATCTCCGGGTGATCCTCCTCGTCCGGGGTCAGGGTGCCGCGCACCTTGGGGTCCTCGAACTCCACCTTCTCCAGACAGGTCTTCACTTTCTCCAGGACCGATACCGGGCCGTTCGGCTCAGTCGCCTCCTGATACATGGCGGAGATCGAGCCGATCCGGGATAGCACCGCCGAGGCGAGGCCGACGTCGGAACGGCGCAGGGCACTGTTCACGACGGCGTGCCGGTTCTCCACGGTGTGCCCGATGAGCTGGACGACCCGCTCGCTGATCTCGGCGCGCATCCGTGCGGTCGCATCGCGTTGCCGGCGGTACTCCTGCTCGATGGCGTACCGGGCCAGCTCCAGCGGCTGATGGTGCGGGCTCTCCACCGCCAGCAACTCGCGCAGGCCGTTGCCTGGGAGCGCATACCGGCCCGCCGGCGCAGGCCGGAACAGCTCGGCGCGGGTCAGCCGCGCGATGGCCATGCCGAGGTCGGTGTGGCGGAGCACATGCTCGGCGTGCCGATCGTCGCCGGCTGTCTCGATGCCCAGGCCGAGGCTGTCGGCGTCGAACTCGTTGTCGTCGAAGGCTGCGGCCACCCGCAGAACCATCAGCGCGGGCAGGTCGTGCGCTAGCGGTTCGAGCAGCCCGTCCCGGGCGGCGCCGCGCCAGTCGTCGTGCCCCCGGGCGCGATCGAGGTCCGACTGTTCGAGCCGCTGGTGGCGCGGGGATCCGGGCACGGCCGGGGTGAGCACGGCGTCCAGCAACGGGCCGAGCACTTCCGGCCGGCCACCTGAGTCGTGGTAGATCGCCTCGGCCGTGACCCCGTCCGGAACGGCGCCGAGCAGATGCAGCAGCCATGCCGACTCGGTCTCGGTGATGTGCGTGTGCGTGCCGTCGAGCAGGGTCGTCGCGTTGAGCTGGGCGCAGATCCGGGCCAGCAGGTTGATCCGGCGGGCCATGCTAGGCACGGCCACGCCGCCCGATTGCGGCGCGATCCACCTCAGCAGGAACGGCACGTCGATTACTGCGACCTGAGCGCGGGCGGGCTCCGGGCTGCCGAACCCGACGACGAACCAGACGACCGGGCCGGTGATGTCCGTCGGCGGCGGGTTGCCGGTGAGCCCGATCCAGCAGTCCAGTCCAGCCCGGCCGAACAACGGCATCTCGGGCAGCCGCAGATCGTGGTCCGGCACACATATCCGGGTCCGGAACCCACCCTCGACCGCAGCCAACGGGTACGACGAGTGGTCGACTCCGATCAGCCGCTGCGCCGCCCGGGCCAGCGAAACGGCACTTTCTTCCTGCCAGCCTCGGGCGAGGTCCTGAATCGACTGGAGCAGCTCCCAGGCCGCGGTGTCGCCGGTCGGCGGGTACCAGGTCTCCAGCCCTCGGGGTACATCATGGTTTCGGACGAAATACCAAGATATAATGTGTTCAAGCGGGGCGACCCGGAACGGCCACCGATCGCGGATGCGCGGGCTGGTGGACGGGTGCGGTGGCGGCGGCTCGGTCGGATCGCGAGTCAGCAACGCCTCGGCTGCCTCGAACTCCCGCCGCTTGATGCAGTCGAGCACGGAGACGTGCCACGTCTCGACTGCGGTGGCCGCCGACAGCTCGGGCGCACCAGGTAGGCTGGCGAGCTTCGCGACGACGGCGGCGGTCAGCTCGTCCTCCTTTGCCTCCTCGACCTCCTGCACCCGCTTGCGGCGGTCGGCGAGATAGGCCTCGGCCTCGGTCCGGCTGCTGACGGCCAGCTCGGACAGCAGAATCGGGTCGATGTCGAGGTGCTCGCCCACCCGCCGGGCGCGCCGGGCCAGGGCCGCGCTGTCGTACCGGACCTGTTCAGTGAGGCGAGCTCGGGCGTCGGCCAAACGCTCCGCCAGCACGCGTAGCTCGGCCGGCGTGATCGCTGCCTCGTCGCGCAGCCGCTCGAAGGCGCTGAACTGCCCGCTCTCGATCAGGGCAGCGGCGGCCTGGCCGATCGGGAGCGGCTCGACCAGGTCGCCGAACAGGGCAGCACCCAGATCCACCTGGCGGTCGCCGCCCGCCTGAAGAGCGAGCGCGAAACGCGGGTACTGCCATCGGCCGGGCCACTGGCGCAGGGCGGCCGGGAAGTCCACCGGCCCGCGCGCGTCGGCCGGCTCCGCGGCACGGCCGCTGACCAGCTCGTCCAGCTCCGCGCAGACCGCCGCGGCAACCGGTGTGGCGATGGGACCGAGACCGGCCTGCTCGCCGGTCAGCGCCGGGCGGAGCCGCTCGTAGGCCGCGACGAAAGCCCGGGCCGCTGCCGCCAGCTCGCCAGCCGGTGCGGCGGCCGGTTCGCCGCCTTCGCCGTCCAGTTCGAGCAACCGCCGTGCGGCGCCGATCACCGCGCCGAGCCGCTTGACGTACTTGGCGCGTGGACGGCCGGTCAGCAGATCGTTGCGCGGCGCGACCTGCCGCCACGTGGTGTCCACCAGGAGCCCGGCGGCTTCCTCTGGGCGGTGCTTGGCCGGGAACTTCTGCATGGTCAGGCGGCGGATCGCAGCCAGGTCGCGACGCCGTACGCCGTCGTCCATGGCGCCGAACACCCCGGTGGCCTTGAACAACGCGGCGTGCGTCTTGGTGGCCCCGTCGATCTTCAGCGGGTTCGGTTGCGCCTCGACCACGGCGGTCGCCAGATGTTCCCAGCGCTCAGCCAACAGCACCGACCGCTCGCGGTCCAGCGCCACCGCCCGCATCAGCTCGGGCAGGGACACCCCGATCGTGGATGTGGCCAGTTCGGTGGCCTGGGCGGCCAGATCCGCCCAGCCGCCACCGGCCTCGTCCTGCAGATCGTCGGCGACGAGCATGGTGTCGTCGTCGCCGCGCAGCACAAGGCGGCCGACGACCGCGACGAGGATCGCCGCCTTCTCATCGGGCGTCGGCGCCTGCCCGGTGGCGTCAAGGAGGGCTTCGTTGCCGCCGGGGAAGCCACGTGTGGCGATCGCCGCGGCGATCGCCGGTGAAGGGGCCTCCGGGCCGGCCGGACCGGCGCAAACGATCGCGGCCTCGACGAACTGGCCGGCCGCCCACAGATCTGCGGTGAGCCAGTGCCGGGACCGAGCGATCACTTCCGGCTCGGCGTCCGCCGTGCGATGCGCCAGGCAGAACGCCGTCGCGGGCCGGCGTAGCGGATCGTCGTCCAGCTCGGCCAGCACCGACCAGGGATCGTCGGCGTCCAGCAGCTCGGCGCGCAGGACTGTGTCCAGGCGTTCGCCCTCGGCGGTCCGGTGCAGCAGGCGCGCCGCAGCCGCGAGCGCGACGGGATCGCCGGCCGATCGGCCTGCGCCGGACGAGGCGGTGGCCTGGGCACCGCTGACCGCCGTGGTCACCTCAGGCGGCTCCCCGCAGACCGCGGCGAGCGAGTCGGCGAGAGCCGGGTCGGTGACCCGCAGGCCCAGCTCGGTGCTCTGCAGGTGCCGGCCGCCGAGCGGCCCGTAGCCGCTGTTGGACAGGTAGTTGAAGCTGCCCACCACCACGTCGTCGTCCCAGATCAGCACCTTGGCGTGCCCGGTGCGGGTGGACAGCGTGAACAGCCCGCGGTAGCTGGTGGCTAGCTCGGTCAGCCCGGCCGTCGCCTCAACCCGCTGCTCGGCGTTCCCGCCGCGATCGTCGAAGCCGACGGTGATCGCGACACCGGCGTCCAGCCGGCTGCGCAGCGCGTCCAACAGCCGGCTGTTCACCACCTCGTCGGCGACGTTCCCGGACGTGATCACGATGCGCCGTTTCGCGGCCCGCAGGGCGGAGCTCCACAGCAGCTCACGGTGGGCGCCGTCCTCGACGAGCCGGACCGACGGGAGCGACCGGGAGACGTGGCGCTGGCGCAGTTCCTCGGCGTGCGCGACCCAGCGCTGCGTCCACAGCCGGGTGGCCGTGGTCATCTCCGGCTCCTCGCTGGGTCCGGCCGGGAACTCCGGGAACGAGTCCGCTTCCCCTTCCGCGCCCGTCCATTCGAACCGGTCCAGGTCGGCCAGGACGCTGCGGCTCATCGGGCCGGGCAGGTTAATCCGGACCCAGGTGAGCAGGTCGTGCACCGCGTCGGCGTGCTGGCGGTCGGCGGCCCGGATGCTGAGCCCGATCTCCACCCGCGACCGGTCCGCGGACAGGACGTTGTACGAGGAGACGAACGCTTCGCGACCGTCGGCGATCACCAGCTTGGCATGCGTCCGCGCCGACATCTGCGGTCGCAGCATCGGATTGCCCCGGGACTGCCGGGTCAGGCTGTCCAGGGCATTCTCCACGTTCTTCGGCAACGTCGACCGATGCGAGATCCCCCAGACCATTACCACCTGGACACCCTGGCCGACCGCGGTCCGCAGGTCCGGAAGCATCCGCTGCAGTGCGTCGTACTTGATCCACGGCGAGACGATGATCAACTGACGTTTCGCCTGCTGGATGAGCCGGATAACCTCGGCTTCGTTCGCGTCCGGCCCGACCATCGCTGTGACCCGCGCCTCGCGCGCGAACCGGTTGGTCAACATGCCCGCAACCCGCTTCGCGTCGGCGACCAGCGCGTTGTTCTCGTCCCGGCGCCGCCCGGCTGGCACTGCGGCGCTCGCCGCGGCCTTGTCTGCGAGCCTGTTGATGAGATCACCGAGCGGCGGCGGATCGACCAGCCGGTCCTCGGCCTCCGCCGCCAGCCGTACGAATACCTGCTCCTGTGGGTAGTCGCGGGCGAGTTGGGTCAGGCGCGCCGAGGCGGCTTCCCGGCGGTCGGCGGGCAGCCTCGACTCAACCACGGTGATCACCAGGTCATCGCCGGTCGAGTTGCGTCCGACGGCGACCTCCAGCCGGATCCACAGGTCCCGGCCGCTGAGCCGGCGGTCCTGGGAACCGCTGCGGATCGACAGGATCCGGCGCTCCCGCGCCGACATCCGCGGGCCGGCCGGTCCGCCTGCCCGGTCGGCGCCGTCCGCAGCCGGGGAGTCGTTGCGGCGCAACCAGGTACGCACGGCACGGTGCAGATCGGCCTGCGTGGCGGCGGCGAACGTCCAGTCGTCACCGAGACAGCGCACAGCGAACTGTCGGTCACCCGGCGCCATCCGCCCGTAGGCGGGCATGACGTACCCGGTCAGCCGGTCGGTCATCAGGTCGAGATGGCGTTCCTCCGACTCGACGCCGGCCAGCGTCGCCAGCTTGCCGGTCCGCCACAGGTCGCGCACCTGGTCGCTGAGCGCGATCCGGCCGGAGCCGAAGTCGACCACGAGATGCCCGGCGCGCCACAGATCGTGCACCAGATCGAGGGTGAGCCGGTCACTCAGACCGAGCATGCCGGCGAGCATTCGGACGCCCACCACTTGGCCGTCGTCAATCTGCTCGGCCGTGCCGATCACCTGCAGCGCGGTGCTTTCCAACGGCGAGAGGGTGTCGCCGAACCCCAGCCGGACACGTACCGAACCGACCTCACACGGCACCCAGACGTGCGACCCGTTCATCCGTCGATCACCTCCGCAGCCGATAACACCTGGCCGTAAAGCTGTACGGCGGTGCACAGCCGCCCCCAGAACGGCCGGTCCTCCTCGTCCGGCCCGGCCGGCATCGTGGTCTCCGCGTCGACGTTCGCGAAGTGGTCGAAGCTGCCCACGATGATCAGGAGCTTGCGGGCCCGGGAGGTCATTACATTGATCAGGTTTCGCTGGGTGAGGTGACCCAGGCTGCTCCACGCGTGACCGGCGGGACCGTGTCGGCGCTGCCGGACCAGCGAGACCATGACGATATCGGCCTCGCGCCCCTGGAACGCATGGATCGTCGAGACGAAGTCACGCACAAGGCCATACTGCTTGAGCAGCTGGGCCTGCTGCCGGTACGGCGAGAGGATTGCCAGTGGCTCGCTGCTGTACCCGTGCCGCCGGGGCTCAGGTTCCGGCTGGAGCCGCTCGACCAGCTTGGCGATGATGCGCGCCTCGCCCTGGTTGAACCAGTGGCCCTCGTCGGCGCAGTCGGGCACATCCCGCGTGTCGAGCCAAACCACCGACTGCCCGACCAGATCCGGCGGACCTTGCACCGGCGCGTGCGGCACCTCCCGTCCGGTGCGCAACTGCCCGCGCGGCAACCCGTCCGGCTCGAGTTCCTTCGACGACGGATAAAAGACCCGGCTGACGATCTGCGCTATCGGGTCGCGCATCCGGAATTGGTGGGTGAGTTCCCGCAGCGGAAGCCGCTCCCGGGCGGCCTGGGTCAGCGAGTCGTCCTTCAGCGCGTCGAACAGGCGGCGGAACGTGTCGAACGTGTCCAGGTACAGCTCGCTGTTGTCGGCCAGGGCGGCTAGCTCGGGCGACGGGTCGTTGGCGCAGTCGGCCAGGAACCGTTCGAAGTCGCTGCGCCGGTGCGCGCCGAGCTGCTTGTGGTCGCCGATCAGCGTCCAGGCGGTGCCGGCGGCCAGCGGCATGGCGAGTTCGGTCGGCCACGCCTTTGCCGCCTCCTCGACGATCACCCAGTCGAAGCGGCTCCGGGTGCCGCCCGGCGTGACCGTCTCGGCGGTCGCCGTGACGCAGGTGGCGAAGACCAGGTCGGCGGCCCGCTCGACCCGATCGCCGAGCTCAGGCAGGATGTTCTCGCCGCTGACCGGGTCGAGCAGCCGGCGCCACACCGACAGGATGCTGGACTGCTCCGGACTGCAGTCGGCAAGCACCTCGTCGACCCGTTTCCGGATCCGTTCCGCGGTGCGTTCGGCCAGCTCGTCACGGGTCCAAGGCATGATCTGCGGGTTCGGCGGCGTACCGCTGTGCGACGTCACGCGCAGTGCGATGAACTCCATGGCATTCGTCGGCTCCCCGTCGGCGTCGATCTCGCCGAGCCGCTGCAACACCCGCTGTGCAAGGTTGTCTAGCGCGAAACCGGACTGCGCCGAGATCAGTACGCGGGAGGTCGCCTCCTCGCGCAGATAGGCGTTCACCGCCTCACTGACCAGCGTGGTCTTACCGGTGCCCGGTGGCCCCTGGATGGCGAAGAACGGCCGGTAAGTAAGCATGTCGCCGACCACCTTGCGGCTTTCCTCGCTCTTCAGTGTGTCCTTCAGCTCAGCCATCGCCCTGGTCCAGCGGTTGGGCAGGGTACGGATCGACCACGGCTTGCGCAGCTGCGCGAGTAGGCCCCGGGTCCGCATCAGGTCGGACCGAGCCGCGACCTGCCGGTGCAGTGCTGTCCGGGTGCCGGTGTCGGACAACGGCCGTATCCAGCCCCGCTCCGGGATCGGCTCGCTGCCCTGGTCGCGGCGCAGCCACAACCGGTCGATACCGACCCGCTGGGTGTCCACGATCCACACCGACCGGCGGGTCACGTCGGTCACCGGGCGCCCGTTCAGGTCCTTGAGGATCTCCACCTTGGACTCGCCGCTCTCGTCGTCGAGGCTGCGGAAGAAGTCACCCAGTGCAGGGCGTAGCCACGGTGAGTCGCTGAACTTGGTAAGCAGCGCATCGGCGTTATGAATGCGGCGCTCCCGCTCCTGGTCCCACTCGATCACCACCTGCCCGGTGGAGTTCTCGGTACGGGTGAAGCCGTACGTGCGGGCGCTGAGTTCCGCACCCTGGTACGCCAGGAGCCAGTCCAGGGCGCTGCCGTACTGCAGATCCTGGGCCGACTCTGGTGACATCGAGCCGAGCTGGTCCAGAAACTCCTTCCAGGACGGCCGCTCGACGAGCGACTGATCCATCACCGAGGCGGCGACGTTCATGCTGACCACGTCGACGGCGGGCACATCCAGCAGCGGGGAGTTGCGGACCAGGTCCTCGAAGGCACGGCGGTTGCCCGGGTGCTCACGCTGGGCGACGTACTTGATGATCAGCGCTGTCTCCAGGGGCTGACCCGGTTTGCCCCAGGTCTTGCGCTGGTAGTACTGGCAGAACCAGGCGCAGTTGCGACCGAGTAGCACCGTACGCGACCGCATCTTGTCCTGCGCGTTCTCGCCGGACCGCACGAACGCCTCCGCGCCCCGCGGCGAGAGCGCCACCCGTACGTTCGTCAGGTCGTACGTCATGAAGGCGGACAGTTCCTCCAGGCCCTCGGGCGTGTCCGCGCCGTGCTTGATCAGACCCCAGCCGATCAGCGTCGGCGCGGCCTCGCGAGGGATGTCGACCACCAGGTACGGCCTGGTCCGCTCGTCCGCGGCGAGAATCAGTCGGATCGCGTCCAGGTCGGCAACGAGAAGCCGGCAGACCTGCGCGATCGTCGGCCGGTTACGGGCCACCGGGTCGAGCATCGAGGACAGGGTCGTCGCAAGCCGGGCCGGCACCCCACCGGCCGGCCCGAGCGCGGCGACCATCCGGCCGTGCAGCTCCCGGTGCCGCTCGACCGGCGACTCGGGCAACGGCTGCGCGGTCAGCACCTCCGGTTCGCAGAACCAGTCCCATACCGTCGCGGCCAAGCTGTAAACATCGGCCTCCGGCGACTCGAGAAGCGGCTCCGGCACCTCCTCCGGAAAGAGGAACCTCATCCGCTCGAACGGCTGACAAACGAGCACGCGGTCGTCCGGCGCGGCCGGGTCACTAAGGAACAGCGCCCGCAACTCGGCCGTGGACACCTCCGAGTCGACCGTCCGACGCAGCAGGTTACCCAGCAGCGCGCTCATCTCGAAGCGCCCGATCCACAGCGCCGGCGTGTCCGCGGACAGATCGGCGAGGATGGCGGCCGGGACCAGATTACGGTGCATGCCGCCCATGTCGTGGATCTCGGCGAGCGCCTCGCACAGCTGCAGGAACTGCTTGACGGCCATCAGGGGCTTGGACCGCATCTCAGTGGCAGCGCCGTCGTCGGCCAGCGAATGATCCGCGCCGCGGGTAGCCACCAGAGCGACGCCACCGACAGCTGAACTCGCCTTGGCCGTAGTGGCCGCGTCTTCGTAACCGCCGTCCAGTACCAGCGGCAGGCCCTGCTGGCCCGACGAGCCAAGCCGGAGCAGCACCCGGACCTCCTGCTCCCACAACAGACCGCCGATCTCACCCAGTCCGACATAGACATGCAGTTCGACGGTCTTACCCTCGCCGTCGATAAGGCGATACCGGCGCAGCCGGCCAACAATGAGATCGAGGCCCCGCGGCCACCGGCCATCGGCCGGATCAACTCGATACGGGCCGTACCGAGCGGTTTGCGGCGCGACGCACAGGTAATGGACCAGATCGTCGATGTCGTCGTCGGAGCTCAACTGGACCCCTCCTTGCGCCCGCCAGACGACAACCCTAATCCAGATGACTCGATCTCCCATCGGCCCATCGGCCCCGGAGACTGGACGTGTCGCGGCACGAGACCGCCGCTCGGCCACCGTGCGTCACCCGGACGAGTCGCCGATGAACCGGAAGATCGCTGGATTCCGCCTCGTATGCAGCGTCCATAGTAGACCGTCGCTTCTAATTGGCTGGGTACAGGTGGCGGAGTCGGGTTCGGGCGTCGTTGGTGGTGAAGTGCCAGTCGACCTGCCGATGGTCGTTGTTCGTGGCGTTCTGCCAGGCCGTCAGCTCGGCGTTGAGGGTGTCGAGATCGGCCAGGCGCCGGTCGAGGCATTGGCGGGTCAGGCGGGACAGCTCGATCTCGGCGACGTTGAGCCATGAGCCGTGCTTGGGTGTGTGGTGGATCTGCAGGCGCCGGGCCAGGGCGTGTGCCGTCTTGGGGTCGAAGGCTTCGTAGAGTGACCCGATCGAGTGGGTGTTCAGGTTGTCCATCACCAGCACGACCTGTGCGGCGTCGGGGAAGTCGACGTCGAGGAGCCGGCGGACCTGGCGGGCCCAGTCCACGCGGGTGCGTTGTGGCAGGGCCTGCACGCGTCGCCATCCGGCCAAGGGCTGGGTGAACACGAAGATCGCGCAGGTGCCCTGCCGCACGTATTCGTTGTCGTGCCGTGCCGGTTTGCCCGGGGCGGCGGGCAGCGGGTCGCGGACCTCGCCCAGTAGCTGGTACGGCTTCTCGTCCATGCAGACCACCGGGAAACGCTCGTCGTTCGGGCGGGCGTAGACGTCCAGGACGTCTTCCATCGCGGCGACGAACTCGCCGTTGGCGTGCGGCGGGATGGTCCAGCACGCCTTCAGGTGCGGCTTGAGCGCCCCCTTTTGAGCACCCGCCCGATCGTGGAATGGTCCAGGCCCGGCACGTCGTCCAGCAGCGCGACGTGCTTCTCCAACAGCCGCAACGACCACCGCGAGTAACCCTCGGGCGGGGCCGAGCACGCCAACGCTGTCACCCGCGCCTCGACGTCCCCGGTGACCTTCGGCTCCACCGGCGGCGTGAGCCGCTTCTTCCGCCCGATCGCCAGATCGACATCCTGGCAGGCCATGAACGCTTCGGCGACGGACCGGACCAGATCACCTGAGGCGTCGAACTTCTCGGCGATCTGCGCCCGCACCGGCACGACCCCGCTGGACTCGTCCAACGCCAGCAGGATCCGCGCCCGAGCGATCGACCGCGCCGAACTCCTACCCGACCCGATGACCTGCTTCAACCTCACCCGCTGCTCCGCGTCCAGCACCACCGCATGAACCCGCTGACGCGCCATCAGTCCTCCACCCTCAAAACCACGACAGCGAAAGACCTACCAGACATCAACGACAATTAGAAGCGACGGTCTACTAGGTCGCTAGTGCCAGTGCGTGAGGTTTGAGATGTTTCGGTCCACGCTGGAGTCAGCGGGGGTGGATCGAGGTTCATCATGTCCACACCTGTAAGGGCCCGCCGGCTAACCGAAGATGAGGGCCAATACCTGCTCCGGCTGGTGCGCTGCGGCGTTCACGACAGCGTCCGGTACCGGCATACGCTGATCATCATGGCGTCGTCGGCCGGGACCCGGGTGTCGGTGATCGCCCGGCTGGTCGCTGCGGACGAGGACACCGTCCGCAGCGTCATTCACGCGTTCAACGACCAAGGCCTTGCGATGCTGGCACCCCGCTGGGGTCCCGGGCCAGGGCCATTGCGTAGCCTGATGGCAGGCGTCTGAGCTGGGGATTCGCGGGGTGATCGGCCTCTGTGGAGGCGAAGGTGGCGGGTGAGATCACGTAGGTGATCATGAAGTTCTCTAGGCCACACGACCACCGAGGACCTCACCCGCCGATGGCATCATCTCTCATCACCGCACTGACCGTTACGACACCCCAGGCCGTCACCCCACCCGCCCCGATCACTGATGGTGAGCGAGGCGGCCTGCTGGCCGTGCTGTCGACAATCCCGGATCCGCGTGACCCTCGCGGGATCCGCGTGACCCCCTCGCAGCGGTCCTGGCTGTCGCGGTCTGTGCGGTCATGGCCGGAGCCTCGTCGTTCGCGGCGATCACCGACTGGCTCCACGACCTGGACGAACACGCCCGCACCCGCCTCGGCTTCACCGACGATGTGCCGGCCGGCACCACAATCTGGCGGCTGTTGATCCGCCTCGATGCGGGACTGCTGGCCGCTGTTCTCGCCGGCTGGCTGCACGCCCGGACCAGCCAGCCGATCCCGCCGGCGCCTCGCCGATCCCGCAGGGTGATCGCGGTCGACGGTAAGACCCTGCGTGGCGCCCGCCTGGACGGCGGCCGCCAGGTGCATCTGCTGTCCGTGAACAACCCCAAAGTGCACCTGGCTAGTTTTTGCAGCTCAGGGTGTGTCCGCGAGTGGCGATGGCGCGCATCGCTGGGTTGACTTACCCACAACCTACCCACATACTCACCATATGGCACCCACACCGAGCGAGCACGCGGTCGCCGAGTTCGGCGAGTTGGTCGGCGCCGCCCGTGCGGCCCGGGATCACTACGAGCGCCTGCTGCTGGAGCCGGACGTGGATCCGGAGGAACTGGACAAGGCCGCAGAAGCGGCGGAGGCCGCTGAGAGGCTGCGTGCCGGCAAAGCTCGGGAACTCCACCAGGCCCGTCGCGTGGTCCCCGCCCCGAGCGGTGTCGGTGGCGCAGAGCCCGTAGAGCGTGTTGAAGCGCCGTTACGTGCGCCGTCGAAGGTCGGTGTGCGCGGCCAGCGTGAGGTTGTGGCGGACGTGCTGGCTGTACTCGGCGCCCCAGCGCGGACGGCGGAGTTGCAGGCCGCGGCGCGTTTCCTGCACGGGGCGCGGTTGACCGCGGCGCAGTTGACTCAGCTGCGGCGAGAGGAGCAGCGTCAGTTCGACCGGGCCGAGGCTCGGGCAACGACCGTAGCCCGGGCCTGGTACGTGGTGCCGTGTCTCTCCGCGGATACGCTCGCGCCCGCGTCGGGCACCTACGCGTTGTCTTCGTGGCCGCTCGTGGACCGGCTCGTGACTCCGTACGCGACGCGGCTGTGGTCGGTGCAGGCCGCTGCGAACGTCGCCCGGGCGCTGGTGCGCGTCTCTGATGCCGCTGAACCGGCCGTCCGTGAAGAGCTCTTGACGCTGCTGACCTTTCTCAGCCGCGGATCGAGTTGGTCGACAGCAGGCACCTCGTTCGCGGGTGAGAGCAAGAACTCGGTGGGCGTCTTGGCGGCCGTCGAGCTGGTCGCGGACAGGGCGGCCGAGGACGCTCGGAAGCTCCACGAGCAGCACCAGCGTGAGGTTCCGGACGCCGTCGCGCGGATCGAAGCGCTGGCGTTGAGGCAGCCGCGTGTCGCCTTCTGGGGCAACAGTGTGATCGGTGCTCCTGCCGCCGCCGACCGCGAGGTGGGTGCGTGAGCGGCGGCTCGGGGGCTGGTGCGCCTCGGCTGGCGCTGATCGCGTTGCGCGGCACGCTGGAACCGGCGCCCTACGATTCCCGGGCCATCATGAGGTCGGCCGGCAACCCGGAATGTCGGGTGCTGCCGACAGCGGCGGCGATGGGGGTGACCATCGACGCGATCGCCGAGCGCGCCCACGCGGTCGGGATGGGGCCTGATCCTCGCCGGGCGATGAGCCAGAACGCGCGGCTGCAGGGGGAGACGTTCGACGCGAACATGCTCACCGACGGGTTGCCGGTGCTCGAGGTGTTGCAGGCCGACGGCTGGGTGAACTCGATAGACGTGATCATCAATGTAGATGATCACTTCACGAAGCCCGCACTGCAACGTGGCACGACGGCAAGCGGCGGGAAGAAGGCCGAGGAAGACCGGCGATGGCGGCTGTTCCATCGTCGGCGTGCCCGCTACACCGCCAGCGCGGTCGCTGCCGCGATGCAGCGATCCGGCCCGACGATGATCCTGCGGGGCGTGGTGGAGACGACCTCGTTTGCTGGCACCCCTGAGCAAGCCTTCGGGGAGTTCGACGTAGCGCTAATTCTCCCTCCGGGATGTGTTCCGGTCCGCGTTGCCCTTCATGCGGAGGTCGGCTTGTCTGGGGGCAACCCGCACGGCTTGATCATGATCGGTGACGCGAAGTCGTGGCGGCGGCGCGGCCGGCTCGACGACGGTGATAAGCGGGCGACTGTCGCTAAGCAGATCGCCCTGTACGTCGCCGCGGCCCGCGCGACCTGGCCGAACGGGCCCGCTGGCGCGGTGTCGATGTTCGGGTTCGTCGTCAACCCGCCGTCGGCGGGAGGCCTGTCCACGGCGAAGCTGACGCGGATCGACCTGTCGCACCCGCTGGAGAAGCTTCTGACGGTCGCCGACCGGTCCGCTACAGCGGTCGCGGATGTCGAGGCCGCGCTCGTGGACGCCGTCGCGGATGGCGCGCGTTTCGATAAGGCCGACGCGGGCGCCACCCGCGTCGCGGTCGCCACGCTGCTGCGCCACGCTGCCTGGAATCCGTCCTGTCTGGCGGCCTGCCCGTTGGGCCAGGCGTGCCGGCGCCGGCTGGACGACAGTGACAGCGTGACCAGGCTTGGGGGCCTCGTGGCGCAGGCCGGGCCCGTCGCGACGATCACCCGTCTCGGAGAACTTCGCCGGGGCGCGGCGCCGACCCCGTCCGAGTCGGACGTCGCGGCCGAGTTCAGCGCCGCGGGCGCGCTGCTCGGCACCCCGATTCCGCTGCCGTGGCGGCCGCGTACCGGCGATCTGGAGGCCACTGCGTGAGCGTCATCATCCCGGGCATCCCGGCGGCCATGCAGCTCGCGCTGGCCGCCGACGCGCACACCACCGGTCTGCCCGTCCCGCTCTTGGAGTACCGGCATATCCCGATCGACCCGGGCGCGCAGGTGTTGTCGCTGATCGGCTTGACCGGAGACAACCTGCCCGTCGGGTTCGCCGTCGGCGGTCTGGACGATGACGAGCCGCGCACCGTCGTCGTGGTCGGGGAGCCCCGTGACCCGGCGCTCGCGGTGCGCGCAGGGGCCCGGATGGCCGACATCCTCGACCCCCTCATCGCCGGTGGCGCCGGTATCGTTCCGCAGTTGCTCCTCGACGGGCCGAATACTCTCGATGCGCTCAACGCGTGGGCGCTGCGCCTGCGTAACCCATGGCTGCCCGGCCCGTACGGCGCCGACCCGGACTTACGCGTCGCGGCTGAACGATGCCGGCACGCGTTCGCGCTCATCAGGTCGGTGACGACCGCGGCGAAGATCCCCGACACCG
The DNA here is from genome assembly GCF_000717135.1 of Catenuloplanes japonicus. Classification (GTDB taxonomy): domain Bacteria; phylum Actinomycetota; class Actinomycetes; order Mycobacteriales; family Micromonosporaceae; genus Catenuloplanes; species Catenuloplanes japonicus. The sequence continues at coordinate 874,481 of NZ_JNXY01000001.1, forward strand.
ATGTGCTCGTTACCGCCGTGGAGGCCTTGACCGGGCACCTGATGTTTCCGCTCGCCGGGGCGCAGGAATCACAGCAGCTCGCGGTCTTGCTGCTGTGTCTGTACCGCGCGGGCGCGCCGATCACCGTGCCACTGTCGCAGCGCGACATCGTACGTTTCATCGAGCAGATCGAGGCGGCCGAGGAGATCACCCTGTCGGCGGCCACTGATCCGGGGTGGGACAACAAGCGGCTCTTTCCCGCTTTGTACCGGTTCAAGCACCTGCGGAATGCGACTGCCGGCCGTGACCAAATGCGCCGGGTGGACGCCGCCGTCGTTGACCAGGTGGCGAGGGCCAGTGGCCTCCACCATCTCGTGCGCGCCGCGCTCGTTGATCGACACCGCGCGGTCGCGGAGGCCTTCCGGGCTCTCCGGGAGCTGCCCGAGCTGCCGAGCCTGCCGGTCCGGCGCGCCGGTGCCGTCCAGCACGCGAGGAGGACTCTGCAGCGCGGCGCCGCGCATGAGATGGCGTGGCGAGACTTTCCGACCTTGGCGGCAGCGAATGCGGACGGTCGCCGGAGGGACGACTTGAAAGCCACCGCGCTCATCGACAGTGTGCGCTACGACCGGCGTGCATTCGCCTACGCGCAGGCCCGTGGAGAAGCAACCGTGGCACGGCCGGTTGCGGTATCGCCGGACGGCCGTCGAGTTGAGTTGGAGTTCGCCGTCCCTCTCGCCCCGCGCGGGGGCGCGGGATGGTGGTGGCTTGACGACCGTGGGCCGGCGCCGATCGCCGGTGACCTTGAGGTGGCCGCTGACGGGCGTGCGGGACAGCTTACCGTTCGCCAACAGATGCGTCGGCTAGCCGCCGACCCCCAAATACTCGTCGGCCAGGGCGCTATCCGGCTGACTTGTCTCACGCCCCCGTTCGAGGGCCGTCCATGGTCCCCTCGGTCTGACATCCCGAACCGGCCTGCCAATCCCGGGGTGATCATCCCGGGCGCGGTCCAGCCCGACGGCAGCGAGGGACCCGGCAGGTGGGCTACGCCGATCGACTTCCGCACGTTGGGAGACTGACAAATGCCCGACCTCTCTATCCCGGAGACCGCCCAGCAGGTGACCGACCAAGCGTTGCTGGCGCTGCAGGAGGGCCGCGATGTGATCATCCGCGCGCACGCGGGCGCGGGGAAGACCGGAGGACGCACTTCCGGCACCATCCGGATGGCTGCGGCCGCGGCGGCTGGCGGGCGCCGGGTCGCGTTGCTCGTCGCGCAGAACGACCAACTCGTCGAAACGATCCGCCGGCTCACCGATACCTGGCCGGCCCTGATCACGACGCTCGTGCCCGCCTCATCGTCGTGGGACGCCATGCCCGTGTGGATCCGGGACCGGCGGCTGCGGGCGCAACGGCCGAATCTCGAGGTCGCCAGGAACAACCCGGTCGCCGAGCAGCGGCGGCGTGACGGCGACGGCTTGTTCGTGATGACGCTGTCGAAGTTCGGTTACCTCGCGCCGAGCTGGGAGGACCTGCCGGCGCGGACGCTGACAGCAGTCGATGCATTCGACGTCGTCATTGTCGATGAGGCGTGGATGGCTCCCGCCGCGGTGTGGCGGAATCTGAACCACCTTGCCCGCCAAGTCGTCCTGATCGGCGACCCCGGGCAGATCATGCCGTGGGAACCGGACAGCGAGTTCTACCCCGGCATGGCCGGTTCGCCGATCGAGGCGCTGCCGGACCTGGTGCGCAGGGAACGCGCCGGGAACGTAGTCGAGCTCGACCTCGCGGTGACCAGGCGCAACCCGTCTCACACAACCAAGATCACCGGCCTTCTGCCCGCGTACGCGGCCGCACCGACCCGGCCGATGTTCGACGCGACCGAGGTCCCGATCACGCTGGGTGCGGCCCCGCTGCATCACGAACCGGCCGATGGAGTGTTGAACACACTGGTCGGCGCCGGGATGGCGCTGTACCGGCTGCCAGGCGCCGTCGCGCCGCAAAGCGATCGGCACGTCGCCGCCGGCTGCGCACAGATCGCCGCGCGGCTGCTCAACCTGGGTGCGGAACTTGGCCACCCCGACGGCGCCCGGATGCTCACCGCCGAAGACATTGCGATCGTCGTTGCTCACCACGATCAGCGCGCCGCGGCGCAGGCCGCGCTGGCAGACGCGGGCCTTCGCGGTACCGCCGCGCCGCGCGTCGCGACCTTCAACACCCTCCAAGGCGCGACGGTCGCCGTATCGATCATGTGGCATCCGCTATCAGGCCGGGCCGACGTGTCCGCGTTCCACTCCGACGCCGGCCGGCTGACGGTCGGGCTCACCCGGCACACGCACGGGTGCGTGATCGTCAGTCGTGACGGGGTTGGCGACCGGATCGCGGCCGCTGCGGTTGCCGACGACATCGAGGGTGACGCAACGGACCTGCGATACGCCGGTCTGCGCGCTCATGACCTTGTGTGGCAGCACGTCGCTGGCTGAGGCTTCATGGCGGGCTCTTTGGTCCTCGCCAAGGTCTCGATGGTCTTCACCAAGACTTCCACCGAGGTCATCAAGACCTGCACAGGCCCTCTCCGACGGGGTGCTGCGCGTGCGCGACAGCCGGCCCCTCCACGGCAGGGTGATTGCGGTGGCTCGCGGCTGTAAATCAGGTGCGTGCTCTCGTGAGTCCTGCCAACGTATATCGCCTGTATGCAGGCGAAAGGTAGCATTGAGTGGTTGACGCGGCGCAGGACCAATCTGCCGGTGGCCAGCTGGCGCAGGCCGCACCGGAGGAGACATACCGATTCGAGGCGACGCACACGGCGATCGCCATCCAGATCATCGACCGGGCCTTCACCGATAGCGCGGACCGCTTCGACGCGATGATGCGGCTCGGTGACAGGAACAACTTCGCCGATCTTGGCGGGCCGGACACGCTTTACACAGAGCTGAGCCGGGCATTGGCCTACCACCTGGTGTTGTTCGCCCGAGGTGAGGACCCGGGCTGCACTCTGGAGGCCGAGGGATACGGCGTACTTCAGGTGCCTGCAATCACGGATGTGCCGGATCCGGTGCTGGAGCTGTGGCGTGCGGTTGCTGCAGGGGTGACGCCGCGCGCCGCCGTCGCATTGTTCTCCGACCTTCTCTGGAGTCGTCGCGGCCCGGGTGCCGGTGCTCATGGTGCCCGCGCTGCCAGCGCCTATCTTGACCTGGGTGGTGGTACCGATGAACTCGCGAGCACCCGATATCTGGTCAGGGCCTGGACGATCGCCCGGGAAATGCACCGCGACGACCTCGATGAGCAGATCCGGGAGCGGATGGCGAAGATCGTCACGGAGGTGCTGAACGTGACGCCCGGTCAGCGGCCCGGCGTGACACTGCCGCTGTTGGGCGCGCTGGCCCGCGGGCCGCTGCGAAAGAAGAGGATGTCGGTGGCCACAGACCCGGTCCCGGTCGACGAGTTGCTGGAGCGGGCCGCCAACAGCTGCGTGCGCGGTCCTGAAGCGACCGAAATCGCCCGGTACCGGCGGCCCAGGGCCACCGACACCACGGGGATCGCGGCGATCGACCGTGAGGAGATCGCGGCCTACCGGCGGGACGCCGACGCCGCTGGTCACCCGGCGCAACAGATGCTCCTGTTGCGGGACACGGCGCGGGTCGCCGCGGACCGCGGGCACCATGATCTCGCACGGGGCGCGGCGGCGGCGATGCAGCAGATTGCGCCTGATGATCTTGATCTGCAGACCTTTACGTCCTCGACGACGTTGCCCGCCTTTGTGGTTGACGGGTACCTGTCCGGGTTCACCTCCGGCCACGAATGGAGCGACGGGATGAACGAGTTCCTGACCAGCGAGTGCCCCACAGGGAACATCGTCGACCTGCGCAGATTGGCGATCGACAACCAGGGCTTGCTCAGTCGGCATCTGCCGTCGACCCTGCTGAGGGGCGGACTTCCGAGGGCTACGACTACGACACCGGAGGAGATCGAGAAGCACGAGATGAGTCGCTACGCGACTCCGCGGGCGGAGGCCATCGGCCGTCTTCTGGCCGAAGGGCTGGACCGGATCGTGCGTCGCTATGGCACTCCCGAGCAGGACGAACTCGTCCGCTACCTGATGAGTCGGGGAGGCCGTGACCAGGGCCTGGTCACTACCCTGGCGAAGGCGTACCGGCACTTCTGGAACGGCGACTACGAGTCCTGCATCCACCTCGCGACGCCGAAGTTCGAGGCCGCCGCGCGGGCCCTGCTGATCGAGTTCGACGAGGGCATCTATCAGGTCGAGGCCACGAACTCACCCGGCGGCTTTCCCGGCCTCTACGCGCTGCTGAACCTGCTGGAGAAGGAGGCCTTGGACGAGTCGTGGGCGTACTTCTTCGGCTGGTTACTCGGCGGACCGTGGGGTGCGAACCTCCGCAACGACGTCGCCCACGGCTTGCCCGCCCCGATGAACCCCGCCTACGCCGCACTGGTCCTCCGGGCGGTTACGTGCCTGGGCGTGGTGGCCGGTCCCGTCACCAGTAGCCACCTGCCGGTCACGGCCCGGCGCGCCCGCGAGGAGATCCTCGCCACGCTGGTGGATCCTACCCCCTCCGCCGGGCACGTCGGGAACCTACTCGGCCGGCTCGCCAGCGACGCCGAGCGCCTCGCCTGGTGGTTGCGCGCGATCCGGCTGAGGTGGATCCGTCATACCTGACCGACGAGGCTGGCCGCCTGGTCGAGGCCTATACACCAGCCCTTGGTCGCGCCACGGCCGCTCCTCGGCCAGCCGCGCCGTCGGCGTAGCCCGGGTGGGTGCCGAACACGTGCGCGGCGAGCAGGGTGGTGGCTTCGCCGGCGGCACGGTGTCCTGGCCGCCGGCTGATTTCGCATTCTTGTCCTCCGATGACCTCTTCCTAAGTGACGCCGCGGGTCACGCGGGTTCGGAAGGGGATCACGATGGCGGACACGTCCACTCCGCAGCGGCGAGAGGAACGGCCGGAGCAGATTCGGGCGTTGGTGTGGTGGCTCGTCACGGCGCTCTGCGGCATCGCCGTAGCCGTGCTGCTCGCTGGCCTTGCGGCCCTGGTCACGGTGGTACTGCACGGCGATGCGATGCAGGTCTTTACGGTGGGCGGCGCGACGTTCGGGACGTCCCTGACGCTCGAGATTGCCCTTGTCGGCCTCTATCTGGCGGGCCGGAGCCGTAACGCGTAGTGCCGGTCGGGCTTGCTCCTTCGGCCCACGGGTAACCCGAACGGGTGTCCGGCCGAATCAGGTCGGGCACCCGTTGCGCGTTCTGCCCCGCTCGGGCCCTCGAACAGCTGAGAGGTTCGAGTACAGAGGAAAGGCAGGCGACCATGACAGGCATCGGCCGGTGCATGATTACCAGCTTTGCGGATCTGACCCCGACCCATGAGGTGATGCGGTGACCGACAGAGAACACGACCACCCGGGCGGGACCGGGCCACCGGATGGAGCCGGTATGGGGACGGGCCGCGTGCTGCGCGACGTCGGCGTCGCAGAGCCGGCCACGATCAGTCCACCGGTCTCGGTGCCATTGCGGGCGACGTGGAACGCCGACGGCGCGACGATGGGGCAGGCGCCGCCGGGTGCCGCATCGGACGCGGTCAACTTCGACGCGTTCTACATGCGGCACTGGCCGAGTCTTCTGCGCGCGATGGTTCGGCGTTGTGGGAACGACCGGCACTTGGCGGAGGACATCACGCAGCAGACGTTCCTCGTCGCCTATCGCCGGCGTGACCGGCTGTCTGAGGTGGCCAATCACCAGGCGTGGCTGCACGCCGTAGCCGGAAACGCGGCGACGAAGTACTTCAGGCGACGGCAGCAGGAGGAGGCCCTGCTCCGCACGATGGCGGCCGGTGCTCCAGGAGCCCCATGGTCGGGCTTCGACATCACCCTGCACGATCTGCTGACCCAGGTGCTGACTGAGCGCCAGCGGCGGATCATCATGTACCGGTACTTGGAGGATCGGCCGCTGAAGTCGATTGCCGAGACGATGAACTTGTCGGTCCGCTCGATCAACTATGAGATAAGGAAGTCGTTCAACCTACTTCGGCCCCACCTCGACCCGGGACAGGAGGACTCGTGATGGCGGAATACCACGGCGAAGACCCGGTCGCCGAGTCGATCGTCTCGGCGAAGCGCCGACTCACCGAGCTGAAGCTGGACGCCCTGCTCGACGAGAAGAGCAACCCGGCCGACATCGGCGACATCGACGCTCTCGGTGACGAGGTGCTCGCCGGGCTCGACCGGATGCAGCCCGTCGACCGCGGCAACAACGTTCGGGTGAACCCGGTTGCCGGCTGACGAGGAGCTCAGCGTGCTGCGAGCGCGGCTGGAGCGGTTCGCGACCGACGGTGACCCGGAGGTCCTACTGCACCCGTCCGTGCTCGCGGACGTTCTCGCTCTCAGCGCTGCTCTGTACGGCCGCCTTCTCGACGACCCCGGAGCCGCCGCCGTCCTCGGCAACGTGCACTGGCGGCGATATCTGCTGCTGCCCGAGCCGGACGACCAGGACGACCTGCGGGCCGCGCTCGCCGTCTTCACTGAGCTGGCGCCGTTTCGCTCCGATCTGGTGCCGCCGGAGGTGCTGGGTTTCCTGCGCGCCGATCAACAACCGGCCGGCGAGAATCCGGTGCGAGAGGATTCCCTTGGGGACAAGCCCCAGACGGAGCGAGAGGCTCCGATCACCGTCGACCCGTGGCGGTCGGAGCAGCTGGAGCAAATTGCCGCAGTACTGCGGGTGATGGAACCCGCCGGGCCGGGCCCGACCGGGCCGGTGGCGCTGCTGAGTGACGCCGTCGCAGGTTTTACGCGATATATACGCTCCGGGCAGTCAGCGGATGTGGACGAGTCCGTTGCCCTAGCGTCATCGGTGGTGTCGGATCCGGAGGCGCGCGGGATGTTGCGTTCCATCGCTGTCGATGTGCTTACCGGCCTGCTCCTCGTCCGATATCAGATCCATGGTCAACTTGCCGATCTGGACGCCGTCATTGCCCACGGCCGGGCGATGTCCCGCCGAGACCCGAGTATCAACCTGGCGGGCTGGCTTTCCAACCTCGGCTTGGCGCTGCGAATTCGGTTCGAGCGCATCGGCGAGGGCGGCGACCTGGACGAGTCCATCGCGCTCCACCGCGAGGCGGCAGCGCTGACACCAGCGACGGACCCGAGCCGCGGCCGGTACCTCTCCAATCTCGGACTTGCGCTGCGAATTCGGTTCGAGCGCAACGGCGATTTCGCCGATCTCGGTGAAGCAGTCGCCGTCACGCGCGAGGCGGTCGAGTCGTCACCACCCGACGCCCCGGACTTGTACCGCCTTCTCACGAACCTGGGCGTGGCCCTGCGGGAGCGCTACGTGCATCAAGGCAACGCCGAGGATCTGAGTGAGGCGATCCACTCCGGCCAGATAGCCGTGGCGCTCCTGCCGGAGGGACATCCGGATCGCGCCGGGGCGCTGCTCAACCTGGGCGGCTCATTGCTCGCTGCTAGCGAGAGCCGGGCGGACGACCGGCGGCTCACCGAAGCCGTCAATGTGCTGCAGGAGGCTGTGCGAAACGCCGCGGAGATCCCCACGCTGCGCGCGTTGGCTGCCACCTACCTCGGCCGGACGGCCGCGATGCGGCACGATTGGCGCCTGGCGGCCGACTCCTTCGAGACGGCGATCAGCGCGATCGACTTGATCGTCCGTCACGGCCACCGCCGCGACAGCGAGTTCCAACTCGCCCGGTTCGCGGGCTTGGCCTCGGACGCAGCGGCGAGCGCGCTGCAGGCCGGCGATCTCGAGCGTGCGGCTGAACTATGGGAGTACGGCCACGGGATCCTCTTCCGGCAGGCCTTGGACCAGCGGAGCGAGCTGGAGGCGACCATCGCCCCGGCCGCTCACGCCCTGGCCCGGCGGCTTACGGAACTACGTCGGTTGGATGCCGGAGGCCGCTTGAGCACGCGCCACCGAGAGTGGACTGAGCTGGTTGCGGAGATCCGTTCGCTTCCGGGGTTCGAGCATTTCCTGCGCCCTGTGCCGGCCCACGAGCTGACGGCAGCGGCCGCAGAGGGCCCGATCGTCCTGGTAAACGTCAGCGTCTACCGATCGGATGCGATAGCCCTGACCGCCGACGGCATCAGGATCATTCCCCTGCCGGGCCTCGACCCAGACGATCTACGTCGCCGCCATCACACTTTCAACCAAATTGTCAGCCGGCACGGCAACTGGGAGGCCGGCGACCAACTCAGTTGGCTCTGGGACACGATCGCCGAGCCGGTCCTGGAAGGCCTCGGACTCCATCACGGCCCTGACCCCGACCAGGAGTGGCCGCGTCTCTGGTGGTGCCCGTCCGGCCCTCTCGCGTTCCTGCCGTTGCACATGGCAGGTCGCCTCGACGGTCAGCAAAACGTGCTCGACCGGGTGGTCTCCTCGTACACCCCGACGGTCCGAGCGCTCGTCGACGCGCGTCGCCAAAGCCCCCGCTTGCTTGCCGATCCGCGAGTATTGGCGGTCGGCCTCACCGAGGTCGCCGGCACTCCGCGGTTGCCCGGGGCCACCGGCGAGGCTCGGGACCTGGCACAGCGCTTTCCTAGCAGCAGCACAGTGCTGACGGACTCGCAGGCAACCGCCGATGCCGTTCTGAATGCGCTGCACGTCAGCGACTGGGTGCACCTCGCCTGCCACGGCCAGGTCGACACCGTTGATCCGTCCGCGAGTGGTCTGCTGCTAAGCGATAGCACGCTCACTATCCGGGATCTTGCTAACCTGCGCGTGTCGGGCCAGCTTGTCTTCCTCTCGGCCTGCCAGAGCGCAATCGGGGAGGCGTTGCCCGACGAATCGGTGAACCTCGCCTCGGCCTTCATCCTCGCGGGTTACCGCCACGCGCTGGGCAGTCTCTGGCCGATCGCGGACGACATGGCCCCGCAAATCGCCGATGCCTTCTACACGGCATTGACCAGTGGTGTCGATAGTCCTGCCCGTGCGCTGCACTGTACGCTCCGGGTGATGCGTGACCGTTATCCTGACCAGCCCCTGGACTGGGCGTCGACAATCCACGTCGGGCCTTGATGCGAGGCCTGATCCGGACGTGCGGCCCTTCCTCCGTGAGCTGATGGACGCTGCGGCTGCCTGGCAAGACGTTGTCGGTGACCGCCTCCCCGCGGACGCTTGCTCCGACCGAGGTGTGTCGGGTGCAGGTCCGGGCCCGGCGGACCCCGCGCGACATCCGCACGTGCTTTCGACTCCCTCGGGCTGAGCGGTTATCCGCCGATGCGGCCGATCGAGTTCGACTCGCTGCTGAAGAAGGCGTTGTCCGAGCGTCCGCAGGTGCTGGTCTGCGATGAGGATGCGTCGGCCGTGACGAACCCGCTGACAGCGAGATGGCGAACCAGCGCTGACAACGACGTGGCGACTGCCAGCGACCTGCTGCTGCGGATGGTCTATGGGACCGCCGCGCGCTTGGAAGTCCTGACTCAGCCGCCGCTGCGCCGACACGAGTGGCATTGACAACGAGACCGGCCCCTCCCGGGAGGGGCCGGTCTCGTTACGTGCCGGGATTAGATTCACCTGATCCACTTCGGTTGCCGTTTCCCTGCACGGGGCCGACCGACTGAGTTGGAAGGGCCGTTCTTCGTCGACGACTTCGATCGGCACTTTGCGGCCCGCCGTCGCACGATTCGTGGCTGAGATCGCGCGGTGGCGAGTACGGAACGACGTCCCGGTGCGCGTCTGAGGACGCGGGTACGGCCCCGGTATGGGATCGTGTGCTACTCGCCGCGGTGCCGATGGTGAGTAATCGCCAGCGTTGTGATCGCAAGGGCGAGGTTGATCAGATCGATCATCGTTTCAAGAGCGATGGACCAGTGGTTCATGGTGAACTCCCGCGTATCGGTGCGGGGCGGCCGGCCGGGCCCCTTGTGGATGTTGACCTCAACACTGCCGGATGGGGTACCTGTCCATCGATGGGTTCGTAGGAAGCCGAAGGGCTGCCCGGATCGGTCGAGACAGGTGAGCAGCGTTGGTCGTATACAGCTCGAACGCGGTCTACGGTGGTCGGATGGTGTCCGGTGAGGTTCCACCGAACAGCCGCAGCGGTACCCCGGCCCCTGACCCGGACGGGATCCAGACCGTCGCGGAGCTCGCGGCCGCGTTGAACATGTTGCGAGGCGCGCGCTCGTATACCGACCTCGACAAAGCCGTCGGTGGGCAACCGAAAAGTGCCCGCGGGCGGCAACCGCAGCGCATTCTGTCCCCGAGCACGCTCGGTGGACTTCTCTCCGGCAAATCAGTGCCAACCACGCAGACAATGGTCAACTTCCTACGTGCCTGCGGGCTGGGGGAGGACGAACATGACCCGTGGATGAGGGCGCGGGAACGGGTGAGCACAGCGCATACACGCCGCCCGGCGGGTGCAGTGCGGGTATCGCAGGCCGACCCACGCCGGCTCGGTGTCCACGCCTGCATCCAGGTTGAGGCTGGCGCCGAGGATCTACCGGTGTACGTTCCACGGGACGTCGACGCAGATTTGCGCACCGCAGTCACCGCGTCTCGCGCTCGTGGAGGTTTCGTCCTGGTCAAGGGCAGCTCCTCGGTGGGCAAGAGTCGCACGCTGTATGAGGCGGTCAAGGCCGTGCTGCCGGAGTGGTGGCTGCTGCACCCGCGCGACGCCGCCGCTCTGATGAAGTTCGCCGCCCAGCCGACACCACGGACGGTGATATGGCTCGACGAGTTCCAGCGCTACCTGAACCACCCGGGTGGCCTGCCGGCGGGAGACATCCGGGCGTTACTCGATGCCAGCGTGGTGCTGGTCGCGACATTGTGGCCGGACGAATACGGCAAACGCACCGCCCTCCAGCAGCCAGACGAACCCGATCTGTACGACAACGATCGAACACTGCTGGGCCTGGCCACCGTCATCGACATACCAGAGTCATTCAGCCGCCGGGAACGGGTACGCGCCGCCCAGCTCGCCTCAGACGGCCGGATCCGCGTAGCGCTGGACACTACAGATGCCGGGTTTACCCAGGTTCTGGCCGCAGGCCCGGAACTCGTCCGCTGGTGGCGGCATGCCGATACCGGGGACGCACGGCAGTGTTACGGCAAAGCCGTAATCACCGCCGCGCTCGACGCCCGCCGCGTCGGTGCCACCTCGCCTCTCACCGCCGCGTTCCTCCGAACGACCGCATCGGCCTACCTCACCTCGGAGCAGCAGGCCACTGCAACGACCACCTGGTTCGACCAGGCTATGGACTACGCCACCAAACGGCTGCACGGCGCCACCGCCTGCCTAATACTGCAACCCGAGGTCGCTACCTGAGCTGCGGTGATTCGTTGTTCGGTGGTGCTGGGTGATGCGGTGCTTGCGGAGTGGCAGGCGGGTTTGGATGATCTGTTCGCG
>NZ_JNXY01000002.1 GCF_000717135.1 Catenuloplanes japonicus
ATTCGGTGCCGCAAAGACCAGGTCAACAGCCGGAGTTGACCTGGTCTTTGCGGCACCGAATGATCCTTTCCGGCAGGGCGTCGACGCGGTGCCGGATCCAGACTGGCTGCAGGGGTGCTATGCACCGAAATTTTGTGAAATAGCGGTGGCGAGGCCGGCCGTCTCACGACCTCGATGGCGCTGGCCAGTAGTGAGACGGCCCATAGCGGCCCGACGGCGGCGACCGGGCCCTGAGGTGATCGCCGGGCCCGGAGGCGGTCACCCGGCCCGGGGGTCATCGCTGGGCGGGGAGACGGTTACCTGGCCCGGGGGTCATCGCCGGGCGGGGAGACGGTTACCTGGCCCGGGGGTCATTGCCAGGCGGGGAGACGGTTACCCGGCCCGGAGGCCATTGCCAGGACCGGAGACCGCCACCCGGCGCTTTGCGCCCGAAATTTCGGCATATCGTCGGCAGGGAGGGGCGGGTAGAGATCGTTGTTGCGCTCACTGTCTTTTCCGGCGGGTTCAAAGAGCAGTGAGCGCAACAACGATCTTCCACGGGCCGCGCGAGCGGCACGGGCCGTCGCGCTCGGCCAGCTATTTCATGAAATTTCGGGCGCAGTGCTGGACCCTGCGGAGCGTGCGCGCGATCGCGCCGAGCTGAACCCTGACGGCGAAAGGTCAGCGAGTGCCGAAATCTCGGGTGCGCGGCGCCTTGACGTGGCCGGCTGCAAGGACGGGCGTTGGTGTGCCGGACCACGGCGGAACCGGCTCCTCGCGTCGTGCGGAGCGCCAGCGGAGCCCGGCGCGAGGTTTGCCCGCGGGAGCAACGCTGCCGCACCACGCCGGAAGCGGACGATCGGTTCGCTGGAAGTGTCGGTGTTGCTGGGCTCGGTGTGGAGGCCGGGGCTTCCGGGGAGTCGCTGAATAGGCACTTGGGCTGATCGACGCCGTTCTTTTCGCTTGCGGCGAACCTGTGGCGCGCCGGCTGACGGAGTATGTGACGGACACAGGGGAGGAGTTGGCCCCGAAGATTTCTGGGTGGTATGCGGAACCGGATTTCCGCGGCGGCGCGATCGTGAACGCGCCTGCGCAGCATCTCGCGGACCCGCCCCGCGCGATCGCAGCCCGGCGCCTCGCGTGCTACCTGGAGCTGTCCGAGGGCATCGCGGTCCGGCCCGGCGTGAGTGATCCGGCCGAGCAGGGGCCACGTGAGCTTCCAGCATCAGGATTTCGGCACATCATGGGTCGGCAATGTCCTTGTACGGCATTGAAAGCCCGGCAAGCGCACCGGAACCGCGGCCGGCGTCAGGCGGACTGGCGGGCAAGCGCGGAGAAGTAGGCGTCCTGCGCCGCCCGGAATGCGAGGTTCGCGGCCTTTGTTGCGACCGCGTCGGCGGAGGCGAGAGCAAGCGCGCGCTCCTGCGCCGGGGTCACCTCGAGGACGACGTCGCGATGAGTCGCGTCGGCGGCGAAGAACGCCTCCTCCGCAAGGTCGGCGGCGGCCGCCAGCGTGGGATTGCCGGGCATCCGGCCGCGGGCCTCGCGTGCGGCCGACCAGGCGGCGCCGGCCTGCGCGACCGCGGACGCGGCCTCGGCCAGACGCTGGTACCCCGCGGTGACCGTCGCCATCGAGCCGGCCGCGAGCGCGCCGGCCTCCGCGATCAGCGCCCGATGCACCTCGAACAGCCGATCGGCCTCGGCCTTGAGCCCCGCCACGTCCACCTGGGTATCCACGTCCCCTATTGTTCCCCGCGTCCCATTCCGGAAAACAGGCCGAGCCCGAAGGTGAGAGCGTGCGGAAGATCGCCGTCATCGCGGAGCCGGGCGTGCTCGACGCCTGGGCGGCCGCGCAACTGCTCGGCGAGGCGCGGGACGTGCAGGCCCGCAACGTGAGCGACCTGATCCGGGACGCGGTGCATCGGAAGACGGCGTGGGGACGGCGATTCGACGAGCATCTGCGGGCCGGCGAGCTGGTGCCGGAGGAGGTCACCGCCGAGTTCGTCGCGGAGGTGCTGGCCCGGGAGCGGGGCGGCTGGGTCCTCTACGGATATCCGAGGAGCGTCGCGCAGGCCGTGCTGCTGGCCGCGCACGGCCACGAGCCGGACGTGGTGATCGAGGTGTCGCGGCCCGACGGATACGTGGACCGGCGGCTGGCAGAGGGGCGCAGCGTGTTCGCCCTTCCCCGGTACCGGGCGGACGCCGCCCCGCTGCACGACGTCTACCGTCGCGACGGCCGTTTCCGCGCAGTCTGCCAGACGGGCTCGTTCTGGCAGCTGGCGATCGAGCTGGAGAGCTGCGTGTTTCCGTCAGCGCCGGACGGTCCCGGCGATCAGGGTGGAGATCATGTCGTGGAGGGTGGGGGCGAAATCCAGGCGCATGGCGGATAGTGCCGGGTCGGTGTCGTAGGCGGCGAGCATGGCCGGCGCGGGGCGCGAGTGGGCCCAGACCGCGCCGACAACCATGATGATCTTTACCGCCAGGGGTACGCCGTCCACGCCCAGCCGCGCGCGGAGCAGTTCCGCGAGCGCGCCGACGTTGACCGCGGCCGCGTGCTTGTAGCGCCCGGCGACGGCGGCGGAGACGTTGTGCTCCAGCACGCCCGCGTTCGCGCTGAACAGGTCGCACAGCCGCGGGCGGGCCGCGAGCGTGCGGACCAGCAGTGCGGCGGTGTCCTCGGCGTCCGGTGCGGCGGCCACCTCCCGTACCCATTCCTGCCATTCGCGGTCCAGCAGCTCCAGCAGGATCGCCTCGCGCGACTCGAAGTAGCGCAGCATGGCGGACTTGGCCAGGCCGGTGCGCCGGCTCAGCTCGTTGAGCGCGACCTCCGACACCGCCATCTCGCCGAGCATCGCGGCCGCGGTGTCCAGGATCGCCTGCCGCCGGATCTCGCGCTGCTCCTCGCTGCGCGCCCGCTGAAAACTCGTCACGACCCCGATCCTAATGTACCGACGGTCCGTTGACTTATGGACCGCCGGTATATTAACGTCGGCACAGTTAATGTACCGACGGTATATTGGAGTGGTCATGAGACGGACGGTCATCACCGGTGGCAGCGGGATCGCGCGACTGACGGCGGAGGTGCTCAGGGCGCGCGGTGACGAGGTGATCGTGGCGGCACGGCCCGGGTGCGACCTGGCCGATCTGGCCTCGATCCGCGACTTCGCGGACACGCTGCTGGCGGACGGGCGGCCGATCGACCTGCTGATCAACTGCGCCGGCGTGATGGCGGTGCCGCGGCGGCGGGAGACCGTGGACGGCTTCGAGATGCACATGGGGACGAATCATCTCGGCCACTTCGCGCTCACCGGCCGCCTGCTGCCGCTGCTGCTCAGGAGCGCGGCCCCGCGGGTGGTCACGGTCAGCGCGCAGATCGCCCGGCGCTCCCGGCTCGACCTCGACGACCTCCAGGCGCGGCGGCGGTACACGCCGATGGGCGCGTACGGCGCGTCGAAGCTGGCCAACATCCTGTTCGCGGTCGAGCTGAACCATCGCGCCGGCGTACGCAGCGTGGCCGTGCACCCCGGCACCGCGCCGACCGGCATCCAGCGTCACGTGGCCGCGCCGCTCCGGCTGCCCGCGGAACTGCTCGTCCGGACGCTCGGACAGCCGCTGGACCGCGTCGCCGATCCCGTGCTGTTCGCGGCCGACACGGAGGAGGTCACGGCGGAGTCGTTCATCGCGCCGACCGGATTCCTGGAGCTGGGCGGGCGTACCGGCTTCGTGGACCTTCCGGCCCCGGCCCGGGACGCGGCGTTGCGGGCCGGGCTGTGGGAGGCCTCCGCGCGGCTGACCGGTGTGTTTCGGTGACGGTCGCTACCGGGTAGCGGTGGGCCATGAACCGCAACCTCGTCAAGGGCCTGCAGGCCGCCTGGGAACTGCCGGAGTTCCGCAGCGGGCTGCAGCACCTGGTCGACCTGGACGAGGTGGCGTTGCTGCTGGCGACGCTCGCCGTCTCCGAGGAACATGACCGCGAGGTGGAGCGCAGCCTGCTCACGCTGCTGCGGTCCGCGCTGGACACGGACGAGATCCGGCAGGCCGTGCTCCTGCTGCTGGAACACGACGAGGTGCGCCGCCCGCTGATCGCCGCGGCCACCGCGCAGGTGCCGCCAGGTCAGGCCGCCGCGATCACGTCCGCGGCCGAGGATCCCGCGGTACGCCACGAGGTGCGCGCCGTGCTCGACAACGCGAAGGTCCGCGCGCTGATCTGGGAGGCGGCCGACAGCCAGGTGAGCGACAACCGGTTCGGGCTGATCCGCCGCGCGCTGGTGCTGTTCGTCCGGCATCCCGGCGTCCGGCGGCTGGCCTGGGCGCTGCGCCGGCACGGCGTCCTACGCGAACTGCGGCGCAGGGAAGGGCGTGTGGAAGACTCCGCCGCATGAGTGACGAGCTGAGCACGATGTTGCTCCAGGGCGAGGATCTGATCGTGCGGCTCGCGCAGGAGCACGCCTCCTGGGGTCTCGGCACCGCGCAGCAGTGGGACCTGGACCAGCGGACCGGCGTGATCACCTGGACGTTCGCGGACCGGGTCGCCTCCGCGCCGGCCCAGATCATCGGCAGCCACAACCCGGCCGCGCAGTCGTGGCTCTGGGCCTGGGCCAACGAGTCGATCCTGCCGGACCTGAGCCGCGACGCGCGGGCCGTCCGGGACTGGGCGCTGCGGAACGGGCAGACCTCGCTCACCGCGCCGAAGCTCACGGCGGACGAGGACACGGCGGCCACGCTGGCGGCGCTGGCCGTCCGGATCACGGGCGCGACCGGCTTCTACCGCCCCCGCGGCGGCGCCGCCATCCCGATCATCACGTTCGGCCCGGTCACGCTGACCGCGGCGGACGGCGGCACGTCGACGTTCACCGTCGACGTGCGCTAAGGGCCGGGGCCGTCAGGTGCGGGAGCGCTCGGTGCCGATCACGCGGCAGTAGAGGTGCTCGCCGCGCGCGGCCGCGCCGGTGGCCAGCTCGGACAGGACCATGGCGAACCGGACCGCCGCCTCGTCGTCCTCCACGTCGTGCGGGCCGTCGGCGCGGCGCGCGGCGGCCCAGGCGTAGCCGTCCCGTTCCAGCGCGGACGCGTCCCGGGCGGCGAGCGCGTCCCGCAGCGTGTCGGTGACGGTCAGCACGGTGCCGCCGTCGCCGCCCGCGACCAGCGAGCCCTGGCGCGGGTCGTCGCGCACGCGCTCGTAGGTCCGCCCGGTCAGCACCGCCTCGAGGAAACCGAGCATGACCACGGGATCGACACCGCGCGCGAACAGCACCGGCGTGCCGTTCGCCGCGATCTGCAGGCGCGGGCGCGACGCGGTCTCCGGCGTGTGGCGGTGCATCTCCCGGTCGGCCTCGTGCGCCGCCGGCGTCAGATCGAGCAGCCCGTCCAGTGCGGCCGCGGCCGCCGGGTCGGACGGCGCGGTGAAGTAGTCGGTCAGCACTCCCACGCGCCCATTCTCGCAAACGGGACCGGCGCTTATCCTCGTTCGATGGGTCTCGCGCACGGATATCGCCAGCAGGTCACGCGGGCGCGGATCGAGGGCGCGCTCGCCCGCGCCGGTCTCCGCACCGCGGTCGCGGACGTTCAAGATCTTGCCGGGGGTACCTTCAACGCGGTGCTCCGCGTCCGCCTGGCCGACGGCACGCGGCTGATCGTGAAGGTGGCGCCGCCCGCCGGGGCGAAACTCATGCGATACGAGCACGGGCTGCTGCCGGCGGAGGCGCTGTACTACCGGCTCGCGGCCGGCAACAGCGTGCCGGAGGTCGTGCACGCGGAGCCGGACCTGCTGATCATGACGGAACTGCCCGGGGTGACGCTCGCGGAGGCGGACCTGCCGGCCGAGGCGCGGGCCCGGGTGCGGCACGCACTCGGCGGGCATCTGGCGGCGCTGCACACCATGCCGGCCGGCGCGGGAACCGGCTTCGGCTATCCGTCCGGCCCGCTGCACCCGACCTGGCCCGGCGCGTTCGCCGCCATGATCGACGCGCTGCTCGCCGACGCCGAGGACGCCGGCCTCGAACTGCCCCGCCCCGCCCACGAGATCACCGCGCTGATCGACGCCGCCGGCCTCGACGCGGTCACCACCCCCACGCTCGTCCACTTCGACCTCTGGGACGGCAACATCCTCGTCACGCCCGACGGGCAGGTCACCGGCCTGATCGACGCGGAGCGCGCGTTCTGGGGCGACCCGGTCGCGGACTTCGCCTCGCTCGCGCTCTTCCGCGAGATCGCCGACGACGCATCGTTCCTGGCCGGCTACCGCGCCGCCGGCGGCACGTTCGGCGAGGCGGAGGCGCGGCGGCTGCGCGCCTACCAGATCTACCTCTACCTGATCATGTGGATCGAGGTCGGCCCGCGCGGCTACCCGCCGGAACACACGGCCGAGCGATGGTCCGCACTCCGGCAGATTTTCGACGCTTGGGACATTTACCGTTAAGTATGTTTCCAGTAGGCTGATGTGCACGTCAGGCGCCAGGTGGAGGGCGCATTCGGCGGTCGGGCTGCAGCGCTCTGCGCAGTCCGCGGCCCGCGACCCTCCCGACCCGAAGGAGCCCGGCATGCGGAGATCCCTGCTCACCACGGCGCTGACCGCGTCGTTCACGCTGATAGCCACGCTCGTGGTCGCCGCACCGGCGAGCGCGCACGGCTACATCTCCTCCCCGCCCAGCCGGCAGGCGCTCTGCGCCGGCGGCACGGTCGCCAACTGCGGTGACATCCAGTGGGAGCCGCAGTCCGTCGAGGGGACGAAGGGCAGCACCAAGTGCAGCGGCGGCGTCGGCCGCTTCTCCCAGCTCGACGACGAGTCCAAGGGCTGGCCCGCCACCTCGGTCGGCTCCACGGTCACGTTCAACTGGGTGCTGACCGCGCGCCACGCCACCAGCACCTGGCAGTACTTCATCGGCACGAAGAAGGTCGCGGAGTTCAACGACGGCGGCGCGCAGCCCGGCGCGACCGTCCGCCACACGGTGAACTTCAGCGGCATCACCGGCCGCCAGCGGATGCTCGCGGTCTGGAACGTGGCCGACACCCCGAACGCGTTCTACGCCTGCGTGGACCTGCAGTTCGGCGGCGGCACCCCGACGCCGACCCCCACCCCGACACCCACGCCTCGTCCCACGACGCCGGCTCCGACCACACCCCCGCCGGCCGGTGGCACCTGGGCCGCCGGCACCAGCTACACGGTCGGCGCCACGGTCACCTACGGCGGCGCGAGCTACCGCTGCACGCAGGCCCACACCGCCATCACCGGCTGGGAGCCGCCGAACGTCCCGGCGCTCTGGGCCCGCATCTGATGCCCCGGGCGCCGCTCATTCCCCCTGGTCGGCGCCCGGTCCAAGAACCACGATCAAAAGCATGCCACGGTACGTCCCGGGCGCACCGCCCAGCAGGAAGGCCCTCGCAGGACACGTGGGGCACACGGCCAGGGCGTCCGGCGCGCCGGCCGTACCGTGGCGTGATTTTGATCTTTGTTAACCACCTCGTCGCCGGGAGCGTTGCCGTGGTGTGCCGCAATAGTGATCATGAGATCCTCGCTGATCAAGGACGGGCTGAGGACGGGCGGCGGCTTCGCCGTGCTGTTCGTGCTGGTCGCGGCCACCGCGCTGCTGATGGCGCGCGGCGGGGCCGGCTGGTTCTTCCTCGGCTACGCGATCATGATGCTGCTGTACTGCGGCGGCGTGATGCTGGTGGCGGCCGGCTACGACCGGCGTCCCGGCGTGCCGATCCCGCGCGGCGCGGTGCTGCTGGCCTCCGGCCTGTTCCTGCCGATGCTGGTCTGGCCGGTGCCGGGCGCCGTCTGGTACCAGGCGGTCGCGGGCGAGCGGGTGACCACGACCGTGGAGAGCGCGTCCCGTGAGTGGAACAACGAGTCGCAGATCAACGTGCTGCGGGTCCGGGCGACCGGAATCGGGCCGATCACCCCGTTCTGCGGCGATGATCCCGAGACGGGGGACCGGATCACGGTCTGGACCGATCCGGCCGGCTGGGCGCCACCGGCGTCGCCGACCTGCGCCGGCTACGCGATCACCTCCGGCGTGGCGGCCGGCGTCTACCTGCTGATGGCCGGCGGCGCCGTCGCGCTGCGTCTGTCCACGTTGTCCGCCGGTGACGCTCCGCAACGTACGCTGCGGCTGGGGTCGACGATCGGACCGCTGGCCCGCTGGGCGAGGAGGCGATCATAAAGAAGATTTAGGGAACGCCGGATCTTGCTTTAGGTGACGTTCTTCTAGCGTGGGTTCCACGCTGAGTGACCCTCTCCCGCCGGGGGACGCGCAGCGGTCCGTCCTACGAAGGAGCACCGTTCGTCATGCGTAGAACCCTCACCACGTCACTTCTCGCGCTGGGCACCGTTGCCGGTTCCCTGGTGATCGCGTCGCCGGCGAGCGCGCACGGTTACATATCCTCGCCGCCGAGCCGGCAGGCGAACTGCGCCAGCGGGGCGGTCAAGGACTGCGGCGCCATCCAGTACGAGCCGCAGTCCGTCGAGGGCCCCAAGGGCCTGACCAGCTGCGACGCGGACATCCCCGGCTTCGCCGCGCTCGACGAGGACTCCCGCAACTGGCCGGCCACGGACGTCGGCAAGTCGACCACGTTCAACTGGGTGCTCACCGCCCGGCACAAGACCACCACGTGGCAGTACTTCGTCGGCAACAAGAAGATCGCCGAGTTCAACGACAACGGCGCGCAGCCGGCCGCGACCGTGAGGCACCAGGTCGACCTGAGCGCGTACTCGGGCCGCACCAAGGTGCTGGCGGTCTGGAACATCGCGGACACGCCGATGGCGTTCTACAACTGCGTCGACCTGAACGTCGGCGGCGGTGGCGGCTCGACCACCCCGGTCAACCCGGCGCCGTCCCCGTCGCAGACCTCGGCCGCTCCGGTCCAGCCGCCGGCGACCTCCCCGTCCCCGTCCGCGTCCGCCACCACCTCCGCGCCGGCCACCGGCGGCGGTAACACCGGTGGCGGCGGCGCGACCACCTGGAAGAGTTGGACCGCGTACAAGACCGGCGACAAGGTCACGTTCGACGGCGTCACCTACGAGTGCCGCCAGGGCCACACCACGCTCCCCGGCTGGGAGCCGCCGATCGTGCTCGCGCTCTGGCTGCCGATCAAGTGATTGTCCGTGCGGAACCCGTTTCCCTGGCGGGTTCCGCACGGTTCCGCGCCCACCCTCCTCCGCTGCTAGGAAGCCCACGATGACGCGCCGCCTGACCGCCGCCCTGATCGCCGCCACCACGCTGACGCTCGCGCTCGCCGCGTGCGGCACCGCACCCGCCACGCCCACGGCCGACCCCACACCGCCCGCGGGCACGAACGTCGCCGCGAACACCGGCGAGCACAACGACAACGACGTGATGTTCCTGCAGATGATGGTCAACCACCACGAGCAGGGCGTCGAGATGGCCAGGATCGCCGCCGAGAAGGCCGGCAGCGACCAGCTCAAGACGCTGGCCGCGGCCGTGGTCGCCACCCAGACCGACGAGGTCACGACCATGAAGTCCTGGCTGACCTCGTGGGGCAAGGCCGACAGCGCGGACACGGACATCAACCTGCACGCGGACCACGGCGGCCTGCCCGCCACCAGCGACGAGGAGATCGAGTCGCTGCGGTCGGCCGCCGGCGCCGACTTCGACACCACGTTCCTGGCGCTGTTCACCGGCCACCAGCACAACGCGGTCGAGATGGCCAAGACCGAGGCGGCCGAGGGCGTCAACCCGGACGCCAAGGCGCTGGCCAAGAGCATCGACGAGTCCCGCACCGCCCAGATCCAGCTGATGCTGCAGATCAGCGCCGCGGTCCCGGCGGCCTGAGCGTTGTCTAGGGCCGCCCGGCCAGATAGCCGCTCACCAGCGCGCAGTCGAGGTTGGGGGAGTCGTACGGGCGGCCCTCGACGACGGAGAGCAGCGGCCGGTCGCCCTGCAGCTGATCGGCCTCGTAATGGCAGGTCAGCCGGTCCTGAACGGACGCGACCGGGAACCGCATGAGATAGCGCGTGTCCGCGTGCAGCACGGTCAGCCAGCCGGCCTCCTCCGAGACCGGATAGCCGACGAACACGCGCGCGGTCACCACGTCCAGCCGGTTCCGGTCCACCGTCATCCGCTGCGTGCGGATGACGGTGGGCGCGTCCAGCCGGAACGCCTGCGCGGACACCCACGGCGCGTCCAGGCTGACCAGGAACTGCAGCGCCAGCAGCCCGCACGTCAGGTAGACGAAGACCATGCCGCGCAGGCCGTCGAGCGTCCGCGACTCCCGCCGGCGCCGCAGCCACCAGAGCCCGGCCTCGACCGGCAGCGCCACCGCCACCACGGCCAGCTGGATGAGCAGGTACTGGAACGGCGAGGCGAGCGTGGCCACCACCGCGACGATCACGATCACCGGCCAGGCGCCCCACTCGATCTCCCGCCGGTAGCGCACCGCGAGCCAGCAGGTGACGAACGCCAGCGCGGGCAGCACGTGGTACGCGTAGATCGTCACCGTCCCGAGCCCGACCTGGATCGGCGAGGCGGTCAGCAGCCCCGTGGTCGTGGTCAGCGAGAAGTGCGCCACCCCGTAGATCTTGATGAGGAACAGGAGCAGCAGCAGCGCGGACCCGGCCGCCGCCAGCTCCCGCGGCCCGAACGCGCGCCTGTCCTGAGCTTCCATCGCCGCCCACATCCGATCGACACCGGGTGATGGCCGCCACGGTAGCGGGTGCTGTCACGGTGCGGGGGTACGGCGCACGCCGTACCCCCGTGGTGGTTGGTCAGCCTGCTTGGCAGGTGACCGTCGGCCAGGTCCAGTTGCCGTTGGCCATGATGGTGACGCCGAACGTGTTGCCGTTGCCGTTCGGGCGGGCGGTGACGCTGCCGGTGGTGCCGGAGACCGAGGCGTTCCAGCTGTTCTGGATGCTCTGGCCGCCGTTGAGGTTGAGCGTGACGGTCCAGTTGGTGGCGTTGCTGACCGCGACGTTCAGGTTGAACCGGTCGCCGAACTGCTCGCCGGCCGACAGCGTCGCCGAGCAGTTGCCGCCGCCCGGGTTGGCGGTGGTCGGCGTGCTGCTGCCGCCCTCGCGGACCGTGATGTCGGAGCTGCCGCTGCTCTGGTAGCCCTCGGTGGCCATGATCTGGTAGCTGTGGTTGGTCCCGAGGTTCAGCCCGGCGCGGGCCCAGGCGTCGAAGTGGTTGGCCGTGGTGATGGTGCCGCTGCTGCGCTTCGACTGGCGGACGCTCCAGTACTGGTAGAACGTCTGGATCCCGTCGATCGACGGCGCGTTGACGCGCTGGCTGCGCAGGATGTCGTAGGTGCCGCCGTCCGTGGTGACGGTGCCGAGCCGGGTCGCGCCGCTGCTCGGGTTGTAGCTGCCGAAGTTCTCCACCACGTAGTACTCGATCAGCGGGTTGCGCGTCCATCCGTACAGCGCGAGGTAGGTGTTGTTGTTCCCGGGGTTGTACGTGCCGGAGTAGGAGACGGTCCGCCGGGTTCCGGTGGCCCAGCCCTTGCCGCCGACCCAGTTGTTCGTGCTGTTGTTCCAGCTGCTGCTGTACCGCCCGTCGGCGCGCAGCGTGATGCTGGCGTTGCCGCTGTCCTTCCAGAACGAGAAGTAGTAGCCGTTGTGGGTGCCGGTGAGGTTGGAGCTGACGGTCCGGTCGGCCTCGGCGTGGGCGGTGCCGGCGAAGAGCATGCCGGAGATCACGACCGCGGTGGTGCAGGCGGCGCCGATGAGCATCCGGATGCGGCCGCGGCGACTCCTCGGAGCGGGGGAGGTGTCGTTCATGTTCCTGCTTCCTCCTCGTGCGGGCTGGCCGGAGCCAGCGACGAACATCCATGTCCGTCGATGGCGATCGTAGGAGCCGTCCGGTCACCTTGGCAACACTTCCCGGAAACTGTCCGGAAGGATCAAGGGTGTCGACGCAGCACAAGACAAGAAGCGACGACCCTCAGGGGTCGCCGCTTCTTGAAAGTGTTCCGAAAGTTTCAGGCTTTCGCGGCCGCCACCGCGTCCTCGAGGCCGGCCGCGGCCAGCCGGTCGGCGCGCTCGTTCTCGACGTGCCCGGCGTGACCCTTCACCCAGTGCCACTCGATCGTGTGCCGGGCGCAGGCCGCGTCGAGGCGCTGCCACAGGTCCGCGTTCTTGACCGGCTTGCGCTCCTTGGTCAGCCAGCCGTTGCGCTTCCAGCCCTTGATCCAGGTGGTGATGCCGTTGCGCACGTACGTGCTGTCGGTGTGGATGTGCACCACGGACGGGCGGGTCAGCGTCTCCAGCGCGGAGATCGGCGCCATCAGCTCCATCCGGTTGTTGGTGGTCTCGCCGGCCTCGCCGCCGCGCAGCTCCCGCTCGTGCTGCCCGTAGCGCAGCAGCGCGCCCCACCCGCCCGGCCCGGGATTGCCCCGGCACGCGCCGTCGGTAAAGATCTCCACCTCGCCCATGGCCGGCAACCTTAGCGGTCGTCGGCGGGCAGGTCCGCGACCGGCCGGATCGACGCGAACTCGCCGCACTCGTAGCGGGTCGACGGGAGCATCATCAGCCACTCGTCGACGCCCTGCCACGGATAGATGTCGGCGGCGCCGCCGCGCATCACGCGGTCGCTGTCCTCGCCGGTGCGGGCGCGGGCGTCCGCGGGCGCGCCCGCGTAACCGTCGAGGTACGCGTCCGCGCACAGGTCGCCGGTGGAACCCATCGCGGCCAGGCCGAACGCGTTCTCCGAGGCGACGGTCGCGGGCTCGTCGCCGAACGCGTCCAGCACGTCGTCCTCGGTCGGCGGCGTGTCGCCGCGGTGCCAGAGCGTGCTGGTCCCGGCGCGGGCGGCATATTCCCACTCGGCCTCGGTGGGCAGCCGGAACGGCATCAGGTCGATCAGCTCGGACGGCCAGTCCAGCCGGGCCACCCGGACCTCGTCGCCGTCGGAGTAGTCGTCGGTGAAGTCCGGCAGCCAGTGCCGCACCTGCGCGACCGTCAGCGGATGCCGGGCCATCAGGAACGCGCCGACGCTCACCTCGCGCACCGGCCGCATCTGCGCGAGGTCGTGCGCGGTCAGCCCGGACTCCTGGAACTCGATCCCGGCCAGCGTCGCCTCCTCCGCCTCGGACAGGCCCATCCGGAACGTGCCGGCCGGAACCTCGCGAAACAGCACGCCGGACGGCGTGTGCCGCCAGGCCGGTCGCCCACCGGCGCTCGTTTTCTCCCACACGCCCCCGGATCTTGCCACGTTTTTGTCGGACCGTTCCGATACAACTACGGGCACTTGTTCGTGAGGAGGACTGGTTGTGACAACCGATGGCGTCGCCTACGAGCGGCGCAGCGCAGCGCCCGTCGTCGCGCCGACGCGACCGCGGAAGCTGGCCAAGGTGCCGTTCGTGGAGCTGGCCGAGGGCCGGCTGCAGGGCGTGGTGTCCAGCGGCTCGGACATCGAGCGGGTCTACGTCTCGTCCGTGACCGCGGGGGAGCACGGGCTCAGCTGCAACACCAACAACAACCGCCCGTGCGGCGGGCTCAGCGGCGGATCGTGGGCCTGCAAGCACATCCAGGCGCTGGTCGCGGAGGCCGAGCTGCAGTACGGCACGGAGCGCGTGGCGCGCTACCTCAAGGCCGAGGTCGCCGACGGCGGCAGCGTGATGTCCGCGCTGCGGACCACCTCCGCGCCGAACCGCGCGGCCGAGGTGTTCAGCAGCTTCCTGCGCCACCTGGCCTACCTCGAGCTGCCGGCCAGCACCGACCCGCTGCCGGAGCTGCAGTGGTTCCCCGCGGCCGGGGCGGTGCGCTGATGCTGGCCGATGCGCTGCACGCCGCGCCGGACGGTCTCGCCGAGACGTTCACGCTGGTCGAGGGCCTGGACGACGCGCTCACCCACGGCCTGGCCCGCCTCGACGAGGAGCGCGCCGGCGCGCTCGAGGATCTCGCGGCCGCGTTCTCCGGCTCCCCGCTGGCGGACCGGGTCGCCGACTCCGTCGGAAAGATCCTCGCGGGTACGGTGACGGACGAGCACCTGATCGCGCTGGCCGGTGCGCGGGCCGCGCTGCTCGGCGCCGCCCACGACGCGCTGCTGATCTCGGTGGACACCGCGCTCGGCCGCACCCGCGCCGGGTGGACCGCCGTGCCGGCCGCCGCGGACGCCGGGCACCTGCTGGCCGGCAGCCGCTCCTGGCTGCGCGAGCTGGCCATCGCGGGCTGGCGTGGCGTCGACCACGAGCTGGCGGCCGCGGCCGCGCAGTCCGTGCAGGCGCTGCTGGCCGACCCCGCGCAGCGCCGGCTCGCGGTGCTGCTCGACGGGTTCGCCGGTGAGCTGCGCGCGGCCGCACCGGTCGCCACGCTCGACCGGGTGCCGGTCCGCCGCTGGGCCGACCTGTGGACCCGCGGGCTGCTGCTGTCCCAGGACGGCTACCCCGCGTCCGGGGCCGTGCCGGTCACCGGCCGCCTGCTCCTGCTGGGGGTGGACCTGCACGAGCACCCGACCGTGTTCCAGGCGCAGGCGCACGCGCTGGTGGAGACCGGCGACGAGGTCCGCCTGGTGCGCACGAGCGTCGCCGCGGCGAAGGTCGACACGATCACCGGCCCGTCCGCGTGGCGGATGCTGGCCGGCTTCCCGATCTTCCGCCTGATGGCCGCGGGGCACCGCACGGTCGACGTCGAGGATGCGCTGCTCACACCGGCCGGCGACCTGATCTGGGACGAGTCCAGGGCGACGCCCGGCGAGGCGGCGGACCCGTTCACCACCGCGCGCGTGCGGCTGGCCGGCGCCACGCTGCCCGCGGTCGCGCCGCTGGACCGGCACCCGGCAGCCGTCGCCACACCGGTGCTGCTGGAGGGCTACGCCGCGTCCGAGGCCGGCTTCGACATCGGCGGCGGCGTGGTGCTCGCGGTCGACCACGACCGGGTGCCCGCGGCCGGGCCGCTGACGCCCGCGATCGTCGACGCGTCGCACGCCTGCCTCGGGCTGCTGCGCTGGGACGGCCGCTGGTCCGTGCAGCCGCTCGCGGTGCAGGCGATCGTGAAGAAGAAGCAGGTCACCGCGCACGTCGGCGAGTGGGCGAACGGCCCGGCCGAGGCGAAGGCCGCGAAGGCCGAGGCCGTCGCCGGCACCGCGGTCGACGTGCTGCGCGAGCGCGCGGGAAGGTTGCTGCGCAAATGACGACCGCGGAGGAGAACAGGCGCCAGGTACTCTACTGGCGGCTGCTGGCCCGGCTCTTCGACCCGGAGGAGCAGCCCGCGCTGGAGTCCGCGAGCGTCGCGATCGTCGACGACCTGGGGCTGCCGTCCGTGCTGCTCGACCCGGGCGTGTCCGTGGACAACGTGGTGCAGCGGTTCCCGCAGCTCGAGGCCGAGATCGACGGCCTGATGACGATCACGGACGGCGACCGGTCCGGCGAGGTCCGCCGCGCCGCGCTCGCGTCGAAGCTGCTGCTGAACGTGTTCGCCACCGGCAACGGCCCGGTCAGCGCGGACCAGTTGTCGCGCTGGCAGGCGGACGCGGGCTGGTTCGAGCGGTCGCTGGGCTGCCCGCCGGGCGCGCTGCGCAACCGGGCTGCTGCGGCCGGCGCCGGCGCACCCCGCCCCGGTCAGACGGGCATGCCGACCGGCGAGGGCGGCACCGGCCACGGCTTCGGTGTCGACCTCGGGCCCGCGCTGGCCGCGATCGAGGGCGACCTGGTCAAGCGCATGGCGCTGCGCGAGGTGCTGGCCGATCCGCGGCTCGCGGCGAAGCTCACGCCGAGCATGTCGCTGATCGAGCAGCTGCTGCGCGACAAGGACAACCTCGACGGCGTGGCGCTGAAGAACGCCAAACTGCTGATCAAGCGGTACGTCGACGAGGTCTCCGAGGTGCTCAGGACGCAGGTGGCGCAGGCCAGTGCCGGCACGATCGACCGGTCGATCCCGCCGAAGCGCGTGTTCCGGAACCTGGACATCGACCGGACGATCTGGAAGAACCTGCCGAACTGGAACCCGGAGGACGAGCGCCTCTACGTGGACCGGCTGTTCTACAAGCAGACGGCGAAGCGGGTCACGCCGGCGAAGCTGATCGTCGTGGTCGACCAGTCCGGGTCGATGGTCGACTCGATGGTCAACTGCACCATCCTGGCCTCGATCTTCGCCGGGCTGCCCAAGGTCGACGTGCATCTGATCGCGTACGACACGCGTGCGCTCGACCTGACCGCCTGGGTGCACGACCCGTTCGAGGTGCTGCTGCGGACGAACCTGGGCGGCGGCAACAACGGCCCGGTCGCGATGGAGATGGCCCGCCCGAAGATCACCGACCCGCGGAACACCGTGATGGTCTGGATCTCCGACTTCTACGAGTTCGGCGCGTCCGAGCCGCTCTACGCCGGCATCGAGGCGGTGTACCGGTCCGGGGTGAAGTTCATCCCGGTCGGCTCCGTCAACAG
Source organism: Catenuloplanes japonicus (assembly GCF_000717135.1). Lineage (GTDB taxonomy): Bacteria > Actinomycetota > Actinomycetes > Mycobacteriales > Micromonosporaceae > Catenuloplanes > Catenuloplanes japonicus. The sequence continues at coordinate 16,318 of NZ_JNXY01000002.1, forward strand.
CTCCGGCACCGAGAGCGTGGACCCGTGGTTCCGCAAGAAGTTCAAGGACCTCGGCACACCCGTCATTTCCGGACATATCAGGAAGCTCGTCACCGAGCTCAAGAACTTCGTCGCCTGAATCTCATTGAGGAGTTTTCGTTTCATGACTGACATGCTGCGCGCCCCGGCCGAGGTCAAGTACGCCGAGGAGCTGGACTGGCTGGAGTCCGTCGACACCGGGCCGAAGCCGTTCTCCTGGCGGCTCAGCCCGAAGATGGTGCGCCTGTTCATCCTCGGCTCCGAGCGCGCCGACGGCCTGGAGCGGGAGATCCCGCAGAAGTGGTTCGGCGACCGCAGCTTCGTCGAGCGGGCCATCGTCACGCTCGCGTCCGACCGCGGCCTGCTGCTGATCGGCGACCCCGGCACCGGCAAGAGCTGGCTGGCCGAGCTGCTGTCCGCCGCGATCAGCCGCAACTCCACGCTCGTGGTGCAGGGCACGGCCGGCACCACCGAGGACCACATCAAGTACTCGTGGAACGTCTCGATGGTCATCGCCAAGGGCCAGTCCCGCCAGTCGATGATCCCGTCGCCGATCATGACCGCGATGGAGAACGGCGTGATCGGCCGCTTCGAGGAGCTGACCCGGTCCACCAGCGACGTGCAGGACGCGCTGATCTCGATCCTGTCCGAGAAGTACGTGTCCATCCCGGAGCTGGAGGACGACAACATCGTCTTCGCCAAGCCCGGCTTCTCCATCATCGCGACCGCGAACAGCCGGGACCGCGGCGTCAACGACCTGTCGTCCGCGCTCAAGCGCCGCTTCAACTTCGTCCGCATCCCGGTCGTGACGAACAAGAAGAGCGAGGCGGAGATCGTCCGGTTCCGCACCGAGGAACTGCTGCGCCGCCACAATATCGAGCTGGAGGTCCCGCCGACGCTGCTCGACGTGCTGCTCCAGTCGTTCGCGGACCTGCGCGCCGCCTCCGCGTCCGCGACCAGCGACGACGAGCGCCTGGAGTCCGCGCTGTCCACCGCGGAGCAGATCGGCGTGCTGGAGGACGCGATCCTGCACAGCACGTTCTTCGGCGCGGCCGCGCTCAGCTCGCAGACGCTGGCGTCCTCGCTGGTCGGATCGCTGGCCCGGCGCAGCCCGGAAGACCTGGCGATCCTGAACAAGTACTGGCACGGCGTCATCGAGCCGCGCAGCAAGGACGCGGGCGGCGAGTGGAACGGCTTCCTGGAGGGTGGTCGCCAGGCGATCGCCACCCTGTCGTGAGCGGGCCGTTCGATGCCCTCCGCACCCAGCTGCTCGGCGCGGCGGAGGCGCTCGCCGGCGGACCGGCCGCGCTTCCGGACATCCTCTCCGGGATCGTCGACGACGTTGATCACGCTCTCCGTGAACCCCTCGAGATCTTCCCGGTCTGCCACCACTCCCCGGCCTCCGCGGTGGCGATGGTGCGCCGGCTCCGGGAGCTCCAGCCGAAGGTGATCTACCTGGAGCTGTGCGAGGATCTCGCACCGCTCCTCACCGAGCTGCGCAACTGCCGGCTGCCGGTGGCCCTGCAGGCGTTCGCGTCGGAGCTTTCCGGGTTCCCGGTGGAGTCCGCGCCGCTGTCCGTGATCGCGCCGATCACCGAGGCGTCGGCGGAGTACCAGGCGATCTCGTACGCGCTGGAGACGCCCGGCGTGGAACTGGTGCTGGTGGACCGCTCCACGGACCACGTGTTCCAGTGGCAGCCGGAGGTGCCTTCCTCCGAGGGCACGGCCTCCGAGGAGGACGATCTTCACGGGGACGCGGTCGGCGTGGAGATCGGTGACCTCCGGCCTCGGTTCGCGGAGCTGGAGGAGCACCTGCTGCACCACGGGCGGGTCCGGCACTGGTCCGAGTGGTGGGACCAGTACGTGGAGCAGCCGCTCGCGGGCGCGGACTACGACACGTACCGGCAGGTCATGGTCTTGATCGGCAGTTTGTTCCGCCGGTTGGCGCCGCACGACTCGCGCCGGTTCGCCTCCGACGAGGACCGCGAGCGATACATGTGGACGCGGATCCGCGAGCACCTGGCGACCTCCGGCGCCGCGCCGGGCGACTGCCTCTACGTGTGCGGCGCGTTCCACGCGGCCAGCCGGCTGCCGGAGGTCGGGTCCGCGCCGGGCACGCCGGACTTCGCCATCACGCCGCGTACCGGGACCACCTGGCTGTACGGGCTGATCCCGAGCAGCCAGTCCGCGATCGAGGCGCAGTTCGGGCTCGCGCCCGGGTCCGTCTCGATCGCGGGCGCCACCTGGCAGAAGTCGCTGACCAGGACCGGTCTGAAGCCGTTCCAGCTGGACGGGCAGAAGGGCGGGAAGAAGCGGGCCGCCGTGAAACTGCCCGCGCCGGTCGCGGCCACCGCGGTGGAGGACCACCTCACCGGCTACCTCTCCGGACCGCCCGCGCTCGACGGGCTCGACGAGGAGGAACTGCGCGGCTGGTGCGTGGACATCGTCCGGCTCGCCCGCCGCAACGGCTACCTGGCCAGCACGGCGGACGCGATCGCGGTCTTCGAGACGTCGATCCTGCTGGCCGGCATGCGCGGGCGGGCGCGGCCCACGCCGTACGACTTCCAGGACGCGGCCGTCACCTGCATCGAGAAGGACGCCGTGCCCGGCCGCCGTGACGTGCGACGGCTGTGCGAGATCCTGCTCGGCGGCGACCGGATCGGCCAGGTCGGCTACGCCGCGCTGCCGCCGCTGGCCCGTGACGTCTACGACCGGCTCGCGCCGCTGGGCCTCAATCTTGAGCAGCGCAGCATCCAGCGCGCGCTGCTCGACCTCGCGGCGAATCCGGAGCTCGCGGCCTGCTCCCAGCTGCTCTGGATGCTGCGCTACCTGCTGCCCGACCACGCGGTACGCCCGATCATGGGCTCCCGCAAGCTGGGCGAGAAGCACATCCAGGAGAGCTGGGACCTCGACCTCGGGCGGCACCAGCGCACGATCATCGAGCTGGGGTACGAGGGCGTCACCGTCGAACAGGTTCTGGAACAGCGCCTCCGCCGCGCCGCCTGGGACCCGAAGGCGACCGCCGCCACCGCGCTCACCGCGGTCGAGGACTCGCTGCTGTTCCTGCACAGCCCCCGCCTGACCGACGAGCTGGGTGCGCGGGCGGTGGAGTTGCTGGCCGCGGAGCGTACCGTCGACGGCGCTCCTGAGGTGTTGCGGCGCATCCGGCGGCTGCTCGCGCACTACCGGTCCAGCGCGCCCACGCTGCCCGCCTGGTGCGAGTCGTTCGTCAAGACCGGCTACGCGCACTACTGCACGCTGCTGCCGAGCGCGTTCGTCGCGGACGACACCGGCGTGCGGCAGGTCGGCGCCATGCTCGGCTTCCTGTTCAGCATGGAGAGCCTGGCGCTGTCGCTCGGCTGCGACCGGGCCCAGCTGGAGATCGCGGTGCGCCAGTCCCACCCGGAGTCCCCGGCGAAGATCGCGCTGCTCTGGGCCGCCCGTCACCAGCTCGGCGTGCTCCCGCTGGCGGACCTGCGGGCCACCGTCGACGACCTGCTCGGCAACCCGCTGATCGTGCCCGCGTTCCCGCAGTACGTGGTCGGCTTCATCCAATCGCTGGAGTCGGTGCCGCGCCTGTCCCCGTTCGTGGTCGAGACGCTCTCCAAGGCGTTCGCCCGCCTGCCGGACCCGGTGCTGCTGCCGTGGCTCCCGTCGCTGATCACCACGCTCAAGGACCAGGCCGCGGAGCTGGTCCCGGTCCTGACCCGCGAGGCCGGCCGCACGTTCCCCGGCACGCTGGCCGGCGTCGACGCCTGGGTAGCGCCGTGGAACGCACCACCGCGCAAGGCCCGCGCGGCCGCGGTGGCCACGGCGCCAGGCGCGGGCCCGGCCGGCGCGCTGCTGGCCGCGCATCCGGTCACGGCCGACGCGGTCGCGGGGCTGCTCGGCTGTGAGGGCGAGTGGGCGGCCCCGGCGGCGGTCCCGGAGGGCGCGGCGGCGGTGGCGTTGCTGACGGCTCACCCGGAGACGGCGGGGGCGGTGGCGCTGCTGATCGGAGCGTGAGAGAAGGCCGCGTCGGTCCGCACCACCGGGGCGCGGGCCGACGCGGCCGTGAGACCACGGCCCGAGTGATGGATCGGGTCGGCCGATTGCCAGGTCGTGGCGGAGCCGATCAGCTGGTGGACCGGGTTGCCGCAGATCAGGGTCGGCCGGTCGTCGGGTTGGCCGGTTGCCAGGTCGTGGCAACCCGGTCAGCTACCGCGGATCGGTCGGACGCTTGCCGGGCCGGTCAGCCGGTGACCGGGTTGCGGCAGGCGGCGTCGAGGCGGCTGGCGGGGCGGACCTGGCGGCCGAGCCCTTCCAGCAGCGAGTCCTCGACGTGGAAGCCGCGCACCCAGAGCCGGAAGCGGGGGAGTTCGCCCTCGGTCGGGCAGAGCACCTGGTCCTGGACGAGATCGGTGGGGACGTAACGCACGCCGCCGCTCTCCTGCAGGATCACCATGTGCACGTCGTCCACGGTGATGACGTGGCCGAGGATGTCCTCGGTGTCGCGCGGATCGTCGTCCGGCGGCCGGCCCGCGCTGCCCGAAGCCGGTGACCCGGCCTCGGATCCTGCGCCGGGCCCGGCCGCAGCGCCGCTAGGTGGCGTATTGCCCGATTCGGGCTGATCCGGCGGGCCGGTTGCGGTGCGTGGCGCCGCCGTGTCGGCAGAGCCCGCGAGGCCCGGCGAGCCAGTCGCACCGGGGTCTGACGCGCCGGGGTCTGATGCGCCGGAGTTTGGTGCGCCGGGATTCGACGCGACACCCGGACCGTCGGTGCCGGTCGCGCCGGCGGGATCCGTGGAAGCGGCCGGTGCCGCCGGCCCGCCGGGAGAGGCCGTCGGAACAGCGGCACCGGCACCCGAAGAAGGCACCGGGGTGGTACGCGAGACCGTCGTCACCGTCAGCGGCAGCACCGGCGTCGTGATCATCGGGATGGCGGCCGCCGCGACCATGATCAGCGCCACGCCCTGCGCGATCAGCGTCAGCCCGCCCACGAACCGCCGCGGCAGCGGCCCCGGAACGCCGAGCGCCAGCAGCGGCGGCGCGACGAAGAGACAGAACACCAGCCAGTCGCCCTGGCGTACCGCGGCGGTGATCGTGGGTCCGACCAGCCAGACGTATCCGGCGAACGCGGGCAGCACCACCATGACGACCTTCCACCGGGCGTCCGGCGGGATGGTCACGATCGACTGGAACGCCGCGACCGCGCACGGCAGGAGCAGCGGCAGGTACATGATCTGCCAGGTGATCACGGCCAGCCCGAACGCGGCCACGGCGAACCACAGCGGCGACGCGCGCAGCCAGCGGGCGAACAGCGCGGGCCGGTCCTGGCCGGGCGTGCGGCTGGCCCAGGCCACGCCGCCGATCGCGAGCACGCCGACCAGCGTCGCGGACACGAACCGGGCCGCGGTGGTGAACAGCGCCGCGATCAGGTTGATCGGGTCCACGTTCGCGACGAGCAGCAGCGTGGTCTGCAGCTCGCCGCCGGCCTCCACGCCGAGCCGCAGCACGGAGAAGATCGCGGGCACGCCCACGACCACGCTCCAGAACGACTGCCCGCCCGACGCCCGGTGCTCCGCGGGCGCGGTCATCGCGGCGAGACCTTGTCGTCGTGGTCGACGAGGTCCGGCACGTCGTTCGGCTCAGGCTGGGCGATGTCGTCCACGTCGGCCAGATACCAGGCGCCGATCGTGTTGTTGTAGGCGGTCGTCCACGGGCTGGCACCGGTCTCGCGTCCCTGGTCGTAGCTCTTCCGCAGGAAGTAGGCGACCAGGTCGCGCAGCGCGGTGTCGTTGATCGACACGCCGATGTGGAGTCGCTCGTCCGCGCCGAACGGCAGCTGCACGTACGCGAAGTCCTGCGGGTGCTGCGAGTAGTACCCGGCCAGGATCGTCTTGTCCGAGCTCATCGCGCCGTACTCGCCGGAGAGCATGCCGTCGACGCAGTCCTGCAGGTCGAGCACGACGGACCGTGCGAAGTCGCGCCGGGTCAGCTCGTCCTCCGTGGTGGAGCTGCCGCTGGTGCAGACCTTGACCTGCTTCTCCCTGAAGTCGTCCTCGGTCCGCAGCGTGGACGCGGACGCCTTCGGGACGAGGAACGCCTGGTTCGTCACGAAGTACGGCCCGGCGAAGCCGATCAGCTTGGCGCGCTCCTCCGTGTAGGAGAGGCTGGCCACCACCATGTCGACGTGCCCGGCCAGCAGGAACCGGATGCGCTCGTCCGTGCGTACCGTGATGAACTCGATGTCGCTCTCGTTCGTGTACCCGAGCGAGCGGGCCAGGTAGCGGGCGATCTCCACGTCGAACCCGCTGCGCATCCCGTCCTTGACCTCACCCATAAGCGGCTCGTTCGCGGCCACGCCGATGCGCAGCGTCGGGCGCTGCCAGATGCCGGTCTGCCGCAGCAGCTGGTCCACGGACGGCGGCCCGGCCTCGTCGGGCTGGCAGGCCGCGACCGTGGCCAGGCCGAGCGTGAGCATGACCGAAGCGCCGGTGACCGCGCGCCGGAAACGGTCTCGTCGCATGTCGCCACCCCCGTGGAACGGACGCCCGCCCGCGGCAGGAGAGCGTAGTGCGACAGAGTAAGCGCTCTATGTGACGACTGGGGTCGCCCGCGCGGGGCGATGTGACAACGTTAGATAGTCAACCATCTATGCTTGACACTCCTATTGTGATCGCTAACATTGCTGAAACAAGCGCGCAACGTACCGTCCGGTCGGTTTCCGACGTCGTGGGTGTGAGCGCTCACATCGTGGTGCCGACTATCCGAGGAAGGAAAGTCGATGTCCGTGAAACGTAGCTGGAGGCGGGTGCTCGCGGCGGTCGCGGCCGTCGTGCTGGTGCCCGGCCTGAGTGTCGCGCTCGCCGCCCCGTCCGCGCAGGCCGCAGCCGGCCCGTCGTTCACCAACCCACTGGTCGGCGCGCCGAACAGCGCGGACCCGTCGATCGCCTACTCCGGCGGGTACTGGTACTACGTGGCCACCACCTGGTCGTCGAACATCGTCATGCGCCGGTCGTCGACCATGGCCGGGCTGAAGACCGCGACCGAGAAGGTGCTGTTCTCGCTGGCCCCGGGGCCGGGCTGCTGCACGATGTGGGCGCCGGACCTGCAGTACACGAACGGCCGCTGGTACATCTACTTCTCCGCGGAGCCGACGCCGGGCCAGGGACAGCGCCGCACCGGCGTGCTGGAGAGCAACACCACCGACCCGTACGGCGCCTACACGTACCGCGGGATCCTCAACCTTGAACCCAGCGGCGGGTGGGCGATCGACGGCAGCGTGGTCCGCTTCAACGGCTGGCCCGACCACTTCGTCTACTCCGCGTTCCGTGGCGGCGAGCAGAGCGTCTTCATCGCGCCGATGTCCTCGCCGATCCAGGTCTCCAGCAACGGCGTGCGCATCTCCACACCGAACCTGTCCTGGGAACGTCAGGGCGGCGCCGTCAACGAGGGCCCGTACGCGCTGTACCACAACGGACAGACGTTCCTCACCTACTCGGCCAGCTCCTGCAACACGCCCGACTACAAGCTCGGCCAGCTCACCTGGACCGGCGGCAACCCGGCCTCCGCGAGCTCCTGGGTCAAGAAGTCCACGCCGATCTTCCAGCGCAACGACGCCAACGGCGTCTACGGCCCCGGCCACCACTCGTTCGTCAACTCACCCGACGGCACCGAGATGTGGATCGTCTACCACGCGAACTCCTCCTCCAGCCAGGGCTGCGGCACCACCCGCACCACCCGCGCCCAGAAGATCGCCTGGAACTCCGACGGTTCCCCCAACCTCGGCGTCCCCGTCGCCACCGGCGTGACGATCCCCGGCCCCTCCGGCGACTCCTGACCCTCATCCCGCCGGCCAACGGCAACGCCGCCCCGCCTCGGCGTTGCCGTTGCGCCTCCGCGCAACAGATCACGGCCGGCCTTGCCCCCACGGCGCGCCCGCGGTCTCCTGGATCCGTCCGGGCCACCACGGGGGAGGCCGCGGATCGCGCACCGCCCCCCGCTGCCACAAAGCAAAAGACCACAATCCAATTCATTTTCCCACTTCGCGGTGGTTGCGGTCCGCACGCTCCCGCGGGCACCGGTCGTCGCTGGCGCTCCTCCCTTCCACTCCCGCCCCACCCCAGCTCAGAACAACACCCCACCGGCCTGCCCGCATCTGCCGATTCGCCGGGGTCTCGTGGCACGCCGGGGTCTGCTGGCCCGCACCTGCTGGCCTCGGAGCGGACGTGCCCTCCCGGCGTGCTGCGATCTCGCGGCGTGCTGTGGGGAAGGGGGTGCGGCGGGGTCAGGAATGCGGTGGGAGGGAGAAGCGGGTGGTGAAGGCGGTGCGGATGGGGGCGTCGCCGCGGTCGAGAACGGCGAAGACGACCCGGTCGAAGCGGCCGGGGAGGGCGTCGAGCGCGGTGGCGAACGCGTCGGCGACGGCGGCGGGGGAGTTGCGGAAGACGCCGCAGCCCCAGGCGCCGAGGACCAGGCGGCGTTCGGCGTGGTGGGCGGCGACCTCGAGGACGCGGCGGGCGCGGGTGGCCAGGACCGTGTCGATCTCGTCGGTGCTGGCGGGCTGGTTGCGTGCGATGGCACCGCGGTTGGGGGCGGCGGCGGTGAGCATGGAGACCGGGTGCGGGGCGGGGAGGAAGCGGCCCCTGTCGTCGCGGAAGACCGGTACGCCGGGGGAGTAGACGACCCGGTCGCTGTAGAGCAGGTCGCGCTGGGCGCGGTGGAACTCGTAGTAGTCCGGCACGGCGGTGAGGCAGGGGAAGAGCGCGCTGGCGCGGGCCACGCTCTCCTCCTGGGCCTGTGCGCCGGTACGGAAGCCGCCGCCCGGGTTCTTCGCGGAGGCGAACACCATGGCCGCGACCGGTCCGTCCTGCGCGAGCCGACGTGCCGCGAGCAGTGTGGACTCGCCGGTGACCTCGATCGCGGGCGGCCGGTCGCCGATGACGGGGGAGGCGAGCGGCGCGCCGGGGAGGTGGAGGACGGTGCCGGCGATCGCGTCGGAGACCGCGGCGGCCAGCGGCACCACGGTGCCGGACGGTGCGAGGTACTCCCCGGCGTCGATGGCGTCGAGCGTCTCCCTGGCGATGGCCCGCAGTCGTGTGCTCACGGTTCGACATTGTTGATCAACGGCCCGAGTGGAGGCCAGCCATTTACAGGCCGCCACCGCGTCAGCCCCACACCGTTAAACCATGAAATGTCGGACAAATGAGGAGCCAGTGTGATCAGGCGAATTCTGCGTACTGCCGGTGTCGTGCTCGGGGCGGCGGTGCTGGCGACGGCGCTCGCGCCGGCGGTGGCCCACGCGGCGGGGCCCTACACCCCGGCCGGGCTCTGCGGGCCGGGCTTCACCGTCAAACGTCAGGCCGCGCTCACCGGCGCCACCGTCTATCAGCTGTCCAACGGGCCCTGGCAGTGCGTCGTCACGATCAAGACCACCGGCCTCGGCAAGCCCACCTACGTCGGCGCGGGCCTGCTGCTGCGCGGCGGCAAGGGCTGGGCGCTGGACGACGGCACCTACCGCTACTACGCCGGTCCGGTGAAGCAGAAGGGCGCCTGCGGCAGCGTCCGCGGCCTGAGCGGCAGCTCCGCCAAGTCCTGGACCTGCTGACCCAAAGGAGACGGATGCGGCTGGTCGGCCGCATCCGTACCCATTGATCGGGTTTTTTGTTAAGTTGCCTTTACAGATCGGTGTCGGGCGATCGAAGATGGCGGGCGGTCGTTCTCCACGATGGAGGTCTGATGCGTCGAACGCCTCTTGCTGCCGTGCTCTCGCTCGCGTTGATCGGAGGCTCGGTGGTGATCAGTGAACCTGCGTCGGCCGCCCCGGCGCCCCGGTTCACCAGCTCGTTCGAGACCGGCGATCCGCCACCGACCTGGGTGGACACCGCGGAGCGCGCGGAGGGCGTGGACGGGACGCTGCAGCCGGGGATCCCGGGTTCGGTCAACAAGCACGTCACCGCGGTCACCGCGAACGGTGAGAACGCGGGCAGTGGCGAGGTCAAGGAGAACCTGCTCGACGCGGACCCGGACACGAAGTGGCTGGTCTTCACCGCGACCGGCTGGGTCGCCTATCAGCTGGACGCGCCGACGACCGTGGTCCGGTACGCGCTGACCGCCGCGAACGACGCGCCGGAGCGCGACCCGCGCGACTGGCGGCTCGAGGGCTCGGCCGACGGCAACGAGTGGACCACCGTGGACACCCGCGCCGGGCAGGCGCTCGGTGCGCGCGGCAACCTCACCACCTACGACGTGGCGACGCCGGGCTCCTACGCGCACTACCGGCTGAACGTCACCGGGAACGGCGGCGTCAACCTGATCCAGATCGCGGACCTGCAGCTCTCCGACGGCAGCACCGTGCCGCCCACGCCGTCGGCGGCGCGCAGCGCGATCGGGCCGGGGCCGTCGAACGCGCCGGCCGCGAAGGCGCGCGTCGGCTACTCGGGCGTGGCCGCGCTGGAGTTCGCCGGACGGCACGCGACGGACGGGCGCGGCTTCACGTACAACAAGATCTACGACGTGAACATCAAGGTCAACCGGGACACGGAGCTGTCCTACCTGGTGTTCCCGGAGTTCAGCCGCGGTGACATGAGCTACCCGGCGACGTACACCTCGGTGGACCTGGCGTTCACGGACGGCACGTTCCTGAGCGGGCTCAAGGCCAAGGACCAGCACGGGACCGTGGTCAGCCCGCAGGCGCAGGGCGCGTCGAAGACGCTCTCCGCGAACCAGTGGAACAAGGTCGTCAGCCGGATCGGCGACGTGGCGCGCGGCAAGACCATCGACCGGGTGCTGGTCGCCTACGACAAGCCCACGGGACCGCAGAGCACGTGGCGGGCCTGGTTCGACGACATCATGCTCGCGGACACGCCGGTCGCACAGGCGGAGAAGAGCCTCGCGGGGTACGTCGAGACGCGTCGCGGCACCCAGTCGAGCAGCAGTTTCTCCCGCGGTAACAACATCCCCGCGGCCGCGGTGCCGCACGGCTTCAACTTCTGGACGCCGGTCACCAACGCGGGCACGCTGAACTGGCTCTACGAGTACAACAAGGCCAACAACGCGCAGAACCTGCCGACGCTGCAGGCGCTGTCGGTCAGCCACGAGCCGAGCCCGTGGATGGCGGACCGGCAGACGTTCCAGTTCATGCCGCAGGACGGCACCGGGGTGCCGAACGCGGACCGGACCGCCCGTGCACTGCCGTTCCACCACGAGAACGAGACGGCGAAGCCGCACTACTACGGCGTCACGTTCGACAGCGGGCTCAAGGCGGAGGTCGCGCCGACGGACCACTCCGCGCTGCTGCGGTTCACGTTCTCCGGGACCGGCGGCAACATCATCTTCGACAACGTGAACGACGACGCCGGCCTGACCGTGGACGCGGCCAACGGCGTCGTCACCGGCTGGACCGACGTGCGCGGCGGCCTTGCCAACGGCGCCACCCGCATGTTCCTGTACGCGACGCTGGACTCCCCGGTCCTGGCCGGCGGCATGCTGCCGCAGGGCAACAGGCCCTCCACCGGGTACGTCACGGTGGCGCGCAAGACCGTCAACCTGCGCGTCTCCACGTCGCTGATCAGCGTGGCCCAGGCCAAGCACAACCTGGACCTGGAGATCGCGGCCGCGGACACGGTCGAGTCGGTCCGCACCCGCGCCGAGACCGCGTGGAACGCGAAGCTGCGCACGGTCGAGGTCGAGGGCGCGAGCCGGGACCAGCTGGTCACGTTGTACTCCAGCCTCTACCGGTTGTTCCTCTACCCGAACTCGGCGCACGAGAACACCGGCACGAACGCGGCGCCGGTCTGGAAGCACACCGTGCAGTCGTCGACCACCACGCCGCCGAGCACGCCCACCGAGACCGGGGCCGAGATCAAACCCGGCAAGGTGTACGTGAACAACGGCTTCTGGGACACCTACCGCACCACCTGGCCGGCCTATGCGCTGCTCACCCCGTCGATGGCGGGCGAGATGGCGGACGGGTTCGTGCAGCAGTACCGGGACGGCGGCTGGATCTCTCGCTGGTCCGCGCCCGGTTATGCGAACCTGATGGTCGGCACCAGCTCGGACGTGGCGTTCGCGGACGCGTACCTGAAGGGGATCAAGGGTTTCGATCCTGAGGTCGCCTACCAGGCCGCGATCAAGAACGCGTCCGTCGCGCCGCCGAACGACAACGTGGGCCGCAAGGGCCTGACCCGGTCGATCTTCAAGGGCTACACGCCGCTCGACGTGACCGGCGAGGCGATGTCCTGGGCGATGGACGGCTACATCAACGACTTCGGCATCGCGAACATGGCGGCTGAACTCGCGAAGGCCGGTGGCCCGAACGCCGCCCGCTACCAGGAGGAGGCGGACTACTACCGCCAGCGGGCGCTGAACTACGTCAACCACTTCGACCCGTCCGTCGAGTTCTTCCAGGGCAAGAACACGGCCGGGCAGTGGCGGTGGACGCCGGAACAGTACGACCCGGAGGTCTGGGGCTACGACTACACCGAGACCAACGGCTGGAACATGGCGTTCCACGCGCCGCAGGACGGCCAGGGCCTGGCCAACCTGTACGGCGGACGCGACGCGCTGGCGCAGAAGCTGGACACGTTCTTCTCCGACCCGGAGGAGGCGCTCAAGCCCGGCTCGTACGGCGGCGTCATCCACGAGATGACCGAGGCCCGGGACGTGCGCATGGGCCAGTACGGGCACAGCAACCAGCCGTCGCACCACATCCCGTGGATGTACGCGTACGCCGGCCAGCCGTACAAGACGCAGGCGCTCACCCGCGAGGCGCTGTCCCGGCTCTACCTCGGCAGCGAGATCGGCCAGGGCTACCCGGGCGACGAGGACAACGGCGAGATGTCCGCCTGGTACGTCTTCGCCTCGCTCGGCATCTACCCGCTGCAGATGGGCAGCGCGAACTACGTGATCGGGTCGCCGCTGTTCACCAAGGCCACGATCAACCTGGAGAACGGCAAGAAGGTCGTCATCAAGGCGCCGGGCAACTCCGCGACCAACGTCTACGTGCAGTCGCTGAAGGTGAACGGCAAGGCCTGGAACAAGTCCTACCTGCCGCACACCACGCTGGCCAACGGCGGCACGCTCGACTTCACCATGGGCGCGAAGCCGTCGGCGTGGGCGACCGGGGACGACGCACTGCCGCCGTCGCTGACCACGGGCACCGCGCCCGCCACGCCGCAGAAGGACGTGGCCGGCACCGTGACCACGGCCGCGCTGGCCGACGACTCGTCCGCCACCTCGGCGAGCGTGACGGCACAGCAGTGGACGCTCCCGGCCGGCGTGCAGGTCAAGCAGTACACGATCACGTCGGCCGCGGCGGCCGGCGCCGACCCGGCCGGGTGGAAGCTGCTCGGCTCGGCGGACGGCACGACCTGGACCGAGCTGGACGCCCGGTCCGGTGAGGCGTTCACCTGGCGGCAGCAGACGCGGCCGTTCACGGTGAAGACGCCGGGCGCGTACAGCCACTACCGGCTGGAGTTCACCGGCCCGGCCACCGTGGCCGAGCTGGAGCTGCTGGGCTGACCGTCGGCCTCCCTCCCGGCGTGACCCGCTCACGCCGGGAGGACCGGTCTCAGTAGTCCTCGATCCGTAGCGCGGTCGCGTTCCGCTCGATGCGGGACCCGATCCGGGACATCAGCGGCGCCATCCGCATGCTCTGGTTGCGCAGCCAGAGCCCGTGGCGGGTGCGCGGGAACAGGAACGACGGCCCGGTGGCCATGGCCTGGTTGTCGCGCACGAAGTCGCGCATCGTCTGCTCGTAGGCACCGGTCAGCTCGCCGCCGGACCGCTTCAGCTCGCCGGCCAGCACATATGCTCCGGTCAGCGCCAGGCTGGTGCCCTGCCCGCTGAGGAACGACGGCGCGTACGCCGCATCCCCGGCGAGCGCCACCCGGCCGGTCGTCCAGGACGGCATCTTGATCTGGCTGACCGTGTCGTAGTAGAGGTCCGGCGCGTCCGCCAGCTTTCCCGGGACCGGACTGTTCACCCCGGCGAACCGCGCGGCCACCCGGTCGCGCAGGTCGTCGGCGGTCCACCCGCGGGCCGGCTGCGGGTCGGTGAACACGAGCAGCGCGTGCACCCAGGGCTGCTCGCGCACCGCGTAGAGCGCGGTGCCGACGCCGGGCGCGTTCTGGAGCACCGCCTCGTGCGACAGCCCGTCCGTGTTCGGCGCCGTGAACCCGGCGAAGCAGTATCCGAGGTAGTGGCTGTAGTCCTGCTCCGGCCCGAACGCCAGCCGGCGCGTCACCGAGTGCTGGCCGTCACAACCCACCACCACGTCGACGGTACGCGGAGCGCCGTGCGTGAACGTCAGGTCGACGCCGCCGGCGGTCTGGTCGAGCGTGCGGATCGAGTCGCCGAACACGTACTCCACCCGGTCCTTGGTCAGCGCGTAGAGCAGGTCGCCCAGCTCGCCGCGTGGCACCTCCACGTCCCGCCGCGCGGTGCCGGCCAGCAGTTGTTCCGTGTCGATCCGGCCCGCGACCCGGCCGTCCGGGGCCAGCATGGTCATCCGCCGCGTCTTGATGTTCGCCTCGCGCAGGGCCGGGCCGAGACCCATCCGCTCGCAGACGTCGATCGCGGAGCCGCGCACGTCGATCGGGTAGCCGCCCTGCCGCACGGTCGGCGCCTTCTCCACGACCGTGACCTCGAATCCGTACCGGTCCAGCCAGTACGCCAGCGCGGGACCGGCGATGCTGGCCCCGGAAATCAGCACTCGTCTCATGACTTTCGATAGTTACTTACCGGCCGGCAGGTAGTCAAGCGTGGGTCTATGATCGTCCGATGCCCCGCCCGAACACCGACACCCGTGAGCAGGCCCTACGGGTCGCGGCGGAGCTGTTCGCCACCCGCGGGTACGAGCAGACCAGCCTCTCCGAGATCTCCGGCCGGCTCGGCATCACCAAGGCCGCGCTCTACTACCACTTCCGCTCCAAGGGCGACCTGCTCAGGAGCCTGGTCGAGCCCTTCGTGCACGACATCGAGGCGCTCTCCGCCAACCTCCCGACGGAGCCGCGCGCCACGCTCGAGGCCTACTTCGACCTCTGCTACCGGCACCGCGCGATGCTGCTCGGCATCGTCCGCGACGTCGCGGTCCTCAACGAGCTGCAGATCGTGGACTGGATCATCACCTGGCGCACCCGGATCGATGCGGCGCTGACCGGGCCAGGCACGTTCGAGCGGGTCCGGGCCGTGGTCGCGCTCGGCGGCCTGCAGGACACGCTGGTGCTGTTCGCGGACGACCCGGACCTCGCCACCACCATCCGGACCGAGGCGGTGGACGCGGCGATGCGCGCGCTCGGCGTACCCGCGAAGGGCTCTGTGTGATCTAGATTTCGCTTTTCGCGGCGAGGATCGGCAACCTGCCGGGCCGCTCCCGCGTCTCCATTGATCAGGCGTCGATAAACGTCCGGCAGACTTCAGCACGTTCATGAACAGCTATTTCGTGCGCGCCATCATTCACGAGGGGACCGTCCCGGCAATGCAGTTCGCATCACCACCGCCGGGTCCGGAGGCATCGACTCCGGGCCGGCGATTCACGTCCAAATCCCGCAAGGTTCTCACGCTGGCGCTGCTCGGGGTGCTGGGCGGCGCGGTGGTCGCGGGCGCCGCGCTCCCGGCGAGCGCGACGGCCGGGGTGGCGGCGAAGCTGGCCAGCGACTCCTTCGACGACCTGCCGGAGGATCTGAAGACGCCGCCGACCGCCCAGACGTCGTACCTGTACGCGAACGACGGCAAGACGGTGATCACCTCGTTCCTGGAGGAGAACCGCACCGACGTCTCCAGCGACGAGATCGCCAAGGTCATGAAGGACGCGATCGTCGCGGCCGAGGACACCCGGTTCTACGTGCACGGCGGCGTGGACATCAAGGGCCTGATCCGCGCGTTCGTGTCGAACACGCAGGGCGGTGAGGTCTCCGGCGCGTCCACGCTCACCATGCAGTACGTGCGCAACGTGCTCAAGAACGACACGAGCGCGACGGAGGAGGAGCGCGACGCCGCGACGGAGCTGAGCACCACCCGCAAGCTCCAGGAGATCAAGTTCGCGATCACGATCGAGGACTCGCTGGAGAAGGACGAGATCCTCCGGCGGTACCTGAACATCGCCTACTTCGGCAACCAGGCCTACGGCGTCTCCGCGGCCGCGAACGCGTACTTCTCCACCACGCCGGACAAGCTCACGCTCAGCCAGGCCGCGATGATCGCCGGCCTGGTCAAGTCGCCGGACGCGTTCGACCCGGTCAACAACGACGAGGACGAGGCCGTCGGTCGCCGCAACTACGTGCTCGACGCCATGGTCGGCACCGGCGCGATCACCCAGGCCGACGCGGACGCGGCCAAGGCCGAGCCGCTCAACCTGAAGCCGACGAAGGCGACCAGTAACTGCGCGGGCTCCTCGCACACCGAGGCCGGCTGGGGCTTCTACTGCGACTACTTCGTCTCCTGGTGGAAGCAGCAGGAGGAGTTCGGCCCGGACGAGAACGCCCGGTACGACGCGCTCAAGAAGGGCGGCTTCCGGATCGTCACCGCGCTGGACGCGACACTGCAGCTCGCGGCCAGCAAGGAAGCCACCAAGATCTACGACTTCGACGACCCGAAGGCGGCGCCGTTCGCCGCGGTCGAGCCGAACACCGGCAAGGTCAAGGCGCTCGCGATCAACCGGCACTTCAGCAACGCGAAGAACCCGACCAGCGGCAACTACCCGAACACGATGAACCAGTTCATCGCGGGCAGCGACGACTCGGCCGGCTACCAGTTCGGCTCCACGTTCAAGATCTTCGTGATGCTGGCCGCGCTGGAGAAGGGCTACGCGCTCGACAAGGGCTTCAACACGAAGAGCAAGCAGAAGACGTCGTTCACGGACGGCAGCTCGGACGGCTGCGGCGGTTACTGGTGCCCGAAGAACGCGAGCGCCAGCTACCAGGACGGCTACCAGAACATGTGGACCGCGTTCGGCAAGTCCTCCAACACGTACTTCGTCAAGCTGGAGGAGACCGTCGGCGTCAAGGCCGCGGTGGACGTGGCGAAACGGCTCGGCATCCAGTTCCGCACCAAGCAGGACGCGGACCTCGCCGCGAAGCCGGACGACTGGGGCTCGTTCACGCTCGGCGTCTCGTCGACCACGCCGCTGGACATGGCGAACGCGTACGCCACGCTCGCCGCGGACGGCAACTACTGCAAGCCCACGCCGGTCGTCTCGATCACGGACACCACCGGCACGTCCAGCGAGGTCGCCGCCAAGGTCGCCCAGCCGGACTGCAAGCAGGTCCTGGACAAGGACGTGGCGCGTGCCGGCCTCGACGCGGCCCGCTGCCCGGTCGGCCAGAGCCCGGCGCACGGCTCGTGCAGCAACGGCACGTCCACCCGGGTCAGCGGCATCGTCGGCCGCCCGGTCGCCGGCAAGACCGGCTCGTCCTCGGACAACGCCACCGAGTCGTTCATCGCCACCACGCCGCAGCTGGCCATCGCCGGCATCGCGGTCAACCCGGACAACCCGAACGACATCGTCGGCGCGGACGTCCAGGACGAGGTCATCGACGCGGTCGCCCGCCTGATGCGGGACTCGCTCAAGGGCCAGCAGGTCAAGAACTTCAACGCACCCAGCGTGAAGATCTCCTTCAAGTCCGGCAACGCGAACAACCCCGAGGTCGCGCCGCCGGACCCGGCATCGTCCCGGACCCCGTCCCCGCCGGCCGGGGACTAGACCTTTCACACAGCAGCGGGGGTACGACGTACCCCCGCTGCTTTTTTCATGAAAGCTCTTTGAGCAGTGCGCCGACGGCGGCGCGACCGGCCCGGTTCGCGCCGACCGTGGACTGCGACGGGCCGAAGCCGATCAGGTGCAGGCGCGGCTCGCCCGCCACCCGCGTGCCGATCATCCGGATGCCGCCCTTGTCATTGCGCAGGTGAAGCGGGTCGAGGTGGGCGAGCGCGGCCTTGAAACCGGTCGCCCACAGGATCGCGTCGACCTCGGTGACCTCGCCGCTCTCCTCGACCACACCGTCCGGGACGATCGCGGTGAACATCGGCCTTCGCTCCAGCGCGCCCCGCTCCTTGGCGGCCAGCGCGTAGGGCGTCCAGATCAGGCCGGTGTAGGAGACCACGCTGCCGGTCGGACGGCCCGCCTCCACGTCCGCGACGACCTTCGCGATCGTCTCGCGGCCCGCGCCCTCCGGCGTGAAATCGTCGTCGCGGAAGACCGGCTCGCGGCGGGTGTACCAGAACGTGGTCGCGACCTGCGAGATCTCCTCCAACTGCTGCACCGCGGAGATCCCGCCCCCGACGACCGCGACCCGCATCCCGGCCAGCTTCTCCTTGGCCACGTAGTCGTGCGTGTGCAGCTGCAGCCCGTCGAACGACTCCTGACCGGGGTAGCGGGGGAGGACCGGGTTCGTCCAGGTGCCGGTGGCGTTGATGATCGCCCGCGTGCGCCAGGTTTCGTCACCGGTCTCGACCACGAACGCGTCCGGCCCGTCGTGGTGTACCTTCGTGACGGTGACCGGCCGCAGGATCGGCAGGCCGGCCTGCCGCTCGAAGTCCGCGAAGTACCGGGGCACGGCCGTCCGGCTCGGCTCGTCCGGATCGATCGGCGGCTTCGCAAACCCCGGCAGATCAAAGATCCCGTTCACCGTCGCCATCCGCAGCGACTCCCACCGATGCTGCCAGGCCCCACCGGCTCTCTCCGCCGCGTCCAGCACGACGAAGGTGCGCTCGTTCTCGCCCTCGCCTCCGGTGAATCCGCGCCTCTTCAGGTGATAGGCGGCCGACAGCCCTGCCTGTCCACCCCCGACAACCACCACCGTGGCCTCGCGCAGATCATCCCCTTGGAGCATGGCCCCGATGCTATGCGGCGCCCCAGCCGCGCCCCCGGTGATCTGCGCCATGACGACCCCGCCCGGAAGGAACTGCCGCCGCCGGACGCGCTCTCGCCGAGCGTGCCTGCCCGCGTTCAGGACCGAGTGTGCCGGACTGACACGATCGCGCGGCTGTTGTGCGCCGGCCGCGACGCCGGTGCGGTGCGCGACGGCGTGCTGCTAGCTTCCTGTGGCACGGGGGCGGGGCGGCGGGTTTGGAGCGCGGGTCCGCGTACCTGCTGGAGATCGTGCTGGACGGGCTGCGCCGCGGCCGGTGGCGGCTGTCACCAGTAGGAGTCGTCGGTCCAGGACTCGAACGTGGCGAACTCCACCGGGTCGTCGTCGCGGTCGAGTGGGACCAGGCCGTCGGTGCTGTACTTGCCGCGCAGCCAGTCCAGGAGGGTGTCGATCAGCCCGGCGGGCAGCGGCGGGCCTTGGTCCGCGTGCCGGGGATAGACGATCAACGGCCAGGCGTCCGGGTCGCCCTCGGCGAGCCAGCCGAACTCGTCACCGTCGATCGAGCAGGCGAACGGCAGGAAGCCGCCCGGCTCGGGCCAGGCCGGCAGCGGATGCTCCTCCGGCCAGTCCGCGCGGCACTGGCGGTAGACGTCCAGCATCTCGGTGACGTCCGCCAGGAAGCCGTCGCGCAACGGAGTCCGAAAGCGCAGCCACTCAGCCCAGATGCCGCCGCCGTAACGGTCCATCAGCGCCACGTACTCGGCCGGGAGCCGGGTGCCCAGCCGGTCGAACAGCGAGTCCCAGTCGCCGCCGCCCAGGTACGGCCGGTCCGGCGGCGGGACCAGCGCGGTAAGCGCGGCCAGGCCGGAGCCCTCGGTCACCGCGGCCCGCCGCTCCTGCGCGATCGTCACCGGCGGTGGCGGCTGCCACGGCCGCGCGTCGGGCAGGAACGCGGTCGGGACCGCCGTCGCCGGGAGCGGGCCGAGCCGGCCACCACCGGGCAGTGGGAGCCCGTCGCCGACGAACGCGGCCAGCGTCTCCGGCAGCGGCGTCTCGTACCGCTGCCAAGGGTTGATCTTCTGGTCAGCCGCGTCGCGGTGAAAGATGACGACCGGCCATCGGTCCGGATCCGGCCCGGAGGTGTCCCAGAACAGCTCGTCCGAGCGGCGCGTGGTGCCCCAGGCGAGCAAGCCGCCGGGCGCCGGGTGGAACGGCGGCGGCTCGTGCGGCGGCGCGTCCCGCGAGGCGATGCGTGTGCTCCGATGCGTGTTGGTGAGCCATCGGCCCCAGTTGAAGTGACTGAAGTCGCCGTCCTGGACGCACGGGACGTGCAACCAGACGTATTCACCGATGTCAAGCGGGCCGTAGGCCGACGCGATCGCCTTGTACGACCCTGGGAGCGTCAGCCCTAGCCATCCCTCCACCGCCGCCCATTCGATGGGCACGGTCCGCCGCGGCGGAGGTCCGAAAGTCTCAGCGAAATCCACGCCCGGGATTGTGCCAGCGGGGTCAGACATTCCCGGGGTAGATCCGGCGCTTACGGCAGCGCCTCCTGCGCACAAGATCACGCGTGCCCATCCGCCCACGAACCGGGTAGGCCGCTACTGTCGGCCCGCAATTCGCCCAGTGATGCTCTCGGCCTCCATCAGGAGCTGCGGCGGGCGTTTCCAGCACCTCAAGACCGTCAATCTGGCGCCGTCCGTGCGCGTCGGGCTGCGTGGAGCGTTACGTGGTGCGGGAGTTGGACCGCTGGCCGGGTGTGTCGACATGCCGGGTGGTGAGTCTGTGGACCTGGCCGGCCTCTGGTATTGCCGATGGCTGCGGCGTCATGGGCAACGCCGCTTGCTCGTATGGCTCACTCGCAGAGCCAGGACAGGCTTGGGGGCAGGCAGTTGCGTGACAGCAGCCTCACGGACCTGCAGATCTGGGCACCATCGCGCTCTTCGGCCGTGACGACGAACAGCCCCCTGGGCCAGTCGTTGTCCTCGTCGACGGGTGGCATTTCGGCGAGCTGCTCGACCTGACCGCGCAGCCATGAGAGCTCACCCTGCCGGATGTCACCGCCATAGAACAGGTACAGCGACCAGTTGAACGGCGCCGACGGAAACGCCCATCCACCCGAGTACAGCTCATGCCGGTTCTGTCCGATGATTCGCTCGGCGGTGACGCGTTGTTCGACATCAATCCCAAGCCAGCTGCGGACATCCCCATGGCCGGCATCGTCATCAGGTGCCCAGCACCCTCTTCTGCCGCGATCTGCGCACGTCGCCATGCGGCTGGCCGTCGCCTGGCGTCAGGTGGACGAGTGGACCATGTCCGCTGACGCCGGGCCACGCCGGCGGAGGGCTGCGGCGCCCATCCCGGGTTGTAGCCGGGCCGGCCGGCGTGGGCGGAGGCCACGGCGGGTTACCGGCCGGACCGCGCGACTCCGCCGATGAGAGCGGCCGTATACGGAAGGTCTCGTATCGCGAATGGTGTGACTTCGGCAAGGGGTCCGCGCGCATTACGGGGCGACGTTGATCGTCGTTTCATGAAATGCTTTCCGGGTGCGGCAGCTACAGTTTTTTACCACGGCCGAGGTGGCCGGGACGAGGGATCGCACCCGGTCACGGAATCATTCACCCGCGCGTGAGGAATTCCGGCGGGTTCACCAGCGGCATCGCGACTGGGGAAAGCGGCACGGTCATATCGATCGCCTCCGCCGGATACGCGGCTGCTCCCATGCCGAGGCGGTAGACGGCGTCCGTCGCGATCCAGCCGTGCCGCGCCACGCGCCGCCTGCCACCGTGGCGGAATCGCCGCGGGAGCCTGCCGCCGCGGACGCGTTACCGCAGGCGGAAGCGGAGGTACGCAGCCGTGATCAGGCTCCGGCTACCGCCGGTCCACCTCCGGCGGGCGCGGATCCGACAGCTGCGGAGGCCCCATCCCGCCACCGGCGAAGCGGGCATGCCAGGCGGCACGGGCACGACATCGGTGCATTCTCCTCATCGGCCGGCAATACGAAGAACGGCTGCCGTCGGCCGTCTCTCCGCTCGATACCGGAGACCGCCCGTCATCGCGATGCCATAACAGCCCGGCCTGCTCGCGGTCCACCATCTCGACCGCCCAATGACAATCCACAAGAATTGGCACACTGTCGCACTTCGAAAAGGCCTGAATTCCGCTACCTCCACGACGCCACTGACGCGCACCGATCAGAAATGGTGAATCCGCCCGGAGATGGCGCTCTTTTGCCGCGGTTCGCGCTCGGTGGCGTCATGGTTCGCGGGTGTCCGCCCCGGCGCGCCGACGGCCCGGTTGGCCCACGCTCGGCCGCGGTGTCGTGGCGGCGTTAGAGTCGCTCGGTGATCAACCGGGACGCGCGGGTGTATTGGGTGAATGCTTCGGCGATGTGGCGGGCGCTGGAGCCGGCGGCGCGGACGGAGAACGGGTGCCTGCGGGTGGATCTGCCGACGGTGACGCGGTTCCTGGTCACGCGGCCGGTGTCGCTGGAGTTCATCGCCGGGATCGTCGCGGGGGCGCCGCGGGACCGGGCGCTGGTGGTCGAGGATCTGATGCATGAGGATGTCGCGCCGGTCGATGACGTGCGGGTGTTCCGGATACCGGTGATGCTGCGGGCGGCGGGGGCCGTTACCCCGCCCACGATCCGGGTCACCGAGGTCACGGACGCCCGCGAGCTGGCGGAGACCGAGCGGCTGATGGTGGAGCAGTTCCCGCTGCGGGCCTATCAGCCGCTGGTGACCGGGAACGGGCTGCCGCCGCGGGTGCTGGACCTCCCGGGCTGGCGGGTGTGGCTGGCACGCGATGATGACGGGACGCCGGCGGCGGCCTGCTTCACCTATGACGACGGCGTGGCGGTCGGGTTCTACTGGGTGGTCACGCATCCGGAGCATCGCGGGCGCGGGCTCGGGCGGGCGGTCATGGAGACCGCGCTCGCGGCGCACCCGGACCGGGTGGCCACGTTGATCGCGACGGAGGACGGGCAGCCGCTCTACGAGAAGCTCGGGTTCCGGACCGTGTCCACGATGACCTGGTACACGCGTCAGTCCGTGATCGACGCGCGGAACGTGTAACGATCGCCGCGGTACGCCTGGATGGTCAGCTCGATCGGCACGGCCTCCTGGTTGAACGTCAGCTGTGTCGCGGCCAGGATCGGCACCGCGCCGGTGATGTCCAGGTGGGCGCGCTCGGTGTCGGTGGCGATGCGCGCCTCGACCGAGTAGTCCGCGTAGTGCGGCTGCTGCGTCGGTGAGGTCTCGCGCAGCACGTCGTAGAGCGAGTGCTCGGTGAAGTCGGTGGTGGCCAGCGCGGGCGCGAGCGCGAGCGGCAGCCGGTTGTGCTCCAGCGCGATGACCAGGTCGTTGAGGTAGCGCAGGCGGCGCATCTCGAACAGGTCCGCGCCCGGCACGGTGTGCAGCAGCTCCGCCTCGCGCACGGTGGCGGGGCGGACGCCGGAGGACAGCACCCGGCTGCGCATGGTCAGGCCGCGCTGCTGTGCCAGATCCGTGAAGCCCATGACCCGGCCGCCGGTGCCCGCGCCGCGCGGTTTCGGGGCGGCGGCGACGGCCCACCCGCGGGCCGGCAGCGAGACCAGCATGCCGCGGTCGCGCAGCTCGCCGAGCGCGGCCCGGATCGTGACGCGGGACGCCTCGTAGCGCTCCGCGAGCTGCCGCTCGGACGGCAGCCGTGCGCCGTCCGCGCCGTTGGCCGCGCGGAGATCCTCCTCGATGCGGTCGGCCAGGCGCAGGTACAGCGGCGACGCCTCCGGGTCGATCAAGGGGTTTCGCATGACCGCCACCGTACCAGCCGGGCACCGGTTGAGACCGTTGACAGACCAGTTGCATACCAGTAGCTTTCCGGAACCAGACCAACCGCGGGAAGGGACCTGATGTTCACCAGGGCCGAGATCGAACAGCAGCCGACCATGTGGCGGGCCACCCGGCAGGTGGTGACCGCGCTGCGCACCGAGACCGACCGGCTCCTCGCCACCGCCCTGCACGACCCGCGCACACGCATCGTGCTGACCGGCGCCGGCACGTCCGCCTACGTCGGCGAGCTGCTCGCGCCGGAGCTGACCCGGCTGCTCAAGCGCCCGGTCGACGCGATCGCCACCACCGACCTGGTCACCGACCCGCTGGCCGTGGCCGTGGACGACCGGCCGGTGCTGCTGGTCTCGTTCGCGCGCAGCGGCAACAGCCCGGAGTCCAGCGCGGCGTGCCGGCTGATCGACCAGGTCGCGGCCGCGTCGTACCACCTGGTCATCACGTGCAACGCGGACGGCGACCTGGCCCGCGACTACCGGGACGCGGAGAACGCGGTCGTGGTCGCGCTGCCGCCGGAGACGAACGACCGCAGCTTCGCGATGACGTCGTCGTTCACCAGCATGACGCTGGCCGCGTGGCTGTCGCTGGCCGGTGACACCGACGTCGACGCGCTCGCCGCGGCCGGCGAAGGGGTGCTCCGGCAGGCGGGCGTGATCGAGGACGCGGTGCGTGCGCTGGACCCGGACCGGATTGTCTACCTGGGCTCGGGCGGGCTCAAGGGGCTGGCGCACGAGGGCGCGCTCAAGTGCCTCGAGTTGACGGCCGGTGACGTGTTCGCGATGGGCGAGTCGTCGCTCGGGTTCCGGCACGGGCCGAAGGCGGCGCTCACCACCCGTACCCTCGCGGTCGTTTTTGTGTCCGGAGATCCCTATCGGCGCGCCTATGACCTGGACATCGCGCGCGAGCTGGCCGGCTCGCTGGGCGCGGAGCGGGTCGTGGTGGTCGCGGACGCATCGTACGGCGTGGAGGCCGTGCACTGGCCGGTCGCGCGCACGCCCGGCACGCCGGACGCGCTCTGGGGCATCGCCGCGGTCGTGGCCGCGCAGCTGGTGGCGCTCACCGCGTCGCTGGCCGGCGGGCACACGCCGGACAACCCGTTCCCCGGTGGCGAGGTCAACCGGGTCGTGCAGGGCGTGGTCATCCACCCGTTCGCCTCGATGCAGTGAGCCCAGGGAGAGCCTGACATGTTCCTCGGAGTCGACGGCGGCGGCACCAAGACCGCCTACTGCCTGATCGACGCGGACGGCGCCGTGGTCGCGGAGGCGCGGACCGCGAGCATCTACTACCTGATGAGCGATATCGGGATCGTGGCGCCGCTGCTCACGGACGGTGTCGGCCAGGTGTGCGCGACAGCGGGCATCGAGCCCGCGGACATCACGCACGCGTTCTTCGGCATCCCCTGTTACGGGGAGGTGAGCAAGGACGTGCCGGTGCTCGACGAGATCCCTCGCAAGATCCTCGGCACCGGGCGGTACGCCTGCGGCAACGACATGATCTGCGGCTGGGCGGGATCGCTCGGGGGCCGGGACGGGATCAACGTGGTGGCCGGGACCGGGTCGATCGCGTACGGGGAGCACGGCGACCGTGCGATCCGGACCGGCGGCTGGGGGGAGCTGTTCGGCGACGAGGGGTCCGGTTACTGGACGGCCGTGCAGGGTCTCAACGCGTTCAGCCGGATGAGCGACGGGCGGCTGCCGCGCGGGCCGCTGGTGGACGTGCTGCGCCGGGTGATGGGGCTGGACGACGATCTGGACGCGGTCGACGTCGTGCTCAACCGGTGGCAGGGGGATCGGGCGCGGATCGCGGCGCTCAGCACGGCGGTCAGCGAGGCGGCGGCCGCGGGGGACACGGTGTGCGCGTCGATCCTGGCCGGCGCCGGGCGGGAGCTGGCGGCGCTGGTGGATGCGGCGGCCGGGGCGCTCGCATTTCCGGCGGGGGAGCCGGTGCCGGTGTCGTACTCGGGCGGGATGTTCACGTCCGAGCTGCTGCTGGCGGCGTTCCGGGACGCGTTGGGTGACCGATTCGACCTGCGCGTGCCGTTGTTGCCACCGGACCGGGGCGCGGCGGTCTACGCGGCGCGGTTGGCGGGGCATCGGATTCCGCTCTAGGAACGGGCGGGCAGCGCTTTCCGCGTCTCGCGGGGCAGCGGTTGCGGCTCCCGCACGTCGCCGGGCATGGCTCTCGCACCGAGCAAGGCATTACTTCTCGCACCGCACCGGGCACCGTCTTAAGGAAGGACACCGCCATGCGTCGTACCGGATGGATTCCCTACGCAGGCCTGCTCGTCCTCTTCTGGGGCGTGTGGGGCGCCTTCTCCAGCCTCCCCACCAGCGAGTACGGCTATCCCGACGGGATGGTCTACATCATCTGGTCGATCACGATGATCATCCCGGCCGTGGCGGCGCTGCGCGGCAACACGTTCGACCGCCGCCCGATCGCCGCGTTCTACGGGCTCCTCGTCGGCCTCACCGGCGCGGGCGGTCAGCTGCTGCTGTTCAAAGCGCTCACCATGGGCCCGGCCTACATCATCTTCCCGATCATCGCGCTCTCCCCGGCCATCACGGTCATCATGGCGCTGGTCGCGCTCAAGGAGCGTCTCACCCGCCTCGCGCTGATCGGCGTGGTCCTGGCGCTGGTCGCGATCGTGCTGTTCTCCGTCGCGCCCGGCGACTTCGCCACCGGCCCGTACCTGCTGCTCGCGGTCCTGATCTGCATCGCCTGGGGTGTCCAGGCGTACTACATGCGCAAGGCCGCGACCGCGGGCGTCAACGACGCCACCACGTTCAGCTGGATGACGATCAGCGGCCTGGTCCTCATCCCGGTCGCGATCCTGATGACCGGCGGCGTGCCTGTCGACTTCCCCTGGCAGGCGCCCACGCTCGCGGCCGTCACCCAGCTGCTCAACGCGGTCGGCGCGCTGTTCCTGGTGATGGCGATGAGCCGCGGCAAGGCGTCCGTGGTCGCGCCGATCACGAACGCGCTGGCCCCGGTGCTCACCATCGCGCTCTCGCTCGCGGTCTACCAGACCGTCCCGTCCGTCTACCAGACCGCCGGGATCGTGCTCGCGCTGGCCGGCTCCACGCTCATGGTCTACACGACCGAGAAGAACGCCGAGCAGCTGGTCCAAGCATGACCCGGGTCCTCACGGTCACGCTGAACCCGGCGCTGGACGTCACCTACGAGGTATCGGCGCTGCTGGTCGGCCGCAGCGTCCGGGTGCGCGAGGTCCGGTCCCGGGCCGGCGGCAAGGGCGTCAACGTGGCGAGCGTGGTGCGCGCGCTCGGCGGCGAGGGCGTGGTGCTGGCGCCGTCCGCGCTCACCACCCCGGACCCGTTCCGTGACGGATTGGACGCGCTCGGCCTGCCCCATCGACTCGTGCCCGCGTTCGAGAGCGTGCGGCAGACCGTGGCCGTGGTCGGCGCGGACGGCGCGACGACGATCCTGCTGGAACCGGGAAGAACAGCCATCGAGGGTACGGAGGAGGCGCTCGTCTCCGCGGTGGCGTCCGAACTGGACGGTGCCGACGCGCTGGTGGTGTCCGGCAGCCTCCCGCCGGGACTGCCGCCCGCGCTCCCGTCGCGGCTGGCGGCGCTGGCGGGAGCGCACGGGGTGCCTGTGATCGTGGACGTGTCCGGTCCCGCGCTGCGTGCGGCGGCGGGGTCGGGCGCGGTGCTGACACCGAACATCGACGAGCTCTCCGAGCTGGTCGGGACGCACGTCGGCGTGGACGACGTGACCGTGCATGCCCGCCGTCTCGTTGACGCGGGGGCGGCCGCGGTCATCGTGACGCTGGGGGAGAAGGGCGCGCTCGCGGTCACGCCGACGGGGGTGTGGCGCGCGCACGCGGCCACGTTCGTGGACGGCAACCCGACCGGCGCCGGTGATGCCGCCGCCGCGGCGCTGGCGATGCACCTGGCCCGCGGCACCGCCGCCGGCCGACCGGTATCCCCAGCCACCGACCGGCCCGGGGCGGCCGCCGGCACCCCCGACTCGGGCGTCGCATCAGACGGGCCCGCAGAGGCGGACGGCCGCTCTGCCACGCCCGCCGTCGACTGGCCCGCGGCCCTGGCCGACGCCGTCGCCACCTCCGCCGCCTGTGTCCTGCGACCCGTCGCCGGCGAGATAGACCCGCAAGCCCGCGCCCGCTGGCGCGACACCATCACCGTGGAGGAACTGACGTGACGACCATTCGCGACCTGCGAGGCACCGGCCGCGGCATCGGCGCGTTCAACGCGATCCTGCTGGAGCACGCCGAGGCGATCGTGGCCGGCGCCGAGGACGCCGGACTGCCGGTGATCCTGCAGATATCGCAGAACGCGGTGAAGTACCACGGCTCGCTGGCCCCGTTCGCCGCCGCCTGCCAGGCGCTCGCCGCGCAGGCGAGCGTGCCGGTCATCGTGCACCTGGACCACGCGGAGGACGAGGCGCTGATCGACCAGGCGCTCGCGCTCGGCGTCCGTTCGGTCATGTTCGACGCGGCCACGCTGCCCTACGAGGAGAACCTCGCCCGCACCCGCGCGGTCGTGGACCGCTGCCACGCGGTCGGCGCCTGGGTCGAGGCCGAGCTGGGCGAGGTCGGCGGCAAGGACGGCGCGCACGCGCCCGGCGTCCGCACGGATCCGGACGAGGCCGCCGCGTTCGTGAAGGCCACCGGCGTGGACGCGCTCGCGGTCGCGGTCGGCTCGTCGCACGCCATGCACAGCCGCGACGCGGTCCTGGACGACGACCTGATCGCGCGGCTGGCCGCGGCCGTACCCGTGCCGCTGGTGCTGCACGGCTCGTCCGGCGTGCCGGACGACGGCCTTCAGCGGGCGGTCGCGCACGGCATCGTCAAGGTCAACGTGGGTACGCTGCTGAACCGTGTGCTCACCGCCGCGGTCCGCGAGATCTTGACCGATCGTGCCGACCTGACCGACCCGCGCAAGTACCTGGCGCCCGGCCGCGACGCGATCCGTGCCGCGGTGACGCACACGCTGAGGCTTTTGCACCAGCCTGCATAGTGGAGCAATGCCCCGAGGCCTGACCTACTCCGACGCCGTCACGATCCTGGGCGGTTCCGGCCCGCTCGTCACCATCGCGGACAACGTGCTCGGCGGCGCGCTCAGCGTCGCCACCGCCGGTGGCAGCGAGGTCGCGCTCAGCTTCTTCGACGCGAAGAACGAGGTCATCCGCCTCGGCCACCTGGTCACGTCCCGGATCTCCGAGAACCTGCACGGCCTCGGCCGCTACGACCGCAGCCGTCGCCTCCAGGCCGCGCACAGCGTGCTGGTGGTCTCGGCCTGCTTCCACGCGCTCGACGACTGCCTGACCGCATCCGGCGTCGGCGACGCAGGCTTCTCCCGCGACGACCAGATCACGCTGGCGCTGCGTGCTCCCGCGTCCGGCGGCTGGCTGCCGCGGCTGTTCGCCGCCGAGATCCCGTCCCCGAGCGCGGACCGGAGCCACGACCGCCTGCTGGTCGCGCTGCACGCGTGGTGCGTGGCGCTGGTCCCGCGACTGATCGCGCACCTCGAGGGCCTCGCGGTCTGGGAGGCCGCGGACGACCGCGCACGGCGCGCGTTCCTCTCCCGCATTCAAGATCAACTGCCGGATCAGACCATGCGGGGGTACGAGGAGAGCCTGCGCCGCCTCGCGGCCGAGGTGCCCGAGGCCGATCTGTGGCTTCGTGGCCTGTCGGAGCGGGCCGGCGCGCGCGGGCTGGAGTCGCTGGAGGCGCTGCTGCTCCGGACCACCTCGCACCGCGACCCGCGCCGCCAGCGCAAGCAACTGGCGACGGCGTACCGCGCGGATCTCGATCGTCCGATTCTCGGCGGCGACGCCGGCGAGCTGGTCATGCCGTCGCTCGCGGCGGCGTACATCGACCCGCGGTTCCGGGCGCGGGTCGCCGGTCCGGGCGCGCGGCCGGCGGACGAGAGCTGGTGGGCCGCGACGCCGCGTGACGACCGGACCGGGCGGTCACGCAACGACCGCGCAGCACCACCCCGCGACGGTGCTGCCATCCTGCCGGGCGCTGCGCGCTCTGCGCAGTCGAGTGGCGGCGACGCCGCGGTGCCGGACGCCGGCCGTTCAGTGATGCCGAGTGACGACCAGGCCGCGTCGTCCCAGAACGACCGGCCGGCGTTGCCCGGCCACGATCAGGCCGGGCCGCGGCGTGACAACCGGACCGCCTCGCACATCGACGACCGGCACGCGCCGGCACGCGACGACCTGGCCGCGTTCCTCGCCACGCACCTGACCACGCCGCAGGCCGCGGACGCGCCGCTGATCCTGCTCGGTCAGCCCGGCGCCGGGAAGTCCTCGCTCACCCGCATCCTCGCCGCACGCCTGCCCGCCGCCGACTTCCTCGTGGTCCGCGTGACGCTGCGCGACGTCCCGGCCGACGCGGAGATCCAGGACCAGATCGAGTACGCGCTGCGCGCCACCATCGGCGAGACCGTCTCCTGGCCCGAACTCGCGGGCGACGCGGACGGGGCCATGCCGGTCGTGCTGCTCGACGGCCTCGACGAACTGCTGCAGGCCACCGGCGTGCACCGCTCCGACTACCTGACCAGGGCCGCCGAGTTCCAGCGGCGCGAGGCCGTGCTCGGCCGCCCGGTCGCGATCGTGGTCACCAGCCGCGTCGCGGTCGCGGACCGGGCCCGCGTCCCGGCCGACAGCCTCGCCGTGCGCCTCGAACCGTTCGACGACGCACAGGTCGCGCGCTGGCTCGGCCTGTGGAACACGGCCAACGCCGCGGCCCTGCCCGCCCCGCTCTCCCCGGAGATCGCCGGCCGCTTCCCGGACCTGGCCG
This sequence comes from Catenuloplanes japonicus, assembly GCF_000717135.1. Lineage (GTDB taxonomy): Bacteria > Actinomycetota > Actinomycetes > Mycobacteriales > Micromonosporaceae > Catenuloplanes > Catenuloplanes japonicus. The sequence goes on from NZ_JNXY01000002.1 coordinate 46,739, forward strand.
CCCAGCCGTTGCTGCTGCTCATGCTCGCGCTCTACGACGCGAGCAGCCCGGCCGGCGGACTCCGCCGCGACGACGCCGACTTCGACACCGGGCAGCTCTACGAGCAGCTGCTGCGCGAGTTCGCCGCCCGCGAGGTCGGGCGGCTGCACCGGATCGCGCCGCCGGACGTACCCCTGGATCTGATCGAAGCGGAGCTGCTGCGCCTGTCCGTGGTCGGGTTCGCCATGTTCCACCGCCTGCGCCTGTGGGTGACCACCGCCGAGCTGGACGCGGACCTGGCCGGCCTCGGCCTCACCCCGGCCGTCCCCGGCCCCGCCACCGCGTTCCGTGCGCCGGTCACGGCCGGCCAGGAGATGATCGGCCGATTCTTCTTCATCCAGCGCGCCCAGGCGATCCAGGACGGACAGACCCTTCAGACGTACGAGTTCCTCCACGCCACCTTCGGCGAATACCTGGTGGCCCGGCTCGTCGTCGACGCGGTCCGGGACGCGGCGGCCCGCTCCCGCGCCCGCACGCTGCACCTCGGCCGCCCCGACGACGACGAACTACTGCAGTCGCTGCTCGGCTACACATCGCTGAGCGCCCGCGCGACCGTCATGCCGTTCGTGACCGCGATGCTGTCCCGCGCCGAGCCCGCGCTGCTGCGCGAGTGGCTCATCGACCGGCTCCGGACCGCCGTCACCCGGCCGCGGTACTCCGAACGCCGCTACGCCCCGATCGACAAGCGCATCGACTACTGGATGCTCACCTACTCCTTCAACCTGCTGCTGCTCACGCTCGCCTGCGGCGCACCGGTCCGCGCGTCCGAGCTGTTCCGTCATGCGGCGGACCCCGCCGGTTGGCTGCGCGACATGGGCCTGCAGTGGCGGGCCGCGATCCCCGGCGGCATCATGCTGGACACGCTGGAGACCATGACGATCACGCGTACCTGGACCGCGGACCGGCGCCGCGACATCGCCGTCTCCGCGGGCGCGGCTCCGGCCGTACCCGCGAGATTGGATCCTTTGTGGTCGTTGAGAGCCATCGAGGATCCGGACGCGGCCGTGATCGTCAACCACCTGCCGCTGGCCCCCGCGCTGGTCTCCATGAACCTGACCGGCGCGTTCAGCGACGACATGCTGCGCCACGCCGTCGAGCCGCTCCTCGAGCTCGCCCCCGAGACCGTCGAGCGTTTCGTCCTGCACGCGTCCGGCGCCGCCGAATCCGTGGCCCACAGCCTGCTGCGCCTCCTGCTCGCCTCCGCCTCCTCCGCCGAGCCGGACGCGCTGCTGGAGGCCTACGACCGCGCCCTGACCGCGATCTCCACCTCCCGCCGGGTCTTCCCGCGCACCACCTCCGATTCCGCCACCCGGATCACCCAGCTGTTCCGCCACCTCCTCGACTCCGACCGCGCCCGGCTCCCGGCAGCGGACGTGGAGCGCCTCATCCGCGCTCTCGACATCACGGACCGAGGGTGAGAAAACGGATGGCGGGTGCGCCGGCGGTTAGGTGACCAGGCCGTTGCGGTAGGCGTAGACGACCGCTTGTACCCGGTCTCTCAACCCGAGCTTCGTCAGGATGCGCGAGACGAACGTCTTGACGGTCTCCGGGCTGATCGTCAGCGCGGCCGCGATCTCGCTGTTCGAGCGGCCGTCCGCGAGCAGCCGCAACACCTCCAGCTCGCGCGGCGTCAGCGGGCCGCCGGGCGGGGGAGCCTCCTCGGCGGGCCGGATGCGGGACGCGTAGCGCCCCACCAGGCTGCGCGTCACCTCCGGGTCGAGCAGGGACGCGCCGATCGCGACGGTCCTGATGCCGTGCAGCAGCTGGGCGGGCGGCGCGTCCTTCAGCAGGAAGCCGCTCGCGCCGGCGCGCAACGCCTCGTACACGTACTCATCAAGGTTGAAGGTCGTCACCACCAGCACCTTGACCGGATCCGTCACGCCGGCGCCCGCGATCCGCCGCGTCGCCTCGATGCCGTCCAGGCGGGGCATCCGAACGTCCATGACCACCACGTCCGGGCGCAGCTTCGCGGCCAGCGCGACCACGCTCTCGCCGTCGCCGCACTCGCCGACGACCGACAGGTCCGGTTGCGCGTCGATGATCGTCACCATGCCCATCCGGACCAGCATCTGATCGTCCGCGACCAGCACCCGGATCTGCCCGATCACGCCGGAATCTGCGCTCATGCCGGAATCTGCGCTCATGCCGGGATCTCTGCCGTGACGACGAAGCCGTGACCATCGGGGCCGGCCGCGAACGTGCCGCCCAGCGTCTCGACCCGTTCGCGCAGCCCGGCCAGCCCGCGCCCGGACCCGCCCGCACCAGACGACACCGACGTCCCCACCGTCTCCACCCGCACCGTGATCCTCTTCTCCCGGTAGACCACCCGCACCACCGTCGGCCGGCCGTGCGCGTACTTCAGCGCGTTCGTCAGCGCCTCCTGCACCACCCGGTACGTGACGAATTCTCCGCTGCCGGCCGCGGCCGTCCGCGTACCCTCCTCGGTGAACTCGATCGGTTGACCCGCGTCCCTGGTCTGCGCGACCAGCGTGTCCAGCGCGCCGATCGTCGGCTCCCGGCCGGCGGCATCGTGATCCGGGTTCAAAAGGTCGAGCAGATGCCGCAGGTCGGTGATCGCCTGGCGGCCGGTGCCGGTGACCGCGTCGAGCGTGCTGCCGAGGCGCGCCGGGTCGGCGGCGAGGTAGCGGGCGGCCTCGGCCTGGTAGACCATCGCCGTCACGTGGTGGGTGACGATGTCGTGCAGCTCCCGGGCGATGCGGGTCCGTTCGGTCGTCCGCACCGACTCCGCCGCCCGCAGCCGTCGTTCCGCCTCCAGCGCCCGCGCCGCCCGCAGTCGTGACCCGACGATCCAGGCCGCGGCCAGCAGCAGGTAGGTGAGCAGCCACCCGCCGGGAGAGTCCGCCTCTCGGGCTATTACCGCCAGGCCGATGAAACAGGCCGTGAGCAGCGCCTTCAGCAGCCATCGGCGACGGCGGCCGACGTGGAGGCCCGCGCTGACCAGTCCCAGCAGGAGGGCGGTCCCTCCCAGGGTGTGGTACGCCAGGGCCTGATCGAGGCCGAACCCCAGCGCCGTCACCAGGATGCTCGCCGCCGGCCACCGCCGCCGGGTCGCCAGCGGCAGGCACTCCAGCAGTACCACGACCAGTGCCCACTCGTCGAACGGCCGCGTCGGCAGCTCGCCGAGCCGGGTCCCGGACGTGCCGAGGGCCGGCAGGCACAGCACCAGCAGCAGGATCGTCGCGGACGCGTCCATGACGTTCCGGCTCCGTGCACGCCTGAGCAGGGCACTGATCACGCCGGTCACGATAGAGCCCGGCCGCGACGCATCCGTCCGGTGGCCGCAGCGAACCAGATCAACACCAGCGCGGGTACGGTGATGACGCCCAACGTGACCATGCTGGCCTCGGGCCCGCCGGCCCCGCCGGTGAGCAGGTCAGACCCGGTCAGCACCGTGTTGTAGAGCGAGAAGTCCGGCAGCGGACTGTCCGCCGTGACGATCCCGAACACGGCCGACTCCGCGAAGTTGAGCCCCAGGTGCAGCCCGATCGGCAGCCACAGCGACCCGGTGGCCAGATAGGCGCCGCCGAGCAGCAACCCCGCACAGATCGTGATCGACAGCGCGCCGACCAGATCGGTCCCGTGGTTGAGCAGGTGCGGCAGCCCGAACAGCGGCGCCGACACCGCGAGCGCCGCCCACCCGCCGAACCGCTCCGCCACCATCCGCAGCAGCACCCCTCGGAACAGCACCTCCTCGATGACGGCCACGTTGACCATCAGCCCGGTCATGGCGGCCAGCCCGATCCAGGAGTTGAACGTCATCGACCCGATGCCGCCGAGCAGGTCGATGACCAGCATCACCAGCCCGAACAGGACCGCGCCCGCGAGCGTGCCCGGCACCACCCACCACGGCCTGGCCAGCTCGGTGGCCTCGCGCTTCTCGATGCCGCGGGTGGCATACCGGTAGGCGAGCAGCGCCAGCACCGCCGCGACCAGGCTCGCCGCCAGCAGCCACACCGGATTCTCCAGCCGGATCGTGCTGACCGCTTGGGCCGCAACGAGTATGACCACCCCCGCGACCACCATGAGCCCGAACCGCATCCACCAGTGGCGTGCCATGACCGCACTTCCTTCGCTCCGTGTGCCCTGCTGACCCCCAGAACGCTATGGATCCGCCCCCGCCCCTTCGTCCCCACTTCGCGGACACTTCCGCGTAGCTCTCACGGGTGACATCTACCTTGCGACTCGGTGAATTTCGACACTTGCTCTGAGTGTGCGCTTGCATTCATAGAGTTGCCTAACGTGACCCGATGCCCGCTTTGTCGGTTCTGTGAATACCCTTTGTAATTGCTGTTTACTTCCTGGGTATCGACGCTCTACAGTCCCTCCGGCTTGATCTTGAATATCGGGGGGAATCGCTGTGCCACGTCGTGTCCTGCCGCGCGGGTTCCGGGCGTCGTCGCCGCGGCGCGGACTTGCGTTGTTTCTGTCCGGTGTGGTGGGACTGTCGCTGAATCCGTTGCTGTCGCAGCCTTCGAGCGCCGCACGCCCTGAGTCCGAACTGGACCGTGCTGCCGCGTCCGGTGAGCGGGTCGAGGTGATGGCGGAGCGGACCGAGTTCTCTCAGGTGTTCGCGGAGCCGTCCGGTGTGCTGGTGATGGAGTCGACCGTGGTGCCGACACACGTGCGTCACGGTGACGGTTCCTGGTCCGATGTGAACCTGAACCTGTCCGTGCGTCCGGACGGTACGGTCCGCCCCGGTGCGTCGATCGCGGACGTGCGGTTCTCCGGCGGTGGCACCGCCCCGATGGTCACGCTGAACGACGCCGGCAAGACCCTCGAGCTGTCCTTCCCAGGCGTGCTGCCGCCGCCGACCGTTTCCGGTGACTCCGCGACGTACCGCGAGGTGCTGCCCGGTGTTGATCTGGTGTTGCGGGCGACGTGGACCGGTTTTACGCATGTGCTGGTGGTGAAGACGCCGGAGGCGGCGGACGATGTCGCGTCGGTGACGGTCGGGGTCGGCGGGGACGCGTCGGTGGAGCGGCTGGAGGACGGCGGTCTGCGTGCGGCCGTCGGCCGGACGGTGCTGGCGACGGCGGCCAGGCCGGTGATGTGGGACTCGGCGCCTCTGACGGTGGACCGGCAGGTGCGTGCGGCGCAGGCGGCGGTGCCGGGTGACAGCTCGACGCCGGCGAGCCCGGGTCCGGCGGCGAACAGTGCGCCGGTGGCGGCGGAGGTGACCGCGCAGGGTGATCTGCGGTTGGTGCCGGATGCGGGCCTGCTGTCCTCTCCGGCGCAGCATTTCCCGTTGTTCATCGACCCGGCCTGGGATCGGAAGCCGTTGAAGTGGGCGTACGCGACGGAGAACAACGCCGACAATCACCACACCAACGCCCGGGTCGGAGTCAACCCGGCCTCGGGGATGAAGCATCGGTCGTTCTTCAAGTTCTCGATTCCTGACCTGGGCGGGACATACATCCACTCCGCGCGGGTGCAGATGAAGGTCGACCACTCCTGGTCGTGTGACGACACGCCGACGTCGATGTGGTGGGCCGACTCGATCGGCATCGGGAGCAGCGGCGTGCGCGTGGGGTGGGCCACGAAGCTTCGTAGTGGTCTCGTGGCGGCGTCGTCGCACGGCAATGAGGCGGACGGGTGCGATCGCCAGCAGGACGACATGACCGTGCAGTTCCAGAACAACGCGGTCAAGAACCAGGTCCAGACTGCCGCGAAGGGCCGGTGGTCCGATCTGACCGTGGGCTTCTGTGCGTGTGACGTCAGCGGTGCGAACGAGTACGTCGGCGAGCGCTGGAAGACGTTCCACCCGAACGGTGCGGTGCTGGTCGTCGAGTACGACACCCCGCCGGACGTACCGAACGGGCTGATGGTCGAGCCGAACACGGACTGCGGCTCGCCGATCTCGACAGGCACACTGACGCCGAGTCTGTACGCTCGCCCGCGCGATGCGGACAGCACGCAGAAGCTGGCCGTGACGTTCGAGTGGCGGCGGATCCCGGGTCCGGGGCAGGTCGATGACGGCACTTACCCGACGTCGACCGTGACGGTGTCCGAGCAGACGCCGAACGTCCATGCGTCGCCGGTGAAGGTGACGATCAAGAACGGGGAGCGGTACGCGTTCCGCGTCCAGGCCAGAGATCCGGCCCCGTACAACATCCTGAGCCCTTGGTCAGCGTGGTGCGAGTTCTACCCGGACACCACCAAGCCGAAGGAGCCGGTGATCACCTGGAGTAATCGCCTGCTTCAGCCCGGTGAGGAGGTGGTCTTCACGATCAGCACGCCGTCGCTGGACGTGACCACGTTCCGGTACGGATTCAAAGCAGAGCAGGTACGGGAGGTCGCCGCGACGCTGACGACGGCCACCAACGGCAGCCAGGCAAAGACCGCGCAGGTGAAAATGTCGACGACCAAATACGGCGAGAGCATCTTCACCGCGTTCGGCATCGACGGCACGCTCAACGAAGGTCACCGGACGAGCGTCTCGTTGCTGGTGAACAAGCCGGTCACAGCGGTCGCCCGCTACGGGCTGCAGACCTACCCGGAGTCAGCGAGGTCGATGCGCTGGTCAACAGCGCGCGGCCCAGCGGCGAGAACCCGCTTGTCGCCACCGGCGTGAGCTGGACCGACGACGTACGGATCATCGGCGGCAGGACCGCGACGTTCACCGGCGCCACGTCGCAGAGCGCGGGTGTGAGCGGGCTGGCGCTGGACACGACGAAGTCCTTCTCGATTGCGGCCTGGACCAGGCTTACCGACCTGACCACGACATCGACCCTCCTTGCCAAAGATGCCGCCTCGGGACAGTCCAGCCCGTTCCGGCTGCGTGCCCGGCCGCTGGCCTCCGGCGGTAACGCCTGGTGCCTGAGTATGGTGGCGGCCGCCACCGCCACGTCGGGTACCGAGGTCTGCTCCACCGTGGCCAATACCGCCAACCAGTGGGTACATGTGGCTGCCGGTTTCGACCGGGCCGAAGGCCGGATCAAGGTCTGGGTCAACGGACTTGAGACGTCCGCCGCGTTTACCGCGCCCATCACCAACGGCAGGGGAATCGTGGTCGGTCAGGGCGTCGACGCGGTTGCCGGCCCGGGAGACCGGCTGCGCGGCAACGTCGCTGACCTGCAAGTCTTCGACCGGCTGCTCGTCGCGGAGGACTTCACGGGCCACACCGCCGGCGCGACCCTCGACGGCGATGTCGACGTGCCCGGGATCCTGGACCCGATCGAGGTCGGTTGGTGGACGTTCAGTCGTGGATTCAACTGCCGGGACGAGACGAATCAGGCCACCTGCCTGGCCTCTGCGGACGACCCGTTCGGCCGGCAACTCCGCACGACCCTCGGCACGGAGATCAAGACTGGCGGTCACGACGGCCGTGCCATGTTCCTCGACGATCTCCTGGTCGACGGCGAGGCGCCGAACTCGAAGCCCGAGTACGGCCAGTCGCAGCGCAACACCGGCACCGCTGACGTACCGGCATGGGCGTACGCGCCCGTCCTGCGCACCGATCAGTCGTTCTCGGTGTCCGCGTGGGTGAATCCGGACGACTTCGGCACCGGAGCACACACGATCGTGTCTCAGGACGGTCCGGACCGTACCCCGTTCGGTCTGTCGCTTCGCCCGGCCACGGTCGCCGGCGTCACCGCCGACCGCTGGACGTTCTCGATGGTGCCGTCCTCCGGCACCGGCGGGGACGTGGTCATCTCGGCTGAGCCGGTCGACTACGAGGACACGGCGGTCTGGACCCACGTCGTGGGCGTCTACGACGCCGTCCGCAAAGAGGCCCGGCTGTACGTCAACGGTGTCCCGGAGAAACCGCTCACGAAGAACTTCCCTGTGTGGCAGGCCTCCGGCCCGCTGACCGTCGGCGGTGCGCTGTTCAGCGGGGTCCGTACCGACCGCTGGCGCGGCGGGATCGACGACGTGCACGCCTACCAGGGCGCGCTCAGCGATCTCCAGGTTCGTGACCTGTTCCAGAGCGAACTGCGGATCGCGGTGAGCTGACCAGATGACTTCTGTACTCAACGCCGACGTGAAACGGATGGGAAACAGCGTGGGCAGGTCGACCATGGGCACGGCCGGACGTCTGCTGGCGGCGACGCTCGGCACCGTGCTGGCGGGCACTCTGCTCGCCGTTCCACCGGCGCTGGCGGTGCCGTTCACGCCGCAGCCGCTGCAGATCCAGGTGGAGAAGACCGACGCCGACGGCGGCGAGGTCCAAGGCGCTCCGCCCGTGCTGCAGAACGACCCCGTACCCGATCTGCCCGATCCGGTGTGGCCGACCGCGGCATCGGCACGTGCTGTGCTGAAGCCGTCCGGGCCGGCGAAGGCCGGCAGCACTCCGGTCAGCGTGGCCCGCGCCGACGGTGAGGCCGGCCGTAGCCTGCCGACAGACCTGACCGTCGAGGTCATCGACCGCGCGAACATTCCCGGCCAGTGGCGCGCCGGCGTCGTGCTCCGCATCGGTGGCGCGCCGGGCACGACCACCTCCGGCACGGCATCCGTGTCCGTGGACTACAGCTCGTTCCGGTACGCCTACGGTGCCGGATGGGGATCCCGGCTGCGGCTGTGGCAGCTGCCGCAGTGCGCGCTCGTCGCCGGAGACCAGCCACGGTGTTCGGCGCGTGAGCTGCCGTCCGTCAATGACACGGCGACGAGCACGGTCACCGCGGATGCGCCGATCGCGCCCATCGGCGGCACCGGCGCCGCGACCACCCGCGCCCAGCTCGCCGGCGATGCCGAGGTGGCGACCCCGGCGGGGACGCTGATCGCGGTGGCCGCGGCGCCGAACGGCCCGGCGGGAGACTTCGCCGCCACGTCGCTGTCACCGTCGTCGACCTGGAGCGTCGGCGGGAACTCCGGATCGTTCAACTGGTCGTACGGGATCACCACCCCGCCCGTACACGCGGGCGGGTCTCCCAGCCTGGCGGTGTCCTACTCGTCGTCGTCGGTCGACGGCCGATCGAACGTCACCAACAACCAGCCGTCCTGGATCGGCGAGGGCTTCGACCTCGGTGTCGGCTCCGTCGAGCGTCGCTACGTCTCCTGCGCGGAGGACACCAAGGACGGGGCGAACAACACCGAGACCACGCTGACCGGCGACCTGTGCTGGCGGACCGACAATGCCGTCCTGAGCCTGAACGGCAGCTCCACGGAGTTGGTCTGGGACAAGGACAAGGGGACCTGGCGCAGCCGGAACGAGGACGGCTCGAAGATCGAGCAGGTCAGGAAGTGGACCAACACCGAACACTGGAAGGTCACCGGCACCGACGGCACCGAGTACTACTTCGGTCTCAACACGCTGCCGGGGCAGTCCGGCACCACCGACTCGGCCTGGCGGGTCCCGGTCTACGGCAACCACAAGGACGAGCCGTGCCATCAGGCCGCGTTCGCCGACTCGGAATGTGACCTGGTCTACCGGTGGAACCTCGACTACGTCGTCGACGTGCACGGCAACACACAGTCGTATTGGTATGCCAAGGAGAACAACTTCTACGGCACCCGGGTCACCGCGACCGCGAAGCGTGAGTACACCCGCGGTGGCACGCTCAGCCGGATCGACTACGGCACCTGGGACCGCGCGGACGGCCGTTCGACGACCCCGGTCGCGCAGGTCGTGTTCGAGACCGGCGACCGCTGCCTGTCCGCCTGCAGTGACAAGGCCAACTGGTTCGACACGCCGACGGACCAGGAGTGCCTGAAGGCCGATGCGAAGTGCGAGAACAAGTACTCACCGACGTTCTGGACGAAGAAGCGCCTGACGAAGCTCACGACGAAGGTCTGGGACACCAGCAGCGCCAAGACCACGCCGGCCTGGCAGGACGTCACCCGGTGGGAGTTCGACCACACATTCCCCACTCCGGGAGACGGTGGTGACCCGGGTTTGTGGCTGAAGTCGATCACCAAGGTCGGTCTGGTCGGTACCGAGATCAGGCTGCCGCAGGTGACGTTCGATCACGAGGCGCTGCAGAACCGCGTGCTCACCGTGCACAACACCACCAACAGCTGGCAGCGCCTGTCGAGGATCGTGACCGAGACCGGTGCCACCACGCAGATCCGTTACACGCTGCCGGAGTGCACCGCGACGAATCTGCCGGAGGCGCCCAGGAACGGCATGCGCTGCTATCCGGTGCTCGGTCCCGACCCGGCCGACCCGAACGTGGACCTGGTCGAGTGGTGGCACAAGTATCTGGTCGCCTCGATCACCGAGACCGACGTGCAGCTCGAGGGCGGCGTGCAGTCACCGCCGATGGTCACGACCTACACCTACGGCGGCCCGCCCGCCTGGCACTACGCCGACGACGACGGCCTGACCAGGGTCAACCGCAAGACCTGGAGCCAATTCCGCGGGTACGAGTGGGTCACCACCCAGGTCGGCGCGGGCGCGGCCAAGACCCTCACCAAGACCAAGTACATGCGCGGCATGCACGGCGACCGCGCCTCCCACACCGGTGGCACCCGCACCGTCACCGTCCCTGCGTCACTCGGCGACGAGACCGTCTACGACGAGGACGCGTTCGCCGGCATGGTCCGCGAGACCGTCGTCTACAACGGCGACGAGGACCTGCCGGTGTCCAAGACCGTTCATGTTCCGTGGCGCTCCCCGGCGACCGCCTCCCGGAACATCAACGGCGACGTCGTCGAGGCCCGCTACCTGCGTAACCAGACCACCTACACCGCCACCGCGGTCGGGAAGGACGGTGCCCGCGGCTGGCGTGAGGGGCGCACCCACACCGAGTACGACAACGACTACGGCACCGTCAAGTCCGAGCATTCCGACGGCGACCTGGCCGTCACCGGCGACGAGGGCTGCACGACCTTCGAGTACAACCGCAACACGGTCAAGAACCTGCTTCACCTCGTCAAACGCACGACGACCACCGTGCTGCCGTGCGGCACTGCGCCCACCAGCACCGACGACGTCGTCTCCGACGCGCGCTCGTACTACGACGGCGCCACCAGCGTCGACGCCGCACCCAAGCTGGGCGCGGTCACGAAGTCGGAGATCCTCAAGAACTGGACGCCGGCCGGCGGCACCGAGTGGGAGAACGCCGGGCAGACCAGCTACGACAAGTTCGGCCGCATCGAGACCGTGACCGACATCAAGGGCGGGAAGACCACCACCGCCTACACCCCGGCCGGCGGCGGCCCGACCCTCAAGGTCACCACTACCAACCCGCTCAACTGGGCTTCCACCATCGAACTCGCCCCCTACTGGGGCAGCCCGACGATCAGCACCGATCCGAACAAGCACGTCACCACGCGCGAGTACGACGCGCTCGGCCGGTTCGTGCGCGGCTGGGACAGCGGCTGGACCAAGGCCGCGAATCCGAACAGTCCCAGCGTCCGGAACACCTATGAATACGCTCCCAACCGCGACGCCTACCCGTATATCAAGACCGAGGCACTGCACGCCGGTAAGGCCTATCGCGTCGGCTTCACGATCCTCGACGGCTTCCTGCGCGCCCGTCAGACACAGAGCCCGGCCCTCGACGGCTCTGCCGACCGTGTCGTCACCGACTCCAACTACGACGAGTACGGCCGCGTCTCCTCCACCTATGAGCAGCACATCGAGAAGGGCACCGCCTCCGGTGTCTACTTCTACGAACCCGGGTGGAGCGTGCCGGCGGTCACCAGGATCACCTACGACCTCGCCGGCCGTACCCTCGAAACGGCGCTCTGGGCCACCAAGGATGACACCAACCTCGCCAAGAAGTGGGGTACCGTCACCGTCCCCGAGGGCGACCGGACCCTGACGACCCCGCCGGCGGGTGGCACCGCCGCCACGGTCTACACCGACTACCAGGGGCGCACCACCGAGGTCCGCGCACACAACACCGCGGCGGGCGTCAACGGCCCATACCTCACCACCAGCTACACGTACAACCGCAAGGGCCAGCTGACCAAGGTCACCGACCCCGCCACGAACGAGTGGACCTTCACCTACGACATCAAGGGCCGCGAGATCACGCGTAAGGACCCGGATGCCGGTACCTCCACGACGACCTACAACGCCTACGGCGAGGTCGAGACGACCACCAACGGTGTCGGCAAGGTACTGCACACCAGCTACGACATCCTCGGCCGCCGCACCGCCCTGCGCGACGACAGTGCCACCGGGATGCTCCGCGCCGAGTGGAAGTACGACACCCTGTGGACCGACGATCCCGCAAAGGGCCTGCTCACCCAGGCGATCAGATACGACAACAACAACCCCGGCCGGGTCAACGCCGCCTACACGTGGCAGGTCAACGCCTTCACGGCCCGCAACCAGGTCTCGGCCTCCCAATACATCATCCCGAGCGTCGAAGGCAGCGGGCTGAGCCGCACCTGGGAAACCGGCATCGAGTACGCCGACCAGGACGGCACACCGAAGAGCATGAGTTACGCCGCGGCCGGCGGACTCGTCTTCGAGAAGGCCACCACGGAATTCCACGCCAGCACCGGGTTCCCGAACACCCTCAAGTCCTCGTTGTCGTCCATCGGGTCCTACGTCGTCAACCAGCTCTACACCGCCTACGGCGAGCCGACGCAGACCAAGTATCAGACGAACCTCCGCGACTACTACCTCGAGACCAGCACCAGCTATGACCTCGCCACCCGCCGCGTCACCGACACCGGCATCCGGCCCCAGACCGCCGGAACCATCTCCAAGACTCACTACAGCTATGACGACGCCGGCAACATCCTCTCCATCCACGACAAGCCGGACACCGGCGCGGCCGAGACCCAGTGCTTCACCTACGACGTCCTCCGGCGGCTGACCTCCGCCTGGACTCCCGCGGCCGACCCGGAATGCAAGGCCGGCCCCAGCGTGGCCGGCCTCGGCGGCCCGGCCCCGTACTGGACCGACTGGACCATCGACAGCATCGGCAACCGCACCAAGGAGGTCAACCACGCCGCCTCCGGTGACACCACCACGTACCAGATCCCGGCATCAGGGCCGACCTCTGTCCGTCCCCACTCGGTCACCGGTGCCACCGTCACAGCCGGCGTCGCCGCACCCGTCACCCGCAACGTCACCTACGACACCGCGGGCAACACGCTCACCCGGCAAGGCGTCACCGCCGCCCAGACCCTCACCTGGAACGCCGAAGGCAAGCTCACCAGCACCGTCGAAGGCAGCAAGACAGACACCAACGTCTACGACGCGGACGGCGGCCGCCTGATCCGCCGGGACGCCACCGGCACCACCCTCTACCTGCCCGGCATGGAAGTCCGCCGAGCCGCCTCCGGCACCATCACCGCCACCCGCTACTACAGCTTCGGCGGCAGGACCGTCGCCACCCGCAACGGTGCCAGCATCACCGGCCTCTCCTGGATCTTCAGCGACCACCAGGGCACCCAGAACATCAGCGTCAACGCCGACAGCTACGCCGTCACCATCCGCCGGCAGACCCCCTACGGCGAGGCCCGCGGCACCGCCTCCACCTGGCCCAACCAGAAGAGCTTCGTCGGCGGCGACAACGACCCCAACGGCCTCATCCACATCGGCGCCCGCGAGTACGACGCAGACCTGGGCCGCTTCATCTCCGTCGACCCCGTCATGGACCTGACGGATCCACAACAGTGGAACGCCTACTCCTACGCCTACAACAGCCCCATCACCTTGTCCGACCCCACAGGAATGCGTTCCGACTACTTCGACCCCTGCTGCGGAGGAAACGCCGGTGCCAGCACCGGCGGCGGCACGCCCGGTGGCACCACATCCGGCAGCGGTGGCTCCAACAGTGGGTCCGGGGGTGGTAGCAATTCCGGTGGCGGTAGTTCCGGTGGGGGCAGCTCTTGGAGTCAGTTCCGCAGTGGAATCTGGAATGCCGGAAGAAATTTCGTAAGCAGCGGCATCGCCCCATTCAAGCAAATCTACAACGATTACAAGAACAAGGGTGTCGGCGCCGCTCTCTGGTCAACCGGCGAGCTGGGATTCGCGACCGTAAAGGCCGGTATTTGCCCTCAATGTTCGATGTACGACCAAATTGTCAGCGACGTCGGTGTGGCGTCGGACTTTATCGATGCTGCCCGGTCGGGCGATGTAGAGGGAATGACCGAGGCGGTCGCTGGTAAGGGTATCGAGGTCGGCATCGGTCTCCTACCACTCGCGCGATTCAAGCTTCCGGTGCGCGCGCCCGCGACTCCTCGACCGGCTACGCCCGCAAAGGTAACGCCAAGCGCGACTCAAGATGCTGGTGGTGGCACAGCCACGGTTCGGTGGGACCCTGACCTTGGTCCAAATGGGCATGCCACGGTGCGGGTGGAGGGGGAGGGTCTCACGCCGCTGGAAACTGAACAAATTATTCCGGGTCTGGGAAAGAAAAAAAATCCTCAGGGGCGTGCAACGACATCTGATTTTGCGGAACCGCTGACTGGTAAGAATGTCGTGGAAAGGACGTTTCACCTTCCTGATGCAAGGGCTGCCAGGCGTGCTCAGTTGGAAGCTATAGGGAAGGACCTCGGCGCATACGACGGCCTTAGAAATAGTTGTGTGACATATTGTGTCTCCATATTGCGGGCGGGAGGGGTGACGAGTGTAAGAGAAGGGGTGCGAGGGGTGATTGACTTGAGGAGGATGCTATGATGATTCGATGCTTCCGAGTGATGGTCAGCACTACAACTCCGTGCTTGCGGAGATTATTGTTAGCAACAGGGTTGGTTTGGTTCACATTGGTCTCGTGGGTGATCTCCTTTCCGTTGGAGCGCGCTTTAGTATGCTCACGATATCCGGGGTTAGGATCTCGAATGATCGTTGGATTGAGATTGCCGAAGAGGCTGCCGACCTAGAGGATGCCTATAAGCTTGCCTGGCGGATGGTTGTTTCTGAAACGCGCACCGAAAATAAAGAAAAGCGCCTTATGGAATTGACTCGGACTCTGCGTGCGGCCGTTGATTCGATGTCGAATGTTGTTCGAAAGCTTGAAGATGAGAGCAGGTAGCGATATCGAGCATAAAGGATTTGCTGTAGGTCGATGTGCCTGAGGCGAGTTGCGGTTGCTGCGGGACTGCCTGATTGCTGTGTACTTGATCGGGTTCCTTGTGTAGAGGAATTCGTGAGTGGCTGCAATAAGAAATTGATAGACGACCTAGATGAGTGTTGGTGGTGAGTATTGCTCTTTCGGCGCTTGTGTGTAATGAGTAATTCCGCGTAACGGTGGATGACGGTGCGTGATGGCGGGTGTGGGGTGTGGCGATGCGCCGTAAGTCGTTGTGCGCAACGAGAAGATGCAGGGCGCCTAGTTCGGCTCCTTCGTGATCTTGACCCGAGGTGCTGTTAACTCGGTCGAACAGGTGGGATTGCACGGCACATGCGGATCGCAATGATGTGTGTGGGCAGCCGGGGGGATGTGCAGCCCATGGTGGCCCTCGGGGTGGAACTGCGGGGGCGCGGGCATGACGTGACTCTGGCCGTGCCGTCGGATCTAGTGGGGTTTGTGCAGCGCGCGGGGCTGGAGGCGGTCGGCGCGGGTGTTGACGCGCGGGAGTTTCTGCAGTCGCCGGAAGGGCAGCGGCTGCTGGCGGCGGGGGACTCGCGTCGGTATCTGGCGGCGCTGGCGAAGAAGCGTGGCCAGGTCATCGGCGCTGTCCAGGACGCGTTGATCGAGGCCGCACGTGGCGCGGACGTGATCGTGGCGACCAGGCTGGTCGAGGATGATGCGGCGGTGCTGGCGGAGCATGCGGGGATTCCGTTGGTCTGCCTGCACTATGCGCCATCGCGGCCGAACCGGACCATTCCGCCGTACTTTCTGACGCTCCGGCAGTTACCCCCGGCGCTGACCGCGCTCGCCCACTCCCTCGCCACCACCGTCCACTGGCGGACGATTGCGCCGAGCGTGGATGCGCTGCGCGAACGCCTCGGAATGCCGCGCACCAGGATTCCGACCGCGACCCGCCTGGCCCGCGCCGGGACGACCGAGATTCAGGCCTACAGTGCGGCGCTGGTGCCGGCGATCCCCGAGTGGGGCGTGCATCGGCCGATCGTCGGATTCATGCAGCTCAACCATGAGGCACGTGTACGGCTCGGCGAAAGCGGCACGAACGAGGATCTTGACCGCTGGCTCGACGACGGCGACCCGCCGGTCTACCTCGGGTTCGGCAGCATGCCGGCGGCGGATCCGGCGGCGATGCGGGACCTGGTCAGAGGGCTCAAGACCCGTGTGCTGGTCAGTGCGGACTGGCCGATCGAGCGGACCGGGAACCTGTACGTCGCCGGAAGCCTCGACCATGACGTGATCCTGCCCCGCTGCCGCGCCGCCGTGCACCACGGTGGCGCGGGCACCACCGCGGCGGCGCTCCGGGCCGGGCTTCCGTCGCTGGTCTGTGCGGTCTTCGGGGATCAGCCGTTCTGGGGGGAGCGGCTGCGCGAGCGAGGCGTCGGTGACTGGTTGCGCTTCGCTGACCTTGACGCCCGTCGTCTGCGGGACGGAATCGACGCGCTGCTGGATCATGCGGTGCGGGAGCGGGCGGCGGCGCTGGCCACGCGGCTGGAGCGGGACGCGGTGGAGCGGGCGGCGGACGAGGTCATCGCGGCGGCGGTGAAGGGCTGAAAGGCCGATTCGGGGGTACGGGAGGAAAGCCCGGATTACGGTGAAGTGAGACGCCGTTCCGCGATTCCACAGGTGAGGCACAGGTTGTGCTCAGGCGGCGCATGGGAGCGCGCACCAACCTGGTCCCTGTCATTGACCGGCAGCGAGCGGAGGAACGATGAAGCGGACGTACGAGGGCAGGACCCTCCCGCGGCAGGACGACGAGGTCGTCGACCAGGGGCTCGGGTTCGACCTGGAGACGCTGCTGGGACGTCGGAAGATGCTCCGGGCGATCGGCCTCGGGGCGGTGACGCTGGGACTTGCGGCCTGTGGGAGCAATACCGACACGCCGTCCGGAACCACGACGACCGGGGCCACGGGGACCAGCACGGGCGAGATCCCGGACGAGACGGCCGGGCCGTACCCCGGTGATGGCTCTAATGGTCCTGACGTGCTCGAACAGAGCGGCGTCGTCCGGAAGGACATTCGGACCAGCTTCGGGACCGGGAGCGCGACGGCGGAGGGCGTGCCGCTGACGATCGAGCTGACGATCCTTGACATGACGAACAACGATGCGCCGTTCGCAAATGTCGCGGTGTATGTCTGGCACTGTGACCGGGCCGGCGGGTACTCGATGTACTCGGACGGGTTGACGAACGAGAACTATCTGCGCGGCGTGCAGGTCGCGGGCGCGGACGGCACGGTGCGGTTCACCAGCATCTTCCCGGCCTGCTACACCGGTCGCTGGCCGCACATCCACTTCGAGGTGTACCCGGACCAGGCGTCGATCACGGACTCGACGAAGGCGATCGCGACCTCGCAGGTCGCGCTGCCGAAGGACGCGTGCGACACGGTCTACACCCAGACGGGGTACGAGGCATCCGTCAGCAACATGGGCCAGGTCAGCCTGGACAGCGACAACGTGTTCGGTGAGGACGGCGGGGCGCTCCAGCTCGGCGCGATTACCGGCGATGTGACCGCCGGATACACGGTCATGTTGACGGCGAAGGTGGATACGCGCACCACGCCGACCGGTGGCGGGGCGCCGGGTGGCGGCGGGCAGCCCCCGTCGGGCGGGCCTGGTGGCGGTGGCCCCGGCGGTGCGCCTCCGTCCGGTGCTCCGGGTGGCGGCGGTCCCGGTGGTGCGCCTCCGTCGGGCGCTCCGGGTGGCACGCCTCCCTCGGCGGCTTCCTGAGCGCGGCTCCTGAGCGCGTCCGTATGAGCGCCATGGTGCGAGCGCGGCTTCCTGAGCGCGTCCGTATGAGCGCTGCTGCGCGAGCGCGGCCTCCTGAGCGCTGCAGCGTGAGCACTACAGCGTGGGCGCACATACACGGGTGCGTCTGAGCGCGGCCCGAAGAGTGCGCACCCCTTGGCGCGGCCTGATGAACGCGGGCGCCGCAGCACCAGCGTGACCGTGTTGGCGCGCCCGCATGACGCCACGCGGGACCATCGAGACGAAACGCCCACGCAGCGAGCAGCATCGATGGAATCGATTTAGCGTCCCCCTCATGGGGATCAATCGACGCACGCTACTGTCCGGATCGGCCGCGGCCGGTCTCCTGTGGACGCCGATCGGCCGGCTGGCGGATCCGGGCCCCGAGCCGCCCGGATTCCCGGCCGGCATCGCGCACGAACGACGCACCTACGTGAGCTGGTCCGGCGAGACCGTCGCCGACGACGTCTGGACCGCGGTCCCGCAGACGCCCGCGGACATCGTCCGCCTCGCTGACTGGGCGCACGCTCAGGGCTGGCGTCTGCGCCCGCACGGTTTCAAGCACGGCTGGTCGCCACTCACCCTGGCCCCGGGCGACGACCCGGACCTGGTCCTTCTGGACATGACCGCGCACCTGACCGCGCTGGAGATGACCGCGCCGGACGAGGTGCGCGCCCAGACCGGCGCCTCGATGGAGTCGCTGCTGACGTTCCTGGAGCAGAACGGCCGCGGCCTCACCCACTGCCCCGCGCCGGGTGACCTGTCGGTCGGGGGAGTGCTGGCGATCGGCGGCCACGGCACCGCGATCCCGGCGGACGGCGAGACGCGTGCGCCCGGCACGACCTACGGCTCGCTCAGCAACCTGATCACGTCGGTGACCGCGGTCGTCTGGGACGGCCAGGCTTTCACGCTCCGCACGGTCACGCGCGGCGAGGAGGACGCGGCCGCGCTGCTCACCGACCTCGGCGTGATCTGCCTGGTCGAGGTCACCTTGCGGGTCGGCGTGAACACGAACCTGCGCTGCCTGAGCCGTGTCGACATCCCCGCCACCGACCTGTTCGCCGCGCCGGGCGCCGGCGGGACGAACACGGTCGACACGTTCCTGCATCAGGCCGGGCGGATCGAGGTGATCTGGTTCGCGTTCACCACGCACCCGTGGCTCAAGGTGTGGAGCGTCGCGCCGGTACAACCGGTCACGTCCCGGCCGGCGCTGACGCCGTACAACTATCCGTTCTCGGACAACATCCCGCGCCCGGTCGCACGAGTGGCGGGCGCGATCCTGAGCGGCCAGTACTATCTCGCGCCGGTCCTGGGGCAGCTCCAGTTCGCGGCCACGACCGCGGGCCTGACCGCGACGCTGGCCACGGACCTGTGGGGACCGTCGAAGAATCTGCTGCTCTACATCAAGCCGACCACGCTGCGCGTACACCCGAACGGTTATGCGGTGCTGACGCGCCGTGCGGATGTGCAGTGGGTGCTGCACGAGTTCGCGACCGAGTACGAGCGGCTGCTGCACGCCTATGCCGCGCAGGGCCGGTTCCCGGTCAACGGCGCGGTCGAGATCAGGGTCACCGGGCTGGACGATCCTTCGGACGTCGAAATAGGAGGTGCGGAGCCGCCGCTGCTGTCCGCGGTCACCCCGCACGAGGGCTTCGACACCGCGGTCTGGCTGGACGTGCTCACGCTGCCCGGCGCGCTGCACGCGAACGCGTTCTACGCGGACCTGGAGGCGTTCTGCTTCGACACGTTCGCCGGCGACCGCGCGCTCACCCGCGTCGAGTGGTCGAAGGCCTGGGCGTACACGCCGGATGCGCCCTGGACCAACACGACGCTGCTGGAGGAGACGATCCCGGCGTCGTTCGGCGAGTCCTGGGACCGGGCCGGCGCGGAGCTGCGCGCGCTCGACCCGGACGGTGTCTTCCGCAACGCGTTCACCGAGGAGTTCCTAGGAGAGTGACCGCGCGTACCCGGCGAAATCAACATGGACGGTGCTGTACGGGTCCGGCCCGTACTGTGCCGCGATGCCGTCCAGATAGGAGGCGATCTCCCGGCGCATCTTCCCCACGCCCGGCAGCCGCACCGCGCCGGTGACCACGCCCGCGATCCAGCGCGCCTGCAGCTCCACGATCCGGGTGATCGCGCCGACCGGCCGGACCATGCCCGCGAACATCAGCCCGGGGTGGTTGGCCGCGACGATCCGCTGGTAGAGGCGCATCCGGCCGTGCCGGTCGCGGGGGCAGGACGGTGGCAGGAAGGGGAACCGCGGCGCGTACCCGGTGCAGTAGATCACGGTGTCGACCTCGTGCCGGGTACCGTCCGTGAACGTGACGCGCGGCCCGTCGAAGCCGGCGATGCCCGGCTTCGGCGTGATCAGGCCGTGGCTGATCTGGCTGAGGATCGAGTCGGAGATGGTCAGCCCGGCCGAGAAGAGCGCGTGGTCCGGCTCCGGCAGGCCGTAGTCGGTCAGGTTGCCGTGCATCGTCCACAGGGTCCGCTGGATGAACGCGCGGGCGCCCTCGAGGCCGAGCTCGGCGTACCAGGGCTCGTCCGCGATCTCGTCGATCGGCACGCCGTAGAGCCGCTTCGGGGTGACGTGCATGCCGCGCCGCACCGACAGCAGCGTGGTGCCGGCGGTGCGGCACAGGTCGCCGGCCACGTCGACCGCGGACGAGCCGAAGCCGACCACCAGCACGCGTTTCCCGGCGAACGGCGCGGCGTCCCGGTAGTCCATGGTGTGCAGCACCTCGCCGGTGAACCCGCCGTGGTCCGCCGGGATGCGCGCGGCCTGGTGCAGGCCGGACGCGACGACCACATGGCTGAACGTGCGCGTCACGCCGTCGCCGGTGACCACGGTCCAGCGCTTGTCGGGCCCTCGCCGTGCGGAGACCACGGTGGCGCCGGTCTCCACGTGGTCGAGCAGGCCGTGCTCCTTGGCGTACCCGCGCAGGTACTCGGCGAACTGCGCGTGGCTCGGGTGCGTGGGGTAGTCGCCCGGCATCGGCGTGTCCGAGTAACCGGTCAGTCGCTTCGACGTGTTGAGGTGCAGGCTCGCGTACCCGGGCCCGCCGGCCCCGGTCCCGGCCTGGCCCCACATGCCGCCGACCTCGTCCGCCCGTTCGAGACAGGTGAACGACACGCCCGCCCGCTGCAGCGCTCGCGCGACCGCGATCCCGGACAGGCCGGCGCCGATGACACAGACTGAGTGATCAGTCATCTTTCCTCCTCGCCGAAAACCGTTCCGAGCGGCCGTATCCGGAGAGTATCGTCCAGGGTGGACTTGCGTAAGCACTGAGCGCACGATCAGGTACTGATTGTGCACAGTGTCACGCGGAGGGTGACCAGCCTCAATGTTTTGAGGCAGAATATACCGTTATGCCTGAAGAGTCCGGCCGTGTGTCACTCGCACGGCAGAGAACGCACGCCGCCCTGCTCACCGACCTCTGGAATCGCGTCTGCACGGCCGCCTGGGGACGCGCCGATCGCGACCCGAGCCGCCTCGCCGACATGCTCCACCCGTGGGCGCACCGCCGGATAGAGGACCAGCCCCGATATCAGTCCTTTGTGTCCGGTGACGGCTTCCCCGCTGAGCTGTCGGTCAGCTGGCGCAAGGGCGTCACCGAGGTCCGCATCCTCTTCGAACCGGTCGGGCAGGTGCCGACCGCCCGCGCCGTCCAGGACGCCGGCCGCGCCATGGTCCGCGCGCTCGCGTCCCGCCCCGGCGTCTCCATCGGCGGCTACCGGGCCGTCGAGGACCTGTTCACGTCCGACGACCCGCCCGCGTACCGCTCCGGCATCTGGCTCTCACTCGCCTGCGGCCCCGAGGGCCCGCCGCAGTACAAGGTCTACCTCAACCCGTGGGTAAACGGTCACGGTCGCGAATGGGACACCGTCACCCGCGCCATGGACCGCCTCGGACTCGCCGCCGCCTGGTCCCCGCTTGCTCGCGCCCGCGACGCGATCTCGGCCGCCGGCGCCCACCTCGACTACGTCGCCCTGGACCTGGCCACCGGCGCCCAGGCCCGCGCAAAGATCTACTTCCGGCACCGCACCGGCGGCCTCGACGGCATCCACACACTCGGCGCGTTCGCCCGCAGCTACGACGCGGAACGCACCGCCCACGCCGCCGCCGACCTCTACCACGGCCCGATCGCCAACGAACCCATGACCGGCCTGGCCTTCCGCGCCGGCCGCGACGGCGCCGACGAGGCCAACATCTACTTCCGCCTGCCCGGCAACGCCCCCACCGACACCGACGCCGCCGCCCGCATCACCGCGCTCCTCACCCGCGAGGGCGCGCCCGCCGACGTCCACCGCCGCATCGCCGCCGCCATCACCCCCACCGCCGTCCACGAACTCGTCAGCTACCGCACCCGCGACGCCGGCCCCGCCGACATCGGCACCTACTTCCGCCTCCCGCTCCACACCCCGCCCGCCACCACGACCCCCCGCCCCGGCCACGGCTGGCCCGCCGTCCCCCTCTGACCGATCCCCAGGGCCCGCCGACCCAGGCGGGCCAAGGGCCAATGCATTTCCCGCTTCCGGCGTGGTGCAGCCCGCATGCTCCCGCGGGCGCTCGAGCCGGCCTGGGGGCGACCCCAGACCCCGATCTCCCGCTTCCAGCCTGGTGCAGCCGCTCTCGGGGGCAACCCTCGCCTCGCGCCAAGACTCCGCCGGCGCTCCGCTTGCCGCTTCGCATCGGAGCCGGCCCCGCCGTGGTCCGGAACGCCACGCGATTCCCGCGGCTCCGCACGCCCGGATGCCGCGCTCCCGGTATCGCGCACCTTGTGCCGCGCGCGGCGACGGCGTACCCGCGAAGGGGTTGTGGTGGGGTCTGATCATTGGGGGGTGATGAGTCTGGGGTTGCCGCCGTTGCTGGGGGCGTTGAGCGGGGCGCGGCGCGTGCTGGTCGCGGGCGCGGGTGGCGGGTTCGACGTGTACGCGGGGCTGCCGCTGGTGTTCGCGCTGCGGGAGAGCGGCGTGGAGGTGCATCTGGCGAACCTGTCGTTCTCCGAGCTGGAACTGGTGGACCGTAATTTCTGGGTGAATCAACATGTCGTGGCCGTGACGCCGGAGGCGACCAGCCCGGACTGGTACTTCCCGGAGGGCGTGCTCGCCCGGTGGCTGGCCGCGCACGACATGCCGTCGACCGTCTACGCGTTCCCGCCGCTCGGCGTGCAGACGCTGCGGGAGGGCTACCGCTACCTGGTGGAACTGCTGGACCTGGACGCGATCGTGCTGGTCGACGGCGGCACCGACATCCTGATGCGCGGCGACGAGAACGCGCTCGGCACGCCGGTGGAGGACATGACCAGCCTCGGCGCGGTCGCGGGCATCGACGTGCCGGTCAAGCTGGTGACCTGCCTCGGGTTCGGGATCGACGCCTACCACGGCGTCAACCACGTGAACGTGCTGGAGAACCTGGCCGCGCTCGACCGCGAGGGCGGCTACCTCGGCGCGCTGTCCATACCGGGCGCGAGCCGGGAGGCGGCGCTCTACCGGGACGCGGTCGCGGACGCGGCGGCGGCCACGCCGGAACGGCCGAGCATCGTCAACGGGCAGATCGCGGCCGCGCTGAGCGGCGAGTTCGGCGACGTCCAGTTCACGAAGCGCACGCGGGGGAGCAGCCTGTTCGTGAATCCGCTGATGGCGATGTACTTCACGGTCGACCTGGACAAGCTCGCGGCCCGCTGCCTCTACCTGGACCGGCTGGAGAACACGGTCGGCCGGCGCCAGGTGATCAGCCGGATCGAGGCGTACCGCAGGGAGCTGGCCACTACCCGGATCCCGCGCGCCTACCCGCACTGAGCGACGCGCAGGCGATACACCAGCGTGCAAACGGTCGCGCGGCGAGCCGGTCGCCGCCGATCGGCGCGCCGCACCGTTCGCACACGCCGTAGGTGCCGGCGTCCACCCGGCGCAGCGCGGCGTCGACCTCGGCGATCCGCTCCCGGGTGGCCGCCAGCACCGCGGTCAGCTGCGCCCGCTCGAAGCCGACGGTGGCGCCCTCCGGGTCGTGCTCGTCGTCCGCGTTCGAGTCCCGCGACGCCGCGAACAGCGCGGAGAGGTCCCGGGCCAGCGTCGCGGCCTCGGTCTCCGCGTCCGTTCGCATCCGCATCAACTCGTCCCGGACCATCATCGCAGCATAGGGCCGGGTCAGCGACGATCGCGTCGTTTGTGGATCGTGACGGTATGGTGTCGCCGTGGATGAGATGACCGCAGCGCCGTCCGGGATCAACCCGGCCGAGCCGCATCCCGCGCGGCGATACAACTACTGGCTGGGCGGGAAGGACAACTTCGCCGCCGACCGCGCCTCCGGCGACGAGCTGCAGAGGCTGTTTCCGAAGGTACGACTGGGCGCACTGGCGAACCGCGCGTTGCTGCGGCGTGCGACCCGGTTCCTCGCGGCGGAGGCGGGCATCCGGCAGTTCCTGGACATCGGCACCGGCCTGCCGACCGCGGACAACACGCACGAGGTGGCACAGCGGCACGCGCCGGAGAGCCGGATCGTCTACGTCGACAACGATCCGCTGGTGATGGTGCATGCGCGGGCATTGCTGAACAGCAGCCCGGAGGGTCGCACCGCGTACATCGAGCGGGATCTCAACGATCCGGCGTCGATCCTCGCGGACCCGATCCTGGCCGGCACGCTGGACCTGGAGAAGCCGGTCGGCCTGATGCTGATCGCGGTGCTGCACTTCATCCACGGCGACGGTGCGGCCGTGCCGATCGTGCGCACGCTGCTGGACGCGTTGCCGTCGGGCAGCTACCTGGTCGCCACGCACGCCACGTCGGATTTCGGCACGCCGGAGCAGCAGAAGCTCTACCAGCAGCTCATCGCGCAGGGGAAGTCCGACGTGTGGACGCGGCCGCGCGACGAGTTCGCCGCGCTCTTCGACGGGCTGGAGCTCGTCGAGCCGGGCATCGTGCCGGCCAGCGAGTGGCGCCCGGAGCCGGGCACGGAGATCCCGGAACGATCGGACATCAACGTCTGGACCGCGGTCGGCCACAAACCCTGACACACGAGTGGGTACGCCGTGGGCGTACCCACTCGAACGTTCTATCGTGGCGCGGTGATCTCCTGGGACGCACCGCCGCCGTCGATCGTGCCCGCCCCCTGGACCCCGCCCTCGCAGGCGGACGTCTGGAAGGACGGCGTGCTGGTCGACCGCTGGCTGCGGGACGTGGTGCCGCCGCGCCGGGGCGGGATCGACACCGGTGTCCGCCCGGCCGCCACGCTGGACGAGGCCTGGGCGGGGCTGCGCGACCACGTCTGGGCGGCCAAGGGCGACGAGATCTGGCACCTGGCCACGTCGACCGACGTCGTCGAGCGGGCGATGGGCGAGCGGCTGCTGGACCCGCGCGCCAGGCCGGGCGAGCCCGGCGAGGACCAGGAGCTGGTCTGGGCGTTCCATCGGCGGCTCTGCGGTGCCGGCCACGCCGGGTTCGAGTGGCTCGTCGACTACCTGGCCGCGTCCAGCGGGCTGCCCGAGGCGGCCCGCATGATCATCGATGCCTACGACTGCGACCTGCCGACCGTGTTCGGCGCGCTGACCGGCCGCCTCCGGGAGCTGCTGGCCGTCGCGGACGACGCCACCTACGCGCGCGCCCGGGACGCGATTCTCGCCGGTCGCGATGACCGGCTCGTCCAGGACGGCAACCGGCATCGCGGGCGGCTGGAGGGGGACACGATCGCCCGTTTTCACTGGTCGATCACCTATCTGCTGCCGCTCGGGCCGCGATCCGGCCCGGAGGAACGGGCCGCGCACGACGCGGCGCTGCACCGGCTGGACACGAACGACATGTGGCGCACCCGCCTGCTCGGGCTGGCGTGCGGTGACGCGGAGACACTGGAGCGGATCCTGGCCGTCGACCCGGGCGCGGACGTCTTCGGCACGGTCGGTGGCCGTCTCCTCCTCGCCGGCCTGCTGGACAGCGGGAACGCCACGGCCGTCTGCCGACTGCGCCCGAGCTCGCTGTCGCTGCGGAACGGCGCGCACGAGAGCGCGGTCTGGACCAGCCTGCTCGCGCACATCGATCACGACGACGCGCGCGAGATCCTGGCCGAGCTGCACGACGAGGGCTATCCGGAGGCGGGCGCGCGGACCACGCCGGTCGTGCCGGCGTGGCGACTGCCGTCCGTCGCCTCGGGCACACCGTTCGCCTATCAGCCGCCCGAACCGGTCCGCCCGGTGCCGCGGGACACGGAGGTGACGGTCGCACCGGTGCTGGACCTGCCCGGGTCCGCACCCGCGCTGATGGACGTGCACGACCAGTACCAGTCCTGGAACGGCATCGGCCTCCGCGACTGCGACGACGCGCAGGTGACCGCGTGGCTGGAGCACCACGAGCACTGGGCGATCCCGAGCACGTTCACCGCGCTCGCGCTCGCGCCCCGCTGGACCCACGAGCGGCTGATGGCGCTCGGGTTCACGCACGACCACCGGGACACGGGCGCGCGGGCGATGGCGTCGCTGCTGGCCCGGTACGGCGTCAGCCACGTGCCGGTGCTGCTGGCCGCGTTCGCCCACAAGGACACCGTCGAGCCCGCGCTCGCGGCGGCCCAGCCGGTCGGCCACGTGGCGCTCGCGGCCCCGGTCGCGCGTGCGTTCACGGCCCGCGCGCACCGTCGCGCGGCCCGCGCCTGGCTGCTGCACCACCCCCGGCACGCGGCCGCCGGCCTGGTCGCGGAGTGGCGGGCCAAACCGGCTGACCCGGCGATCAGGCGGGCACTGCGCTGGCTCGACACGCAGGGGCACCGGGCGCTGATCGAGTCCGTGACCGGAAAGACCGCCACGGACGTGATCGCGATGCTGGACCAGGACCCGCTCGCCGCGCCGAAGGCGAAACGCCCGAAGATCCCGGACTACCTGACCGCCACCCCGCTGCCGCCGCTCGATCCGCCCGCCGCTCAAGAAGATCAAGAGCTTTTGCTGGTACGACTCGCGGCTTCCGAACCCGATGCCGTGCACCCCGGCCTGGCCGAGGCACGGGAGACCTGGACCGCCGCGTCCCGCGCGACCTTCGCCGCCGCACTGGTCGACCGCTGGCTGGAGGCCGGCATGCCCGGCGCCGGCGTCTGGACCATGTACGCGGTCGCGCTGATCGGCGACGACGCCGGCCTCCGTCGCCTGGCCACGCTCGCCCGCCGCTGGGCCGGCCCGTCCGTGCGGGTCCGCGACCGGGCCGCGCTGGACGCGCTTCGCCTCCGGGGCACGGACGCCGCGCTGATCGCGCTGGCCGGGCTGGCCGAGAAGAGCCGCTTCCCCGAGTTCGAGGCCGTCGTCCGCGACCACATCGACGAGATCGCGCAGCTGCGCGGCCTGACGGCGGACGAGCTGGCCGACCGCCTGGTCCCCAGGTTCGGCCTGGACGACGGCGGCGACGTGCTCGCCACGGACGCGGGCACGTTCCGGATCGTGTTCGACCACGAGCTGATGCCGGTGGTCCGGGACACGTCCGGCCGGGTGCTCGCGGACCTGCCCGCGCCGGCCCGGGGCGAGGACCGCAAGCGCCACCAGGCCGCGAAGGACCGGCTCGCCGAGGTGCGCACGGAGGCCAAGGCGTCCGCGGCGCTGCACCTGGCCCGGCTGGAGAACGCGATGTGCGACGAGCGGCGCATCCCGGCCGCGGCGTTCCTGGACCGCTTCGCCGGACATCCGTGGATGACCCATCTGGCCCGGCGGCTGGTCTGGGGCGTCTTCCTGGGGGAGACGCTGACCGCGACGGTCCGGGTGGCGGAGGACGGCTCGCTGGCCACGGTCGCCGACGAGACGTTCGTCCTGCCCGAGGCCGCGTCCGTGGCCCCGCTGCACCCCGCGGCGTTCCCGGACGGCGAACTCGGCGCCTGGCGCACCGTGCTCGACGACTACGACCTGATGCAGCCGTTCCCGCAGCTGGACCGCCCGGTGCACCGGAGGTCCGGCACCGCGCTGGACGGCTACGCGGGCCGGACCGTCAGCTTCTCCGCGCTGCGCGGTCTGGAACGCCAGGGCTGGGACCGGTCGCACGACGAGCCCGACGTCGTGCAGCTGACCAAGCCGCTGACCGGCGGTGAGCTGCTGCTGGAGGTGGCGCCCGGCTGGTACCACTACGACCGTGCCGCCTCGGTACCGGACCAGACGATCGTCCGCCTGACGCTCGACGGCGACCCTTCCCCGGCCGCGTTCTCCGAGGCGGTCCACGACTTGCGCCTGCTGTAAATGGCAAAATTTCGGGCACGCAGCGCCCGTTCCCGCGCGCAGGGTCGCGTGGGTCGCGTTCAACACAAGCTGAGCGGCAATGGGCCGCTGCCGCAGGAGCGTGTGGACCACAACCGCGCTGGAAGCGGAAGAAAAGCTTGTGAAGCAAGGGGTTGGCGGGTCCAGGTCTCCGCCTGGGCCCGCCATGGAATCCGTCGGTTACGCCGGCTGGAGGGCCGGGGCGGTCTCGGTCCGGGTGATCGCGCGCCGGCCCGGGAGGAAGAGCGCGAGCACGGTCCCGGCGGTGACGACCAGGCCGCCGACCGTGATCGCCGGGACCAGGCCGTCGACGAAGCCGGTTGCGCTGGCGTAGTCGCCGTGTGAGGTGAAGACCGAGGCCAGCACTGCGACGCCGACGGCCACGCCCAGCTCGCGGATCGTGTTGTTCGCGCCGGAGGCGACGCCGTGCTGGTCGGGGTGCACGCTGGACAGCACCAGCGTGCTCATCGGCGCGAACGTCAGGCCCATGCCGATGCCGGCCAGCACGAACGCGCCGACCAGCGCGCCGTAGGTGACGGTGGCGGTCGACGCGGCCGCGATCCACAGGATGGCGGCGGCGAGCAGGGCCTGGCCGAGCACGATGAGGGTACGGGCGCCGACGCGTGAGACCAGCAGGCCGGCGATCGGCGCGACCACCATCGGCGCCATCGTCCACGGCAGCGTGCGCACGCCGGCCTCGAACGGGCCGAGTCCCTGCACCACCTGGAAGAACTGGGCCAGTAGGAACACCGAGCCGAACACGCCGACCGAGAACGCGAACGCGACCGCGCTGACGATGGCGAAACCGCGGTTGCGGTACAGGCTCAGCGGCAGCATCGGCACCGGGTTGAGGCGCTGCCAGATCAGGAACCCGGTCATCAGCGCGGCGCCGCCACCGATCATGAGCAGCACGCGGGCGGAGGTCCAGCCGTAGTCCGGGCCGTCGACGACGCCCCACACCAGGCCGAGCACGCCTCCCGCGGAGAGCACCAGGCCGAGCGGGTCGAGACGGCGGGCGCCACCGCGGGACTCGCCGAGCACGGTCGCGGCCATGACCAGCGCGAGCACGCCGATCGGCACGTTCAGCCAGAAGATCCAGTGCCAGTCGAGGCCGTCGACGACCGCGCCGCCGACCACCGGGCCGACCGCGACGCCGAGGCCGCTGATGCCGCCCCAGATGCCGACGGCCGCGTTGCGCATCCGTTCGGGCACGGCCGCGGCCAGCAGCGTGAGCGACAGCGGCATGACCGCGGCGCCGCCCGCGCCCTGGACCGCACGGGCCGCGGTGAGCATCCACGGTTCGGTGGCGAGCGCGCA
Source organism: Catenuloplanes japonicus (assembly GCF_000717135.1). GTDB lineage: Bacteria > Actinomycetota > Actinomycetes > Mycobacteriales > Micromonosporaceae > Catenuloplanes > Catenuloplanes japonicus. The sequence continues at coordinate 76,012 of NZ_JNXY01000002.1, forward strand.
GGCCGCGGACGCGAGCGTGAACACCGCGATGCCGGCCAGGAAGAGGCGGCGCCGGCCGATCCGGTCACCGAGCGCGGCCGCGGTGAGCAGCAGCGCGGCGAACGGCAGCGTGTACGCATTGACGAACCACTGCAGATCGGTCAACGAAGCGCCGAGCTCGGACTTGATGACCGGCAGCGCGGTGGTGACCACCAGGTTGTCCAGCGTGACCATGAACATCGGTATGCCGACCGCGGCGAGAACTGCCGCCACCGGCCGTGGTGTGGAGCTCATGTCCGTACCCCCGGGAGGTTGTTGTTATTGACTGATAACTGCGTCCATGGCGAATGTAGTTATCGACTGATAACCTGTCAACCATGACTCCCCGCACCCGCCTCACCGCCGCCGAGCGCGGCGAGCAACTGGTCACCGCCGCCGTCACCGCGTTCGCGCGCAGCGGTTATGCCGGCACCACGACGGACCAGGTCGCGCGGCTCGCGGGCGTCACCCAGCCCTACGTGATCCGGATCTTCGGGACGAAGCAGGCGCTGTTCATCGCCACGCTGGAGCACACCTGCGACCGGATCGAGCAGACGTTCCGCGACGCGTCCGCCCAAGGAAAGGATCTTGCGACGCTCGGCCAGGCCTACGACCGGCTGCTGAGCGAGCACGACCTGCTGTCCGTGCTGCTGCACGGCTTCTCCGCCGCGGCGGACCCGCAGATCGGCGAGGTGGTGCGTGACCGTTTCGGCCGCATCTACGAGACGGTCCGCGAGATCACCGGCGCGAGCCCGCTGGAGCTCCGTGAGTTTCTCGCGCACGGCATGCTGCTGACCGTGCTCGGGGCGATCCGAGTCGCCGGCCGCGAGGCCGTGCCGCCGGCGCCGTGGGCCGCCGAGGTGCTGGCCACGTTCGGCCACGGACCGCACGACGTGTGCGGCCCGGAGGACCGGTAGACGCCGAGCCGCACGCGGTGCGGCGGGATCGACGAGCCTGGATTGCGACGTGCGCGGCGGGACCCGGACCTGAATTGCGACGTGCGCGACGGGATCAGCGGGCCTCGACCGCGACGTGCGCGGCCGGGGTGATCAGTAGACCTGGACCGGTGTGCCGACCGGGATCGCGCGCTTCTTCCAGATCCAGTCCATCGCCGCGATCGTCACGCGTGCGCACCCGTCGGACGCCGGCCACGACGGCACGTTCTCCGCGCCGTGCACCGCGATCCCGCCGGTGAAGTACTTCGGGCGGTAGAGCGGCCCGCGTGGCCCGTACCGCCAGTCGCTCACCTGCCGGTCGACCGCGAACTGCCCGGCCGGTGTCTTCGCGAGATAGCGTTTGCCCTGGTAGCGGTAGTGCTTCCCGGTGCCGGTCGACGTGTTGAAGATCTTGGTGACCGCGCCGTCGTCCACGATCAGCAGCAGCTGCCTCGTCAGGTCGATCTCGACCCGGTGCCCCTTGCGGCTCTTCGCGACCGGCCGCACACCGTCGGACAGCGCCGTGATCGTCGCCGCGTCGACCGTCCCGGTGATCTTGATGCCGGCCGCCTTCTGCAGCGCGTAGACCGCCTGCTGCGTCAACGGCCCGAACCGCCCGTCCGCCGGCCCGTTCCAGTACCCGAGCGCGGTCAGCCGCTCCTGCAACCCGGTGATCTCCGCGCCGGTCTCGCCCCGCTCCAGCACCCCGTCCGCGTGCGCGGTGGGAATGCCACTCGGCGTCGGGCTGGGCGTCGGGCTCGCGGTCGCGCCCGCGGTCTTGCTCGGTGTGGGACTCGCGCTCGGCGTCAGCGGCGGCCGCGAGGACGGCGGCAACGTCACCGGCGGCGCGGTCGACACCGCCGGAGGACCGGTGGTGACGTCCGACTCGCCCAGCAGGTCCGGCAGCGTCGGCGCCGGCGTCACGCTCGGCAGGGCCGGCGCGGGCGCGGGCAGCGACACCGGCTCGACCGGATCACTGCCACACCCGGCGGCCATCGCGACCGCCATCCCCAGCACCACCGCGCGCCGGGCCGTCCCACGAGCTGTCATCGCCCCATTCTTGCTGATCAGAGCGTTTCTGAAGACAAAATCCACAACCTTGCGTGGGTACGCCGTGCGCCCGCACAACCCGCCCGCACAACCCGCCCGCCCATGCCGATCCGTCCCGCAGGCCCGGCACCGGGACGACGGCGGACAGGCTGCCGCGCCCGCGTCGACCGTGGACACCCGTGAGCCGATCATCGACGCTCCACGTCCGAATGCCGGCAGACAGCGGGCGCGGCGACGACTTTCCACAGCAGATTTCCCGGCATGCCCGGCCCCGTTTCCGTGAAACGTGGCGCGTCACCATGGCGCGCGGCCGATGCGTCACGTCCGTGCGGCCGAGGTCGCCGGACCGCGCGGGCACAGGCCACCACGGGGCACGCGTGGATTGCGGCCACCGGGGCTGGTCGGCGACGGCCGTCCCGCGCGGTCCCGGACCGCCACGTCACCGGATGGGCGACGGGGCGCGGTGGCAGGGTCGCGGGCGTCCAGCGCCCACACGTCCCGGCGCATACGAATTCACGCCCGAACAAACCTGCGCCAACACCATATCTGGGTACGCCCGGAGTGCAACCCACAACATGTCGTGCCGGCGTGTCATCCGCACCACAGGCTCGGGCGCCTCAGCGAAGCGCGAGCACGGCGGCAACGGTCCGTCGCGGTCCACGCCCTCCAGCCGCCACGGCGAGTCAGCCACCACACGCGACGGCGGCGCCGCAGCCGATGTCGAGCACCCGCCCACGGGCCCGGTCCAGCAGCGCGGTCTCCGTCGCGGACCAGAACTCCGGGCCCCGGAAGCAGCGTGCGGCGTCGCCGCGACTGATGACGCCGTCGTCCCGCTCCACCTCCGCCACGGCCGTGTCCCCGGCCCAGCCGCGGGCCGAGCAGACTGCCGAACGCGTCACCGATCACCGCCCGATGATCCCCGGCCGGTGCTGATCATCGCGAGCGGGTTCCGGCCGCGGAGAATTTTCCCCGGCGTAGCGTCGGATTCGGCGAGGGGCGTTCGTAGAACATGCGAGAGGTGGCCGCGAGGGCTGCCGGAACAGGGGAGACCTGCGATGACGCGGTACCTGATCTCTTTCGACGACGGCGCGATGGACCACATCCCCGACGGGGACTGGGGCGACGTGGCAAAGGCCTCGAAGGCCGTGTGCCAGGAGGCCTTCGACGCGGGCGTGTGGGTGTACGGCGCGGGTCTGCAACGTCAACGGGCGAGCATCGTGGGCACCGACGGCCTCGTCACCGACGGGCCGTACCCGGAGACCAAGGAGGTCATCGGCGGATTCGCGGTCGTCGAGGTGGCCACCCGCGAGGAGGCGCTCGCGTGGGCCGCCAGGATCGCGGCCGGGTGTCGCTGCGCCCAGGAGGTCCGCGAGATCATGGACGACCCCGAGCAGGACGAGATGTTCCGCAGGGCCGGGCTGCGCTGACGTCCCGATCCCTCTATCGGTCGAGGCGGAGGATGGTCTCCTCGATCTCGGTGCCGCGGGCGTTGGCGAAACCGGTGTCCGTGCCGATGACGGTGAAACCGGCGCGCCGCAGCACCGCCAGCGAGCCCGCGTTGTCGCTCGCGGCGCGGGCGAGCACCGGCCGGACCGGCACCGAGTCGAGGAGCAGCGCCAGCGCGCGGGAGGCGATCCCCTGCCCCCAGAAGGACCGGTCGATCCAGTAGGTGACCTCGGTGTCACCGTCCAGGACGAAGGCGGCGATGCTGCCCACCAGCCGCCCGTCGAGCGTGACGGCCCGGTTGTCCGCGTCCGGCGAGGCGCGGATCCTCGCCATGTGGGCGTCGAAGGCGGCACGATCGCCGGGATCCTTCGCCGTGAACGCCGCCATCCGCACCGACTCCGGGTCACGCATCAGCGCGAACAGCGTGTCCAGATCCGCGTCCCGGACCGGTCGCAGCGCCACCTCGGCCATCGACGTCTCCCCTCGTGATCGGCGTCAGGTGACCGTACCAGCGGCATCCGATCGCGCGAGGGTCCGCGCGAGGCGGCCGGCCTCGACGGCGAGCCGGGTGCGGGACCCGCGGGCGGCGACCGCGGTGACCGACGGCAGGTCACCGGTGGCGTGGGCCGCCGCCGCTGCCGCCTCGGCCAGCATCAGCACGTCCGCGGTGGCGGCCGGGATCCTGGGAAGATCGAGCAGCGCGGGTACGAGCACGCGCGTGACCGCCCAGACCTGCGGGCCGGCGCCGGCCCGCAACGCCTCGGTGAGCCCGTCCGCGACACGCGCGAGGCCGATCGCGCCCGGGACGGCCGCCAGCGCCCCGAGTTCCCGGCCGACCAGGGGAGCGTCCAGATCGCCCCGCGCCGCGAGCAGCAGAAACGCGTCGACGGTGGCGATGCGCCCGCTGGGCCGTCCGGCGGCGAGGCCGTAGGCGAGGCAGAGCGCGACGGCGGGACCGCACGCGCCGTCCGCGCTCGCCAGGATCGGCAGCACGTCGAGGGCGTGCGACAACGGGCCGTCCGCGGCCTGCGCGAGCGGGAGCTGCAGGTACGCGGCGGCGATCTCCCGGTTGCTGGGCAACGCCATGACCCACCCGGCGTGCGCGTCGAGGCCGGTGCCGACCTGGGCGCGCCGCACGGCATGTGCCTCAGGCTGGGAGAACAGGTCCGCGGGCAGGCCGGGCAGACCGTGCGCGACCGGTGCGAACGTGGTGACCCGCCGGGCCCGGCCGTACCGGGCCGTGGCATAGCGGCATCGCTCACAGACCGGCGTGTGGTCGCAGGCCCTCGCCGGCGCGTCGATCGTGGTCACCACCGGATCCGGCAGTCCGCCCCGGCGCACCCAGCGGGCGAGGACCAGCCCGGCGGGGCTGGTGAGCCGCTCCGCGCCGGCGACCAGCGCGTCCATGTCACGGGGCAGCCGCAGCAGCGCCTGTGCGAGGTCGAGAGGGCCGGGCTGCCACCCGTCCCGCTCCGCGGCGGTGAGCAGTGCGAGCACCCGCTCCGGGTCGACGTGCCCGAGAACCGTGGCCGGCGTGGCCAGCAGCGCGGGAGGCGGATCCGGCGGCGTCCGCCGCAGTTGCCGGGCGAGTTCGTCGGTGCGCTCTTCCGTGAGAAGGTCGACCGTGGTGAACGGGCGCCGCCACCTGCGCCGGATCTCCCCGCCGTGCACGAGGGCCCGCACCACATGGCCGAGCTGCGAGTCGGACTCCACGTCGGCGATCGGCGCGAGCGTGGCGACCAGCGCCTCCCGGTCCGCATGCGCGAACCGGACCACGGCATCCATGATCCGTTCGATGTCGATCAGGCTGCCACCGCCCCAGACCTGCTGCGTGACCGCCACCTCGTCGGCCACCTCCGCCGGCGACGCGATCGGCGCCGGCATCGGTTCGGCCCGTTCCGGCATCGACACGGTCGGCCCGGACGGCGGCCACACGAGCGGTGAAGCCTCGGCACCGAGGATCGTGCCGGCCTGTCGCCGCAGGTCGCCGTCGAGCGACGCCGCCGCGGCCGCGAACAGCGAGCGTCCCTCATCGCCTGCGGCCGGGAGGTGCCGGGCGATCGACGCCAGCACGGCCTCGACGAGATCGGCGGATCGCGCGCCGAGGCCGGACACCAGCGCCGCGAACAGCGCCGGGTCCGGACCGCGGTCCAGCGCGGCCCCGAGCAGTGCGATCCCGGCGCGGACCAGCTTCTTCTCCCGGCGGGACAGCATCGCCTGCCCGGCATCCGCGGTCGCGCGCGTCTCCAGCCGCCCGTGCGCGTTCACCGCCCGCAACGCCTGTGCGGCGAGCCCGGCCGCGGCGGAGCTCGCGCCGGACAGCATGCCGAGGTAGTCCGGCACGGCCGCCACCTGCTCGTCCAGGGTCGGTGTGAGCAGGCCGTACAGCGTCAGGAAGGGACCGAGCGCGTTCTGCCGATCGCCCTCGCGCATCCGGTGCAGGCAGCCGTCCAGCAGCATCCGCCGGTCGGTGCCGCCCTCGGCGCAGAATGCGTGCACCGCGGCCGGCCAGCCGGCGTCGGCGCGCCGACCGAGGCCGCGGATCGTGAACACGTGCGGCAGCAGCACGGCCGTCCAGGGCGACGACCGCAGCAACTCCGGTGAAGACGTCTCCGCGAGCCAGGCGGAGACCGTGCCCTCGTGCACCGGCATCGGCAGCGCCGCGGCCTGGAGCAGCGCGCTGACGATGGGCCAGTACAGGTCGGCGGTGTCGGCCGTCATCCTCGCCGCGAGCGCGCGGGCGACGGCCGGCAGCGACGGCCGCCCCGGCGCCTGCAGCACGCGGACGAGGTGCACGGCGTTGTGCGCCAGCGTTTCGATGCGGAACCGGTCCGAGCGCAGCCACGAGGTGACGTCCGCGGCCCGGGGCATGCAGGCGGCACCGGCGATGCGCAGCGCATCCATCTGCTCGCACCGGAACAGGTGCTCCCGGTACCACTCGCGTGAGGCACGCGCGCGCTGCTCGGCCTCGGTCTCGTCCGGGCCGTGCGGTTCCGGCTCGTACGGCGGCGCGGGGCGGAGGTAGTGGACCTCCTTCAGCGACGCCGCGAACGCGCGACGCTCCGGCTCGTCGAGTGCGATCAGCACCTCCGCGACCTCAGCCGTCCTCCCCTCGTACATCAGGGTGACCAGCTGTTCGAACGTGATCACCCGCTCAGTATCCGGCCGGCGGACCTGCTCAGGAGGCCAGACCGTCGATGAAGAGGGCGATCAGGCGGCGGGCGCGTTCCGGCGTCGACGCGGTCGTCAGCAGCGCGGCCACGGCCAGCGTCACGTCGGCCGGGTCGACGCCCGCGCGCAGGCTGTGGTCGGTCGAGGAGCGGGTGTAGAAGCCCGCGATGATCGCGGTGATGCGGGACGCGGTGGCGGAGCCGTCCAGCGCGCCGGACTGCCAGGTGGCGCGCAGCGTGTCCATCATGCCGCGCTTGGCCAGCATGAACGTGGCGAACTCCTGCGCCCAGGCGCCGAGCGCGGTGTGCGCGTCCGCGTCCCGCGTGCGGGAATCCACGCGCGCGGTCATCTCGTCGAGCTTGCTCATGTAGACCGCCTCGGCCAGCTCCTCGCGCGTGCCGAAGTGCCGGTAGAGCGTGGCGATGCCGACGTGTGCGGTGCGGGCGACCTCGTTCATCGAGACCGGCTCGCCGGCGTCGTCGGCGGCGGCGAACAGCGCGCGGGCGGCGGTGACGATCACGTCCCGGTTCCGCTCACGGTCGGCGCGGGCGCGGCGCGGTGGCGGCCTGCGGGTGGAGTCCTTCGTGGTCGCGGCGTGCGTCATCATGGCAGACCGGCGAGGAGGTGCCGGTGACGACGGCTCCAGTCCACCCGCCGGTCGCCCTCGTCGATCACGCCGTCGTGCAGCCAGGTCAGCTGCGGTTCGCGGCCCTCGGCGGCCAGCCGGCGGGTGAGCGCCAGCACCCGCTGCTGCTCCGCGATCACGTCGTCGACCAGCCCGTCCGTGGAACCGAGCCCGTACGCGCCCGCGAAGACCTCGATCCGGCGGCGGCGGTCCGGCGGCGACGGGTACCGCAGCCACCGCAGGCACATGTCGTCGTCCCGGAACGGCGCGACGTACTCCAGCGCGTAGGCGACGTCCCGCCGGTGCGTGCCGGGGCCGGCGTAGTCCCAGTCCAGGATGCCGACCGGCTCCGGCCCGCGCCAGACCAGGTTCCACGGGCCGAAGTCGCCGTGACACACGATCTGGTCCGTGCCGACCCTGTCCGCACCCGAGGCCCAGCGTGCGGAGGGCCGGAAATCCCGTACCGCGTCGTGGTAATCCCGCAGCAGGCGAGCCATCGCGGCCAGCCCGCGCTCGTCCACGACCCGGTCCCACCCGTCCGGGCCGGAGTCCCCGTCCAGATAGGTCAGCACCTCACGCCCCTGATCGTCGATCCCGAGCACGCGCGGCGACGCCGGGAAGCCGACCGCCTCGAGATGCCGCAGCAACTCGTGGATCGCACCCGACCAGGCGAGCATCGGCCGCCGCACGGTGTCCCCGACCCGCACCACCCGCCGGTGCGGCCCGTCCTGCAACACCTGATCGCCCGTCACGCGCCGACGCTATCGTGACGCCCGGCCGGACGCCGCGCCATAAAAGCCAGATCAAGATTCAATTCATGTTCCCGCTTCCGGCGTGGTGGCGGTCCGCATGCTCCCGCGGGCACCGGTCGTCGCTGGCGCTCCTCCCTGCCGGTCCCGCGCGGCACCGGCCCAGAACCAGAACCCGCCCGCCCGGCCAGCACCACTGCACGCGGCCCCGGCTGTGGCCCGGCAGCCTAGCCTTGTCGCCGGAAGGCCGGCGATGCCGGATATGTCATTTCATGGCGCCTGCTCACGGAACGCTACGGGACTTGATCAACGGTCGTATGTACGTTTTCTACGGTCTCAGGCACTCAAAGCGTGGAGAACGTACATACGACCGCCGATCAAGGCCGGAGCCACTGCCGGCCCGCGACCCAGAAGCCGCAAGACGGACAGCCCTGCCGAGGAGAGTGACCACGAAAAGTGAACCAGGAAGCCTGGGCCTGGGCCAGAAGTCGCAACGATCACGGATTAGGCCCTGATATACCGAAATTTCGGGCGCGGAGCGCCCTGCCCTGCCCCGATGAACTCGGCGTGCCGAGCAGCCCGGCACCGGCTCGGCGCACCGAGCAGCCCGGCGCCGGCTCGGGCATCGCGACCAATCGCACCGAACGGTAGTGGGCGGCAGGGCCGGGAGCATGCGGACCGCCACCACGCCGGGAGCGGGAAGATCAACATTTTGATCTTGGCCTTGCCCTTCCGGCCAGGGCGAAGAGCTACTGGAGCAGGCCGCGGAGGATGCGGTCGAGGGTGGCGCGGTCGTCGTCGGGGAGGGAGCCGAAGATGCGGTCGGCCTCGGCCAGGCGGGCGGCGCGGATGGCGTCGCCGGCGGCCACGCCGGCGTCCGTGAGCGAGACCAGCGTGGCGCGGCGGTCGTCGGGGTCGGGGCGGCGGGCCGCGTAGCCCAGGGACTCCAGGCCGTCGATGACCTCGGTGGCGGAGCGGGGGGCGATGCGCAGGTGGTCCGCGACCGCGCTCAGTCGCAGCGGGCCGTGGTGGGCGAGCACGCCGAGCGCCCGTGACTGGCTCGGCGTGATCGAGAACGGGGCCAGCGTCTCGCGGCCGGTGTGACGCAGGCGGCGGGCGACGGCCCAGAACAGCTCCGGGAGCGACTCGGGCGAGGGAGACGAGGAGAACACGGAAATAGCGTAGCGGCAGATGCGGTTGTAGCCTCATGATGAGGTTACCTCAATAAATAGGAGTCGCATTGCCAAGAGATCAACGGAAGCCCTCGGAGGCTGACAGGACCAAGGCCCGGGACGTGTCGCTGCGCCGCATCGCCCGGCTCTTCACCCCGCACCGCACGCCGCTCGCGATCGTCACCGGGATCATCGTGGTCTCGGCCGTGGTCGGGATGGCGTCGCCGTTCCTGCTGCGCGAGGTCATCGACGCCGCGTTGCCGCGACAGGATCTGACGCTGCTGTCCTGGCTGGTCGCGGGCATGATCGCGGTCGCGGCCGTGACCGCGGCACTGGGCGTGGTGCAGACCTGGATCTCCACCCGCGTCGGGCAGGAGGTCATGCACCGGCTGCGCGTGGACGTCTTCACCCACCTGCAGCGACAGTCCGTCGGGTTCTTCACGCGTACGCGTACCGGCGAGGTGCAGTCCCGGATCACCAACGATATCGGCGGCATGGAGACCGTGGTGACCAACACCGCGGCCGGCATCGCCTCGAACCTGACCACCGCGGTCGCCACGATCGTCGCCATGCTCGCGCTCTCCTGGCAGCTGAGCCTCGCGTCGCTGATCGTTCTCCCGCCGGCCGTCTACTTCACGCGCAAGGTCGCCGGCATGCGCCGGGAGATCGTGGCGGAGCGGCAGCGCGAACTGGCCGACCTGAACGTCACGATCGAGGAGGGCCTGTCCGTCAGCGGCGTGCGCCTGAGCAAGACGATGGGCGCGGGCGCGCACCAGATCGCCCGGTTCGCCGAGTCGTCCGCGCGCCTGATCGACCTGGAGCTGCGCTCGGAGTTGGCCGGCCGGTGGCGGATGGCCACCATGAGCATCATCTTCGCCGCGATCCCCGCGCTCATCTACCTGTCCGCGGGCCTGCCCGGCACCGCCGGCGCGATCAGCATCGGCACGCTCGTCGCGTTCACCGCGTTGCAGAACGGCCTGTTCCGCCCGCTGATGGGCCTGCTCAGCGTGGGCGTGCAGATCACCAGTTCACTGTCGCTGTTCGCGCGCATCTTTGAGTACCTCGACCTGCCGACCGAGGTGGCCGACCCCGCGCGGCCGAAGACGATCGCCAGCCCCCGCGGTCACCTGCGCCTCGAGGACGTCACGTTCTCCTACCCCGGCAGCGACACCGCGGCGCTGGCCGGTGTCACGCTGGACGTGCCCGCCGGCAGCAGCCTCGCGCTGGTCGGCGAGACCGGGTCCGGCAAGAGCACGCTGGCCTCGCTGATCGCGCGCCTGCACGACCCGGACTCCGGCCGCGTCACGATCGACGGCGTGGACCTGCGGGATCTGCGGCTGGACGACCTGGCCGGGATCGTCGGAGTGGTCAGTCAGGAGACGTACCTGCTGCACACCACGATCCGGGAGAACCTCCGCTACGCGAAACCGGACGCGACCGACGCGCAGCTCGAGGCCGCCGCGCGTGCCGCGCAGATCCACGACCACATCCAGAGCCTGCCCGAGGGGTACGACACGGTCGTCGGATCCCGCGGCTACCGCTTCTCCGGCGGCGAGCAGCAGCGCATCGCGATCGCCCGCACGCTGCTGCGCGACCCGCGCGTGCTGGTCCTGGACGAGGCGACGTCCGCGCTGGACACCGAGACCGAGCGGGCGGTACAGGCCGCGTTCGACACGCTCGCGGAGGGGCGTACCACGATCACGATCGCTCACCGGCTGTCCACTGTTCGTGACGCTGACCAGATCGCGGTGGTTGACCACGGGCGCATCGTCGAGGCCGGGACCCACGACGGCCTCATCGCCGAGAACGGCCGCTACGCCGCGCTGGCGTCCTGATCGGTTCGGGGCGGGGGTCGTGAGGGTCTTCACCGGCCTCACGCCGCTCAGACCCTGACTCGACAACCTCTGTATACCGGAATTCCGGCAATGGTAACGGGGCATGACGGCGGTGCGGGCCTCGCGCGGTGCCGCCGGAGCCTCAGCCCGCCGAGGTGGCGTCCCGGCCTGACGCGGAGGCGGCGTCCCGGCCGGGCTCCGAGGTGGTGTGCCGGTCCTTCGGCATGGCCCACGCTTCCGCGCCGCGCATCAGCATTTCGGTGGCCTGGTGCTGGCGGGCGGCGCGGCCGGTGACGTAGTCCCACATGCCGAAGGTCCAGACCGCGAGGGCCGCGCCGACGAAGACGATGACGCCCGCGACGGCGAGCACGGTGGTCAGCATCCCTGAATGATCTCACCTATGTGGCTTGTCATATCGACGACTGTCGATATCTGTGGAATCCTGTGGTGATTCCGGTGGGTGACCGATCAGATGCTAGGGAGTAATGATGTCTGACCGACTGTCCGTACCCGTTACTACATTGTTTCGCCTCGTCGTCGGCCTGATCTTCGCCGTGCACGGCGCCGCGGGGGTGCTCGGGCTGTTCGGCGGCAGCCGCGGCACCGGCGAGGCGATCGCGGCCGGCACCTGGCCGAGCTGGTACGCGGGCCTGATCCAGCTGGTCTTCGGCACGCTCGTGGTGGTCGGTCTCGGCACCCGTGTCTCCGCGCTGCTCTGCTCCGGCTCGATGGCGTACGCGTACTTCGTGGTGCACCAGCCGGACGCGCTCGCCCCGGTGGCCAACGGCGGCGAGTCGGCGGCGCTGTTCTGCTGGGCGTTCTTCCTGATCGCGGTGCTCGGGCCGGGGCCGTTCTCGCTGGACGCGCTGCTCACCAGGCGCGGGCGGGTGGCCGCGCCGGAGCTGCAGCCCGCCACTTCCTGACTGACCGATCAGTCGTTGAGAAGGCCGGGGGCGCGCGCTGCTGTCGTACCCCCGGCCCTGGTCCTAGGGTTGTCGAGAGGTGTGCGAATGAGACGTTCCCGGACGGCCGGCGCGGTCATCGCGATGCTGGCCCTGTCACTGATCGTCGTGCCGGCCGGCGTCGCCCGAGCCGCACCGCCGGACCCGTTCCGCGTCGTCGACCCGCAGCGGTGGGAGAACCCGGACCACATGACCTGGGGCGACTACGTGCCGGTGCCCGGCGCCGCCGTGCCCGCGACCGGGTCGGAGCGGAACTTCCGGATCGCGCTGGTCACGCTGGACTATCCGGACCAGCCGTTCGTGGTGACGCAGGCGGCGCAGTCCACCGTGTTCGGCAATCCGCAGCCGAGCGCGGCCGGGATCGCGCGGGCGGACGTGCCCGCGTTCTACCGTGACTTCCTGAACACGCCCGGCACGCTGAACAACGGGCACACGCTGCACGAGTACTGGATGCAGGACTCCTACGGCCGGTACGGCGTGGACCTGACCGCGTTCGGCCCGTACGAGATGGCGAACCCGGCCCACCGGTACGGCATCACCGACGACATGAACCCGGGCGCGTGCCCGGCCGGCGAGACCTGCAACCGGAACCTGCGCACGGACGGGCTCGGCGCGTGGCGCGCCCAGGTCGGCGACGAGGTGGCGGACTCCTACGAGCTGGTCTTCATCCTCTCCGCGGGCCAGGACGAGTCGTCGACGTGGCAGGAGTTCGGCCAGATGCGCTTCCCGGACGCGGCCTCGGTGTCCGAGGACTTCGGGCCGCCGGACCCGGCGCTGCCGAACTCGGCCGCCACCCGGTACGTGCCGTGGACGTCCTGGGCCTCCGCGGCCACGATCTGGCCGAACGCGGGCGGCGGATCGTCGACCCAGGCGGAGAGCAGCGGGCAGGCGGTCTACGCGCACGAGCTCAGCCACCTGCTGAGCATCGGGGACAACTACAACAATCCATACGGTACGCCGCTGCGCCGCGCCTACACCGGGCCGTGGAGCATGATGTCGCGCGGCTCGTTCAACGGGCCGGGCGGACCGCACACGCGCTGGCAGATCCCGCCGGTCAACGGCGGCGCGATGGGCTCGCTGCACACGATCCGCGACAAGATGAAGATCAAGCTGATCGGCGACGGCCAGGTGCTGCGGCTGTCCCGAGCGGACCTGGCCGGCTCGGGACTCGTCGTGGCACGGGTGACGGCCCGCGCGGTCGCGACGACCGGGTTCAACGGCATCACCATCGCGCTGGACGGCGACCGGTCGCCGTCCTGCTCCGTCACCACGGATGTGCTCTGTGACGGCGGCGGCTACGACAACTACACGGTCGAGGTGGTGGACCGGATGGGCGCGGACTCGTTCACGCCGGACCACGGCGTGCTGATCAGCAAGACGAAGAACGAGGACCGGGCGCCGTTCCAGTGGGTCGTCGACGCGCACCCGCAGGACATCGGCATGGTCGACTTCGTGCGTCCGGACGGTACGCAGCAGATGATCACCATGGGCGACTACCGGCAGTTGTCCGATGCGCTGTTCCACGCGGGGACCCGGTCCGGCAGCTTCTACGAGTACGTGGACGCGGCCAACCGCCTGCACTTCTACGTGCTGGACCTGACGCGCGGGCCGGGCGGGGTGCTGTCGTACACGGTGGCGGTGCGGTCGCTGGACGGCGCCGGGCCGGCCGTGCGCAGCGCCGCGCTGACGCCGGGGCGGCTGACCGCGCCGCGGACCTGCACGTTCACGCTCACCGGGCCGGTAACGGACGTCTACCGGCTGTCCGCCGCGGTCGACGGCCGGGGCTGGCGGGCGGAGCTGCCGCACGCGCTGGTCACGGCCGGTCCCGGCGGGGGTGCCACGGTGACGGTCGCGGTGGATCCGGGCCGCAACGGCGCACGCACGGCCGAGGTCACGCTGAACGCGACGTCGGAGAGCGATCCCGCGGTCAGCGTCACCCAGCGGTGCCGGGCCCGGCGCTGACCGACGGGTCTTCCTGACCACCGCGAACGGTGAGCCCGCGGGAGCATGCGGGCCGGACCACGGCGGAAGCGGGAATATCCGCTTTTAAAGGGTTTTCAGCTGTTGAGCGTGCGGACTTCGATGTCGTTGAAGGAGGCGCCGTAGGGCGGGGAGTCGTCGCCGGGCGCGCTGACCATGCCGATGACGGCGGCGATGCCCTCCGTGATGTCCTTCTCCGGGAGGTCCGCCTGGCCGATCAGGATGCCGTCGTGGCCGAAGCTGACGCCGTCGCCCTCGACCAGCACCTGCATGCGCAGCGGCTTGTTGAGCGGCAGCGCCTCGGTGAGCGGGAACTCGCGGATCACGTAACCGCTGCCGTCCTCGCGCTCGACGGACAGCCGGAACGCGTCCTCGCAGGCGGTCAGCTGGTAGCTGCGCGGCTGCTCCCAGAACAGCCAGATGCCGATGCAGGTCCCGGGCTTCTCGAGGCGCGCGGTCACCGCGACGGTGTGGTCACCCTTGACCTTGTCATCAGGACCGCCGCAGGTGTACGACCCGGGGGTGACCCGCTGCACGCGGAGCGCGCCCTCCAGGACGTCGCACTCGGACTCCTCCTCGCCGACGATGTACGTGCCGTACCACTGGCCGGGGTTGGTCAGCGCGTCGACGATCAGCGACTTGCCCTTGGGCAGCGTGAACACGTCGTCGGACGGGGACGGCGCGGGCGTGGTGGGGCCGGCTGCCTCGTTGTCCCGCTCGTTCTCGACGGCCGCGCCGAACATGCCGGCGGCCTGCGCGGCGACGACGCCACCGGTGCCGGCCAGGAGCAGCAGCACGACCACGACGAGGACGCCGACGGTACGGCCGCCGCGGCGCGGGGCGCTGTTCTGCGGGGGCTGCGGATAGCCGGGCGGCGGGAGGCCGGGGCCGCCCTGGAAGCTGGGCGGGGACGGGAAGCCGGGACCGGCCTGCATGGGCAGCGTGTGGTCCTCGTGCGGGTGCGCGGGGGACTGCGGCACGGCCGACATCGGCATCCCGGAGATCGGGGTGTAGGGCGGGGCCGACGCGGGACCGGCGGCGTAGGGCGGGGCGCTGTAGGGCGGGGCGCTGTAGGGCGGGGCCGAGGCCGGGCCGGGAGCGTAGGGCGGGGCCGAGGCCGGGCCTGTGGGTGGCGGCGGGAAGGACGGGGAGAACGTGGGCGCGGCCGGCATGTAGGTCGAGTCCGGCGGCGTCTCGGTGGGCAGCGTGAAGACGGGCGCGTTCTGCAGCTCGATCGCGGCGGTCCTCAGCGCCGGCTGCTGGTCCAGCGCGTCCGCGAGCTGCGGTGACCGCTGGGGGCCGCCGTGCAGCAGCAGGTCCAGCAGCTCGCGCGCGGTCGGCCGCTGCCGGGGATCGCGTTGCAGCGCACGTGCCACGAGGTCGCGCAGTGGTCCGTCGAGCGTGCCGAGGTCCGGCGCCTGGGTGAGGATCCGGCCGAAGATCGACATCGGGTTGTCCGCGTGGAACGGCGCGCGGCCGGTCCCGGCGAACGTGACCACGCAGCCCCAGGCGAACACGTCCGACGCGGGGGTGAGCGGGCTGCCGGACTCGTCGAAGCGCTCCGGTGCCATGTAGTTCGCCGTACCGACGATCTGGCCGGTGCGGGTGTGCTGCGTGGTCGACTCCCAGGCGCGCGCGATGCCGAAGTCGATCACCTTGGGCGTGCCGGGCGCGAGCAGCACGTTGTGCGGCTTGAGGTCGCGGTGGATGACGCCGGCCTCGTGGATCGCGGTGAGCGCGGTGGCCACGCCGATCGCGACCGCGTGCAGGTTGGACGGGCTGAGCGGCCCGCGCTCGGCGACCTCCTGGGCCAGCGAGGCGCCGTCGACGAACTCGGTCACCAGGTACGGCCGGGCCGCGTCCGGGTCCGCGTCGAGCACCTCCGCGGTGCAGAACGGCGGCACCTGGCGCACGCGCGCGACCTCGGACCGGAACCGGTGCCGGAACTCCTCGTCCGCGGCCGTCTCCGCGTGCACGACCTTCACCGCGACCGGCCGCCCGGAGGGGTCCTTGGCGAGGAAGACCACGCCCTGGCCACCTGCGCCGAGCCGGCGGACGATCTCGTACGGGCCGACGCGCGCAGGGTCTCCCGGTCGCAGCGGGACGCCTCGCTCGATCACAGCTCGCTCCTTCGCAGGACTTCGGCCACTGGTGCGGCTGGGGCCAGAGCCTAGCGCGTACGACATGACGTTTTGTGGGTGAACGTCCACTGTGCCGGTCAGCGGACGATCTGTTCAGCTACGTGGTTTCTCGGGCTCGGCGAGGCTCCAGCCCTTGTCCAGCAACGCGTCGCAGGCCGCGACCGCGATCGCCATCCGGGTCTCGTGCGGTCCGCGCAGCGCGACCACGGGCACGCCGGTCCCGGCGAGGTGTGTGCGGAACAGGCCGGTCATCCAGGCCCGCAGGTGCTCGCCGTCACGCGTGCCGTCGTCCTCGAACGGCACGTCCTCGTGGTCGGTGAGCAGGTAGAGGTCCGGTTTCCGGGCCGCGTGCAGCACGGCGGTGGAGGTGCTGCCGAGGTAGCGGCGCTCCCAGATCGCGGTGGCGGCCGCGTCCGTGTCGCCGAACAGGACGGGGGAGCCGAGCGCGGCCGCCTCGTCCTCGGCGCGGTTCTGCTCCGTGACGACCTCGACGAAGTCGTCGCGGTCCCAGGTCAGGTCCGCCAGCGCCACGCCCGCGCGCAGTTTGCGCTCGGTCAGCTCGCGACCGAATTCCGGCACCCACCGCGTATTCGCCCAGACGCCGCCGCGTGACCGATAGTGCGCGGCCAGCGCGGACGCGATCGTGGTGGTGCCGGTGGACTCCGCGCCGACCGCGATCACGCGCCGGGCGAACCAGGCGCGGACCGGCGGTGCCAGGTGCTCCCAGTGCGCGACCGGGTCCGCGCGGATCGCGGTGCCGGAGACCGGGACCGTGGCGCGCGGCGGGTCGACCGGCACGTGGACCGCGCGGAAGCGGCGGGCCAGCTCCGCGCCGTACTCCTCGGAGCTGAACACCGCGTCGAACCGGTCCGTGCCGGCCGCCTCCCGGAACACGGCGACGTGCGCGTCCCAGGCGTCGTCGCTGCCGTAATCCACCGGATGATCGTCATAAATCCCGATGAAGTGGACGGTGGGGTGCTCGGCGCGGAGCCAGGTGAGGCGCAGGTCGAGCGGGATGGACTCCCGGCGGGACGGCGCGGCCACCACGGTCAGCGTGTCGCACTGTGCGGCCGCGGTCGCGATCAGATGGTGGTGGCCGGCGTGCGGCGGGTAGAACTTGCCGATCACCAGGCCGGTGCCGAAGCTCATACGGTCCTCCGCCACGAGCGCAGGCCGGCGATGCACAGGCAGAGGAACAGCACGTAGAGCAGCGCGGTCAGCCACAGGCCCTTGTAACCGTAGAGCGGGATGTAGATCAGGTCGGCCGCGATCCACAGCCACCAGCTCTCCAGCAGCTTGCGCGACTGGCCGTAGGTGGCCATCAGCGACAGCGCGGTGGTCGCGGCGTCCGGCAGCTCGGTGGTCGAGTCCGTGTGCGTGGTCAGCCACCAGGTGAGCGCGGCGGTGGCGGCGATTCCGGCGACGATCTGGCCGATCCACTCCACCCGGGTGGTACGACGTACCGGCAGCGGGGCCTGGCCACGCCCGGTGTGCCAGTGCCACCAGCCGTACGCGTTGAGCACCACGTAGACCACCTGCAGCCCGGCGTCCGCGTAGAGCTTGGCGTCCAGGAACACCAGCAACAGCAGCAGCACGTTCGCGATGCCGAGCGGCCAGTTCGCGATGTGCTGCCGGACGACCAGCCACACGCACAGCGCGCCGGTGGCGAAGCCGAGCACCTCGGCCCAGCTCGTCGGCGCGCCGAACGCGGTGACGGCGGTGCTGTTCAACCAGTCCAGTACCACGGTGGGTCCCCCTTTCCCGCCATGATCATGCCGGGAAAGGGGGATGAAGTCACCGTCCGTACGCCTGGAACTCCGCGATGCGGACCTCGTTGCGGAACGGGCTGGCCGTCGCGCAGTCCGTGGCCGCGGCCGGGTCGTCGTCCTGCTCACCGGCGTAGCGCGGGTTGCCGGTGCACTGGCTGCTGAGCACCTCGAGGCGCAGGTGGGTGGCCTGCGTCGGCGGGATGCGGAAGCTGCGCAGGTTGAGCGTGGGCGCGGTCGGCCGGAAGTTCGGGGCCGGGAACGCGTCGGACGGGCTGACGTAGACCTTGCGGAAACCGGCGTCCGTGGTGCAGTCCGCGCGGGTGGCGTCGCACGCCCAGACCGCGAAGGAGCGCAGCGCGGTGAACCGGTTCTGCGGGTTGGCCGGGTCAGCGTCGGTGAGGATGGCGGGCCGCAGCAGCGCGCTGACGTTGACGTCGGTGACGGTGCGGCGTTGAGTGCCCGCCAGGTCGACGGTCACGGCCTTGCCTGCGACGCCGTCCGTCGACGCCCAGTTCGTACCCTCGGTGTCGTCGATCAGTTTGTCGAGGTTCACGCCGGGGCCGGTGGCCGTGGCTCCGGCCGCCGCGGAGGCGAGGTTGGGCTTGAGGTCCACGCGCAGCGTCGACGCGCGGCCCGCCCGGAACGACTCGGAGAGCCGCTGGTGGCCGTAGCCGGCGCCGGTCACCGTGAAATCGAACTCCACGCCGGGCACGATCTCGAACGTGTCGCCCAGCGGCGTGGCCGGGTCGGTGTCCGCGATCGGCGTGGCCCGCGCCTCGTAGTCGCCCACGAACACCTGCACCGGCGCGGACGCCTTGACGGTCACGGTCGCGTTCCGGGCCTGCGGGGAGGCGAAGCTCGGCACCGGCTGCGCGTCGGACGGGCCGCTGGTGGCGTCGCGGCCCATGCCGGACTCGGCGAACACGTCCCACATCAGCTTCTGGTTCGCGCCGCCGAACCGGGCCAGGTCCGCGGCCAGCATGTTGTCCCGCATGTCGAGCATGCTGAACTGGCTGGACGCCTGCAGCAGGAACGAGTCGAACATCAGCTGGATCCAGCGCCGGTTGCCCGGACACCGGTTGACGTCGGTCTTGCCCTCGGCGCAGCGTTTCTGCAGCTCCGGGGAGCCGTCGCCGTACTCGTCGAGGAACGCCTCGCGCAGCCGGACCTGGGTGGCGCTCCAGATCTCGCCGTCCGCGTGCACCTGCTGGCCGACCAGGTCGTAGGACACGTCGGAGAAGTTCAGCGGGCTGCGGCTGGAGTCGAAGTTGCGGATGCCGTTGACGGTGTTGCCGGTCACGTACGCGCCGGTCACGAACGGGGTGTTGCCGGCCGCGCGGAACCCGTTCTCGAACAGGTACTCCATGGCGAGCAGGTCGCTCCACGACTCGCCCATCGAGCCGCCCTGCACGGACCCGATGCCGGTGTCCGGCCCGGCGATCATCCGGTTCGTGATCGCGTGGCCGTACTCGTGACCGATCACGGTCATGTCGTAGTCGCCGTCGACGCACGGCGGGTACGCGCTGCCCGCGACCGGCTGCCACAGGAACATGTTCGTGGTGGGCGGGAGGCCGTCGCGCGGCGTGCCCTGGTTCGCGTTGTTCCGGGAGCCGCCGAGCGCGTTCGACTGCGCGCGCCCGTTCTCCGGGTCACCGCCGAGCCCCTGCCCGGACACGTTCACCACCTGCATGTTCCAGGCCGATTCCGTGAAACCGAGGTGGTACGACCAGTCGTGCATCCGGTTGTGCATCGCGAACAGGTTCGACACCGCCGCGTCCGCGTCGTTGCGCTGCGCCGACGTGTAGACGGACGGGTTGCACCGTGCGGTCTTCCATTGATCGGTGAACGGATACGTGTAATTGCGGTCGGCCTGCGGCGTGGCCGGGAACGCGGCGACGCCGCCACCCCACTGCACCACGTTGCTCGCCGAGTTGCCGCTCGAGGTCAGCGTGGGCGCGCCGGTCACCGGGTCGAGGTCCCACGGCGCGCCGGTGTCCGCGGTCGAGACCGTCCTCGCACAGCCCGGCTTGGGCTCGAAGCACCACAGTGCGCGCTGGTTGCGCTGGCTCGGCGTGGACGGGAACACCGCCCACGTCGGGTTGTCCGAGTCGTGGTCGACCAGATCCTCCCGGACCAGCACCGCGCCGGTGCGCGCGTCCACATAGGTCGTGACCGCGGTCGGGTCGCCGCCGCTCGGCGCGATCGCGGTCACGGCGAACGCGGTCCGCGGGCCGTCCGCCGGCGTGGGCACGGCCACGGTCTGCGCGCTGGTCTCGGTGCCGGCCGGCAGGCGCACGTCCGCCAGCGCGATCGTGACCGCCTGGTCCCGGGTGATCGTCGCCGGGTCCGGCGCGGAGGCGTCCCGCGACAACGAGCCGGTCACGCGCAGCACCGCGCCGCCCTTGACCAGCAGCGTGGCCAGGCCGTCGAAGCCGGCGGGCAGGTCGCCGAAGCGCTGGCGCAGCGTCACCACGGTGCCGTCGCCGATCGTGCGTTGCAGCACCACGTCCATCGCGCCGACCGAGGCCGCGTCCAGGCCGTACCCGCTCTCCGGGTTCGCCAGGTAGGCGCGCGCGGCCGCGACCGGGTCCGCGGGCAGGCCGGACGCGAGCGTGCCCGGCCCCTCCGCGCTCGGCGTGCCCAGCGCGTTGAACCGCACGCCCGGCGCCGCGCCGCGCTGGCGCGCGTCCGGTGCCACGGTGCCGCGGCGGTTGTCCTGGTCCAAGCTCACGTGCTCGTGCTCGCCCTGCGGCGCCGCTTCCCGCATCGACGTGCCGGCCACGGCCCGCTCCGGCGGTTGCAGCACCGCGAACATGCTGGTCCCGAGCATGAGGGCGGCGGCCCCTGCCGTCGCCCTCCTGATTCCTGGTGGGAGTCTGCGCACGATCGTCCCCTCTCGCCCGCGGTGACCGCGGGCACGCCCTAACCGATTGCGCGATCTAGATGCGTGAATACGCGATCGATGCGGGCGGCACAAGACTCTCTATCCGGGGCGGGCCTGCGCGGCGCGCGTTGCGCCTGGTCAGGTGAGTGGCGGGCCGGGTGGTATGTCCAAGCTGTTATGACCCCGGCCGCAGCAGCGGGGGGTGCAGCAGTGCCGCCGGGCCGCGCCGGAACAGCTGTGCCGGACGGCCGCGCTCGCGCGTCACGCTCTGCCCGGTCGCCTCCACGAACCCGTCCGCGCCGGTGACCTTGCGATGGAAGTTCCGGGCGTCGATCCTGGCCCGCCAGACCGTCTCGTAGACGCCGCGCAGCTCCGCGATGGTGAACTCCGGCGGGCAGAACGCGGTGGCCAGCGGCGTGTACTCCAGCTTCGCCCGCGCCCGCTCGACGCCGTCCGCCAGGATCCGGTCGTGGTCGAAGGCGAGATCTTCCAGCCCTTCGATCGCCAGCCAGTCCGCGCCGGCCGCGTCGCTGCCCGCGACCGGTGCCGGCAGGTCCGGCAGCAGCGCCAGGTAGGCGACCGTGAACACCCGGCCACGTGGATCGCGGTCCGGTGTGCCGTACGTGCCGAGCTGCTCCAGGTGCCCCGCGGTCGGATCCAGCCCGGTCTCCTCGCGCAGCTCCCGCCGGGCCGCGTCCTCCAGGTCCTCGCCCGACAGCACGAACCCGCCCGGCAGCGCCCACCGGCCCTTGAACGGCGGGATGCCGCGGCGGATCAGCAGCACGTGCAGCGCGCCGGCCCGGATCGTGAGCAGCACCAGGTCGACGGTGACGGCGGACCCGTTAATCGTCATGTTGACGATAATAGCGTGGATGCTTTATCGTCATGTTGACGAAAACGATGAAGGGCGGCCGAGATGGCTGACGTGACACGACGGTTCAACTTCCGGCACCTGCGCTCGGCCCCGACCAGCTGGGTCAGCCACACGCTCAACGGCCGGGTCAAGCGCGCCGGCACCGGGCTGTCGTTCTGGTACCGGCCGCTCACCGCCGTGCTCTCCGAGGTGCCGGTCGACGACCGCGAGCTGCCGCTGCTGTTCCACGCCCGCACCGAGGACTTCGCGGACGTGACCGTGCAGGCCACGGTGACGTACCGGGTGAGTGACCCGGCCGCGGTCGCCGCCCGGCTGGACTTCTCCATCGATCCGTACACCGGGTCCTGGCGCGGACAGCCGCTCGACCAGGTCGCCGGCCTGCTCGCCGAGCTCGCCCAGCAGCCCGCGCTCGACCTGCTGGCCCGGCTCCCGCTCGCCGAGGCGCTCACCACCGGCATGGCCCCGATCCGGCAGTCCGTCGCGGACGCGCTCGCGGCCGACCCGCGCCTCGCCGAGACCGGCGTCTCCGTGGTCAGCGCCCGGATCGTCGCGATCCGCCCGGAGCCGGACCTGGAGCGTGCGCTGCAGACCCCCACCCGCGAGGCCGTGCAGCAGGACGCGGACCGGGCCACGTACGCCCGCCGCGCCCACGCGGTCCAGCAGGAGCGCACCATCGCGGAGAACGAGCTGCAGAGCAAGATCGAGCTGTCCCGCCGAGAGCAGGAGCTGGTCGAGCAGCGTGGCGCCAACACCCGCCGCGAGGCCGAGCTCGACGCGGAGGCCCAGCTGGTCGCCGCGCGTGCCGAGGCCGACCGGCAGGAGGTCGCCGGCGCCGCCGAGGCCGAGGGTGTCCGCCGTGCCGCCGCGGCGGAGGCCGACGCGGAGCGCGCCCGTGACGAGGCCCGCGCCGCCGGCGCCCGGCTGGTCGGCCTGGCCGAGGCCGAGGCGGAGGCCGCGCGCCTCGCCGCCTACCGCGACCTGCCGCCCGCCGTGCTCCAGGCGCTCGCGCTCAAGGAGCTGGCCGGCCAGTTGCCCTCGATCAACGAGCTGACCGTCACGCCCGACCTGATCAGCAAGCTCGTCGGACGCCTCGGATGAGTACGCTCTCCCCGCGCGTGGTGGTCGTGTCACGGCGCAGCGAGCTCGACGAACTCCTCGCCCGGCACGGCACCCGCGGCGCGGCCGCGTTCTTCCTGCGCGAGCGCGGCCGCGACCTGGACGAGGTGAGCGCCCGCCACGAGGCGCTCACCGCGGCGCTGACCGCGGTCGGCGCCGCCGTCCCCGCGGACTGGCGGCGCGGCCACGTCGAGCGCGCCGACCTGCCGCGTTTCCTCTTCGCGCCGGAGGACGTGGTGGTCGCCGTCGGCCAGGACGGCCTGGTGGCGAACGTGGCGAAGTACCTGTCCGGCCAGCCCGTCATCGGCGTCGACCCGGAGCCGGGCCGCAACGCCGGCGTGCTGGTCCGGCACTCCGCCGGCGCCGTGGCCGGCCTGCTGCGCTCCCGCGAGGGCGGCGAGCAGCGCACGATGGTCGCGGCCCGGCTCGACGACGGGCAGGAGCTGTTCGGCCTCAACGAGATCTACATCGGACACGCCGGGCACCAGTCGGCCCGCTACATCCTCACCACACCCGACGGCACCCGCGAACGGCAGTCCTCCTCCGGCCTCATCATCGGCACCGGCACCGGCGCCACCGGCTGGTGCGCCTCCATCGCCCGCGACCGCGCCGCCGCCCCGCCGATGCCGTCGCCGTCCGAGCCGTCCCTCTGCTGGTACGTCCGCGAGGCATGGCCGTCGCCGTCCACCGGCACCACCCGCGTCTCCGGCCTGCTCCCGCGCGGCGCCGCCCTCGAACTGAGCAGCGAGTCGGAGCGCCTGGTCGCGTTCGCCGACGGCCTGGAGTCCGACGCCCTGCCCCTGACCTGGGGCCAGCGCATCACGGTCTCCGTCGCTCCCCGCCACCTCCACCTGCTGTGACGTTCGCCTGAGCTTGCCCGGGGCGAGGTCAGCCGCGATTCCGCCGGCGCGATGGTCCGGGCCGCGGCTCGCCGCCGGTATTCGCGTCGGCCGGGAGGCGGGTTTTCCCGGACCACGGCGAAACCGGCAGGGAGGAGCGCCGGCGACGACCGGTGCCTGCGGGAGCATGCGGACCGCAACCACGCCGGAAGCGGGAAAGCAAGAATGTGATCCTGGGGTTGAGGGGGGCGTGGGCTCAGGGCTGCATGCCGACCGGGGACGTTCCGGACCGTGCCCGCCAGCCAGGGGGCGGGTCCTCGCCGGTGAGGCCGTCGACGGACTCGCGGAGGAGGTCGGCGTGGCCGGTGTGGCGGCCGTACTCCTCGATGAGGTCGCAGACGAGACGGCGGAGGCTGGCGTGGGTGCCGGTGTCGTCGGCGATGTCGGCGGGGAGGTCGAGGCCGCCGGAGTCCAGGGCCGCGGCGAGGCGGGCGCGGGCGTTGCGGACCTCGTCGTCCCAGAGCGCGTAGAGACGGTCCGGCGGGTCGTCGGCGGCGGAGGTGAAGGGCCACTCGGGTGAGCCCTCGGACCACAAATCCCTGTATCTCCTATCTCAATACTGGGATTAATTATGTCGGAGCGTTGACGGAAAAATTGCGGTTTGCCTACGGTGCATCCGTGAAGCCGCCCGAGGGTGTTCAGGTGCGTCTGCGGCGTACCCATGAGGAGAGCGTGCTGCGCGTCCTGCGCGAGCACGGCGCCCTCAGCCGCGGCCAGATCGCGCGCCTCGTCGGTCTGTCCCGCACCACGCTGTCCGAGATCACCGGCGAGCTGCTGTCCCGCGGCGCCGTGGTGGTGACCACGACGGACGCGGCCTCCCGGCACGGCAGCGGCCGCCCGGCCGAGCTGCTCACGCTCGACCCGACGCCGGGCCAGTTCCTCGGTGTGGACATCGGGCATTCACGGGTACGCGTGGCGATCGTCGACGCGTCGCACGAGGTGATCGCGGCCGGCTGCCAGCCGTACCCGGCGGATTCCGGGTGGGCGGGGCGCCTCGAGGCCGCGCTCGGGTTGATCGACCGGCTGTGCCGGGACCGAGGGGTCACGCTGCGCGCGCTGCAGGCGGTCGCGGTCGGCGTGGTCGGCCCGCACCCGACGACGCGGCGGGCGGAGGTGGCGGCGTTGCGGCCGTCGCCGTCGGCCGGCGGCGGCCCGCGCAGCTTCCAGGCGAGCGGGAGACGCGAGGCGGGACAGCACGGGACGGGCCTGCGTGCGGCGGAGCCGGTCGGCGGCGGGCCGATCGACCTCGCCGGTGTGCCGATCGACGACGGGAACGCGCGGGAAGCGGTTGCGGACCTGTTCGCGGCGCGGCTCGGGACGCCGGTGCTGGTGGACAACAACACGCGGTACGCGGCGCTGGCCGAGGCGCTGACGGACGGGCCGCAGGCGCAGGACGTCATGTACGTCCGGCTGTCCGACGGCATCGGCGGCGGCCTGATCGTGGGCGGACGGCTGGTGTCCGGCGGCCACGGCGTCGCGGGCGAGTTCGGACACGTGGTCGTGGTCCGCCGGGGCGGCGAGCCGTGCCGGTGCGGCAAGCGCGGCTGCCTGGAGACGGTGGCGTCGCTGCCCGCGGTGCTGCGCCGGTGCGGTCTCGCGGACGCCCGCGCACTGACGGAAGCGGTACGGAAGGGCGATCCCGCGGTGCGTGCCGTGATCGACGACGTGGCCGAGCGGGTCGGCGGCGTGGTCGCGGCCGCCGCGCTGGTGGTGAACCCGGACCGGATCGTGCTCGGCGGGCGCCTGGTCCGCGCGGTCCCGCACCTGGTCGACGCGGTCGCCGAGATCTTGGACGCGGAACTGATCTCGGTCGGCGGCGACCGCCCGATCGTGCGCGGCGCCCGGCTCGGCGACGACGACGGCACGCTCGGCGCGGTCGCGGCACTGTTCCGGCAGACGCCGCTGCTCGCGGGCTACCCGGAGACCGCGGACCCGGAGGCACATCGGCGCGCCGGCTGAGCGGCCCGCCTTGCCCGGCAGGCGAGGTCTTCGCGATAACCCATTAATCACGTGGAAGTGGAATGGAAAGGAGGCCGGGCATGAGCGATCAGCGCCGACCTGGGTCCGGCATGAGTGAGCGCCGGGGCCCGGCAAGGGTTCCGGCCCGGTCCGCATGGAGCCGTGACGTGGGCGGGTGCTCGGCATGAGTGTCGTGGAAGCCGTGCCGGCGCGGGCCGGAGCGGGCGCGTCGCGGCCGAGTCCGCGGCGTCGCACCCGGCGCGGGCTGCTGCCGGCGCTCAACGTGGTGTCCGCGCTGGCCGGGATCGCGCTCTGGTGGTGGGCGTCGCGTGGCAGCGCGACCGTTCCGGCCCCGGCGGAGGTGCTCACGCGCGCCGGCGAGCTGATCGCGGACGGCACGCTGGGCGACGACGTGCTGGCCAGCCTGCGTCGCGTGGTGCTCGGGTTCGGGCTGGGCTGTCTGCTGGCGGTGCCGGTCGGGTTCCTGATGGGCTGGTACCCGGTGGCGCGCGGCCTGATCGAGCCGTGGGTGCAGTTCTTCCGGACGATCCCGCCGCTGGCGCTGATCCCGCTGGCGATCGTGTTGATGGGGATCGGGGAGACGCCGAAGACGTTCGTCATCTTCCTGGCCGCGTTCCTGGTGTGCGTGGTGTCCACGTTCCAGGGCGTGGTCGGCGTGGACCGGACGCTGATCAACGCGGCGCGTGTGCTCGGCGCCGGCGATCTGACCATCTTCCTGCGCGTCGTGGTGCCGGCGTCGAGCCCGTTCATCCTGGTCGGGATGCGGGTCGGGCTGGGCTCGTCGTGGGCGACGCTGGTCGCGGCCGAGCTGATCGCGGCGCAGGAGGGCCTCGGCTACCGGATGCAGAGCGCGCAGCTCTACTACGACCTGCCCACCATCTTCGTCGGCCTGATCACGATCGGCGTGCTCGGCCTGCTGATGGACCGCGCCCTGCTCCTCGTCGAACGCCGCCTCACCGCCTGGCAGGAGCGCCGCGCATGACCACGACGATCCAGACGGCGTCGCGCGTGATCGCGACCGGCCGGGCGGCGTTGCGCGTGATCGTGACCGATCGGGCGGCGTCGCGCGTGATCGCGACCGATCGGGCGGTGTTGCGCGTGATCGCGACCGGCCGGGCGGTGTTGCGCGTGATCGTGACCGATCGGGCGGCGTTGCGCGTGATCGTGACCGATCGGGCGGCGTTGCGCGTGATCGCGACCGGCCGGGCGGCGTTGCGCGTGGTCGTGACCGATCGGGCAGCGCCCGTCAACACGGTGATGCAGGCGGCGCCGCGCGCGGACGCACTGACGGGGGAGTGGCACGGATGATCGCGATGAAGAACGTGCACAAGACGTTCGCGCTCAGGGACGGCGAGTTCACCGCGCTCGGTGACGTGAGCCTGGACATCGCGGAGAACGAGTTCGTCACCGTGGTCGGGCCGTCCGGGTGCGGGAAGAGCACGCTGCTCAACATCCTCGCGGGGCTGGAGACGCCCACGGACGGGCAGGCGCTGGTCAACGGCCGGCCGATCACCGGTCCGGGCCCGGACCGCGGCGTGATCTTCCAGCAGTTCGCGCTGTTCCCGTGGCTGACCGTCCGGAAGAACGTCGAGTTCGGTCTGCGCACGGCCGGGATGCCGAGAAAGCGGCGACAGGCGCGGGCGCAGGAGGCGATCGACCTGGTCGGGTTGACCCGGTTCGCGGACGCGCTGCCGAAGACGCTGTCCGGCGGCATGAAGCAGCGGTGCGCGATCGCCCGCGCCTATGCGGTCGACCCGGAGATCCTGCTGATGGACGAGCCGTTCGGCGCGCTGGACGCGCTGACCCGGGTCCGGATGCAGGAGCAGTTGCTGGACACGTGGAGCCGGGAGCGGCGCACGGTCCTGTTCATCACGCACGACGTGGACGAGGCGGTGTTCCTGGCGAATCGCGTGGTCGTGATGGCGGCGGGGCCGGGCCGCATCGTCGAGAGCGTCGAGATCGACCTGCCCCATCCGCGCACGGAGGAGGTCCGGCTGAGCCCGGAGTTCGCGGCGTTGCGCAACCGGGTCTGGACCGCCGTCTATCACCAGGAGTAGTTGTGGGACTTTCACGTCGTACCATATTGGCCGCTTTGGGGGCTTCTGCCGTTGCCGGATCGGCCGGGTGCGGGGAGGAAGCGGGCGACCCGAACGCCGAGAAGATCAATTTCGGTTACATCGGTGACTGGAACGGCACCAGCCTGCTCGCGGTCGCGCAGAAGCAGGGGTTGTGGGCCAAGCACGGGCTGGACGCCTCGATCAAGGTCTTCACGAACGGGCCGTTGCAGGTGCAGGCGTTGCAGACCGGCGACCTGGACTACGGGTACATCGGGCCGGGCGCGTTCTGGCTGCCCGCGTCCGGTCAGGCGAAGATCATCGCGATCAACACGATCGGCGCGGCGGACCGGGTGATCGCCCAGCCCGGAATCACCAGCGTCGCCGGCCTGCGCGGGAGGAAGGTCGGCGTGCCGGAGGGCACGTCGGGCGACATGATCCTCACGCTCGCGCTGCAGAAGGCCGGCCTGACGAACGCGGACGTCGAGCGCGTGCCACTGGACGCGTCCACGCTGGTCAGCGCGTTCGCGTCGAAGCAGATCGACGCGGCCGGCTTCTGGTACCCGGCGATCGCCACGATCAAGAAGACGATCCCGGACCTGGTCGAGCTGGCGAAGAACGACGACTTCACGGACACGGTCGCGTTCCCGAACGCGTTCGTGGCCGGCAACGCGGTCCCGGCGGCACGGACCGCGAAGGTGGTGGCCGTGCTGCGCGAGGCGAACGACTACCGGGCCACGCATCGCGACGCCGCGATCGCCGCCACCGCTGAGCTGCTGAAACTCAAGGTCGAGGACGTCACGGCGGACGCGGCGAACAGCCGGACGCTCACCACGGCCGAGCTGGACGCGGCCACGAAGGACGGCACGATCGCGAAGTGGCTGACCGGCATGGGGGACTACTTCGTCGGCGCGGGGAAGCTGCCGCAGCAGGCCGACCCGGCGAGCTACTACCTGGGCGACGTCTACACGGGGGCGGCGTGAGCGAGTCATCGGCTCGGCGCCGAGTGCGACGGATCCGCAGGCCGAAGGGGAGTCCGGCGTGAGCATCCTGTTTTTGATGACCGATCAGCACCGGGTGGACACGCTCGGCGCGTACGGCGGTGCACGAGCGGTCACGCCGCACCTCGACCGGCTGGCCGCGACCGGGACCCGGTTCGACCGCTGGTACACGCCGACCGCGATCTGCACGCCCGCGCGGGCCAGCCTGCTCACCGGCCAGGCCCCGTTCCGGCACAAGCTGCTCGCCAACCACGAGCGCAACGTGGGGTACGCGGAGGATCTGCCACCGGAGACGTTCACGTTCCCGCAGGCGTTGCGGAAGGCCGGCTGGAACTGCGGGCTGGTCGGCAAGTGGCACGCCGGTACCGAGCGCGGGCCGAACGACTTCGGCTTCGACGGCGTGCACCTGCCCGGCTGGCACAACCCGGTCGGCCACGCGGACTACCGGGCGTATCTGGCCGAGCGGGGGCTGCCGCCCTACGAGATCAGCGATCGGATCCGGGGCACGCTGCCGAACGGTGAGCCCGGGAACCTGCTGGCCGCGCGCCTGCACCAGCCGGTCGAGGCCACGTTCGAGCACTACCTCGCGGACCGCGCGATCGAAATGATCCGCCGCTACAAAAGCGAAAAAAAGCCATATTTCCTGGGATTGCACTTCTTCGGCCCGCACCTGCCGTACATCGTGCCGGACGAGTACTTCGACCTGGTCGACCCCGCGGACATCGAGATGCCGAAATCCGTCGCGGAGACGTTCCTGGGCAAGCCGCCGGTGCAGCGCAACTACAGCGCGCACTGGACGTTCGACACCATGCCGCTCGAGGTCAGCCGCAAGCTGATCGCGGTCTACCACGGCTACGTCACGCTCATCGACCAGCAGATCGGCCGGGTCCTGGAGGTCGTCGACGAGGACGACACGTCGATCTTCTTCACCAGCGACCACGGCGAGTTCACCGGCGCCCACCGCCTGCACGACAAGGGCCCGGCCATGTACGAGGACATCTACCGCACGAGCGGCCTGATCCGGGTGCCGGGCGCGCCCGGGGGAGTGGTGCGCCGCGAGTTCGTCAGCCTCACCGACTGCACGGCCACGATCCTGGACCTGGCCGGCGTGGACGCCTCCGACGCGGTCGACTCACGCAGCCTGCTGCCGCTGGTCCGCGGCGAGACGCCGGAGTGGGCGCCGGACGTGGTCTCGGAGTTCCACGGCCACCACTTCCCGTACCCACAGCGGATGCTCCGCGAGGAGCGCTACAAGCTGGTCGTCAACCCGGACTCGGTCAACGAGCTGTACGACCTTCAGGTTGATGCAGATGAACTCATCAACATGTACGAGCTGCCGGAGATGGCGGATGTGCGGCGACGCCTGGTGGCCCGCCTCTACACGCTGCTGCGCGAGCGCGGCGACAACTTCCACCACTGGATGGCCTCGATGTACGAGGTCGGCACGCTCGGCCACGACCCCACGCTGAGCGGCCTCGACGACGCGACGTACACATGACCTGCTGCACGCCCTCCGGTGGCCACCGCGCGAACGATCAAGATCAAATTCTGCCGGGGGTACGGGGTGAGCACCGCATTCCGCAGGCCCGGGTCCCCGCGCAGGTCTTCGCCATGGGCGACGCACACGGCGACGGCGACCCGGCCGACGGCGAGGGCCCGGTGCACGACGTGCGCCTGGACGCGTTCGACATCGACGTCACCGCGGTCACGGTCCGCGACTTCGCCCGGTTCACGGCCGCGACCGGCTACCGCACGGAGGCCGAGTCGTTCGGCTGGTCGGCCGTGTTCCACCTGGTCGCGGCCACGGCCTCGGACGACGACGTGCTCGGCACGCTGGCCGGCACGCCGTGGTGGCTCGGCATCCGCGGCGCCGACTGGGCACACCCGCACGGCCCGCGCTCGCACGCCGAGGACGACCATCCGGTCACGCACGTGAGCTGGAACGACGCGCAGGCCTACTGCGCGTGGGCCGGACGCCGGCTGCCGACCGAGGCCGAGTGGGAGTGCGCGGCCCGCGGCGGCCTGGCCGGTGCGCGCTTCCCGTGGGGCTCGGCGCTGCCCGCGGACGGCTGGGCCTGCAACATCTGGCAGGGCCGCTTCCCGGTGGAGAACACGGCCGAGGACGGCTGGGTGACCACCGCACCGGTGGAGTCGTTCGCCCCCAACGGATACGGGCTCTGGCAGCCGGTCGGCAACGTCTGGGAGTGGTGTGCCGACTGGTTCTCACCCACGTACTACGGCGAGTCCGCTGTGGACTCGCCGAACGGCCCGGCGGACGGCGTGACCCGTGTGCTCCGCGGCGGCTCCTACCTGTGCCACGACTCGTACTGCAACCGCTACCGCAATGCGGCCCGGTCGTCGAACACGCCCGATTCGTCGACGGGCAATGCCGGATTCCGGACCGTCGCCCTCAGTGAGGAGGCTTTGTGAAGCTCCGAGTCGTACCCCCGCTGCTGTTGTTGATCGTGTCTTTTCTGACGCTGCCGTCGCCGGCACAGGCCGCGCCCGCGTCCTACACCAACCCGGTCAGCGCCGGGACCGTGGACACGTTTCCCGACCCGGCGCTGCTCAAGGCCAAGGACGGTCTCTGGTACGCCTACGGGACCACGAACCCGATCCGCAACAGCGCGGGCGAGACCGGCGAGCACATCCTGCCGATCATGTCCTCGCCCGACCTGGTGCACTGGACGCTGCGCGGCGAGGTGTACCCGGTCGACGCCAAGCCGTCGTGGTGGCCGGCCGCGACACGCGCCTGGGCGCCCGACATCCGCTACGTCGACGGGACCTACCGGCTCACCTACTCGCTCTCCGTCGGCGGGATCGCGCTGCTCACCGGCCCGACGCCGCTCGGACCGTGGACCGACCACGGCCTGATCGTGCCGGCCGCGAACAGCGGATGCCCGACCGGCAGCATCGACCAGGCCCTGTTCACCGACGTCGATGGCGCGCACTACCTCTACTGGGGCAGCTACGACGTGATCTGCGTGTCCCGGACGACCGCGGACGCGACCGCGCTCACCGGCCCGGTCACCCAGGTCGCACGCGGCCGCCGCGCCGAGGGCGGCTACGTCGTGCACCGCGACGGCTGGTACTACCTGCTCTACTCGGACGCGGGCTGCTGCGACGGCGCGTTCAGCGGATACACGGTCAAGGCCGGGCGGGCCACGTCACCGCTCGGGCCGTTCACCACGCCGCTCGGCGACGACCTGATGGACCTGCGCAGCCACGACGGCATCGTGCTCACCGCGACCGGCAACGGCTGGATCGGTCCCGGCCACCACTCGATCGCCACCGACGTCTCCGGCCAGGACTGGATCGTCTACCACGCGATCCCGGCCGCGGACCCGGACTTCCCGGCGATCACCGGCGCGAACGGCGCCACGCTGCGGCTCACCAAGCGCCCGCTGATGATCGACCGGCTGGACTGGGCCGACGGCTGGCCGGTCGTCGACGGACCGTCCGCGGACGCGCGCCCGGCCCCGGTGACGACCTGGACCGTGGGGACGACGTTCGCGTCCGGCGCCGGGTTCTCGACCGCGTGGAGCCGGGCGACGGACCCGGACTCCGGGCGGTACGCGGTGGCGAAGCGCGCCTCCTTCGAGCTGAGCGACCGGTCGGTCAGCGGGGACGTGCGCGTCGAGGGCGATCTGCGCGGCGGCGCCGGCCTGGTGGTCTCCTACCGGGACCCGGCGAACCACGTGGTGGCCTGGCTGTCGCGCGACCGGCTGACGGTGACGTCGACGGTCGCGGGCAGGGCGGCCTCGGCCTCGGCCGCGCTCCCGGCCGGGTTCCGGCACGACACCTGGCACACGGTCGCGGCGTCCCGGCGCGGGCGGTCGCTGACCGTCGAGATGACCGCGGACCGGCAGGGCGCGCCGCTGGCCACGGTCACGCTGCCGGTCTCGCAGACGGCCGGCCGGATCGGTGCGGCGGCGTCGTCCGCGGGCTCGGCGGCCGACAATCTCGGCGCGGCACCGCTGCACCGGCCGGTCACCACACGCGTCCCGGACCCGGTGCCCGGCCCGCTGCTGCCCGCCTTCTCGGACGAGTTCGACGACGAGCCCGGCGACGAGTTCGGCGACGGATCCGACCCGGCCGTCAATACGACCGTCAACACGACCGCGGGCACGACGGAGGGCACGGTCAGGGCGTCGGAGACGGCGTGGTCGTGGGTTCGCGGCGAGTCCGCGCAGGCGGTCCGGACCGGCGGCGCGCTGGTCTGGCCGACGCAGAACGCGGAGCTGTGGAACAGCACCAACACCGCCTCCGTGCTGCTCCGCGACGCCCCCGCGCTGACCGATTTCACGGTGGAGACGAAGCTGACGTTCGACGGCACGCGCGGCAACCAGCGGGCCGGGGTGCTGCTCTACGGCACCGACGACCGGTACTTCACACTCGCGCACTCGGTGCTGCCACTGAACAATTCCGCCGAAATCCTGCACGAGGTCGAGTTCGCGAAGGAGGGGCCGCGCCCCACCTACAGCCTGCCGACGCCGGTCGCGAACGCGCCCATGTTCGGCGGCCCCGCGGCCCCGGTGACCTGGCTGCGGCTGCGCTACCACCACGACGCGGCGACCGGTGAGGACGAGGTGCGGGCCGCCTCCAGCATCGACGGGCGGACCTGGACCTGGGGCGGCGTCTGGACGCTCCCGCACGACGGCCCGCTGCGCATCGGCCTGGTCTCGATGAACGCGTCCGGTGCGACCGCGGCCTTCGACTACGTCCGCACCTACGCCGGCTAGCTGAATGTCAGCTCGGAGACACGTCAATATGGACGAACGGATGAGGCATTGATGATCTAGATGGGCGAGGATGGCAGGCGGTTTGCCGGGAGGCATCGTCCGCCGCGGTCTCGCGGCGGGTGTTCGACAAACGGGGAGTTTTACGTGTTTCTACTTCGCCGAGCGGGTCGTACCGCTCTGGCCGGTATCGCCGTCGCCGCGCTCGCGGTGTCGTCGACGCTGGTCGGTTCCGGGGCTGCGCTCGCCGCGCCGTCCGATGATCTGGAGAAGAAGCAGAGTTTCACGGCCGATCGTGGCGTGATCGCGGACAGCTACATCGTGGTGTTGAAGGACACCGCGGTGAAGGCCGACGCGGTCGATGTCTCCGCCAACGCCCTGGCCAAGCAGTACGGCGGCACCGTGCAGCGCACCTACAGGAGCGCGCTGCGTGGTTTCTCCGTGAAGATGAGCGCGGAGCAGGCCAAGAAGCTGGCCGGCAACTCCGCCGTGGCGTCCGTCGAGCAGAACCGCAAGGTCACTGTCGACGCGGACACCACGCAGCTCAACGTGCCGTCCTGGGGTCTGGACCGGTTGGACCAGATCTTCGCGCCGCTCAACAAGCGGTACACGTACCCGAACACGGCGAGTAACGTCCGGGCTTACGTGCTGGACACCGGCATCAAGACCTCGCACACCGAGTTCGGCGGCCGGGCCAGTTACGGCTACGACTTCATCGACAACGATGCGGTCGCGGACGACTGCCACGGGCACGGCACGCACGTGGCCGGCACGATCGGCGGCACGAACTACGGTGTCGCCAAGGAGGTCAAGCTCGTCGGTGTGCGCGTGCTCGACTGCGCGGGTTCCGGTGACGACGCGAGCGTCATCGCCGGCATCGACTGGGTGACGGCGAACGCGGTCAAGCCGGCCGTGGCCAACGTCAGCATCGGTGGCGAGGTCAGCTCCGCGCTCGATGCGGCGATGGAGCGATCCATCGCCTCGGGCGTGACCTACGCGGTCTCGGCCGGTAACAAGAGCGCGGACGCCTGCCAGCAGTCGCCGGCGCGTACGCCGAACGCGATCACCGTGGGTGCCACGGACGAGGTCGACTTCCGCGCGTCCTTCTCCAACTGGGGAAGCTGCGTGGACATCTTCGCGCCGGGGCACGACATCCCGTCCGCGGACTTCACCAGCAGCACGGGGATCATCAAGCACAGCGGCACGTCGATGGCGAGCCCGCACGTCGCGGGCGCGGCAGCGCTGGCGCTCTCGTCGAACCCGGCGCTGACGCCGACGCAGGTGCGCAACTTCCTGGTGTTCGGTGGCACCCGGCGTGTGGTCCGTAACGTGGCCACCTACGCCGGCACCACCGACGTGATCCTGCGCATCGGCACGAACGCGGTGCCGCAGGTGGCCGGTCTCCGGTCGCTGGTCAACGGCAAGAACATCTCCGTCGGCTCCAACGGCACCACGCCGGTGCAGCCGGTCTCCGCGCCCGCCACCATGGGCGACCAGGAGAAGTTCACGCTGTCGGCCGCGGGCGACGGTTACTACGCGTTCGGGTCCTGGGTGAACGGCAAGTTCCTCAGCGTCACGAACGGTGGTTCCGGACCGCTGGTGGCGAACGCGTCCGCGATCGGCGACGCCGAGCGCTTCAAGCCGGCGCTCAACGGTGACGGCACGGTCAGCCTGCTCTCCAAGCTGACCGGCAAGTACGTCACGGTGCCGAACAACGGCAACAGCCCGCTGACCGCCACCGCCAACGACATTCTGCTGGCGGAGAAGTTCATCTGGGCCTCGCCGTCCGCGGTGGTCGTGCTGCGTTCGAACCAGAACAACAAGCTGGTCACGACGCCGGGCGCAGGCCCGCTGATCGCGAGCAGCACGGTGACGGCGCCGACGAACTCCGAGAAGTTCGACATGCTGGACCTCGGCGACGACACGGTGGCGTTCCGGTCGCACCTGAACCGCCAGTTCGTGACCGCGCTGGGCTACGACCAGCAGCTCCGCCCGAACTCCCTCTCCGTGGGCGAGCCCCAGAAGTTCCTGTACGTCACCTGGGGCGACGGCACGCTGAGCTTCGGCTCGTGGGGCAACGGCGGCTGGCTGCTCACCCCGAACGGCGGCGACTCGCCGCTGATCACGGGTGAGCCGGGCGTCTTCACCCCGCACGCCGAGTTCCGGTACGAGGTGCTGAAGGTCGGCTGATCCACCTGATTGACGGCCGCCGGGACCTCGGTCCCGGCGGCCTTTTTCGTGTCCGCGCCCACTGTCCATATGAGCCGAACGGGGGAACCATCGATCATGACGACTAGGCGAGGATGACACGCGTCCTTGCCGACAGGCGGCAGCGTCCGTCCGCGCATCGCGGCGGACGTCCGAGACAACGGGGAGTCAGATTGTTCGAGATTCACCGGGCTGGTCGCTCGGTGCTGACCGGAATCGCCGTCGCCACCCTGGCGGCGGTCACGGTCGTCTCCGCACCGGGATCCGCCTCCGCAGCACGTCCGGACAACCGGACGATTCCGGGCGGTGTCCGGACCAGCAACGACAGCAGCGTTATCAAGGACAGCTATATCGTGGTGCTGAAGAGCACCGCGGCCGACGGCACCGTCGGTGCCCTGGCCAAGAAGTACGGCGGCACCGTCGAGCGCACGTTCACCAGGGCGCTCAAGGGTTTCTCCGTCACGGCGAGCGCGGAGCAGGCCGGGAAGCTGGCGGCCGCGCCCGAGGTGGCGTACGTCGAGCAGAACCGGACGATCTCTAAGAGCGCGGACACCACCCAGCTCAACGTACCGTCCTGGGGTCTGGACCGTCTGGACCAGATCTTCGCGCCGCTCAACAAGCGGTACACGTACCCGAACACGGCGAGCAACGTCCGCGCGTACGTGATCGACTCCGGCATCCGCGTCTCGCACACCGAGTTCGGCGGCCGGGCGAGCAACGGCTACGACTTCGTCGACAACGACGCGGTGGCGAACGACTGTGACGGGCACGGCACGCACGTGGCCGGCACGATCGGCGGCACCACGTACGGCGTCGCCAAGGAGGTCGGCCTGGTCGGTGTGCGCGTCCTCGACTGCCAGGGCCTCGGCACGGTCGCGAACGCCATCGCCGGCGTCGAATGGGTCACCGCGAACGCGGTGAAGCCCGCCGTGGTGAACATGAGCCTCGGCGTGGAGGCCAGCGACGCGCTCGACGCGGCCGTGAACGCCTCCATCGCCTCCGGCCTGTCCTACTCGGTCGCGGCCGGCAACAACTGGGACAACGCCTGCGACTACTCGCCGTCGCGGGTCCCGGACGCGATCACCGTGGGCGCCACCGACGAGGTCGACTACCGCACGTCCGACTCGAACTTCGGCAGCTGCGTGGACATCTTCGCGCCGGGTAACCACATCCCGTCGTCCGTGGCCACCAGCGACACCGCGATCGGGAAGCTCAGCGGCACGTCGATGGCGAGCCCGCACGTCGCGGGCGCGGCAGCCCTGGCGCTCTCGGCCAACCCGGCCCTGACACCGGTGCAGGTCCGCAACGCGCTCGTCTTCGGCGGCACCCGCCGGGTCGTACGCAACGTGGCCGCCTACGCCGGCACCGCGGACGTGATCCTGCGCATCGGTACGAACGTGGTGCCGCAGGTGACCGGCCTGCGGTCGCTGACCAACGGCAAGAACGTGTCGGTCGGCGCCAACGGCAACAGCCCGCTGCAGCCGCTCTCCGCGCCGGCCACCATGGGCGACCTGGAGAAGTTCACCACCGCCGCGGCCGGGACCGGCTACATCACGTTCGGTTCGTGGGTCAACGGCAGGTACGTCAGCGCCACGAACGCCGGCAACGGCCCGCTCATCGCGAACGCGACCACGGTCACGGACGCCGAGCGGTTCCAGCCGGTGACGAACAGCGACGGCACGGTCAGCCTGATCTCCAAGCTGAACGGCAAGTACGTGACGGTGCCGAACAGCGGCAACAGCCCGCTGATCGCCAGCGCGACCACGATCGGCGGCGCGGAGAAGTTCATCTGGGCCTCACCGTCCGCGGTCGTCGTGCTCCGCGCGGCCGTCAACGACAAGATCGTGACCGCGCCGAACAACGCCGCGACCGCGCTCATCGCCAGCAGCACCACGACCGCGCCGGCGAACCCCGAGAAGTTCGACATGCTGGACCTCGGCGCGGACAGGGTCGCGTTCCGCTCGCAGGCCAACCGGCAGTACGTGACGTCCCCGTCGAACGGCGTCCAGCCGCTCATCGCGAACAGCACGACGGCCGGCGATCCGCAGACGTTCTACTACTACCACCTCGGTGACGGGTCGCTCGCGTTCCAGACCGTCGTCACCGGCAACCTGTGGCAGGCCGCGGACAACGGCAACTCGCCGCTGATCGCGAACTTCCCGCCGCTGGACCCGACCTCGTACCCGCAGACGCGGTTCTACTACGAGGTCCTGAAGGTCGGCTGAGTCCTGCATCAGTGAGACGGGCCGCCGGGACGGCGGCCCGTCTCCATCAGGTGGGCCTCCACCACGGCCATCGCGGCGTCGTGGGACAGCGCCCCGATCAGCACCGGCAGCCCGTTCACGGTGCTGCTGCGCGGGCGCGGGACCCGGCCGCCCTGCACCATCCACGACATGGCCGGCGACGGGCCGGCCGTGATGTCCGCGCTCGGCTGGGACTCCGCGCACCTGTGCAGCACCTCGATGGGCAGCGGCATCGCGCTCGCCACCGCCATCCTGCACCCGGGCCGCGTCCGCACGGTCACGGCCACGATGGGCGGCCCGATGCGCCGCCGTGACGCGCTGCGCTTCGTGCGGTTCGGCTTCTTCGCGCGCGCGGCCCGGATCCGGCATCCCGCGACCGGCGAGGGCGCGGTCCGCACCATGGTCGACCTGACCCGCATGCTGGCCACGCCACACGCGCCGTTCGACGAGGAGTGGGCGCGGGCCACCGCCGCGATCAGTCACGCTCGGGCGCCACACGACCCCGGCAGCACGCAGCGGCAGGCCGCGGCGGGCCTCAGTCCGGGCCCGCTCAGTGCCCGCCTCGGCGAGATCACCGCGCCGACGCTGCTCCTGAACGGCGCCGACGACCCGCTCATCCGCCCATCGGCCGGCGCCGCCCTGGCCCGCCGGGTTCCCGGCGCGCGAGCGGTCATCCTGCCCCGCATGGGCCACCTCATCCAGCAGCACCTGTGGACACCACTGGCCGACGCGGTCGCGGCGCAGGCCGCACTCAGGCCGTGAGCCCACCGTCCACAGTGACCGTCGCGCCCTCGGGACCGTCCAGGAGCGGCACCGCAGCCGCGATCCCGGCCTGCGCGGCACAGTGCCCGAGCGCGGCTCACCCCGGCGATGTCAGCTTCGCGGGGATCGTGGGCCTGAGGGCGCGGCGACCAGCAGCACTGCTACCCATGGCCACCGCCATCCGCGACGGGAGCGGCTCCACCGCCGGCCCGGCTATCCGGTGTCGTATACCGGCGGCGCGGCCACCGGCACCGTCGCGCGCGTGCGTCGGTCGAGGTAGATCACTCCGGCGACGGCGGCCACGGTCGCGACCAGCGACGGCGGCCCATCGCGCGGCACACGCCTCCGGAGCTGTCACACCGGCACGACAGGGCCGATCTTGAGGTGCCTCAGCGGCCGAGGCCGGTCTTCCGGTCCAGGAGGGCGGAGTGCTTGCTGAGGTGGGCCACCTGCCAGGCCAGGTCCGGCGGCGGGCCCGGGACGGCCGGCGTCTGTGCGACGCCGATGAAGAGCCAGGCGTGGAAGGCCGGCCGGATCGCGTGCCATTCGAGATCCGACAGCGGGCGGACCTCGTCGTAACCGCGCAGCACCTCGTCCTGGTAGCCGCGCCAGGACAGCGCGAAATCGGCGACCTGGAGCGTGAAGTGGGTGCCCTCGAAGTCGACGAGGCCGGTCAGGCGGCCGTCGGTGGCGTCGAAGAGGAGGTTCCACGGTGCGAAGTCGCCGTGGATGACGCTGTGCGGAAGCGTGTCGACGGGGTGATCGGCGAACCAGGCAGCGGTCGACTCCCGGCATTTCCGCAGCGCGGCGCCCTCGGCCGGGTGGGTGCGTTCGTAGACGCGGAGCCGGTGGTCCAGCGCCGGATCCGCGACGACCTCGGCCGGACCGGTGAAGCCGCGGCGCTGAGCGGTGATGCCGGTGGCGGTGGCGGAGGCGTGCAGCTCGGCGAGGAGGCGGCCGCGGGCGCGCTGGTCGGCGGGCGGGTCCGCGCCGCCCTGCCGCACGGACCGTCCGGGCAACCGATGAAACAAGGCCCAGGCCCCATGGGGTACGACGATGGGCTCCTCGACCGGCTCCGGCGTCGGCCAGCCCTGCGCGCGGAGCGCGTCCGCGACCCGCAGCGTGTAGGGCCAGTCGGGAAAGGTGGCATCGTCGAGGTACTTGACCACCATCGAGGTGCCGTCCCGGGTGGCCGCCCAGGTGCCGCTCTCCCGGTGGCCCAGCGCCGGTCCGGCCGTCAGCCTCCAGCGGGCCAGGACTTCGGGATCCACTTCGCGCATTGTGTGACGGTACGGCGTCGGGAGCGAGAGCGCGCTGGGTGGTTGTGGAGCGGCGGGAACGGCGCACGCCCGCTGCCGGGCCCCGATGGGCACGGCAGCGGGCGTCCGGCCACGCGGCCGTACCCTCGTCAGCTGATTGTGATCTTTTGGGGTTCGGGGAGGTCGATGCTGGTGCGGAGCGTGACGGGCTTCAGGAGGAGGGCGGCGAGGACGCCGAGGAGCGCTACGCCGGCGGAGATCAGGAAGATGAGGCCGATCGCGTCGCCGTAGGCCGTGGCGGGGGCGGTGCCGGCGGCCGGCGAGGTGGTGACCTGGCGGGCCAGGACGGCGCCGAGGACCGTGACGCCGATGGTGCCGCCGAGGGAGCGGAAGAACGCGACCGTGGAGCTGGCCGCGCCGATGTCCTTGAGCGGGACCGCGTTCTGGACGACGAGGACCAGGTTCTGCATGGTCATGCCGACGCCGGCGCCGACCAGCAGCATGGGGGCGGCCAGCAGCCAGACCGGCAGGTCCGGGTCGGTGAGCAGGCCGAGGCCGACGAAGCCGAGCGTCAGGGAGATCGCGCCGGTCAGGATGAACGGCTTGATGGTGCCGATGCGGCTGATCAGGCGGCCGGCGATGATCGACGAGAGCAGGATGCCGAGCATCATCGGGATGGTGAGCAGGCCGGAGACGGTCGGGGTGTTGCCGCGGGCGGTCTGGAAGTACTGGCTGAGGAAGACCGCGGCGCCGAACATGGCGGTGCCGGCGGCCAGGCTGCCGAGGATGGCGAGCGCGGTGGTGCGCTGCCGGACGATGCCGAGCGGGACGACCGGTTCGGCGGCGCGCGACTCGACCAGGATGAACAGGCCGATCAGCACGACGCCGCCGCCGACCATGGCCGCGGTCTGCCAGGACGCCCAGTCGAACGCGTCGCCGACGAACGAGATCCAGATGAGCAGCACGCTCACCGCCGCGGTGACCAGCGTCGCGCCCAGGTAGTCGATCCTCACGGAGTCCCGCTTCACGACCGGCAGCTTCAGCGTGGCCTGCAGAAGGACGAAGGCGATGACGGCGAAGGGTACGCCGATGAAGTGGCACCACCGCCAGCCGAGCCAGGACGTGTCCACGATGACGCCGCCGAGCAGCGGGCCGCCGACCGTGGAGATCGCGGTCACGCCGGAGATGTAGGCGGCGTACTTCCCGCGCTCCCGCGGGCTGATCATCGCGCCGATCGCGATCTGGACCAGCGCCTGCAGCCCGCCCACGCCGACACCCTGCAGCGCCCGCGCGGCGATCAGCTGGCCCGCGTCCTGGCTGAATCCGGCCGCGATCGAGCCGAGCGCGAACACCACGATCGCGGCCTGGACCATGGCCTTCTTGCTGAACAGGTCCGCGAGCTTGCCCCAGATCGGGGTGGACGCGGTCGCGGTGAGCAGCGTGGCGGTGACCACCCAGGTGTACTGCGTCTGGGTGCCGCCGAGCGCGCCGATCATCTGCGGCAGCGCGGTGGAGACGACGGTGCTGGCCAGCGTGCCGACGAACAGCGCGAGCAGCAGTCCGCTCAGCGCTTCGAGGATCTTCCGGTCGGCCTTCATTCCGGGATCGCCGCGTCCGCGAGGTGGGCGTGCTTCGGGATGAGCAGCGCCAGCAGCGCCGCCGTGATCGCGGAGCCGGCGCAGATCGCGAACAGCAGCCGGTACGCGCCGAGCGACGGCAGCGCGTGCCCGCCCAGATCCATGGTCATCGCGGCCAGCAGCGCGCCGCCGATCGCGCTGGCCAGCGAGCTGCCGACGCTGCGGAACAGCGCGTTGAGCCCGTTCGCGGCGGCCAGCTCCGACCGCGGCGCGGCGTGGATGATCAGTCCGGGCATGGCCGCGTAGGCGATGCCGGTGCCCGCACCCGCGATCGTGGCGCCCAGCACCACCTCCCAGAGGCTGCCGGTGAGCCAGATCCGGGACAGAAAGCCACCAGCAATGATCGAAGAGCCGACGATCAGCGCGGTACGGGCCGGGATGCGCGCGGAGAACGGCGACAGCACCAGCATGATCAGGCCGCCCGGGAGCATGCACAGGCCACCGACCAGCACGGACGCACCGAAGCCGTATCCGGTTGCGACCGGCGCCTGCACGTAGGACGCGGTGCCGATCAGCGTGGCGAACAGCGCGAAGCCCACGAACAGGCTGGCCAGGTTCGTCAGCAGCAGCGACGGGCGCGCGGTGGTCCGCACGTCCACCAGCGGGGACGTGGTCCTCAGCTCGACCGCGACGAAGACGGCGATCAGCACGACGGCCGCGACGAGCAGGCCGATCGTGAGCGGGTCGGTCCAGCCCCAGCGTGCGCCCTGGGCCAGCGGCAGCAGCAGCGCGAGCATGGCGGCGCCGAGCAGCACCGTGCCGGGGAGGTCCATGGTGCCGTGCGCGGTCCGCTCCGGCTCCGGGACCATGGCGAGGATCGCGGGGATGACCAGCACGCCGCCGGCCACGCAGACCCAGAAGAGCAGGTGGTAGTCCGCGTACTCCGCGATCAGGCCCGCGGTCGGCAGGCCGAGCGCGCCACCGACGCCGAGCATGGCGCTGATCAGCGCGATCCCGGCCCCCGCGTGCTCCTTCGGCAGGATCACGCCGACCAGGCTGATGCTCAGCGGCACCGTGGCCACGGACAGGCCGACGATCGACCGGCCCACGATCATCGCGGCCAGGCTGTCCGACAGCGCGCAGACCAGCGAGCCGGCGACCAGCGCGGACAGCGCGATCAGCACCATCAGCCGCGAGCCGTAGAGGTCACCGAGCCGGCCGAACGCCGGGACCGCGACGGCGCCGACCAGCAGCGTCG
This sequence comes from Catenuloplanes japonicus, assembly GCF_000717135.1. Lineage (GTDB taxonomy): Bacteria > Actinomycetota > Actinomycetes > Mycobacteriales > Micromonosporaceae > Catenuloplanes > Catenuloplanes japonicus. Next base: position 118,719 of record NZ_JNXY01000002.1, read on the forward strand.
AGGTGAGCACCCAGGCGATGCCGTCGCTGCCGGCGTGCAGTTCCACCGCAAGATCGGACATCACGGGTACGAGCAGCGACTGGGTCAGCGACACCAGCAGCGCGCCGAGGCCGATCACCAGCAGTACCGTGAGCTGACGCCCGGTCCAGCGGTGTTTCTGCTGTTCAGGGGGTGCGGCGACGGCGTTAGTCATGCGTTGTCTCCTTCGTGGCACATTCTGCCATGAGGCAGAGCCTGCCACTTTTGTGTGTCCGGGGAGGGCCGGTGAGATCGGGGTCACGGGTCCTTCGCCCCTGGGGCGGCGTCCTTCCGAGGGCGAGGGTGGCGGGGACGGGTTCGTTCGCGGGCGGGCGTGGCGGAGATGGGTTCGTTCGCGGGCGGGTGTGATGCGGGGGACGAGGGAGGCAGACCATGACGGTGACGGCGGAACGGGCGTCCACGCTGGACATGCCGGCGGCCGCGCCCGGATGGCTGACCGCCGCGATCGCGGCGCCGTCCGTGCACAACACGCAGCCCTGGCGGTTCGAGGTCGACGGCACGGAGATCCGCGTGCTCGCCGACCACAGCCGCCGCCTCGAGGTCATCGACCCGGACGGCCGCCAGCTGCTGATGAGCGTCGCCGCGGCCGCGTTCAACCTGCGGCTCGCGATCCGGGCACACGGGCGGGTGCCGTCGCATCGCGCGATGCCGTCCCCCGGCGTGGTGCTCGCGGTCTCGCCCGCGGCCAACAGCCGCCCGCGCGCGAGCGTGCTCCGGCTGCGCGGCGCCGTCAGCGCCCGGCACACCAGCCGTGCCCCGTTCACGGACATCGCACCGTCACGCGGCGCGCTCCGGGAGATGTTCGCGGCCGCAAGCATCGAGGGCGCGGAGCTGTCCGTCTGCCCGCCGCTCACCCGCGACTCGCTGCTCACACTGACCCGGGTCGCCTCGGAGCGACTGCTGATGTCCAGCGCCTACCGCGACGAGATGGCCGCCTGGACCGGCGGCGGCCGCTTCGACGGGGTACCGGACTCCGCGCTCGGCCCCCGGGACGCGCGGCAGCGCATCGCCGGGCGCTGGACCGGCCACGGCAGGCCGGTAATGTTCGAATCCGCGCCGACGATCGCGGTGCTGACCACCGCGGTCGACAGCCCGCGCGCGTGGGTGGACGCGGGCCAGGCGCTGCAGCGGGTGCTGCTGACCGCGTCCGTGTACGGGCTGTCGGCCCAGTTCCTCAACCAGGCGCTGGAGGTGACCGAGCTGAGGGCGCGGGTGAACGCACGGTTCGGCGGCCGGTTCACGCAGGCCGTGCTGCGCATCGGCTACCCGACCGCGGCCCCGGAGGGGACACCCCGGCGCCCGGTCCCGGACCTGCTCGACCAGAATGGTAGACGTGGCTGAGCAGTATCTGACGGCGTACGCGGTGGAGCCCTCGGCGGTGGCCGGAGCATCGCCGGTGGGCAAGGCGACGCTGCCCGGCCGGCACTGGGACGAGCTGACACCCGCGTTCCGGGCGTGGCGGTTGACCGCGCTCGCCGACCTGTGGTCCCGTCCCTGGCCGTTCGATGGCGACGACGACCCCTGGCCCTTCCCGATGTACGCCGATCCGGACCAGGTCGAGCGCATCTCCGCCGAGCTGGCCGCCTTCGACGTCGATCGCGTCCACGAGGAGTACGACCTCCTGCCCAGCGGCGACGACGACGCAGAAGAGGTCGCGTGGCTGCTGGAGGACCGCTTTCCGGACTGGCTGGCGACGGCCCGCAAGGCCGGCCGGGGCCTCTACGTGCTCAGGGACGGTGGCAAGTAGATGTCCTCCGCTGCCAGGCGTGGCCACCATCGGCGCACGTCGTCGGCGGCGCGAAGACATTCATCGACGGCCGCATCGCCGCCGGCGCGATGCAGAATCGTCAGTGCGGCGGCGGCTGTATAGAGACACGTGTCCAGGTCGGTTCCGTCCCAGCAACGGCGCAGGATGTCCATCTCGGCAGGGCCGGGCGTGCCGGGCCAGAGGTGCAGGGCCTGGCGGACCAGCGCGCGGCGGCCGTAGCAGTGCGTCGGGTCGGCGAGCACCATGGACATGGCGTGATCCCGGGCCTCGCCCGTCAGGTAGAGCGCAATGCTGCCGAGAACCTGTTGCCGTGGGTACGGCGCCAGTTCGGCACCGAGCGCGGTGAGTCCGTCCATGACCGTCTGCCGGGGCACCAACCGAATGATCTCCTCCAGACCGTAGGGCCTGCCGTTCTCCCGGCGGACCTCCGCCACGATCGTGGCGGTCCTGGCGAGCGCCGGAGGCGGAATAAGCTTGGCGACACGCAGGGCGAGGCGTTCTGCATTCGTTGCCTCGACCTCCGCGAGCGTGCTCTCGACCGTGACAGCCTCGCGCAGAACGGCGGACCGATCCGCTGCCGGCACGGCGGTGGCTACGCTTGCCAGCGCAAACGCTCGTTCGTACGGCTTGCGAACGGATCGTGCGTGCCGGAGCGCCTCCTCCAGCAACGCGACACGCTGCAGCGGAGACGCGAATGCCGCGGCCTGGATCAGCGACCAGTAGAGGACTCCGGGCGCTTCCGGCGATCGGGCGGTCTCCACGGCCGCCGCCACGACCCTGTGCAGCACCGGCGGTTGAACTTCCTGGGAGAGGACCCGCAAGGCGTACGGTCGGCCGGCATCGATCGGCGTATTGAGCGCCAGCGCGAAGACATCCCGGTGCAGACGGTCACGGCTGTCCGGGTCCAGGGCGCGCGCGATGCACAGTAGCGCATCGACCCGGTCTGTCGGCACCGCGATCCGCCAGGCGTTCTCCAGAGCGTCGGACAGCAGCGCGCCGGGGTTCTCAGCACCGTCCAGCGCGGCGGCGGCGCCGAGCAGATGCGCCCGGCCGCACTCGTCAGTTATCGACTGGGCCGCCGCCAGCGCCCGGCTGACAAGCTCGGGCGGCAACCGATCCGCGATCTGACCGAGCACCCGCGCGCGGAGCACGTCGGCAGGTAACCGGGCCACCTCGTCCAGGACGCGGGGCAGCAGATCCGGCGGTCCCACCTCGACGAGCGCCAGCAGAGGCGACTCTCGCAACTCGGCATCCATGAGCCCCGCCACCAGCGTGAGGGCAGCTGCCCTCTGCGGCGCCGCCAGCTGTGGGATGACGGTCTCGAGGAAGGCCGCCCGCGCCGGCTCGTGCTGGATGCGCCTGGCGGTCTTGAGCAGGTCGCTGGAGTCCGCTCCGATGGAGGCGCACCCCAGCGCCTCCGCCCCGGAGCGCTTCTCACCGTCGGGCAACGTCGGGAGCAGCGCGAAAATCTCCGCGGCCACTGCGGTCCGCCGCTCCTGTGACGCGACGATGCAGATGCCGGCCAAGGCCCAGAGCCGGTCCAGCGGGTCCGTGCACGTCCGTGCCGAGGCGATCACCTCGTCTGCCAGCCAGCCCTGGTCGGCCGGAGCGGAGTGTGTTGCGACCGTGGTCAGCGCAGATGCACGGCAGGCCGGATCCTCGACGGAATGCGCCGCACGGAGTGCCTCGGCGATCACCGCCGGTCGCTCGGCTTCGGATAGGACGTCACTGACCGCCGCAAGCGCCCTGACACGGTGATCTCCGGCCTCGATCGCGCGGGCGACGGTGAGAAGCCGGTCGGAGGATGTCCCGGATCGTGGGTGCGGCGGCCGAGGCCGAGCGCCTCGCGTAGCACCTCCGCGCGTTCGTCCTCGGAGGTGAGGGCCGCAACGCGCGTCAGGATGTCGACCCGGTCGATGTCGTGCAGCAGGTTCCGGCTGTGGGCAACGGCTCGCCGTGCGCTCCACATGCCGTGCCGGACCAGCGCTTCCACCAGTTCGGCCGGGATGCTGTTGGCGAGCGACCGTACCGCGCCCGCCATGACGGCGTACCGGAGTTCCCTGCCCAGGCCGGTGGTGGTCTGTCCCGCGGCGAGCGCCGTGTCGGTCTGCCGCACCGCGGCCCGCGCGGCTCGTGCGAGGTCGGAAAGGTAGTCCGAGATGGTCCCGGCACGGTCGTGCGCCGCCCACCAGACGTTGACCGAACCGGACTCCGCGACCAGCAGCGTGTGCAGGTCGGCGAACCGTTTCTGCCGTTCGAGGTGATGGGCGAGATTCCGCAGCGGGTATCCGTCGTGCATGCCGCCCGCCGCCGGATCGCCGGCCAGCACCGGCAACCCTGCCGCAAGGCCGCCGAACGCGGACAGATACAGCTCCACGATCCGCCCATGAGCGGCCTGGCACCGGGATGCCAGCATTTCCGCCTGCCAGTTGTCCCTTCCCGCGCCGCCGTGGAGAAACTCGCGAAGGCTGACGTGGTAGATGCCGTATCGGCTCAGGCCGTCGGCACCGGCGGTCGCGGTCAGGAAGGGGCGCAGCACCTCTCCGCACAGGCGCTCCACCACCGACAGCGAGTCGATGTCCGCCATGGCACCGAGCACACGGAGCGGCAGTGGCTCGGTTGCGGCCGCGAGGGTGGCGAGAAGCCGGAGCCGGGCACTGTCATCGGGGGCGGCCGGCCGCGGACCGAGCGCCTTTTGGTAGTACGACGCGAGATCGGTGGGGATCCGGTCAAGCGCTCCGGGATCGCGTAGCCCGAGTCGTACCTCGTCCAGGATGTAGCGCAGCAGGACCCAGACGCCACCACACCGATCCATGAGCCCCGAGACGAAGGCGTCACCGTCCGCATTCCCGAGCGCGTCCCGGATCAGGGGGTCGGTCTCGACCGTCTCATCCAGGAAGAGGCGCATGTCCGCGAGGTTCTTCGGGTCGGTCAGGTTGATGGTGGTGCGTTCCCAGGGAAGACGCAGGCCCAGCAGCGGGCTTCCACTGCGGCAGGTGACCACGAAGATCGCCCCGCGGGGCGGCCTGACGGGCAGGCCGAGCGGTAGGTCGCCGTCGAACGTCTCGGCTTCGTCGAGGCCGTCGACCAGGATCACGAGCTTATGGCCATGATCGTGCGCGATCGAGGCCGCGGCGCGTACCACCTGCTCGAACCATCCCGGCTCGCCCGCTGCTTCCGGCAGGACACCACCGGGCGCGAACCGGTCGGACAGGCGGTAGCCGGCGATGAGCTGAGCGGCCAGGTTGCGCAGCGCGGTCTGGGCTATGCGGCCCTTCGCCCGGCGCGTGAAATGGCAGGGCCACCCGCGGGTCTCGGCCAGGTGCGCGGCGAGCATGGTCTTGCCGATGCCGGCGGGCCCTTGGACGACGACATACCCGCGGTCGTGGCGGTCGATGAATCGGTCGATGCGGCGGAGCAGCCACTCGCGACCGGCGAACCGGCCGACCTCGACCTCGTCGAAGACCGGGCCCGGGTCGAGCCACACGTCGCGCAGGCGCGCGAAACGGCCGCCGAACATGTCTCCGGTGATGATCTCCCGCCCGTCGGGCAGGGCTCCGGTCGTGTCGCGATTCCCCCGGTCGCTGCCCTCCGCCATGCTGTACCCCCGGCGCATAGAGTGCCGATGACCACACCGATCGTAATCCGGCTGGCTCGCCCGCGGCGGCCCCCGTGTCCGGTGACCTGCCGCGCGAGTGGCCGGGAAATTCGGCGCGGATGTCGTACCCCCGTGGTGGGATCTGGGGGTGGATGAGGAGTGGCTGGGGGAGATCGCGGGGCGGCTGGCGGCCGTCGGTGGCGTGGAGGCGGTGGTGCTGGGCGGGAGCCGGGCGCGGGGGACGCATCGGCCCGACTCGGACTGGGATCTGGGGCTGTACTACCGGGATGACCTCGACGTCGATCATCTGCGGCGGCTCGCGGCGGAGGTGACCGGGCACCCGACCGACGTCACCGCGCGCGGCGGCTGGGGGCCCTGGGTGGACGGTGGTGGCTGGCTGACCGTGGGCGGGGCGCGGGTCGACTGGATCTACCGCGATCTCGCCCGCGTGGAGCGGATCCGGCGCGACTGCGAGGACGGCCGGTTCGAGATCGGGTTCCAGCCGGGGCATCCGCTGGGGTTCTACTCGCACACCTATGCGGGCGAGGCCGCGCTCTGCCGCCCGCTGAGCGGCGACACCACCGGCTTCACGAGAAGCTATCCGCCCGCGCTGGGGGACGCGCTGGTCGCCGGCCTCTGGGAGGCCGACTTCATGATCACGCTCGCGGGGAAGGTGGAGGATCCGGTCTACCGGGCCGGCTGCCTGTTCCGGCTGGTCGGCGTCCTGTGCCAGGCCATGCACGGGCGCGCCGGCCGATGGCTGATCAACGAGAAGGGCATGGTGGAGTCCGCTGCCTCGCTGCCGGTGGCGCCGCCGGGGTTCCTCGACGAGGCACGCGCGGCCGTGCACGATCTGGAAAGGGCGAAAAAGCTGGTCGAGAGGGTACGGGAAAGGCTCTGAGTCAGCGCTTGTCCGAGTGCCCGAGGCTCATGTCCGGTGCAATCCGGTCGCGCACCAATTGCTTCAATTCGGTCAGCTCCGGGTGGCCCTGCGATGCGCGCGACCAGATGGTCTCGCCGTTGAGCCGGACGTCGAACACGCCGCCCGTGCCCGGGATCAGCGCGACCTCGCCCAGCCGCAGCTGGAACGTGGTGAGCAGCTCCTGCGCGGTCCACGCGGCGCGCAACAGCCACCGGCACTGGGTGCAGTACTCGATTTCCAGCCTCGGTTCCCGTGTCACGCCTGAAAGTATCGCCGGGCGAATCGTCCCGTGGGGCCCGGAATGACGCGGGTCACGGTGACCGATCGGGAATGGAGACCTTTGCATGTCTGAATCACGGGTGTAACGTGCGGCCGAGATTGTGCTCCCAGTCTCGTCACATGGGGAAGGAGTCCCCCTCTTGCACGGTCAGATCAGAACCGTTCTTGCGGGCGCTACCGCGGCCGCGACGGTCACGATGTTCCTGACAATTCCCGCCATCAGCGCCACCGCCTCACCCCCGGCCGCGGACAGCGAGCCGAGGCAGCCGGTCAAGGCGGACAATCTGGAGCATCCGCTCGGCGAGTCGTACCAGGCCGCGCGCGAGGAAGCGCTCACCAAGCTGCTCAGCGGCGAGGTCAGCGCGGAGCAGCGCAACGGCTCCGAGGTGGTGCGGCTCGGCGGGAACCGCTGGGTCGAGGTGAAGCAGAAGACCAAGACCGACCCGGTGCTCACGTTCCTGGTCGAGTTCGGCACGCAGACGCTGCCGCAGACCGGCGGCACACCCGGCCCGCTGCACAACCAGATCGCCGCTCCTGACCGGGTGCTCGACGGTCAGCCGACGGACGACAACAGCACGCTGTGGGTGTCCGACTTCAGCCGCACCTATTACCAGGAGCTCCTCTTCAGCACGAAGAAGGAGTCGATGACCACGTTCTACACCGCGCAGTCCGGCGGGAAGTACACGGTCGGCGGCGAGGTGTCCAACTGGGTGGGCGTGCCGTACAACGAGGCGCGCTACGGCAGCAACACCTGGGAGGGCGGCGAGGGCTACCAGGACTTCGTCAAGGACTCCGCCACCGCGTGGTATCAGGCGCAGGTCGCGGCCGGTCAGACGCCGGCCCAGATCAAGGCGAGTCTCGCGAAGTACGACGTCTGGGACCGTTACGACTTCGACGGTGACGGCGACTTCAACGAGCCCGACGGTTACATCGACCACTTCCAGGCCATCCACGCCGGTGAGGGCGAGGAGGCCGGCGGCGGCGACCAGGGCGGCGACGCGATCTGGTCCCACCGTGGCTACACCTACCAGGGCGACTACGGCCAGTCCGGACCGGGCACGAACCTGCTCGGTGGCGTCCCGATCGGTGACAGCGGCTTCTGGATCGGCGACTACACCACGGAGCCGGAGAACGGCGGCCTCGGCGTCTTCGCCCACGAGTACGGGCACGACCTCGGTCTGCCCGACCTCTACGACACGCAGGGCGGCGACAACGGCACCGCCTTCTGGTCGCTGATGTCCGGCGGATCGTGGCTGTCCCACGACCCGACCAACATCGGCTCCACGCCCGGCTTCATGGGCGCGTGGGAGAAGCTGTTCCTCGGCTGGCTCGACTACACCACGGTGAAACCGGGCCAGAAGAAGACGGTCGTGCTCGGTCAGGCCTCGGACGCGAAGGGTCTGCTCCCGCAGGCCGTCGTGGTCCCGTTGCCCGACCAGACCGTCGTCACCGAGTACAACACCCCGCACTCCGGGCAGTACGAGTGGTGGAGCGGCTCGGCCAACGACCTCAACACCATGCTCACCCGCACGCTCGATCTCACGTCCGCGACCAGCGCGTCGCTGACGGCCAAGGCGCAGTACGAGATCGAGACCGGCTACGACTACCTGTACGCGGAGGTCTCCACGGACGGTGGCAGTCGCTGGACGAGGCTCGGGACGCCGGTCACCGGCTCCACCGAGGGGGAGTGGGTCGACCTGACCTACGACCTGAGCACGTATGTCGGGAAGACCGTGCAGTTCCGCTACCGCTACCAGACCGACGGCGGCGTGCACTTCGCCGGCGTCTTCCTGGACGACCTGTCGCTGCTGGTCAACGGCACCGCCGCCTGGACCGACGACGTCGAGTCCGCCACCTCCGCCTGGACCGCGCGCGGTGGTTTCGCGCGCTTCACCGGCACGGAGACGCGGATCGCGCCGCGGTACTACATCGCGGAGTGGCGCACGTACTCCGGCTACGACAAGGGTCTCAAGACCGGGCCGTACAACTTCGGCTGGAACAGCACGCAGCCGCTGCGTGTGGAGAAGTTCCCGTACCAGGACGGCCTGCTGGTCTGGTACGTGAACGACGCGTTCCAGGACAACGACACCATCAACCACCCCGGTGGCGGATGGGTCCTCCCGGTCGACGCGCGGCCGGCCCCGATCGTGTTCCCGGACGGCGTGCGGCTGGGCAACCGCCGCCAGCCGTTCGACGCCACGTTCGGCGTGCAGCGCACCGACCAGGTCACGTTCCACCGCAACGGCACACCGCTCGTCGTGCCCGCGCGCCCGGCCGTGACCACGTTCGACGACTCCGACCCGAACCGTTACTGGTCGACGGCGAACCCGTTGAGCTCGGTCCAGGTCGCCGGACTCGGCGTGAAGATCCAGGTCCTCACCGAGTGGAACCTGATCGCCCCGTTCACGGTGCTCACGGTTACCTCACCGAAGCAGAAGTGATCACGCGGGCCGCCGGGGGATTCGTTCCCCGGCGGCCCGTTTTCTCAAAGCCGGATATTCCCGCTCACGCCGTGGTCACCCTCCGCGTGCTCCCGCGGGCCGGCGGATCCGTGGCTGGTCACCGGAAAACCCGCCCGCGCCGTTTCACGGCGCGCCGGCGCTCTCCGGCCCGCGGGCGGGCTCGCGTTCGGTTTCCCGCTCGGTCTTCCGCTCGCGCAGCATCGCCAGCAGTCCGGGGAAGCGTTTCAGCACCGGACCTCAACGCCGAAGCTCGGTAAGCGACGAAATGATGCGGCGGTTCGGCCGTGGCCGGGGTGCGGTGCTAGCGGCGGCGGATCATCAGGGCTGCTATGCCGCCGGCGGGGATGAGGAGCCAGCAGGAGATGACGCGGTAGATGAGGACGGCGGCGGTGGCGGTGATGGCGGTGGCGCCGGCGGTGGTCAGGCCCGCGACCAGCGCGGTCTCGATGACGCCGATGCCACCGGGGGTGAGCGGGACCTGCCGGACGATCTGGACGCCCAGGTAGATGGTGGCGAGCGTGATCAGGCTGATCTGCAGGCCGAGCGCGCGCGTGCAGGCGATCAGGCAGAGCAGGTCGGTGAGGCGGTTGACGGCGGAGTAGCCGACCACGGCGGCCCAGTCGCGGATGCGCAGGCCGGCGCCGGCGTGCCAGGCGGCGCGCGCGGTGAGCAGCAGGCCGTGGACGTAGCGGGGGACGCGGCCGGACGGCGGGACACGGTCGAGCAGGTCGCGGGACGGGCGGCGGCGGCCGAGCGCGACCAGCGTGGCGACGATCGCGACCAGGCCGGCGACGACCGCGAGCGGGCGCCAGTTGAGCGTGGTCGCGGAGTTGTGCGTGAGCAGCGCGGCGGCGCCGCCGGTGTAGAGCAGCGTGAGGCCGCCGATGGAGGCGAGACCGGAGACGATCGCGCAGACCGTGCCGATCTCGCTGGGGACGCCGGCCCTGTTGTACTCGCGGATCGCGTAACCGGTGGAGACGGCGGGGCCGGCCGGCACGGAGATCGAGATGGCGTTGCGGGCCAGGATGATCGCGAAGAGGCGGCGTTTGCGGATCGACGCGCCCATCGCGGTCATCAGGTGCCGCTCCTGGAACGCGAAGCACGCCAGCGACACGATCTGGAGCACGACCGCGCCCAGGATCCAGCCCCAGTGCGCGCCGCCGAGCGCGTCCGTGAACGCGCGCGGGTCCGGCAGTTTGCCACGCAGCCCGATGGCCGCCAGGAGTAGCACCGAGGCCGCGACCGCGGCGAGCCGGACCCACCGACTCCGCCAGGTAGCCGACTTTCTCGGCACTACCGGAATTTCCGACATTTCCGGAATGGTGTCCGAAGGCGACGGAGTGTGTGCGGTCGACGACATTGCATGATCCTCGCAAACAGTGGGGCCGCTGGCACCCTCACCGTCGTCAAGCTCACGTTGATCGTCGTTGCCCCTGCTCACGGGCCTGCGGGCGCCAGGGTCACCGGCAGCGACTCGTAGGAGGGGATCAGCACCCGCCGCCGGTACCGCCGGCCCCGGATCGTCCACGACCGCCCGGACCCGGCCACCATCCGCAGTAGACCGCCGATCTCCGCGCGGGCCAGCGGCGCGCCCAGGCACAGGTGCCGTCCCGCGCCGAACCAGAGTTGCCGTTGTTCCGGCAGGTAACCGCGGTCGAGCGAGAAGCCGCCCACCCGGTTGTTGGCCGCGTGCGTCAGGATCAGCACCCGCTCCCCGGCGCGCAGCGTCCGGCCGGCGATCGTCACGTCCGCCGTCACCGAGCGCCCGATCGCGGCCGCGGGCGTGGTCACGCGCAGCCCCTCCCGTACCGCGTCGGGGATCAGCTCTTGATCCTTCAGCACGTCGTGTTGTGCACCGGTGTCGTGCAACAGCGCCACGATGCGCGCCATCGCGCTCGCGGCGGTCTCGGTGCCGGCCACCATCAGCAGCGTCGACAGCCCCTGCGCGTGCTGCTGCTCCACGCCCAGCTCACGGCACCGGCCGAGCACCGTGGTCGGCGGCGCGGTGCGGAACGCCTCCGGCACGTTCGCGGTGAGGCGGGCGACGATCTCCCGGCCGCGCGTGATCGTCGACGGCGCCAGGTGTGTGCTGGTCGACGCATGCAGGGCCAGCGTGGCCAGCTGCTCGCCGGTCGCGAAGATCTCCCGGTACGACTGATCCGTCCCGGCCGTGTGCAGATGAAGCAGGTCCGCGACGATCCGGCCGACCAGCACGCGCGCCAGGTCCGCCACGTCGACGGTCCGGCCCGCCGCGAGGTCCGCGCCGGCCTCGGCCAGCCGAGGCCCGAGCACGCGGTCCGCCAGGCGCTTCGCGCTCTCCTCCGTGAACAGGTCGCGCGTCTGTTTCCGCAGGCTGTGATGCCCCGGACCGTCGAACACGTCGTTCACCCAGTCGCCGAGCAGCTGCGCCCACATGTGGCCGACGCCGCCCTCGCCGAGCAGGTTGAAGTGTGCCGGATCGTTCAGGATCGTGCGCGCGGTGACCGGATCGGCGACCACCCAGCCGAGCCGCGGCACCTTCCGCAGCGGCGTGGCCAGCCGGCCCGCGGTCAGCAACAGCGGCAGTGCCGGGCGCGCCGCGCCGATCACCCGCCACTCGTGCAGGCCAGCCCTATCGATCATGTGGGCATCCTGTCAGAGCGCCACAACATCGAGGTTCCCATCAGGTGAGCAGCGGGGGTGCCGATCGGTGCGGGCCACGCCCCCTGTCTGGAGGTACCCATGGATCCTGCCCTGATCGTCAACACGATCTCGTCGTGGACCGGCGGATTCGTCAACCTGATGACCTCGCTGCCGGTCGCCGTCTGGATCTGTCCCGCGCTGCTCTTCGCCGGCGGCATGCTCGGCCGGCTCGCCTCACGCGGCTGACCTGCACTGGAACCGCTCCCAGTGCGAACCGGCCGTACCCCCGCTAGGCTCTCGATCGACGCAAATCGACCCGCGTCGTCGGCCGTGCGGAGGACGGCACCCTCATGATCCTGATGTCCCTGCTGCTCGACTTCGCCAACATCCTCGGCGGATTCCTGCTCGCCATAGCCCTGCTCCGCCGCCTCCCGCGCGTCGGTGACGACCTCTCCCGCTTCGCCGGCCGGCTCGGCGCGTTCGGCTGGATCGTCGGCGTCGTCGCGCTGGTCACCGGCGGTTTCTACCTGATCGTCCACCTCTTCTCCGGCCCCCAGGTCTTCCACTTCGAGATCATCGGCATCTGCGTCGGCGTCCTGCTGCTCTGGGACCGGCTGACCGGCCGACGCTCGCTCGCCCACCCCGACGCGTCCGCCGGCCTCGGCCTCATCCTCGCCATCTTCGGCATCATCGCGATCGTCGTCGGCATCCAGGGCATCCTCACTCCGGGCTGATCCTGAGTTTCCCGGAGCGATACCAGGACCCTGGTCCTGAGGTTCTCGCGTGGGTGACCTGCCGCCGCTCAGCGAAGATCCAGATCCAGATCATTTTCCCGCTTCCGGCGTGGTGCGGCCCGCATGCTCCCGCGGGCCAACCTCGCTTCGCACCAAGACTTCGCTGACGCTCCGCTTGCCGCTGCTCTCGGAGCCGGTTCGCGCGGCCTGGCCTACAAGCACGCGATTCCCGCCGTGCGCGCGATGATCGACGCGCGTCGCCTGCCGGCCGCGTCCCGAAATGATCGTTGTTGCGCTCACTGTCGTCTCAGCCCCCGGAAAGGACAGCGAGCGCAACAACGATCATTGCCCTCCGTCGGATGCCAGCTATATATCGATATTTCGGGCGCACCAGCGTCCGGCGTGGCGGAGGTAGTCGCGCGGGGTGGTGGGGCAGTCGTCCGGTGTGGCGGGGGTGTTCGCGCGGCGGGGTGGAGGTAGTCGCGCGGCGAGGCGGTGGTAGTCGCGCGGCGAGGTACGGGCGGTCGGGCGGCGTGGCGGGGGTGTTCGCGCGGCGAGGTGGAGGTGGTCGCGCGGCGAGGTACGGGCGGCGTGGCGGGGTGGTCGCGCGGCGTGGCGGGGTGGTCGCGCGGCGAGGTGCGGGCGGTCGGGCGGCGTGGCGGGGGTGTTCGCGCGGCGAGGCGGAGGCGGTTGCCCGGCGCGGCGGAGGTGGGCGCGGACAGGTTTTGGTGTGAACCCGCCCAGTGCGGGACCGGTGCCCGCGGGAGCATGCGGACCGCAACCACCGCGAAGTGGGAAAATCAGTTTTTGATCTTTGCCCTTTCCTCTGATCTTGATCTTCGGGTGGTGAGGGTGCGGGGTCAGCGGGCGTAGCGGACGGTAATGGAGTCGTCGAGGTGCTGGTGGAAGGCTTCGAGGGCGGCCGCGGTGGGGTGGACGGACAGGATGAAGGCGGGGTAGCCGGAGAACTCGGGGTAGGCGCGGACCTCGTCGCCGGGGAACAGGAACTGGGCGACGTGGCGGACGGCGGGGTGGGTGGCGGCTTCGGCGAGGCCGTCGATGGAGGCGATCCGTCCGGTGCCGCCGGTCTGGACGATGTAGTTGCCCGCGTGCGCGATCATCGGAGGCTCGCCGGCGGTCGCGGACGGCGTGCCGATGTGTGCCGGCAGCGGCGGTAGAGAGATCGGCGGACGGCCGATGGCGGCGCGGATGGACTCGGCGGCCAGGTCGATGCCGGCGGACTCGGCGACGATGAAGTGGGAGACGCCGGAGCCGCCGATGCGCGCGCCCACGTCGAACACGAACGGCGTCTCACCGTCGCGCAGCCGCAGCTCCGTGTGGACCGGGCCCGTCGAGATGCCGAGCGCCGCGTTAGCCAGCGCGGCCTCCGCGACGATCGCCGCAAGCACGTCGTCGCGCAGCACGGCCGGGGCGCGGTAGACGCCCTCCTCGAAGTACGGCCCCTTGGGCTCACCTTTGAAACCCACAGAAAGCACGTGGGTACGCCCCGCGTGCACAAAACTCTCGACCGCGTACTCCGCGCCCGCGACGAACTCCTCGACCACGGTCCCGCGCGCCGCCGCCGAGGCCGGCAGCTGCTGTGCCGCGACCGCCTCGACCTGGCGCAACGCGGCGGGCAGTTCGTCCGGGTGATCGACGCGGACCACGCCCAGGCTGGAGAACCCGGCCGCGGGCTTGACCACGACCGGAAAGCGCAGCCGCGCGGCCCGATCGGTCGCGCCACCGGGCAGCACGGTCGCATATCCGGGTGTGTTCGCCCCCGCCGCGGCCAGGCTCTCACGCAGCGCGCGCTTGTCGACGGCCCGGCGGGCGGCGTCCTCGGACACGCCGGGCAGGCCCAGCGCGGCGGCGGCGCGGGCGGCGAACGGGACGGCCGGGTCGTACATGGTCAGGATGCCGTCCGGGCGCCGGTCCGCGAGCGCGGCCAGCAGCGTGTCCGGGTCGGTGAGCGCGTCCCCGATCAGCACCTCCGTGGCGGGCGGGGCGGTGGTGTCGCCGGGACGCGGGATGAAGAGCAGATCGACGCCCTCGCGTTCCGCGGCCTCGAAGATCCAGGGGAGGCCGACACGGTGGTGCAGGAGCGCGAGGAGTGGACGGGTCACTGAGCTTCCTTCGACCGAGACGACGGAGACGACGGGGACGACCGAGACGGCGGAGACGTCGTGCGGACGGTGATCAGGACGCCGGTGGCGGCCAGCGCGAACAGGGCCAGCTCGCCCAGCCCGAAGAACGGCGCCGAGCCCAGCGCCCACTCCGCGCCCCGGATCAGGAACGGCACGCAGACCGCCACCGAGTTGGTGAACAACGGCCCGCGCAGCAGCACCAGCTCGTGCGAGACGAAGAAGACCGGCGCGGTGAACACCACGCCGAGCAGCAGCAGCGCGGGCAACTGGTCGAGCGGCAGCCGCAGCCCGCCGGGGACCAGTGCGGCCAGGACCAGCAGCAGCACGGTGGCGACGCCGGTGATCGCGGGCAGCGACGCGATCGCGGGCAGGTCGCCCATCCAGACGCGGTAGGAGTAGCCGTAGACCGCGTACGCGATCGTGCCGCAGAGCGCGAGCGCGACGCCGGTGATGACCGTGCCCTCGCCCGTGTAGGTCAGACCGGGCGGCGTGCCGTGCCGCAGCCCGTACGCCAGCGCGGCCCCGACCGCGAGCACCACGCCGGCCAGTTTCGCCGCACGCAGCCGCTCGCCGAACGCGGCCAGGCCGACCAGGAACGTGACGCACGGCAGCAACCCGACCACCATGCCGGTCGCGGCCGCGCCGATCCGGGCGATGCCGAGCATGGTGCCGGCGTAGTAGAGCAGGAAGCCGAACACGGCCAGCAGCACGACGGCCCGCACCCGCCCGGTGGCAATCCCGGCCGCGGCGCGGGTGACCGGGCGGGCCAGCACGATCAGCGTGAGCGCGGCGAACGTGGCGGCGGTGCGGACCGCGGCGACGGTCAGCGGCGGCACCTCGCGCACCAGCAGGCCGGAGAGGAACCAGCCCGCGGTGAGCAGGCCGACCATGATCACGGTCAGCACGGTCACCCGGACCGGTGAGGCGGCCGTGGCGGGGGCCGCCACGGCCGGTCGGGTCGTCACAGTTCGGCCACTCCAAACGTCAGCGCGGGCACGTCGGGACGGTACGCGCGCAGGATCTCCTGGTCCTCGGTGAACGCGTACTTGTCGCCCTCCGCACCCTCCGGAAGGTAACGACGCACGAACGCCTTGGCCTCGGCACGATACGCGTCATCGTCCACAATGGTGCGCTCGATGACCAGGATCTCCTCGACCAGCTCGCGCAGCGCCGGGTACACCTCGGACAACGACATGCGCAGCCGTCCGTCACCGGTGCGGGTGATCACGCCCTGCTCGCGCAGCCGGCTGTAGAGCAGCACGCCGGTGCCGGAGTCGAACACCTTCTCCGGCCGCTCGTCCAGCGGGTAGCGGAAGATGCGCTCCAGCAGCACCATCGCGACCTGCTCGTCCGCGAGCGGCAGCTTCGCGTCCACACAGGCGAGGATGGTCTGGCAGTCGACCTTGATCTCCTCCAGCAGGCCGACGAACCAGTTCAGCTTGACCGCGATGTGCTCGTCGAACGGCCGCGGCCCCTGATGGTGGAAGTAGTCGTGCAGGTAGCCCCAGACCGCGCGCGCCTCGTAGCAGTCCGCCGGGGACAGGCCCTCGGACGAGGTGATCATCGAGTCGGGCGCGAGCGCGGCGCGGGCGGCCGGGATCGCGAACGTCTCGTGGATGCGCCGGAACTTGTTGAAGAAGAACACCGCGAACAGCTGCCGGTCCGGCTTCTGCCGGGCCGGGATGTTCTCCGGGAAGAACACCAGGCAGTTCCCGGTGGACGCGCCGCCGCTGCCGGTGAGCAGGACAGTGGACTGGCACACGTTCTTCGGGTGCGGGTAGGCCTCGGACATCGCGGCCAGGTGCCGCGGCTCCTGCCGGCGGACCGCGAACGCCTCGAACCCGTGCCAGACCGGCGGCTGGCTGTTCGTCATCAGGACCGGGCCGATGAAGACCAGCAGCCCGCCGTCCTCCGGCGGGACGATCGCGTCCCGGGTGCGGTCGAACTCCGGCTTCGTGTCCAGGCCGGCCTCGATCCATCCGGCGATGTCCGCCCGCAGCGCGTGAGCCTGACCGTGCAGGCCCAGCTCGTCCAGCACCTCGCCGCCGACGCGGGCGATCTCCTCGGCCGCGGCGCGGTGCTCCGGGCCCGGCTCCGGGACGGAGCCGTTGCGGGCCTGGTGCGCGCGGAACCGGTCGACCAGCGGAATGACCCGGTCGTCGAGCAGTCGGACGGCGTGTTCCACGGTTTCCTCTTCCCCAGGAGCGGTTTCTCGGACCAGTCGGTCGTAGGCGGACATCAGCGCGCGGGTGACCGGCCCCGGCGTGAACTCGCGGTCGTCGACGCGGCGGACCGGCTGCACCTCGTACGCCGTACCGGTCAGGAACACCTCGTCGGCGCGCCCCAGCTCGGCCGGCGGGATCCGCCGCTCGTGCACCGGGAGGCCCAGCCCGGCCGCGAGCCCGAGGACGGTCTGCCGCGTGATGCCGGCCAGGAACCCGTCGCAGACCGGCGTGTGCAGCGCGCCGTCGATGACCAGGAACAGGTTGGCGCCGGTGGCCTCGCCCAGGTCGCCGGCGTGGCTGAGCAGCAGCGCGTCGTCGAAGCCGGCCGTCTCCGCCTCCCGGCGGGCCAGCGTGCCGATCTCGTAGACGCCGGACGCCTTCGCCCGCCACGGCGCGGTGCCGGGCATCGGGCGCCGCCACCGGCTGGTGCCGAGCGTGATGCCGGCCTCCCGGGCGCCGTCCGCGAACACGCTCGGCCACGTCCAGGCCGCGATCGCCACGTGCACGCGCCCGCCGCCGGTGATGGACAGGCTGTCGCTGTCACACCAGGCGATCGGCCGTACGTACCCGTCGGTGATCCCGTTCGCGACCAGCACCTCCTGCGCGGCCGCGTCCAGCGTGGCGACGTCGAACGGCAGCGTGAAGCCCAGGTGCGCGGCCGAGGCGTGCAGCCGCTCGTGGTGCGCGGTCAGCGCGAAGACCCGGCCGTCGTACGCACGCGCGCCCTCGAAGACCGCGCTCGCGTAGTGCAGGCCGTGGCTGAGCACGTGCAGCGTCGCGTCGCGCCACGGCAACAGCGCGCCGTCCTGCCAGATCCAGCCGTCCCGGTCGGTGATCGACGGCATCAGGCCGCCGTCGCCACGGCGGCACGCACCGGGACGTGGAGGGTGAAGCCCATCTGCACCGGCCCGAAGTCCTCGACCAGCGTGAGGCCGTGCGCCTTGACCGCGGGCAGCGTGCTGATGCACCCGTCCGTAAGACCGGCCGCGCACTCGCGGGCCGCCTGCGAGTTGCTGGTGGTCAGCTTCTTCGTCATGCCGGACGGGACCAGGCTCTGCGGCGCCGGGTGGGTGGCGACCGTGCCGGGCCTGCTGCCGTCGCGCGAGGCCAGCACCATGTTGAACGTCGGCATCAGGAACTGGTCGGCCAGCGTGATGCGGTGCAGGTTCTCGAAGACGAGGTTGTGCAGGTCCGGATAGACCACGCAGCCGAGCAGCGCGGCGTGCCCGTCCATCGGCATCGCCTCGAGCGCGTCCTCGAGCGTGGCGTGCAGGTGCACCGTGCCGGTGGAGACACCGGAGCGGCGGAACCACTCCTCGGCCGCCCGCTCACAGTTGGTGCCGGTCGGGCCGAGCGTGAAAATGTCCGTGACGGCGTCGGTGCGCATTGTTCTCCCCCGCTGAGTCTGGGCACGATAAATCCGACGGCGATCGACGCCGACGGGGTGAGGACTGCGCGCGGCAGTGACACGGCTTGTGGCCGCAACGCATTTACCGTAGCCGCTCGGTAATCAAACGGCTACCCCGAATTACTGTCGCCAGGATGACGTATCACACCATTGATGTACCCGACTAGCATCGCCCTTACGGATATCTGGGTAAGGGGTGAAATGCGTACCATAGATTGGGATAAGGGTGTCATCATCGCTATCGACCAGACCCGTCTCCCGGACGAGATGGTCACGCTGCGGATCGACGGCATCCCCGGCCTGGTCGACGCCATCGCGCGGCTCGCCGTCCGTGGTGCGCCCGCGCTCGGTGCGGCCGGTGCGCTCGGCGTCGCGCTCGCGGTGGTCCGCCACCCCGGCGACCCGGCCGCGGTCCGCGCCGCGGCCGAGCGGGTCCGTCGCGCCCGGCCGACCGCGGTCAACCTGGCCTGGGGCGTGGACCGCGCGCTGGCCCGGCTGGACGACGGGCCGGACGCGGTGATCGCGGAGGCGGTCGGCATGCTGGACGAGGACGCGCGGGTCAACGAGGCGCTGGGCCGCCGAGGCGCGGCCTGGCTGATCGAGGCGGTCGGCGGCGACGTGGCCGTGCAGACGCACTGCAACGCGGGCGCGCTGGCCTGCGTCGAGTGGGGCACCGCGCTCGGCGTGGTCCGGGCGCTGCGCGACGCCGGCGCGCTCCGGCACGTCTACACGGCCGAGACGCGCCCGCTGCTGCAGGGCGCGCGGCTGACCGCGTGGGAGCTGGGCCGGCTCGGCGTGCCGCACACGCTGGTGGCGGACTCCGCGGCCGCGACCGTGCTGGCCAGGGGGTTGGCCGGTGCCGTGGTGGTCGGCGCGGACCGGATCGCGGCGAACGGCGACGTGGTGAACAAGATCGGGACGTACCCGCTGGCGCTCGCGGCCGCCCGGATCGGCGCGCCCATGGTGGTCGCCGCGCCCGAGTCGACCATCGACCTGGCCACCGCGACCGGCGCGGACGTGCACCTCGAGGAGCGCGACCCGGACGAGGTCACCGGCTTCGCGGGCGTGCGCACCGCGCCGGCCGGCACCCCGGCGCTGAACCTCGCGTTCGACGTCACGCCCGCCGACCTGGTCACCGCGATCGTCACCGAGCGCCGCATCATCCTGCCGTCCGCCGGCGGCCGCCCCGATGACGGAGCCGCCGCCCGCCGCGATGGCAGAGCTGCCGCCCGCCCCGATGACGGAGCCGCCGCCCGCCGCGATGGCAGAGCCGCCGCCCGCCCCGATGACGGAGCCGGGGTCCGCCCCGGCGACACCGCCGGAGACCGACACGATGATCACTGAACCGGCCGACCGCTGGGACGACGCCGAGGCCGACGGCCTCGACCCGCTCGCCGCCTGCGTCTACGCGTCCCGCCTGATCGGCCGCGATCCCGGCCTGGTGCTGCACGGCGGCGGCAACACCTCGGTCAAGACGCGCGAGATCGACCTGGACGGCACCCCGATCGACGTGCTGCACGTCAAGGGCAGCGGCGGGGATCTCGCCACGATCGAGCCGGCCGGGTTCGCGCCGCTGCGCCTGGACCTGCTCCGGATGCTGCTCACGCTGGACCGGCTGGACGACGACGCGATGATGAACGCGCTGCGCTGCGCCTCGCTCGACGCGTCCGCGCCGGACCCGAGCGTGGAGACGCTGCTGCACGCGCTGCTCCCGCACCCGGTCGTGCTGCACAGCCACGCGGACGCGCTGCTCGCGCTCGGCAACCAGCCGGACGGGGCGGAGCGGATCCGGGCCGCGCTGGGGCCTGACGTGCTCATCGCGCCGTACGCGAAACCCGGCTTCGACCTGGCCAAGCTCTGCGCGAAGCTGGTGACGCCCGGGGCGTACCCCCGTGGTCTGGTGTTGATGCATCATGGGTTGTTCACCTTCGGGCCGGACGCGCGCACCGCCTATCGCGCGCACATCGCGCTGGTCACGCTGGCCGCGGCGCAGCTGACCACGGTCACGCCCGAGGCGGTCACGCCGCCGGTCGTCGCGCCCGCCGCACTGGCCCGGCTGCGACGCGAGATCTCCGCGGCCGCCGGCCGGCCGATGCTGCTGAGCAGGCACGACGACGATCGGATCCGCGCGTTCGTCACCCGGCCGGACCTCGCGGACGTGGCGGGTCGCGGCCCGGCCACGCCGGACCACGTGCTGCGCACCCGCCCGCTGCCGCTGATCGGCACGGACGTCGCCGGCTGGTCCGAGGCCTATCGCGGCTACGTCGACGCGCACCGGGACCGGGCCGCCGGCCTGACGCCGCTGGACCCGGCCCCGCGCGTGCTCCTCGCGCCGGAGCTGGGCATGCTCACGGCCGGCGTGCGCGCGGCCGACACGATCGCGACCGCGGACATCTACCGGCACACGATGGACGTGATCGACGCCGCGGAGCGGCTCGGCGGCTACCGCGCGCTGAGCGCGCCCGACCTCTTCGACGTCGAATACTGGTCGCTCGAACAGGCAAAACAACGCCGCCGGGGTACGCCTCCGGAGCTCGCCGGCGAGGTCGCGCTGGTCACCGGCGCCGCCTCCGGCATCGGGCGGGCCTGCGCGCTCGCCCTGCACGCGCGCGGCGCCGCCGTGATCGGCGTGGACGTCTCGCCGGCCGTAGCACAGGTGCTGCCCGGCCCCGGCTACCGAGGCGTCGTCGCGGACGTGACCGATCCGGACGCGCTGGCCGGCGCGCTGACCGTCGGCGCGGAGACGTTCGGCGGCCTCGACATCATGGTCGCCGCCGCCGGGATCTTCCCGCGGAGCAGGCCGATCGCGCAGCTCGACCGCGCGGACTGGCGGCGGGCCATGGCCGTCAACACGGACGCGGTCGCGGACCTGTTCGCGCTCGCGCACCCGCTGCTCGCGCTCGCGCCGCGCGGGGGCAGGGTGGTGCTGATCGCGTCGAAGAACGTGCCCGCGCCCGGCCCGCAGGCCGCGCCGTACTCCGCGTCGAAGGCCGCCGCGGTGCAGCTGGCCCGGGTGGCCGCGATGGAGTGGGCCGCGGACGGCATCCGGGTCAACATCGTGCACCCGGACGCGGTCTTCGACACCGGGCTGTGGACGCCGGAGCTGCTCGCCGCCCGCGCCGAGCGCTACGGCATGACGGTTGAGCAGTACAAACGCCGCAACCTCCTGGGTACGGAGGTGACCAGCGCCCGGGTCGGCGCGCTCACCGCCACGCTGTGCACGGACGCGTTCGCGGCCACCACCGGCACCCAGGTGAGCGTGGACGGGGGCAACGACCGGGTGATCTGACGTCCACTATCTGAGAGCGAGCGGTTACTAAACGTGTTTCCTTGATGGCTGGTTGTGTCAACGTTGCGTGGCCGGGACGGGGTGGAACACGTGTTTGGGCCGACGGACCGTGATTACCCTCGGTCAGAATCGGGACTATCTGAAGCGGGCCGTCGCCGTAGGCCCTTGCGGGGGTCGTCGCGGCTTTCGTAGGCTGTGCCGCGGAATTGAAGTTCCATGAACACCGGGGAAATCGCGCTTTTCCGAATCGGGCCTTCATGCCCATTTTTGGCGCACGCGTAGAGGTGTCGTAATCCATTCACCTTGCCGTAACAATTGCGGTGCGGAATGCGCGCGTATTTATTCCGCGCTCATTGCGCGATACATCCTCCACCGGCTCGGCCGGCGAGGTTCACTGAGCCTTTTTCATCCTGTTTATGCAGGTGGTGGCGGGTGTAGCGGATTCTGGGGAATCGATGGGTGCGGGGCTCCGGTTAGGACAGCAGTCGACCAAGATCCGATGCCCCTGGCCGGGAGCCCCGCACATGCTGTCTTACCCGTCCACGATCACGCTGTCCACCCGTACCCTGCACCACCTCGCCGGTCGTATCCGCAGGCACCATCAGCAGCAAGGCACCCGCTGGCGGCGGCTCACGCCCCACGATCAGGCGTTGCTTGCTCTCGCCCATCTGCGTAACGGTGATACGTACGCCCGTCTCGCCGCAGGGTTCGGCATTTCGACCACGACCGCCTGGCGTTATGTCCAGGAAGTCATCACTCTGCTCGCCGCGGCCGCACCCGACCTGGACACCGCCATGCGCCGCATCCGCCGGCTGCCGTACGTGGTCCTGGACGGGACGCTGATACCGATCGACCGGGTCGCGGATCAGAAACCGTACTACTCGGGAAAGCACCGCCGGCACGGCATGAACGTCCAGACGATCGCGAGCCCGCAGGGCGAATGGGTGTGGGCCTCACCCGCCCTGCCCGGCAGCACACACGACCTCACCGCTGCCCGCACCCACGGCATCATCGAAGCCCTGGACAGGGAAAACATTGACGCGCTCGCCGACAAGGCCTACCTCGGCGCACCCGACAACGTCCACGTCCCCTACCGCAACGAACGAGGACGGAAACTGTCCGCCGGAGAGAAGACCGCCAATAGAGGACACGCCCGACTCCGCGCGATCGGCGAACGCGCCAACGCCACACTCAAGCAGTGGAAGATCCTGACCAAACTCCGCTCCAGTCCACATCGGACCACCCCAATCATCCAGGCCATCATGGTCCTCGACCCCATCGACGCAGGCCACCAACCAGGATGAAAAAGGCTCACTGTGCCCATGGCTTGGCTGTCGACGACATTCCCGTCCGTCGCGACACGCCGCCCGCTGCCTCGACGCGCGGCAGCGGCGGGAGTGGCGCGGGAATCGCGGCCTTGACCGGTGCACGACGGAACCGGCTCCGATGCGGCGTGCGGAACGGAGCGCCAGCGGAGGTGGAGCCCGCCGCGAGGTTTGCCCGCGGGAGCATGCGGGCTGCACCGCGCTGGAAGCGGGAAGATCTGGGTCTGGGTTTGCCTTCAGGTGAACGTGAATGCCGCGGCGAGACGTGGTCCGGGCTGTCGCGTGTCTGGGTCTGGTCTTCAGGTCGACTCGGGTGCCGGCGGCGAGATGCGGTCCGGGCTGTCGCGTGAGCGGGATCGGGGTCTGGGGTCGTCCCCGGGGTGGTGCGAGCGCCCGCGGGAGCATGCGGGCTGCGCCGCGCCGGAAGCGGGAAGATGAGTGTCCGGCGTGAGCCGGGGAGCGCACGCCGGACGGGGACGGGAGACTACGCCTCGACCAGCGCGGCCGACTCCCCGACCGGGGTCGAGACCGTGTCGGTGCGGTGCGGGCGGACGGCCGGGACCAGCAGGGACAGCAGGACGGCGGCGCCGGAGAGCGCGGTCATCAGCCAGAACGCGTTCGTGTAGCCGGACTCCTGGGGGAGGCCGCTGGGCTGGAGATGGCCGGTGACGATGGCGGAGACGACCGCGGTGCCGATGGAGGCGCCGATGGTGCGGATGTTGGTGTTCATGCCGCTGGCGGCGCCGGTCTGGGAGCGCGGGACCGCGTTGACGATCAGGTTGATCATGGCGGCGAAGGAGAGGCCGAGGCCCAGGCCGAAGACCGCGCCGGCGACGGAGACCTGCCAGGCCGCGTCGTGGAAGAGCGCGATGGCCGCGTTGGCGACCGCGACGAGCGCGGCGCCGGTGACCAGCTGGGCCTTGCCGGAGAGGCGGGTGCTGAGCGGGCCGCTGAGCGACCCGGCCGCGGCCATCGCGATCAGCATCGGCAGCATGAGCAGGCCGGTGGTGGTGAGGCTGGCGCCGAAGCCGTATCCGGCGCTGGTCGGCGTCTGGATCAGCTGCGGCAGGAAGGCGTAGCAGGCGAACATGCCGGCGCCGAACAGCAGCGCGACCAGGTTCGTGGTCCAGACCGCGGGCAGCCGCATCATGCGCATGTCGATCAGCGGGTTCGCGGACCGGAACTCGTAGACGATCCACGCGGTGAGCAGCACGAATGCGGTGATGAGCAGGCCGATCACCGGCGGTGAGCCCCAGCCCCACGCCGTCGCCTTGGACAGCGGCAGCAGCAGCGCGACGAGCCACGCCGACATCAGGGCGGCGGCGAACCAGTTCACTTTCCCGGGGGTACGGACGGGAGACTCCGGCACGAGGCGGTGTGCCGCGACCGCGACCGCGAGCGCGGCGACGAGCGGGAGCCAGAACAGCCACCGCCAGTCGAGCGCGGTGACGACCGGCCCGGCCAGCACGATGCCGACGCCGCCGCCGGCCGCGATGACGGCGGACATGCCACCGACCGCGGACGCGACGCGCGCGGGCGGGAACTCGTCGCGGATGATGCCGAACGCGAGCGGGAAGACCGCGCCGCCGAGGCCCTGGAGGACGCGGGCGGCGATGAGCACGCCGATGGTGGGCGCGACCGCGGCGAGCAGGCAGCCGGCCGCGAGGGCGAGCAGCGCGCCGACCAGGACGCGGCGCTTGCCGATCAGGTCGCCGACGCGGCCGAGCAGCGGCGTGGCGACCGCGGCGGCGAGCAGCCAGATGGTGAACACCCAGGTGACCGTGCTGCCGTCGGTGTGCAGGTCGCGCTGGATGGTGGGCAGGACCGGCGTGATGAGCGACTGCATCAGCGAGACCGTGGCGGCCGCGGACGCGAGGATCGCGAATACGCGCCCGGATGAGGTGGTTGCCATGAGGCGGGCCCTTCGGAAGACAGAGAGGTGCCTGTTAAAGTGGAGGCACGCCTCCACCTTAGCGGAGGGGTGCCTCCGGATTCAACCCGGTCCTCGGAAGGGCGACGTGATGGAGCGGACAAGGCCACAGCGGGCCGATGCCCGGCGCAACTACGACGCGCTGCTCGGCGCCGCGCGCGAGGTCTTCGCGGAGAAGGGCACCGAGGCCTCGCTGGAGGAGATCGCGCGGCGGGCCGGTGTCGGCATCGGCACGCTCTACCGCAACTTCCCGGCCCGGCAGGACCTGTTCGAGGCCGTGTACGTCGGCGAGGTCGAGCAGCTCTGCCGTCTCGCGGGCGAGGTCGCGGACCGGCCGCCGTGGGAGGCGATGCAGGCCTGGCTGCGCGCGTTCGTCGGCTACGCCGCGACCAAGCGCGCGATCAAGGAGGCGCTGACCATGGAGTCCGCCATGTTCGTGAGCTGCCGCGCGGACATGTACGCGGCCGGTCAGCCCCTCTTCGACCGCGCGCAGGCCGCCGGCGCGGTGCGCGCGGACGTCAGCTTCGACGACGTGCTGCGGATGGTCAGCGGCATCACCGCGGGGTCGTACGTCGACGACGCCCAGCGCGAGCGCGTCTTCGCTATGGCGCTGGCCGGCGTGACCGCCACACCGGCTGCGCCGCACCCTGCCTGACCGCGTGGTCCAGGTGCGCGCGGGCCATCGAGATCGTCTGCAGGTTCACGCCGCCGAAGTGGGCGAGGGTGGTGCCGAGCGCGTGGGCCAGGTCGCGCAGCCGGACCTCGTCCCGGTCTTCCAGGAAATCGCGGGTGAACTCCGTGGCCTCGTCGACCCAGGCCAGGCTCTCGTCGATCCGGGCGAGGCCGGCCTCGCGGTCCAGCGCCTCGCCGTGGGACGGGACGAGCAGGTCGAAGTCGAGGTTCCGGAGACGACGCAGGCCTGTGCGATATCGGTCGACGTCGTGGTAGAGCGGGCCGAGCAGTGGCTGGCCGTCCGGCAGCGGTGTGCCGCGGCCCTGCACGTCGTCGAACGTGAACAGCAGGCCGCGATCCGCGTCGTGCACCGCGATGTGGCCGGGGGAGTGGCCGCTGGTGGTGACGACGGTGAGGCCGTGGAGCGTGTCGCCGTCGCGCAGCAGATGGTCGACGCGTACGTCGTCGCCGAGCATCGTCGTCACGTCCCGGCGATCCGCCTCACTGAGTGAGAAGTCGGCCGGGTTCGCGCCCCACAGCTCGTCCAGCAGCGTGGAGTTCGACTCCATCCACGCCACCTCGGCCGCGGGTGCGGCGAACTCGGTCCGGCTGAGCTTCTTCAGGGCCGCGTTCCCGCCGCGATGGTCCGGGTGCGCGTGGCTGTTGATGACCAGGTCGAGGCCGGCGATGTCCAGGCCGGCCGCGGCCAGCTCGCCGCGCAGCGCCGCCTCCGGCGTGGACGCGACGCCGCTGTCCAGCAGGATCAGCCGCCCGTCCTGCCGGATCGCGTGCAGCCACAGTGGAGTGTTGCAGACGTCCAGGTAGTCGGTCTCCAGCCGCAGCCAGCCGTCGCGCAGCTCCTTCATCGGGTGGCCAGCCAGGTGAAGTCCGCGGGCAGCGCGGCGACGACCGGGTTGGTGAGCGTGCCGATGCCCTCGATGCCGATCTCCACCTCGTCGCCCTCGGCCAGCGTGAAGTCCAGGTCCGGGACCAGCCCGGTGCCGGTGGACAGCACCGCGCCCTCGGGGAAGTGCGTGCAGCGGAACAGGTGCTCGACCAGGCCGGCCAGCGGGCGGTGCAGCAGTGAGGTGGAGGTGGCGCCCTCGAACGCGACCGTGTCGTCCCGCCGGATGGAGAGCGTGATGGCGAGCGCGGTGGGATCCGGCAGCTCCCAGGCAGGGCGGATGCCGGGGCCGACAGCGCACGCGCCGGCGTAGACCTTGGCCTGCGGCAGGTACAGCGGGTTCTCGCCCTCGATCGAGCGGGACGACACGTCGTCGCAGACCGTGTAGCCGACCGTTTGCGCGTGCGCGTTGAGCACCAGCGCCAGCTCCGGCTCGGGAACGTCCACGGTGGAGTCCGGGCGGATGCCGATCGGCTCACCGTCGCCGACCACCCGCCAGGCCGCGCTCTTCAGGAACAGCTCGGGCCGTTCCGCCTCGTAGACCAGCGAGTACACGTCCGCGACCTGGCTCTCCTCGCGGCGCGCCTCCCGCGACCGGACATAGGTCACGCCGCTTGCCCACACCTCGGTCCGCCCGTCCACCGGCGGCAACGGCCGGATCGGGCCGGGCTCGGGCGTTCCGCCTTCGACCACCATGGATCTGATCTCCTCCAGCGGCCGTTGCAGGAGCAGACCCAGCGTGGGTACGCCGAGGCGGCGCACGGAACCGTCGTCGTCCGCCACACCGACGTGCGTGGCGCCGTCCGTCTCGTACCGGATGATCAGCATTCAGAGCCCCCTGAACGTCGGTGTGCGCTTCTCGGCGAACGCGGCGCGCCCCTCGCGGGCGTCGTCGGTCGCCATGCAGATCGCCTGCATCTCGCGTTCGTACTGGATGGCGGCCTCCAGGCCCATCGACCGCGCGGCCCGGAGGTTCGCCTTCGCGGATTGTGCCGCGATCGGTGCGCGGGACGCGATCGTGCGCGCCAGCTCCAGCGCGACCGAAAGGACACGTGTTGACGGGTGGACCTGACTGACCAGGCCCATCCGGTGCGCGTCGGCCGCGGGCACCGGGTCGCCGGTGAGCAGCATCAGCGCGGCGTCGCCGGCCGGGACGGTCGCGGAGAGCAGCGCGGACACGCCACCGCCGCCGATCCAGCCGAGCTTGATCTCCGCGGCCGCGAACGACGCGGTGTCCGCCGCGAGCCGGATGTCGCAGGACAGGGCCAGTTCCAGGCCGCCGCCGTACGCGTACCCGTTGACGGCCGCGATCGCGGGCACCCGCAGCGCCCGGAGCGCGTCGCAGTAGTCGCGGCGGTTCCGGAAGTCCCACGGGGCCGCGTAGTCGCCGACCTCGCCGACGTCGCTGCCCACGCTGAACGCGCGGTCGCCCGCGCCGGTCACCACGACCACCCGCGCCAGGCTCTCCGCGTCGATGCGGCGGACCAGGTCCAGCAGGTCCGCGCTCATCGCCCGGGTCATCGCGTTGAGCTTGCGGGGCCGGTCGAGCGTGATCACGCCGACGCCGTCGCTGACGTCGAAGCGGACCGTGCCGTCACTCATCGGTGCTCTCCTTCCGTAGGTCGTTATACCGGTCGATCAGCGTCCGTGCGGTCTCTTCCGGCGCGCGCGCACCGGTGATCGCGTCGCGGGTCAGCGCGGACGCCTCGTCCTGGAAGCCGATCCAGCCGTCGAAGCGCGGACGGCGGTAGGCGGCCTCGACAGAGGTGCGCGTGGCGGCGTAGTAGCCCGGCCCGTCCCAGACGCTCGTGTGTGCGGGCTGGCCGCCGTGTGCGGGGATCAGCTCCGTCTGTACCGCGTCCGTCATGAACCGGCGTATGTAGTCACGCACGTCGTCCAGGCGGTCCGCGGCCCGGCGGGCGAGCGCGAGGCCGGTGCCGCCGAGCACGGTGCCGGGCGTACGGGCGCCGCCCCAGGACGGTGCGTCGGCCCAGGTGACCGGGCCGGCGTACTGGGCATAGCCGTAGACGAGCGGGCAGTGGTCCAGCGTGCCGGCCGCGATGCGCGCGTGGATGTCGATCGGGTCGAGGATCGCGCCGTCGGTGTGCTGCCAGGTCCGGTGCAGCAGCGCGATCGCGTCCGTGAGCACGTCGAGGCGGGGTGTCCAGCCGGTCGGGGCCCCGGTCCACGCGGCGTGCATGGCGAGCAGGCCGAGGAACGCGTGCGGCCCGGCGAGGCAGAGCGCGGTGGCATGGCGGGCCGCGAAGTCCGGCACCTCGTCCCAGGCGCGGGGGGCGGACAGGCCCGGCCGGAGCGTGGTGACCTGGGTGGCCGCATCGATGGGCAGCGCCCACTGCCGTCCGGCGAACAGGTAGCTGTCCCAGGTCGGGCCCACGCTGGTCGCGGCCCAGGCGGCCAGTTCGGCCGGGGTGAACACCTCGTCGAGCGGGAGCAGCGCGTTCCCGGCCACGGCCGCGCCGAGCCCGGGGTGGTCGATGACCAGCAGGTCGTACCGGATGGCCAGGTCCGTGATCGGGTGCGCCTCGAAGCCGGCGAGCGGCTGCCGGTCCCAGGTGACCGTGGTCGCGTCGAACGCGTCCAGCGGTCGCCAGGCGCGGGGATGATCCCAGGTCATGCCGCGCAGTGGCGTGCTGACCGGGCCCGGCGGCGGTGGGGCACCCAGGCCGTGCGGCGGTGCGCTTGCCGGGTCGCGCGCCGGCGTGTCTCCTGGGCCGCGCGGTGGTGCGCCCTCGGCGTTGTGCGGTGGCGCGTTCATCGGGCCGTCACCGCCGACTGATCGATCAGTCCGTCGATGTCGGCCGGGCTGAGACCGAGCGACGACAGCAGCTCCCGGGTGTGCTCGCCGGTGAGCGGCGCGGGCCGGGTGACGGCCGGCGGGGTCGCGCTCATCCGGAACGCGAAGCCGGGCGTGGTGACCGTGCCCTCGGTCGGATGGTCGTAGGTGACGAACGTGCCGTTGTGCTTGACCTGCGGATCGTCGACCAGGTCCGCGTAGGAGTAGACCGGCCCGGCCCACACGCCGGCCTCGCCCAGCACCTCCAGCCACTCCGCCGCCGCCCGTGTCGCCAGCGCGTCGGTGACCAGGCGCGAGATCTCGTCGCGGTGCGCGAACCCGTCCCGCTCCGCGTCGAACCGCGCCAGCGCGGGCACGTCCAGCAGCCTCGACAGCACGGCCAGGTCCGCGAACGCGAGCGCGATGTGCCCGTCCGACGTGGGGAAGATCCCGTAGGGCGCCCGAATGTACGTGTGTGCATGGATCTCGTCGCCACGCGTCTGCGGGACGCCGCCGACCGTGTGCACGGACAGCTCCTGCATCTGCATGGCGACCAGCGCGTCCAGCATGTTCACCTCGACGAGCTGGCCCTCGCCGGTGCGCTCCCGGTGCAGCAGCGCGGCGAGCGCGCCCTCGAACGCGGAGTACGCCGTGATCGCGTCCGCCAGGAAGTACGGCGCGGGCTGCGGCGGCTCACCGGCCCGCCCGGAGCTGTGCAGCGCGCCGCCCATCGCCTGCAGCAGCACATCCTGCCCCGGGCGTGCGGCGTAGGGACCGGTCTCGCCGTAGCCGGACATCGACACGTACACGATGCGGGGGTTCATCGTGACGACCGAGGCGTAGTCGACACCGAGCCGCGCGGCCACGCCCGGACGGTAGTTCTGCAGGAAGACATCGGCCGTCTCGATCAGCCGGTGCAGGACGGCGCGCCCGGAGTCCGACTTCAGGTCCACCGCGAGACTGCGCTTGTTGCGGTTGAGGGACAGGAACGACGCGTTCACCTCGACGCCGGTGGCGCCGCCGGCGGACACGTGCCGCTGCCACTCGCCGCCGGTCGGCTCTACCTTGATCACGTCCGCGCCCAGGTCGCCGAGCCGCATCGCGGCCAGCGGCCCGGCCATCGCGATCGACAGGTCCAGGACCCGATAGCCGTCCAGCACTCCCATGTTCCATGCCTCTCTACGTGGTGCGCCCCCGGTCCCGCCGGATGTCGCGCTGCGCGCCCTCGACCAGCTCGTGCATGAGCGACGCGGCCAGCGCCGGGTCACGGGCCTCGATCGCCTCGAGGACCGCGAGGTGCTGCGGCAGCGTCCGCCGGTTGCGCCGGGTGTTGCGGGTGTGGATCTCGCGGGTGGCCGCGAGCACCAGGGACATCAGCGTGTTCAGGTGGACCAGCAGCTGGTTCGCGCCGGCCTCCACGATCGCGCGGTGGAAGTCGAGGTCGGCCGCGATGAACTCGTCGGTCCGGGTCACGGACGCGGCCATCCGCTCGTAGGCCTCGCGGACGGCCGTGATCGGCGCCCGGTCGCGGACCGTGGCGGCGAGCCGGGCCGCCTCCGGCTCCAGCGCGGAACGGAGACTGCTCAGCTCGTCGAGCTGCCGGTCGGTCGGGTCGGCGGCGTACCGCCAGCCCAGCACGTCCGGGTCGAGGAGGCTCCACCGCGACTCGTCCTGGACCAGCGTGCCGACCCGGGTCTTCGCGACGACCAGCCCCTTCGCGGCCAGCACCCGGAACGCCTCGCGGACGGCGGATCTGCTCAGGCCGAGCTCGGCCGCGAGCTTCTCCTCCGTGGGGAGCGGCGCGCCGGGACGCAGCTCGCCCCGCACGATCCTGGCTCCCAGGTCGTGCACGAGACGTCCGTGCAGCCGGTCCTGTCGGTAGCCGTGCGTCATGTGGTTGTCCTCGGATGGGCCGGGAAAACGCCGCCGTGGCTTGCGGTGCGGTGAGCGTAGGCACGCCCCCGGCGGCCCGGCAAGGATTTGTCGGACAAGAAAATTTATTTGTACGACAAATCTTGCCCTCGTCCCCGCGCGGCGCTTAACGTCCCCGATACATTGAGCACCGGGAGGCATCGTCATGCCGTTGGAGCGATTCGAGGGCCGCGTCGCCCTCATCACCGGAGGGGCCTCGGGCATCGGCCTCGCCACCGCGGAGCGCCTGATCGGCGAGGGCGCGGCCGTCATGCTGCTGGACCGCGACGAGTCGGCGCTGGCCGCTCTCGACGTGCCGGGCGCCGCGTTCTGGACCGGCGACGTGACCGATCCGGCCGGTATGGTCGCGGCCGTCCAGCACACCGTCAACACGTTCGGCAGGCTGGACGTGCTGGTCACCGCCGCGGGCGTGGACCGGTGCGACACCGTCCCGAACACCACGCTCGACGAATGGCGCACGATCATGGCCGTCGACCTGGACGGCGTCTACTTCGCCGCCCGCGCCGCACTGGAGGTCTTCATCCCGCAGGGCAGTGGCGCCATCGTCACCGTCTCGTCCGCGATCGGCACGGTCGGCGAGCGGCAGCGCTCCGCCTACTGCGCCGCGAAGGCCGGCGTGGAGAACCTGACCCGCGCCATGGCACTCGACCACGGCCCCCAGGGCATCCGCGCCAACTGCGTCGCCCCCGGCCTGATCGACACACCGCTGATCCGCGGCGGCAAGGTCGGCAGCGACCTCGGCGGCCAATCCGCCATGCAGGCCATGGTCGACGCCCACCACGCCATCCCACGCATCGGCCGCCCCGACGAGGTCGCCGCCGCCATCGCCTTCCTGGCCAGCGACGACGCCTCCTTCGTCACCGGCGCCGTCCTCGCCGTCGACGCCGGCTGGACCGCCGCCTGACAAATCTCCGCCATGCTCACAAACGCGAAGATCAAGATCCGGATCTTCTCACTTCCAGCGTGGTCGCGGTCCGCACGCTCCCGCGGGCACCGGTCCAATGCCACTTGGCTAATTTTGATCTTGAAGAGGCGCGGCGCGCGCCGCGAGCCCTTGACCGGCGAGAACGCCCCCGTGTTCAGTCTGGGTGGCGCAGCGCGAGCGCAACTGAGTGCTTTGCAAAAGTCCAGTTCAGAGCCCATGATCAACTTAAGCTAAGTGGCATTGGGTACTGGTCGTCGCCGGCGCTTCTCCCTGCCGGTCCCGCGCGGGGCTGGGCTCAGAGCCGCACCCATCCGCTAATTAGCCGCCCGTGTGAGCTGCGCGGGACACGTCTCGGCGTGCCGCGGATGTGACAGGGAATCGCGCATTCCCCTCCCGCGCCGCAGGGCCGGCTTCGCAGCCACACCCCGGGTGGCAAACGCCCCGGCCGACGGCGCGGGACGCGCCTCGCGCGGCCCGAGCACGACCGGACTCGCGTGCTCTTCCCCGGCCACGGCGGAACCGGCTCCGATGCGCAGCGGCAAGCGGAGCGTTAGCGGAGCCTTGGCGCGTAGCGAGGTTGGCCCGCGGGAGCATGCGGACCGCCACCACGCTGGAAGCGGGAAGATCAAGAATTTGATCGTGGTTTTTGCGGATGTCGTTACGGAGGGGTGAGCGTGACCGGCGACAGGCGCACAGTCGGTTCGGCCAGATTCGTTGTGCCTGGAGGTCCGTCGGGTGCACCCGGGCGCTGAATACCGAAACGTCGGTCGCGAGAGCGCCCGTGCTGGGACGGCGGCGGGTGGCCTGCTGATGGGCGCTCTGAGTATGAGGCCAGGGAGTTTGCAGGCGAAGCCGCCGGCGCTCATGTGGCGGAGGCCGGGTCCGGGTCCTTGTCGATCGCAGGAGGGTTCGGCGGCAGGGCGACCTCTGGCGAGGAGTTCAGACCTCGCTCCAGGCGCTGTTCGCGGGGCGGCAGGACAGGCCTTTTTCCATGGCGGACGTGACGGAGGCGATGCCGGCCTCGAGGCGGTCGCGGACGGCCGTCATGTCGGCGAGGTGCTGGTTGATGCGGTCGCGTTCGGTGGTGAGCAGCGCGAGCATTTCCGGGGCGACGGTGCCGCTCTCGATGTGGGGGAGCAGCGTGAGGATTGATTTGCTGGCCAAGCCGGACGCGTAGAACTGCTGGATCAGCCAGACCTGGTCGACGGCGCTCTCGGGGTAGTGCCGCGTGCCGCCGGAGCTGCGCTCGGAGCCGAGCAGGCCCTGCTGTTCGTAGTAGCGCAGCGCGCGCACGCTGACGCCCGATCTGGTCGCGAGCTCGCCGATCTTCATCTGGATCTCCTCGCGTGTGGTCCCGATCACGATGACTTGAATCTGACGTGCGCGTCAGATCCTAGCGTAGGGAGCGAGCCACTCGTAAGGAGACTTTCCATGACAAATCGCGCCGCTCAGGCCTTCTCCCGCCCGTTCACCGTCGGCGGGCTCACCATCCCCAATCGCATCGTGATGTCGCCGATGACCCGGTTCAGCTCGACCGGCGGCGAGGCGCCCAGGGACCTGGCCGCCTACTACGCCCGGCGCGCGGCGGCCGGGGTCGGGCTCGTCATCACGGAGAGCACGTACATCGACCACCCCACGGCCGGGAACATGGACAACGGCTCGCGGATGTACGGCGACGGGCCGCTGGCCGGCTGGTCCCGCGCGGTCGAGGCCGTGCACGCGGAGGGCGGGCTGATCTGGTCTCAGCTGCAGCACGTCGGCATGTTCCGCAAGGCCGGCGACCTTCCGCACCCGGACGCGCCCGCGTTCGGCCCGTCCGGTGTGCCGATGGACTACGCGACCGATTTTTCCGGCGCGCCGGTGGAGGTGGCGCCGCGGGCCGGGCACATCATGACGCAGGCGGACATCGACGACGTGGTGCGCGCGTTCGCCGGGTCGGCCGCGACCGCGGAGCGTCTGGGCTTCGACGGCGTCGAGCTGAACGCCGGCCACGGGTATCTCATCGACGAGTTCTTCTGGCCGGGTACGAACCGTCGCACGGACGCCTACAACGGTGACGTGGCGGCGCGGGCCCGGTTCGCCGGTGAGGTCGTCGCCGCGATCCGGGCCGCGGTCTCGCCCGGCTTCCCGATCAGCATGCGGCTGTCGCAGTGGAAGAACAACAACTTCACCACCCGCAACTGGGAGACGCCGGAGGAGTTCGGCATCGCGCTCGGCGTGATGGCGGACGCGGGCACGGACGTGTTCCACCTCTCGACACGGCGGTACTGGGAGCCGGCGTTCGACGGCTCCGGCCTGAACCTGGCCGGCTGGGCGAAGAAGCTGTCCGGGCTGCCGGTCATCACGGTCGGATCGGTCGGGCTGGCCGACGAGTTCTGGACCAGCCTCGCCGGCGGGGACGCGGCCACGACCGGGATCGGCGGGCTGCTGGACCGGCTGGAGGCCGACGAGTTCGACCTGGTCGCGGTCGGCCGGCCACTCATCGCGGATCCGGAGTGGGCGGCGAAGGTGATCTCCGGCCGGGACAGCGAGATCACCGCGTTCACGCCCGCCGCGCTCGGCACCATCCACTGATGGCGCGCGCCCTCGTCGTCGGGCCGGGCATCAGCGGCATCGCGGCCGCGATCAGCCTGCGGGCGACCGATATCACCTGACAATCAACACATTGGATATGCCCCGCTGGTCGCGGGTCACCTTCCGCGTGCTCCCGCGGGCAACGGGATCCGTGGGCGCAAGGGCAATGCGCGCGCATTGCCCTTGCCGGGCGCGAAGGCGTGGCCCTCTGGAAAGGGGTCAGCCCGTGGCGCGGCCGTCCGCCCACTGGCGGTCGTTGCCGGGGGAGTCCGGGTTGAGGGTGCCGTCGCGGAGGCTGGGGAACAGTTCGCCGAGGACGCCGCCCTCGGACGACGGGTCGCGGTCGTCGTAGAGGTCCAGCACGTCCAGGAGGCGGCCGGCCAGCGCGTCGACGTCCGTGTCCCGGTCGTAGAGCGCGTCCCACAGGTCACGTTCCAGCGCGATCGTCGCGGGGACCCAGGCCTCCGGCGTGTCCGTGCGCAGCGCCCGTGACCTGGCCTGCAGCCCGAGCCCGAACGTCTCGTCCGTGACCAGCCGGAACGGGCGCGTGTCGATGTCGAACGCCCACGGCAACGTGCGTCCGATCCGGGGCAGGCCGAGCGCCTTGACCAGTGCGAACACCAGGTCGTCCGCGTCCGTCCGCTCGCCGTCCTGCGCGATCACGGCGTGCAGCCGCGCCGCGTCCGGCGTCAGACCGGCGGCCGCGGCCCACTCCCGCAGCTCGTCCGCGACCGCGCCGACCGTGCGGCCCGCAGGCTCCGGCTTGCCGTCCGGCGAGTGCGTGAACGCTCCGCACGGCCCGTCCGTGTCCCAGAGATGGGTGAGCGCGCCGGTCCGTCCCGGCACCGACGCGGAGATCACCGCGCACGATCCGTCACTGACGTAGGCCGTGAACGCCGGAAACTCGGTCGAGTCCGCCAGCTCCCGCGAGGGCCCGCACAGGTCCGGCGGATCGTTCCACCCGGTGGTCTCCAGCAGCTGCCAGCCGTCCCCGAGCTCCCGCACCCACCGGTCCCGGAACCCGAGCTCTCGTACCCGGCTCAACAGCCCGTCCGGCCGCGCGACGACGATCGTTCCCCAATAACCCACCCGGGAACTATACGGACCCCCGTGCCTCCGTCACCCGATTCAGTCCCTGGCCCACCGTCGCGGGGGAAGGCTGCCGGTTCAGATCGGGAGGACCGGCCCGCCGCCGTCGAGGCCGCCGTACCACGAGGGCCGTGCCGTCATGATGGTCGCGTCCTCGTGCTCGTCGGCTGCCAGCACCGCGGAGGCGATGTCGAGGCGGCCGACGAGTTCGGTCGCGGCGATGAGCGCCTGCCAGTCGTCGGCGGCCAGGCCGAGCACCTCGGTGCGGTCGTGAATGACGAGCAGGTCGAGCAGGTCGGTGTCGACGACGGAAGGGCGGGCTTCGACCAGGCAGAGCACGGGCAGCCCGGCGACCGCGCCTTCGTCGGCGAGTTCGCTGAGAATCTCACCGACGGCGACGGAGCCGCGGGTGTAGGCGACGATGGCCGATGTGTCGAGAACCAACTTTACTGGTCGGCCGGTCACGCGACGGAGTCACGGCCAAGCTTGGCGCGCAGGGCGGCTCGGCGCTCCGGCGTCCACCAGGCGGCCGCGGCGAGGCGCCGGGCGCGGGCACGCCGCTTGCCTTCCTCGGTGACGGTGATGCCCGCGGCGGCGAGCAGGTCGTCGGCGCCGCCGGCGGGCTGGTGCTCTGCGGGTGTCGTCATGCCCTCAGGGTAGCGCCGATGCCGTGAACCGGGCGTGGTCGCGCGAGTCGCGGGGCGGTCGGAGGGGCGGGGCATGAGCATCTCCTCTATGACAGGCCAGGATCGGCGGAACCGGATCGTCGGAGCCGACAGGTACCAAACCTAATCGATCAGGTTGGCGATGTCTGCCCCGCGTCGCCCGACCGGGTGAGGTGTGATCGGCCTGCGGCGAATCCCCGTGCATGCGGCCCCGTTGTGCGTTGGCTGCTCGCCGTGACCTTCGTGCCGTGTGGCCGCGCCGGCCGACGCGTTCGAGGCGATGGCGGGGCATCCCGCTGTGGGTGTGCCGTCAGCGGTGGAGGCCCGTCGGGGTCTTGCGGCCACGGCAATGGCAGGGAGGAGCGCCAGCGACGACCGGTGTCGCCGGGAGGCCTCGGCAGGTGATGTGAGACCAAATCGGCATATATGCATTTTTATGGGTTTGACGGGCGGCGGCGGGCCCAGGAGCCGGTGATGTGCGCGCGCATGGCGGAGGCGGCGGCGTCGGGAGATCCGTCCAGGATGGCCTGGTAGACGGCGCGGTGCTCCTCGACGGTGAGTTTCATGACCGGGGTGTTGTACTCGCCGTGGTACTTCATGCTGGTGCGGGCCTTGTCGTGGATGCTGGTCACGATGGTGCGGCCGAGGCGGTTGCGGGACATGGCCATCACGATGTCGTGGAAGCGGACGTCGGCGGCGGAGAAGTCGGGGGCGCGGTCGACCAGCGACTCCATGTCGGCGAGCGCGGCGGCCAACTGGGCCCGCTCGGTGGGAGTGGCGTGCTGTGCGGCGGCGGCGGCCATCTCGGCCTCGAGGGCGGTACGCACGGAGACCAGCTCGTCGAGGATCTGGGAGCTCTCGTCGTGGCGGATGACGGCGGTGAGGATCTGGTCGTCGAGCAGGTTCCACTGGCGGGGGTCGGTGACCTGGGTGCCGCGGCCGTGCTCGATGCGGATCAGGCCCTTCTCCTGCACGATCTTGATCGACTCGCGGATGACGGTGCGGCTGACGCCGAACTCGGCGCACAGGTCGGCCTCGGGAGGCAGTGAGCTGCCGGGCGCGATGACGCCGCGCACGATGTCGTCGACCAGGCCCTCCACCACGGCGGTGCCGAGTTTGACCGGCCGGGGCAGGCGACGGGGCTGCGGGACTACCTGACTGCTCATGATCGATCCCTCCGGCGCGCCACGCGAACCCGCCTCACTATAGGCCATTGCTACGACGTCATATGTGTGATGTCATACCCGGCAATGGGCCGGTAACACGTACGACAAGCGGGTTCGTGGCAGACCCGCTGCCTCCACCGATCAGCTCACGCGCCGGATCAGGCACCGACCGGCGGGTAGATGGGAAGGCCCCAATGTCCCCTAAAAAGGTATTTATCGCCCTGGCGGCGTTGTTGACGATCTCCGCGTGCGGCCAGCCGGTCGGCAACGGAAAGACCACGGACGACGCGGGCGCGAACAGCCCCTACGGCTTCACCACCGCGGCGCAGAAGGACGGCGAGCTGCTGGTCTGGGTCGACTCGACCCGGCTGGACGCGGCCAAGGCATACCAGGCCGCACACCCGGACGCGAAGCTCGACATCGTCACCTACGACGGCAACGCGAACGGGTCGAACACGCTGAAGACCAAGGTCCAGCTGTTCGACAAGGCGAAGGCGGGCTGGCCGGACGTGGCCTTCACGACCGACAACAACACCGCGGCGTGGGCGTCGCAGCCGAGCTCCGGGTTCACCGCGCCGCTCAACAAGGGCTACCTGGACCAGGCCACGCTCGACGGCTTCGCCAAGGGCGCGCTGGACCCGTGCACGGTCGACGGCACGGTCTACTGCCTGCGCAACGACCTCGCGCACGTGGTCCTCTGGTACAACAAGAAACTGCTCGACCAGTTCGGCTACACCGTGCCGGCGACCTGGGAGGAGTACACCGCGCTCGGCGCCCGGGTCGCGGCGGAACACCCCGGATACATCATCGGTACGGCCGGGGACGCGTGGGCGCCCGAGGTCTACATGTGGGGCAGCGAGTGCCCGGCGAACCAGGTGACCGGCGCGAAGGCGATCACGGTCAAGGCCACGGACGCGAAGTGCGCCCGCGCGGCCTCGATGCTGGACACGTTGATCGCGAACAAGACCATGTCGACGCTGTCGCTGTTCGGCGCGGACTTCGCGAAGACGCAGGGCGACAAGGTCCTGATGCTGCCGGGCCCGAACTGGTACGGCGGCGCCGTCTTCCAGGGCACGATCAAGACGCCGGCCGGCGAGATCGGCGTGGCCCCGGCGCTGAAGTGGGCGGACCAGCCCGCGCCGGTGACCGGCAACGTCGGCGGCGGCGCCTGGTGGGTCTCCTCGCACAGCGAGCACCTGGACGCGGCGAAGGACTTCGTCACCTGGGTCACCACGAACGACGCCTACCAGGCGGAACTCGCGCCGGGCTACCCGGCCTACTCCGCGGCCGCGGTCAAGTGGCTGGCGAAGCAGCAGGCCAGCGGCTACTGGGCCGGTGACATCGGCGCGCCGATCACGGCCGCGGCCGGTGCGGTCTGGCCGGGCTGGGGTGCCCCGGAGTTCTCCCCGGAGTCGGTCTGGGCGAAGACGGTGATCCCGGGCATGACGGCCGGGAAGACGGTCACGTCGCTGCTGCCGGACTGGCAGAAGGCGATCGAGCAGGAGGCGCAGGTCTTCGGCTACACGGTGACGAAGTAATGAGGTCTGTGACCTCCGGGGGCCGGCGCTTCGGCCCGGCCCCCGGGCACCTCTTCGTCTCCGGCTACGTCGTGCTGCTGGTCGCGTTCGGCATCGGGCCCGCGCTGTACGCGCTCTACCTGGCCTTCACCACCAACATGGGCTACTGGGCGGGCATCGACAACTTCACGAAGACGTTCGCGGATTTCCGGTTCCTGCCCGCGGTCGGGCACGTCGCGGCCTACCTCGTGCTCTGGCTCGTCTCACTGACCGTTCTCGTGGTCACGCTCGCGCTGGTCGTGCACTCAGTCAGGAACCGGGTCGCCGGCTCGGCGCTGCGCTTCCTCTACTACATCCCGGGCGCGCTGGCGGGGGCGTCGAGCGTGCTGCTCTGGCTGTTCGTGCTGGATCCGTCCGTCAGCCCGGTCGCCTGGCTGCTGTCCGCGTTCGACCTGCAGACGTTCAACCAGGTCATCGCGCCCGGCAACCTGCCGTTGATCTTCACGGTCATCGCGTTCTGGACCGGCGCGGGCAGTTGGATCGTGGTGCTCTACGGCGCGCTGAACACGATCCCGCACGAGGTCATCGAGGCGGCGCGGATGGACGGCGCGAGCGCGCTCACCACGGCGCTGCGCGTGCAGCTGCCGATGCTGCGCAAGTGGATCGCGTACATGCTGATCCTCTCGCTCGCCGGTGGCACGCAGCTGTTCGTCGAGCCGCAGCTGGTGTCCCAGGCCAGCTTCGGCGTGGTCGGCACCGACTACTCGGTCAATCAGCTCGCCTACCTGTACGCGTTCAACCAGAACGATTTCAACGGGTCGGCCGCGCTCTCCATCATCCTGCTGATCTTCTCGGTCGCCTGCGCGGCGCTGTTCGTCGCCCGGGGGAGGCTGTTCGATGTCGACTAAAGCCCTGACCGGCGCGCTGCTGACGCTGTTCGCGCTGTTCTTCACCATCCCGATCCTGTGGCTGCTGCTGGCCTCGTCGAAGTCTCCCGCCGAGCTGATCGACAGCTCGCCCTACGCGCCCGGGTCCTTGGGGTCGCTGACGGACAACTGGAACAGCCTGATCGCGTTCCAGGACGGCGCCGTGCTCACCTGGCTCGGGAACTCGGTGAAGTACGCGCTGATGGCGCTGGTCCTGACCATGGTGGTGAGCATCCCGGCCGGCTACGCGCTCGCGCTGATGAGCTTCGCCGGCCGCCGCCTGCTGCTGATCGTCACGCTGGTCGTGATGCTGATGCCGGCCACCGCGCTGGTGCTGCCCACGTTCCTGGAACTGTCCTACGTGGACCTCATCAACACGTCGTGGTCCGTGGTGCTGCCGTTCTCGTTCTTCCCGTTCGGCGTGTACCTGACCTACATCTACTTCGGCACCGCGGTCCCGCGGGAGCTGCTGGAGGCGGCCCGGCTGGACGGGTGCTCCGAGGCCGGCACGTTCTGGCGCGTCGCGCTGCCGCTGGCCAAGCCCGTGGTCGCGCTGGTCGCGTTCTTCAGCTTCACGAACAACTGGAACAACTTCTTCCTGCCGTACGTGATGCTGCCGGTCTCGGACGCGTACCCGATGCAGGTCGGCCTGACCCAGATGCTCGCGTCCACGCCCACGTTCAACCCGGTCGTCGGCGCGAACGCGGAGGTCCAGCCGCCCACGCTGGTGCTGGCCACGCTGCTCTCGGTCGCGCCGGTGCTGATCGTCTTCCTCTTCTCGCAGCGCTTCCTCGTCGCCGGCATGACCGCCGGTGCGACAAAGTCCTAGGAGCTTCGCGTGACCACCCCTCGCTTGACGGCCACCGTGCCGTGCCTGCGCCCGCCCGGCTGGGCCCTCGCGCAGCGCTCCCTGTTCCGCCTGCTCGACGCCGGCTGGCGGCGGTTCGCGGCCGTCTACACCGAGCCGGACGGTTCCCTGCGGTACTCCGGCGAGCTGACCACGCGGGACGGCGCGGACGACTTCTTCGAGCCGTTCTTCAACTGGCCGCAGCTCTATCTGCTCGGCGGCGCGGACGATCTGCTCGATCAGTCGGCGAAGCACTGGCACGGACTGAGCGCGCAGATGACGCGGCTCGGCATGTTCCGCGACGAGTTCGAGATCGGCTACGACTGGTTCCACCAGGGCGAAAGCCTGCTCTTCACGTACTTCCTCACGATGGCGGACCCGGCGGCGTGGCGGGACCGGGCCGCCCGGTTCGCGGACCTCTACCTGGACCCGGCCGCGGGCAACTACGACCCGGAGCACCGGATCATCAAGGCGCCGCACAACGGCAGCGGCGGCGCCCGCGACGGTGTCTCCGACACGCCGTACTACCCGTGGCTGCAGCGCGAGGCGGATCAGTACGGCTATCCGCTGGACTGGATCTCGCCTTCCGCGGCGCTCCCGCTGGACGCCGACCCGCGACTCGGCCCGGAGATGCAGAAACGGCTCGGCCGGGGCGACGCGGCGGGAAACCTGAGCGTGGCCGGACTCGTCCTCAACGCCTACCTCGCCACCGGCGAAGAACGATTCAAGACCTGGCTCATCGGGTACGTCGGCGCGTGGCGCGACCGCGCGGCCGCGAACAGCGGGCTGGTGCCGGACAACGTGGCGCTGGACGGCACGGTCGGCGGCTACCTGGACGGGCGCTGGTACGGCGGCCACTACGGCTGGACCTGGCCGCACGGGCTCTACAGCATCGGCCAGGCCACCGTGGTCGGCGCGATCTGCGCGGCGCTGGCCGCGGACGACGAGTCCTATCTGGACCTGGCCCGGAACCTGCTCGACCGGGTGCTCGACCAGGGCCGCACGATGCGGTTCCGGGACTCGGACTCCAGCATCAAGGCCCGCTGGCACGCGCACCTCGGCGAGGCGGTGGACGCGGAGACGCTGCTGGTGCCCTACCGGCACAGCGACAAGGGCTGGTTCGACTGGAATCCGGTGCAGACCTCCGTACCCATGGCGATCTGGCACTTCAGCGCCTCTGACCAGGACGCGGCGCGCCTGGACCGGATCCGCGCGGCCAGCGGATACGACTGGTCGATCGTGCGCCCGTTCCGCGACAAGGAGGAGGCCGGCCACGAGGAACCGTGGTACGCCTACCTGCGCGGCGACAACCCCGGCTACCCGCTGGCGATCCTGGAGGCCGCGCACGTGCAGGCACGGCGCCGGCTCGCGCTGCTGGAGGAGAACGCGGGCCGCGACCTGCCGGAGGAGGACATCCACCTCTGGCAGAACGTGAATCCGGTCGTGACGGAGGCGTTGGCGCAGCTCACCTGGGGCGGTCCGCAGGTCGTCTACAACGGCGGGCTGGCGCAGGCGCGGGTGCGGTACTTCGACGCGGACCGGCAGCGGCCCGGCCTGCCCGAGGACGTGGCCGCGCTGGTCAGCGCGATCGACCCGCACGCGACCGTGCTGACCCTCGTCAACCTGTCCGCGGTCGAGCAGCGTGTCGTCACGGTCCAGGCGGGCGCGTTCGGCGAGCACGACATCGTGTCCGTGGCGTTCGACGCGACGGACACCGCGTGGTCCGGCCA
This sequence comes from Catenuloplanes japonicus, assembly GCF_000717135.1. GTDB lineage: Bacteria > Actinomycetota > Actinomycetes > Mycobacteriales > Micromonosporaceae > Catenuloplanes > Catenuloplanes japonicus. The sequence continues at coordinate 161,205 of NZ_JNXY01000002.1, forward strand.
TGACACCGGTTACACGCACGTGCCGCCGGCCGTCTCGCTCGCACACCTCAACGTTGACAGCCCCTGGCTGGACGTGGTGCTGCCGGCCGGGACCGAGGTCACGCTGACGCTGACGTTGGCCATGCGCGTGCGGCAGCCCTCCTATCGGCGCCCCTGGGACCCGGCGTGAAGCGCCGCCCGCTCGGTACGACCGGCCTGCAGGTGTCGGAGCTGTCGTTCGGCGCGGCGCCGCTCGGCAACGTCTACGGCACGGTCGACGCCGCCACCGGCGAGGCCGCGGTCCGCGCCGCGCTCGACCTGGGCATCAACCTGTTCGACGCCGCCCCGTTCTACGGCCTCACCGCGGCGGAGTCCGCGCTGGGCAGGGCACTGCGCGGCGTCGACCGGGACGACTACCTGCTCACCACGAAGGTCGGCCGGTACGGCGAGCGCGACTTCGACTTCAGCGCGGACCGGGTCACCCGCAGCGTGGACGAGAGCCTGGCCCGGCTCGGCACCGACCGCATCGACGTGATTCAGTGCCACGACGTCGAGTTCGGCGACCTGCGGCGGATCGCGGACGAGACCGTCCCGGCGCTGCACGCGCTGCGCGACGCCGGCAAGGTCCGGTTCGTCGGCGTGACCGGTTACACCCTGCCGGCACTGGCCTGGCTCGTCGACCGGGGCGGAATCGACACGGTCATGACGTACTGCGAGTACACGCTGCAGGACCGGCGGCTCGCGTTGTTCAAGGACCGGTTCCCCGCGTCGCTCAACGCGTCGCCGCTCGGCATGGGCGCGCTCAGCGGCCGCGGCGCGCCGTCCTGGCACCCGGCGCCGCCGGACGTGCTCCGCGCCTGCGACGAGGCCGCCGCCTACTGCCGTTCGCGCGGTGCCGACCTGGCGAAACTCGCGCTGCAGTTCGCGGTGGCGACCGCGGACCAGGCCGGCGCGGCCACCACGGTGGTCGGCTCCGCGGACCCGGCCAACGTCGCGCGCAACGTCTCCTGGATCGCGGACCCGATCGACCCGGAGCTGCTCGCCGGCGTCGAATCCATCCTCGCCGGCGTGCGGGACGTGGGCTGGACCAGCGGTCTGCCGGAGAATCAGCGACCATGACCATCGATTCGCACGTGCACTTCTGGGACCCGGCCGCGCTCACCTACGACTGGCTGGCCGGGACGGAGCTGGACCGCCGCTACGGTCCGGACGACCTCGCGCACGACGCGGGCGAGGTCCCGGAGCTGATCATGGTGCAGGCGGACTGTGCGGCGAGTCAGGCGCGGGCGGAGGTGGAGTGGGTGCGCACGCTGCACCCACGCGTCCGTGGGATCGTCGCCTACGCACCACTGGAGACCGGCGACCTGTCTCTTGTGGAGGTATATCGGCGCGATCCCCTTGTGGTCGGCATCCGCCGGAACATCCAGAGCGAGAAACCCGGCTTCGCCGTGACGGACGCCTTCCGGTACGGCGTCCGCGCGGTCGGCGAGGCCGGGCTCGTCTTCGACGCCTGCATCCGGCACCACCAGATCCGCGACCTGATCACGCTGGCCGCGGACTGCACCGGCACCACGATCGTGCTGGACCACCTCGGCAAACCACCGGTCGCGACCGGCGAGGGCCGCGCGGCGTGGCGGGACGGGCTCGCGGAGCTGGCCGCGATGCCGCACGTCTCCTGCAAGCTCTCCGGCCTGGTCACCGAGGCGTCGTTCGACAGCTGGACGCCCGATGCGATCCTGCCGTACCTGGAGGACGCGCTCACGCTCTTCGGCCCGGACCGCTGCCTCTTCGGCAGCGACTGGCCGGTGCTGAACCTGGCCTCCGACTACCGGCAGTGGCACGGCCTCGTGCGCCGGTTCGTCCCCCCGGAACACCACGACGCCGTGTTCGACACGAACGCGCGCACGGTCTACCGCCTCGACCTCTAGGAGCCCGCCATGCGGCAAGTCGTCTACATCGGAGACGAGACGTTCCGGATCCAGGGGTACGCACCGGCGCCACCCGGTCCCGGCCAGGTGCAGATCGACGTGGCGTACACCGGGATCTGCGGCACGGACCTGCACATCAAGCACGGCGTGATGGACGCGCGCGTCACCCGCCCGGCCGTGATCGGCCACGAGATGTCCGGCCGCGTCGCGTCCGCGGGACCCGGCGTGGAGGGCTGGTCCGCGGGCGATCCGGTGACCGTGATGCCGCTCGCGTGGTGCGGTGACTGCCCCGCCTGCACGAACGGTCACACGCACATCTGTCACCGGCTCAACTTCATCGGGATCGACTCGGCCGGCTCGCTGCAGCAGCGGTGGATCGTGCCCGCGTCCGCGCTGGTCCGGCTGCCTGCCGGGCTCGCGCTGGACCATGCGGCGCTGGTCGAGCCGACCGCGGTGGCCGTGCACGACGTGCGGCGCGGCGCGGTGCGGCCGGGGGAGACCGTGGTGGTGGTCGGCGGCGGGCCGGTCGGGCAGCTGATCGCGCTGGTCGCGCGCCGGGCCGGGGCGGACGTGCTGCTGGTCGAGCCGGACGCGTACCGGCGCGGCGTGGCCGACGGTTTCGGGCTGCGCACGGTCGCGCCCGCCGACGCGCCCGGCTACGTGACCGATTGGACCGGCGGGGCGGGCGCGGCCGTGGCGTTCGAGGTCTCCGGCGCGGCCGCGGGCGTGGGCACCGCGGTGGACGTGCTGGCCGTGCGCGGGCGCCTGGTGCTGGTCGCGATCCACGGGCAGCCGCGCGAGGTGAACCTGCACCGGTTCTTCTGGCGCGAACTGACGCTGATCGGCGCGCGGCTCTACGACCGGTCCGACTTCGAGGAGGCGGTCGCGCTGGTAGCGGCCGGCGACATCCCGGCGGCGGCGCTGATCTCCCGGGTCGTGCCGCTGGATGGCGTCGCGGACGCGTTCACCGCGCTCGAGGGCGGAGGCGTGATGAAAGTCCTGGTCGCGTGCGAGGCTTAGATCTGTGATCGTCTATGACGTACCCCCGGATGATGTGAGGAGCTCGGGTGTTTGATCTCAGCGGACGGCTGGCCGTCGTCACCGGCGCACGTCGTGGCATGGGCCTCGCGATGGCGGAGGCGCTGGCCGCGGCCGGCGCGGACATCATCGCGGTCAGCGCCAACATCGAGGCCGAGGGCAGCGAGGTCGCCGCGCGCGTCACCCGGCTCGGCCGCACCTGTGCCGTGCGTCAGGTCGACTTCGCGGACCGGGCCGCGGTGGCCGCGTTCGCCGCGGAGCTGCACGACGGTGAGCGCCCGGTGGACATCCTGGTCAACAACGCCGGCACGATCCTGCGCGCGCCCGCGGCCGAGCATCCGGACGAGTACTGGGACACCGTCGTCCAGGTCGATCTGACCAGTCAGTTCGTGCTGAGCCGCGAGGTGGGCCGCGGCATGGTGGCGCGTGGCCACGGGAAGATCATCTTCACTGCGTCGCTGCTCAGTTTCCAGGGCGGGATCAACGTTCCGGGGTACGCGGCCGCGAAGTCCGGCATCGCCGGGCTGACCCGCGCGCTGGCCAACGAGTGGGCCGGCCGCGGCGTGAACGTCAACGCGATCGTGCCCGGCTACGTGGCGACCGACAACACCGAGGCGCTGCGCGGCGATCCCGACCGCAGCAAGGCGATCCTGGACCGGATCCCGGCCGGGCGGTGGGGCCGCGCGGAGGATTTCGCCGGTGTGGCCGTCTTCCTGGCCAGCGGTGCCTCGGACTACGTGCACGGGGCGTTGATCCCGGTGGACGGCGGCTGGCTCGGTCGCTGACGTTTGTCATATTCCGTCGCTTTTGTTGCCCGGCAGCCGATTCCAGGCTGCCGGGCTTTTTCCGATCTGTCTGATGGACCGCTCGGTCAGCCGGTTCGTGGTGTTAAATCAAAGTTGAGTTGAGAGCTGACTAAGAGTGTCAAAGGAGGTCACTCGGTGTAGTCGCTACCAACTCGGAGTCTATAGCGCAACCGCCCGTTCCGCTCTGCTCCGGGTCATTCGGGCGATCATCGCCTTGCCTGGTCAGGCATAACTCGAGACGGCTTTCCGAATCTCGCGTAATCCGTGCGAAGCTTCACTGGTCGCTCATGATCCAACCACCTTCCGTATTCGCCGTCTGGCGAGCGGGACCGTCGCAACAACCGGAGGAAAAGTGGCAAACATCGATACCGCCCTCAAGGATGCGATGTCGATCGACGGTGCCATCGGCGTCGCGCTGGTCGACTACACCAGCGGTCTCACGCTCGGCGTGATGGGCGGCGGACCGGGAATGGACGTCACGATCGCCGCCGCCGGCAACACCGACGTGGTCCGCAGCAAGCTGCGCACGCTCGAGATGCTCGGCCTGCCGGACGGCATCGAGGACATCCTGATCACCCTGGACAGCCAGTACCACCTGATCCGGCTGCTGCAGCCGCGCCGGCAGGGCGAGGCGCTGTTCATGTACCTGGCGCTCGCCAAGAGCCGCGCCAACCTCGGCATGGCCCGCCACCAGCTCAAGCGCATCGAGCTCGAGCTCGAGATCTGAGCCTCTCGCACCGCTGTGAGGGGACGCGGCCGTCAGGCCGCGGAGCGGACACCGCGGCGGCAAGGCCGTGGTGCGATAGAGAAGGAACGTAGTGGCAGAACGTAGCCTGTCCCAGATCGTCACCGACACGGTCCGGGACTTCCGGAGCCAGGTCCCCGAGTGCATCGCCTCGGGCTGGGTCGACATGTCGACCGGCATGCTCCTGGTGGCGGACACGCTGGACGAACACCCGTCGGAGGTTCTCGACCTCCTGGCGGCCGCGACGTTCGACCTGTTCCAGGGCCGCAACGTGACGATGATCGAGGACATCTGGAAGCAGCAGCGGGGCGTCCAGTCCGACCGCCACTACTTCCAGGAGATCCTGGTCAACAGCGACAACCTGGTGCACCTGTTCATGCGCAGCGCGTCGAACCAGGACCTGGTCGCCGTCGTCGTCTGCCGCCGGCAGGTCAACATCGGCATGCTGTTCGCCCAGGCCCGCATGGTGATGAAGCAGGTGGAGGACAACTCCGCCTCCTGACCCGGGTTCCGGCCGGCCCACGGGCCGGCCGGTGCGGGGCAGTTCACTTCACACCCGGGGTTCGCGGCGGTACGCGGGCCCCGGCGACTTGCCCGGCCCGGCGTCCGGGCCTGTACGCGGGGGAACGACGTGCCGGTGACGGCTTTTGTTGCGGCTTTCGAAGTGGCGAGACGGACGGACGCGGGACGGCGATGGCGATGACGGGTGCTGCGGCGGACGCGGGCGGCCTGGGCGACCACCCGATACGCGCGCTCGCCGAGGCGCTGCAGATCCCCGGTGCGACCAGGGTCGCGCTCGTCGCGGAGGGCTCCAGCGTGCCGGCCTGGTCCTCCACACCCGGCGGACCGGACGAGCCGATCGAGGGCACGGCCACCGTCGCGGTCGTGATGGTGCAGGCCGCGCGCGAGCTGCTGCGACTCACCGCCGGCGGCGACGTCGACGACGTGCTGCTCACCAGCGCCGACTACTTCCACGTGCTGCGCCTGGTCGAGAAGCCGGGTCGCGGCACGGAGGTCGTCCACCTGACGCTGCAGCGCTCCGGCGCGAACCTGGCGATGGCGCGGCACGAGTTCCGGCGCGCGGCGACGGTCTACCGCGACGGGCCCTACGCGCTCGGCGCGTCGCCCGGGGCCGCGGGGATCACGGTGCCGCCGTCGGCGCCGCTGGTCGTGGGCGCGGTGGCGATGCCGGAGGGTACGGGCGGGGGCGTCCATCCGCGCGGAGAGCATCCTGGGGCGGCGCCGTCGGCGGAGGCGGTCACGATCATCGAGGCCGGGGCGGCAGAGGGCGATACGGGCGCGGTGCCGGATGCCGGCGAGGTGTCCGAGGATGCTGTGTCCGAGGCTGCCGTGTCTGGGCCTGTTGGACCCGAGTCCGTGACGCCCGAGTCTGTCGCGTCCGAGTCTCTCGCGTCCGAGTCTGTGGTGCCCGAGTCTGTCGCGCCCGAGTCTGTCGCGCCCGAGTCTGTCGCGCCCGAGTCTGTGGCGCCTGAGGCGTCGGAGCCGGGGCGGGATGCGTGGGAGGCCGGCGAGAGCCTGGCATCAGCACCCGAGCCGGCCGCGCTGAGTGAGGCGTCCGCGTCGGGCGGGTCTTCGGCCGGAGTCGATGACGCGGCGTTCATCGGCTTTGACCCGGCGGAGCCTTTCGCCGAGTCCTCCGCTGACTCCGTCGCCGCGCCGCAGCCCATGTCGCGATCGGGGCGGGAAGAATCGGTCACGGAGGCGCTCTCCGCGCCCGATTCGTCCGTGGGGATCGGGCCGGACCTGTCCGGTTTCACGGCCGAGTCGTTCGTCGGGATCGAGCCGGGCCTGTCTGGGGAATCCGAAGCCGGGCGAGCGGCCGATTCCGAGTTGTCCGAGGGACTGCGGCCGGTCGGGGAGCCGCAGGCGTCCGGCCAGGCCGAGTCCTCCGCCTCCGTCGAGGCCGGGACCACCTCTGCCGAGTCCGGGATCTCTGTTGAGTCCGGGTTGCCTGTGGCGCAGGGTCTTGCCGAGTCTGGGGCCTTTGTTGAGTCCGGGTTGCCTGTGGCGCAGGATGTTGCTGAGTCCGGGGCCTTTGTTGAGTCCGGGTCGCCTGCGGCGCAGGATGTTGCCGAGTCCGGGATCTCTGTCGAGTCCGAGTCGCCTGCGGCGCAGGGGCCTGCCGCACCCGACACCTTTGCCCCGCTCGACAGCCTTGCCGTGCCCGAAACGCCTTCGGCGCACGCGTCTGCCGGGGGTGAGTCCTTCGAGGAGCTGTGGCCGGCCGCGGAGCCACGGTCCGACGGAGAGGCTGCGGCGCTCGTCGAGGTCGGCGAGCGCCCCGAGACGCTCGCAGACACGCCGCCGACCGGTGATGAGCCGTCGGACAGCGCCGCACCGAAGGCAGAGGCCCCCGAGCGCCCGGTGCCCAACCTGCCGCCGTTCTTCGAGCCCGCGCCGGAGCTGCCGTCCTACGACGAGGCCCTGGAGTTCCCCTCACCGTTCGCGCCGGAGGCACCATCGCCGGCGGTGCGGGATCTGCCGCCCTCCGAGCTGGACGTCCCGGCCGCCGCGCTCGAACTGCCCGCCTCCGGCCTGGACCTGGATCTGGACACACTGTCCGAGCTGGACATGCCCGTGGCCGGGGTGCATCCGGAACCGATCCCGGAGGCCGTGGAGCCGCCCGCGATCGGCATCGCGTCCGTGGTCCCCACGCCCGAGTCCGGCGAGGGCCTGGAGCCGCCGCTGACGCCGCCCGCCCAGATCCTGCCGGACTTCGACGCCCCGCCGGTCGCGGACGTCCCGCTGCTGCCGATCTACCACCCGTCGGCCGAGGACGGCTACTCGCAGGACGCGTACCCGCAAGACGCTTACCCACAAGACGCTTACCCGCAGGACGCCTACCCGCAGGACATGTTCCCCGCGGACACCGGCACGCAGAACGACTTCCCTCAGGGCGGCTACCCGGCGGAGGCGTACCCCCGGAACGGTTTTCCGCCGGAGGCCTACCCGCCGGACGGCTACGCGGCCTACGACGACGTCTATCAGGGCACCTACGACCTGCCGACGCAGACCGTCTATGACACGCCGGCCGAGCAGCAGCCGCTGAACCCCTACGGCGTCGCCCGCCGGCCCGGGGCCGCGCTCGCGGCGCAGGACGCGGAGGACGAGCGTGCGCTGGCGGCCGAGGACGAGGCCGCGCACGCCGCCGCCGATGCCGCGGCGCGGGCCGTGCTGGAGGCCGGTTACCTGCCCGGTTATCAGGAGCCGGATGCGGCCTGGCCCGGCTACGTCCCGCAGGATGCTGACTTCCCGGTCAGTGAGCCGCCGCCGTACCAACCGATCGACGGGAATCCGTCGGACCCGCCCTGGCCTGGGGAGACTATGACCACGTCCGGACCCGTGGGGGCCCCGTCCGGGGATACGCTCACATTTGTGACCTCCGGTGACGGGGGAGAGCTGCTTCCGCGCCGTACGGCCGGTCCGGCGCCGGAACCCGATCCGGGCCTGGATCTGCCGGTCCAGCCCGCCGAGGGTGAGGTGCCGTCGCTGTTCAGCCTGTTGAACCAGCCGTTCACGAACGACTCGCCGACCCTGGACCGCATCATGTCCGCCCTGCGCAACCTGTGATCACCGCTAGAGACGCCAGAGACGCCAGAGACGCCACGCCCCCTGCCGCCGGAGAGAAATCGTGACGATGACCGCACCGCATGACCCGTACCAACCCGCCCGGACCGAGCTCGCCTCCCTTCGTACCCAGGTCACCGGCGTCAAGGGGAGCATCATCTCGGGCGTGGACGGCCTGCTGGTGCTGCACGACCTGATCACCCAGGCGGAGCCGCACGACCTGGCCGCGCTGGCCGCGGCTGCCTACGGCATCGGGCGCACCTGCGGCGCCGCGCTCAACCAGGGCAACTTCAGCGAGTGCACGGTACGCAGCCAGGGCGGCTACTTCGCGGTCTACGCCATCGGCGATCTCGCGCTGCTGGCGGTGCTCGGCGACGACGGCCTCAACGTGGCGCGCCTGCACATCGAGGCCCGCGCGGTCGCGGCCCGCCTCGCCCGCCAGCTCACCAACCAGGCGATGCAGCAGAACCACCTCTGACGGGAACCGGTCACCGGTAGCGACGGGCGAGCGCGGTGGCCTCCGCGGCCATCGCGGCCCGGAGCGTGGCGGGCGCGAGCACCTCCGCGTGCGCGCCCAGCCGCAGCAACGTCTCCCGCGCGTGCTGATGCGACTCGATCGGGATGGTGACGTGCCACCGGCCGTCCGATGCGGCCTCCGCGCTCGCCCGCGCGGCCCGGACCACGGCCGGTTCCAGCAGGTCCGCGAGCCGGTCCAGGATCTTCGGCGTGAGCAGCACGCGGGCGTGGTCCCGGTGGCGCCGCACGTCGAACGCGTCCAGATATGCCCGCCAGCTCAGGGCAAGATCGAATTCCGCGGGTACGGCGAACGTGCCGTCCAGCACGGTCACCCGCGCGATCTGCGAGACGCGGTAGGTGCGCACGCCGTGCCGGCCGTCCGCGAGCAGGTACCAGGCGCCGGCCTTCAGCACCAGCCCGTAGGGCCGCACCGTCCGGGTCACGGTCTGCGGTGCGGCCCACCGGCGGTAGCGCAGGCGCAGCGGCCGTCGTTCCCACACCGCGTCGGCCACCGCGGGCAGGTGTTCCGGCGGTGGCGGCCCGTCCGCGTACCAGGCGGACGGGTCCAGGTGGAACCGCTGCCGCAACGCGTCCGCCCTGGTCCGGGCCGCGTCCGGGAGCGCGGCGCGCAGCTTGAGCTCGGCCGCGGCCAGCACGGCGCCGAGCCCGAGGTCCGCGGCGGGGCCGGGCAGGCCGGTCAGGAACAGCGCCTCCGCCTCGTCGCCGGTCAGTCCGGTCAGCCGCGTGCGGTAGCCGTCGACCAGGCGGTATCCGCCGTCGTGGCCGGGCTCGCCGTAGACCGGCACGCCGGCCGCGGACAGCGCCTCGACGTCGCGGTAGACGGTGCGCACGGACACGCCCAGCTCGGCCGCGAGCCGGTCCGCGGTCAGCCGTCCGTGTGACTGCAGCAGCAACAGCAGGGACACCAGACGGCTCGCGCGCATCCCGCGATTCTCCACTGACACTCCCTGTCAGGGAAGCCCGTTTACGGTGCTCACGACATCTCAACGACATCCACTGTGGAGTGACGTGATGACCGTACAGGCGAAGGGTTTTGATTTTCTGGCCGGGCGCTGGCGGGTGACGAACATCCGGCCGGACGGCGAGTTTCCCGGCACGGCCGAATGCCGGCCGCTGTTCGGCGGCGCGGGCAACGTGGAAGAGATCGACTTCCCGACGCGCGGGTTCCGGGGCGCGACGCTGCGGCTCTACGACCCGGCGCGCGACGAGTGGACGCTGCACTGGGCGGACAGTCGCACCGGCCGGCTCGCGCTGCCGATGACCGGGCGGTTCGGCGCGGACGGGACCGGCGTGTTCCACGGCGAGGACGAGGTGGACGGCGTGCGGGTCGGCTGCCGGTTCGTCTGGTCCGTGATCGGGCCGGACACCGCGCGCTGGGAGCAGGCCTACGCCGACGACCAGGGCACCTGGGAGACGAACTGGATCATGCAATTTGTGCGCATAACGTAACCGGCTATTGACGTAGCGTGTCCAGCGCTATTGCATCGAGGTGGCTCTCTGCGACGAGGCGGGGGCTGCTGGAGGTGCACGGTGGTCAACCTGATTCTGGGCAATTGTCCCGGCTCGTGGGGAGTCCAGTGGGCCGGGTACGGGCCGTTCCCGCGCTGGGACCGGTTCCTCGACGAGCTGGCCGGCGCCGGCTACTCCTGGCTGGAGCTCGGGCCCTACGGCTACCTGCCGACCGACCCGGCCCGGCTCAACGACGAGCTCGGCCGCCGCGGGCTGCGGGTCTGCGCCGGGACCGTGCAGGGCTGCGGCGGCCTGCACCGGGCCGGGGAGTTCGGCGACGCGCTGGCCCACACCCGTCTCGCGGCCGAGCTGGCGGCCGCGACCGGCGCACGCGACCTGATCTTCATGCCGGTGCCGGGCGAGGAGCCGCCGGGCGAGGACGGCTGGGACGTGCTCGTTCGCGCCGCCAACGAGCTGGGCAAACACGTGCTGGGGGAGTACGGGCTGACGTTGCGGTTCCAGCCCCAGCCGGACACGTTCGTCGAGACCGGGTCGCAGATCACCCGGTTCCTGGCCGAGACCGACCCGGCGTACGTGTCGCTCTGCCTGGACACCGGGCACCACGCCTACGCCGGCGGCGACCCGGTCGCGATGATCACCGGCCACCCGGACCGGATCGGCTACCTGCACGTCAAGCAGGTCGACGCGGCGCTGGCCATCCGGGCCCACCGCGCGCGGCTCCCCTACGACCAGGCGGTCATGCTCGGCGCCTGCTGCGAGCCACCCGGTGGGCTCCCGGACCTGCGCCCGGTCCTCGACGCGCTGCGCGCCCGCGGGCGGGACGCGTTCGTCGTGGTCGCCCACGAGCCCGCGCCCGGACACCGTGGCCACGCCGAGGTCGCCGCGCGCACCCACGACTACCTGCGCGAATGCGGCCTCAGAGGCTAGAGCGCGAACGGCTGGAACGCGCCGGCCTCCGGCACCTTGATCATTTCTCGGATGCCGGTGCCGGCCACGACCAGGCTGATCACGGCGCCGGGCAGCGTGATGTCGAGGCGGGCGGGCACGCCGTCCTCGTCCAGCGTCAGGTTGAGCGTGGTGTACGCGGGGTCACGCAACCCGGTCCGGATCAGCGCGCCCTCCAGCACCGGGCCGGGGGACCAGCCGGTGAGGCGGTAGCGCAGGCCGCCGTCCGCGGTGGGGGCGGTGACGGCCATCCGCGCGTCCGACAGATCGCACCAGACGAACGGGTCGGCCTCGGGCAGTGGCACGGGGCGGCCGTGACGCCAGTAGTAACTGGCACGGAGCGGGCCGTCCAGCGCGGCCCATTCGTACCCGCTGAAGGTTTTGATCTCGGGGTTGAGGTATCTGACACCGCCCGCGTCGACGATGCTCACCGTGTCCAGCACCGTGCCGTCGTCACTCGCGGTCCCGTCCACGGACCAGATCGCGTCCTGCCCGCCGCGCGTGCGCATCGTGCCCTGCCAGCGCGCCGGCGGGTCGCTCAGGGTCATGTCGAACACCACACGGTACGACGAGTCGCGCAGCCGATCGGCCGCGTCGTGGATCTCGCTGACCACGCGGACGACGGTCGGGCCGGGCACGGCCGCACCCGGCGCGGCACATCCGGCCAGCAGCAGCGTCGCCAGCCAGAACGTCGATCTCACGCCCCGAAGCGTAGCCGGGTTATGGGTGACGGACCGCACGTCACCCGAGCGTGCGATTGTCCGGGTTTTCGGGGGTTGTGACCTGCCCAAACTACGAAGAGTGCCGCACACTCGACCCGTGGTGATTTCTCGCCGCCCGGTACGGACGGGCGTGCTCTTCCTTCTGAGTCTGGGCCTGTGGGCCTGCGCGGGTTGCTCGTCGGACAGCCCGGAGATCACACGTGAGGCCGAGGTCCCGGCGACGGCACGCTGCGCGCCGCTCGGCGGTGACCCGCTGCCCTCGATGTGTGCGCCGGGGGCGCGGTCGGCGGCCGGTGCGCATGATCGCGCGCCGGGGGCGCCGCAGCATCGACATGGTGTTGACGACGTGCGGGGCGAAAAGGTCACGCCGACGCCCGTCGACGGCGGGCAGGTGCCGGCCGTCGCGGAGGAGCCGGTGTCGCCGGAGCTGATGCCGGAGGCGCCGTTCTCCGGGTGGGGGCTGCTCGGGCCGTGGATGCCGGAGCCGGGGACGTGGCAGGAACCGGAGTTCACGCCGGTGGTGCTGGAGCACGCGCCGACGCCGGAGGACGGGGTGCCGGGGGATCGGGCGGAGTCGGGGGATCGGGTGGAGCCGGGGGACGAGCCGGTCGCGGTGCTCGACCTGCCGGTGCCGGTAACGACGCCTGGCTCCGGGGTCTCGCCCGAGGTGCTGCCTGGGCGCGACCTGCCTGCGCGTGGGAACGCGTCTCCTGTGCGCGACAACGTGACTCCTTCGCGGGGCGACGCGGCTCCTGTGCGGGGTGACGCGGCTCCGGTGCGGGGCGAGTCGACCCCTTCGCACAGCGCCCGGACGACGGCGCCGGCCACGACCGGCACGGCGATCCCGCCGACGCCGACCGCTGCGGAACCCTCGGCGGAGGCCGCGCGGGATGCCTGATCCCGCCGTCCCTTCCCAGCCCACCGGTCCGGGATCCATATCCGGGCCGGTCCCGCCCGCGGTGCCGCCGCCGGCCGACTCTGCCCCGGCCGTCTCCGCAGCCGCCGTGCCGGCCGCCTCCGCGGTGGCCGCACCGGCCGCATCCGCACCGGCTGCCCCCGACCCGCACAGCCCCGACCCGCACGCCCCCGAGAGCATCCGCGCCGGCGCGCTCTGGGGCAGTGCCATGTGGCGGGTCGCCGGCGGCGTCGCCACCCAGACCGCGCTGATCAGCGCCGTCCTCTACTACTTCGGCACGATCCGGCTGCGCGCCACGTTCGACTACTTCGGCGTGGACGCCTCCGCGCTCGGCTTCTCCGTCGCCGACTACCTGATCCACAGCGTCAACGCCGCGTTCCAGCCGCTGATCTTCGTGGGCCTGGTCGCGCTCCCCGCGCTCGCGCTGCACCGCCGCATCGTGGTGCCGGTCCTGCGGCATCGCGCGACCCCGGCGCGTACCCGCGGGATCCGCCGCCTCTCCCGCGTCCTCCGCACGATCGGCGTGCTCGGCTGCCTGCTGGTCTTCGCCGGACTGCTGGACCGCGGCGGCATCGGCCAGCCGCTCGGCATCGCGCTGCCGCTGATCCTGGCCGCGTCCGTGGCGCTGGTCGGCTACGGCCACCTGCTGATGGACCGGCCGGAGCAGCCGGAGGAGGCCGCGATCCCGGCCCGCCTGCGCAGCCTCGTGCTGGCCGTGCTCGCGATCACCGGCCTGCTGTGGGCCACCGGCCTCTACGCGCACCGGATCGGCCGTGACTACGCCCGCTACCTCGCGGCCAACCTCGACGCCCGCCCGCACGTGGTGCTCTACACGCCGGAACGCCTGGCCATCGCGGGCGACGGCGTCGAGTCGCAGGACCTCGGCGAGCAGGCCGGCCGCTACCGCATCCGCTACTGGAACCTTCGCCTGCTCGCCCAGCGCAACGACATGCTGCTCCTGCTCCCGGACACCTGGACCCCCGGCGCCGGCCCGGTCTACGTCGTCCCCGCCTCCGACACGCGGCTTGACCTGACGGCTGTTCCACCCCGATAGATCAAGATCAAAGTCAAGTTCATGTTCCCGCTTCCAGCGTGCTTGCGGTCCGCATGCTCCCGCGGGCACCGGTCGTCGCTGGCGCTCCTCCCTGCCGGTGCCGCCGTTGGTCACCGGAGAACCCGGGAGGTGGACGGCTTGTAGACTCCTGCGCTCGTGACCCTCGTTCTCCGTGCCGGCCGTGGTGCCGCGCTCGCCATGACCGTGCTGATGCTGTCCGCCGCCTGTGAGAGCGAGTCTCCGGAGACACAGCCGGGCACGACCGCACCGGCCACCGCCGCCGCACCCGCGGGTGCGGCCGAGGTGGCGCGGGTCGGGGCCGCGGACAGCGGATGCGCGCTGCCGGTCACGTTCGGGCTCGCGAAGTCCTACACGCCGAAGGCGACGCCCGTGACCGGGGAGCTGGCCGACCTGCTCAAGAAGGGCCCGATGTCGATGGCCTGCGAGATCGACGCCAAGCCCGCCGGGAACATCGGCTTCCTGCGCGTCTACACCGGCGCGGCCGGCGACCTGCGCGCCGGACTGACCGGCTTCATCGGCACGGCCGCGGAGGCCCCGGCCTTCACCGAGCTGACGATCGGCGGCGTGCCCGGCATCGAGGTCACCTACCGCGAGGAGAGCAAGCTCGACGCCGGGACGACGCCGGAGCGCGCGTTCGCCGTGGGCACGCCGCAGGGCACCGTGGTGGTGGCGCTGGACAGCCTCGACGGGGAGGAGCACGAGGCGATCCTGCCCGCGTACGAGCTGGCCAAGTCCAGCCTGACGATCAGCTAGCAGCGGGCGGAACCCCAGGCCACGCACGCGTCGAGGGACTGGGAACGGTTGCGCAGCATCGCGGTGCCGCCGCGCTCGCCCATGATGCCCTCGGTCTTGTCCCAGTGGCGGGAGAGACCGTCGGAGATGCCCGCCGCCGGGTAGAGGTCGAGCGCGTCACCCGGGGTCAGCACGGTGCGGGTGGTGATCGGGTAGACGTGCGGGCCCGTGGTGACGGTGTGGCCGAGCAGGTCGATCGGCGTACTGCCGACGTTCGTGATCCGGATCAGCTCCGGGTCGTCGGTGCGCACGGTCAGCCGCACGGTGCCGGCCAGCGTGCGGCAGCCGGTGACGCACGGGTACAGGTCCCAGGCGCGCAGGTCACCCTGCGGGTCGAACAGGTAGCCGCCGTCGCCGATCGCGTCCGCGTCCCAGGTCGGGTTCTCGAAGATCGGCTCGCGCAGGCTCCAGTACCGGTGCGTCGCGGTGGGCACGCCACGGCCGGTGTGCACGAAGATCGCGCCGTGCGCGGGCACGGACGTGCCGGCCGGGAACGTGTACCGGCGCAGCCCGGAGTCGCGCACCCACCAGCCGCCGAGCGGGATCGCGGTCGCGGAGGCGTTGCCGATCCGGATCCACTCGCCGTTGACGTTCTCGGAGTCGGTGCCGTCCGCGTCCGGGTTGACCCACACGTCCAGGGCCGCGCTCTGGTACGGCCCGGCCCCGCACGCGTCCCGGTCGTAGAGGTTCCGGCCGCTCCGGGCGGCGAGCTGCGCCGCCAGCCGGTAGGGCGCGTTCCAGGCCTGCTCGCCGCCGCTGGTCAGCATCCACAGCGCGTGGCCCTCGCGGATCAGGATCTGGCCCACGTCCCGCCACTGCCCGCCGATCCTCACGGCCATCGAGCGCAGCGCCCGCCCGCGCGACACGCTGCCCGGGTGCTCCGCGGTCAGCCGGACCAGGCCGCCGCTCCACCGGATCAGCTCCTCCAGGCGCGCGGTCGCGGCCAGCGCGTGGCACTCACCGCGCCGCTTGGAGACCACGCCTGAGTAGACGTGCTGCTCCATGGCCTGCACCCCGATCAGCCGGATCGGCAGCGGCGTGGCGGTCCCGTCGCCGAACACGTCGACGGCCACGGTGTCACCGTCCGACACGTGGTCGACCCTGCCCGCCCAGACACGGCAGGCCGGCCCGCGCCCGTCGGTGCGGCAGGGCCCGGTGCCGGCGGCCCGCGCCCGGTCGGTGGTCTGTCCGGCACCTGTGGCCTGCGTGGAGCCGGCGGCCTGCCCGGCGCCCGTGGCCTGCACCGAACCGGCGGGTTGCGCGACCGTTTGTGCCCGTGTGTCAACGACGGCCTGTGCGGGCGCGGCGGGGAGCGACACGAGAGCCACGGCCGCGGTGAGGAGCGTGGCCGCGAGCGCGGTGAGTCGACGGGACATGCGGCCCCTGTCGGCGGCGACGGCGGGGCGGCTGAGTGCGGCGGGGGAGCGGTTCGGTTGCCGGGGCTGCGTGCGGCGCGCGTCCATCGCCGGGAACAACGATCCGGACGGGGCTGCGGGTGTGCTCCTTCACGGGTGACGGAGTTCTCGGGCGTACCCATGGATGACTTTGATCTTGATCTTCGTGCCAAGATCGACATGGTAGGCAGTCGGCCCAGATCAAGGAGCGCACACCATGGCCCGCGCGCGTCTCACCCTCGACCCGGCGTTCACGATCGGGACCGTGCAGCGGCGGCTGTTCGGCGGGTTCGTCGAGCATCTCGGACGGCACGTCTACGACGGGATCCACGAGCCGGGACACCCGAGCGCGGGCCCGGACGGCTTCCGCCGCGACGTGATCGAGCTGGTCAGGGAGCTGGGCGTGTCCACGATCCGCTATCCGGGCGGCAACTTCGTGTCCGGTTACGAGTGGGAGGACGGCGTCGGGCCGGCCGAGCAGCGCCCGCGCCGGCTGGACCTGGCCTGGCACTCCACCGAGACGAACCAGGTGGGCCTGCACGAGTTCCAGACCTGGCTCGACCACGTGGGAAGCGAGCTGATGCTGGCCGTCAACCTGGGCACCCGCGGCCCGAAAGAGGCCATCGAGCTGCTGGAATACGCCAACATCCCGACGGGTACGGCCCGGACCGCGCAACGCGCCGCGAACGGCCGCGACGAGCCGTTCGGCGTGAAGATCTGGTGCCTCGGCAACGAGATGGACGGGCCGTGGCAGCTCGGGCGGCGCAACGCGGAGGACTACGGCAAGCTCGCGTCCGTCACCGCGAACGCGATGCGCCAGGTCGACAACACGCTTGAGCTGGTCGTCTGCGGCTCCTCCGCGCGGGACATGCCCACGTTCGGCGCGTGGGAGCGGACCGTGCTGGAGCACACGTACTCCGACGTGGACTACATCTCCTGCCACGCCTACTACGAGCCGGTCGACGGCGACCTCGCCAGTTTCCTCGCGTCCGGCGTCGACATGGACGCGTTCATCGAGGCGGTGGTGGCCACGGCCGACCACGTGCGCGCGCTCAAGCGCACGGAGAAGAAGATGATGATCTCGTTCGACGAGTGGAACGTTTGGTACGCGTCCCGGTGGAACGCGGTCGAGGACACGTTCCCGGTCGACCACTGGCCGGTCGCGCCGCGGCTGCTGGAGGACGTGTACTCGGTCGCGGACGCGGTCACGTTCGGCGGGCTGCTCATCTCGCTGCTCAACCACGCGGACCGGGTGACCTCGGCCAGTCTCGCGCAGCTGGTCAACGTGATCGGCCCGATCATGACCGAGCCGGGCGGGCCGGCGTGGCGGCAGACCACGTTCTTCCCGTTCGCGGTGACGTCGCGTGCGGCCCGGGGCGACGCGCTGCGCGTGGTGCTGGACGCGGACACGGTGCCGACCGCGAAGTACGGCGACGTGCCGGTGGTGGACGCGGCGGCGACCGTTTCTCCTGACGGTCTCTCGATCTTCCTGCAGAACCGGCACCTCACGGAGCCGACCACGCTGACGGTCGATCTGCACCGTTTCAACCCTGCTTCGGTGGCCGCCGAGGGCATCTGGGACGACGACATCCACGCGGTGAACGACCTGGCCGACACCACGCGCGTCGGATTGCGCGTCAACGACACGGCCATGTTGACGGACGGGGTACTGACGGTCACGCTGCCGCCGGTGTCATGGACGGCCCTCACTATCGGTTGATCTGCATATAGCATTGCCGGCGTGACGGGCGATCGCCAGGTGATCATCGCGGGGGCCGGGCCGACCGGGCTGCTCCTCGCCTGCGAGCTGCGGCTCGCGGGCGTGGACACGCTCGTGCTGGAGCGCCGTGCTGCGCGCGGCACGCACACGAAGGCGATGGCGCTGCACGCGCGCAGCATCGAGCAGCTGGCGATGCGCGGGCTGGCCGCGCCGTTGCTGGCCCACGGCGTACGGCTGCCGACCTGGCACTTCGGCTTCCTCGCCCAGCGGATCGACTTCACCGTGCTGGACTCGCCGTACCCGTTCGTCCTCTCCTACCCGCAGGAGCGCACCGAGGCGGTGCTGGAGGAACGGGCGCGCGAGCTGGGCGCGACGATCGTGCGCGGGCGGGCCGTGACGGGCGTGGCCGAGGACGCGGACGGCGTGACCGTTTCCACCGACTCGGAATCAATACGTGCGGCCTGGGTGGTCGGCGCGGACGGCGCCGGGAGCGCGGTACGCACCTCGGCCGGGATCGTCTTCGAGGGGATCGCGCCGAGCTTCCACTCCTACCTGGGCGACGTGATGGCGGACAACCCGCCGCCACCGGGCTTCGCCGTGGTGAACGAGGCCGGCGCGATGATGGTCGCGCCGATGCCGGGCGGCGTGTACCGGATCGCCGGCTACGACCCGATGCACCAGGAGCCCGGCCGCCGCGAGATCACCATGGACGAGCTGCGGGACATCATCGCGCGGATCGCCGGCGCGGACTTCGGCATCCACGACCCGCGCTGGCTGTCCCGGTTCGACAACACCACACGGGTCGCGGCGTCGTACCGGCGCGGGCGGATCCTGCTGGCCGGCGACGCCGCGCACATGCACTTCCCGGCCGGCGGCGTGGGCCTCAACCTCGGCCTCCAGGACGCGATGAACCTCGGGTGGAAACTCGCGTCCGTGGTGCACGGGACCGCCGCGCCTTCGTTGCTCGACTCCTACGACGCGGAACGCCGGCCGTGGGGTGCGGACGTGGCCCGGCACACGATGGCGCAGACCGCGCTGATCACCGCGACCGGACCGGAGGGACTGGCGCTGCGCGAGCTGTTCAGCACCATGATCACGGATCACCCGGCGGTGTCACTGTCGATCGCGCGCCGGCTCTCCGCGCTCGACGTGCACTATCCGGCCGCTCCGGACGCCCATCCGCTGACCGGGACGCGGGTGGCGGAGCTGGGCGAGCACCTGAGCTCCGGCGAGGCGGTGCTGGTGACGGACGACCCGACCATGCGGGCCGACGGGGCGCGGGTGGTGCCGGGCGCGATCGGCGGCGCGCGGGCCGCGCTGGTGCGCCCGGACGGCTACGTGGGCTGGGCGGCCTGAGCGGTCTCCGCCGCACTGCCCGCCGTCTTCCGGATCGCCGGCGCGCTCTCGCTGCACAGCGGCAAGCTGTGGATCATCGCGCTCCTGGTCGCGGTGGTCACCGTCGTGGTCGCGCCGGTCGTGGTGATCAGGATCGCGGCCCGGCGGCGGGAGTGACTCAGCCGCCGATCGGCGTGGCGGTGCCGGTGACGGAGATGCCGCCGTCCGCGGGGACGGACACGGTGAGCAGGCTCGGGCGGCCCATGTCGTACCCCTGATGGATCGTGATCGTGGTGTTCGAGAGCCCGATCGTGCGCAGGTAGCCGCCGAAGGCGGCCGCGGCCGCGCCCGTCGCCGGGTCCTCGAAGACGCCGCCGGGCGGGAACGGGTTGCGCGCGTGGAAGACGGTTGCCGACTCCCGCCAGATCAGGGCGATCGTGGTCCAGTCCCGGGCGGCCATGAGCCGGCCGAGCGCGTCGAGGTCGTAGTCGAGCTTCGCCAGCCGCTCCCGGGACCGCGCCGCGATCACCGGATGCCACGCGCCCGCGAACGCGACCCGCGGCGGCAGCGCCGGGTCCAGTTCGTCGCGTGACCAGCCGAGGATGCCGAGCAGCGTGTCGAGGTCGTCCAGTGGAGTGTCGCGCGGGGGCACGCTGACCAGCGTCGCGGTCCGGCCGGTCGTCTCCACCGGGACCAGGCCGGCGCGGGTGTGCAGCCGCAGCGTGCCGGGGCCGTGCCGGTCCGCGTGGGCGACCGCGGTGGCGATCGTGGCGTGGCCGCAGAACGGGACCTCCGCCAGCGGGCTGAAGTAGCGCACGTCGTGCGCGCCGTCCGCGCGCGGGAACAGGAACGCGGTCTCCGAGTATCCGACCTCGGCGGCCACGGCCAGCATCCGCGCGTCCGTGGCACCGGTCGCGTCCAGCACCACGCCGGCCGGATTGCCGCCGGACGGGTCGTCACTGAACGCGGTGTAGCGAAGGATCTCCATGACTCCGACGCTAGGAGCGGGTGGACTGCGGGTCGAGGGCCAATTCGACGATCGCGGACGCCGCGGCCTTCGCCACCGCCGCGATCGTGGTGCGCTCGTAGCGGCCCGCGTTCGCCGTGCCGTCGTAGAGCAGCAGCAGCTGACGCGCCAGATCGGCCGGCTGTGGCGCGCCCGCCTCCGTCGCCAGCGTCGTGAGCAGCGCGATCAGGCGGGACCGGTACTCCCGGCTGCATGCGATGGCCACGCCGTCCGGCGGCGACTCCGCGGCCGCGCGCGCGAACGCGCACCCGTTGTAGGTCGGGGCCGCCAGCCAGTCCGCCTGCGCGTCGAAGATCGCCAGGAGCCGGTCCCGTGCCGACTCCTGCCGCTCCACCGCCGCCTCGATGCGCGCGAACATCCGGTCCGCCCGGCGCTGCAGATATGCTCTGACCAGCTCGTCCTTGCTGCCGAACGCGTTGTAGAGCGAGCCGCGGGCCACACCGGCGTGCTCGATCACCCGGTCGATGCCGACCGTGTGGACGCCCTCGGCGTAGAAAAGCTCCTCGGCCGCGTCGAGCAGGCGCTGGCGCGCGGGCGTCCTCATCGTGTGCGTCTCCCGTTCCCGATCAGGCCGGCCAGCGCGGCGCCGGCCAGCACGATGACGAAGAGTGAGTATCCCCGCGCGGTCCACAGCAGTCCACCACCGTGCACGACCAGCACACCGGCGACGACCGCGGGCAGGCCCATCCCGAGGTACGACACGATGTAGAGCACGGACAGCAGCCCGGTGCGCTCGTGCGGCTCCGCCAGCGGCACGACCGTGCGCAACGCCCCCTGGAACGCGGCGCCGAAGCCCGCGCCCGCCACCAGCGTCCCGGCGAAGAAGGCGGCCACGGAGTCCAGGCCGATCGCGGCGAGCGTGCCGGCCGCGCCGACGGTCAACAGGCCAATTCCAGACATCATCACGGTACGCGGGGGAGTGCGATCGAACAGCACGGTGGCGACGGCGCCGGCGACCGCGAGCACGAACAGCCCGAGCCCGCCGAAGACCGCTGAGTCGGAGCCGGACATGTGCCGGACCAGCGCGGGCGCGAGCGAGCCGTAGAACCCGCCGAGCGACCAGACCGCGAACAGCGCCGGGATCGCGGTGAGCACGTGCGCGCGCAGGTGGCGGGGCACGCCGACCTGCGGGGTGAGCGCCTTCCGCAGACCGTTTCCGCGTGCGCGCGACTCCGGGATCCGCCACACGCCGACCGCCTGCGCGGCGAAGGCCACGATCAGCAGGGCGTAGATCATCCGAGTGGGCGCGGGCAGGAACTGCACGACCAGGCCGGACGTGAGCGCGCCGAGGCCGGTTCCGAGCGCGGGCGCGGTCGAGTTGGCCAGCGTGCCCCTGGTCCGGTGGACGTCGATCATCGCGGCGCCCAGCGTGCCGAGCGCGCCGCCGGTGGCGATCCCCTGCAGCACGCGGCCGACGAGCAGCGCGCCGATCCCGTCCGCGGTGATGAACAGCGTCATGGCGGCCACCTGCAGCGTCAGCGCGGTGAGCAGCACCGGGCGGCGACCGACGTGATCGGACAGCCGGCCGAGCAGCAGCAGCGCGAGCAGGACCGCGATCGCATACACGCCGAAGATGACGGTGGTGGTGATCGGCGAGAAGTGCCAGCTCGCGGCGTACGTCGCGTAGAGCGGCGTCGGCGCGCTGGACGCGGCCAGGAACGACACCACGATCGAGGCCAGCAGGATCAGCGTGCCGGTCCCCGCCCGTTGCGGTGCGGTGGTCACCGCCGTGTCGCGTCGTTCCAGGGTTTCGGTGGGCGTCATACGGACCTCGATTGAGTAGACCGATCTATCTAGTCGTTCCCGAGATTAGACAGATCGGTCTAGTGGCGCAACGGTTGGGGCCACCGTCACACCCCGCCGCTCCGCGCGTCCCGGGCGGTGCCGTAGGCGCCGGACAGGATGTCCTCGATCAGGGTCGGGCCGGTCGGGGTCCAGTCGAGCAGCTCGCGGGTGCGGGCGCTGGAGGCGGTCATGTCCAGGCCGAAGAACGAGGCCACGAAGCCGAAGTGCGCGTCCGCATCCTCCGGCGGGACGGAGACCACGGGCAGGCCGAGTGCGGTCCCGAGCGCCTCGGCGATCTCCCGGGTGCTGACCGACTCTTCCGCTACCGCGTGCAACCTGGTCCCGGCCGGCGCGGATTCCAGACCGAGCCGGACCAGCCGGGCGGCGTCGGTGCGGTGCGTGGCCGACCAGCGTGTGCTGCCGTCGCCGAGGTAGCCGGAGGCGCCCTGCCGCCGGGCCGCATCGGCCAGGAACGTGACGAAGCCCCAGTCGCCGGTCCCGTGCACGGACGGCGCGAACCGGACGGCCATCGCGCGGACGCCCCGGTCGGCGTACTCGAGCGTCAGGTTCTCGCTGCCGCCGCGGTCGGATCCGGGCCCGACCTCGGGCGACGCGTCGGTCTCCAGGGCGGCACGGTCCTTGACCAGTCCGGAGAGCGCATTGGCGACCATGAACGGCCGATCGCTGCCGGCCAGCGCGTCGAGCATGGTCTGCACGGCGGCGCGTTCGGCGCGGTCCGACCCGGCCGGATCGGACCAGTCGTGCTTGTTGGCCAGGTGAACGACGCCGTCGGACCCGGCCGCGCCACGGCGCAGGGAGCCGGGATCGTCCAGATCGCCGAGTAGTGCCGTGGCGCCCTTGGCCTCGAGTGCGGCGGCCTTCTCCGGCGAACGGGCCAGGCCGACCACCTCGTGGCCGGCCGACAGCAGCTCGTCGACGGTGGCGGAGCCGATCCAGCCGGTCGCGCCGGTGACGAATACACGCATGATTGCCCTCCAGGTTTCGGTGCATCGTGTATCGAAACTGTAGGCGATAACGAGTCACCGTGTCTCGTTGCGGGAATCACGGCCACCAAATCAAGACATGATGTCTCGAAACTGCTAGAATCGCGCCGGTACGGTGGCCCCGTGATCACACCGAGTCCCGAGGTGTAGCGGCGCCGACCCGAGGAGAGGTCGCCCTGCTCGCCGACGGAGGCCGCGGCCGGGACGCGAGCAGCGGCGGGGGTCGCGGCTCTTTCGGGACCACGGCGGGACCGGCTCCGACGCGGAGGGGAAAGCGGAGCGCCAGCGGAGACTTTGCCCGCAGCGAGGTTTGCCCGCGGGAGCATGCGGACCGCCACCACGCCGGAAGCGGGAATACGGGGTTTGGGGTTGTCCCTGGGTTGGCCCGCACGCTCGTCGGTGGCGTCGGTGGCGTCGGTGGCGTCGGTGGCACGCGGGGGCGGGCAAGCCGGACCACGCCGGAAGCAGGAAATACCCGGATCTGGGCGTCTTCGGGCTGCACGCACGGGAGACAAGGGATCGCCGGGCGCAGAGTCTATTGTGGCGCGACGCCCGGCCGAAGCGCGGCGTCGTGCGCGACCGGGCGGCCGGCGGTTGGCCGGCCGGCGCGGCGCCGCCTAGAGGGACGGCGGGGGAGCGGTGCTGGAGCGTTCGACGAGGCGGGTGGGGACGAGCGTGGTGCCGGGTGTGGTGACCTCGTTGCGGATCTGGCGGAGGACCGTCTGGACGCAGCGGCGTCCCATCTCCGCGAAGTCCTGGTGCACTGTGGTCAGCGGTGGCAGGAAGTTGCGGGCCTCGGGGATGTCGTCGAAGCCGACCACGCTGATCTCGCCGGGTACGTTCCGGCCGCGCTCCTGGAACGCGCGCAGCAGCCCGAGCGCCATCTGGTCGTTGGAGGCGAAGACCGCGGTGCAGGACGGATCGTCCGCGAGCTGCAGGCCGGCGGCGTAGCCGGAGTCGGCGGACCAGTCGCCGACGATCGGCGCGGGGGCGGCACGGTCGAACGAGGCCAGCACGGAGCGCCAGGCGTCGGCGCGGCGTTCGCTGGCGAAGGACGACGCGGGGCCGGTCACGTGGTGGACCGTGGCGTGGCCGAGCGAGAGCAGGTGGCGGACGGCCTGGCGGGCGCCGTCGGCCTGGTCCGTGTCGACGACGGTGTAGGTGTCGCCGGCGTCGGAGTCGACGACCACGACCTGGACGCCGGGCGGCAGCGTGATGCGGGTGGAGTCGAGCAGGTGGACCTCGAGGATGACGATCGCGCCGTCGACGCCGAGCTCGCCGAGGCGGGTGAACGCGCCGAGCACGCCGTCCTGGGTGGGGGCGGCGACCGGGATGATGGTGATCGCGTAGCCCTCGCGGGCGGCGTGGTTGGCGATCGCCTCGACGGTGCGGCTGTTGCCGGTGGTGGCGAGCGTGAAGAGCAGGACGCCGATGGTGCGGAACTCGCCGCGTTTGAGCGCGCGGGCAGCGCTGTTCGGCCGGTAGCCGAGCTCCTTCATGGCGGCGAGCACCTGCGCGCGGGTGGAGTCGATCACGCCGGGGTGCCCGGTGGAGACGCGCGAGACGGTCTGGGCCGAGACGCCCGCGAGACGGGCGACGTCGGCCATCGAGACACCTCGTTTGCGCCGCTGGGGCCCGGTGCTCTCAGGATTTTCCGAGGAGAACAACCCTGCCGCCTAACTCTTGACGCGCCGTTAACGTGGTGAAACTATCACCGCACGATGTTTACGTAAACATTGCACTGCCGTCACAGGCTTTACCGGATCGAAACCTCCGACCCCTGGTGAACCGCGACGAACTGAGCTGTATGTTTGCGCAAACATAGCAGTGTTGCTAGGGGGTACATGGGATGACTACGGCGCAAGCGGCGCTGGTGAAGCCGCGCCGCAGGCGGTCGTGGACCGGGTGGCAGTTCGTAGGACCGTTCATGGCGGTCTTCACGCTGGTGTTCCTCGCTCCGATCGCATATTCGATCTACATCAGCCTGTTCAAGACGCGGCTGATCGGTGGCACCTCGTTCGTCGGCCTGGAGAACTACCAGCAGGCGCTGACCGACCCGAACTTCTGGGACGGCCTGGGCCGGGTGGCGATCTTCCTGCTGGTGCAGGTGCCGATCATGCTCGGCATCGCGCTGGTAGCCGCGCTCGCGATCGACAGCGGCCGGCTGCACGGGGCGAACTTCTTCCGGATCGCGATCTTCCTGCCCTACGCGGTTCCCGCCGTGGTCGCCGCGATCATGTGGGGTTTCATGTACGGCAACCAGTTCGGCCTGGTCGGCAACATCAACGAGGCCTTCGGGATCAACATCCCCGCACCGCTGGGGCCGGACTGGATCCTGACCAGCATCGGCAACATCGTGACCTGGGAGTTCGTGGGTTACAACATGCTGATCTTCTACAGCGCGCTGCGGGTCATCCCGAACTCGCTGTACGAGGCCGCGGAGATCGACGGTGCCGGCCAGTTCCGGATCATCCGCTCGATCAAGCTCCCGGCGATCCGGGGCGCGCTGGTCATCGCCACGATCTTCTCGATCATCGGCAGCTTCCAGCTGTTCACCGAGCCGTCGATTCTGCAGAAGCTCGCGCCGAACGCGATCACCACGTTCTTCACGCCGAACTACTACGCGTACTCGCTGTCCTTCAACGGCCAGCAGTACAACTACTCGGCGACCATCGCGATCATCATGGGCCTGGTCACCATGATCATCGCCTACGTGATCCAGCTGCGCGGCATGCGGAAGGGGAGCTGAGCGGTGACGACAACTCTCCAGAAGACGCAGGCACCGAAGAAGATCAAGCGCTACAGCACGAAGCCGAGGAAGAGCCTCGCGCTCACGCTGGCGACCGGCATCATCCTGCTCTACAGCATCGTGCCGCTGTTCTGGCTGATCGTGAACGCGACCAAGAGCCGGGCCGGCCTGACCAACTCGTTCGGCCTGTGGTTCGCGGACGGTGAGTTCCTGCTGTGGGACAACATCGTGCAGACGCTGACGTACAACGACGGGATCTTCGGTCGTTGGTTCCTCAACACGCTGCTCTACGTGGTCGCCGGTGCGGGTGGCGCCACGTTCCTGGCCGTGCTCGGCGGCTACGGCCTGTCGAAGTTCAACTTCCCCGGCCGGGGCGGCGTGTTCGCGGTCGTCATCGGCGCGGTCGCGGTGCCCGGCACGGCGCTCGCGGTCCCGACGTTCCTGATGTTCAGCCAGATGGGCCTGACGGACACGCCCTGGGCCATCATCATCCCCTCGCTGATCTCACCGTTCGGCCTCTATCTGATGTGGACGTTCGCGAACGACGCGATCCCCACGGAGCTGCTGGAAGCGGCGCGGGTGGACGGTTCCGGCGAGTTCCGCACGTTCTTCCAGGTCGGCATCCCCCTGCTGGCCCCCGGCATCGTCACGGTTCTGCTCTTCACCACGGTTGCGACCTGGAACAATTACTTCCTGCCGCTGATCATGCTGAAGGACCCGGACTGGTACCCGCTCACGCTCGGCCTGAACGCGTGGAACGCACAGGCGACGACGAACGGCGGCGAGGTCATCTTCCACCTGGTGATCACCGGATCGCTCCTCATGATCATTCCGTTGATCGCCGCTTTCCTGCTCCTTCAGCGCTACTGGCAGTCGGGCCTGGCCGCCGGCAGCGTCAAGGAGTGACTTTCCGCAAGGGCACCGTTACAAAATTTCGGAAGGATTATCGGGAATGATGTATACCTCTCGGCGCAACCTGCTGCGCCTTGCGGGCGCCGCGGCCTTCGCCACGGTGGCGCTCTCGGCCTGTGGCAACGACGACGACGCGCCGGCGGGCGAGACCGTCACCGCGGACGACGTCACCAAGGCGCTCACGGACGGCGGCGAGCTGCTGATCTGGTCGTGGGACACCACGATCAAGCCGACCGCGGACGCGTTCATGGCCAAGTACCCCAAGGTCAAGATCAGTGTCGTCAACGCGGGTACGAACGCGGACCAGTACGTGGCGCTGCAGAACGCGCTCCAGGCCGGCAAGGGCGTCCCGGACCTCGCGCACATCGAGTACTACGCGCTCTCCCAGTTCGCGCTGCAGAAGCAGGTCGCGAACATCGCGGGCTTCGGCGCCACCGCGCTGAAGGACAAGTTCGCCCCCGGCCCGTGGAACGGCGTCACCCCCAACGGCGGCGTCTTCGGCCTGCCGCTGGACTCCGGCCCGATGGTGCTCTACTACAACAAGGAGGTCTTCGACAAGCACAGCATCGCCGTGCCGGAGACCTGGGAGCAGTACTACGAGGCCGCCAAGAAGCTGCGCGCCGCGGACCCGAACGTCTACATCGCCTCGGACAGCGGCGACGCCGGCACCACCACGTCGATGATCTGGCAGGCCGGCGGCAAGCCGTACACGGTCAGCGGCGAGAAGGACGTCACGATCAACTTCGCGGACGCCGGCGCGCAGAAGTACACCACGCTCTGGCAGAAGATGATCGACGAGAAGCTGCTGTCGAGCATCTCCGGCTGGACCGACGAGTGGTTCCAGGCGCTGGGCAACGGCACGCTCGCCACGCTCGTGGTCGGCGCGTGGATGCCGAGCAACCTGGTCTCCGGCTCGCCGAACGGCGCCGGCAAGTGGCGCGTCGCCAAGATGCCGCAGTGGGAGGCGGGCGGCAACGCCTCCGCCGAGAACGGCGGCTCCGCGATGTCGGTCATGGAGGCCTCCACCCGCAAGGCGCTGGCGTACGGCTTCCTGGACTACCTGACCAACGGTGAGGGCGTGAAGACCCGCATCGACAACGGCGCGTTCCCGGCCACCACCGCGGACCTCAACTCGCCCGAGTTCCAGGGCAAGGAGTTCCCGTACTTCGGCGGTCAGAAGATCAACGAGCTCTTCGCCGCGTCGTCCGCGGCCGTGGTCCCGGGCTGGCAGTACCTGCCGTTCCAGGTCTACGCGAACTCGATCTTCAAGGACACCGCGGGCCAGGCGTACATCACGCCCACCAAGCTCGCGGACGGCCTGAAGGCCTGGCAGGACGCGTCCATCAAGTACGGCAACGAGCAGGGCTTCACCGCCAAGTAAGTCCGTGCTGTCCCCGCGCCGGGTCCGTCACGGGCCCGGCGCGGCCATGAACAGACCCACCACAAGGGAGCAACACACGTGGAACACCGGTGGCTGCGCTGGCCCGGTACCGAGGCCGGCCCGCGGATGGCGTTCGGCGCCGACTACAACCCCGACCAGTGGCCCCGTGAGGTCTGGGACTCCGACGTGGCCGCCATGCGCGAGGCCGGCGTCAACATCGTCTCGCTCGCGATCTTCTCCTGGGCCCGCATCCAGCCGAACGCGGAGACGTTCGACTGGGCGTGGCTGGACGACGCGATGGACCTGCTGCACGCCAACGGCATCGCGGTCGACCTGGCCACCGCCACCGCCTCGCCGCCGCCGTGGCTGACCACGTCGCACCCGGAGGTCCTCCCGGTCGACAGCACCGGCGCGACGCTCTGGCCCGGCGCCCGGCAGCACTGGCGGCCCACCTCGCCCGTCTTCCGCTCCTACGCCCTCACCCTGGTCCGGGAGCTGGCCAAGCGGTACGCGAACCACCCCGCGCTGACCGCCTGGCACATCAGCAACGAACTCGGCTGCCACAACGTCTACGACTACTCGGACGACGCCGCGCACGCGTTCCGCGACTGGCTCAAGGCCCGGTACCGGACCATCGACGGGCTCAACGAGGCCTGGGGCACCGCGTTCTGGTCGCAGCGGTACAGCGCGTGGGGCCAGATCCTCCCGCCCCGCCAGGCCGCCAGCTACCCGAACCCGACGCAGCAGCTGGACTTCAAGCGCTTCAGCTCGGACGCGCTCAAGGACTACCTGGTCGCGGAGCGGGAGATCCTGCGCGCGATCACGCCGGACGTGCCGATCACCACGAACTTCATGGTGATGGGCGAGACCAAGGGCATGAACTACGCGGACTGGGCGTCCGAGGTCGACTTCGTCTCCAACGACCACTACTACACGCCCGGCCCGCAGGGTCTCGACGAGCTGTCCTTCTCCGCGAACCTGACCGGCCACATCGCGTCCGGCCGCCCCTGGTTCCTGATGGAGCACTCCACCAGCGCGGTCAACTGGCAGCCGATCAACCTGGCCAAGCGCCCCGGCGAGCTGGGCCGCGACTCGCTCGTCCACGTCGCGCACGGCGCGGACGCGGTCTGCTTCTTCCAGTGGCGGCAGTCCAAGGCCGGCGCCGAGAAGTACCACTCCGCGATGCTCCCGCACGCGGGCACGGACAGCGCGGTGTTCCGCGCGGTGGCCCAGCTGGGTCAGGATCTGAAAACCATTCAACCCATCGCGGGTACGGATCAGGCGCGGTCCCGCGCGGCCATCCTCTTCGACTGGGACTCGTGGTGGGCCAGCGAGCTCGACTCGCACCCGACGGACCGGCTGCGCTACCGGCAGGAGGCGCTGGACTGGTACACCGCGTTCCTGGCCAACGGCGTGCCGGCGGACGTGGTGCCGGTGTCCGCCTCGCTGGACGGCTACGACCTGGTGGTGGCGCCGATCCTGCACCTGGTGCCGTCCTCGCTTGCCACGCGGCTGTCCGAGTACGTCGCCGGCGGTGGCCACCTGGTCACCACGTACTTCTCCGGCATCGTGAACGAGGACGACCACATCTGGCTCGGCGGATATCCGGGCGCGCTGCGCGACCTGCTCGGCATCCGGATCGAGGAGTTCGGGCCGCTGCTCGAGGGCGACAGCGTCACACTGGACAACGGCGCGGACGGCACGCTCTGGACCGACCGGATCGACGTGACCGGCGCGGACGTGGACGTGCTGGCCTGGTACAAGACCGGCGAGCACGCGGGGCGGGCGGCGATCACGCGGCGTACCGTGGCGGCGGTCGGTTCCGGTTCTGATGACGGCGCGCCCGGCGGTGGCGCCGAGGGTTCCGCCACCTACGTCTCCACGCGGCTCGGGCCGGACGGGCTCACGCCGCTGCTGGCGGACCTGCTGCGGGCGGCCGGGATCGCCAGCCCGCTGCCGGAGGAGGCGCGCGGGCAGGTCGAGCTGGCCATCCGTACCGGCGATGACCGCGAGTTCTGGTTCCTGATCAACCGGACCGATGTGCCGGTCGAGCTGCCGGGTGTCACCGGTGAGCCGCTGCTCGGCAGCATCACGCCGCTGCCACCGCGCGCGGTGGCGGTGCTGCGCACCCGATAGGGCGGTGCTGCGCGCCCCGGCAGGGTCGTGCGGAGCACCCGACAGGCCCCGTGCGGGTGGGACCGGATCCAGCCCGGACCCGCCCGCGCGGACTGATTCACCCGGCCCGGTCGCCGTCTCTGCACAGACGGTGGCCGGGTCGCAGTGCACCCTTAGGTTTGTCTTAAGGCGGCCGGTACGACTTGTGAGAGCGCTCTCTCGGGCCCTAGAGTCTCGTCCGGAACATCCGCGCGCACTGACCTCGCTGCGCGGCGCCCACACCTTATATCGGCCCGGAGGCCATTCACCATGCAGAGCGACCCCTCGGCTCCGCTGTCTACGCCGGATAAATCAGCAAAAAAGAGTAAAAAGCGGTGGTTCCTGCTCGCGGTACCGGTCGCGGTGGCCGTGGTCGGCAGCGGCGTGCTCGTCGCGACCGCGAACGCCGGCAGCGGCACCGGGATCCCCGGCGTCCTCGAGGCCGAGTCCTACGCCGCGCACCAGGGTGCCCAGACCGAGGGCACCAGCGACACCGGCGGCGGCCGCAACGTCGGCTGGCTCAGCAACGGCGACTGGATGCGCTACGACAAGGTCGACCTCGGCGCGACCGGCACGCCGCTGACCATCGAGGCGCGCGTCGCGTCCGCGAACACCGACGGCGGCACGGTCGAGGTGCGCCAGGGCAGCCAGACCGGCGAGCTGCTGGCCGCGTTCCCGATCACCAAGACCGGCAACTGGCAGAGCTGGGTGACCGGCACCGCGAACAGCCCGACCACGCTCAGCGGCCCGCAGACGGTCGTGGTCAACCTGGTCAGCAAGAGCCGCAGCGACTTCGTGAACATCAACTGGCTGCGCTTCACCCGTGGCGGCGCCGTGCCGTCCGCGTCCGCCTCCGTGCCGGGCAGTGCCTCCCCGTCCGTGCCGGCGTCCCCCTCGGTTTCCCCGTCCGTCTCGGTCTCGCCGACCCCGACCGGCACGCCGCCGCAGACCGGCAACGGCTGGGTGGTCATGGACCAGGCGACGTGGGCGCAGGAACTGGCCGCGTTCCGCGCGATCACGCCGAAGACGCCGAAGGAGCGGATGGTCCCGGAGTTCCACGCCTCCTGCAAGATCAGCCACACCAAGCCGGACGACCCGATCGTCTTCCCCGGCATCGCGGGCGCGTCGCACGACCACACGTTCTGGGGCAACAAGAGCACGGGCGCGGCGTCGACGGCGGAGTCGCTGTTCGCGTCGAAGAACACCACCTGTGAGCCCTCCACGCAGGACTTCTCCGCGTACTGGGTGCCCACGCTGCTCAAGGACGGCAAGCCGGTCATGCCGAAGGAGGTCACGGTCTACTACGGCTCGCGCCTCAAGGACTACGCCGCGACCGTGCCGTTCCCGTCCGGCTTCCGCATGATCGTCGGCGACGCCAAGCAGCAGACCAGCACCGGTCAGAACAACCAGTTCTGGTGCGCGGGCAACGGTGGCGAGACCGGTCGCACGGCCAACGGTGAATGGCCGGTCTGCGCGCCCACCGCGGAGCTGATCCGCCAGCTCACGTTCCCGGACTGCTGGGACGGCGTGCACCTGGACAGCCCGGACCACAAGTCGCACGTCGGCCCGGCCGACAACACCGGCAAGTGCTCCGGCAAGTTCCCGGTCGCGATCCCGTCGATCTCGTTCATGCTGCCGTACCCGCTGAACACCGACACCGAGGGCGTCAAGCTCTCGTCCGGCACCGGTTACTCCATGCACGGCGACTTCTTCAACGCCTGGGTGCCGCAGGCGCTGGCCGAGCGCGTCCGCAACTGCATCAACCAGCACGCGAAGTGCAACGCGCAGGGCGGTTTCTGACGCTCGCGGTTCCACCGGGCCCCGCGCCACTCCACCGGAGTGACGCGGGGCCTCCCGCGTTCCACCCCGGCCCGCGCCGGACACCCGAAGCGTCGATCCGAAGATCCCTGCTCTCCCGCCCGCCGCCAGGCGGGTTATGTGTCTTTCATGCGCAGGTATCCACTGCTGACTTTTGTCGTCAGGGTTCAGCCTGGCCGCGACCTCGTCCGGGCGCGCTTCGCCCGAAATTTCATGACATAGCTGGCGAAGGCCGGTGGTCTATGCGGCTCGTGCGGTCCGTGGAAGATCGTTGTTGCGCTCACTGCCCCTTCAGCCCGCCGAAAGGGCAGTGAGCGCGACAACGATCTCTTCCTGTCGACGATGTGCCGATATTTCGGGCGCAATGGGCCCGGCGGGCAGTCTGGGTCCGGCTTGGCCTCGACGCCTGGCCGGAATGGATCATTGGGTGCCGCAAAAACCAGGTCAACAGCGCGAGTTGACCTGGTTTTTGCGGCACCCAATGATCCTTTCGGCTGTGGCGGTCGACTGTGCGGGGTGCCGGTCCGGCGGTAGGTGTCTGCGGCGGCACCGTTACTGATTCCATCTGGCACCTTCGGGTGGCGCCTCGCGGGCGCGAAAGTCCTTCGGCTTCGGTTCGTGGCGGGGGCCTATGTTCCGATCAGTTTCCGGCGTCAGGGTGAGGATGCGGTGGGCCTCATACCGCTATTTCATGAAATTTCGGGCACGGAGTGCCCGCTCGATCGCGGGGGAGGCCGAACCTCGACGCCGAAAGGCCAGTATGGCGAAATGTCGGGTGCGGAGCGCCCGTGCGCAGGCGCCGGCGAGCCTTTCCGGGGTGGTGATCGCCCGTGCGGGTTTTGGGTGACCACCCACGGATCCGCCGGCCGCGGGAGCGCGCGGAACTCGGCCACGCCGGAAGCGGGAAAGGCTGGGTTTGATCTTGGTTTTGCAACGTGGGTGCAGTAGGAAGGGTCGGATGGACTACCTGCTGTTTCCCGGGCGGCACCACCTGCTGACGCGATTTCAGGCCGAGTTTCTGACGCGCGCGGCGGCGGACGCGACCGTGGTGTGGGCCGTGACGTCGGCGAACCACGAGAACACGAAGCGGAATCCGGTGCCGTATCACCGGCGGGAGGCCGCAATCGAGCGGCTCAGCGCGATGACGGGGCTGCGCTCGCTGGTGGTGCCGGTGTTCGACACCGCGCCGACGGACCGGTTCGCCGAGGTCACCGTGAAGAACGTGCAGGTGGCGACCGGTCTGGAGCTGACGCCGGAGAACGCGGTGGTGGCGTGCTCGACGCCGGCGGTGGCGGGGATGTACGCGGCGCTGGGCTTCACGATCATGCCGGTGGAGGACGATCCCGCGCTGGAGACGGTGCCGGAACGGCCGTGGGACGTGCTGATGCGGCTGGCCGCCGGGGACGAGAGCTGGCGGGAGCTGGCGCATCCGGCGAGCGTGGACGTGTTCGCGCGGTACCGGCTGGTCGAGTCGGTGCGCGCGGTGGTCAACGATCCGGTGGTCGGGGACGAGGGCGGGCTGACGGCGACGCGCGACTACCGGACGTATGTGGAGGCGTTCGCGGCCGGCGCGGACCGGAAGTGGCGGCTGGTCCGGGAGTACGTGCGGCCGGGCCGGATCGTGGACGTCGGGTGCGGCGCGGGCGCGGTGCTGGAGGAGGCGGACCGGGAGCCGGCGCTGCGGGAGAGCGACCTGATCGGCGTGGAGGTGGCGCGGCACCTGTTCGAGGAGTGCGTGCACAGGAAGGCGCAGGGCGGGTTCACGAATCCGAACGTGTTCTTCTACCACCGCAACGTGCTGGGCGGGGCGGTGTTCGCGCCGCGGTCGATCGACACGACGATGACGTTCGCGCTGACGCACGAGATCTGGTCCTACGGCGCGCGGATGGAGTCGCTGCGGCGGTTCGTGGCCGCGATCTACGCGCACACGGTGCCGGGCGGCGTGTGGATCAACAGCGACGTGTGCGGGCCGGACGGGAAGGACCGGCTGGTGCGGATGCGGTTGTCGACGGCGGACGGTGACAGTCCGCCGGAGCCGTGCAAGGAGCTCCCCGCCGATGTTGCTGGATATATGTCTGGTTTGTCCACGCGGGCGCGGCTGGACCAGTTCGCGGTGGACTTCCGGTTCCCGTTCTCGTTCACGGACGTCGGGGACGGCGAGGTGGAGCTGACGCTCGGCGACGCGATGGACTTCCTCACCCGGAAGGACTACACGGACAACTGGCAGTCCGAGACGCAGGAGCAGTTCTGCGGGCTGGAGATGGCGGACTGGAAGAGCCTGCTGACCGACGTCGGGTTCGAGGTGGACGCGGCCTCGCACACCACCCGCAACGACTGGATCGTGGAGAATCGCCTGGCTCCGGTCGCGTCGCTGCACCGCCCGGACGGCACGGCGCTCGACTGGCCGGTCACCCACGTGCTGCTGATCGCGCGGCGGCCGCTGAACACGTGAGGGTGTTTTTCCGGTGCGCGCGCAATCGGCCACCTCCGGGCGGGGGATTCAGGTGAAAGGATCCTCAGCGTCGCTGAGGAGGCATCCGCATGATCGGCAAGGTCGTCGCGTGGCTCGGTCTGATCAGTGGCACGCTGGCCACGTTCTGGGGGCTGCTGGAGTTGGTCGGCACGCGGGACTACGCGGTGGGCGGCGTCGCGCTCGGCGTCGGCCTGGTGCTGGCCGTGGCCGGGTTCGCGCTGCTGATCCGGTCCGCGCGGGAGGCGACCGAGGACGCCGGGCCGGACACCGGCAAGCGCAAGCTGCTGGCCGTGCAGCGCGGCTGGCGATACACGGTGGACGACCCGGAGGTGGAGGACCGCTTCCCGAACGTCGGCCTGAGCCGGAACGCGGCCGGCAACGAGTTCTCCCGCGTGCTCAGCGGTGAGATCGACGGGCAGGCGTTCGACGTGTTCAACCATGCGTACACGTTCGGCGCCGGCAGCGTGGCGGTGCGGCGCGAGGAGACCGTGTTCCTGCTGCGGCTGCGGCCCTGCTCGGCCGCGTTCAGCGTCACGGACACGGACCGGGTGATGCCGCCGGAGGTGCAGTCGCTGGTGATGACGGAGGCGCTGCGGCGCGCGTCCGCGAAGGCCCGGGTGCGCGACTGGGCGGTGGTCGAGTCCACGCTGGTCTATGCGGAGGCGGTCATCCCGGACGCGCGGATCGCCCGGATCCCGCGACGGCTGGCGGACCTGAGCGCGGTCGCGGCCGCGATTCCGTCCATCGTGTTCAGCGGCACACGCATCGATTGATCTCATGCTAGCTTCGGCGGCATGAACTCGGTTCTCGCGGTGGTCATGGCGGTCTCGACCCTGAGCGGGCCGCCATCCCCCTCCTGGCAGCTCACCGAGACCGGGAGCACCGCGCGGCTGCGCGGCCTGTCCGTGGTGTCGCCGCAGGTCGTGTGGGCCGGCGGCAGCGCGGGCACGGTGTTGCGCACCGTGGACGGCGGCCGTCACGTCGAGTCGGTCGGCCCGGCCGGTGCGGAGACGCTGCAGTTCCGGGACATCGAGGCGTTCGACGCGCGGCGGGCCGTGGCGCTGTCCATCGGCGCGGGCGCGGAGTCGCGCGTCTACCGGACCGGCGACGGCGGCCGCACCTGGACCGAGACGTTCCGCAACCCGGACGAGGCCGCGTTCTACGACTGCCTGGCGTTCACGGACGACCGGCACGGGCTGGCGCTCTCCGACCCGGTCGGCGGCGCGTTCCGCATCCTGTCCACGGCGGACGGCGGGCGCAGCTGGTCCGTGCTGCCCGCGCGCCTGCCGGCCGCGCTGGAGGGTGAGTTCGCGTTCGCGGCCAGCGGCACCTGCCTGGTCGCGGGCGAGCACGGGCGCTATTGGTTCGCGACCGGCGGCGGCGCCACGGCCCGAGTGTTCGCCAGCGTTGACTACGGACGCAGCTGGCGGGTGACGGACACGCCGGTGCCGTCCGGGCCGTCCGCGGGGATCTACTCGCTGGCGTTCGGGCCCGGCGGTCAGGGTGTGGCGGTCGGCGGCGACTACGCGGTGCCGGAGTCGGCACCTTCCGGGGCGGCCGTGACCCGCGGCGCGGGGTGGGCGGCGTCGGCCGCGCCTCCGGGGGAGTACCGCTCCGGCGCGGCCTGGGCGGGCCCGAAGGTGCTCGCGGTCGGGCCGACCGGCAGCTCGATCAGCGCGGACGGCGGCCGGACCTGGACCGAGTTCGACGGCGGGAGCTTCGACTCGGTCGACTGCGTGCCCGGCGCCTGCTGGGCGTCAGGAGAGGCGGGGCGGATCGCCCGGCTGGTGCGCGGCTAGGCTGCACGAGCTCGCGCCGGTCATCGCCACCGGCACGTGCGGCGTGAGCGCGGACGCGCCTGACCAGCGCCGGCAGCGGGAACAGGTGCGCACGGGCGACCGGCGCCCCGACGGGCGGGACAGGCCCGCCACCGAACAACTGCACGACATGCGTCGATTGTGACCCAGCGTGATGTCCATTCGGTAGCTCATCCACTGCTCATCACACAGCGTCAACCGTGACCACGGTGCCGGTGTGACGCGCTGTTTCGGCCGCGAAGACCGCAAGGTGGCTGGCGAGCGACTCGCCCGGCCCTGAGCGGATCAGCGACGGATCGCCGGCCGCGACCGCGGCGATGAACGCGTCCATCACACCCGCGTCCCCGCCACCGTGCCCGCCGCCCGCGGTGGCGTCGCCGATCGCGGCGGAGTCCAGCGTGGTCACGGTGTCGGTGCGAAAATCATGGACCTTCACGCGTACGCCGTCGCCGGTCAGCATGCCGTGCGTGCCGAAGATCCGGGTCTGCCGGTGGTCCTGCGCGGTGAACGCGGTGACCGTGAACGACGCGGTCACGCCGCCGGTCAGCTCCATCGACACCACCTGGTTGTCGGCCACGTCGTTGTCGGCGCGGTAGACGCACCGGCCGTACGGGCCGTCGCGCAGCGCGGACAGCACGGCCGCCTCCTCCGGCACGTCCGTGATCACGCTGACCGGCCAGCGCAGCCCGCGTTCCCGGAGCGTGCGCAGGTAGAGCTTGGGCGCGGAGTACGGGCAGTCCGGCTCCGCGGGGCAGTCCAGGCAGCGCTCGGCGGCACCGTCCGGCGCGTTCTCCGGGCGGAAGTGGCGCAGCCCGCCGAAGCTCGACACGCGCTCGATCCGGCGGCCGGTCACGTAGGAGATCCAGTCCAGGTCGTGGCACGACTTGGCCAGCAGCATCGGCGCGGACTCGTCCTCCCGCCGCCACGAGCCACGCACGAACGAGTGCGCGAAGTGCCACCAGCCGACCGGCTCCAGATGCTCCACGCTCATCACGTCACCGAGCGTGCCCTCGTCCACGACGCGCTTCACCACATCCGTGTACGCGGTGTAGCGAAGGACGTGGCACACCGCAAGCATGACGCCGGCGTCGTCGATCGCGCGCACGATCCGGCGGCACTCGTCCGCGGTCGGCGCCAGCGGCTTCTCCAGCAGCACGTGATAGCCGGCCCGCGCGAACGCCTCGGCCGGGGCCACGTGGTCGCGATCCTGCGTCGCGATGATCACCGCGTCGGCGATGCGGCCTTCGGCCACCAGATCCTGCCAACGGGGGTACGGCGTGCCGCCCGTTCTCTCCCGGCGCAGGGCGATCGGGTCCGCGACCGCGACCAGGCGCGCCCGGTCCGGATGCTCCGCGATCCACTCCGCGTAGTTCTGCCCGCGGCTCCCGGCGCCCACCAGCGCCACCGTCACCGGAGTCATCCGGCACTCCTCCCGATTGCGGGTTTTCGTGCCCCCATCATGCCTACAGTGTTGTTCTTGAGGGAGGACCCATGGACACCGCCACCGTGGTCATCGCGCGGACCGACCTGTCGCAGCTGCACCTGCCGCCCCGCTCGATCTTCGACGGGGAGTACGCGGCCGGCACCGCGGAGATCTCCTGCCTGCCGCTGTGGCGCGCCGGCAACACCACCGCGGTCCTGCAGCTGCCGGTCACCGAGTCGGAGGCCCAGATCCTCCAGCGCAGCTACGCGCTGGAACGGTTCCGCAGCCGGCTCGTCGTACCGCTGATGCTGGTCCTGGGGGTCAGCGCGCTCACCTGGGTCGCCTGGTCGCTGATCATGCGCCCGGACCGGACCGACGTCATCGGGCCGGTCGCCATGTTCGCCGTGGTGCTCCTGCTGCTGGTCAACCTGCTGATCGGCGAGTACCTGGTGCCGAAGCAGTACCCCCGCATCGTCCGCGGCGACCGGATCCGCATCGCCGCCGTGCCGAACGAGGTGGTCCGCGAGTGGGAGCACCTCAACCCGGGCGTCACGCTGCGCGAGCGGCTATGAGGCCGGTGACCGTCGCGCCCAGCGCCTCCGGGTCCTCCGCGTGCGCGAGGTGGCCCTGCTTCTCCAGCGTGTGCAGCCCGGCCGCCGGCAGCAGCGCCGCGACCATGTCGAAAGACTGCCGGTAGGGCGTGCCGCGGCTCTCCCCGCCGACGATCAGATCGACCGGCGCGGTGATGTCCTCCCACGCCGGGGCGAACGCGTTGATCGCGGCCGTCTCACCGGCCACCGGCGCGGCCCAGGTGCGCAGCAGCTCCCAGGCCGGGGTGGCCCGCAGCGCCGCGACCTGCTCCTCCGTGGCGTTGCCGATCTCCCGGTGGACGATCTCGACGACGCGGTCGAGGTCATCGGCGTTGCTCGCGTCCCGGAGCACGGGGAGCGCGTGGGCGGCGAACGGGCGCAGGATCGGCTCGTAGGCGATGACCCGGTCGACGGCGCGGGTGCGGTTCGCGGTCTCGATCGCGATCAGGCCGCCGTAGCTCCAGCCGAACAGCCGCACCGGCTCCTTGAGGTGGTGCATCCAGGCCAGCAGGTCCAGCACCTCGGTGTCGACGCTGTAGCCGTCGCCGAGCGGGCCGCTGGGCTGCCGCCCGCGCCGGTTCAGGATCAGGACCGGCTCCGGGCGGTCGATCGCGTCGGCCACGCGCCGCCAGTTCTTCGCGTCCGACATCACGCCGGGAATGATCACCAGCGGGGTTCCCGCGCCCTGCCGCCACAGCGCGTGCAGAACGGTGCCGTCCCGGTCCAGCTCGATGGGCTCCACGGGTGTCAGCTTATTCGGGCGGGCGCGGACGGCGCTGTGGTCGCGGTCATGTCGCGCGTGGTATTCCCCTTTCGGTTCTCCGGGGTGCGAAGCTGGTCTCGTGCAGTTGCGGATCGAGGGCTTCGACCTGCCGGGACGCGTGGCGGACACCAACCCGGCCGGCCCGCCCTATCCGGCCGTCCACGTCGGCATCCAGCGCCGCGACGAGGTGATCTCACTCGTCCCCGGGGATGCGGAGTCCGCGGTCTGGCAGGTCGAGGTGACCACGAAGGACGGCCCGGACTTCGGCGGGCCGTTCATCCACGGGAAGCGCGGGGCGCGGTTCGTGTACCTGTCGTGGGGGACCGTGGCGTCCGGCGTCTTCCACGGCTTCCGGCGCGCGAAGATCCACCCGGCGGACGCGGGGGACGAGCTGATCGCGGCGGCGGTGACGGGGCGCGGCGTGCTGGTCGCACGGCTCGGCCTGACGGACGCGAAGGGCGGACCGATCTGCGCCACGGTACGGCCGCCGCACGTTGCGTGGTCGGTTCAGCCCCTCGTCTGAGCGTTCCTCGGCGCGGCCATCGACCGGATGCGCGCGGCCAGCGCCCGGCTCGTGCCGGCGAACCGGCTGACGAGCAGCTCGGCCGCGTCGTCGTCGATCGCGTGGCCCGGTGGCCCGGCCTCGTGCAGGCGCAGGATCGCGTCGAGGCCGTCCCGGTCCCAGGTGTCGACATCCCCGGAGACGGCTCGGTACAGATGGTTCCTGAGGTCACGGTCGAACCTGGCGCCCCGGCCGAGGTGCGCGCTCACACAGCGCAGGAACGCGGCCCCGGCCAGATCCGGATCGATCTTGTTGAGGACGTACAGCACCGTTTCCGGATCGGCGTCCCGATCGGTCGCCAGCTGGTCGAGCAGCAGCCGCCTGGCCCGGCTGGACCTCGAGACCACGATCCATCTCCGGTAGACGGCCGCCCGCTGCGCCGGTGTCAGCCCGTCCGAGAAGAGCAGCCGGAGAATCATCCCGGGCGGCGTCGTGAACCCGTCCTCCAGCCGGCTGACGTTGCCGCTCTCCTCGTGGAGACCGGCCTCGAACAGGGGATCGTTCAGGTGCTGCTGCAGATCGTCGTCGTCATGACAGGTGAAATGCGCCTCCCTGCGCAGATGCGACATGGAGTCGATCCGCGGCGGGTGCTCCTGGAACACCCAGTGCAGATCCACGGTGGGCGGCGCCGCCACCGGTATGTCGGTGAGACGCATCACGACGTCGCGCACTCCGTGCTCGTCCATGACCCGATCGAGCGCCACCAGGTCGACCAGCCCGCTGAAGCCGCTCGACGACGGCTGCGAGCGCCACAGGCGACTGTCCTGCCGCCACGCGCGGATCGGCGTCTCCCGCCCCCGCGCCGCATCGCCGCCGGTCAGACGGGACGCGGTGACCGGCGCCACGCTGAGGATGAGCAGCAGCAGATTGGCGGTATAGGCGGCGATGCTCCCGGGCACGGTGAGGAACTGCGGCGTGTATCCGGCGAAGGCACGTGGTGAGCGCGGCAGCTGCGCCGTCCGGTAGACCTGGGTCAGCAGGTCCGCCCACTCCGCACGCGCGGCGTCGTCGAGCGCGGAGGCCATGTCCCGGAGAAAGATCACCACCTGCCGGCGCCAGCCGAGCGGCGCGAAGGACAGCAGGGCGTGGAGCAGGTCGTCGTCGACGGCATTGCCGGTATGGAACGTGGTCACCCGTTCCCGGGCGACCAGCTCCCCGACGATGCTGTGGATCAGGCGGGCGGCCAGGTACTCGCCGAAGGTGGCGTGCAGGAACTCATAGGACTCCAGCCGCGCCCGGCCGAGGGTGGCGCGGGCGCGGTGCACGAAGAAGAACGATCCGAGTGCCAGCTCCGACGTCTGCAGCGGCGCACGCAGGCCGTCGGCACCGGTGGACGCGGGGCCGGCCCCGCTGAGGCCGGGCAGCGCCTGCATGTCCGATTCGAGCTGGTCCTGCGTCACCCACTGCGCACCCCGGTTGAGCATCGCGAACGCGACCACGCTCAGCCGTCGCAGCTCGGCCTCCACCCGCCTGGCCACCTCGCGCGGCGGCAGCCCGTGGGCGATCTTCTCCACCTCGCGCCGCGCGAACCGGGCCAGCAGGCGCTCGTACAACTGGTCGGGGCGCAGCGCGCCGGCGGACCGCAGCGCGTTCCCCTCGGCGTCGTAGAGCGCGAGCATGAGCAGCAGCAGCGGCTGCGAGGCCAGCTCCGGATATCGCATCACGGTGTCCAGCGAGATCGGCGCCACCTCGCCCGTGAACCGGGCCGCGTTCGCCCGGTTCCAGACGCCGAGCCAGGCCGCGACCCGGGACTCGTCGAACGGCTCCAGCCGCAGCGCGACCGTGCCGTCCGGCGCCTGTGCACGATCCGCGACGCTGGTCCTGCTGGTGACGATGACCGCGACCGGGCGTCCCTGATCCGCCTCGCGCCGCTGGAGCCGGGCGACCTTCTGCAGATAGTCGGTCTGGTTGGCGCCGGTGGCCTGCAGCAGTTCGTCGAACCCGTCCAGGATGATCAGCGGCAGCGCGTCCCCGGCCGAGCGGGACAGCGCCGGCCACTCGACGCGGTCACCGATCGTGTCCCGGATCGCGTGCTCGATCTGGTCCTGGAGGTCGGCGGCGGCCGGGACCGCACGCAGCACGACCAGCACCGGCAGGAAGTCGGACGGCGGCAGCTGGGCGGCGAGGATGCGGGTCACGACGGACTTGCCCGAGCCCGGCTGGCCGAGGACCAGCAGCGGCCCGGCGACCGCCTCCGGCGACGTGAGATGGCGGGTGAGGAACGCGAGCAGGTCGTCCCGGACCGGCCGTCGCTCCCACCAGTCCTCATTGCTCAGCGCGGACGTCGCGGTGACCGCGGAGGCACGGTACAGCTGCGGCAGGAACGCCTCGGCGAGCGTCGGCACCCGCAGCCCCGCCGGTATCTCGCCGGACGGCGCGATCGGCTGGCGCATCGCGGCCCGATAGGCGACCGCCAGTCCGTGGCGGCGCTCGTCCGGGGCCCGGCCACCGGCGATCGCGTCCAGCGTCTCGCGGAGCGCCTCCAGCCCCGTGGTGACGTCGCGGAGGCGCTCGTGGGTGGCGGCGTGCTCGCGCAGGCCCGCCCAGAACGCGACCTCGGGGAAGTCCACCGCCAGCCGCCCGAGCAGACTCTGGTACCGGGCGATCGCGGGCCCCGGCACCGCCGCGATCGCCGCGAGTACCTGGGCCCGTGCGGTCTCGTCGAGCCGCTCGAACGCCGCCAGCCCCTGCACGAACGCGGAAACCGCGCCTGCCAGGCTCTCGTAGTGGTCGGCCAGCTCTTTCCGGAAGTCCTCGTGTGCCTGGGCCGCCCCGGGCACCGGCGCGGACGCGCCGTCGAGCAGCGCGTGGGGGTGGGCGCTGCCGCGGAACCGGCCGCCGTCGTGCGGCGGTGAGCTGCTGCGGGACAGTGACGTCTGCTCCTCGGCCGTCAGCTCGAGGTCGCCGTGCGGCAGCGGCGACCCGGCCTCCGCCATCGCCTCGAAGAACGCGGTCACCGCGATCACGGCGTGCGCGGCCTCGAGGCGCCGGGTGCGTTCGACGCGGGAAAGCCCGGAGCGTTGTTCGGTCAGGCGGGTGACCAGGTCCGCGGTGACGCGGCTGAGCTCGGCCTTGGCGTCGAACCATCCGAGGACGTCGCGGAACGGGC
Organism: Catenuloplanes japonicus; assembly: GCF_000717135.1. Classification (GTDB taxonomy): domain Bacteria; phylum Actinomycetota; class Actinomycetes; order Mycobacteriales; family Micromonosporaceae; genus Catenuloplanes; species Catenuloplanes japonicus. The sequence continues at coordinate 203,762 of NZ_JNXY01000002.1, forward strand.
CGACCAGCGCGAGCATCCCGACGCCCAGCAGCGTGTCGATCACCTTCACGATCTTGCTGCGGTCGCCACCGAGAAGCGTGACGGCATCGTCGTAGCTGATGGTTCTGGACACGTTGGCAGTATCGCTTATGGACACCGTCCGGTTACGCACCGGCGGCTCCGGTGCGGGCAGCCCGCTATGCGTCGGCCAGGACGTCGGTGATGAGGCGGTGCAGGTCGGTGGCCTCGCGCGGGTCCGTGTCGATCACCTCGGTCAGGACGAGCATCGCCTTCCAGAGCACCCAGCCCCGCGCCCGCGCCCACGCACCCTCGTCGTGCCCGACCGCGGCCCGGAAGGCCCGGCGGCTCTCGCCGGCGAAGAACGTCCAGGTGATGACCAGGTCGCAGGCCGGGTCGCCGACGCCGGACGTGCCGAAGTCGATCACCGCGGCCAGCGCGCCGTCGCGGACCAGCAGGTTTCCGGAGGCGATGTCGCCGTGGAACCAGACCGGTGTGCCGGTGAAGTCGGCGGCCAGTGCGTCCGCCCAGACCGCGGCTGCCCGATCCGTGTCGATGTGTCCCTTCAGCGTGCGGAGACAGGCCCGGGTCTCGTCGTCGTAGAACGCGGGTGGCGCGCCGCGGTGCCAGCTGTGCGCGCCGGCCGGCGGGCCGCCGTCGGCCGGGCATCGTTGCAGCGCCAGGAGGAACGCGGCGACCTGTTCCGCGAACCGGGGCAGGTCGGCCGGCGGCGTGGCCATCGCGGTCGTGCCGGAGAGCCAGTCACGGACCGACCAGGGGTACGGGTACTCCGCAGACGGCACGCCCGCGCCGCGCACGGACGGGATCGGCACCGGCAGGTGCGGGGCGAGCCGGGGCAGCCACTCGTTCTCCTTCGCGACCGCGGGCACGTACCCGGGCGCGGTCGGCAGTCGCACGCTCATCGTGTCGCCGAGCCGGTACGTCCGGTTGTCCCAGCCGTCCACCTCGACCGGCCGGATCGGCAGCGCGGCCCACTGCGGGAACTGTGCCTCGATCAGCCGTCGTACCAGTGCCGCGTCGATGCCCGCCCGTCCGTCCATTCCAGAGATCATGGTCGTGCGGGGGCCGGAGCGCCAGTCGCCACGGAGCGTGCGGCCAGCACGATCACGGCGGCCAGCACGACCGGGATGCCGAGCGCGACCGGCAGTCCGGTGAGCGCGGCGCCGCCGCCGATCAGGACCGGGCCGGCGAAGAACCCGAGCCAGCCGATGCTGGCCGCGCGGGCGATCGCGCGCGCCGGACGGTCCGGGTTGCGCGCGCCGGCCGCGGAGAAGACCTGTGGCGCGATCGTGGACAGTCCGGCGCCGAGGCAGCCGAAGCCGGTCACGCCGGCGACCGGGTGGCCGATCAGCAGCGCGATGCCGAGGCCGGCGGCGGCGAGCAGCCCGCCGGCGCGGACGACGGTGACCGGGCCGTAGCGGGCGGTCAGCGGGTCACCGGCGAGGCGTCCGGCGGTCATGGCGGCGAAGAACGCGGCGTAGGCGCCGGCCGCGAGCGCCGGGGAGCCGCCGAGGCTGTCCCGGACGTAGACCGTGCTCCAGTCCGCGGCCGCGCCCTCGCCGATCAGCGCGCAGAACGCGAGCGCGCCCAGGAGCAGTACGCCGTGCAGCCGGCCGGACTCCTGTCGTACCCCCGTGGCAGTGTGGTCTTGTCCGTGGACCTGCCAGCCGGAGGAGACCGCCCAGGCCGCGACCGCGGCCATGACCACCGCGACGGAGGCGAACGTGACGGCCGGTCCGGCGCCGGCCGCGGCGAACGCGCCGCCGGCCGCCGCGCCGAGGAAGCCGCCGACGCTGTAGGCCGCGTGGAAGGAGGACATGATCGGGGAGCCCCAGGCCCGTTCGATCTCGACGCCGCGTGCGTTCATGGCGACGTTGAGCGTGCCGTGCACCACGCCGAAGACGAAGAGTGCGGCGGCGAGGGTGGCCAGGCCCGGCGCGAGCGCGACCGGGATCAGCAGGAAGCCGTCGAGGACCGCGACCGCGGTGAGGACCCGGCGGGTGCCGTGCCGGTCGACGAGCGCGCCGACGAGTTGCATGCCGGTGATCGCGCCTGCGGCCAGCGCGAGGAGTGCGAGGCTGAGCAGGCCGTCGGTGAGGGCCAGGCGTTCCTTGATCGCGGGGATGCGTGCGGTCCAGGCGCCGATCATGGTGCCGTAGAGCAGGAAGAGCAGCGCGGTCGCGAGTCGGGCTTTCTTCACGCCGTAAACATATCGAAGGAGGGAACACTGTGGAGGTCACGCGGGAGCAGGTGCTGGGATTCCGGATCCGGGCGCAGCAGCTGGACCGGGCGCCCGGGACCGGCACGGTCGCGGACACGGCGGTGCTGGACTACGGCGTGCAGGACACCGGGCCGGACGGCGCGGCGTGGGCGCTGACCGTGCGCGGGCTGGACGATCATGCGGATCTCAGCATGCTGTGGACGCTGCGGGGCGGGCCGCATCTGTACCGGCGGGCGGATCTGCCGGACGTGGCGGCGGCGGTGGCGCCGTTCTCGGACGAGGACGCGGGCAAGCGGATCTATGACGCGTCGAAGCCGCTGCGCCAGGCCGGGATCGGCAACCTGGAGGGGCTGGACCAGGTCGCGGCCGCGCTGCGGAAGATCGTGACGAAGCCGACCGTGAAGGGTGATGCGTCGGGGCGGCTGAGCAAGGTCTTGGACGCGCCGCACCTGCGGGCCTGCAAGCCGTGCGGGGTGACGCACGCGTGGGAGATGCCGTTCCGGCTGGCGGCGATCCGGGCCGGGCTGGAGTTGCAGCCGGGCACGTCGCCGCCGGTGTTGCAGCGGATTCCGGGGTTTTCTCCGGCGAAGACCGTCAAGCCGCAGTTCGACGTGATCCGGACGTATCTCCGGCTGCTCGGGCCGGCCACGCCGAAGCAGGTGGCCGCGTTCCTGGACTCGCCGGTCAAGGAGGTGACCGCACGCTGGCCCGCCGACGTCACCAGTGTGACGATAAATGGGCGGAAGGCCGACATTCTGGCCGAGGATGCGGAGGCGCTGACCGCAGGCCCGGCCGAGGCCACCCGGCTGCTCGGCCCCTACGACCTCTTCCTCCAGGCCAAGGACCGTGACCTGCTGGTCGACGACCCGGCACGGGCCAAGGAGATCTGGCCCGTGCTCGGCCGCCCTGGCATCGTGCTGGCCGACGGTGACCTGCTCGGCACCTGGCGCCCCCGCAAACAGGGCAAGAAGTTCCGCCTGGAGATCACGCTGTGGGCGCCGATGGACCGCACCGCGATCGAGGAACAGGCCGAACGGCTGGCCGCCTTCCGTGGCGTGCAACTGACCGGCCTGGACCTCACGGACTGACCGTCACCCGGCCGCGTTCCCGGTGTAGTTCCACGACGCCAGCCGCAGCGCCGGCGCGCGGTACGCGGTCCCGAGCCGGTCCCCGGGCTGCCCGGTCGCGGCCGCGCCCACGCCGAGCACCGCGCCCGGACCGAGCGCCTGCGGGTACGACTGCGTGAACCGCAGGTTCTGCACCGGCCGGGTGACCTGCCCGTCCTCGATCAGCCACAGCCCGTTGCGGGTCAGGCCGGTCATCACCAGCGTCTTCGGGTCGAGCACGCGCGTGTACCAGTTGTCCGTCACCAGCAGCCCGCGCCCGACCTGCGCGACCAGCGCGGCGACGTGCGAGTCCGCCTCCGGGCCGTCCACCTCGTCCGCCGGCTGCCGCGTCGGCGCCCGCAGGTGCAGGCACGAGCCCAGCGGGCCGAACCCGGCGTCGCTGTAGTGCCCGGTCGCGGCGCCGCCGGCCAGCGCCGCGGTCGCCCGGTCGTGCAGCACCGCGCGCACGGTGCCCCGGGACACCAGCGTGAGCGTGTCGCGTGGCGTGCCCTCGGCGTCGAACGGCAGCCCGCCGCCGCCCGGCCCGACCGGGTCGTCCAGCAGCGTGATCGCGTCGTCCAGCTGGGTCTCGCCGAGCCGGGCGAACGACAGGCCCTCCGCGTACCCCCGGCCGTTGAATCCGTAGTGGCCGAGGCAGGTCAGCACGTCCGTGACCGCGGCCGGTTCGAGCACCACCTCGTAGCGGCCGGGCGCGAGCGGCTCCGGGCGGGCGGACGCGCGTGCCTTCACCGCGGCGCGGGCGCCGAGCCGGGCGCCGTCGATCTCGCCGAGGCGCACGGACGCGTACCGGGCGACGCCGTCCGAGGTGCCCGTGCGCGCGATCCCGTCCAGCGCGGCCTCGGTGGTGCCGCCCTCCAGGGTGTGGCCGAGCGTGTTCGCGTACGACGCGCGGTAGGCGGTGGTCGACACGAACCCGGCCGTCTCCAGGCCGCCGGCCGCGCGCACGAAGTCCCGCACCCGGGCCGCCCGGTCCGCCGGCGTGGCGGCCGCGGTCTCCGGGTCCTCGTTGCCGGGCGACGTCGGCGCGGTGGGCGGTGTCAGCCCCGGCCAGGCGCGGTCCGCGGGCGCGCCGGCCAGCGCGGTGCGGGCACGGTCGACCAGCGAGTCCAGGTCGTGGCCGGTCAGCGCCACGGTGCGTCCGTCGCGGTGCACGCGCAGCCGGACCTGGTCGGTCTCGGTGGCGATGTTCTGGTGGATGGCGGAGCCGGCGAACCGGGTCAGCCCGCGCGTCACCCGGCGCACCACGACCTCGGCCTCGGCGCCGGGCAGCGCGCGCGTTACCGTCTCCAGGAACTCAGGGCCGATCATCCGCGCACCCCCACCCGCACGTTCTGGAACCGGGCCGGCGCGGCCGGATGCCCGGTGTGCCCGACCTGGGTGGGCTGGCCCTTGCCGCAGTTCGGCGTGCCCCACTGGACGATCTCGGAGGAGAGCATGTCCATCGAGCCCCAGAACGACGGGCCGATCCCGGTGTACGTGGGATTGCGCAGCATCCGCCCCCGCTTCCCGCGCTTGATCTCCCAGCCGATCTCCGTGCCGAACTGGAAGTTGAGCCGCTTGTCGTCGATCGACCAGGAGCGGTTCGTCTCCATCATGATCCCGTCGTCCGTGGCCGCGATGATCTCGTCGAGCGTGTGCGGGCCCGGCTCCAGGCCGACGTTCGTCATCCGGACCATCGGCAGCGACAGCGCGCCGTCCGCGCGGACGCTGCCGCCGTAGGGCAGCCCGGCCACGCCCGCGGAGTCCCGGCCGGCCAGCACGCCGACCCAGATGCCGTCCCGGACCGCGTCGCGCGCCACGGCCGGCGAGCCCTCGTCGTCGTAGCCGAACGAGCCGAGCGCGCCCGGGATCGTCGGGTCGATGACGATGTTGAGCAGCGGGGAGCCGTAGCGCAGCTGGTGCAGCTTCGTCAGATCGAGCCAGCTGGTGCCGGCGAACGCGGCCTCCCAGCCGAGGATCCGGTCCAGCTCGATCGCGTGCCCGATCGACTCGTGGATCTGCAGCGACATCTGCTCGTCGCCGAGGATCAGCGTGGTCTCGCCGGCCGGGCAGAGCGGCGCGGTGAGCAGCGCGCGGGCCTCGTCCGCGATCCGGGCCGCGTGCGCGCCGAAGTCCAGCTCCTGGATCAGTTCCCAGCCGCGCGTGCCGTACTGGCCGCGGTACGAGGGGTAGGAGCGGCGCTGTGTCTCGCCGTCGCCGATCACGGTCGCCCAGATGCCGCCGCCGCACTCGCGGATGCGCTGGTCGATGCGGTGCCCCTCGGAGGAGACGAACCACTTGGCCGTGTCCCAGATCTGGTAGACGCCCTCGGCCAGGTCCGCGCCGGCCGCGTGCGCGGTCTTGGTGGCGCCGGACAGCAGGTCACCCTTGTCCGAGAGCGGGACGGCCAGCGGGTCGATCTCGCACCCGCCGGCCCAGCTGTCGATGCTCGCGGCCGCCGCGGACAGCTCCACCCGCCGCCCCGGCACGGTCGCCGAGGCCTCCGCGATCTCGGCCGCGACCCGCCCCGCCTTCCGTGCCGCTATGTCCGACAACTCGGAAATGGCGTAGAAGCCCCAGGAGTCGCCGACCAGCGCGCGTACGCCCAGGCCGGCGTCCTCACGCTGGGTCAGCTCCTCGATCTCGCCGTTGCGGGCGCGCATCGACTCGTACCGCCGATGCATCACCCGCGCATCCGCGTAGCGGGCGCCGGCGGCCAGCGCCGCCTCGACCGCCGATTGTGCCTCGTCGAAGTCGCTCATGGACCCCAGGCTATTGGTTCTGCTCTTGATCCACATCCTGATCCGCGTCCGGATCGATCTCCTCCGCCGCCTCGCCGCAGCGGTTCATGCTCTCCAGGCGGAAGAACCCGCCCGGCTTCTTCGGCGGCGTGTGCTCAAATTCCACACAGTCGCCGACATTCACGCCCGGAACCTTCTTCTGCACCGTGATCTGCTCGAAGCAGTACTCGGCGCCGGTCTCCGCCTCCACGCAGACCTTCGGGTCGATCGAGATCACCGTGCCGGTGCTGCCGAGCGGGGTGGGCGCGCACGCCGCAAGGCCGGCGCCGGCGAGCGCGAGGACCAGCAGGCGGGCGATGTCGTGTCCAGCGGACAAGGCTTTCCTTTCACCGACGTGCGAGTTCAGGCGGCCTGCCGCCGGACGATGGTCACGATCCGGCGGCGTGCCGCACACCGTCATACGCATGATGGGGCGTCCAGGGATGAGTGCGTGCGGACCGAATTTCCGGGAAGCCTCAGAGCAGGCCGGCGCACAACGAGGAGTGGACCGGACGCGCCCGCTCCAGCAGCTGGGGGCGACGGCAACGCGCACCTCGTACCACCGATGGTTGTAGGTTTGCGGGGTGGATCTGGAGACCGTGCGGACGTTCGTGACGGTGGTGGACGCAGGGCGGTTCCAGGACGCGGCCGACGTGCTGTCCGTCAGTCAGCAGGCGGTCTCGAAGCGGATCGCGGCACTGGAACGGGACCTCGGCGTGCCGCTGCTCACCCGTGCGCCACGCGGTACCACGCTCACCATCGACGGGCAGGCGTTCCTGCCGCACGCGCGGGAGCTGCTGAGGGCCGTCGACCGGGCGGCGGCGTCCGTGCGGCCGGGGAGCCGTCCGCTGCGGATCGACGTGATCGCGTCGCGGCTCGCGACCACGGGGATGATCCGCGACTTCCACGAGGCGCACCCGCGGATCGCGCTCGACGTGGTGCAGCTGTTCGACCTGGAGGCCGCGGTGGCGGCGATCCGGGCGGGGACGATCGACGCGTCGTTCCGGGCGGTCGGCATGCCGGGGCAACTGCTGCCGGAGGACGTCCGCGCGGTCCGGGTCCTCGACGAAGCGTTGCAGCTGCTCACCGGGCCGGACCATGCGCTGGCCGGGGCACGATCGGTCACCGTGACGGAGCTGAGAGCGCACCGGATCTGGATGCCGGGGATCGCGCCCGGGACGGAGTGGGCCGCCTACTACGCGGCGCTCGCGGCCGGGTTCGGGCTGACGATCGAGGCGACCGGGCCGAACCTGGGGGCGGACGCACTGCTCGACACGGTCGCGGACACGCCGGCGCTGGCCACGATCATCGGGGAGCGGACGCGCCTGGTCTGGCCGGACGGTCACGGGCTGCGGCGGATCCCGCTGACCGACCCGGCGCCGGTCTATCCGCACTCGCTGCTCCGGCACCGCGACAACCGCCACCCGGCGCTGGACGCGCTCCGCGACCACCTCGCCGCGGGCAGCCCTGCGCTCGACCGGCCCGGGACCTGGGCGCCTGGCCGTCAACTGGCGTGAGATGGGCACGTCGTGCCCGAAATTTTGTGACATAGCCTCCGCGGGCCGATCGCGGCCTCACTCCGGCGCGGAAAGCTGACCGGGCGACAGGTACCGACGAGAGCCAGAGCCGAAGGATGGTCACTCTGCGAGGCTCCACCCGGAGTCCTCCGCAAGCGCGGCCGTCACATCACCGTGTGTGGATCATTGACGTCTGCGAAATGGCGGTCGGGGAGCGCTTGTGGCAGCCATTTCGCAGACGTCAATGATCCACACACGCGTGCGGGCGGCCTGCGCGGAACGCCGGCGCCGGTCGCCGGTCGCCTTATGGTGATATTTCGGGCATGGAGTGCCCGGTTGATCGAGCCAGGCGCGGACTTCACGATCAGAAGGCTCGGAAGATCAAAGTTCGGAAGATCAAATTCCGGAAGATCATTTTCCCGCTTCCGGCGTGGTGCGGCCCGCATGCTCCCGCGGGCAAACCTCGGGGCGGGCAAAGACTTCGCTGGCGCTCCGCTTTGCCCGCCCCGTCGGAGCCGGTTCGCGCGGGTCGGCCGGCCCGCGAGGCGCCGTCGAAGCGGGATCGGAGAGGTTTCGCCATGGGCCACAGGCGTGCCTGCCGGGCATCGCCCAGGCCGGGCGGGCACGGTGGCCCGGTCAGTCGTGCTCGCCACGGCGGCCGCGCTTGATGTTGCCGCGCTGCTTCTTCGCGGTCAGGCGGCGTTCCACCGAACCCTTCGTCGGCCGCGTCGCGCGGCGCTGGCGGGGCGGGGCCGCGACCGCGCCGGCGATCAGCGCGGCCAGCCGCTCCAGCGCGGCCTCGCGGTTGCGCAGCTGGGAGCGGTGCTCGGACGCCGCGATCGTCACCACGCCGTCGACCAGGCGGCCGCCGAGCCGCTGCATCGCGCGCTCGCGCAGCACCGGCGGGAGCACGGCGGACGCGCCCAGATCCCAGCTGAGCTCCACGCGGCTGTCCGTGGTGTTGACGCCCTGCCCGCCGGGGCCGCCCGAGCGGGAGAACCGCCAGCTCAACTCCGCGGCCGGGATGACCAGCCGGTCGGAGACGTGGAGATCATCGGTCATGCGCTCCACGGTAGTGGGCGGGCCCTGCGGCCCGCCCACCCGGAGGTCTCAGCCGCGGGAGACCGGCGAACCGAGCTTGGACACCGCGACGGACGCGGGCACCCCCTCGCTCGCCGGGACCGACGTGTCCAGCAGGCCCAGCCGCCGGATCGCCGTACGCGCCACCACCTGCTGCGTGGTCGTCACCCGCTCGGCACGGCCGTTGCCGACGAACGACACGAACCAGTGCCCGATCGTGGAGACGCGGTTCTTGAAGCCGACCAGGTAGAGCAGGTGCACGGCCAGCCACATGAACCAGCCGATCACGCCGGTGAAGTGCATCTTCCCGGTGCTGGCCACGGCCGAGAACCGGGAGATCGTGGCCATGCTGCCCTTGTCGTAGTACCTGAAGGGCTCCGGTGCGGGCTTCCCGGCCAGGCGCCGCTTGATGGTGTCGGCCGCGTACCGGCCGCTCTGGATCGCGACCTGTGCCACGCCGGGCAGCCGGTTCAGCGACATCATGTCGCCGAGCGCGAAGATCTCCGGGTGCCCGGGGACGGTGCAGTCCGGATTGACCAGGATGCGCCCGGCCCGGTCCGTCTCCGCGCCCGCGGCCTCGGCCAGCTTCTTCGCCAGCGGCGGCGCGGCCACGCCGGCGGCCCAGATCTTCGTGGCCGCCTCGATGCGCTTCGCGCCGCCGACGGTCTCCACGTCGATGCCGCCCTCGTCGACGCCGACCACCTTCGTGCCCAGCTCGACCTCGACACCGATCTTGTGCAGCTGCCGCAGCGCCTGGGTGGACAGGTGGTCGCCGAAGCTCGGCAGCACCGCGTCGACGGCGTCGACCAGTATCACCCTGGCCCGCTTCGGGTCGATCCGCCGGAACTGTCCGGGCAGCGTGCGGTGGGCCAGCTCGGCGATCTGACCGGCCATCTCCACACCGGTCGGACCGGCGCCGACCACGACGAACGTGAGCCAGCGGTCGATCGCCTCCTGGTCCGTCTCCAGCTCCGCCATCTCGAACGCGCCGAAGATCCGCCCGCGCAGCTCCAGCGCGTCGTCGATGCTCTTCATGCCGGGCGCGTTCTCCGCGAAGTGGTCGTTGCCGAAGTACGACTGGGACGCGCCCGCGGCCACGATCAGCGAGTCGTAGGGCACCTGGTACTCGATGCCGGTCGTCGCGGTGGCGGTCACCGTCCGCTGCGCGACGTCCACCTCGGTGACCCAGCCGAGCAGCACCTCCACGTTCTCCTGCTTCTTCAGGATCTCCCGCACCGGCGGCGCGATCTCCCCTTCGGACAGGATCCCGGTGGCGACCTGGTAGAGCAGTGGCTGGAACAGGTGGTGCGTGGTGCCGTTGATCAAGGTGACGTGCACGTCCGCGCGCTTCAACGCCTTCGTGGCGAAGAGCCCGCCGAACCCGGCGCCCACGACGACAACCCTGTGTTGATCACTCATGGCTCTTCCTTTCCCCCGAAGACCCCAGCGCTCACGCTACGGTCTCCTCGTCCCCCGATGGGCGGTAAACGCCCATCTACTTCCCAAGGTCAAAAGCCTTCAAGACCTTTTCTTCCCACTTTCGTGGTGGTCCGGCAGCGTTGCTCCCGCGGGCACCGGTCGTCGCATGAGCGGAGCGTTCACTCCGGTTAGGGGCGGGTGGCCGGGGCGGTAGTGGGCTCCCTGCCAGCATCGCCGTTGGTCGCTGAGAAAACCCACACCGCCCCTGTCAGTGATCGGGGCGGTCACCGGCCTCCGGGGTGGCGGTGGCGGGCGCGGCGGTCGCGTAGACGACGACGTTGTCCACGTACGTGCGGGAGATCTGGTCGTAGGCTCCGCCGCAGGTCGCGAGCCGGATCGTGGGGGCGTCGGTGGGGCCGTAGACGCGCTCCGTGGGGAACTCCGCCTTGGGGTAGCGGCGCAGACTCGTGACCGTGAATACGACCGTGACGCCGTCCTCGCGGGTGACCAGGATCTCCGCGCCGCGGGTCAGGTCGGTCAGCCGGTAGAAGACGCCCCGCCCGGTCTCGACGGAGTCGACGTGGCCGAGGATCACGGCCGGGCCGGTCTCGCCGGGCGTGACGGAGTGGCGGTACCAGCCGGCGTCCGCGGTGCCGGTCAGCGGCGGGACCTCGACCGTGCCGTCCGGGCGCAGGCCCAGCGACAGCAGCGACGAGCGGACGCCGATCGCGGGGATCTCCAGCGTTGCCGGGACGCTGCGGGGGAGCGGGGTCCAGCGTGGAGCGCCGCCACCCATGCGCGCGCCGGTCGCGGGCGGCGCGGGGACGATCGCGCCGGTCTCGTCGGACGTGGTCGGGGCCGGGAGCAGCCATCCCTCGCCACGCGGATAGGACGGTTCCGCACCGGGCGGCGATGCGGGCTCCCCATCACCGGGCGAGGCCGGGTCGGCGCCGCCCGACCGGTGCTCGTCGGTCTCCAGCTCCGGGAAGCCGGTGGCGTGCACGCGGGCGGACTCGGCCGTGCCGGCCGCGGCCTCCTGGCGGGCACCCTGGACGGTCAGCACGGTGCCGGCGAGTGCGAGCACGGCCGCGACCACCGCGATGTGGGGTCGCAGCCGTGCCCGTACCTCATTGCTCATCTAGTTCCGTTCAGGCGCGCGGCCGGCGCCGGACCGCGGCGACGGTGGCGACACCCGCGGCCGCCAGCAGCGCCAATCCTGCCATCAGCGTGCCGTTCAGGCCGTTGCCGCCCTGCGGGCCGACGCCGGTGTCCGGGCCGCCGTTCGGGTACGGCGCGCCGGTGGTGCCGCCGGGACCGGGCGTGGTGGCCGGCCCGCCCGTGGGGTTCCCGGTCGGACCCGGGGTCGGCGTGCCGGTCGGCCCACCGGTGGGCTCGCCGGTCGGCCCGCCCGTCGGAGAGCCGGTGCCGGTCGGGGTGACCGGCGGTGACGGCTGGCCGGACGTGGTCGGGTAGCCGCCGGGCACGGTCGAGGTCGGCGTCGGCGTGGCCGGCGGGCCGGTCGTGGTGCCGGGCGTGCCGGAGCCGCCCGGCGTCCCGGGCGTCGCCGTGGCGGTGGCCGTGGTGCCCGGCGAGGGGGAACCGGACGGGTACGCCACCGGGTCGCCGTCGCCGCCGCGGCAGAACGCCAGCAGGAGCAGCAACAGCAGGAGCAGCAGAATCACGCCCACGACGGTGATCCAGGTGGTCCGGCGCCGGCCGCCGCCGGCCGCGCCGTACGCCGGTGGCGGGGTGCTGGGCGGCGGGGTCGGTGGCGGGCTCGCCGGCGGGGGATTCGTCGGCGGGGGTGTGTAGTCGGACATGCCGATGCCTCTTCGCAAAAGTCGGCGGAACAGAAAGGTCGCTTGTGGAACCGCGCAATGGTCCCAGCACACGGTGACGCATGGTGTCCAGCAGCCGACACGAATCGGTCACGTCTTCACCGAAAGCCTGTTCGCGTCCCGCCCGCTCAGATCGATGAGCACGCTGCCGAAGAAACACGCATGAGCGAGCACGACGAGCGGTCGCGGCTGGCCGCGCTGCACGAGTACGGCCTGCTCGACGCGCCCGCGGACGACGAGCTGGAGGCCGTCGTGCGCGTCGCCGCGCTGGTCGCGGGCGTGCCGAACGCCACGCTCAACCTGATCGACGAGAACCGGCAGTGCCAGCTGACCACGACCGGCTTCGACGGCGGCGACTCCGCGCGCACGGACTCCATGTGCGCGATCCGCCTCCTCGAAGGCAGAACGGTCGTGGTGCCGGATGCCGGCGAGGACCCGGTCTACCGGGACAACCCGTGGGTGACCGGGCGGCTGGCCGGCGTGCGCTTCTACGCCTCCGTCCCGCTGGTCACGCCGGAGGGGCACGCGCTCGGCACGCTCTGCGTCTTCGACGACGCGCCGGGCACGCTGACCGGCGCGCAGATCGACCGCCTGCAGGACCTCGCCCGGGTGATCCTGGCGCTGTTCGCGCGCCGCCGCGAGGCCCGGATCCGCACGGACCTGGCCGCGGAGGCGGAGTCGGCGCGCGCGGTGGCCCAGCGGGCGCTTCGCGAGGCCGAGTCGCGACAGCAGCTGCTGGATGCGGTGCTGGACAGCGTGGACGTGGCGATCGTGGCCGTGGACCCGTTCGGGCGGCTGGCGCTGTTCAACCGCGCGGCCCGCGAGTGGCACGGCACGGACGCGGACGGCTCGCTCGGCCCGGACGAGCTGTCCGCGTCGTACGCGCTCTACGAGACGGACGGCGAGACGCCGCTGACCCTGGAGAACATTCCGGCACTGCGGGCGCTGCGCGACGGCGCGGTCGACCACGCGGAGATCGTGATCCAGCCGCCGGACCGCCCGGCGCGGCGCGTGTCGGTGACCGGCCGCCGGATCGAGGCCGCGGACGGCATCCCGCTGGGCGCGGTGGTGGCGATGACGGACGTGTCCGCGGACCGCGCGCACCGCGCCGAGATGGAGGCCGCGCACGCCGCGCTGAACGCCACGGTCGCGGAGCTGGAGCGCTCCAACACGGAGCTGACGAACTTCGCCGCGGTCGCCGGCCACGATCTCGCGTCGCCGCTGGCCGTGGTCGCCGGCTACCTCGAGCTGCTCGCGGACCTCTACGGCGCGCAGCTGGACGAGCAGGCCCGAGGCTGGGTGGGCACGGCCGCGCGCTCGGTGGTGCGGATGCAGGCGCTGATCCAGTCGCTGCTGACCTACGCGCGCGCCGGGCACGCGCCCACGGTCCGCCGGCCCACCGATCTCGCGGAGGTGCTCGGCCAGGCCATGGTCGACCTGCGTACCACGATCAAGGAAAATCAGGCGACGGTACGCCCCGTGGGCGCGCTCCCGCACGTCGACTGCGACCCCACGCTGGCCCGCCAGCTGCTGCAGAACCTGGTCGGCAACGCGATCAAGTACCGCTGCCCGGAGCGGCCGCCGCTGATCGAGGTCAGCGGCGAGGAGACCGGCGAGGGCGTGCTGGTCCGGGTCGCGGACAACGGCATCGGCATCCCGGCCGCGCACCGCGAGCGGGTGTTCGACATGTTCGCCATGGTCGACCCGGCGAAGGCGACCGGGCACGGCATCGGGCTCTCCACCTGTCTGCGGATCGTGCAGCGGCACGGCGGGCGGATCCGGGCGGAGGAGACGCCGGGCGGCGGCACGACGATCGTGTTCACGCTTCCGGCCCGTACCCCCTGATGGTTTGTGGTGTTCTGGATCTCAGGTGGTGTCCGGAGCGACCGATAGGGAAGACGTGCTGAGAGCTTGGGTGCGGGCCATCAGGTCCGTCCTGCCGCAGGGGCGGCCGCTCCCCGGGGAGGCCTGGGAGCGGCGCCATCGCGTGATCCTGTGGGTGCTCGGGTTGCACGCGGTCGCGCTCTACGTCTTCGGCGTGATGCGCGGCCGGGACGCGGCGGACGCGCTCGTCATCGTGTTCCCGCTGGTCGTGGCCGTGGCGCTGGGCGGATATCGCGGGCTGTCCCGGCGGTGGCGGGCGTCGATCACCACGCTCGGGCTGATGGGCTCGTCCGCGGTGCTGGTCGGGCTGGCCGGCGGGCAGACCGAGGCACACTTCCACTTCTTCGTCATGCTCTTCGTGATCGTGCTCTACCAGGAGTGGGTCACGTTCCTGCTGGCCACCGCGTTCGTCCTGGTCGAGCACGCGGTCGTGGGCGTGTTCGCGCCGCACGACGTCTACGCGCACGACGCCGCCAGGACCGAGCCGATCAAGTGGGCCGCGATCCATGCGCTGTTCATCGCCGGGGCCGCGGTCGCCGCGATCGCGAACTGGCGGATGACCGAGTCCGCGCAGGACATGAGCAAGGCCGCGGCGGACGAGCTGGCGCACCAGGCCAGCCACGACGCGCTCACCGGGTTGCTCAACCGTGCCGGGTTCGACCGCCGGCTGGCGGACGCGATCGTGGCGTCCGGCTCCGCGCCGTACGCGCTGTGCATGGTGAACCTGGACCGCTTCCGGCTGATCAGCGAGGCCGGGCGGCACACGCAGGGCGACGAGCTGCTGCGCCGGGTCGCGGAGCTGATCACGGAGCTGGCCGGCGACGACGCGATCGTGGCGCGGCTGCGCGGCGACCGGTTCGGGCTGCTGATCCCGGCCACCGCGGACGAGGGCGGCGTGACGGTCGCGGAGCGGATGCGGCGCGGCGTCGCGGACCTCGCGTTCCAGGTCGACGGCCAGGCGGTCGCGCTGACCGCCAGCATCGGCGTGGTGCCGGTGACGCCGCTCGCGGTCGGGCCGGAGGAGCTGATCATCGCGGCGGAGGCGGCCTGCTACACCGCGAAGGAGCGCGGCCGGGACCGGGTCGAGGTGTACCGGGCGGACAACGCGGCGCTGGCCAAGCACCAGGAGGAGATGGACTGGGCCGGGCGCCTGGTCACCGCGCTGCGCGACGACCGGTTCGAGCTGTTCTACCAGCCGATCGCGCGCGTGCCCGGGGCCCGCGTGCAGGACGGTGACTACCAGTTCGGTGAGCTGCTGCTGCGCATGCGCACGGAGGAAGGCAAGATCATCCCGCCCGGCCTGTTCCTGCCCGCGGCGGAGCGGTACGACCTGCTGCCGGCCGTGGACCGCTGGGTGGTCGCGCACGCGTTCGAGGTGCTGGCCGCGCACTACCAGGGCTATGCGGCCGTGGTCCCGGACGGCAAGATCGGCGACCACTGGTCGATCAACCTGTCCGGGCCGTCGATCGGCGACGCCGAGTTCATCGACTACGTGCAGGCGCAGCTGGCCATCTCCGGCATCCCGGCGGAGCTGATCTGCTTCGAGATCACCGAGTCGGTGGCGATCACGGACCTGCGCGCGGCCGCGGAGTTCATCTCCCAGCTGCGCAACCTCGGGTTCCGGTTCGCGCTGGACGACTTCGGCACCGGGCTGTCCTCGTTCACGTACCTGAAGAACCTGCCGGTCGACTTCCTCAAGATCGACGGCGCGTTCATCAAGAACCTGGTCCACGACGAGCTGGACCGCGTGATGACCCGCACGATCAACGACCTCGGGCACCAGATGGGCCTGTCCACGGTCGCGGAGTTCGTCGAGGACCAGGCCACGCTCGCGCGGCTGCAGGAGATCGGCGTCGACTACGCGCAGGGGTACGGCATCGCGATGCCGGGGCCGCTGTCGGAGTGGCTGCGCACCCACCCCGCGGGCTCCGGCGCGGATCTCGGGCTGGCCACGGCCTGATCGGTGTGGCTCGTGGTGACCACCCGCGGATCCGCCGGCCGCGGGAGCGCGCGGAAGGTGACCACCCGGGGAGCGGGAACAACGGGTCCTGGTTCCCGCGCTCTTCCGGTGTGCCTAGAGTAGTTGAGTGATCAACTTTTCTGCGAAGCATGACGCGCTGCTCCGGACCGTGCCGTTCTCCGGGGAGCTGGCGGACGAGACCGTCGCCTACGACCACGACGGCGTCGCGCTGGAGGGTTTCCTGACCGTCGACGCGGCCGTGAGCGGCCCGCGCCCGGCCGTGCTGGTGCTGCACGACTGGACCGGGCCGCAGGAGTACACGCGGCTGCGCGCCCACATGATCGCCCGGCTCGGCTACGTCGCGTTCGCGGCGGACCTCTACGGCGCGGGCATCCGGCCGACCGAGATGGCGGACTGCCAGGCCGAGGCCATGAAGTACTACGGCGACCTGCCGCTGCTGCGCGCGCGTGTCCGGGCCGCCTACGACGTGCTCGCGGCCGACCCGCGCGTCGACGCGTCCCGGATCGTCGTCATCGGCTACTGCTTCGGCGGCTCGGCCGCGCTCGAGTTCGCCCGCACCGGCGCGGACCTGGCCGGCGTCGTGTCGTTCCACGGCGGGCTGATCACACAGGAGCCGAGCGACGCGGCCGCGATCACCGCGCCGATCCTGGTGCTGACCGGCGCGGCCGACCCGGTCGTCCCGGACGCGGACGTGGTGGCGTTCCAGTCCGAGCTGCGCGACGCGGACGTCGACTTCGAGATCGTCAGCTACGCGGGCGCGCCGCACGCGTTCACGCTGCCGGAGACCCCGGCGTACCGGGAGAAGGCCGACATCCGCAGCTGGGCACGCTTCCGGGACTTCCTGGACGAGGTCGCGCTCGTACGCTCGTGACCATGAGCGAGATCTCCCTGACCGTCGCCGGCGTGGTGCTGTGCGACCCGCACGACCGTGTCCTGTTGCAGCTACGGGACGGCAACACGCCGGTCGCGCCGCACCGCTGGTGCCTTCCCGGCGGTGCGGTCGAGCCCGGCGAGACGCTGATCGAGGCGGCCGCGCGCGAGCTGGAGGAGGAGACCGGCCTGCGCGCGGACGGCGACCTGCAGCTGGTCTGGAACGGCACGGCCCCGTCCGTGCGCGACCCCGGCACGCTCACCGAGTACGCGATCTACCTCGGTCACACCACCGTCGCCCAGGACCAGGTGCAGTGCAACGAGGGCGCGGCCATGGAGTTCACCCCGATCGCGGACCTGCCCGGCGTGCGCTGGGCGGACCACTACGACGCGGTGCTCTCCCGGGTCTTCCCGCGGCTGGGGCTGCCGTGGGACCGCTGAGCAGGGTTCTTGCCGTTCTGGCCGTGCTCCTCGTCGCCGGGTGTGGCGGCCCGGCGGCGACGAGCACCACGACGGAACACACGATCGGTGACCGTACGTACCGGCTGTACCGGCCGGCCTCGCTGCCGGACGGGCCGGCTCCGCTCGTCGTCATGCTGCACGGCGGCGCGGGGTCCGGGCGGCAGGCGCAGGAGACGTACGGGTGGGACTCGCTCGCCGACCGGGAAGGCGTGATCGTCGCCTACCCGGACGGCCTCAACCGGGCCTGGCACGTCAGCGACCACTGCTGCGGCCCGCCCGCCCGGGACGGCGTCGACGACGTCGCGTTCATCACCGCGCTGGTCGCGGACGTGCCGGGCGTGGACTCGTCCCGTGTTTTCGCGACCGGAATCTCCAACGGCGGCATGCTCGCCTACCGGCTGGCCTGCGACACCCACGGCGTGTTCGCGGCGATCGGGCCGGTCGCGGGCACCCAGGTCGGCGATTGCCCCGCGCCGGACCCGATCTCCGTGCTGCACATCCACGGCGACGCGGACCGCAGCGTGCCGTACGACGGCGGCCGGAGCAAACGTGACAGCGAGTGGGTACGCATCGAGGGCCCGCCGATCCCGGCGCTGCACGCGCGGTGGCAGGCCGTCGACGCCTGCGCGGCGCCGTCCGTCGCGGTCACCGGTGTGGTGACCCGGTCCCGGGCCGCGTGCGCGTCCGGCCGCCGCGTCGAGATGATCACCGTGGCCGGCGCCGGGCACCAGTGGCCCGGCTCCGCCGCCAAGCCCGCCGCGGAACGTCTGCTCGACCTGGACCCGCCGTCGGACGCGCTGGACGCCACCGCGGAGCTGTGGGCGTTCTTCTCCTCCACCTGATCTGCACACGTCGTGCACCACACCCGCCCACCGGATGCGGCACTATGAAGATCATGGGGGTACGCCTGCACGAGCGCACCACCGCGCTGATCACGGTCGCGGTGGTCGTCACGCTGATCGTCGCGATCCTGATCGCGGTGTCCCGGGCGTCCGGTCCGGGCCGCGACGCGCGCGCCTACCCCGCGGACCGCGGCACGATCTCGCTGACCGGCGCGCTCGCCCGCTCGCACCTGGTCGTCCCGGACTGCCTCACGCACGACCTCGGCTACGCGGTCCCGGGGCCGTCCCACGACCTGTACCTGCAGGTAAACGGCAACGAATCGTGCATGGACCGGTTCCTCGGCCTGAACAGGCTGGCCGAGCAGGACGCGCCCCTCGTGCTCCCGGACTGGGCCGTCGACGGGCGGGCCGCCGCGCTCGGCTGGACCATCGATGCCCAGGGCGGTCTCGTGCTGTATACCGCCGCCCCCGCGCCCGACCACCACATCGACGCGCTCGTCCATGCGCTCAGCGACGGGTCGGCCGTGACCGCGTACGTACGGGCCACGTAGGACTCAGTTTTCTCTCAGCGGGTCGCGTTACGGTCCGGGAGGTGGACGAACACAGAGCACGATGGGCGGTCGACCAGCTCCGGGCCCTCGGTGTGCCGGCGCACCTGCAGCTCGCCCGCGCCGGCCAGACGCAGTACGGCATCCGCATCAACCTGCCCGACGGCCGCGAGGCGGTCTGGGACACGGACGGCACCGCCGGCCTCGAGGCGCAGGTGCTGCGCAACGGCATGCTGGTCGGGTTCGTGCCGGTCATCGACGGCTCCGAGCACTTCACGCCGGAGCAGGCCGTCGACGCGATCGCGCACACGGACTACGACCGGCCGATCGCGCGGCGGGTGTCGTCGCCGCCGCTGCGCGGGCCGGCACTACCGCCGGAGGGCGGGTTCTTCCGCAGGCTGATGGGCGGGTTCCGCTGATCGGCGGAACCGGGCGAAGAAGTCCCAGAGGATCCGGGAGGCGTCGATCTCGGTGCCGGGCTCGGTCACGCCGGGCCAGACGTGCGCGCCGTTGCTGATCCGGTAGAGCACGACGTCGGCGCCCTGCCGGCAGCCGGTGTACGTCAGCCGGGTCACGTGCGCGGTGACCGTGGTGGCCTCCGGGCCGCTGCGGCAGCCGTTGAGCCGCGCCCAGGACTGTGCCGCGACCGGCACGGCGTAACCCCAGCGCAGGTCCCCGTTGCCCGGGTACGGATTGACCGTGTCCTGCTGCCCGTGCCAGGCGAGGACCGGCACGGGCCGCTCCGGCAGGCAGTCCTGCAGCTCCGGCACGCTCACGTCGTCCGGGTCCGGGCGGCCGGCACGCAGCCCGGCGCCGGCCGCGATCGCCGCGATCCGGCCGGAGAGACGGCAGGCGAGCGCCGACGACATCCGCGCGCCGCCGGAGTGCCCGGTGGCGTAGGTGCGCCGCGTGTCGGTGCACAGGCGCGCGGCGAGCTCGTCGATCACGTGACCGAGGTAGGCGACGTCGTCCCGCGCGTCCGGCGGCGGCAGCTGGCCGGCGGTCGTGGGCACGCCCGGCACGTTCCACGCCCAGCTGCCGGCGGGCGGCATCGGGTTCTGCGGCAACTCGATCGCGCCGCTGGGCGCCGCCACGATGAAGCCACCCTCACCGGCCACGACCCGCAGGCCGCTGTAGTCCATCTGGCCGGGTCCGTTGCCGCTGCTGCCGTGCAGATTCAGGACCAGGGGCACCCGGCCGGTACGGGGGAGAGCCGGCGGGACGTGCACCAGCACCGGATATGTCCGTCCCTCGAACGCGACGTCGACGGTGAGGTCACCGGTCGGCTCCGGCCTGGTGCAGGCCGCCTCTCGCCCGGCCGCGGACGCCGGCGATGCCATGGCGGCGACGCACGTGGCGGCGGCGAGGAGGGCGAGCGCTGCCTTGCGAGCGGGGCGTTCCGGCACCATCGGCTCCTCATGGGCGTCTTGACAGTGATCGGGGTGGATATTACCGATGTCCGGGCATGAGATCAACAAGCGTGAATCCCTGATCGGGGTGCCGGTCCCGTTCGCCGGATCGCCCGGTGGCCGGGGCCCTATGGCGCCGGGACCGCGTCCGGGGCCTGGAAGGTGCGGCGGTAGTGCTGGGGCGTGATGCCCATGATCGCGTGCATGTGCTGGCGGAGCAGCGTGGCGCTGCCGAAGCCGGCCTCGGTCGCGATGCGTTCCACCGGCAGGTCGCTGCTCTCCAGCAGTGTGCGGGCCCGGTCGACGCGCTGCGCGATCAGCCACTGCAGCGGCGTCACCCCGACCTCCGCCACGAACCGGCGGCTGAACGTGCGCTTGCCCATCGCCGCGTGCGAGGCCAGTTCCGCCAGCGTCAGCGGCAGATGCAGCCGCCCGAGCGCCCAGGCCCGCGTCGGCCCGGTCCCCAGCGACGACTCCGGCGGCGTCGGGTGCGCGATGAACTGCGCCTGCCCGCCGTCCCGCCACGGTGCCACCACGCAGCGCCGGGCCGCGTCGTTGGCGACGGCCGCGCCGTGGTCGGACCGGACGATGTGCACGAACAGGTCGATGCCCGCGGCCGCGCCCGCCGAGGTCAGCACGCGGCCCGCGTCGACGAAGAGCACGTCCGGCCGGACCTCGACGGACGGGAACAGCGCGGCGAACCGGTCGGTCAGTGTCCAGTGCGTGGTCGCGGCGCGCCCGTCCAGCAGCCCGGCCGCGGCCAGCACGAACGCGGACGTGCAGGTGCTCACCACGCGCGTCGACGGGGGCAGCGACCGCAGCACCTCGACCACCAGCGGGTCGGCCGAGCCGTTGGCCAGCATCGCGGCGGACGGCTCCTGGGTGGCGATGACGACCGTGTCCGCCCCGGCCAGCGCGCTCCGGTCGTGATCGACGGAGATCGAGAAGCCCGCGTTGGTACGCACCGGCGCCCCGTCCAGCGAGCAGATGACGATCTCGTAGTGCGGCGCGCCGTCCGCGTCCCACGCCTCGCTCAGCACGCGGGTGGGGATGCCGAGATCGAAGGGCATGACGCCGTCGAGGGCGAGTACGGCAACACGATGAGGCATGGCACGAATATTACGCTCATTGTCATTCGTGCCGCTGTTGACGGCCGATCATGAAATCCAGACTTGTCCCATGAGCGAGAACAACCTGATGAACGCGGTCCGCCAGCACTCCTTCGGCGGCCCGGAGGTCCTGACCGTGGAGCGCGTCGCACGCCCGGCCCCGTTGCCCACCGAGGTGCTCGTCCGGGTGTACGCGGCCGGCACCAACCCGGCCGACTGGAAGACCCGCGAGGGCATCGGCATGGCACACGTGTTCGGCGCGCCGCCCTTCATCCTCGGCTGGGACGTGGCCGGCGTGGTGGAGGAGGTCGGCTTCGGCGTGACCACGCTGGTACCGGGCGACGAGGTCTACGGCATGCCGTGGTTCCCGCGCCAGGCCGGGGCGTACGCCGAGTACGTCACCGCCCCGGCCCGGCAGTTCACCCGCAAGCCGGCCACGGCCACGTTCGCGCAGGCCGCCGCCGTGCCGCTGGCCGCGCTGACCGCGTGGCAGACGCTGGTCGACACCGCGGCCGTGCGCGGCGGACAGCGCGTGCTGATCACGGCGGCCGCCGGCGGTGTGGGGCACTTCGCGGTGCAGTTCGCCAAGCACCTGGGCGCCCACGTGATCGCGGTCGCCGGCCCGCGCAACCAGCAGTGGCTGCGCGACCTGGGCGCGGACGAGGTCGTCGACTACACCGCCGGCCGGTTCGAGAAGGAGGTCAGCGACGTCGACGTGGTCCTTGAGCTGGTCGGCGACGCGTACGACAGCACCGGCACCCGGGCGATCGAGACGCTCCGGCCCGGCGGGCTGCTGATCGCGGTGCCGTCCGGTGTCTCGCCGGAGCTGGCCGCGGCCGCCGACGCCGCGGGCGTGCGCACCAGCGCGTTCCTGGTCGAGCCGGACGGCTCGGCGCTGGCCCGGATCGCCACGCTGATCGACGAGGGCGCGGTGAAGGTCGAGGTCGCGGCCGAGTTCGCGCTGGCCGAGGCCGGCGAGGCACAGCGCGTGGCCGCGGAGGGCCACACCCGCGGCAAGGTCGTGCTGCGCGTCGCCGAGGACCGGGCGTGACGCACGTGCTGGTCACGGCCGCGCTCGGCACGACCGGCAGCCGGGTGGCCGCGCTGCTGCGCGACCGGGGCCACGCGGTGACCGCGGTGTCCCGGCGTGCGACCGGCTTCGACTGGACCCGCCCGGAGACGTTCCCGGCCACGCTCAACGGCAGGGCCGAGAGCACCGGAATCAGCGGGAGCGGCGGGAGCACCGCGGCCTACCTGGTGCCGCCGCCCGGCGGCGCGGACCTGGCGCCGTTCCTGGACGCGGCGTCGCGCGCGGGCGTACAGCGGGCGGTGTTGCTCAGCTCGTCACCCGCGGACCCGGCCCCGGTGCGTGAGCTGCTCGGGAACCGCTTCGCGGAGTGGGCCGTGCTGCGGCCCACCTGGTTCATGCAGAACGTGGTCACCCCCGCGCACTCGCACGCGCTGAGTGTCCGGGAGGGCGGCACGCTGCTCACCTCGACGGACGGCGCCCGCGTCGCGCTGATCGACGCGGGCGACATCGCGGACGTGGCGGCGGCCCTGCTCACGTCCGCGACCGCGCCGAACGCAGACCTGGTGCTGACCGGCCCGGAGGCGCTGACCTACGCCGAGGTCGCCGCGATCATGGGCGTGCCGGCGAAGGACGTCACGGCGGAGGAGCTGGTGGCGTACCTGTCCGAGTTCTCGCCGAGCGCGGACCGGATGGCCGCGCTGGACCGGATCATCGCCACCGGCAGCCAGGCCCGGATCACGGACACGGTACGGACCGTCACCGGTCGCCCGGCCCGCACGTTCCGGGACTGGTGGGAGAGCCACTAGTCACGCGAAGACCGGGCCGCCCTTGCCGCGCTTCGCCTCGTACATGGCGCCGTCCGCGAGTTTCAGCACCTCGTCGGCCTCGAACTCCTGGCCCTCCGGCGGCGCGGACTCGTCGTCGACCATGGCGATGCCGATGCTGGGCACCACGCGGGCGTCCTCGTCGCCGCCGACCGCGATCGGCACGCCGCAGCTCTCGATCAGGCGGTCGGCCACGGCGCGGGCGGACGCGCGGTCGCCGACCGCGTGGCAGACGACCACGAACTCGTCGCCGCCGAGCCGGGCCACGACGTCGCCGCCGCGCAGCACCTCGGTCAGCCGGGCCGCGGTGACGCGCAGCACCTCGTCCCCGGCGTCGTGGCCCATGGTGTCGTTGACCTTCTTGAACCCGTCCAGGTCCAGGAAGTAGACGCCCATGGGCGCGGTGCCGGGACGCCAGCGCTTCAGCGTCTGGGCCAGGTGGTGGGTGAGGAAGCGGCGGTTCGGCAGCCCGGTGAGCGCGTCGTTGAGCGCGAGCCGTTCCTTGCGCCGCTGCTCGGTCACGTCGTGGTTGACCATGATCGCCGCGAACGAGTTGCCGGCCTGCTCCGGGAGGCCGGTCAGCGAGCAGAGGATCTCCACCTCCTCGCCGTCCGCGCGGCGCTGGCGCAGCTCGCCGTTCCAGACGCCGGCGTCGCGGATCAGCGGGATGACGTCCTCGAACGTCAGCGGCTCGCCGTCCTCGCTGATGAAGCGCGTGTCCAGCAGCGCGTGCGCGTCGCAGCCGACCGCGTCCGCGAGGCTGTAGTAGTAGACGCCCTCGGCCGCGGTGTTCCAGGTGACGATGCGGCCGTCGGCGTCCCAGGAGACGATCACGTCGGAGACCTGGTTGACGATCTCGGCCTGCGCGCGCATCTCCTCGAACGCGACCGCGGAGCCGTTGAGCAGGTCGACCGTGGACAGACTGTTCGCCGCCATGTCCGC
The DNA here is from genome assembly GCF_000717135.1 of Catenuloplanes japonicus. GTDB lineage: Bacteria > Actinomycetota > Actinomycetes > Mycobacteriales > Micromonosporaceae > Catenuloplanes > Catenuloplanes japonicus. The sequence continues at coordinate 227,642 of NZ_JNXY01000002.1, forward strand.
GACGGCCTGCAGGAACGCGAGATCGGACTCGGAGAACGCGTCGCCGCCCTCGTCGCGGGTGACGACCAGGATCCCGGTCGGGTGGCCTTCCGCGCGCAGCGGCTGGATCGAGACCGCGCTGATCCCGAGGATGGACAGACCGGCGACCAGCGCCGGATCAAGAGCATCCAGGTGGGTACGGATCTCCGCCGGATCGAGCACGGCCGCCACGCCGCTGTCCGTGACCGCGGTGACGAAGCCGTCGTAGTCACCGATCGTGATGCTGCCCGGCATCTCGCGCAGCGCCGCGTCCGCGTCCGGGTCCCGGTGGGTGGCGCCGACCCGGTTGAGCGTGCGGTGCGTGCTGGACTGGGTCCAGACCGACGCGCTGTCCGCGACGATGGTGGCGGCCTGGACGACGACGGCGGCCAGCCGTGCGGGGTCGGCGAGCGCGCTGTTCGCCGCCCGCGCGATCCCGACCAGCGCCCTCAGGCGCGCCGTGTCGCTCATGGTTGCAGCCACCACGACCCATCCTCCTCCCCGCTCCCGAGTTCCGGGTCGCTCTCCGTAACTTCACGGTGCGATTCGCGTGGCTGCCCCTTCGGCGTTCTCTCCGCTCGCCTGAGAAAACGGGAGGTGTCCTCGGTCTCAGGTGCGCGGACCGAGGAGTCAGCGGGCGGGGACGGTCACCCCGGAGGACGATCGGCGCAGGACGGCCCAGGTGAAGAGCCCGGCCGGGATGATCAGCCAGCAGGACAGGAGGCGGTAGCCGAGCACGGCAGCCGCGGCCGGCCCCTGCGCCGCGCCGGCCGAGACCAGCGCGGCCAGCAGGCTCGCCTCGATCACGCCGATGCCGCCGGGCGTGACCGGGATCTGCCGGACCAGCTGCACCACCACGTAGACGGCGCCGAGCTGCACGAACGTGAGCGGCAGGTGGAACGCGTACGCGACCGCGGCCAGGCAGCACAGGTCGGTGAACCAGTTGATCACCGCGAACAGCAGCGCGATCCGCCGGTACCGCCCGTGCATCCCCAGCGCGACCGGCCCGACCGCACGCAGCGTGGCGAGCAGTGCGGCGATCCGCCCGGCCGGGGGATCACCGAGCGCGGCCGGGGCGGCCACCGGGCCGGCTCGCCGACGGTCACGCAACACGCTCGCGGTGATCATCGCGGCCAGCGTCAGCACGCCCGCGGCCGCGGCCACCGTGGCCACCGGGTGCGCGGACCAGGCCGCACCCGGGTCCTCCAGCACGATCAGCGCGTACCCGAGCACGTAGAGCACGACCAGCCCGAGCACGGAGAACGCGCCGGACAGCACCATCACGGTGGTCGCCGCCTCCCGGCTCGCGCCCCAGCGCCGGAACGTCTGGTAGGCGAACCCGGCCGACATCGCGGACCCGGCCGGCATGGTGATCGCGATCGCGGAGCGGCTGTACGTCATGGCCAGCGCCGGGCCGATCCCGACCGCCACGCCCAGCCCGCGCAGCAGCCACATCTGCTGCCGGGCGAACATCGCCAGCGACACCCATTCGGCGGCCACCCCGAGCAGCAGCCACCACGGGCTCGCGGTGGTGATCGCGGTCCAGACCTCATCGGGGTCGGGCAGCCGGTCGCGGAGCAGGAACACCGCGGCCGCGCCCAGCGCCACCAGGAGCGCGGGGCGCCAGCGCCGCCATCGGCCGTGTGTCGCGCGGTCCGTCTCGTACCCCCTGGAAGCTCTTGGTTTCTCCATGATCCCCGCGGCTGAGGCTTTCCCGGCCCGGTACAACCGGATCGCAACTTTCGGCAACCGGCGGCGCACCCCACGCACCGGAAAGTTCTCCCTGGCCAGCGACGTGCTGACTTTCCAACGGGGGGAAACCGCAGATGAGCACCACGACCACGACCGCGAGCGCACCGGCGTCGATGAACGACCGCGAGCGCGAGGAGCTCATCCGCGCCAACATGCCGCTCGTCGGCCACCTGGTGCGTGACATGCTCGGCCGGGTCCCGGCGCACGTCAACCGCGACGACCTCACCTCGGCAGGCCTGGCCGCGCTGGTGACCGCGGCGCGCGGCTTCGACCCGGAGCGCGGCATCCCGTTCCACCGGTTCGCGGCGACCAGGATCCGCGGCGCGCTGCTGGACGAGCTGCGCGGCCTGGACTGGGCGTCCCGCTCGGTGCGGTCCCGCGCGCGTCAGGCGGACACCGCGCGCCAGCACCTGACCGCCACGCTCGGCCGTACGCCCACGCCGCAGGAGCTGGCCGAGTACCTCGGCGTCCCGGTGTCGGAGATCAACTCGACCGCGGACGACGTGCAGCGCGCCGTGGTGCTGTCGCTGCAGGGCTTCACGACCGGCAGCGCGGACGACATGGTCACCGAGTCGACCATGGGCCCGGAGGAGATGCTGCTGCACCGCGAGCGCATCGGCTACCTGCACAACGCGATCGAGGCGCTGCCGGAGCGGCTGCGCATCGTGATCACCCGGTACTTCCTCAAGGAGGAGCCGATGTCCGTGATCGCGGCCGAGCTGGGCGTGACCGAGTCGCGCATCTCGCAGCTGCGCGCGGAGGCGCTGACGCTGCTCAAGGACGGTCTGAACACGCACCTCGACCCGGAGCAGGTCCAGGCGGCCGGGCGCCCGGACGGCTGCGTGAACCGTCGCCGTGCCACCTACTTCGCGCAGATCGCCAGCAAGGGAAACCTGAACAGCCGCCTCGCCCACACCAACCACCACGGCCTGCCCACGAACCTGGCCGCGTGATCTTCTGACAGGACAAGGCCCGCCACCCTCCCGTTGGGTGGCGGGCCTTGCGTCGTGCGGGGGCTCTGCAGCGCTACAGCGAGAAGGTGATCGAGCCGAACGGCAGCACCGACGGGAAGTTGCCGACCGTCGTGGCGAAGCCGGAGAGCAGATCCACGGTGTAGAGCGTGCTGCGGTTCGTGGTCGGGTTGATGATCGCGGCGAACGCGGTGTTCGTCACGGCCCGGCCGTTGCTGAGCGTGCTGTAGACGTCCAGGCTCGCGTTCAGTGCCGGGTCGACGCCGAGCAGGCCCTGCGGGAAGAGCGTGCCGGCCGCCGGCGGGTTCTGCAGCGAGATCTGGTTCGCGATGGTGTCGACGTCGAACAGCAGCGTGTTGGTGGCCGCGTTGTTGTCGTTGTTCGTGTACGCGGCCGCGGTCACCCCGCTCGCGGCCTTGCCGGTGGCGGCGTCGGTCAGCGCGGTCTGTGCCGTGGTGACGTTGCCGTCGACGTCGTGGGCGAGGTTCTGCCCGGTGTTGCTGATGATCCGCAGCCGGTCGGCGACCGGGTTGAAGTCCACGCCGAACGACTGGCCGCTGAGCGTCACGCCCAGCTGCCCGACCTTCGTCAGGCGCCACTGGTCGGCCGTGTAGATGCCGCCCGCGTTGGCGACCACGTAGATCAGGCCGTTGGCCGGACGGGTGTCGAGGCCCACCGCGTAGGTGTCGTGGCCGGTGAACCCGACGATGTCCATGACCCAGTTGCTGGTGCCCGGCGTCTGCGCCCAGAACGCCCCCATGGTCAGGCCGTCCGCGGTGATGCCGAAGCCCTGGATGTTCGGCACCGCCGCCTGGCTCGCGGACGGCCCGCTCGCCACGACCGTGACGGTGGCGGCCGCGGTCAGCGCCGCCGCCGCGATGATCTTCTTGATACGCCCGTTCATGGTTTTCCCCCTCGGTGGTGAGTGACGAGCAAAAAGCTATGAGGGGGTACGGGATGCGCGCTGGACGCCGACTGGACGCCACCCGAGGGCGGCGTCCAGTCGAGTGGCGTGCGGTGCTCAGTCGGACTGGATCTCCCGTGTCACCTTCGAGCTCCACGGGCAGAAGTGGCCGCCGGGCAGGAACGCGCCGCCGGCTTCGTCCAGATGATCCTCGGTGTACTCGACGCTCGCATCGCAGACCTCGATCGCCATGTCGAAGAAGTTGATCGTGTCAGGGTCGAGGTGGTAGCTGAAGCGGGGGTTGTAGATCGTCGTCCGCTTCAGGATCCGGCCGTGGACGTGGACGCGTTGCGACTCCTTCCCGCTGATGATGTCCCGGGCCTGCGCGATCCGCTCCTTGTCGGTGAGCTTGAAGACGAACTCGGGTGACCTACCGTTCTGGCTGCCGACCGTGGTGAACGCGAAGTATGCCGTGCCGTCGTCCGCCTGGGCTGCCGCGGGCGCCGCGAGGGTGCCGCCGGTGGCCGCCATGACGGCGGCCGTCATGAGGCCGCCGATCCGTGCCTTGCGCATGTCTTTCCCCCATGTCGCAGGTGTCTCCCGCCGTGATCTTGGCGGGTCACCTCCGAACCTAGCCACGGTCCGGAGCGGGCGTGGTGAAGATCAAGAACATTCGGGGGTACGGCATGAAGCCGTACCCCCGGGGAATGTCCGGTCCTCAGAAGCGGTCGAACTTGGCCTCGATCTCCGGGGCGAAGGCGTCCTGGTCGCGGCGCGAGTAGGACGTGCCGGAGGCGGCGGACGCGCCGGCGGCGGAGTAGTAGCCGGTGCCGTTCGGGCTCATCCGGCCCCCGTGCTCGCGGCCGGAGTAGTCCGCGGTGGCGTAGTCGGGGCGGGCCGGGCGACGGCCGCCGGGCGCGCCGACCACGAAGAAGTCCATCATCTGCTGCAGCTGCGTGGTCTGCGCGGACATCTCCTCCGCGGTCGCGGCCAGCTCCTCGCTGGACGACGCGGTCTGCTCGGTGACCTTGCCGATCTGGTTCATCGCGATGTTGATCTGCCGGACGCCGGTGGACTGCTCGCCGCTGGCGGCCGCGATCTCCTGCACGAGGTCGGAGGTGCGGATGATGCTCGGGATGATCGTGTTGAGCAGGTTGCCGGCGCGTTCCGCGGTCTCCACGCTGCCGGAGGCCAGTTCGCTGATCTCCTGGGCCGCGATCTGGCTGCGTTCGGCGAGCTTGCCGACCTCGGTGGCGACGACCGCGAAGCCCTTGCCGTGCTCGCCGGCGCGGGCGGCCTCGATGGTGGCGTTGAGCGCGAGCATGTTGGTCTGGAACGCGATGTCGTCGATGATCCCGATCTTGCTGGTGATCTCCTTCATCGCGTTCACGGTCTTCTGCACCGCCTCGCCGCCTTCGAGCGCCTCCGCGCGGGCCTGGGCGGCCATCTCCTCGGTCGCGGTGGCGTTCTCGCTGTTCTGGGCGATGCCGGCGGTCATCTCCTCGAGGCTGGACGTGGTCTCCTCGATGCTGGAGGCCTGTTCGGTGGCGGCCTGGGAGAGGCTCTGCGACGCGCCGCTGATCTGGCCGGCCGCGTTGTTGATCTGCGCGGAGGAGTCGATCACGGTGCTGACGGTCTCGGAGAGGCGGTCCAGCGCGCTGTTGAGCGCCACGCCCATCCGGCCGACCTCGTCGCGGCTGGAGACCTCGAGGCGCTGGTCCAGACGGCCGGCGGCGAGGCCGGAGAGCACCGCGACCGTGCGCTCCAGCGGCTGGGAGATGGCCCTGCTGATCAGCTGCACCATGATGAACGTGAACACCAGCGCGAACGCGATCAGCCCGATCATGGTGTACCTGGCCGTGTCGTAGGCGCTGGCGGACTCGTCGATGGAGCCCTTCGCGGCCGAGTCCTCGTCGTTGAGCAGCCGGCCCAGCGAGTCGTCGATCGCATCCGAGACCGGCGTGACCTCGGTGGCGGTGACCTGGTTGAACAGCGCGTAGTCGCTCACGTCCGCGGCCGGGATGAGCTTGTCGGTGAGGATCTTCTCGTAGGCGGCGAAACCGTTACCGACCGCGTTGCGATCCTCGTCGGTGCCCGCGATGTCCAGCTCCGTCACCTTCGCCCAGGAGGCGTTCAGCGCGGTCTGCGCGTTCTGCACCTTGGTGGTGGCGGCGTCGTTCTCGGCCGGTGTCTGGGCCAGGGCCAGGCCGCGGGAGCCGAGTCGCAGGTCGCGGTAGGCGATCGCCACGCTGTCCAGCGACTTCGTGTTGTGCAGGTGCGTGTTGTACATGTCCTCCAGGCGCTGCTGGGCGCTGCCGAGCTGGACCACGCCGACCACGCCGAGCACGGCCAGCATGGCGCAGGTGATCACGGCCAGCCATCGCAGTTTCCAGGCGACCGAGAGGTTCTTGAACGAGAACCCCGTCGACGGGGGCCGGGCGTGCGTCTTGTCCGCCATGGTTGCGAGACCTCTCGATCGATCATCTGGCTCACCGGCCAGCCTAGGACTCGCATCCGGGGCGCAAGCGACAAAAACTCATATCTCGTCTTTTGTCGCTTCTAATCATGATCGGATGGGGGCGACGGCAGTAACGCGAGGGGAGTGGTCGGCAGTGAGTGACGTGATGACCTCCACGGCCCGCACCGGCTCCGGCCGGTACCTGACGTTCACGCTGAACGACGAGGCGTACGCGCTGGACATCTTCCACGTGCTGGAGATCCTGGAGTACCGGAACCTGACCGTGGTACCGATGATGCCGCCGTTCATCCGCGGGGTGATCAACCTGCGTGGCCGGGCCGTGCCGGTGATCGACCTGGCCATCCGGTTCGACCGCGGCGCGACCACGGTGCGGCGTCGGACCAGCATCATCATCGTGCACATCGCGGAGTCCGGCCTCGAGCCCGGCCCCGGCGGCACGGACGGCGACGGCGGGCAGGACATCGGGATCCTGGTCGACTCCGTGAACAAGGTGGTGGCGCTGGGTGCGCAGGACATCGAGCCGGCGCCGAGCTTCGGGTCCGGGATCCGGGCCGACTACATCAGCGGGATGGCCCGCCGCGACGGAGACTTCCTGATTCTGCTGGATGTCGGCAACGTGCTGTCGATCAGTGACATGGTCAGCCTGGGCGAGGCCGCCCAGGCGCGTGGCCGTGCCGAAGACGACGTTGACCCCGACGCCGAAGGATCCTGATGCAGCAGTCCCTCACCAGCCGGCCCCTCGGTCCCGGCGAGTTCGCCTACCTCACCGGCGTGCTCTACCGGGAGACCGGCATCAGGATGGTGCCGGGCAAGGAGGCGCTGGTCTCCGGCCGCCTGGACAAGCGGCTGCGCGCGCTGGGCATGTCCGGATATCCCGAGTACGTGCGGTTCCTGAAGGGCCAGCCCGAGGGTGCGCCGGAGTGGCGGCAGCTGATCAACCTGCTGACCACGAACGAGACGTTCTTCTTCCGGGAGCAGCAGCACTTCGACTTCCTGCGGGACACGGTGGTGCCGGCGCGGGAGCGCGGCCGGCCGTTGCGGCTGTGGAGCGCGGCGTCGTCGACCGGCGAGGAGGCGTACACGGCGGCGATGGTGCTGTCCGAGGCGCTGCCGGACAACCGGTGGGAGATCGTCGGCACGGACATCTCCACCCGGGTGGTCGAGGGCGCGCAGCTGGGCATCTACCCGCTGACCGCGGCCGAGAAGATCCCGCGCCAGCTGCTGCGGAAGTACTGCCTGCGCGGCCGGGACGAGTTCGACGGCAGCATGGCGGTGGGCCGTCCGCTGCGGCAGCGGGTGAACTTCCTGCGGCACAACCTGATGGAGAACCTGGGTCACCTCGGGAAGTTCGACGTGATCATGCTGCGCAACGTCATGATCTATTTCGATCCGGAGACGAAGCGGCAGCTGGTCGGGCGGTTGCAGGAGATGCTGCACCCGGGTGGCTACCTGATCGTCGGCCGGTCCGAGTCGCTGAACTCGATCCCGTCGAAGCTGGCCATGGTCGAACCGTCGATTTACCGGATCCCGGGCCAGCAGCGTGGCTAGCCTCGTGGAGGTGGTGCTGAATCCGGGCGAGTTCTGCTTCGGCGGCGCCGACACCCGCATTCACACGCTGCTGGGGTCGTGCGTGTCGATCACGCTCTGGCACCCGCGCCGGCAGGTCGGCGGTATGTGCCACTACATGCTCCCGGCCCGCCGCCTGCCCGGCCCGATGCACGGGCTCGACGGGCGCTACGCCGACCACGCGATCCGGATGTTCCTGCACCACATCGGGCGGCAGGGCACGCGGCCCTCGGAGTACGTGGCCCGGATGTTCGGCGGCGGCAACCAGTTCCCGCCCGCGCAGCGCCGCGGCCGCGCGCCGGACATCGCGCGCGACAACATCGCGGCCGGGCTGGCGCTGCTCGACCGGCACGGCTTCCACCTCACCGAGACGGACCTGGGCGGGCGCGGCGCGCGGCGGCTCACGTTCGACATCGCCACCGGCGAGGTGGCGCTGACCAGCGCGGCCCGGCAGGCGTCATGACCGGCCGGGCGATCGGGGTGCTCATCGTGGACGACTCCGCGGTGGTGCGGCAGGTGCTGACCGCGCGGCTCGGACAGAGCGCGGGGATCGAGGTGATCGGCGCGGTCGCCGACCCGATCTTCGCGATGCAGCACATGAACAAGGTCTGGCCGGACGTGGTGGTGCTGGACCTGGAGATGCCCCGGATGGACGGGCTGACGTTCCTCAAGAAGATCATGGCGGTACGGCCGACGCCCGTTGTCGTGTGCTCGGCGCTGTCCGCGCGCGGGGCGGAGACGGGCCTGGAGGCGCTCGCGGCCGGCGCGGTGACGGTGATTCCGAGGCCGTTGACCGGGCTGAAGGAGTTCGTCGATTCCCGGTCGTCGGACATCGTGGCAGCCGTCCGGGCCGCTGCCTCGGCGAGCAGGGTGGCACGGGTGCCCGTACCCTCGCGTGCCCTTGATTTTGATCTTGCTTCTGCGCCCATGGTGCTGGCTGCTTCCGGACCGGCTGCTCCCTCCCCGCTGTCCGATATTTCACCTCATAAGCCGAATCGTGCCGTGGTGAGTGCGGAGCGCGTCGTCGCGATCGGGACGTCGACCGGCGGGACGCGCGCGCTGGAGGTGGTGCTGCCGGCGCTGCCGCGGTCCACGCCCGGCGTGGTGATCGTGCAGCACATGCCGGAGCGGTTCACGGCCGCGTTCGCGCAGCGGCTGGACACCATGTGCCGGGTCAGGGTGCGCGAGGCCGCGGACGGCGACGAGGTGCTGCCCGGGAACGTGCTGGTCGCGCCGGGTGGACGGCACATGGAGTTGATCAGGATGGGTAACGGTTACCGGGTGCGCGTCTTCGACGCACCGCCGGTCAACCGGCACCGGCCCTCGGTCGACGTGCTGTTCCGGTCCGTCGCGAAGGCGGCCGGCGCGGCCGCGCTCGGCGTGATCATGACGGGCATGGGCGACGACGGCGCGCGCGGCCTGCTGGAGATGCGGACGGCCGGCGCGTTCACGGTCGCCCAGGACGAGGCGACCTGCGTCGTGCACGGCATGCCGCACGAGGCCGTCCAGCTCGGCGCCGTCGACCGGGAGGCGCCGCTGGGATCCATCGCGGAGGTGATCCACCGGTATGGCTGAGCTGCTCTGGATTCTGCTCGGGCTGGCCGTGGGCGGCGGCGCCGGGTTCAGCCTGGGCCGACGACGGACCGCCGGTGGCCCCGCGCCCGGACCGGCCGCCGGTGACCCGCACCTGCACAGCGTCAGCCGGCTCACCGGCTCGCTGGCGCCGGTCTGGTCCGCGCAGATCGTCTCGTCGCGGACCCAGATGGAGACCGCGGTCGGCACGCTCACCGAACGGTTCGGCGAGATCGTCGAGAACCTGGACACCGTGCTCGCCTCGTCCGCCGGCGCGCTCGACGAGGGCGGCGCCGGCACGTTCGACCGCAGCCGCGAACGGCTCGGCGGCGTGGTCGGCACGCTCGACGACGCGCTCGCCACCAAACGCCAGACCGTCGCGGAGCTGCGCACGCTGCTCGCGTTCAACGACGAGCTGGCCCACATGTCCGGCGAGGTCACCGCGATCGCGGCCCAGACGAACCTGCTCGCGCTCAACGCGTCCATCGAGGCGGCCAGGATCGGCCGGGCCGGCGCCGCGTTCGGCGTGGTCGCGGACGAGGTACGCCAGCTCGCGGACCGCGCGCTCGGCACCAGCGAGCGGATGGCGGAGAAGGTCGGCCGCGTCGAGTCCACGATCAGCGCGCTGCTCAGCCACGCGGAACAGACCGCCGAGCACGAGAACGAGGCGGTCGCCGGCGCGAACGCGGAGGTCCAGGCCGTGCTCGACGACCTGCAGACCGTGGTCAGCGGCTTCCGGAACTCGTCCGCGGACCTGGAACGCGCGGCCGTCGGCATCCGCGGCGACATCAGCGACTCCCTGGTCAACCTGCAGTTCCAGGACCGGGTCTGCCAGGTGCTCGAACACCTGCAGGCCAGCATCGACCGGCTGCCGGTCGTGGTGTCCGACGCGGCCGAACGCGCACGCACGGACGCGCCGCCGATCGACCCGGACGCGGTGCTCGGCGAGATGGAGGCCAGCTACACGATGGCCGAGGAGGTCGACTCGCACCGATCGAAGTCGGGCGCCACCGTCCGCGAATCGGAGATCACGTTCTTTTAGGGGGTTCTCATGGGGAAGACGATTCTCGTCGTCGACGACTCCGCGTCCGTGCGGCAGGTGGTCAGCATCGCGCTCAAGGGCGCCGGATACGACGTGCTGGTCGGCACGGACGGCAAGGACGCGCTCGCGAAGCTGGACGGCCGCCGCGTCCACCTGATCATCTCGGACGTGAACATGCCCAACATGGACGGCATCCAGTTCGTGACCGAGGCGAAGAAGCTGGCCGCGTACAAGTTCACGCCGATCATCATGCTCACCACGGAGTCCCAGGAGGACAAGAAACGCCAGGCCCAGGCCGCCGGCGCGAAGGCGTGGGTGACCAAACCGTTCCAGCCCGAGCAGATGCTCGCGGCCGTCTCGAAGTTGATCGCGCCATGAGCACCGTCGAGCTCGAGGGGGAGCTGACCATCCACACCGCCGCGACGCAGGGCCCGCACCTGCTCGGCGCGCTGGAAGAGAAGAGCACGCTGCGGGTACGACTCGCGGGCGTCACCGAACTGGACACCGCCGGACTCCAGCTGCTGCTCCTGGCCCGGCGCGAGGGGCAGCGCCTCGGGTCCACGGTCGAGTTCCGGGACGCGAGCGCGGAGGTCCGGGCCGCGCTCGCGGTCGTCCACCTGGACGGTGCGCTGGAGGCGCTGTCGTGAGCTTCTCCGACGACGCCGCGGAGGCGCTCGACATCTTCATCACCGAGGCCCGCGAGCTGCTCGAAGCGCTGGAGGAGGGCCTGCTCTCGCTGGAGTCCGACCCGTCCGACACGGAGACGGTCAACGCGGTGTTCCGGTCCGCGCACACGCTCAAGGGCTCGGCCGGCCTGTTCGGCCTCAACCACCTGGTCAGCTTCACGCACGTGGTGGAGACGCTGCTCGGGCACGTACGCGAGGGCGAGGTGCGGGCCACACCGGAGCTGATCTCCGCGCTGCTGCCGTGCGCGGACCACATCGCGCAGGTGGTGGCCGGGGTGGCCGACGGGCGTCTCTCGGCCTCGGCTGCGGAGGAGGCCGCGGGCGCCGCGCTGCTCGACCGGCTGGCGCCGTTCCTGCCCGGCGCTTTCCACGCGGCCGCGGCCCCCGTTCTTCCCGAGGCCGTGGTCGATGCCCGGGGCTGGCGGCTGCAGCTGCGGTTCGGGCCGGACTGCCTGCGCAACGGCATGGACCCGATGTCGTTCCTGCGCTACCTGGGCACGCTCGGCACGGTGGACCGGGTGCACGTCGACGACTCCGCGCTGCCCGAGGGCGCGGACATGGACCCGGAGACCAGCTACCTCGCGTTCGAGGTGGACCTGCTCACGGACGCGCCCAAGCCCGAGGTCGAGTCCGTCTTCGAGTTCGTCCGCGACGAGAGCGACATCCGGATCACGCCGCTGGCCGCCTCGTCCTACGTGGACTACATCGAGGCGATGCCGCAGCGGGACCGGATCGGCGACGTGTTGCTCGAAAGCGGCGCGGTCACCCCGTCGGAGATCGACCAGGCGCTGCGCATCCAGCGGGAACGGTCGCTCACCGTACCCATCGGCCAGGTCCTGATCGAGGAGGGCCTGGCGGACCCGGCCGTGGTCGAGGCCGCGCTCACCCGCCAGCGCAAGGTCGCGGACAGCCGCTCCGCCGACACGCAGACCATCCGCATCGACGCGTCCCGCCTCGACCGCCTCATCGACCTGGTCGGCGAGCTGGTCATCGCGCAGGCCAGCACGACGATGGCCGGGGACGGCCTCGAGGCGCAGAGCGAGGTGACCCGGCTGATCGACGAGGTACGGCACAGCGCGCTCTCGCTGCGCATGGTCCCGATCGGCATGACGCTGCGCCGCTTCGAGCGCGTGGTCCGGGACGTATGCGTGGACCTCGGCAAGGAGGTCCAGCTGACCATTACCGGCGGCGACGCGGAGATGGACAAGGCGCTGGTCGAGCGGATCAGCGACCCGCTGCTCCACCTGGTCAGGAACTCGCTGGACCACGGCATCGAGCCGCCTGCGGAGCGGGTGCGGTGCGGAAAACCGGCGCAGGGCTCACTGCGCCTGAACGCCTACCACGATGCCGGAAATATCGTGATTGAGGTGGCGGACGACGGCCGCGGCCTGGATCGCGACAAGATCCTCGCGAAGGCGGTGGACCGTGGCCTGATCTCGGGCAGCGCCTCCCTGTCGGACGCGGAGATCTACGACCTGATCTTCGAGCCCGGCTTCTCGACCGCGGACGCGGTGTCGAACCTGTCCGGTCGCGGCGTGGGCATGGACGTGGTGCGGCGCAATGTGGCGGCGCTGCGGGGGAGTATCGAGGTCGAGTCCGTGCGCGGACACGGGGCCGTGATCCGCATCCGGTTGCCGCTGACACTGGCCATCATCGACGGTTTCCTGGTGGGCGTGGGCCCGTCCTCGTTCATCGTGCCGCTGGACCGGGTGACCGAGTGCGTGGAACTGCCGCCGGGCCCGCGCGGCCGCGACTGCATGAACCTGCGGGGCGAGGTGCTGCCGTTCATCCGGTTGCGCCAGCTCTTCGGCATCCCGGGCGAGTCGGCGCGGCGGCAGAACGTGGTGGTCGTGGAACAGTCGGGGCAGCGGACGGGCCTGGTGGTCGATGCCCTGCTGGGCGAGTTCCAGACCGTCATCAAGCCGCTGGGCCCACTCTTCTCCAACCTGAAGTGCGTCAGCGGCTCCACCATCCTGGGCAACGGCGATGTTGCGCTGATCCTGGATGTGGGCCCGCTGGTCAGCGAGCACACGGACCACGAACGTGCCCGCCAGGCCCCGATCCCGGTTGGCTAGATTGTCCGCTTGCGGGAGGCGACACGCTCAGGAGCAAATCGCCGGTTTGCCCGACGCAGAGCCCTAGACTGCGCGAGTCTTATCCTGATATTTCCTGATTAAAGGGCTCTAGATGAACAGTGCTGGCGTGACGTGGGTTCGCTCCTCCCGGTGCCGGGACGCCAACTGCGTGGAAGTGGCGGAGGTGGGGGCGGGCGTGCTCGTCCGGGACACCAAGGAACGCGGCGAAGGAGTGAACCTCAGCTTCGCGGGCGAGGCATGGGGGGCGTTCGTCAGGAGCCTGCGGAGCCCGGCGGGCGAATTCGTCCGCCGGTGAGGCCGTAGCCGACTCTGAGCCAGATCGCGACGCGGAGCAGGTGAAGGCACGTCGACAGCACGGCCCGCCGGCCCCTCCGGGGAAGGAGGCCGGCCACGTCGACGGTGTCGAAGTCCAGGTCCGCGCTGATCGGAGGCCTTGCCGGCCCGGCCGGTGAGGCCTCGATCGCGGCGAGCTCGGTCTGGTTACGGAAGTGACGTTCCGCGATCCGGGCGAGTCTGAGCGCGGCGGCATCGCCCGATTCGAGATAGACCACGCGGCTGTTCCGCCAGAAGTCTCGTCCGACCTCGAGCTGGAAGATGTTGGAGATCACCTGCTCCAGCTCGAGCTCGGTGAGCCGGCCGTTCCGCAACGCGGTCTCGAAGTAGCTGAATTCCATCCCCAGGTAGGCGTGGAGCGCCATGTCCTTGGGAGGCAGCGAGGCCGGATATCCCCACAGCGGCAGATATTTGTCGTTCTCCAGCGCGACTATCATGAGGTCGTTCCGCATCGCCCGGACGACCTCCTCCTCGGAGGCCTGTGTCTGCCGGAGCTGTAACCGCAGGGAGCGGATCACGCCGAGCAGCGCGAGCGCGGAGATCACGGTGCCGAGCGCGCCGATGCCCTGACCGATCTCGCTCACGGTCTCCCAGTCGATCTCCATTCCGCTCAGGACGAGATCGGCCGGCGCAATGATTGCGTGGGCTGCCGCGTGGACGATTCGCATGATGGCATAAGAGCACGTCGGTGCAACTCGGAAATCGTCCGGAACATGAAAGATGTATTCATTCCGAAAGCGTGTACGAACGGGTGACCCTGTTCCGCTATTCACGCACGCCTGATCGGTCGAGTCGCGGAATAGGCGCCGATGGAAGTTTCGGGATGTTGAATTCCGGCGGGATGTTTTCACGGTGTCAATAGACCCAGAGGGTGTCACCCGGGGTAGTGAGTTCGTCGCCTCGGGTTGCCTAAGCTTGCGGCGTGACCGACAAGCCCACCGATCTGTTCCGCGTGCTCCTGGCATTCATGGCTGAAGCGGGGCCGGAGGACGACATGACGTCCGAGTGGCTGCGTGCCATGGCGCTGACCGCTGAGATCGTGAAGCGGGACCCGGACCCGATCGTGCGGTCCGATATCGCCGCGGTGTACCGGCACCTGAACGACGACCTGGAAGACATTCTGCACGGCCGGGTGTGCTTCACCGCCGGCGACAGCCGCCCGTTCGTGGTGCGGACCGTCCACTGCAGGCGGCGGATGCGTGCGGTCACGAACATCGCCGAGTTCGGCCCGGAGTGGTGGGAATCGCCGGTGGGTGGTGCCTACTGGGAGGCGAACCTCCAGGCACTCGCCAGAGGCGTGGAGATCATCAGGGTCTTCATCGCCACGGACCGGACCGATCCCGGCCTGCTGACGATTCTGGCGGAACAACGGACCGCCGGCGTCGACGTCCTGGTCCTGGACCGGGCTGCCGTTCCGGAGGAGTTGCACGTCAACCTGGTGGTATGGGACGAAAGCTATGCGTGGGAGGGGGAGATGGGACCGTTCGGCCGGATCCGGCGGGACATCTTTCATCACCGCCCCAAGGAGGTGATCCGCTTGCATGAGCTCGCCGATCAGTGTGTGCGGCGCGGGCGCGCAGCCCGGTGACGTTCGTGTCGGCGCTGCTGATCGCGGCCGTGGTCCTGGTGGTGCGGCTGATTCCGTCGGTGCGGTTGAAGGCGGCGGTCTACAGTCTGCCGATCCCGATGACGTTGGCGTTGCTGGCGTCCGGGGCGCCGGTCGACGCCCGGCACCTGCTCGGGGTGGTGCTGCTGGTCGGGTTCTTCGCGGTGGTGACGCTGCTGCATCATCGGTGCGGCGCGTACATCCTGCTGGCCGACGTCGGCGCGATCGGTGCGTACCTGCTGATCGCCTGGCCGTTGACCGGGCTCGGTCGGCTGCCGTTCCTGCCGGTGCTGGCCGCGGTGTGCGCACTGTGGGCGGTCGTGGGACTTCGCCGGCCGCCGTTCATGGCACCGCGCCAGCCGCTGGTCGTGGGACCGCGCCGGGCGTCGCCGGAGGCGAAGGAGGCGCCGCGGCGGCCGAGTCTCGCGAACGCGGCGCTGGTCGTTGGCGCGGCGTTGCTCATCGCGCCGCTGGCCGGGGTGCTGCAGGCGTTCGTGGTCACGTTTCCGTACTCGGGCGTGCTGGTGGCGGTGGAGACCCGCCGGACGCTGCCCGCGTTCACCCGGCAGTTCGCCCGCGCGGCACTAGCGCTGGTGGCGTTCCTCGCCGCCTTCCGTCTGGCCGCGCCGCTGGGGACCGTCTGGGCGCTGGCAGTGGGGTGGGCCGTGCATCTGACGGTCGCGGCCGTCCTGGTCGCGACTGGTGCACCGTCACCCGGAGCTGCACCGTCACCCGGAGCGCCGGAAGCGCCGGAAGCGCCGGGACCAGGTCTGGAAGACCCGGCCCCGGCGGCCCCGGTCAGACGCGACCCAGAGCCCGATCGCTGACCACGCACTGCATGCCGAACTGGCGCGCCCGCCGGATGGCGAAGTCCGTCAGGCCGGGCGTGTCCGCGTAATCCAGCGCGATCAGATCCAACTCCAGCTGGAGCAGTTGCTCCGCGATCTGGGCGTGGAACTCCAGCGTGTCCGCCGGCCACGGCGCGTAACCCTCCTCGGTCCAGCGGGCCGAGAACGACTCGAAGACGACGCCGTCGACGATTTCGGCGAGGCGGGGGAGCATGCCGAAGCCGCGGTTGGCCAGGAGGTAGGCGGGGGCGGCCTCCTCGCGGATCGCGCCGACCAGGGTCAGGAGGTGAGGGACGTCCTCCGGGTAGGTCAGCTCGACGTTGAGGGTGTCGAGGAACAGGCCGTGGAAGCCCTGGGCGATCGCGGCCTTCGCCTGTCCGACGACGTGCTCGACCCACAGCGGATGGCCGACGTGGACGAACGCGCCGCCCCAGTCGGGGTTGCGTTCCTGACGCTGCCACGGGGCGGGCGGGCCGGTGTCCTCGGACAGTGACAGGTAGCCGAGGGTCTGGACGCCCTGGTCGGCCAGGTACGTGAGCTCGGCGGGCTTGTAGAAGTCGGGCTGCAGCACCACGCGCGGATATTCGGCGAGTTCGATCAGTTTGCCGTTGCCGTAGTAGAAGCAGATCGGGCCCTTGCTCATCTGGGCCACCCGTGCTCCTTGTACCACGCGAACGTGGTGCGGACGCCCTCCTCCAGGGGCACGGTCGGCTCGTACCCCGTCAATGATCTGAGCAGTGTCAGATCGGGGCAGCGGCGGGCGACGGAGCCGGGGGGAGCGTCGGACGGGGCGAGTGTGGCGGAGACGCCGGCGACGCGGAGGACGAGTTTGGCGAGGTCGCCGATGTTGGTCTCCTCGCGGTCGTTGCCGATGTGCACGATCTGTCCGGAGGCCTCGGGGGAGGACATCAGGAGCAGGATCGCGGACACCGCGTCGTCCACGTGGCAGAAGGCGCGGAACTGGTCCGCGCCCGGCACCGCGAACGGCTCGGTGCCGGACAGCGCCCTGAGCGACATTTCCGGAATGACGTGATCGGCGCCCATCCGGGGGCCGTAGACGTTGTGGAAACGGCCGACCACGGCATCGAAACCCCGCGCGCGCGACGTGTGGATGAACGCCGCCTCGCCCAGCAGCTTGCTCACCGCGTACGCGAAGCGCGGCGCCGTCACGTCCGAGATCTGCGCGGGAATGTTCTCCGGCGTCGGCACCGGCACGATCCCCGCGTCGACGCCGCCGGCGTAGACCTCGCTGGTCGACGCGAAGAACACCCGCGACCCCGGCGCCACCCAGTCGAGCAGGTGCATCGCGGAGAGCGTGTTGACCCGCACGACTCTGGCCGGGTCGTTCTCCACGTTGCGCACGCCGACCACGGCCGCGAGCAGGTAGATCTGGTCCCACCCAGAGGCGGGCAGCGCGGCCCAGACGGCGGGGTCGGTCAAATCACCCGAAACGACGTCGACCTGCGGAGACGACCGCACGTCGGAGAGGAACGCATCGTCCCGTCCCCGCGAGAAGTCGTCCACGATCGTCACGGAGTGGCCGTCACGCACCAGCCGCCGTGCCAGGTGCAGTCCGATGAACCCGGCACCGCCGAGCAGAAGCGCCCTCATGCCGGCACCGTCTCAGAAGTAGGCAGGTAGCCGAGGCCCGCGTACCGGATGCCCGCCTCGTGCACCGCGGCCTCGTCCAGCACCCGCCACGAGTCGTAGATGAACGCCGGCTTGGCGCCCCCGAGGATCGAGGGAATCTGAATCGCCCGGTAGTCCGGGTGGTCGTTGATGATCAGCACCGCGTCCGCGTCCGAGAACGCCTTGTCCAGCGACACCGGCTCACCGCCGTACTGCCGGATCACGTCGTCGCTGACCAGCGGGTCGTGCCCGATCACGGTGATCCCCGCGGCCGAGAACACCCGCATCATGGTCGCGATCGGCGTGCCGCGCATGTCGTCCGTGGCCGGCCAGCCCTTGTACGCCCAGCCCAGCACCGCCAGTCTCGCCCCCAGGCTGCGCCCCCGCGCCTCCTTGAGCATCTTGACGATCGTCTCGCCCACGTGGATCGGCAGGTACTCGTTGAGTTCGCGTGCCTTGCCCACCAGGAACGGCGGCCGGTCGCCCGCGGAGTCGATCAGGATGTACGGGTCCTTCGACAGGCATCCGCCGCCGACGTAGCCCGGCTTGGCGATGTCCGGCCGTGGGTAGTCCACGTTCGTCGCGCGGATGACCTCCAGCGGGTCCAGCCCGTGCCGTTCCGCGATTAGCGCGACCTCGTTGCCGAACGAGTAGATCAGGTCGGTGTGGCAGTTGTTGGTCAGCTTGACCAGCTCCGCCGTCTCCAGCGAGCTGACCGTCTGGATCGTGTGCGCCAGCCCGGAGAAGAACTCCACGCCGGCCTCCAGACTGATAGCGTCCAGACCACCGATCACCTGCGGCAACTCCACCAGCTCGCGCAGCGCCTGGCCCTGGATGGTCCGCTCCGGCGCCATCACCAGCTTGACGTCGTCGCCCCACGCGGCCCGCAGCTCCGGCAGCACCACGTTGCGCGACGTGCCGACCGGCACGGTGCTGCGCACCACGACCAGCGTGCCCGGCGCGCAGGTGGCGGCCACCGCGCGGGCGGCCGAGGCCAGGTTCGCCAGGTTCGGCCGGCGGGTGATGTCGTCTACCGGCGTGGACACGCTGATCACGGCCACCTCGACGTCGGACGGCAGTTCCGTGGCGACGTGGATGTCCGTCCCGATCCGGTTGGCGAAGATCTCCTCGATGCCCGGCTCGAAGATGTGCGGGCGGCCGCGGGACAGCGAGTCCAGGATCGCCGGCGACACGTCCGCGCCGTACACGGTGAAGCCCTTCTCGGCCAGGGCGGCGGTGAGGGTGAGGCCGACGTAGCCGAGGCCCACGACCCCGATCTTGCTTGGCATTGCGCTGTGCTCCTCTCGGATGTGAACGGTCAGCCGCAGATCGCGGCGGGCCGGTCGAGATCGCGGACGGTGACCGTGCCGGCGAAGCGCTCGTCCCGGTACCGGCGGCACGCGGTGTTCACCGCGTCCTTGCGGACCGCGTAGTCGACGGCGAGCACGAACTTGCCCGCGTCGCGCAGTGCCCGGGTGTTGTCCAGGTTCTCCGTGCACCAGTCCTCGGTGCAGGCTTCGTCGGTGGCCAGGTAGAACAGCTCCTCCATCGCGATCCCGTCGATGGCGGCCGTGTATCCGGGGTGCTCGCGCAGCTCCGGTGAGTTCTGCGGGACGATCAGGAAGCCGGGCTTCCTCGCCTTCGCGTACTGGCTGATCTTGACGATCAGGTTCGTCATCTCCAGGCCGAGCGCGTCCCGGTCCTTCCCCTGCGCCGCGCCGAGGTCGATCTCCTCGTAGGCGAGCGGGGTGTCCAGGTAGACGCCGTCGAACCCGGCCGCGATGGCCTGGTCCACCCGGCCCTGGATCACGCGCTCCCACCAGCGCGGATCCCAGTATCGGACGAAATATTCACCCGGCCAGTCGCCCCACTCGTTCGCGAAGATCTCGGGGGCGTCCTTGCGCAGGCCGGGGTACTCCGGCCGGAAGTCCTCCAGGCTGCCGATCTCGAAGTAGGACAGCACCCGTTTCCCGGTCTGCCGCACCGCCCCGATCTCGTCCGCCCGGAAGAAGTCGCTGTGCGCGTCACGAGCAAGATCAACAACCACGAGTTGGTACGGCCCGGCGGCCAGTTCCTTCAGCCCGTCGGCCGGGTAGTCCTGCAGCTGGTACGCCCATGTCGTGATTTGTCCGGGTTCAGGGGGCGCAGCGGGCGACGGTGCGGCAGAACCGGAGGCCGAGGGCGACGCCGAGGCCGAGCCGGACGGCGACGCTCCCGGCGAGGCGTCCGCGGACGCCGACGGCCCGCCCGCAAGCGGCGGCTCCTCTCCCGGATCCACCGGGGACGTGCGGGAACCCCCGGCAAAGAGTCCCCACACCCCGGCCACGATCAGCACCAGGACCACGGCCGTGACCGGGATCCACCAGCGCCGGCGCCACCATGCCTGGTTCACCGGCGCTCCCCGGCGTTCCAGACGTCCTTGATCGTCGTTTCCAGCTCCCGCACCGGTGTCCATCCCAGCTCGTCACGTGCGCGCGTCACATCCGCGCGGATCCAGCTCACCGCCGCCGACCGGGACGGGCCGGAGCCCGCCTCCCGGATCGTGCCGGTCCACCCGGCCTGCGCCGCCAGCAGCGCGACCGCGTCCCGTGCGGCCACCGCCCGCCCGCTGCCCGCGTTGTAGACCCGGCTCGGTACGTCCGGGGCCAGGACCACGGTGCCGATCAGCGCGGCCAGGTCCCGCACGTCCACGAAGTCCCGGTGTGCGCCGAGCGGCCCGAGCTGGACCTCGTCCTCCCCGGCGGCGAGCGCGGCCCGGATGCGCGCGGCGGCGCGGCCGAGCAGCGTCTCCTCGCTCATGCCGGGCCCGATCGGGTTGAACACGCGCAGCGACACCGCGTCCAGCCCGTCCGCGATCGCGAACAGCCTGGTCCCGGCCACGTGGCTGACGCCGTAGGCGCCGACCGGCATCAGCGGGTCGTCCTCGTGCACGGACCGGCCGGGCTCGGTCACGCCGTACTCGCCGGCCGAGCCCATCCGCACCAGCCGTGCCCGGGGCGCCGCCGCCGCGGTCGCCTCCAGGAGTTTGGACGCGACCAGCGCGTTCGCCTCGAGCAGCTCGGTGGCGGTGCCGCCGAGCGCGCCCACGCAGGCGACGATCGCATCCGGCGCGGTCCGGCGCAGCAACGCGGTCAGCGCGTCGACGTCGCCCGCGACCAGGTCGTGCTGGGCACGACCGGGTGCGAGCACCTCGCCGACGCGCGGATCGGCCGCGAGCGCGGACCGCACATAGGTACCGATGAATCCGGACGCCCCGAACAGGAGCACTCTGGTCACACCGGCTCCCCGACGACCGGCACGGACTCGCGCAGCAGGATCGGCTTCAGCTCCGCGAAGTTGCGGTTGGCCTCGTCGTAGTCCTCCGGCCGCCCGATGTCGAGCCAGAAGCCCTCGAACGGATAGGTGGCCGCGTGCTCGCCCTTGTCCAGCAGGTCCAGCACGAGCTGGTCGAAGCCGAACGGCAGCCCCGGCGGGTACGGTGCGAGCGCCTTGCGGGACATGCCGTAGACGCCCATGCTCACCGCGTACGTCAGCGACGGCTTCTCCCGGAACCCGGTGATCCGCCCGTCCGCCACGTCGAGCACGCCGAAGTCGATCCGGTGCACCCGCTCGGACGTGGCCACGGTCAGCTTCGCGCCGGAGACCGCGTGCGTGCGCAGCAGGTCCCCGTAGTGCAGGTCGGTGAGGATGTCGCCGTTCATCACCAGGAACTCGTCCGGCAGGCTGTCCTTCAGCCCGAACAGCGGTCCGACCGTGCTGAGCGGCTTGTCCTCCTCCACGTAGTCGATCGACAACCCCCACGCGCTGCCGTCGCCGACGAAGGCCCGGATGAGCGGGCCGAGATGGTTGATCGCGAGGGTCACCGAGGTGAACCCGCACGACGAGAGCTGATCCAGCACGATCTGCAGGATCGAGTGGCTGTCCCCGATGGGCATCAGGGGCTTCGGCAGGGCCGTCGTGTACGGCCGAAGCCGCACACCCTTGCCCCCGGCGAGGATCACCGCGTGCATCCGTACCTCCCCACGGTCGGTTGAGCTACGACTTACCGGTAGTGCCGGGCCTGCCCGATGACCGGGACCAGGCCTGCGGCGAACAGTCCGAGCAGCGTGAGGACGCTGCCCAGGTAGAGCGAGGTGTCCAGGACCGGGCCGGCCGAGAGCAGCGCCGCGGGCGCCAGGTGCAGCGCGACGGCGACGGTCATGGTCACGCAGAGCCAGCCGAAACGTCCGCGTCCGGCCAGCAGGAATGCCAGGTAGTAGGCGCCGGCCAGCGTCACGTGCGCGGCCGTCATCACGGCCCCGGCCACGGTGAGCAGCCCGGCCAGTTGGAGACCGATCAGCAGCACCAGCGCGAGCACGGTCGGCGCGGCGAGGCAGGACAGCACCTCGCGCCCGATCGACCGCCACACGCCGGCGACGAAGTCCGCGGGGCGGCGCACGCGGCGGGTGAGCGCCACGGTCTCACCCCAGAACGCGTTGGCCCGCCACTCCACGAAGCCCATGGACAGCACCAGCGGCACGGCCGCGATCGCGATGTCCAGACGTCCGAGCAGGTAGGGCGCCTCCGCGTGGAACAGCAGCGCGGCCGAGGCCAGGCCGTAGCCGGTGACGCCGATCAGCGCGGACCGTTCCGGCCGCAGCGAGGCCGTCAGCGGCGGCTCCGGTTTCGCTTCCTCGTCCTCGCGACGGGTGGTCGCCATCAGCCCGAACGCGAACGCGGCCGCCACCCCGAGCACGGTCACCGCGACCGACGCGAGCCGCAGCCCGGGGCCGCCGACGACCAGGTAGAGCGCGCCGACCACGAACGCCGGGACCATGGACAGCCCCAGCCACAGCTCGCGCTTGTAGAAGACCAGCAGCGTGGAGGCCATCTGATAGGCGAGCTGACCGGCCATCATCGCGGCCAGCGCCGGTCCGCCGCCCCGGCCGAGGACCACGATCACGCCGAGGAGCAGGCCGAGCGGCAGCCCGGCGATCGACGACCAGAACAGCAGCCGGGCCGCGGAACGATCACGACCCAGACCCAGCATGCGGTACGCCGCGTGCGCCGCCGTCCCGGACAGCACCCAGCCGAGCGTGCCGGCCGCGACCAGGCCGATGACCAGCGCACGCAGCCCGACCATGGCCAGCACGGCCGGGAACGCGGCGGACGGCAGCACGTAGAGCGGCCCGTGCGACAGGATCCGCAGCGCGTCCTTACGGCCCTGGGTGAGCACGGCGCGGTTGACCGGCTCGTCCGGCGTGACCGGCGAGGGCGGGCCCATCCGCCGGTAGACCTCGATGGCCAGCGCGAACACGTCGGTGTAGCCGTACTCCACGCGGGCGGCGCGGTCGGTGTGCCCGTCGGACTCCAGCAGCGCGGCGACCTGCAGCGCGTCGATCGCCTTGCCGAGCTTCGGGCGTACCTTCTCGACCAGGTCGTCGATCGGGTCGGTGGAGATCTTGGGTAGCAGGACCGTGATGTCACTGGCCGGGACCGCATCCTCGCTGGCCGCGCGCGCCGCGGCCATGATGCCGCCGCCCTGCTGTCTGCGCTTGCGCTTCGGGACCGCGTCCCCGACGCCGCTGGCGAGCGTCATCGCGCCTCACCGTCCTGGGCGGTGGGCTCGTCCGTGATCCGCGGCAGCACCGTGGTCTCGTCGGAGGCGGGCAGCGGCAGCGGCCGGATCACCATCGTGGCGTCGGTGCTGCCGGTCGTCTCCACGGCCTCGTCGACCACGGACGCGACCGGCACGGCCGGCAGCGGGGGCCACGCCGGGCGTACCCCCGGATCGCGTCTGGGAATTGCCGCCATCCCCTTGCGGGGCCGTTGCCTCGGGATCGGCGCCACGCCGGGACGGGTGCGCTTCTCCGGCACCGTGACCCGGCCCTGGGCCTGCCCGCGCAGGTGCCGCGGCGGCGCGCTGTCCTCGGCCGGCTTGGCCAGGCCCTCGTAGACGTTGCGGTACGCCTCCAGCGAGCGGCGCAGCGTGAAGTGCTCCAGCACCCGCGCGCGGGCCGCCGCGCCGAGGCGCAGCCGCCGCTCCTTGTCCTGCAGCAGCGTCACGCAGGCCTCCGCGACCGCGGCGAAGTCACGCGGCGCGACCACGATGCCGGTCTCGTCGACCGCCTCGGAGACGCCGCCCACGTTCGTGCAGACCGTGGGCCGCCCGCAGGCCATGGCCTCCACCACGGTGTACGGGAAGCCCTCGGAGATGCTGGTCAGCGCCACGATGTTGCCCGCGTGGTACGCCTCGACCGCGTTGCCGACCCGGCCCTCCAGCGTGGCGCAGTCACTGAGCCCGAGCTCGTCGATCAGCGCCTGGCAGCTCTGGTGGTAGATCCGGTTCGCGACCGGGGTGCCGCCGAAGATCCGCAGCCGCGCGTTCGGTATCTCCTTGCGGACCAGCGCGAACGCGCGGATCAGCGTGTGCAGGTCCTTGAGCGGGTCGACCCGGCCCATGAACGAGATGGTCGGCACGTCCGGCTCACCGGTCGCGGCCGGGAACTCGTCCGGCTCGACGCCGTTGTACATCGTCCACATGCGGTCCGGGTCCGCGCCGTTGTGCAGCTGCCAGCGCCGGTTGTAGGCCGAGTGCGGCGCCAGCACGTCGGAGATCAGGTAGGCCGCGCCCGCGAGCGAGCGGAAGAAGCTGAGCACCAGCACCCGGACCGCGTGCGGCGCGCCGTCGTGCAGGTAGGCGATGTAGCGCTCGCGCAGGTAGATGCCGTGCTCGGACATGACGATCGGCGTGCCGTACGCCCACTTCGACGCCATGCCGACCAGCGTGGCCAGGCCGTTCATCGAGGAGTGCACGATGTCGGCCTTGACCGGGGGCGCGGACAGCGGGCGCATCATGTGCGAGATGAGCCAGGCCGCCTCCAGCGCGTCCGCGACCGTGGGCGCGGGTGCGGTGTCGTCCACGCGCAGCACGTGCCAGGCCTCGAGCATCATGTCCAGCGCGTCGTTGGACAGCAGCGCCGCGCTCAGGTCGCCGCCGTCGCTGGCGTACTCGAACATGCCGCGCAGCGCCAGCAGGAACATGCTGCGGTTGACCGCGCCCTCCTCGGAGCGCGTCGACTCCAGCGGGGTGACCAGCGCGCGCAGGAACACCTCGTACGACTCGACGAACCCGGCGCCGGGCCTGCGTACCGGCGCGAGGGCCTTGCCGAGGGAGCGCCGCCGTTCGGGCCGCGCTCCCCACAGCGGGATGCTGTGCACCCGGTCCAGGTTCTCCGGGTAGGCGAACGCCGGCTTCTCGGTGCCGTCGACGGTGAGCGCGACGACCTCCCACCGGTAGTCGGGGATGCCGCGGATGAGCTGCTCGCACCAGACGCTGACGCCACCCATGGCGTACGGGTACGTGCCTTCCGATACCAGCGCGACTCTCATCCGCGGCCCCCTTTTACCGTTCCGTGCTTTACAGCCGCGCCGCGGCGGCGATGACGACCGGCGTGCCGTTGGCCGCCACCGTGACCGGCGCGGTGACCGCGCTGCCGTAGGTGGTGGCGCCGGTGACCGTGGCCGCCGCGCCGCCGACCTGCAGCGTGCCGGCCGTGGTGGAGCTGACCGAGATGGTCCCGGCGACGCGGTCGTAGATCGCGGTCGCGCCGGCCAGCGCCTTGAAGTGGCTGTTCCGGGCGTCGGTGTAGGACGCGATCTGGGTCCACGACGAGTTGATCAGCGGCACGTTGAACGTGGCGTCGAACCGGTCCGCGACCGCGTCCACCCAGTCGGTGACCAGCGTGTTGCCGTTGCCGTACTCCCGCACGTTCGCGATGTGGAACGTGTGCGAGTAGATCGAGCCGGTGGCCACGTGCTGGAAGCCGATCACGCCGCCCTCGTAGTCGAGGATCTGCTGGTACGTCCGGTTCGTCGGCCAGTACGGGAACAGCCCGCCCGGTCCGTAGAACGCGTTGTAGAAGTGTGTCTCCTCGGACGGCGTGGTGGTGTGGTACGCGATGTTCGTCGGCCAGTCCGGCACGATCGAGATCGAGTTCTTCATCGGGTGCACGATGCTGGTGTTGAAGCTCGTCGGCTTGTGGCTGGTGAACGACATGTTGCCGTGCACGTGCGTGACCCCGACGGCCGCGGCCGCGTCCAGGAACGCCTGGTTCGAGCCGGCCAGGCCGTGGTCCGTGGGCGGCCCGGTGTCGTTGTCCGGGTCGTCGTTGTAGACGCCGAGACCGGAGTACTCCGGCGTCTTCAGGATCGACACCGGCACGCTCAGCCCGATGCCCGCGCCCGCGGTCAGGTTGCCCTGGATCTCGGCCAGCGAGTCGTTGTAGTTCGTGAAGTTGAGCTCCGGGTGGTTCACCGTGTGGTTGATCCAGCGGAAGCTGTCCTTCAGGCACTTCGTGGTCGAGGTCAGCGTGGTGGCGTCGCCGTCCACGCAGGCGCTGCCGGCGAACGGGTCGATGTCACCGCCGTTGTAGGCCAGGTTGAACGTGAAGTTCGACGCCTTCGGGTGCTCGTTGCGCAGCGCGGTCTGCTTCGCGGCCAGGTTGATCGTGTCGTGGCCGCTGACGAAGAAGCCCGGCGTGTACTCGATCGTCCCGTCGTCGTGGTAGTGGTCGGCGCTGTTGAACCAGTCGTCGATGTCCACGTTCAGGTGGTGCTTGCGCTCACCGAAGAACAGGCCCTTGGTGGTCCACTCGAACAGGCCGTAGACCAGCAGGTCGGACTGGATCAGGTTGACGTTCGACGTGAACGTCAGCGCGATCTTCTCCCGGCCGCCGGCGACCACCTTCACCGCGAGCGCGTTGCCGCTCGCGTCCTGCAGCAGCTTCTCCGCGCCGCAGTTCGCCGTGACCGAGGTCTTGTAGACGTAGGACTGCTGGATCGGGACGCTGGCGGCCGGGTTCAGGTAGTCGAACACGCCCGCGCCCGCGGTGGTCAGCGTGGCGGGCAGGATCGTGTCGCCGACGCTGGTCTCGCTGACGCCGTTCAGGCAGTAGTTCTCCGGCCAGGTGCCGTAGCTGGTGTAGAGCGCGGCCTGGCGGACGCCGAAGTTCAGCTCGTACGACCAGAGGATGTTCCACTCGGTGGAGTCCAGCGCGGAGACGAAGTTGGCGCCCTGCGGGACCAGCAGCATGCTGTTCGTCAGCAGGATCGCGTTGTACTTGCCGATGCCGCCGTTGACCAGCGTGTTCGTGGTGATCGGGGTGCTCGCGGCGTACAGCACGTCATAGGTGGCGCCGACCCGGTCGAGCGTGGCCTTCCACGTCTCGACGCCGAAGTCCGCGCTGTCCGTGGCGATGATCAGCGCCCGCACCGCGACCTGGTCGTTGACCGCGTCCGCGGCGAACGCCTTGTTCGCCGTCTTCGGCGTGACCACGGGGACGCTGCCGGTCCGCACCGGCAGCGGGCCGGGGACCTGGAAGGCCGGCGTGTCGACCTGGCCGTAACCGGCGACGGACGGCGGCTGGGCGCCGGGGTGGGACGGCGCTGCCGGGAGCTGCGCGCTGCCCGCTGTCTGTGCGCCGAGAACGACCGCGAGCGCGGTCACCCCGGCGAGTGCGATTCGCGCCGCGGCGTGGCGGCGCGCGGGTCCGGTGAGGACCATCTGGTGAACCTCCGATGAGGAGCCGAGTGGTTGAGTCCATCCAGGACTGTCCGGCCTGGCCGGGCCCGGGACGGCGGTGCCCGGCGAGAACAATGGAGAACGCTAGCAATGATCGCAAGCACCCCTTGATCGCTGTCAGAATGCGTTTTGCACATTGACGCGGAACGGCCGGAGTGCTAGCAGAATCGCGTTGTGGAATCGTTTGCAGCCATCGAGATCAATCCAGCTCCATGGTGGACGTGAGGGCTGTTCACGGCCTTGACGTGGGGTTTTCCGCCGCCGCGCTTAACGGGGGCCTAACACCTCGGACATGGGCGTTGTGCAACAACGTCGAGGGGGCCGTATCGGCCGAACGATGAAAGATCGCTACGCAGAGCGTTCGCGTCGGCCGCAAGGAGTAACGAAACCGGCCGTCCGGGTCGGCAAGCTCAACCCAATGGGGGAGGTGCTCATCAACCGTTCGGTCAGGGGCGGCGGGGTGTCCGCGAATCGGGCGCTACCGGTCCTGATCGTCGCATGTGGAGCGGATCGGGCTGATTCGTCAAACAGGACGCCCGTTTCCCGCGATACCCGGCCTGACCTCGGGAACCGCGGAAAACGGGCGGGTGTTGGTTGTCAAAGTTGAATCAGGGCTACTGTCGGGAATTCGCCGTACAGACGCCCAATGGAGAGCGATCTTGGATTGCGGGTTCAATTGCGGAGAAAGCTGTCGTCAGATATCCGGCAATTGCTGCCGGGCGGCCGGGGGAGCGCTATTGTGCTTCCCTCACGGTCAGCGACGTCCACGCTCCAAGGTAGACACGGTCACCGGGCCGCACCGGCACCGGTGTTTCCGCCGGGATCGCCGCACTCGCCGGATCGTTGACATAGGTCCCGTTGGCGGAACCGAGGTCCACGATGGACCATTTCCCGCCCTCGTTCATCAGCAGTGCATGCGTGTGCGAGACGCCCGGATCCTCCGGGGAGTCCCCGAGGTCGATGTCCGGGTGGACGCCGCGCGAGCGGCTGCGCCGGCCGATCAGCAGGCGCTCGCCGGCCAGCGGGAAACGGCGCTGCGCGGCGAACCGCGGGAAGACCATGCCACCGGCGTCCTCACCGCCCTGCGCGATGACGCCGTCGAAGTAGGCGCGGTCCGGGCCGACCACGACCTCGAGGCGGGTCTCGCCGGCGCTCCCGGTGACGTCCCCGGCCGGCGGGCCGTAGGTCGGCAGTCCGGCCGCCACGGCCGGATCCGCACCCGCCGGGCCGGGCCCGGAACCCGCCGGGCCGGGCCCGGAACCCGCCGGGCCGGGCCCGGAACCCGCCGGGCCGGGCCCGGAACCCGCCGGGCCCGGCCCGGAACCCGCCGCGGCTGGCGTGGAAGCCGGCGCGACCGGCGGCGCGAGCAGGAAGTCGTACCCGTCCTCCTCGCAGAACCGCCCCGTCTTCGGCGTCGCGCACACCGGGCACAGCACCGCCGCCTCCGCGGACGGAGCCGGCTGCGTCACCTCCATCGACGCCCCGGAGGCGGGAGCACCGGGCATCTGCGCCCCGGACGCCCCGGACGCCGATGCCCGCGACCCGGCCGCCCCGCCCATCGGCGCCCCGCACGTGTCGCAGTAGTCCAGCGTCGCGGACTCGTGCCCCTTCGGGCAGCTCGCCATCGTCAGCTCTCCTTCTGCCGCTGCACCCGGACCGTCTTCGTCGACCGGACGTTGATGATCTCGGTGTTCTCTTCCGCCGTGCGCCGCTTCAGCCGTACCGTGCCGGTCTTCGCGTCCTCGACCTCGACCA
The DNA here is from genome assembly GCF_000717135.1 of Catenuloplanes japonicus. GTDB lineage: Bacteria > Actinomycetota > Actinomycetes > Mycobacteriales > Micromonosporaceae > Catenuloplanes > Catenuloplanes japonicus. Next base: position 256,461 of record NZ_JNXY01000002.1, read on the forward strand.
CCCGGGCCAGCAGCTTCGCGGTGTCCGTGTGGCCGGTCTCCTCGGCCAGCTGCACCGCGCGCCCGAGCTTCGCGGTCGCGGTCTCCTCGTCGCCGGCGTCGCGTGCCTTCAGGCCCTCCTGGATCACGGACGCCAGCTCCGCCTGCCCGGTGTAGGCCGCCACCCGCTTGTTGATCTTCGTGGAGCGTGCCTCGTCGTCCGTCCACTTCGCCAGGATCAGCTTCTCGGTGAGCACCTGCCCGTTGCTGACCAGGCTGACCCGGCCCGCGAGCACCTCCTCACCGACCGCGTCCGGCTCCACGTCGACCGTGATGTGGTAGTCGCGGCCCTCGGCGCCCCACGCGCCGGTCGGGTACTCGCCGATCCGCGCGCTGACCTCGGTCCGCCGCGCCGTCAGATCCTCCACCTGCGGGAACACCTGCTTCACGGACCGGATGACGGAGTTGGCCGGCGTCCACAGCCGCAGCGACACGTCCGCGACCGTCTTGCCCTGTGCGGCCTGGGCCATCGCGGTGAACGCGGCGGCCAGCTCCGACGGGCTCTCCAGGCCGTCCGCGGTGCCGAGCAGCTTCGACGAGATGAGCCGCAGCTCCTCCGCGACCCAGCCGTGCCCGACGCCGCGCGCGTCGCAGATGAACTTGCCCTCGCACGCGTCCAGCACCTTCTCCAGCTGCTCGCGCGTCTCGTGCTGGTTCTCGCCGTCGGTGAGCAGGATCGCGTGCTTGATGTCCGCCTTCGTACCGGCGAACACGAAGTTCGCCAGGTCCAGCCAGCGGCCGATCGCGGTGCCGCCGTTGGCCCACAGCAGGTGCACGGCCTGCTTGGCCTGCTCCCGGTTGCGCCGGTCCGCGACGACCGTGCCCGGCTTCGGCGGGTACACCATGGTGGCCACGCCGTTGCCCGCGATCACGGCGAACGGCGTGCCGTCCGGCAGCGCGTCGATCGCGGTCTGCGTGGCCTTCTTCGCCTCGGTCATCTTGGTCGCGGGCGCGGCCATCGAACCGGAGATGTCCACGATGATGATCTGCGCGGTCTTCACGCCGGTGAGCGCGCCGCCCACCGGCCCGCCGGTCGCGGTCACGGTGAGGATCGCGTCCACCGTCCGCCCGCCCTCGGGCAGGTACTCGTTCTGGTCCACCTCCGCCTCGAACGACGGCTGGGCGGTGTTGCTGTCGGCCATCACACGCTCCTTCTCAGGCGTTGGTGGGTGCGGCGACGGGCAGGACCGCCACCGCGATGTTGTCGTGGCCGCCGGCGTCGATCGCCAGCGTGGTCAGCGCGCGGGCCAGCGCCAGCGGCGTGGCGCCGTCGTGCCTGCCCACCGCGGACGCCAGGTCGGCGGCCGTGGGCAGGTAGTGCGAGAGCCCGTCCGTGCAGACGACCACCAGGCCGGGCCGCGCCGCCCGGAACCGGGTGATCTGCGCTTCCACCTCGCCCGCGTCCGCGCCGAGCCAGCGGACCAGCGCGCGCGACTCCGGGTCCGCGTCCTCCAGCCCGGCCGGTGCCGGCAGCCCGGCCGTCAGGATCGCCGCGAGCGAGTCGTCCACGGTCAGCTGCCGCGCGTCGCCGTCCGCGCCGACCCAGTAGGCGCGGCTGTCGCCGATCCAGCCCACGGTCACGCCCTCGTCGTCCACGACCGCGGACACGTAGGTGCAGCCCGGCGGCGCGTCCCCGTCCTCGGCCCGCCCGGTGCCCGCGGCCGCCTTCGCCGCCACCGACGCCGCGTGCGCGGTCGCGGAGAACGGCGTGGTGCCGCTCCGGAGCGCCTCCAGCAGCGCGGTCACACCGGCCTCGGCCGCGTCCGTCGAGGCCGCGTCCGCGCGCCGGGCCGAGGAGATCCCGTCGCAGACCACGGCCACCACGGCGTCCCGCGCGCGCCCGATCGCGACCGCGTCCTCGTTCTGCCGCCGTCTCGCCCGGTCGGTCACGGCCGCGACGCCGTCCAGCTCCAGCTCCGCCCGGTCCTTCGCGGCCGTCACCCGCCGCCCGCACTCCCCGCACCACCCGGAGGCCGCGTCTGCCACGGCCCCGCAGGAGGCGCACACGCCACGGTCGTCACGAGCCGAAACCCAATCCTTCACGGGTACGCCGTCCCCGCCCGACACGGCCGTGCGAGGCGATCCGCCCGCACGTCCGCCCGCACCCGCATGCGCGTCCACGTTCGCGTGATCGGGGCGTCCCCCACGTGGTTCTGACGACCTCGGGGACGCCCCGATCACGGGAGGGGTGGCGGGGCGGGCGGCGGGCATCGCGCCGGTGCGCAGGTCGCGGCCGCAGACCTCGCAGAAGACCGCGTCGTCGAAGGCCTCGCCGTGCTCGGGGCAGACCAGGGCCGCGCTCACACCAGCGTCCTGGGACGCACCGCGTTGGCCCGGTCGACCAGCGCCCACCGCTCCTCGCGCGTGTGCGCGTGCTGGGCCAGCATCCGGTACGTCCGTTCCAGCCCGAACCGCACGCCGCGCTCGGTCAGGTCGTTGCCCAGGATCTGATCCGTGCCCCGCGCCGGTGGCGTCCCGCTGCCCAGCCACGCGAGCGCGGTCTCCAGCAGCTCGGCCGCGAGCCGGGACTGCCGTTCCGTGTCCAGCGTCAGCCGCTCCAGCCGTCGCGCCGCGCCGATCAGGTCGTCGACCGGCCCGCCGCCCGCGGCCGTGCCCGCGATCCCGGCCCGGGTGGCCGCGACCTGCGCGGTCAGGTACTGCGCGGAGCTCTCCGGCACCTGGTCCAGCACGGTCAGCGCGCCGGCCCGGTCACCGCCCGCGAGCCGCAGCCGGGCCAGGCCGAACGCGGCGCTGAGGAACCCGCGGTCGACCGCCCACACGCGCGCGTAGTGCGCGGCCGCGGCCTCGGTGTCGCCCGCGCACTCGCACGCGGCCGCCAGTGCCAGCCGGGCCGCGCGCTCGCCGGGCAGCTCCCGGTAGACCGACTCGAACGAGGTCCGGGCCGCGTCCGTGTCGCCGCCGGCCAGCGCGGCCAGCCCGCGGTGCCAGTCCACCCGCCAGTCCAGCGGGTCCTCCTCGGCCAGCACGTCCAGGTCCGCCGCGGCCGTGTCCAGGTCGCCCGCGTCGATGTGCGCGCGGACCAGCCGGAACGCGACCTCCGGGCTGGTCACCGGCGCCGCCGTCAGCGCGCGGACCACCTCGGCCGGCGAGCCGGAGCCGAGCGAGGCGAGGAAGCCCGCGCCCGGGTCCAGCACGTCGACCAGCGGTGTGGGCAGCGCGGCCGCGACCTCACGCGGGTCGACGCCGCCCTCGCCGGCCACCACCTCGCCGGCCGCGGTGCCGAACGTGCGCCGCTCCGGCGTGAACCGTAGCGACGTGCTCGGCCGCGGCGTCCCGTCCGCGGCGGACAGCACCTCGCGCAGCACGCCGAGCAGCTGCTCGCTGAACTCGCCGGCGGACGCGAACCGCCGGTCCGCCTCGCGGTGGGTGGCGCGCTGCAGCACGCGCAGGAACGAGTCGTGCAGCGCCAGCAGCGGCGCCTCGTCCGGGGTCGGCAGGCGGTCCGCGTACGTGCTGGTGAAGCCCTTGGAGCCGAGCGCCATCACGGCCAGCGTGCGGCCCACGGTGTAGAGGTCGGAGGCGACGGACGGGCCCTCGTCCGCGATCTCCGGCGCCTGGTAGCCGGGCGTGCCGTAGATCGCGGACTCCTCGTCGGACAGGTGCCGCACCGCGCCCAGGTCGATGAGTTTCAGCTGCTCCTCGGCCTGGATCACGTTGTCCGGCTTGAAGTCGCAGAACAGCAGGTCGCGGCCGTGCAGGTAGTCCAGCGCGGGCAGGATCTCCACGCCGTACGCGATCACCTCGGCCAGCGGCATCCCGGCCTCACCGGTGCGTTCGCGGCGGTCCACCAGCAGGTCGCGCAGCGAGCGCCCGCCGACGTACTCCATCACGATGTAGCCGACCTGCTCGCCGGTCTTCGCGTCCGGGTGCTGCACGAAGTCGTGGATCTTGACGATGTTCGGGTGGTCGATCTCCACCAGGTAGCGGCGCTCCGTCACGGCCGCGGCCGCGGCGTCCGGGTCGGCCGTGTTGATCAGGCCCTTCAGCACCACCCAGCGGTCGGACACCGAGTCGGAGACGTTCCGGTCCCGGGCCAGGTAGATCCAGCCCAGGCCGCCGTACGCGAGCGCGCCCAGCACCTCGTACCGGTCGTGCACCACGTCCCCGGCCGCGAGCCGGGGCAGGAACGAGAACGCGGTGCCGCAGTGCGGGCAGAAGCCCTCGGTGCGGCCCGGCCGCCCGTCCCGCCCGCGGCCCACCGGCTTGTCGCAGCTGGTGCAGTACCGCTTCGGCTCGGAGACCACCGGGTCGGTCATCACCGCGGTCGCCGGATCGCGCAGCGGCACGCGCGGGATCTCGACCAGGCCGGCGCCGAGCCGCCCCCGCCCGGTCCCGGACCGCCCGGACCGCGAGCCGCGCGTGCGTCCGCTGCCGGTCCGCGCGGACCCTCTCGTACCCCCGGCGGCTGTGTGTGATGGTTGTGCGCCCGTGGCGGGTTCCGGGACCGCGCCGGCCGGCGCCTTGCGACCGCACTCGTCGCAGTAGCCGTCCGGGAGGTAGTGGCCGGGACAGCCCGGACGCAGGCAGGACGCGCTCATCAGTGGTGCTCCCCTCGAGGAGGTTCGTTGTTCCAGGCCGGGATGGCGGTCGGCTCGGGGCCGCCGCCGGACAGTGCCCGCTGGTACGCCATCACGGCCCTGGTCGCGGCCGGAAGATCGCACGGCGACGTGTAGAGCAGCGTCTCCGCCTGTTCGTGCAGCGTGGCCGCGTGCCCGTCCTCTATCAGCCCGAGCCGCGCCGCCTTCGCCCGGTACGCGTCCAGCCGCCCGCGCAGCTCGGTGCGCCGGCGCAGCAGCCCGTCCGCGGCCTCGTACAGGTGCCCGGCCCGCTCCAGCGCCGCGGCCGCGCCCCGCTCCGCCGCGTCCAGCTCCGTGCCGAGCCGGGGCCAGCGGCCCTCCCGCTGGATCTCCGCGATCTGGCGCAGGTGCGCGCGCAGCGATCCGGCCGCGTGCGGCGGCTCCGGCAGGCCCGGGTTGAGGATCTTCTCGTGCACGGTGGCGAACACGGCGGCGGTACGCTCCTCCGCGGCCGCGACGCCGTCCACGTCCCGCCCCAGCGTGGCCAGCCGCTCCGGGAAGCCGTCGCGCAGCCGCGCCAGCCCGGCCAGCCCGGTGACGATCCGGTTGACCTCCTCGGCCAGCTCGCGCAACCTCGCCGCGGCCGTCCAGTCGTTGCCGGCGCCGCCGAGCGGGTCCGCGAGCGCGGTCAGGTGCTCCTCGGCCAGCCGCGCCTCCACGTCCGCCAGGCCGGAGTCCGCGCCACCGCTGTCACCCAGCCCGGACGCGGTGGCCCGCGCCCGGTCCAGCGCGGTGGTCAGCGGCGCCAGGCGCTCGGAGATCGCGGTGCGCGCGGCCTCGACCTGCGTGCACACGGTCTGGACCTGCGCGGTCTGCTCCTCCAGGCCGTTCGCGAGCGCGGGCAGCGTCAGCACGGGCGGGCCGCCGTCGAGCACCATGCCGTCCGGGCCGACCGGCACGGACGGCTCGCGCAGCATCGCGGTGAGCGTGCGCAGCTCGGCCGCGTTCGGCCGGCTCCCGGCCGCCGCGCGCGCCTCGCGGGCCCGGTCCAGGCCGGTGCCGAGCGCGGCGAACCGGGACCACAGCACACCGACCCGGTGCAGCGTCTCGGTCGCGGTCGCCGCGGTCCGGCCGGTCAGCCCGGAACGGCGCAGCGCGGCCAGGCCCTTGTGGTTGTCCAGCCAGTACATGGCCGCGGAGATGCGGTCGTGCGCGGCCGTGAGCCCGACCAGCGCGGCGTCGGCCTCGTCCCGGCCCATCGGCGGCATGGTCATGCGTCAGTCCTGGTACTTCGCGGGCGGCGGCGTGGGCGTGTCCGTGCTCAGCGCGGTCAGCCACGTGCGGTACAGCCGCGTCCAGGTGCCGTCCGTGCGCACGTTCTCCAGCACGCCGTTGACGAACCGGACCAGGTCCGCGTTCTCCTTCCGGATCGCGATGCCGTACGGCTCGACCGTGAACGCGTCGCCCACCACCTCGGTGTTCGGGTCCTGCGCGGCCAGCCCGGCCAGGATGCTGTCGTCCGTGGAGACGGCCTCGACCTGGCCCTGCTGCAGCATGACCAGGCAGTCGGTCCAGCCGGCCACCGCGACCGGGACCGGCCGGGCCGCGTGCGCCGCGATGTTCCGGATCGACGTGCTGCCCGCGGCCGCGCACACCTTCTTCCCGGCCAGGCCGTCCATGCCGGTGATGCCGGACCCGCGGTGCACCAGCACGCGTTGGCCGGCCGTGAAGTACTCACTGGAGAAGCTGACCTGCTGCCAGCGCTCACAGTTCATCGTCATGGTCTCGACGACCAGGTCGACCTCGCCGTTGCGGACCGCGTCGATCCGGGTCGCCGACGTGACCGTCTTGTACTGGATCTTGTTCTCGTCGCCGAAGATGGCCTTCGCGACCTGCTTCGCGATGTCGATGTCGAAGCCGGACAGCTCGCCGGTGAGCGGATCGCGGAACCCGAAGCGGTAGCTGTTCTGGTCCACGCCCGCGATCAGCTTGCCGCGCGCCTGGATCGCGGCCAGCGTGCCACCGGACGGCATGCCGTTCGCGGCCGGCAGCGACGCGGGCGGGCGGAGGCTGGCACGCGGGTCGCAGTTCTGCGCCGCGCCCGGCGCGGCGGACGCGCTGGGCGCCGGGTCCTGCGCGCCGACCGGCAGCGGTGCGCCGGCGCCGACCCGCACGTCCGGCAGCCCGCCGTCGCCGGTGGCGCAGCCGGCCAGCACGGCCGTGAGCAGCAGCGTGCCCAGCACGAGGCGCTTGTTCATCGGTACTCCGCCCTTCGTCGCTGCACACCGATCACGATGCCGGCGATCATGGCCGCGGTGAGCGCGCCCGCGCCCAGGTCGCCGAAGCGGAGCGCGCCACCGGCGTCGTCGGCCCTGGCGGCGAACACGTCGCTGTCCGCCGTGATCGCGGCGCCGAGCGCGCTGTCGAACGCGGCGAACTCCGAGGCCGCGCCGCCCAGCGTGACCTCGACCGCGCCGGTGTAGTCGCCGCCGCCGTCCCGGGTGCGCACGTCCCGGTGCGCGGCCAGCCACGCGTCGGCCGCCCGGTCCACGACCGCGAGGTGCGGGTCGTCCACGCCGGTCGCGTGCGCGCGGATCTCGTCCAGCGCGCCGCCGTCCCGGGTGATGCCGTCCAGCGTCTCCGCGTAGTGCGTCTCGAACGCGGCGCCGCCACCGCGGGCCACCAGCGTCAGCGCCTCGTCCGTGCGGGCCTGCAGCGCGTCGATGCGCACCTGCGCCATCCGGTCCACCTGGTCCGAGCCCTGCTCACGACCGGCGTTCAGGCTGACGCCGGCCGCGACCGCGGAGACGCCGAGCCAGAGCGTGAGCAGCACGGCCGCGCCGGTCGCGACCAGCAGGCCGGCGTTGAACACCCGGTTCGTCAGCGCGGCCAGCCGTCGCTGCACCACGACCAGCGCCGCGATCACGCCGAGGCAGAGCAGCACGGCCAGCCACGGGGCCGCGCCGCCGCCGGAGCGGGAGTCCCGCAGGTCCGCCGCAGCGGCGTCGTAGACGCCCTGCGCGGCCGGCAGCAGCTCCGCGCGCATCAGGCCGTTCGCCTCGCGCAGGTAGGCGGCGCCGACCGGCAGGCCCTGCCGGTTCAGGCTGCGCGCGGTCTCGATCAGCCCGGTGTAGACCGGCAGCCGGGAGTTGAGCACGGCCAGGTGCTGGGCGCCGTCGCCGTCGAGCCCGGCGCCGAGCACGGTCAGCGCGCGGCCGGACTCCGCGATGTCCGCCTGGTAGCGGTCGCGCAGCGCGGCCGGCTCGAGGCCGCCGGACAGGAACGCGGACGCGGCGGTCGCGTCCGCGTCGGAGAGCGCGCGGTACAGGTCGAGCGACGCGACGGTCAGCGGGCCGTTGCGGTCCGCGAGCGCGTCGAGATGTGCGGCCCGCTGCCGGACGCCGGTGACCGCGGCGACGCCGGCCAGCAGCGCGAGCGCGACGAGCACGGTCATCCACAGCGCGAGGCGGCCCGGCGTGTGGCGCAGGCTCGCGGTGAGCCGCCCCCGGACGGTCGGCGCCCGGCCGGCCGGCGCGTGGACCACGGCCGCGGAGCGCTCCGGCGCGGGCACCGGTGACGCCGTGCGCACCGGGCTCTCGGTGGTCACCATCGGCACCCCTCCGACCTCGGATCTTGTGGGTCTCACGGTAGACGGACCGGTCAACCACTGGTTGTCACGGGGTGGGCGAAACGTTTCGCCCTATCGTCTTTCGATTCGGCGAAAGGCGAGCTAAATTTGTGTAGGAACGTTTCGACCCGGATGGTGTGGCGTGACGACGTACAAGGACATCCAACGGCTGACCGGCCTGTCGCTGGCGACGATCTCCAAGCACTACAACGGGGGTACGGTGCTGGAGGCGAACCGCCGCGCCATCGAGGACGCGGCCGCGCAGCTGGACTTCCGCCCCAACGGCATCGCCCGCAACCTGCGCTCCGGCCGCTCCCGCACGGTCGGCGTGCTGCTGCCCGCGCTCACCGACGACTTCCACCTGACGATCATCGCCGGGGCGGAGAGCGCGCTGCACCGGGCCGGCCTCAGCGTGCTGGTCGCGACCAGCCCGGCGCCCGGCGCCGGCGCGGTCGACCTGCTGCGCAGCCGCATGGTCGAGGGCATCATCACGGTCCCGCCCGCGCACGACGCGGCGGCGCTGGCCCGTGCCGCGACCGAGATCCCGGTCGTCCAGCTCGACTGGGAGGCGCCCGGCCTGGACACCGACCGGGTCTTCCTGGACAACCTCGGCGCCGGCGCCATGGCCGCCCGGCTGCTCCTCGACCACGGCCACCGGCGGATCGGCCTGGTCGGCGGCCCCGACGAGATCTCCACCGCGCGGGACCGGTCCGCCGGCTTCCGTGCGGAGCTGGACCGCGCCGGGATCACACCGGCGGACGCGTTGCTGCGCACCGGGCCACCCACGGTCGCCGGCGGCCAGGCCACCATGCAGCGCATCCTGGCGGCCCGCGACCGGCCCACCGCGGTCTTCTGCGCCAGCCACCACCTCACGCTCGGCGCGCTGATCGCGCTCAACGACTCCGGCCTGCGGCTCGGCCGCGACGTGTCGCTGGTCGGCTTCGACAACCGCGAGCTGGCCATGGCCACGCTGCCCCGCCTCACCATCGTCGAGCAGCCCACCCACGAGATCGCGGCCCGCGCGGCCGAGCTGCTGCTGTCCCGCCTCGCGTCCCCGCAGGCGTCCCCGGTGACCGTCACGGTCGACCCGGTCCTGGTCGCCGGCGCTTCCGTGATGCGTCTCGATGACTGAGTCCTCTGGTGCGCGGCCGCGGGCTGCGGAAGCCGCCTCCGCCGGGCCGACGCCGGTGGCGGCGTCCTGGCGCGCCGCCCACCGGGCGTGCCGGAGCGGAAGCGGCAGATCTGCCGGCCCGGCACCTGAACCGCCGTTCCGTGCCTCGCGATCGGCCTCGGCCTTCCGCGGTCCGGTGACCGGCGTCTCGCGGCCCGACCCGACCGTCAGGAGGAGAGATGTTCACTGAGCGACGTGCGCTCACGGCGCTGGCGCTGGGCGCGTTCGGGATCGGCATCGCGGAGATGACCGTGACCGGGCTGCTCGGGCGCATCGCGGGCGACCTCGAGGTGAGCGCCGCGAGCGTCGGCACCGCGATCTCGCTCTACGCGCTCGGCTGCGTGCTCGGCGCGCCGCTGATCACGATCGCGGGCGCCCGCGTCCCGCGGCATCGGCTGCTGCTGGCCACGCTGGTGCTGTTCATCGTGGGTAACACGGCCGCGCTGCTCGCGCCGGGCCTGCTGCTCTTCGACGCGGCCCGGTTCGTCGCCGGGGTGCCGCACGGCGCCTACCTGGCCGTCGCGGCCGCCACCGCGGCGTCGCTGGTCCCACGCGAGCGTCGCGGGCGGGCGACCGCGTTCGTCGGCGTCGGCCAGACCATCGCGAGCATCGTGGGCGTGCCGGTCGCGATCGTCGTCGGCCAGGCCGTCAGCTGGCGGGCCGCGCTGGCGCTCGCGGTCCTGGCCTTCGTCGCGGCCTTCGCGGCCGTGCTCCGCTTCGTGCCGCCCGACGCGCGCCCGGCGGCCGTCACCCCCGCCGACGTGTGCCCGGTGCTCAGGGCCACGGCCGCCGACCTGGCCGGCGCTCGCCCTGCGGCCGTCGCCCCCACCTCGATGATCGGGGCGTTCCCCAGGTCGTCAGAACGGCATGAGGGACGTCCTGATGACCAGAAGGGGCGCGCCCGGCAGAGGTGGGCGCGTGCGACCGTCGGCGGGCTGCGAGCGCCTGTGGCCGGCGTCCTCGGGGCACTGCGGGCGCCCGTCGCGGGTGGCGTCGGCGTGCTGCGGTCGCCGGATCTGTGGGCCGGGATCGCGGTGGCGGCGAGCGGGTTCGCGGGGCTGTACTGCGTGCTGAGCTTCATCGCGCCGATCACCACGGAGGTGGCCGGGCTGCCCGCGGGCGTGACGCCGGTGGTGCTGATGCTCTACGGCGCCGGGATGACCGTGGGCGCGCTGCTCGGCGGCCGGCTCGCGGACTGGGACATCGGCCGGACCGTGCCGCTGGCCGGTGTCGCGGCGGCGGTGGTGCTGGCCGGGTTCGCGACCGTGATGAGCGCGCCGTGGGCGCCGTTCGCCGGCGCGTTCGGGATCGGGCTGGTGCAGCTGATCATGTATCCGTCGCTGCAGCTGCGGGTGATGGACGCGGCGCCGGGCGCACCCGCAGTGGGGGCGGCGCTGAACCAGTCCGCGCTCAACCTGGCGAACGTGATCGGCACCTCGATCGGCGGCGGGATCGCGGCCGGTGGCATGGGCTACGCGGTCAACGGCTACGCGGGCGCGCTGGTCGCGGCCGCCGGCGCGGGCATCGCAGTGCTGCTCAGGCCGAGGGCCGGGGCAGGGCTCGGGCCACGCGTGGACAGCCAGGATCTCGAAGCCGGAACGAGATCGCCGTCGTTGGCCGAGGCCCGCTAAATGCTGAAATTTCGGGCACGTAGTGCCCGCATTCCGCACTGAGCGCCCAGCTCACGGCGCGTGTTCCCTCGCGCGGCGTCGTTGCCTCGCGCCGGACGCGCGGCGCCCTCGCCTCGCGCCAGGCGCGCGGCACGCGTGCGGGGCCGGGTCGTTCTGGTGCACGAATCGCCGCCGGTCCCGTGGGGCACGGCGGCGCGGGGGCGCCTGTGGACGACGGCCGGCGGTGTCGGTCACGGAGCGGGCCGGGGGAGTTCTTCGCGTACCCGCTGAACGAATTTGATCTTTTAAGGCCGGTTGGCGGGGGAGTGAGCGGACCAGGCATGATCGGTGACACCATGACCACGCTGACCGACCGGATTCCCGGTACACCGGACCCCGACTCCCTCTACGAGATCTTCAGTCTCTGGGCGCAGGAGAGGGGGCTGAGCCTCTATCCGCACCAGGAGGAGGCGTTGATCGAGATCGTCTCCGGTGCGAATCTCATTCTGAACACGCCCACCGGGTCCGGGAAGAGCCTGGTCGCGACCGCGGCGCACTTCGCGGCGCTGGCGCGCGGCGGGACCACGTTCTACACCGCGCCGATCAAGGCGCTGGTCTCGGAGAAGTTCTTCTCGCTGGTGGAGATCTTCGGGCCGGAGAACGTGGGCATGCTGACCGGCGACGCCTCGGTCAACGAGGACGCGCCGATCATCTGCTGCACCGCGGAGATCCTGGCGAACATCGCGCTGCGCGAGGGCGCGGATGCGGACGTCGGCCAGGTGGTCATGGACGAGTTCCACTTCTACGCGGAGCCGGACCGGGGCTGGGCGTGGCAGGTCCCGCTGCTGGAGCTGACGAACGCGCAGTTCGTGCTGATGTCCGCGACGCTGGGCGACGTCACCCGGTTCGAGGAGGATCTGACGCGGCGGACCGGGCGCTCGACCGCGGTGGTCCGCTCGGTGGAACGGCCGGTGCCGCTGCTGTTCTCCTACGTGACCACGCCGATGCACGAGACCATCGAGGAGCTGCTGACCACCCACCAGGCCCCGGTGTACGTCGTGCACTTCACCCAGGCCGCCGCGCTGGAACGGGCCCAGTCGCTCATGTCGGTGAACGTCTCCACCCGGGCGGAAAAGGACGCCATCGCGGAGATGATCGGAAATTTCCGGTTCGCCGCGGGCTTCGGGCGCACGCTGTCCAGGCTGGTCCGGCACGGCATCGGCGTGCACCACGCGGGAATGCTGCCGAAGTACCGCCGACTGGTCGAGACGCTGGCCCAGGCCGGTCTGCTCAAGGTCATCTGCGGCACGGACACGCTCGGCGTCGGCATCAACGTGCCGATCCGCACCGTGCTCTTCACCGGCCTGTCCAAGTATGACGGCATCCGCACCCGCCTGCTGCGCGCCCGCGAGTTCCACCAGATCGCCGGCCGCGCCGGACGGGCCGGGTTCGACACGATCGGGCGCGTGGTCGTGCAGGCGCCGGAGCACGTCATCGACAACGAGAAGGCGCTGGCCAAGGCCGGTGACGACCCGAAGAAGCGCCGCAAGGTGGTCAAGAAGAAGCCGCCGGAGGGCACGATCGGCTGGGGCAAGCCCACGTTCGACCGGCTGGTCGAGGCCGAGCCGGAGCCGCTGACCTCCTCGTTCCAGGTGTCGCACGCGATGCTGCTGAACGTGCTGGCCCGGCGCGGCGACCTGTTCACCCACATGCGCCGCCTGCTCACCGAGAACGACGAGGACCGCGCGGGCCAGCGCCGGCTCGTCCACCGCGGGATTCTCATCTACCGCGCGCTGCTGGCCGGCGGCGTGATCGAGCGCCTCGACGAGCCGGACGAGGACGGCCGCACCGTGCGGCTGACCATGGACCTGCAGCTCGACTTCGCGCTCAACCAGCCGCTGTCCCCGTTCGCGGTGGCCTCGCTGGAGCTGCTCGGCCGCGAGGAGCCGTCCTACGCGCTCGACGTCGTCTCCGTGATCGAGTCCACGCTGGAGAACCCGCGGCAGATCCTCTCCGCGCAGCAGTTCAAGGCGCGCGGCGAGGCGGTCAACGCCATGAAGGCCGAGGGCATCGAGTACGACCAGCGCATGGAACTGCTCGAACAGGTCACCCACCCGCGCCCGCTCGCGGAGATGCTGGAGGCCGCGTACGAGACGTACCGCCGTGGCCACCCGTGGGTCGCCGACTACGAGCTCGCGCCGAAGTCCGTCATCCGGGACCTGTACGAGCGCGCCATGACGTTCGGCGAGTTCGTCTCGTTCTACGGCCTGTCCCGCTCCGAGGGCCTGGTGCTGCGCTACCTCGCGGACGCGTTCCGCGCGCTGCGCCAGACCGTCCCGGAGGAGGCCAAGACCGAGGAGCTTGTCGACCTGATCGAGTGGCTCGGCGAGCTGGTCCGCCAGGTCGACTCGTCGCTGTTCGACGAGTGGGAGCGGCTGCGCAACCCCGGCGACGACCCGCTCAAGCCGGCGCCGCTTTCGGACAAGCCGCCCGCGGTCACCCGCAACCTGCGCGCGTTCAAGGTGCTGGTCCGCAACGCCATGTTCCGCCGCGTCGAGCTGGCAGCGCTGCACCAGTGGGCCGCGCTCGGCGAGCTGGACGGCGACTCCGGCTGGGACGCGGCCGCCTGGGCCGACGCGCTCACGCCGTACTACGAGGAGCACGCCGACATCGGCACCGGCCCGGACGCGCGTGGCCCGGCGCTGCTGCAGATCACCCAGGACCGTACCGAGTGGACCGTCCGTCAGGTCATCGACGACCCGGCCGAGGACCACGACTGGCACATCACCGCGGTCGTCGACCTCGCCGCCTCCGACGAGGCCGGCGTGGCCGTCCTGCGGATCACCGACGTGGGCAACGGCTAGACCTGCGGCTGCGTCACGCTGCCGTGCACGGGGCCGGACGCGGACTCCGGGATGTGTGGCACGTCCACCACCCGGTCCGCGCCTGCCAGCCACTCGTGCAGCCACGCGGCCGCGGACTCGTTGCGGGCGGCGAGCGCGGCCAGCACGTCCGCGAGCGCACCCACCCGGGCCGGGTCGCCGGGCGTGTCCTCGACCGCGGCCAGCGCGGCCGTGGCCTCGTCGTGGCGGGCGGTGAACGCGGTCAGCGCGGACCAGGCGGCCGCGCCGGGTTCGCCGGCCGTGCCGGTCGCGAGCGGGACGAGGGTGGCGGCCAGGGCCGCGCCGGTGACGGGTTCCACCGCTGCACCGTATATCGCTTGTAGAGCATCAGGGTGTAGAAACTCGCGGACACCTCACGTCTGCAGGGAGATTCGCCACCATGGCACGGTTCCTCTTCGCGGCCACGCCCGCGCCCGGTCACGTCACGCCCGCGCTGCCGCTGGTCAAGGCGCTGCGCGACGCCGGTCACGAGGTCCGCTTCACGACCGGCCGCGAGTTCGAGCGAGCCGTCACCCGGGCCGGCGCGGCCTTCACGCCACTGCCGGAGGAGGTCGACTGGAGCGGTGTCACGCCGGACGAGCGCTGGCCGGAGCGGGCCGCGCTGACCGGCCTGAAGAAGCTGCAGTGGGACATCGCGAACTACTTCATCGCGCCGGTCGCCACGCACGTGCGCCACCTCCAGGCGATGCTGGCCACCTCGGCGGCGGACGTGGTCGTGGCGGACAGCCCGTTCGGCGCGGTCTCGGCACTGCGCGAGCTGGGCGGGCCGCCGGTCGTCTACTACGGCATCACCGCGCTCGGGCTGCCCAGCCGGGACCTGCCGCCGTTCGGGCTCGGCCTGCCGCTGATGGGCGGCCCGCTCGGCCGGCTGCGGAACCGGGCGCTGGCCGCGTTCGTGCGCCGGACCGTGTTCGCACCCAGCATCGGCCAGGTCGACGCGCAGCGGGTCGCGCTGGGCCTTGAGCCCGCCGGCCGGACCGCGATGGAGACGTCCCGGGAGCCGGAGCTGTATCTCCAGCTGTCCACGCCCGGCTTCGAGTATCCGCGTACCGACCTGCCCGGCTACGTCGCCTTCGTCGGGCACCCGGCGCCGCTGCCGCCGTCCTCGCCGTTCACGCCGCCGTCCTGGTGGGCGGACGTGACCTCCGGCGAGCGTCCGGTCGTGGTGGTCTCGCAGGGCACGATCGCCACCGACCCGGCCGAGCTGCTGCGCCCGGCGCTGACCGCGCTCGCCTCGGAGGACGTGCTGGTCGTGGCCGTCACCGGCGGCGCGGACCCGTCCGTGCTGGGCGACGTGCCGGGCAACGCGCGGGTGGCGTCGTTCATCCCGTTCTCCGCGCTGTTCCCGCACGCGTCCGTGGTCGTCACGAACGGCGGCTACGGGACGATCCAGCTGGCGCTCGCCCACGGCCTGCCGATGGTGGTCGCCGGCCGCACCGAGGACAAGCCGGAGACGACCGCGCGCGTGGCCTGGTCCGGCATCGGCGTCAACCTCCGCACCCAGACCCCGGCACCATCCAAGATCCTTTCCGGGGTACGGACAGTGCTTGCCGACCCGTCGTTCGCTTCCCGGGCCCGGGAGCTGCGGGACGAGCTGCCCTCCTCCGACGGTGCCACACCGGAGTCGCGGGCGGTGACGTTGCTGGAGAAGGTGGTGGCCTCCGCCTGACGTTATGCTGCCGGTCATGCGCTCACTGGGCACGTTGCTGGTCGGCCTCGGCGTCGGATTCCTGCTGTCGCTGGCGCTGTCCGACCTGGTCTCCGCGGAGGGCGTGCAGACCGTGGCCGCGATCGTCCTGGTCTTCGCCGGCCTGATCCTGCAACGCCGCGCCCGCGATCCGGAGCAGTCGATCCCCTCGACGATCCCGGCCGCACCGGCGGCGCCGTTCGCGGCGGCGTGCTCGGCCGCGGCGGCGTCTCCGGTCGCATCAGCATCCTCGGTCACGGCGGCGGCTCCGGCCGCCGCCGGTCTCGGCGAAGCCACCGACCGGATCCTGCGCCTGGCCGAACAGCAGGCCGCCGAGCATCGTGCCGCCGCCGAGACCGAGGCCGCCCGCATCATCGCCGAGGCCCGCACCGAAGCCACCCGCATCCGCGACAGCTCCTGACGCATCCGCACCGGCCTGACGGCATCCGCAGGCGGCTGCTGACGCCCGCACGGCGGCCTCTGCCCATCCGCACCGGCCCTGACGCCTCTGCGGGCGGCTGTCGGCGCGCGTGGCGGCCGCCTTGCATCCGTGGGCGGCTACTGACGCACGCGCGGCGGCTCGTGAGGCGCGCGAGCCGGAGTCCACCATCGACCGGGCACTTCCTGCCCGAAATATCGTGATAAGGCGGGTGACAGCGACCGCGTACCGCGCGGGCGGAGCACCCACACGGGCGAGTAGATCATTGAGTGTCGAGAAGAGGTCGCCACACGGCGGTTCTGACGACCTCTTCTCGACACTCAATGATCCACAGGCTTTGATGCGATGGTCCATGATGGCGGGATGGTTCCGGCCATCAGGCAATTACGGTCCGCGCCCTTTCGCCGGCGGGATGCGGTCGACGCGGGGCTGACTACGCCCGGCGCGCTCAAAGGGCCACACTGGCAGCGCCTCTACAGGGGCGTTTACATCGCACGAGCCGCGTTCACCCCGGACCTCCACCGCATGTGGTGTGCGGCCGCGCAACTGGCGATGCCCTCGAGCGCCGCCATCGGCGGGCTGAGCGCGGCGTACCTCTGGAATGTCGACCTCCTCGCCCCCGACGAGCCTGTCTCGATCATCGTGCCGGGACGACAGGGCATCGTGAACCAGTCGATGCTTCGGGTCATTCGCGGTGAGCTGCCGCGGGGCGATGTGGAGATGTTCACCGGGCTGCGGGTGACCACGCCGGCGCGGACGGCGTTCGACCTGGGGCGCGGCGCCGATCGTGTCCACGCGGCGATCGCGGTCGACGCGATGCTGCACCGGCGGGCGGTGTCGCTCGCGGAGCTGCACCGGGCCGCGGATGCGCACCCCGGCTGGCGCGGTGTCATGAAATTTCGGGACATTCTGCGGCTGGCCGAGCCGGGAGCCGCGTCGCCGATGGAGACCCGGCTACGGCTGGTGATCACGGACGGCGGATTGCCACGACCGGTGGCCCAATATCGAATCCTGGACGACGCCCGGCTGTTCATCGGCCAGGTGGATCTGGCCTACCCAGCATGGCGGATCGCTATCGAGTACGAGGGCGATCATCACCGTGACCAGGCAACGTTCCGCAAGGACATCGTGCGATTCAACCGGTTGCAGGCAGCAGGCTGGGCCACACTGCGCTACACCGCCGACGACGTCTTCACAAGGCCCAAAAAGATCATCGAGGGGGTACGCCGCGCCGTAGCCGCCGCCGAGGCACGCCGCACGGCTCATTGAGGGCGGGCCGACTCGGATGAGATCGCCTCATCTCCGATGGGCGACGGCCGGGGTCGGCGTGGGAGTGCGCGGGCCTCGCCTCGGGCAGCCCCAGGACGGCGGAACTCGCGTGTTCTTTCCCGCGCCGCGCGGAACCGGCTCCGACGCCGGGAGGCAAGCGGAGCGCCGGCGGAGTCTTGGCGTACGGCGAGGTGTGCCCGCGGGAGCAACGCTGCCGCACCACGCCGGAAGCGGGAACATGAATTTGATCTTCGGGAGCGGCTGCCGGACGGCGGCGGGTTCGGGCTGCTCGGGGCGGCCTAGCATGGGCGGGATGATTACTCACGATGACCTTCTGACCGACGAGGAACGGACGGAGGACGCGCTCGAGCTGCTGTCCGGTGCGCCGTACGCGCTCGATGTCGCCGGCAAGCAGCTGGGCCGGGGTGGCGGTGTCTACGCGTGGTGGGCCGCGCCCGAGGTCTTCCCGGAGCTGGGCGGGCCGCCGAACGTGAACGTGCCGACGCTGCGGCTGCTGTACCTGGGGCGGGCCGGCAACCTGCGGGGGCGGATCCTGCGTAACCACCTGCGGCGGTCCGGCAGTTCCACGCTGCGGCGCACGCTGGCGGGGCTGCTGCTGCCGGAGGGCTACCGGACCACGTGGACCGATCGGGTGGTCCTGGTGCCGGAGCACGAGATCCGGCTGACCGCGTGGATGCACAAGAACCTGCGCCTGACCTGGGCTGAGGACCCGGATCCGGAGCCGATCGAGGCGGCGCTGGTCCGGCGCTTCCACCCGCCGCTGAACGTGCACGGCGTCGATCCGGAGCACCTGCAGGAGCCGGTGCTGGCGGCGAAGCGGGCCTACGAGGCGTCGGCTGGCGAACCGTCATGAACGCGCGCGTCTGCGGGGTGGAGAGCGCGGCCACCTCGGCCAGGAGCGGCGCGGGGTCGATCCCGGCGGCGCGCGCCTCGTCGTAGACGTCCCTGAGCAGCAGCATCCAGTCGCGGGCGTCGGGCTGACGGTCCAGCGCGGACACGTGCAGCAGGCGCTGCCGCAGGTCGTGGCCGGGCGCGCGGGCGGCCCACCGGAAGGCGGGGAAGAGCACGAAGAGCCGCCGGATGTACGCCCGAGTGTCCTCGTCACCGGCCGCGTACCGGTCGATCAGCTCGGTGAGCAGCGCGGCGGCCTCGTCCGTGACGCCGGCTCCCGCGAGCGGGTCGCGGGAGAAAAGCCGGTCGATGTCGACCGGCTCGGCGGCGATCGGCGCGAGCGCGGCGTCGAGGCGCGCCAGCCGTGACTCCAGTTGCGGGCGCTCCACGTGCGTACCCCCTGATGTTGATCTTAAAAAGCGGTCAGTGCGCGGATCACGTCGATCGGGAGCGGGCGGTCCGCGAAGAGCAGGCGGATCGCGGACGGGTCCGGGTTGCCGGCGTCCGGCCCGCGCCAGATGCGGTGCAGGCCGGCGCGCTCGACCGTGTGCTGTGATCGGTCGTTGCCCTCGAGCAGGTAGGCGGTCATCGCCAGATCCGGCCGGAGCGCGGCGGCCGCACCGATCGCGGCGGCGCTGATCTCCTGCGCGTAGCCACGCCCCCAGAACGCGGGCAGCAGCCGGAACCCGAGGTTCCAGGCAGCCCCGTACCGGATGAAACACCCCCCGATCCCGGCGAACGCGCCGTCCAGTTCGTGCGCGACCCACATCCCGAGCCCGTCCCGCTCCCAGGCGGCGCGCCAGATGTCGAGCGTGCGTGCGGTCTGCGCGGGCGCGGAGTGGCGGGAGAGCGGGTCGGGCGCCCAGACCTGCGGGTCACTGTAGAGCGCGAACAGCGCGTCGAGGTCGTCCGGCTCAGGCTTGCGAAGGCGGAGGCGTTGGGTCACACGCTCCATCCTGCCCTTGACGGTGCGCATGTGAGCGCTAACACTCATCGACGAACCCCACTGTGAGGAAGGATCGTCATGAGACGTTTCGTGGTCGCCGCCGTCCTGGTGGCCGCGGGTCTGACCCTGCTCGGACCCCCGATGCCGGCCGCCGCCGCGCCCGCCGTGTCCTACACGAATCCGATCGCCGCCCAGCGTGCCGACCCGCACATCTACAAGCACACCGACGGCTACTACTACTTCACCGCCACCGTCCCGGCGTACGACCGGATCGTCCTGCGCCGCGCCACCACGCTGCAGGGGCTGTCGACCGCGGCGGAGACGACGATCTGGACGAAGCACGCCAGCGGCGCGATGAGCGCGCACATCTGGGCGCCGGAGATCCACTACATCGGCGGGAAGTGGTACGTCTACTTCGCCGCCGGCGGGGACGACGTCTGGGCGATCCGGCCGTACGTGCTGGAAGGCACCGGCGCGAACCCGCTCACCGCGAGCTGGGCCGAGAAGGGGCAGATCCAGACCGGCTGGCAGAGCTTCGCGCTGGACGCGTCCACGTTCGTCACCAACGGCACCCGATACCTGATCTGGGCGCAGCACGACAACAACCTGCCGGCCAGCAACACCAGCCTCTACATCGCCACCATGTCGAACCCGTGGACGCTCTCGTCCGCCGCGGTCAGCATCTCCGCGCCCACGCTGGCCTGGGAGAAGATCGGCTACCAGGTCAACGAGGGCCCGACCGTGCTGCAGCGCAACGGGAAGATCTTCCTGACCTACTCCGCGAGCGCGACGGACGCGAACTACTGCCTCGGCCTGCTGACCGCGTCGGCGAGTGCGAATCTGCTGAGCCCGTCGTCCTGGGTCAAGACGCAGACGCCGGTCTTCACCAGCAACGCGAACACCGGCCAGTACGGCCCCGGCCACAACTCGTTCACGGTCTCCGAGGACGGCCAGAGCGACATCATGGTCTACCACGACCGGAATTACCGCGATATTTCCGGTGACCCGCTGAACGATCCGAACCGGCGGACCCGCGTCCAGAAGGTCTACTGGAAAGCCGACGGCACCCCGGACTTCGGCATCCCGATCCCGGACGGCAGGCACCCGGTGCGGCTGCGCTCCTACAACTACCCCGACCGGTACCTCCGCCACTGGGAGTACCGCGGCCGCCTCGAGGCGAACGTGAGCCCGCTCGCCGACTCCCAGTTCCGCGTGATCACCGGCCTGGCCGGCTCCGGCACGGTCTCGCTGGAGTCGACGAACTTCCCCGGCTACTACCTGCGCCACAAGAACTTCGAGGTGTACGTCGAGAAGGCCGACGGCACCGCCGTCTTCAACGGCGACGCGAGCTTCCACCAGCGCGCCGGCCTGGCCGACCCCGCCGCCGTCTCGTTCGAGTCCTACAACTACGCGGGCCGCTACCTCCGCCACGCGAACAACCTCATCTACGTCCAGGCGGTCTCCGGCGGCACCGCTCCGGCCGACGCCACCTTCTATTCGGAGTAGATCGGATACGGGCGGCCCTGTTGCGTGCGGGTCGCCCGTATCGCGCCTCGCCTGTCGAGTTGATCTCCGGGGTGTGGCGGGCGCTACCCCGCCCCGGAGATTAGGGTCGGGGGAGACGTCCTCACGTGCGAACCCCGAGGAGACCCGCTGTGTCCGTTCATCCCCGTGCCGGTCAGCCCGCGGAACCCGCCGACCTCGTCGATGTGCCGGAGCTGCTGCGGGCCTACGCCGACCGGCACCCCGACGTCTCCACCCCGGCGGAGCAGGTCGCGTTCGGGACGTCGGGTCATCGCGGATCCAGCCTGAGGACCGCGTTCAACGAGGACCACATCGTCGCGATCAGTCAGGCCATCTGCGAGTACCGGGACGGCCAGGGCACGGACGGCCCGCTGTTCATCGGCCGGGACACGCACGCGCTCTCCGAGCCGGCCACGATCAGCGCCGTGGAGGTCTTCGCCGCCAACGGTGTGACCGTGCTGCTCGACTCGCGCGACGGCTACACGCCGACCCCCGCGGTCTCGCACGCGATCCTGACCGCGAACCGCGGCAAGCGGAACGGTCTCGCCGACGGCGTGGTCGTCACCCCGTCGCACAACCCGCCTGCGGACGGCGGCTTCAAGTACAACCCGCCGAACGGCGGCCCCGCGGACACCGACGCCACGAAGTGGATCCAGGACCGCGCCAACGCGCTGATCGCCGACGGTCTCAAGGACGTCAGGCGCATCCCGTACTCCCAGGCCCTCAACGCGGACACCACCGGCCGCTACGATTTCCTGGCGTCCTACGTGGACGATCTGCCCCAGGTCGTGGACCTCGAGAAGATCAAGAACGCGGGGGTACGCATCGGCGCCGACCCCCTCGGCGGTGCCGGCGTGGCCTACTGGGGCGAGATCGCGGAGCGCCACGGCCTGAACCTGACCGTCGTCAACCCGGCCGTCGACCCGGCCTGGCCGTTCATGACGCTCGACTGGGACGGCAAGATCCGGATGGACTGCTCCTCGCCGTACGCGATGGCGTCCCTGATCGGCAAGCGCGACGCCTACCAGATCGCGACCGGCAACGACGCGGACGCGGACCGCCACGGCATCGTCACCCCCGACGGCGGCCTGATGAACCCGAACCACTACCTCGCCGTCGCCGTTCAGTACCTCTACTCCCGCCGCGACGGCTGGAGCCCGGACGCCGCGATCGGCAAGACGCTGGTCTCCTCCTCCATGATCGACCGCGTGGCCGCGTCGCTGGGCCGACGTCTGGTCGAGGTACCGGTCGGCTTCAAGTGGTTCGTCCCCGGCCTGCTGGACGGCTCGGTCGCGTTCGGCGGCGAGGAGAGCGCCGGCGCGTCGTTCCTGCGCCGCGACGGTGCCGTCTGGACCACGGACAAGGACGGCATCCTGCTCTGCCTGCTCGCCTCCGAGATCCTGGCCGTCACCGGCGAGTCCCCGTCCCGGCACTACGCCGCGCTGGTCTCCCGCTTCGGCGCCCCCTCCTACGCCCGCATCGACGCGCCCGCCACCCGCGAGGAGAAGGCGGTCCTGGCCCGGCTCTCCCCGTCCCAGGTCACCGCGACGACACTGGCCGGCGAGCCCATCACCGCCACCCTGACCTCCGCCCCCGGCAACAACGCCCCGATCGGCGGCCTCAAGGTCACCACCGAGAACGGCTGGTTCGCCGCCCGCCCCTCCGGCACCGAGGACGTCTACAAGATCTACGCCGAGTCCTTCAAGGGCGACGACCACCTCGCCCTCATCCAGCAGGAAGCTCGCGACCTCGTCTCTGCCGCGCTGAAGACCGCCTGAACCCAGCCTCCTCCCCGCGCGCCCGACGGCTCGGCCCGCACGCTGCTATCCGCCGCGTGAGCCGGCCCGAGGCACCCCCGCAACCCGAAGACCAGCCCAGAAGATCAAGATCCAGTTCATTTTCCCGCTTCCGGCGTGGTCGCGGTCCGCATGCTCCCGCGGGCCCAACCTCCGGCGGCCGGAAGACTCCGCTGGCGCGCCGCTTCCGCCCCCCGATCGGAGCCGGTCCCGCCGCTGGTCACCCTAACCCCACGCGGTTCCCGCCGTCCCACCGGCGGGAACCGCGTCTCGCGTCTCGCGTCTCGCGTCTCGCGTCTCGCGTCTCGCGTCTCGCGTCTCGCGTCTCGCGTCTCGCGTCTCGCGTAACGAGCGCGGCCAGCAACGGGCGCTCCGCGCCCGAAATTTCACCATAAAGATAGACCGTCCGCCAGCGCCGAGTGTCTACCACGGACGCAGAGCGAGCCGCCTCGGGAGCGCCGGGACCGAAAGGATCATTGAGTGTCGCGAAGAGGTCGTCGCGGACGCCGATTGACGACCTCTTCGCGACACTCAATGATCCTTTGCGAAGGAGGCGGGTCGTGGCGCTTCGGCCGTTCGCCTGCGGTGTCGTGTTTGGGGCCGGTGGGTACCGTCCGGCGCGGAGGCGACCATGAGCGACAGTGGGAACCCCGCCGTGGCGGGGGACGGGAACAAGGGCGGCGGCGACGAGATGTCGACGTCGACGTCCGTGGGTATGGGCGGTGCGGCGGTGGCCGTGCTGGTAGGAGTGATCTTCATATGCTGTCCCTACGGGATCAGCGTGATCGCGCCGATCTTCGTGGGGCTGGGCGTGACCGTCTTCATCGGCAGCCTGCTCGGGAGCATGTCGTCGGGATGGGTCGGGCGGATCTCCGCGGTCGTCGCCGGGTTCGGGGTCGCGCTGGTGCTGCTGTCCGCGAGCGGCTTCGTCACCAGGCACTTCGCGCGGGGCGACTACCTACGGTTCGCCGGTGTGCCGGTCGAGGCGTCCGTGATCCCGGCCCGATGCGACTGGATCAACGAGGGACGCCGCGGGCTCTCGGACACGCTGGGCTGCGACAGCGTCACCTGGACGGTCGACGGTGGTGAGCAGCAGGGTTCGATGGAGATCGGCGGCGAGGACGTCCGCTCCACCACCGGCACCACACCCGTGACGGTCAAGGGCTACGCGAAGGGCGACGAGGCGGTAGCACTGACCCAGATGGACGAGAACTACGGCGCGGCCCGCGTCGGCGTCATCCCGCTCTGGGCCGCCGCCCTCGGCCTGCTCCTCGCCATCGGCGGCCTCCTTCTGGCCATGCGCCGCACCCCCGCGCCCCCGTCACCACCCGCGACCCCGCACTAACGATCAGGTCGCGGCCGCGGCTGGCCACACGGGCTGCTATTTCCCGAAATTTCGGGCGCGCAGCGCCCGCTTCTGGACGGTTCAACGCGACCGCGGCGACCGCGACCGCGACCGCGGCGACCGCGACCGCGACCGCGGCGACCGTGACCGCGGCGACCGTGACCGCGGCGACCGTGACCGTGACCGTGACCGCGTCGCCCGCGACCGCGCCGCCCGCGGTCGCGGCGAACGCGGACGGCGCAGCGGACGAGCCTGCGGCCGGAGACGGGCTTGGCCGGTCGTCCCCGGGCCGCTCGAACGTCACACGGTGGTCAGCGGGGGCCGGAGTGCGGTGTCAGGGGGCGGCCGTGCAGTGTGGTCTCGCCTGCGAGGCTCCACCACAGCTCGTTGTCGGCGGTCAGGTACGGATGCCAGGAGCCGACCGGGCCGCCGTGCTCCAGGGCGTCCGCGATCGCGGTCAGGAAGGCGCCCAGGGAACGGTAGCCGTCGGAGAAGTCGCCGCCGGCGTCGTGGATGGCCATGCCGAGGCGGCCGTGGCCGGGGCCGGGCCGCAGGTCGATCACCAGCGCGTCACCGTTGGACTCGGCGAACGGGACCCACAGCGGATGCCACCACGGCTCGCCGGGGCCGGGCTCGACGTCGTCCAGGATGTCCAGGCACATCTCGTAGTGCGCGGCGATCCTCGCGGCGGAGATCGGCGACGCCTCGGGGAACAGGTTCGCCCAGCCGGTCAGGCCGTCGTGCCGGCGCAGCGACGCGGCCAGCTCGGGCGGGACCTCGTAGCCGAGCGTGGCGGTCAGCGCGGACAGGTCGGTGGCGGGCGGGGCCAGCAGCGCGAAGCTCGGCGGTGTGTGGACGGCCATCCACCGCTCGATGCGCTCCCAGGCCCCGCCCACGACGTCGGTCATGCGCGGGCGAGCCATTCCGGGGCCAGCACGGACCAGACCTCGATGTCGTGCCGCTCGCCCTGGTGCAGGCGCAGTGCGCGGAGCACACCGTCCCGCGTCATGCCGAGCCGGCGTGCGACCGCGATGCTGGCCGTGTTGCCGGAGGCGACCAGCCACTCGACGCGGTGGATGCCGCGCTCGCGGATCGCCCAGTCGATGATCAGCGTGGCCGCGCGGGTGGCGAGGCCGCGGCCGGCGGCGGCCGGTTCGAGCCAGCAGCCGGCCTCGGCGGTGCCCTGCGCCACGTCCATGGTGCGGAACAGGACGCCGCCGACGAGCACACCGGAGGACCAGATGCCCCAGATGTGTCCGGTGTCGGCGGCGGCCTTCTCCGCGTACCCGGTGAGGAAGGTCGTGGCGGTGGACGGCGACGTGATGGCGTCGGCCAGACCGATGAAACGGCCGATGGACTCGCGTCCCCGGTCGATGTTGGCCAGGAGTTCGCCGGCCTGCCACGGCTCGAGGGGGCGGAGGACGGCGTCGCCGTCCAGCGGGAGGGAGAACACTAGTCCCGGTCCACCGCGTACTTCTCGATCTCGGCGAGCTCGTCGTCGGTGAACGACAGGTTGCCGAGCGCGGCGATGTTGCCCTCGAGCTGCGTGACGCTGGACGCGCCGATGATCAGGCTGGTCATCCGCGGGTCGCGCAGTGCCCAGGCGAGCGCGAGCTGCGCCAGCGTCTGGCCGCGGCCGGAGGCGATCTCGTTGAGCGCGCGGACCTTGCCCATGGTGTCCTCGGAGAGGTCGCTCTCGTTGAGGAAGTGGCTGGTCGCGACGCGCGAGTCGGACGGCACACCCTGCAGGTAGCGGTCGGTGAGCAGGCCCTGCTGGAGCGGGCTGAACGCGATGCAGCCGGCGCCGGCCGTCTCCAGCGCGTCGAGCAGGCCGTCGCGCTCGATCCAGCGGTTGAGCATCGAGTAGGACGGCTGGTGGATCAGCAGCGGAGTGCCGAGCTCGCGCAGGATCTCGGCCGCGCGGGCGGTCTGCGAAGCCGTGTAGTTGGAGACGCCGACGTAGAGCGCCTTGCCGGAGCGGACGATCGCGTCCAGCGCGGACATCGTCTCCTCGAGCGGCGTCTCCGGGTCCGGCCGGTGGTGGTAGAAGATGTCCACGTAGTCCACGCCGAGCCGCCCCAGCGACTGGTCCAGCGAGGAGACGAGCTGCTTGCGGGAGCCCCACTCGCCGTACGGCCCGTCCCACATCAGGTAGCCGGCCTTGGACGAGATGACGATCTCGTCGCGGTACGCCGCGAGGTCCGACCGCAGGATGGCGCCGAAGTTGGTCTCGGCCGAGCCGTGCGGCGGCCCGTAGTTGTTCGCCAGGTCGAAGTGCGTGACGCCGAGGTCGAACGCCCGTCGCACGATCTCGCGCTGGGTCTCCAGCGGCCGGGTGTGGCCGAAGTTGTGCCAGAGCCCGAGCGAGATCGCGGGCAGCTTCAGCCCGCTGCGCCCGGAGCGCCGGTAGGTCATGGTCTGGTAGCGGTCACTTGCGGGGTTGTACGTCACGCGGGGAAGCGTATCCCCGCTGGGTGACGGCGTGTGCGGAGGCGGCCAGCAGGGCCGGATCCGGGGTGCCCTCGTCGTACTGGAGGCAGGCGGTGAGCGTGGTGACGCCGGTCGTCACCAGGTCGAGCGCCGGGTCCGTGTCGTGGCAGATCGGCATCCGGAACGCGCACCGCGCGCGATACGGGCAGCCGGGCCCGTCCGCCGGTGGCTGCCCGCCGGCCGTGCCGGTCAGCAGGTCGATCGTGTGCGGGTGGTGCGGGCCGGACCAGAGATCCTCCGCGCGCCCGTGCTCGACGATCCGGCCGCCGTGCAGCACCGCGATCTCGTCCGCCACGCCGTGCAGCGCGGCCGGGTCCGCGCCGGTGACCACGATGGCGAAGCCGTGCCGGTCGCGCAGCGCGCGGAGCCGGGCCGAGGCGGCGGGCGGCACGTCGTCGATGACGAGCACGTCCGCGTACCGCTGGCGGGGGGTGAGTACCGGCTCGTCCGTGTCCAGGATCCGCGGGGAGGCGGCCGCGAGCCGTTCCCACCGGCTGGGCCGGGGCGTGTGCGCGTCCAGCGTGATCTCGGCACCGCCGTCGCGCGGCCGCAGCGTGAGCGTGCCGTCAAAATCACGAAGATCACCGGTGAGTACGCGGGTGAGCGTGGTCCGCCCGCTGCCGCGCTCGCCGGTCACGCCCAGGATGGCACCGCCGGGCAGGTCGAAGCCCACCTCGCAGAGCGCGGGGCGGTCGGCGCCGAACGTGGCCGTGACCTGCCGCACGCTCAGCACGAGCCCGCTGCGGGCGTCCCCGATCGTCAACCGCGGCCCCCGGGAGTGTTGTTTTCGGTGGGTTCGTGCCCGTTTCACCTGCGATAACGTGAAACGCGAGAAAATAAGAACACTGAACCGGTTACGGCGTCAACGATGCGTCGGTGAGCTGTCGTCCGCGAGCGCCGAGCGCCTCGTGATCGGCGTGAAACATGATCACTGGTAGCGTTGGGGTAGCCGTACGGGAGAGACCCGATCTTCTCCGGGCGCCGAAGGGGCAAATCCTCCCCGGAACCTCTCAGGCAAAAGGACCGTGCGGGCAGGCACTCTGAAACACGGGACCAGTCCGTGTGACAGAGGGGGAGGTTGGAACCTGTCGACCTCTCCGCCCGAGGAGCCGCCCCATGCCCCCGTTCGACCCCGACCTCTTCTCCGCGCGCCATATCGGCCCGTCCGCCGATGACCAGCGCCGCATGGTCCAGGCCATCGGGTACGGCTCCGTCGAGGAGCTGATGGACGTCGCCATCCCCGAGGTCATCCGCTGGCACGGCACGCTCGACCTGCCCGCCGCGTCCACCGAGGCGGAGGCGCTCGCCGAGCTGCGCGCGCTCGCCTCGCAGAACACGGTCGCGGTCTCGATGATCGGCCTCGGCTACCACGGCACGCACACGCCCGGCGTGATCCTCCGCAACGTGCTGGAGAATCCCGCCTGGTACACGGCGTACACGCCGTACCAGCCGGAGATCTCCCAGGGCCGCCTCGAGGCACTGCTCAACTTCCAGACCGTGGTCTCCGACCTCACCGGCATGACCACGGCGAACGCGTCGATGCTCGACGAGGGCACCGCGGTCGCCGAGGCCATGACGCTCGCCCGCCGCGCCTCCAAGAGCAAGAGCAGCGTGTACGTGGTGGACTCCGAGACGCTGCCGCAGTCGCTCAACGTGATCCTCACCCGGGCCGAGCCGCTGGGTCTCTCCGTGGTCGTGGTCGATCTTGCGAATGAGCAGCTCCCGGACGAGTTCTTCGGGCTGCACCTGCAGTACCCGGGCGCGTCCGGCGTGATCCGCGACGACGCGGCACTGATCGAGGCCGCACACGCGAAGGGTGCGCTGGTCACGGTCGCGGCCGACCTGCTGGCGCTGACGCTGCTGCGCGCGCCGGGCGAGATCGGCGCGGACATCGCGGCCGGCACCACGCAGCGCTTCGGCGTGCCGATGGGCTTCGGCGGCCCGCACGCCGGCTACCTCGCGGTCCGGGCCGGGCTGGAGCGGTCGCTGCCGGGCCGGCTGGTCGGCGTGTCCAAGGACGCGGACGGCGCGCCGGCGTACCGGCTGGCGCTGCAGACGCGTGAGCAGCACATCCGGCGCGAGAAGGCGACCAGCAACATCTGCACGGCGCAGGTGCTGCTCGCGGTCATGGCCAGCATGTACGCGGTCTACCACGGGCCGGCCGGGCTGCAGTCGATCGCGCGCCGGGTGCACCTGCGGGCGTCGCAGCTGGCCTCCGCGCTGCGGAAGATCGACGGCGTGACGGTCGTGCACGAGGACTTCTTCGACACGCTGCTCGTACGCGTACCCGCGAAGGCCGTTGACATCGCCCTTGAGGCGGAGAAGTCGGGCATCAACCTGCGGCGGGTGGATGCGGACCACCTCGGCATCTCGTGTGACGAGACGACGACGGTGGCGCACCTCGAGACGGTCCTGTCGGTGTTCGGCGCCGCATTCGACGGCGGCGAGGCCGCGGCTTTCCCGGCCGCGCTGGTCCGTGAGACCGCCTACCTCACGCACCCGGTCTTCTCCAGTCATCACTCCGAGACCGCCATGCTGCGCTACCTGCGCCGCCTGAGCGACATGGACTACGCGCTGGACCGCGGCATGATCCCGCTCGGCTCCTGCACCATGAAGCTGAACGCGACCGCGGAGATGGAGGCCATCACCTGGCCCGAGTTCTCCCAGCTGCACCCGTTCGCCCCGGATTCGCAGGCGGCCGGCTACACCCAGCTCATCGAGCAGTTGGAGGGCTGGCTGGCCGAGGTCACCGGCTACGACAGGGTCAGCGTGCAGCCGAACGCCGGGTCGCAGGGTGAGCTGGCCGGTCTGCTGGCCATCCGCGCCTACCACCAGGCGAACGGCGACAGCGGCCGCACGGTCTGCCTGATCCCGTCGTCCGCGCACGGCACGAACGCGGCGTCGGCCGTGATGGCCGGCATGAAGGTCGTGGTCGTCGCCGGCCAGGACGACGGCACCGTGGACATGGCCGACCTGGACCGCAAGATCGAGCAGCACCGGGACGCGCTCGCCGCGATCATGGTGACCTACCCGTCCACGCACGGCGTCTACGAGACCGGCATCGCGTCGCTCTGCGCCAAGGTGCACGACGCGGGCGGCCAGGTCTACGTGGACGGCGCGAACCTGAACGCGCTGGTCGGCTTCGCGAAGCCGGGCCGGTTCGGCGCGGACGTGTCGCACCTGAACCTGCACAAGACGTTCTGCATCCCGCACGGTGGTGGCGGCCCGGGTGTGGGCCCGGTCGCGGTGCGCGCGCACCTGGCACCGTACCTGCCGGGCGACCCGCTGGAGCCGGGCGCCAACGCCGTCTCCGCCGCCCGTCACGGTTCCGCCGGCATCCTGCCGATCCCGTGGGCGTACCTGCGGATGATGGGCCCGGACGGCCTGGTCGCGGCGACCGGCGCGGCCGTGCTCGCGGCCAACTACGTGGCGGTGCGGCTACGCAACCACTACCCGGTGCTCTACGCGGGCAACAAGGGCCTGGTCGCGCACGAGTGCATCCTCGACCTGCGGCCGCTGACCAAGGCGACCGGCGTGACCGTGGACGACGTGGCCAAGCGCCTGATCGACTACGGCTTCCACGCGCCGACCATGTCGTTCCCGGTGGCGGGCACGCTGATGGTCGAGCCGACCGAGTCCGAGGACCTGGCCGAGCTGGACCGGTTCTGTGACGCGATGATCGCCATCCGCGAGGAGATCGCGCGCGTCGAGGCGGGGGAGTGGCCGCTGGCCGACAGCCCGCTGTCCAACGCGCCGCACACGGCGTCGTCCGTGACCGCGGACGTGTGGGAGCACGCCTACCCGCGCTCGATCGCCGCCTACCCGCCGGGCGTGGACCGGACCGCGAAGTACTGGCCGCCGGTCCGCCGCATCGACGGCGCGTTCGGCGACCGCAACCTGGTCTGCTCCTGCCCGTCGCCGGAGGCGTTCGAGGACTGAGGAAGAGCATTCGGGGGTACGCCGGGCGTCGTTGGATGCGCCCGGCGTACTTTTTTGTGCTCTCCCACCCGGCGCGGGCGGCGATTCAGCCCGGCCCCGGGGTGTGTCCGTCTGGCACGGCGGTCTCCGGCGCGCGACGCCGGTCCGGCAGCCGGCAGGCCTCAGGAAAGCGGCCGGCGGGCATTGGCGGACCGGCCGTCGGAAGACGACCGTTTGGTTACGGAGAGATAGCTCGACGCTGAGCCGCACCTGTACGGTGCGTTACATGAGTGGCCTAGGTGAGGCCACCGCCGGAGTGGCGTCGTTGACGTCCGGCTGGGTGGATCAAGCCGCCAGCGCGTGCCGCGCGGGACCGCGGTGGGGCTCGATGCAGCTGCCGTCCGGCAGCAGTTCGCCCGTGTCCTCGAAGACGATGACACCGTTGCAGAGCAGGCTCCAGCCCTGCTCCGGGAAGGACGCGATCACCTTCGCGGCCTCCCGATCGGTGGCATCAGAGGTCGGACAGGGACTTTGGTGCTGACACATCAGTTTTCTCCGGTCGGGGGGATTGCTGTGGCATGTTTCACATGCCCGGTGATGCACATTACCAAGGCGGTACGGCACCTCCGAGCGTGCGGTGCGCGAATGAACATGAATCCTCCGTTCGGCTGATCTACATCAGTCCGGATGGTTGGGATCGCTCCCACTGGGGGTGACCCCAGCGTTACGGAGATCGTCATCGCTGTCACGCTCCGAGTGTGACTCTCGCCCGCCACACGTGCCACACCTATTGTCCGACACCCTGCATGTCGCTCCTTCCCGTGGTAAGGACTCCGCTAGCCTGTCGGTCATGACGATCCGGCCCATCCGAGTGCTCGGCGACGCGGTCCTGCGCAGCCCGGCCGATCCCGTGACGACCTTCGACGCCGGCCTCCGCACGCTGGTGACCGACCTGATGGACACGCTGACGGGCAAACCCGGCCGGGTCGGCGTCGCCGCGCCGCAGATCGGGGTGAGCGCCGCCGTGTTCGTCTACGACGATGACGAGGGTCACCGGGGTCATGTCGTCAACCCGACGCTTTCGCTGGGCCCCGACACGGAGGTGGACGACGAGGGCTGCCTCTCCGTCCCCGGCCTCTTCTTCCCGACGATCCGCGCCACCACCGCCACCGTCCACGGCTTCGACCAGGACGGCACCCCGCTGACGGTCTCCGGCTCCGGCTTCCTGGCCCGCATCCTCCAGCACGAGACCGACCACCTCTCCGGCCGCCTCTACGTCGACACCCTCCGCGGCGACACCCGCCGCACCGCCCTCCGCGAGATCCGCGCCGCCGCCTGGTCCCGCTCCTGACCACTGCTTTCCCAGCGCCGGCGCCGTTCCCGGTGCCGGCTGCCTCGTCGGAGCCGGCCGACAACCGGGCGACGCGCGGCCTGCGCCGGCCGACAACCGGGCCATGCGCGGCCCATGTCGGCTGCCGGCCGGCGCGGCACGCGGCGGCGGACCCGGTCGCGCGCGTCGCGTCCAGCCCGCTGACCCGCTGCCGCCGACCGCCCGCGTGCGTCGAGCCCCGGGCGCTGCCGCGCCCGAAATATCACCCTTTATTCGCCCGACTCCGGGCGGCCGATCTCCGCAGCCAGGTCGGCAAGGCCGCCGCCGCGCGGCGGGCAGTAAATGCCGAAATATCGGGTGCGGAGCGCCCGATCAGATGCCCTCGGTACCGGCTCGATGGGCCCGGCGCGGCGACCAAGACCGGCGCGGCGCGGCGGCCGGGACCGGCGACGAGGGTCGCGGCTCTTTCCTGAGCACGGCGGAACCGGCTCCGATCGGCGCCGGGAAGCGGAGCGCCAGCGGAGTCTTCCCGACGCCGGAGGTTGGCCCGCGGGAGCATGCGGACCGCCACCACGCCGGAAGCGGGAATATCTGGATCTTGGTTCGTCTCCCAGGGCAGTTGCGCGCACCCGCGGATGCGAACGGGCCGGACCGTCGCGTGAGCGGGATCGGGGTCTGGGGTCGTCCCCAGGACGGCTCCAGTAGGGTGCCGGGAGGCATCGGCGTCGATCTTGGGAGTGGTCGTGGGCGAGAAGACGCGGGTCCGGCACCTGAACTGCGGGACCATGCGGATGCCGGGCGCGACCATCGTCTGTCACGTGCTGCTCGTGGAGAACGGGGACGGGTTCACGCTGGTCGACACCGGCTACGGCACGGCCGACGTGGCGGAGCCGGGGCGGCGGCTGGGAGCCTACCGGCACGTGAGCCGGCCGGTGCTGGATCCGGCGGAGACCGCGATCGCGCAGGTACGCGCCGCGGGGATCGACCCGGCGGACGTGCGGGACATCGTGCTCACGCACCTGGACGCGGACCATGCCGGCGGGCTGGCGGACTTCCCGGACGCGCGCGTGCACCTGACCGAGGGTGAGTGGCAGGCGGCCCGGCATCCGGCGACCGCGGGGGAGCGGGCCCGGTACCGCGCGGCCCAGTGGGAGCACGGGCCGCGGGTGGTGACGCACGGGCCGGGCGGCGAGGAGTGGCGCGGGTTCGCGGGCGCGCGCGAGGTGGCCGGCGTGGTGCTGATCCCGCTGCCGGGGCATACGCGCGGGCATGCGGCGGTGGCGGTCGACGCGGGAGAGCGGTGGATCCTGCACGCCGGGGACGCGTTCTACGACGGGAGCGTGCTGACCGGCGTCGGGCGGGAGCCGCTGGCGCTGCGGCTGCAGGAGCGGGCGGTGGCGATCGACCGGGCGTTGGTGCGGGACAACCATCGGCGGCTGGCCGCGCTGCACCGCCGCGCGGACCCGGACCTGACGATCGTGAGCGCGCACGACCCGGCGCTGCTGCCCGGTCAACGAATGCCCGGTTAGCGATTTGCGCCCGTTGGGCATGATCAGCTCATGGGTATCGAGGACTATGTCTCGGCGATCGTGTTCGGCGCGGTGATCGGTGTCGTGGCCCGGATCGTGCTGCCCGGCCGGCAGAGCATCGGCGTGATCCTGACCGTGCTGATCGGTGTGGGCGCGGCGGTCGGCGGCACCTGGGTGTCGGACCGGTACGAGTTGCACAGCCACTACACGTTCGAGCTGTTCGGGCGTGGGTTCGACTGGCTGGTGGTGGGCGTGCAGGTCGGCATCGCGGTGGTCGGTGTGGCGATCGCGGCGGTGCTGTCGAAGGCGTTCTCTACGGACGACGATTGAGCGCGGCGCTTGCGGCGACGTTCTCCTCCGTCTCGGCCCGGCGGCGTGTCTCGTAGGTGGTGAAGGCCGTCTGTACGTCGTCCGGGTGGGCACTGAGCGCCTCGGCGAGCGCGACCGCGTCCGCGAGCGCCATGGACGCGCCCTGGGCGGTCGCGGGTGAGGCGGCGTGCGCTGCGTCGCCGGTCAGGACCATGGTGCCGTCGTGCCAGCGCGGCGTGGTCGGGATGTCGTAGGAGTCGCCGCCGACCACCTGCTCCGGTGCGGTGGCGGTGACGATCGCGGCGGCCTGCGTGGTGTCGTCCCGGACCGCGGCGAGGGCGAGCTCACGCCAGTTCGCGCCGGTGCCCGGCTCTCCGGCGATCCGGGCGAACCACCACGTGTGCCCGTCGCCCGGTGCCGTGAAGCCGAACGCCGCACGCTCGCCGCGGATCATGTGGTAGCCGTCGTCGGTGACGCCGGCGACGTTCCCGTCCGCGTATCCGTAGATCACGTGCTGCCCGGTGTAGCGCGGTTCCGGCGCGGACGGGTCGATGAGCCGCCGGGTGCGGGAGTGGATGCCGTCCGCGCCGACCAGGACGTCTCCGTCCGCGCGCGTGCCGTCCTCGAACGTGAACGCGCCGGTCAGCCGCTTGCCGTGGTGCACCGGGATGCCGCGGGCGACGGCCAGTTCCTGCAGCGCCCGGTAGAGCGCGGCCCGCCGCATCGTGCGTGCGGGCCCGGCGATCGGGCGCTCGCCCAGCGCTACGCCCTGCGCGTCGTAGAGCGCCACCGTGCGCGCCGGGTAGGACACCTCGAGGACGGCCTCGGTGGCGCCGATCGTGTCGAGCGCGGCCATGCCGTTCGCCATCACGGTCAGGAACGCGCCCGCGTCCTCGCCGCCGGAGGCGTGCGCCTCGTAGACGGCGGCGGGAATCCCGGCCTTGTGCAGGGCGAGCGCGGTGGCCGCGCCGGCCACGCCACCACCGGCGATGATCACGTTCGTCATGCGCCGATCCTAGTGGTGCGTCCGTCCCACGTAGACGTTCCGCGCGGCGTAGCGGGCGTTCCGATATGCATTGATACGCGTGTCCGGCCGCGCCGTCGACGAGTAGCGTCAGGCGTATGGCCGAGTCGCAGCCCGACGCCACCGTGGTGAGCAGCGCCCGCATGTGGAACTACATCCTC
The DNA here is from genome assembly GCF_000717135.1 of Catenuloplanes japonicus. Classification (GTDB taxonomy): domain Bacteria; phylum Actinomycetota; class Actinomycetes; order Mycobacteriales; family Micromonosporaceae; genus Catenuloplanes; species Catenuloplanes japonicus. The sequence continues at coordinate 291,028 of NZ_JNXY01000002.1, forward strand.
GGCGGCACGGAGAACTTCGAGATCGACCGCGTGGTCGGCGATCGGGTCGTCGCCTCGTTCCCCGGCATCGTCGTGCTCGCCCGTGAGCAGCGCAAACTCCTGGTGCGGCTGGTGACGTACCTGGTGGCCGAGGCCGGCGTCCGCCAGTTCCTGGACATCGGCGCCGGTCTCCCGGCCGCGAACAGCACGCACGAGGTGGCCCGGCGTCTGGCCCCGGAGGCGCGCGTGGTCTACGTGGACAAGGATCCGCTGGTCCGCGCGCACGCCCGCGCACTGCTCGCGTCCGGCCCGGCCGGCACCACCGACTACGTGCACTGCGATGCGGAGCAGCCGGACGCGCTGCTCCGCGAGGCCGCCCGCACGCTCGACCTCACCGCGCCGGTCGCGATCATCATGTGCGGTCTGCTCGGCAACGTGACCGATCACTCCCGCGCCGTCGAGATCACGGCCGCGCTCCGCGACGGCGTACCGTCCGGCAGCTACCTGGCGGTCTCCGACGGCACGGACACGGACCCGGGATTCGTCGAGGCCGTCCGCCGCGCCAACGCCGCCGGCCACCCGTATCACCTGCGCAGCCCCGCCCAGATCGCCGCCTACCTCGACGGCCTGGACCCGGTCCCGCCCGGCGTCGTCTCCATCCCGCACTGGCGCCCCGAGCCCGGCGCGTCCCCACCGGCGATGCACGGCTATTGCGGGCTGGCCCGCAAACCCTGAAAACCCTCTAAAGGCGGATATTCCCGCTTCCGGCGTGGTGCGGCCCGCATGCTCCCGCGGGCAAACCTCCGGGGGCCGGAAGACTCCGCTGGCGCTCCGCTTCCGGCCCCCGATCGGAGCCGGTTCCGCCGTGGTCCGGGAAGAGCCGCGACTTCCGCGACTGCTCACGACCGCCACGCGACTGCTGTTGCCCTGCGCGGACCTGAGCAGTGCGGGAGACTAGCCTCCTAGGATGCCTTAGGCGGTGTGCCCCAGACAGGCGACACCCACGGAGTGGACCTGCGGCAGCGCGTCCATCGGCTGCTCAGACCCCGGCTGCTCAGGCACCTGCGGTTCAGATCCAGCCGTCGAGGGCGTCCAGGAAGTCGGGGACGCGGCCGTACCAGACGGTGTGGCCGGCGCCGGGGACCGTGCGGACCGTGATGCCGGCGTCGGTGAGGCGGTCGACCGCGGCGTCGTCCGGGACGTACTCGCTGGGGTCGGCTCTGATCAGCAGCGACGGGACCACGGCGGCCGGTGTGAGGTCGCGGTCGACCATGCCGGCCAGCAGGTGCGCGGTGGACGTGGTGTTCCAGCGCAGCGCGGCCTCGGTCTCGTTGAGCCGGTCCTGCTCCGGCCACCAGGGGCGGTCGCGCAGCAGCGTGTCCGGTTCGCGGGACTTGCGGCGTGTGTTCAGGTAGGCGACGGCGGCCTCGAGGCCGTGCCCGCCGTCGTCCAGGCGCTGCGGCGAGTCGACGTAGACGGCGCGGGCCGGGCGGAGACGGTCCACCGCGGCCGCGAGGACGGCGCCGCCGAGCGAGTGGCCGATGGCCAGGTCCGGGGTGGCCGGTACGGTGCGCAGCAGCAGGCCGACGGTGTCCTCGAGCGTGAGGTCGCGTTCCGGGGCGGGGGAGTGGCCGTGGCCGGGCAGGTCCACCGCGATCACGCGGTAGCCCTTGCCGGCCAGCGCGGGCCCGACCTCGTGCCAGCTCGTCGAATCAGTGATCATCCCGTGGATCAGCACGGCGACGCGATCGCCCGCTCCCCATTCACGGGTGTACAGGATCTTCTCCACGGCGGCAGATTACCGGCGCGTAGGGTGATCGGTTCGCCTGCGGGTCCGTGATTGAGGTCCACGTCCCACTCTCCCGGAGCGACCGGCCTTCGCAAGCCGGACGGCGTCGCTCCGGGAGAGCCGCGGGGAGAAACGCCTGTCGGTGAACCACTGTCGGCGGGCGGCAGGCGGACCTGAGGCTTAAGGCTTCAGCCCAGCCTCCTAGGAAGCCCTGAGCGGACGTGACCGGGGTCAAGGGCGAACGACGTGCCTACGGCACCCAGCCCCGAAAACACCGCTCAGAGCACGATGAACTGCGGGTGGGGATGGCGGAGGAAGTCGTGGTGGGAGATGTCCCAGCCGTAGGCGCCGGTACGCGCGAACACCAGGACATCACCCACGCGCAGCCGCGCCACGTGCACGTCCCTGGCCAGCACGTCCCGCGGCGTGCACAGCTCGCCCACCGCGTCCACCGGCACGTCCGACACCTCCGGCCGCGCGAACGCCCACGGCCACGCGTCGTCGACCGGCAGCACCGTGAACGGGTGGCTGTACCCCCAGGCCGCCGGCAGCCGGAAGTGGTGGGTGCCGCCGCGCAGCACCGCGAACCAGCGCCCGTGCGTCTGCTTGAGGTCGATGACCTCGGCCGCGTACCAGCCCGCGTCCGCCGCGAGGAGACGGCCGGGTTCGAAGACCAGATCCACGCCCGGGGGTACGGCCGGGAGGCGCGCGCCCAGCTCTGCCAGGTCGATGCTGACGGCGTGGTCGGTGTAGGAGACGCCGAGCCCGCCGCCGACGTTGACGTACCGCAGGGGGACCCCGTATGCGGCCGCCGTCGAGAAAGACCAGTCCAGCGCGTCCGTCACGAAGGTCGCGTAGGCGGCCGCGTCCAGCGAGTTCGAGACCGCGTGCAGGTGGAAGCCGGCGAGGTCGACCGCGTGCAGCTCCACCGCGAACGCTTCCGGGAGCCCCGATTCCGCGATCCCGAACGGGGTCGGCACGCCGGTCATCCGGTGGCTGCCGTCCGGCCCGGCGACGTCCCGGTTGACCCGCAGCGCCGCCGTGACCCGCGACCCCAGCGAGTCCGCGATCGCGTCCAGGCGGCGCAGCTCCAGGACGCTCTCCACGTGGACGAGCGCTCCCGCCCGTACCCCCGCGGCCAGTTCTTGATCTGTTTTCGCCGGCCCGCCGAACGCGATCCGGCGGGCGCCCGCGGCCACCGCGAGCGCGAGTTCCCCGCCGGAGGCGACCTCGAGGCCGTCCGTGGCCCCGGCCAGCGTGCGGACCACGTCGGGGTGCCCGTTGGCCTTGACCGCGTAGAGCAGCGTGGCGCCGTGGGGGAGTGCGGCGCGGACGCGATCCGCCGAGGCCACCAGCGCCGCGCGGGAGTAGACGTAGGCGCTGACCGGCCGCTGCGCCCGGGACAGGAGCTCATCCATGGAGCGGGTTCCGGACCGGGTGGTGGACGTCGCCGGCGCCGGCGAGCCGCATGCGCACGAGCGCCTTGTGCGCCACGGTCGGTGCGGTGAACGCGGCGAGGTCCGCGGCCGCGCCCGCCACCGGCCGGGGCCCGGTGAGCAGCCCCTCGTAGGTCTCGTCGACGACCGCACGGACCCGCTGCCAGGCGCGTGGTTCGTCGAGCGCGTGCGATCTGGTCAGCTGCACGATGATCTCGCCGAGGTGGGCCTGGAACGCGGTGTATCCGATCTTGGCGCGCAGCTCGCCCTCGTCGTCCGTGGCCGTGACCGAGCCGGGCCAGAGCGGCAGGTCGATGCCGGACGCGGCGAGCCGGGGCCGGTGCAGGCGGAGTCCGGCGAAGTCGCGCAGGACGAGCCGGTGCGGGCGCCCGTCGAGGAACGTGGGCAGGCAGTTCTGCAGGTGGGCCTCGAGCGCGATGCCGTGCCGGGCCGCGAGCCGCAGCAGCGGCGGGAGCAGCAGCCGCGCGTAGTCCTCGACGAAGTCCAGGGCGTTTCCGGGGTACGCGTCCGCGAGCCCGGCCAGGACGGTGCGCCCGGTGCGCGGGTCGACGGCGGCGAGTGCGCTGCCCGGGACGACGGTTTCGCCGTCGGTGAGCCGGCCGTCGATGCCGCGGCGGAGGATGGCGGCGAGGTCGCGTCCGGCGTCCGGGACGGCGGTGCCGGCGGTCTCGGCGAGCAGGAGCAGGCGGTGGCCGTCCGGGTCGTCCGCGGTGAGCGTGTGGAGCAGGCGGGAGAGCGCGGGCCCGTTCTGGGTGCTGGCGACGGAGATGCTGCGGCGGGTGGAGGTGACCTGGATGTCGAGCGAGACCTTGAGGTAGTGCCGGCTGCCGTCGGGTGCGGGCGGGAGCAGGACGGTGCGGAGTGCGGCCGTGGGGTGGACGGTGAGCGCGCCGTCGAGGGGCAGGATGGGCAGGCCGGCGTAGCGGTGGCGGACGACCGCGTCCCACTGCCAGGCGTGGACCGGCTGGACGGCGTACCCGCTGGGGGCCGTGGGTATCTCGGGGTGCGGCAGGTGGATCGGGTCGCCGGTGAGCAGGTCGCGGCGGACCGCGACGAACCGCATGGTGGTGGCCGGGGTCTCCAGGTCGTGGGCGAGGACGTCCGGGACGTCCCAGCCGAGCCGGGTGCGGCCGCAGGGGTGCAGGTTGTGGCCGGTGACGGCGAGCCGTTCGTAGTCGAGTGCCTGGTCGTCCGCGTCGCGGGGGTCCTCGCGCGGTGCCGGGTCGCGGGCGTAGGCGATGGCGAGGTTCGTGGCCGCGTTGGCGAGTTCGGCCGCGAGGGCCCAGCCGCCGGTGTCGAGCAGTGCCGGGGGCAGGAGCGTGACCGGGTCGGCCGGGATCTCGTCCGGTGCGACCTCGACGCGGTCGAAGGCGTGCCGGGTGCCGTGCCCGGTGTAGCGGCGGCGGGCGTCGCCGATGTCCTCGCGCAGCAGCGCGCCGAGCAGTCGTGCGCCGACGACGCGGGCCGCGGTGGGGACGTGGTCGCGGAACGCGGGGAGCAGGTCCGGTGCGGCCGCGTCGAGGCCGGTGGCGGCGTGGGTGACCGCGTCGGCGAGCGTGACGGGCGCGAGGGCGCAGCGGTGGTCGTGGGCGCGCTGGGCGGTGGTCATCGCAGTCCTGCCATCGGGTTGTCGAGGTGGGTCCAGATGTCGTCGAGCGGGTTCGCCGCGAGGCGCATGGCGGTGGTGGCCTTGAGCGGGAGCGGGGCGTCGAAGAATCGTGCGGCGTCGTCGTCCGCGGTGGTGCCGAGCCGTGCGTAGGTGTCCCGGGCGACGGTGGCGACGTGCTTCCAGAGCAGATCAAGAGCGATGTCGTGGGTACGGGAGAGCACGGCGATCTGTTCGGCGAGCGCGCCGGAGATCGCGGAGGCGAGCAGTTTCGTCTGCAGCGTGCGCGGGTCGTCGGTGGCGAGGTCGCCGTGGATCTCCGGCACGCCGAGCGTGAATCCGTTGCGGCGCAGTCGTGCCGGGCTGATCCTGATCCCGCCGAGGTCGCGGTAGAGGACGCGGGTGGGCACGCCGTCGCGCAGCGCGACCAGCGTGTTCTGCCCGTGGGCCTCGAGCGCGGCGCCGCGGTGCAGCATGACGAGCAGCGGTGGGAGCACGACGCCGGCCAGCGTCTTGAGGAACGTCTCGGCGTCGCTCTTCCCGACCGCCTCCTTCTGGATCGCGGGCAGCGCGAGGGCGGCGAGCGGCAGGATGACCTCGCCCGGCGCCTGGCGGGGTGCCTCACGGGCGAGGTAGGCGAGGCTGCGGCTGGGCTCGCCGTCGACGAGGACCGCGCCGGCGAACGTCTCGCGGAGGACGGTGAGTCCGGGCAGGTCGGTGGCGAGCGTGTGGAGCAGCACGGACAGGACCGGCCCGTTGCGGACCGCGGCGGGGGAGACGGTGCGGACCGCGGAGGTCATCTGCACGTCGACCGCGGTCTTGATGTGCTGGCTGCGGCGTCCGACCGGGGCGAGCGTGCGCAGTGACATGAGCGGTCGGGCCGCGCGGGTGCGTCCGGTGGGCTGGAGGGCCGGGTGCTGGTCGAGGATGTGGTCGCGCTGCCAGGGGTGGACCATGAGGATGGGTGGTCCTTCGCCGTACCAGCGGTCGGCGGGCACGCGGACCTCGGCGAGTTCCACGATGGTGCGGTGCTCCGGCGCGTAGGCGAGGACTTCTTCGGTGGAGAGCCCGATGCGGGTGCGGCATCCCGGGTGGATCGGGTGTCCGTCGATGACCGCCTGTTCCGCCGTGGCCGGCCCTTCCGGGTCGTTCGCGAGCTGGTCGAGTGTGGGCGTCGGGTGTGCGTCCGCCCTGGCCAGCGCGAGGTTGGCGACGGAGTTTGCCAGCTCTGCCCGGAAGCTGTCGTGCATGCCGGTGAGCTGTGCGAGGTGGACCGGGTCGGTGATCACCGCGTCCGCGTTCCGGATGGCGGTGGTCTCGGCGCTCTTGGTGGTGCCGGGGTTGCCGGCGTTTTCGGTGCTCTCCGGTGTGAACGGTGCGGCGCTCGGTCCGTGGAGTTCGCTGCCGTCGGCCAGCGTGACGGTCAGCCGGTCCCGGTGCGCGTGGCGTGCCCCGATTCCCCGGATCGGTTCGCGGCCGATCGCTCCCCACAGCCGGGTGAGGATCGCCGCACGCGCTCCCGGTAGCGCCGCGTCGTAGCGGTCGAGCAGGTCTGGGCGGAGCCGGGTGAGGTCGTCGCGGGTCTGGTCCGCGTCCGGCGCGGTCGTGTGCGCGCTTGTCATCGCCTGGTGGCCCCTTTCAGCTGTGCCGTCGCCATTTTCGTCCCGTGCCGGTCCGCGACGGCTTCCCACCCCCAAACCTAGCGTCCTAGGATGCGCTACGCGGTGTGCGTCTGGCCACGTTCCACACCTGAGAGGACGGCACAAAGCGCCGACGACCCCCAGGTCTTTGTTTCTGGGCCTGCCTAAATAGGCGCGACGCCGCCGGTCGCGTTCGCCTAGGGTTTCCCGCTTGTGATCGTCGACAGGTTCGCCCCCACCCGCTTCGGTCCCGGTTTCCGCTGGCTGATGGCCTCGTCCTGGTCGACGAACCTGGGGGACGGGATAGCCGCGTCCGCCGGCCCGCTGCTGGTCGCGTCGCTGACGTCGAACCCGCTGGCCGTCTCCGGCGCCGCGCTGCTGGCCTGGGCGCCGCCGCTGATCCTGAGCCTGTGGGCCGGCGTCCTGTCCGACCGCGTCGACCGCCGCCGCATCATGCTGACCGGCAACGTCGTCCGCCTGGCGGTCCTGGCCGCGCTCGTCACGCTGCTGGCCACCGGCCTGGCCACGGTGACGTCGGTCCTGATATCCCTGGCGCTGCTGGCCGTCGCCGAGGTCTTCGTCGACAACACCCAGGCCACGCTGCTCCCGATGCTGGTCGCCCCCGGGGACCTGCTCACCGCGAACGCGCGCCTGCGCTTCGGCTCCATCACGCTCAACAACATGGCCGGCCCCGCGCTGGGGGCGCTGTTGTTCGCCGCAGGTCGCGTCTGGCCCGTCGTCACCCAGGCTGTCCTGGTGCTGGCCGGCGTCCTGCTGATCTCCCGCCTGCACCTGCCGCCGCTGTCGCGCCGCCCGCCGTCACGGACCTGGTCCGACGTGGCCGAGGGCCTCCGCTGGACCTGGGCGCACCCCGCCGTCCGCACGCTGGCCCTGACAATCCTGATCTTCAACCTGACGTACGGCGCCGCCTGGTCCATCCTGGTCCTCTACGCCACCGAGCGCCTCCACGTCGGCCCCGCCGGTTTCGGCCTGCTCAGCACCGCCGGTGCGCTCGGCGGCCTGGCCGGTACCGCCGCCTACGGCCGTATCACCGCCCGCGTCTCCCTCGGCACGATCATGCGCGCCGGCCTCCTCATCGAAACCTTCACCCACCTGGCCCTGGCGCTGACGACATCCCTCTGGCCGGCGCTCGTCATCCTGTTCGTCATGGGCGCCCACGCCTTCATCTGGGGCACCACCTCCACCGCCATCCGTCAGCGCGCCGTCCCTCTCTCCTTCCAGGGCCGTGTGAACGCCGTCTACGTCATGGGCCTGTACGGCGGCCTGGTCATCGGCTCCGCCCTCGGCGGCGTTCTGGCCACCCACTTCGGCGTCCTGGCGCCCTTCTGGTTCGCCTTTGCCGGCTCTGCCCTCTTCGTAGCCCTCCTCTGGCGCCAGATGCCCCTCATCGCCCACACCTCACCCCCTTCCGAGCCCATGCCCGCTTCCTGACGCCGCCTCTGGCCCCGCTATTTCCTGAAATTTCGGGCGCGCGGCGCCCGAAATTTGCTCCCAGCGCGAAGGCAGGCCAGCCGCCTCCGATGCAAAGGCCGGTGCCGAAGGTCCGATGACTCCCGGGCGGGTTTTTCCGGGCCACGGCGGCACCGGCAGGGAGGAGCGCCAGCGACGACCGGTGCCCGCGGGAGCAACGCTGCCGGACCACGCCGGAAGCGGGAAATCTGCTTTGAAGGTTTCTGCGGCCCGCGCTCGTGGCCGGGCCGCAGAAACGAGAGGTCTCAGAGCAGCCGTGGTGGCGTGTTCCCCGCTGCGATGATCGCCCGCCGGACCGGTACGAACAGCAGCAGTGCGAAGCCGACCACGAAGAAGATCAGGAGCGATACCAGTCCGATCCGGTAGCTGCTGGTCAGTTGGAAGACCAGGCCGAACAGCAGCGGTCCGAGCCAGCTCGTTCCCTTGTCGCTGATCTCGTAGAAGCCGTAGTACTCGCCTTCCTTGCCGGCCGGGATGAGCTGGCTGAACAGTGAGCGGGACAGTGCCTGGCTGCCGCCCAGGACCAGTCCGATGCAGGCTCCCAGGATCATGAACGGGACCGGTGCCTCCGGCGGTAGCCAGAACGCGGCGAGGATGACGAAGGTCCACAGCACGAGGCTGGCCAGCACGGTCTTCCATGCGCCGATGACGGCGGCCACGCGTCCGAGCAGCAGGGCCCCGCCGAATGCGAGGAATTGCACGATCAGGATGGTGATGATGAGCGTGGACTGGGGGAGCCGGAGTTCTTCGGTGCCGTATTGGCTGGCGAGGTTGATGACGGTCTGGATGCCGTCGTTGTAGATGAGGAACGCGCCGAGGAAGTACAGCGTGAGCGGGTATTTCCGCATCTGCTTGATGGTGCGTCCGAGCTGTACGAACCCGTCGGTGAGCACGTTGGCGCGGGCGGGGGCGGCGTCGTCGGTAGTGACGGGGTGTTGCTTGAGCCAGATGAGCGGGACCAGGGTGAACGCTGCCCACCAGACGCCGGCGGAGACGATGCACCAGCGGGCGATGTCGAGCGTGCTCTGCGGGTCGTCCGGGTTCTCGAACATGGTGAGCGCGACGAGGTTGAGTGCGAGGAGCAGTCCGCCGCCGAGGTAGCCGAGGGCCCAGCCGCGGCTGGAGATGGCGTCGCGTTCGTCGGGTCCGCCGAGTTGGGGCAGGAACGAGTTGTAGACGACGACGGAGGCGCCGAGTGCGACGTTGGCGATGACGAAGAGTGCGCCGCCGAGCAGGTATCGGTCGCCGGTGACGAAGGCCATGGCGATGGTGGCGCCGGAGCCGAGGAAGGCGGTGGTGGCGAGCATGGTCTTCTTGCGGGGGGAGCGGTCGGCGATGGCGCCGGTGACGGGCAGGACGAAGACGGTGAGCAGGACGGAGAGTGAGACCAGGTACGGGTAGTAGGAGCCGGGTGCGATGGTGAGGCCGAGGGGGTGGACGTCGCCGTCGCAGGTGTCGGCGCCGAGTTGGCAGCCGGCGGCGAGTTTGGTGACGCTGGTGAGGAACGGGCCGAGGAAGACCGTGATCACCGTGGTGGAGAACGCGGACATGGCCCAGTCGTAGAAGTACCAGCCGGTGCGTTCGCGGCGGGTCACGGTTGTCGTCATGGCGGGTTCCTTCAGGAGGGCCAGGCGCCGCGCTGGGTGTAGACGTCGCGGAGGACGTCGACGCGGTCGGTCATGATCCCGTCGACGCCGAGGTCGAGCAGGGCGTGCATCTGTGCGGGATCATCGATGGTCCAGACGTGTACCTGCAAGCCCTGTGCGTGGGCGTGTCGGACGAATCGGGCGTCGACGACGGGGATTCTGCCGTGGCGGACGGGGACCTGGGCGGCGACGACGGACGGGGGCAGGCGCAGGCGGTGGCCGGTGAGGGAGGCGAGGCGGAGGCGGGCGACGGCGCGCAGGCCCATGGAGGTGGCGATGCGGGGGCCGCCGAGGGTGCGGATGCGGTGGAGGCGGGCGTCGGAGAAGCTGGCGAGGAGGACGCGGTCCTCGGCTTTTGCGGAGATGACCGTGCGGACGGTCGGTTCCTCGCCGCCGTCGGCCTTGACGTCGATGTTGAAGCGGACCTGGGGCCAGGCGTGGAGGATCTCGTCGAGGCGGGGTACGGCGGCGGCGCCTTCGACGCGGACGGCGGCGAGGTCTGCCCAGGTGAGCTGGGAGATGCGTGCGGGGTGGCCGGTGAGGCGGCGCAGGTCCGGGTCGTGGAAGATGACCGGGATGCCGTCGGCGGTGGTGTGGACGTCGGTCTCGACGTAGCGGTAGCCGAGGGTGATGGCGCGGCTGAAGGCTTCGGCGGTGTTCTCCAGTCCGTCGGCGGCGCCGCCGCGGTGCGCGAACGCGAGCGGTACGGGTGCGTCGAGGTAGGGGTGATCCACCCGCGCAGTATGCCGGTTGTTCGTCGTCGTACAGGCGTCCGGACGGTGAACTCGGTGTCGTCCGTTCGGCTACGTCGGGAAGCCGACGGTGCCGCCGCGCCTTCCCGGCGTGCCGTCATGATCGCCGGTGCTTTAGGGTGTCCCGATGCGCGTCCTGGCGATCGATTTCGGCACCTCCAATACCGTGGCCGTGGTGCGGGCGAACAACGGCCCGGCGCGCGCGCTGGTGTTCGACTCGTCTCCGTTGCTGCCGTCGGCGGTGTATCTGGATCCGTCGGGTCAGATTCGTACCGGGCGGGATGCGGAGCGGTCCGCGTTGCATGATCCGTCGCGGTTCGAGCCGAATCCGAAGCGTCGTATCGATGATGGTGCGGTGCTGCTCGGTGGTGGTGAGGTGCCGGTCGCGCAGTTGATCGCGGCGGTGCTGCGGCGGGTGGGCGAGGAGGCGGCGCGTCATCTGGGTGGTGTGCCGGACGAGTTGCGGATGACGCATCCGGCGCAGTGGGGTGAGCGTCGTCGTGCGGCGTTGTTCGAGGCGGCGCGGTTGGCCGGGTTGCCGCAGCCGCGGTTGATCGCGGAGCCGGTGGCGGCGGCGTCGTACTACACGGCGGTGCTGGGTGCGCATCTGGCGCCGGGCCGGGCGCTGGCGATCTATGACCTGGGTGGCGGAACGTTCGACGCGGCCGTGGTGCGGCATGCGGGGCCGGCCGGGTTCGAGGTGCTGGCGCAGCGTGGTCTGCATGATCTGGGTGGTCTGGACTTCGACCAGTTGCTGGTGGATCACCTGGGGCGGGCGTACAACGCGACTTCGAATCCGTCGTGGCAGGGGTTGATCGCGCCGCGGGATGCGGCGCAGCGGCGGCAGCGGACGGTGTTGTACGACGACGTGCGTGGTGCGAAGGAGTCGTTGTCGCGGGCGAACAGTGCGGATGTGCACGTGCCGCAGATGGACATCTCCGCGCATGTGACGCGGGAGGAGCTCGACGGTCTGCTGCGGCCGCATCTGGCGCGGACGGTGGACACGTTGCTGGAGACGGTGGCGGCGGCCCGGCTGGCGCCGACGCATCTGGCCGGGGTGTTCCTGGTGGGTGGTTCGTCGCGGATTCCGTTGGTGGCGTCGTTGCTGCACAACCGGATCGGGGTGGCGCCGACGACGTTGGAGCAGCCGGAGACGGTGGTGGCGGAGGGTGCGGCCTATCACGGTGGTCCGGCGCCTACTCCGGCGCAGCGTCCGGCGCCGGTGTCGGTGCCGCCGTATCGGCCGGTGGCGTCCGGTAGTCCGGCGTATCCGACGTCGGGGCCGCCGCAGATGCAGCAGCCTCCGCCTCCGCCGCCGGTGTATCAGCAGCAGCCTTTGAGGCAGCAGCCGGTGATGCATCCGCCGATGGTGCAGAAGGGTCCGCCGCGGCCGCCGGTGATGACCGGTGGGAGTCCGAAGCGGGTCTGGTACAAGGATCCGCGGTGGATCTGGGCGATCGCGTTGATCAACATTATCTGGATTCTGTGCTGTGTGTGCCTGAACGTGTGGGCGGACTCGGAGACGGATCCGGACACGAACCCGACGCCGACGACGCGCGTGACGCAGACGTATTAGCCGTGGGTGCCCGGGTGGCGGTGCTGTCGTTGTCGTTCGCGGCGGCCGGCGCGTTCCCGCACGTGCACGAGACGGCGATGCGGGTGGTGCGCGAGGAGTTGGGCCTGGAGCCGGTGGAGTATCCGTCCACGCGTCTGGTCGGGGCGTCGCCGCAGGTGCGGGCGGCGGATCTGACGGCGGCGTGGACGGACCCGTCGATTGCCGCGATCATGGCGGTGACCGGCGGGAACGACCAGATCACGGTGTTGGGTCACCTTGATCCGGGTGTGTTCGCCGCGGCGGCGTGGAAGCCGTTCGCCGGGTTCAGCGACAACACGAACCTGCTGAACTGGTTGTGGTTCCATGGTCTCCCGGCGGTCCACGGCGGTGCGACGCAGGTCCATCTGGGCCGTCCCGGTGGCCCGCACCCGGTGTCGCTGGGCTCGTTGCGTCATGCGCTGTCCGGTGCGGGCGGGGATGTGGAGCTGGCGCCGGTCGGTGTGTTCTCCGAGGACGAGCGGGACTGGGCGGATCCGGTGCGGGCGCCGGCGGTGACGCTGCCGGCGCCGGCGTGGACGTGGCATCGGCCGGAGCGGGTGGTGACGGGCCGGTTGTGGGGCGGGAATCTGGAGATCCTGTCCTGGACGCTGGCCGTGTCGCGGTTCGTGCGTCCGGTGGAGGATTACGCCGGGTGTGTGCTGCTGGTGGAGACGTCGCAGGAGATGCCGTCCGCGACGGAGGTCTACCGGATTCTGCGGACCATGGGTGAGCGCGGGCTGCTCGCGCAGTTCCCGGCGATCATCGTGGGGCTGGCGAAGGCGACGAGTCTGGATGCGCCCCGTGGCCCGGAGGCCAGGGCGGCCTACCGGGCGGGGCAGCGGGCGGCGGTCCTGCGGGCCGTGGGTGAGTACGCGCCGGAGGCGTGTGTGGTGTTCGACGTGCCGGTCGGGCACACCGACCCGCAGTACGTGCTGCCCTACGGTGGCCGGGTCACGGTCGACGGCCCGGGTCGGCGCCTGATCGCCCACTGGTGAGCGGCGGGCGGACCAGGAGCACGTCGATCGGGTCGTCGTCGGATTCCAGTACGAATCCGTGCCGTGCGTAGAGGCGGCGGGCCGGGCTGCCGCGGAGCACGGTGAGCCGTACCGGTAGCCCGGCCGTGTCGGCGCGGGCGAGGAGCCCGGTCAGGACCGCGGATCCGATCCCGGTGCCTTGGGCGTGCCGGGCCAGGTAGAAGTGTTCCAGCCAGTAGGTGCCGTCGGCGGGGCGCAGTGCGACGCAGCCGGCCGGCACCCCGCCGATCTCGATGACCTGGGTGTCGGCGGCCCGGAACGCGTCCCGGAACCGCCGGCGGACGTGGACCGGGTCGTAGCGGCCGAGGCGTACGAGATCCGCGCGCATGACGTCGGCGCGGATCTCGGCCAGCAGTGCTACGTCGGCGGGGGTGGCCGGGCGCAGCGTCCAGTGGGTCAGCGGCACTCGTCGACCTGGGCGGTGGTCCAGCCGACGAACACGCCGAGCGCCTCCGAGCTGGTTCCGGTGCCGGAGACCCATTGCTGGAGGACGACGCCGAGGTCGCCGGGCAGGCCGGCCTCGGCGGGGAGGAACGCGGGGGCGTCGTCGGAGAACGGGATGTGGTCGATGTGCAGCCAGGTGTCGTCGGGGTCGAGGCGTTCGCGGACCTCGTCGAATTCGTCGATGCCCTGGTCGCCGGTGGCGATGACGTCGCCGGAGCGCCAGTCGTGCAGGCTCCAGTGGGCGCCGTGGGTCTGGCCGCCGCTGATGATGCGGTGGCCGGCCGCTTCTTCGGCGGCGATCCGGTCGAGTCGGCTCTGTTTGCGGTCTTTGTTGTGCAGCAGGACGCGGCGCAGGTGGGTGCGTACCGTGTCGGTGGCGTTGTCAGTCACGACGTCGATCTTGCCGGAAGGTGAAAACTATGTGAGAAACGGGACCCCGGTCAGCTCTTCCGAGAGGGTCCACAGGGCGGCGCCGAGCTCCGGTGAGCGGGTGCCGGGTGCGGGCGGGACGACGGCGGGGCCGCCGAGGAGGTCGAGCAGGGCCGGGCCGATGAACGTGCCGGAGATCGCGTCCGGGGCGGTGGCGGCGAACAGGGTCGGCAGGGCGCCGGTCGTGGCCGGGCGGGCGACGAGCGGGGTGAGCAGGCGCAGGCCGAGGGCGCGGAGTCCGGTCGGGCCGCTGGACTGCAGGTGGGTGCGGGCGTATCCGGGGTGGGCGGCGAGGCTGGCCGCGTCCGGGCCGGTGCGCCGGTCGAGTTCGTGCATGAAGACGAGGTTGGCGTACTTCGACTGGGCGTAGGCGGCCTCGGGGGAGTAGCGGCGGCGTACCCAGTTCGGATCGGTCAGGTCGATGTGTCCCTGGCGGTGCAGGAACGAGGAGACGGTGACGACCCGGGCCCGTGGCCGGCGTCGTGGCCAGAGCAGTGCGGTGAGCGCGAAGTGGCCCAGGTGGTTGGCCCCGAATTGCAGTTCGAACCCGTCGTGGGTACGGGTGAGGGGTGGCCACATCACGCCGGCGTTGTTGATGAGCAGGTCGAAGGCGTCGACGGTGGCGGCGAAGTCGCGGACGGTGCGCAGGTCGGCGAGGTCGAGGTGGCGTACGTCCGCGCCGGGCCCGGCTGCGGCGCGTCCCTTGTCCAGGTTGCGGACGGCGTGGATGACGTGGGCGCCGCGGGCGGTCAGCAGGTGTGCGGTGGCCTTGCCGAGGCCGCTGTTGGTGCCGGTCACGACCGCCGTACGCCCGCTGAGATCCGGAATGTCCGCTGCCCGCCACGTCATTCGCCGAGCATAGGTCAGCCGAGCGTCGCGACCCGCTCCAGGACGAACTCGGTCAGTGCCGGGTGGTCCGCGCCGACCGCGACCGTGGTCGTGCCCGCGCCCAGGAACGACACCAGCGTGTTCCCCCGGGACGGCCCCGGCCCGTAGTCGACCTCGATCGTGCACGGCCGGCAGTCCAGGATCCCCGGTGTGATCGCCTCCGCGACCGCGACCGCGTCGTGCATCGGCATGCCGCCGTCCGTGCCGGCCAGGTATTCGGCGATCCCGTCCGCGACCGCCCGCCCGGCCCGGCCGGTCTGCGCGAGCGCGGCGGCGCGGTCCGGGGTGATGAGCGTCCGCAGGGTCACGTCCAGGCCGACCATGGTCGTCAGCACGTCCACGCCCGGCGCGGTCAGCACCCGGTGCGCGGCCTCCGGGTCGGCCCAGATGTTGAACTCCGCGGCCGGCGTGATGTTCCCGGTCGCGATCGCGCCACCCATCACCACCAGCCGCTCCAGCCGGCCGGCGGCCTCCGGGTGGAGCGCGAACAGCAGCGCGACGTTGGTCAGCGGGCCGGTCGCGACCAGCGTCACCGGTGCCGCGGAACGGGAGATCGCCTCGGCCAGGAACGTCACCGCGTGCCCGTCGCGTGCCTGCGACGGCGACTGCGGCAGCCGCGCCCCGCCGAGGCCGAGGTCGCCGTGCGCGCCGCGGTGGCCGCGCAGGTTCTCCGCGACCAGCGGGCGTGCCGCGCCGGCCACGACCGGGACGTCCGGGTGGCCGGCGAACGCGAGCACGTCGAGGGCGTTGCGGGTGGTCAGGAGGCCGCCGACGTTCCCGGCGACGGTCGTCACCCCGATCAGGTCCGTCTCGGGGCTGGCGCAGGCCAGGAACAACGCCACCATGTCGTCGATACCGGGATCACAGTCGATCAGCAGAGGTCTCATCCGCACGATCCTCGCAACACGCGGTCAGGCCGCGAACCACTGGTCCCAGGACAACTTCACCAGCAGGGCCAGCACCACCACCAGCAGGACGATCCGGACGAAACCGGACCCGCGCCGCAACGCCATCCGCGCCCCGAACGCCGCCCCGACGATGTTGCAGACCGCCATCGCCGCGCCCAGCGTCCAGAAGACGTGCCCGCCCGCGCCGAACACGATCAGCGCGCCCAGGTTCGTGCCCGCGTTGACCATCTTCGCCATCGCGGAGGCGTGCACGAAGTCCGCGCCGATCACGGTCGTGAACGCCAGCACCAGGAACGTGCCCGTACCCGGGCCGATCATGCCGTCGTAGAACGCGATCAGGCCGCCCGCGATCGCGATCACGACGGCCGCCCGCGTCCGGGTCCGCTTCTCCGGCAGCGCGGTGACGCCCATCTGCGGCCGGAACGTCACGAACAACGCCACCCCGGCGAGCACCCCCAGGACCACCGGCCGGTACGCGCCCGCGGGCACGCTGCCGGCCAGGACCGCGCCGACCCCGGACAGCACCACCGCACACGCCGCGGCCGGGCCCGCCACCCACCAGTCGATCTTCGTCCGGCGGGCGTAGGTCACCGCGGCCGTGGCCGTGCCGGCGATCGCGGCGAGCTTGTTCGTGCCCAGCGCGGTCGCCAGCGGCACCCCGGGCGCCGCGATCATCAACGCGGGCAGCAGCAACAGGCCACCGCCACCGACGACGGCGTCGACCCAGCCGGCCGCGGCGGCGGCGACCAGCAGGATTCCGATCTGGGACGGATCCACTACAGCCCCCGCCGGTTACGCAGCCAGAAACCGGCCGCGGCACCCGCGACGAACACCAGAGCGAGACACAACAGGGCTTTAGCCAGCACGGACGCCACCGTACCCGCCGTCCGGTCGCGGTTACGGGCCGGACCGGGACGGCACACCCCTTACCGTGACAGGGTGCGCCTCGCCACGTTCAACCTCCTGCACGGCCGGTCCCTGCGGGACGGCACCGTCGACGCCGGACGGCTCGCCGACGCCGTCACGACGCTCGACGCGGACATCCTCGGGCTCCAGGAGGTCGACCGCGCCCAGGCCCGCAGCCACCACCTCGACCTCACCGCGCTCGCCGCCGACGCCATGGGCGCCGCCCACCACCGGTTCGCGGCCGCGGTCGTCGGCACCCCCGGGGAAGGGTTCCGGGCGCTCACGCACGACGACGACGGCGCGGACGAACCCAACTACGGCATCGGGCTCGTCTCCCGCTGGCCGGTCCGGCAGTGGCGCATCGTCCGGCTGCCCGCCGCCCCGGTCCGCGCGCCGATCCTCACCCCACGGCCGGTCCTCGTCCGCGACGAACCCCGCGTGCTCCTCGCCGCGATCGTGGAACCGCCGTGGGGCGGGACCCTGACCGTGGCCACCACCCACCTGTCGTTCGTCCCCGGCTGGAACCTCGTCCAGCTGCGCACCGCGATCCGGGCGCTGCGGGCCATGCCCGCGCCACGGCTGCTCACCGGCGACCTCAACCTGCCCGCCGCGGTCGCCGGACGGATCTCCCGGTGGCGGATCCTCGCCCGCGCCGCCACCTACCCCAGCCCGGCACCGCAGCTGCAGCTCGACCACGTGCTGCTCGACCCGCGCGGCGCCGGCGGGTTCGGCACCGTGCTGGTCGCGGACACGCCGCAGGTGCCGGTGTCCGACCACCGGCCGCTCGTCGTCACGCTCGCCTCACCCGTGCAACAGGTCTAGGACCAGCGCGAGCGGCGCCCACACGTCCCGGCCGCCCCGGGTGATCGTGTACGCGCGCATCACCACCTCCGGGCCGTGCAGGGGCACGAACCGCACGCCGTCGCGCAGCGGCAGGCCGACCGGGAGCAGGCCCACGCCCAGACCGGCCGCGATCAGGTCCTGGAGCAGGTCGAGGCTGTCGGCGCGGTGCGTCACGTCCGGCAGGAATCCGGCCATCGACGCGATCGTGCGGACGACCTGCTCGTCGGCGGCACCGCGGGAGTTGACGATCCACTCGTACCCCCGGAAAGCCCTGAAGATCGTGACGGCGTCGCCGGCCGGGACCGGCGCGGACCGCGGGAAGGCCAGGCCCCACGGGCGGGCCCAGAGCGGCGTCACCTGCTGCGGCGCGCCCACGAACGCGGGCGCGAGCGTGAAGTCGTAGGCGAGGACCAGGTCACAGCCGTCCGTGCTCAGCAGCGCGAGGGCCTCGTCCGGCTCGTGCTCCAGGATCCGCAACCGGACCTGGGGATGATCGGCGGCGAGCGTGCGCGCGACCGCCAGCAGCGACGCCTGGATGCCGGTCGCGAACCCCGCCACCCGCACCACACCGGCCGGGACCGCGGCCGGATCCAGATCCAGGCGGGCGGCCTCCACCGCGGCGAGAATCCCGTCCGCGTGACCGGCCAGCCGTCGACCGGCCGGCGTCAGCCGCACACGGCGGCCGTCCGGCTCGACCAGCGGCGTGCCGACCTCCCGGGCCAGCGCCGCGATCTGCTGCGACACCGTGCTCGTCGTCGTGTGCAGCACGTCCGCGACCGCACGCATCGAACCCCGCCGGGCCAGCTCCGTCAGAAACCGCAACCGCCGCGTCTCCACCATCCAGATCTTACGAACAATCCGTCCATGATCTTCACGTGGACGTGAACAGTCCCGGGTCCGTTGAATACCGGCATGCGCTACGCGGTCACCGCCATGGTCTGCATCCAGATCGGGCTCGCCCTCTCCGTCCACCTCCTCGACCCCCTCGGCACCGCCGGCGTCGTCTGGCTGCGGCTCGCCTGGTCCGCGCTGATCCTGCTCGCGATCGCCCGGCCGGGACGGCGCCACGTCACGCCGACGACGGTGGCGCTCGGGGTGGTCACCGGCGCGCTGCTGCTCACGTTCATGGCCGCGGCCGCGCGCATGCCGCTCGGCACCGCCGCCGCCATCGAGTTCCTCGGGCCGCTCGGCGTCGCGGTGTGCCGAGGACGCGGGCGAGGACGGCTGCTGTGGGCGCTGCTCGCCGCGGGCGGGGTGGCGCTGCTGACCTGGCCGTGGCAGGCGGCACCGCTCGCCGGGATCGGGTTCGCGCTCGCGGCGGCGGCCTGCTGGGCCGGCTACATCCTGCTCACCCAGCGCGCCGGCGACCAGGCGACCGGGCTCGCACCCCTGGCCGTGTCGATCCCGGTGGCGGCGCTGGTCGCGACCGCGTTCACGCCGTTGTCCGTCTACGGGGAACTGGATGCGGTGCTGCTGATCGGGGGTGCCGGGCTCGCGGTCCTGGTCACGGTCGTCCCGTTCACGCTCGAACTGCTCGCCCTGCGCCGGTTGACCGCGACCGCGTTCGGCGTGCTCATGGCCCTTGAACCGGCGATCGCGCTGCTCGCGGGGTGGGCGCTCATCTCCCAGACGCCGGGCTGGGGGCCGCTCGCGGGGGTGGCCCTGGTCGTCACGGCCGGGATCGGCGCGGCCCGCACCGGCGACCGGCACGAGGACGCGCCCGTGCCGATCGCCGTTCACCCGGAGCGCACCGTCGGGCTATATTGACTAGACAATTTAGGTTCCGGAGCATCCCCCATCGGGCACCAGCTGCTGAAAGGCGGCCAACATGCATCCACACGACCTACCGCACCTGCGCCTGCTGACGACGCACCGAGAAGCGATGATCGACCATCTGGTACGACACATCCGCATCGCACCGGACCGGGCCACGGCAATGATCGACCAGCTCGAAGCGCGGCTCACCCGGCGCATCGTCAAGGACCACACCCACCTGGCGATCGACGACACGCTCGCCCGGCGCATCCTCAACGACGCCCTCGGGTTCCTCGCCTTCGCCGCCGCGCACCCCGGCCACAGCCCGGCACCGATGCCGGACCTCGGCTGGCACACCTTCATGACCTACACCCCGGAGTACACGGCGTTCTGCCACGCGATAGCCGGCCGCTACCTGCACCACTTCCCCAGCGACGTCCGTCCTGGCGACAGCCTTGCCGACGACGCCACGGAGACGGCCCCGGGCGCGGCCGAGTGCAGCTGCGGCACCGAGGACGGCGGCGGGGATACCGCCGCCACCGTCGCCGCCATGCGGCACACCGGCGCCGGCGCAGACCTGTGGACCGGCGAATCGACCCACCGCTACCGGGCCGTCCACCAACGTGCCACGGGTGCCACACCCTCCAAGATCGGGGCGTCCCCGAAGTCGTTCTGACGACATGAGGGACGCCCCGATCACCGGGCAGGCCAGCCCGATCACCAGCGGGCCGGCACGTGCGGCGCGCGAACGTCGCCGGCCGGCATCGCGGCCAGGCCGTCGTCCGCGCGCGGACCGGTCAACGACCGGCGGCTGAATCGTGAACGTGCCGGTCCGGGCCGGACAGGCACGCTCACCAGGTCACCGCCCGCTGCCGCTCTCCCCGCCCCCTCGACGCGGACGGCGGCAAGGTCGGCCCAGCCTCGGCGGCCGTCGGCTCACAGGACCGGAGCCGGCGGACCAGAAGTCCCGCGCCGAACGGGTAATGCCCGCGGGGCGGGGCAGCCCCCCACACACCGTTCACGACAGGTCCGCGACGGCCCATCGACACCCCATGGAGCAGCCCCGGATGCGCCCGCTGCCGGAACACCCCGCAATGCGCCTTCCACCGGGTGACGCCGTCGGCAGCGGTCACGAAGCCGCCCTGGACGAGGACGTCGCCCGGACAGGCCTCGGCCGCACCGACGGTGACGAAGACGTCGTCCCTGGTCGCGAACGCGCGGGCGCTCCAGGCATTGCGGTGCCCGGGGCCGGGCTCGCACGCCACGACCCCGGCCCCGCACAGCACCCGCTGCACGAAACTGCTGCAATCGGCCCGATCAGCGGACCACCGGCGCACCGGGTCCGCGTCGTAACTGAGCACCCGGCCCGCGAGGACGAGCGCGCCGGCCAGGATCGCCTGGCCCAGCTCCGCCGGACACGCGCCGGCCTCGGCGGCGCCCCGACCACCGTGCCCGGCCACAGTCACGACCTCCACGGTAGCGCTCACCGCCTCAGCAGGGCCCGGCCGGCGATCGCTGCCTCAGCCGGGCCTCCCGTCCGGCCGGAGTCACGGGCCGCGCGTCCCGACCGGCGCAGCATCGCCTCACCCTCACGTCACCGAGCTCCGTGGTCACCACGTCCCCGGCGCTGTTGTCGGTCACGGCGACGGCGCGGCGATCCCGCGTCGGCGGGCACGGGCGCCGAGTCACACCCGCACAGCGGAGCGCTCCGCGGCCGGGTGCGGAGCGCTCCGCACCCGGCCAGGTGGCTCAGTCGTCGCCGCCCGGCGGGCGGGACGGGCTCGGCGGCGGGGAGGTCACTTCCGGGGACGTCCCACCACCAGGGTTCCCGCCGCCGGGATTGCCGCCGCCCGGGACACCGCCGCCGGGGGAGCCGAACAGGCAGTCGAAATCGCCGACGGCACAGCTCGGGCCGGGCTTCGGGCTGCTCGGGGCCGGCTTCGGCGACGGGGAGACACCGTTGGCCAGCACCGACGGATCACCGACGGCACTGCCCTCCGGGAACTGCTTCACCGGCAGCTTCAGCTCCTTGCCGACCGTGTCCATGAACATCTTCCAGATACTGGCCGGCTCCTGACCACCGAAGATCGGATTGCCGTCCGCGTCCTGCAACGGCTTCCGCGCGCCGATCGTGCCGACCCACACACCGGTCGCGATCTGCGGCGTCGCACCCAGGTACCAGGCGTCACCGTTCGCGGCCGGATCGTCCGGGCCGAGCTCCCACGTGCCGGACTTCGCGAACGCCGGCCGGCCACCGGCCAGCGCCACGTTGTTGCCGTCACTGGACGCCGGGATCTTCTGCAGCACCTCCAGCATGCTGTCGATCTGCTCCGTGTCGAACCGCCGGTCCGGCTTCAACTGCTCACCGTTGACCCGCGACCACTCACCCGTCGCCGCGTTCTTCTTCTCCACCCCGACCACGAAATGCGCCGCGTTGTACGTGCCCCGCGCCGCCAGCGTCGCCAGGCCGTTGACGTGCTCGAGCACCTTCACCCGGTACTGCCCGAACCCGACCTCCACGTCGAACTTGCTCGGCGCGACCGCGGACGGCTCCACCGTGCTCAGATCGATCTCCTTGTCGTCGTTGGTCCACATGCTGCGCACCCCGGCGTCACGCGCGACCGCGACGACCTTCTCCGGGCCCATCGCCTTCGTCATCAGATAGAACGGGCTGTTCCACGACTTGATCGTCATCTCCTCCAGCGAGCACCACTGCTTGCACGCCGGCACCGCACGGCCCGCGTTCGAGATCGACCGGCCCCGCTCGGCGTCCTCGACGATCGTCGCGTCCCACCGCGACTCCATCGACATGCCCTCCCGCAGACCCGCGGCCAGGGTATACATCTTGAACGTCGAGCCCGGCGAATGGCCGCCGTTCAGGCCCGCGAAGTCGAACTCCGACCCCTTGTCCCCGCCGTAGTAGGCCAGCACCCGACCGTTCGACGGATCGATCGCGACCAGCGCGGCCTGATGGTTCTCCCCCAGACCGTGCATCGGGGAGGACGCGCTCAGCCGCGACGCCGCGTCCTCGGCCGCCTTCTGCGCCGCCTTGTTGATCGACACGGTGATCCGGTACGGCTTCTGGTTCGCGTCCGTGATCCCCATCGCCTTCAGCTCCGCGCGCACGTACGCCATCGCGTGCCCGATCGGCTTGTCACCCACACACTGCAACTGGCAGGCGTCCGGGTCGTAGTCGATCGTCTTCGGATACTCCGCCGCCGCCCGGTCCGCCGCGGACAACCAGCCCAGCTCCACCATGTTGTTGAGCGTGTAACCCCAGCGCTCCCGCGAGGCCGGCTCGTTGTAGTGCGGGTCGTACCCCTGATGGCCGTTCTTCTCCGGCTCCGGTTGCTTGATCACGGCCGCCAGCACCGCGGCCTCGGCCGGCGTGATCGCACCCTCCTGACCGGGCGCGACCGTGACCGACTTGTTGAAGTACGCCCGCGCGGCCGCCTCGATGCCGTGCGCGCCCCGCCCGAAGTAGATCGCGTTCAGGTAGAACGACAGGATCTCGTCCTTGCTGTACGTGTCCTCGATCTTCCGCGCCAGCAACGCCTCACGGATCTTCCGGTTGTAGTTGATCCCGGTCAGATCCGCCGCATGCCGCGCATACTGCTGCGTGATCGTCGACGCACCCTGCGTATCACCGTCGGTGATGTTGTTCCAGGCCGCCCGCGCGATGCCCTTCATGTCGATCCCGTGGTGGCTCTCGAACTTGTTGTCCTCCGCGGCCACCACCGCATGCTTGACGACCTCGGAGATCTTCTCCCGCGGTACGACCGTGCGGTTCTGCTTCCCGAGCGTGGTCAACTCCGACCCGTCCGCATACAGCACCGTCGACGTCTCCGGCTCGAACGTGTTGATGTCCGGGATGTCGTCGAAGGCGTAGGTGACACCGACAATGCCGACACCGGCGGCCATGATGACCACGGCGAACGCGGCGATCGACCAGTTCGCGATCCGCCGGCGCCGCACCCGCTTCGCCAGCACCGGATCCGCGGACGCGGCGCCACGATGACGGCGGCCCGGCCCGGACACGCCTGCAAGATCCGGTGGCGTGACCGGACGGACACCGGCGCCGTCAACCGATGCACGACCCGGGGCTGCCGCACCCACGGACGCCCGCCCCGGCGCACCCGGCACCCGCGCCCCACCGACCGCCGGACCCTGCGCGGGACCTTGCGTGCCCGGCACCCGTGCCCCGCCGCCCACGGACGCGCGCCCCGCACCGCCCGGCGCGTCCGGCACCCGCGCGCCGCCGACCGCCGGGCCTGTACCCCGGCCGGGACCTGGTGCGCCCGGCACGCGCGCCCCACCGGCGGCCGGACCCGTGCCCGGCACCCGGGCCCCGCCGACGGCGGCACCGCCGGTGGGTGCGTCCGGCACCCGTGCGCTGCCCGAGGCCCGCGGACCCTCCCCGCCACGTCCCTGATCGCCGGAGCCCGGCACCCGGCCACCACCGCCCGGACCCGGTTCCCTGCCATGCGGAGGACTGGGATCGCCGTACGCACTCATTCGTCAACCCTTGCCGGTCGTGGTGGCGCGCACCGGACACCGGTGCCGCCACGGTCGGACATGTTCCGGGAAGGACGGACGCACCCCCGGAAAGGTTGCCGTCGGCACGGCACCGGTTTCCCGGGCCGTAAGGTCGACCGGGTGCGCATTGTGATCGAGACCGACGTGGACACACCCCCGTACGCGCAGATCCGCGACCAGGTGGCCGCCCAGGCCCGCGACGGCACCCTCCCGGCCGGGACCCGGCTGCCGGCGGTCCGGGCGCTCGCGGGGGAACTGGGGCTCGCCGTCAACACGGTCGCGCGCGCCTACCGGGAGATGGAGCAGTCCGGGCTGGTCGAGACGCGCGGCCGGCACGGGACCGTGATCACGGCGCGGGCGGCAGGAGTCTCCACGGAGGCGCTGCGGCTCGCGGGGCAGTACGCGACCGCGATGCGCGCCATCGGCGTACCCCCGGACCAAGCTCTTGATCTTGCAAGGGCCGCGCTCGGCCTCTGAAAATCGGGCATAGCGGATTTTCATGTGCGTCACGGGCGGTGACTGCGCGAGACTGCGCACACACCCGCAACGACGAAGGGCGCCGCACATGATCGAGGCCAACGAGACCGTCGTGCCGGTGCTGCCCTGCGCGGCACCGGAACAGACCCTGCGATTCTGGCGCGCGCTCGGCGCCACCGTCGAGTACGAGCAGGCCAAGCCCTACCCCTACCTCGCGTTCCGGCTCGGCGGCCTCGACGTGCACTACGGCGCGTCACACGGCGGGACCGGCACCTGCCTCGTCATGGTCGACACCGTCGCGGACTACCACGCCGCGTTCGCGACCCGGATGCGCGAGGGCTACGGCACGGTGCCGGCGACCGGGCAGCCGCGGATCACCCGCTTCCGGCCGGGCGCGAGCCGGTTCACGCTCACCGACCCGGACGGGAACTCGCTCATCTTCATCCAGCGCGACGCGCCCGAGGTGGAGTACGGCGGCGCCGCACATCTGCACGGGCTCGCCAAGGTGCTCGACAACGCCCGCACGCTGCGCGAATCCCGGCTCGACGACCTGTCGGCCTGGCGCGCGCTCAACTCCGGGCTGCGCCGCCACGCCGACGGCGCGACCCCGGCCGAGATCGGTGCGGCGCTCGCCGCGCTGATCGAACTGTCGGCCGCGCTCGGCGAGGACACCACCGGCTGGGGGACCCGGCTCGCGGGCCTCGCGCTGACCCCGGAGGAACGCGACCGGGTCCGCGCCGAGGTCGCCGACCCGGCCCTGCTCACCCCGTGGCTGTCGACCGGCCCCGGCCCGCAGGCGTAAGGCACGTCGACGCCGCCCGGACGCCATGATCGGGAGTGGCCGGTGGGGTGTCCGCCGCCGTTCGACGGGTGCCGCACCCTCCAGGATCAAGGCGTCCCCGATCACCGGCAGGGTGCCGGTGATCGTTCGTGGACGGCCCACTCGGTCAACATCGGGAGACAGCCCCGACCGGGAGAGGGCGAGGACGCGTGATCCAGGCGTCATCCGAGTCGCTGGAACGACGTGAACGACGCCCGGATCACCAAGGGCGGGTAGCGGCGGTCAGGCCGGGCCGAACCAGCGCGTCAGGGCCGGCACCAGCTCCCCTTCCGTGCCTTCCCAGGCCACGTACCCGTCCGGGCGGGCCAGCATGCTCACCCCGCCGCCGCCCGCGGCCACCACCGGCACCCGATCCGCCCACGGCGCCGCCACCCTCGCGAACCGGCCGTCCGCCGACGCGTCGATCAGCACCGGCCGCGCGTCCGATCGCACCCCCTCCGGCGACCATCGCGACGTGCCCGGGTACACCACGTCCGCGCCCGAGATCAGCCCCGCGATCCGGCGCAGCGCCGACTCGTCCTCCAGCAGCGCACCCACCAGCGACCGCAGCGCGGTGATCTCCGGGCCGGGGCCGACCAGCACCCCCTGCGCGGTCGTCTGCATCGTCACCCGCTCACCGGCGGGACGCCGCTCCGCCTCATAGGTGTCCAGCAGCCCGTCCGGCGCCCACCCGTGCACGGCCCCGGCCAGCTTCCAGGACAGGTTCACCGCGTCCTGCAGGCCCAGGTTCAGGCCGTTCCCGCCGATCGCGGAGTGCACGTGCGCGGCATCGCCGACCAGAAATACCCGGCCGTCGCGATAACGGTCCGCCAGCCGGGTGTTCCCGCCCGTCAGCCGGCGCATCATCCCGGCCGGCCGCAGCTCCGTGAACGGGGCGGGCGCGCCGACCACGCGCGTGAACGCGTCCGCCAGTTCCGCGAAACTCATCGGCACGTCCTCGTCGACGTCCGCGTGCTCGGACACGTTGACCATCACCCGGCCGTCCGGGAACGGCGCGAACGACACCATGCCCCGCTCCAGCCGGGTGTGCAGGAACGCCGGGATCACCCCGTATCCGGGGACACGCATCCCGTCGGCGGTCCGGAAGGCGTCGTCCAGGGCGACGTGCGCGTTCCGGGACACCGTGCGGTCGTGGGTGACGCCGGGGAAACCGATGCCGGCCAGCTTCCGCACCGCGCTCCTGCCACCGTCCGCGCCGATCACCCACCCGGCGGTGATCCGGGCACCGTCCGCACAGGCCAGCGTGACCCCGGAAGCGTCCTGATCCAGTCCGGTGACCGTTACGCCCCGGCGTATCTGCACACCCAGCTCGACCGCCCGCTCCGCGAGGACCTCCTCGACCCGATGTTGGGGGACGAGCACGGTGTAGACCGGATTGTCCGTGCCGAGCCGCCCGAACGGCATCGGGAACGCGGCGAACATGAACCCCGGCGCCGGCCGCGGGGGATTCGGGTCGCCGGTCAGCCGCTCCAGCAGGCCTCGCCGGTGCAGCAGCCGGACTATCTGGCCGACCATGCCGTTGGCCCGCTGCTCCGTACGCGGCGTGAGGTCGCGCTCGACGACGAGCGGGCGCACGCCGGCCAGCGCGAGTTCGCAGGCGGCCATGAGCCCGTTTGGGCCCGCGCCCACCACGACAACATCAAAATTCATGACAAATCCCCTTTTCAGGGTACGGGTGATCGCCCGACGTTCCGGCCGGGTGCACGACAGTGGTGGATGACGCCTCGGGCGTACCGTGGCGGCGGTTGCTTATCGCCTTTGAGTGCCGGGCTCCGGGAAGCCGGCCGCGGTCAGGGCCAGCGCCTCGGTCAGCAGGTCCCGCAGCGACGCGGACGCGCCACGCGCGATGAACTGCTGCTGGCACACGTTGATCGCCGCGGTGATGGCGCCCGCGACCAGGTTCGGATAGAGATCACGGGCCGCGTCGGTGCCGGTCCGGGACGCGACCGCCACCGCGATCTCGGCCTCGGCCCGCACGCCCGCACGCAGCATCTCCGCCTGCAGCGACGGCGAGGCCATCATCGCCTTCACGCCGGCCGCCCACTGCTCCGGACCGGGCTCGGCCGGGTGTGCGGCCACCTCCGGCCCCGGCTCCAGGCGCGCCAGCGCGGACTGCAGCACCGCGGTCCACAACGGCTCGTCCGCGGGCCGGTCCCGCAGATCCTCCGCCAGGCGCAGGCCGCGGTCGAGATGCCGGGCCGCGACCGCCTCGCCCTTGCTGGAGAAGTAGTTGTTGAACGTCCGCGGCGACACGCCGGCCGCGGCCGCGATGTCCTCGACCAGCACGTTCTCGGCGCCGCGCTCCACGATCAACCGGATCGCCGCCCAACTCAGCGCCGCCCGCGTCTCCCGCTTCTTCTGCTCCCGCAACCCCATGCCACCACGGTACACAAAACTGCGCGCCCCGCAAAACTGCGCGCCCCGCAAAGATGCGGGACGCGCAAGTTTTTTGGCGGCGCGGGCGCGGGTGTCACAGCGACGGCGGCGCCCACCAGCGGGCGAGCGCGGACGTGGCCGGGTCCTCGGAGGACTGCAACGTGGTCCACGGGTCGGCGGAGTCGCCCGCGCCCGCGTAGTCGAGCAGGTCACCGGCCGGAACCGTGTCATCGGGGCCGGAGACCGGGTCCATCCAGGCGGACAGGTCGGCCGGGGACAGCACGCCGGTCAGATCCGCGACCGTGAGGTCACCGAGCAGGTCCGGGTCGACCCACGGCCAGCCGTCGACCGGATCCGGCATCTCCAGGCCCAGCTCAGGCGGGAACAGATCCCACTCCGCCCCGCTCCCGTGATCCGACAGATCCGGATCCACACCGACCGGCGGCGTGGCCCCGAAGTCCTCCTCCGACAGCGGCGGCTCCTCATCCGCGTCGAAACCGGCGTCGTCGTCAGCCTGAGCGTCAGCGTCGGCCTCGCCGAGGCCGGTCTCCGGCTCCGGGACGACGGGCTCGCCGGGGGCCGGCACCGCGTCGGCGTCGCCAACAGGGCCGGAGCCGGAATCCACGGGATCCGTCGCGTCGTCAGGATCCGGTGCGTCGTCCGGGCCGGTGGAGCCGCCCAGGAACGACGGGATGCCGGGGAAGACGGCGGTCCCGGGAACCGAGTCCGGCTCGCCGGCGGCATCCGGGCCGGGCGCGGCCGGCACATCAACCTGAGCGGCAGGATCGGTCACGTCGTCGTCGGCACCCGCGGGAGGAGCGACCGGCTCGACGGGCTCCGCGGGAAGAACGGGCTCCGCGGGAACGGCCGGCTCGGCGGCGTCGGCCGGCTGGCCCGCGTAGGCACCCTCGTTACCGGCGTCCGCGTCGAGGGGACCGGCCCCGTCGCCGGAATCCGTGCCCGCGGCGGCGTCCTCGCTCGCGCGGCTGTCGCCGACGCCCTGGATCAGGTCACCGACGGCCTCGCCACCGGCGCCCGCACCGTCGGCGTTCGCACCCTCGGTGCCCGCGTCCGTGGCGCCCTTGTCAGCGGCATCGGGTGCAGCCGCGGAGCCGGCCGCGTCCGTGGTGTCGCCCGCGTCGGCTGCGTCTGCGGCACTCGTGGTGTCGCCTGTGCCGGCATCACCGAAGCCCTCGGTCGCGCCCGGGGCCGCCGCGCCGCCTCCGGCGCCGGAGGAGTCCACGTCGGCGTCGAACGGCTCGGAAGCCACGGGCTCACCAGCGGGCGGCGGGACAGCCGAGTCGACCGGAGCGGCCGCATCCGGAACCTCGTCGCCGGTACCGTCCCCGGCGTCGAGTGACGGGTCGGCGTCGCTCGCGTCGTCGCCGTCACCGGCCGACGGCTCAGTCAGGTCAGGCGTGCCGGGAGCCGCCTCCGCGGCGCTCCCGTCGGCGTCGAGCGACGGCTCAGCCGGGACGACCGGCTCGGCCGGCGGCGTGCCCAGGCCTTCGTCGCCGGAGTCCGCGAGCGACGGATCGCCGGGCGTGGACGCCCACGAGCCGATCTGGTCGCCGAGCCCGGGACGTGTGTCGCCCGCGTCCGTCGCGTCGCCGTCGACCGGCGGCGTCTCCCCGGCCGGGTCCTGCGCGTCGCCGAGACCCTCGGCCGCCGGAACCCCGGCACCGTCGGCGCCGGAAGGGCCCGGGATGTCCGTGGCGTCGTCGGACGGATCGGCCGCGCCGAAGCCCTCCGTGTACTCGTAGGACTCGCCCGCGCCGGAGCCGGCCGACGCCGCGAACGGGTCGTCCTCGCTGTAGGCGGGCGCGGCCCCGAAACCCTCCTCCGCCGGCACCGCGTCCCCGTCCGCCTCCGGCGAGGACGAGGACGCCGACGGCGGCGACACGGCATCGTCGTCGTACGGGAACGCGGGCGGCTCCTCGAACGCGGGCCCGTCCGACTCGAACGGCGAGTGCGAGAACAGCGGACCGCCGGGACCCGTGACGTCGCCGGTGGTGTCGTCCTCCGGCGGTTCGCCGCCGGGCCAGTCCTGGTCGGTCATGCGGTCCCTCCAGAGGCGGGTGCGGTGGCGGGGGCCTTGGCGCCGGGCTTGACCGCGGCGCTGCCGGAGCTGGGTGCCAGGCCGCGGGTCTTCGCGAGCACCTCGTCGACCTGCTTCACGCGGGCGCGGAGCGCGTCACGTTCGGCGGTCAGCGCGGCCTTCTTCTTGGCGCGGGTGGCCTTGTCGGTCGCGAGCGCCTGGTCGATCTTGCCGATGTGCTCGTCGAGTTCCTTGAGGCGGCGCTCGATGGCGTCGTCGAGCGCGAGCGTGAGCGCGTACTGCAGGTCGGTGAAGCGGTGCGCGATCTCGTCGGTGAGCGCGGCCCGGGACTCGCCGATGACCTCGCGCAGCCACACCTTGGCCTGCTGACGGTCGCCGGCGACGCGGCGCTTGTAGAGGATGAACGCGCCCGCGGCGAGGCCGATGCCGACGCCGACGACCGGCAGGAGCAGGCCGCCGCCGATGACCGCGCCGGCGCCGAGCGCGGACGCACCGGCCATCGCGCCCCGGCCGGCCATCATCGCGATACCGCCGGCGGACAGCGCGACCATCACGTTGTCGGTGCCGGCGTCGCGCTGCGGCTTGGTGTTCAGCGCGTGGCCGAGCTGGGCGTTGAGACGGCCGAGGACGTGCTGCAGCTCCCGGGGCGGGAACGCGTGCGAGAGAACCTCCTCGCCGACCTGCCGGAACCGGCGCTGCATGTCCGCGGACAGCTTGACCGACACGGCGTGCAGCGCGGTGTCGACGCTCTGCGGGAGCGCCTCCAGCTCGTTGCGCTTGTACTTGTCCATCTTGCCCAGGTAGTCCTCCTGGAGCTCGGACAGCGCGGTGCGCAGCCCGCCGGTGGACTCCACCCGGGCCCGCTGCACGTGCGTGTTCAGCGCCAGGGACCACTGCCGGGAGTCGGTACGCTTCCGGGCCGCCAGCTGCTGCCGCTGCTCCTTGGCCTTGGCCGCGTCCGCAGGGTCCGGGTCGGTGGAGGTCATCTGCTCGCCGAGCGTCAGGTCACGGCGGACCATCTCGGAGCGGATCGCCCGCAACAGGTTCGCCCGGTCGAGCAGGCCGCGGCGGCCGGCGACCTGCTTGAGCGCCTTGGCGAGCTCGTCGATGCGCGCCTCCTTGGCCAGCTCGGCCGCGACCTCGGCCGGCATCTGCGCCGCGGTCTCGGCCAGCCGGGCGGAGACCGGGAACCAGGGCGCGGCGCCGAACCGGGGCGCGTGCGTCTTCAGGTGCGCCTTGTCGTCGGCCAGGATCGTGCGCCAGCCCGGGTACGCGTCCGTCTTGGTCAGCGCGAACATGACCAGGTTGACGCGCTTGGACGCCTGGATGAGGAAGTCCAGCTCCGGCTTTGACAGCGGCGAGGACGCGTCCACGACGAACAGCAGCGCGGTGGCCTGCTCGGCCGCGGCCAGCGCGACCTCGGCGTGGTTCGGGTCGAGGCCGCCGGTGCCGGGCGTGTCGATCAGCGTCAGGTGCTCCAGCAGCGGCGACGGGTAGCCGATCTGGATCCGGCGCGGCGGCCGGGCGCCCTCGGGCAGGCGCCCACCGGCCGTACCCCAGTTGATCAGGCCTTCGATGCCGATCTCGACCGGGTTCTCGTGACCGGGCTGCCAGGCGCGGGCCTGCGGCGTCGGCGCGTGGGTCATCTCCAGGTAGGCGGAGGTGGAGACCGCGACGTCGACCGGGGACAGGCCCGGCGCGCCTATCAGCGCGTTGACCAGGGACGACTTGCCGCGCTTGGTCTCGCCGACGATGACGATCGCGGGCTTGTCCGACTCGCGGCGGGCCAGGACGTCCAGGTCCGCGGCGGCGTCCGGCTCGACGGAGCGCAGGTAGGCCAGCGCGCCGTCCGCGGTCGCGTTGAGCTGCCGGGCGAGCGCCTGCACCGCCTCTGCCGCGGTGGACTTCGCGGGTGCCGTCATCGGTAGCCTCCGTGGCCTGCGGGGTAGCCTCCCCGGCCGTCGTGATTATGGGGTGCCCCGGGGTAGCCGGGAGTGTAGGGGCCGGGCGCTCGCCCGTACCCCGGTGGCTGTGGGGGTGGGGGTTGCTGTTGCCAGCCGAGGCCGGCGGCGGCGCCGGAGACCGGGTGCGCCGAGTTCTGGCCACGGATCTGCTGGGCGAGCAGGAAGAAGCCGCGGTGCGCGACCTGGGCGACGCGCGCCTGGGCGGGGCTGGCGCCGGCGACGGCGAACACCCGCCACCGGTTCGCGGCCGACAGCGCGGCCTGGGCCAGCTGCTCCACGTGCGCCTGCGGCATCTCCAGGATCCAGGCCGCGTCCGTGGTCAGCGCCAGGCGGGTCAGCTCGCGCTCCATCTGCTCGGGCAGCGCGACCGCGCCGGACGTGACCGACTGGGCGGCCTCGAGCAGGCGCAGCCGGTGGTACTCCGGCTGCTGCAGCACCCGCTCGATCGCGTCGCGCAGCAGCTCACGGTCCTGCTGGGCGGCGGCGTGACCGGCCAGGCGCTCCAGGCTCGACAGCGCCCACGCGGCCTTGATCGCGTCGGTGCGCCACCGGAACGCCTGGTCGAGCGTGTTGCGCAGCCGGGCGAACCCGGACGCCTGCAGCAGCAGCCGGACCAGCTCGCCGGAGCCGAGGTCGGGGCGGGTGGCGAACTGGGCGAGCGCGAACCCGATCCCGTACAGGTCGAGCAGGCTCAGCAGCCGCTCCCGCTGATTCTTCGGCACCGGGCAGTCGCGGTTGATGAACAGGTCGACCGAGGCCATCAGCACCATGCGTTCGGTCTGCGACAGGCCCGCGAGGGTACGCAGCGCCTCGCAGTCCGCCGCGGTGAGCCGGCCCGCCTCGGTGGTCTCCGCGAGCAGGCCCGCGATCGGCACGACCTCGGACACGACCCGGCGCAGCACGCCGGCCTGGTCGGAGGCGAGCGGCCCGGCGACCGGCCACGGGTCCGCGCCGCCGACGACCAGCTTGTCGACCTTGTTGAACAGGCCGATCGAGTTGATCGGGTTGCCGGACAGCCGCGCCGAGATCGACTGGAACGTCGACAGCGCCGCGATGTCGTCCGCGCGCACGGCCTGCGTGAACACGTAGAGGACCGCCTCCGCGCCGGAGACCGCGGCGACGGAGTCGTCGTCGAGGTCGTCGTCGAGCGGCGCGGCCGGATCGTGCGGTGTCACCTGTTCGGGTGTCAGGTACTTCTCGGACGCGGCCGAGATCGACTCGTTCGTCGACGACAGACCGGGCGTGTCGACCACGGTCAGGTCGCGCAGCCGGTCGCTGGTCAGCGTCACGTCGACGAACGCGATCTCCTCGCGGGGCACGCCGAGCTGCATCGGGATCATGCCCGACTCCTCCAGCGGCCGGGACACGCGCGAGCCGTCGCGGCGGACCACGTCCAGCCGGTCGGCGGTGCCGTACCGGAACTGGGTGACGACGCGCGTGCACTCACCGACCGCGGTCGGTGCGACGCGGCGGCCGACGAGCGCGTTCACGAGCGTGGACTTGCCGGCCTTGAGGCGGCCGGCGACCGCGACCCGCAGCGCCTCGTCGAGACGGCGGCGGACCGCGAGAACCTGCTGAGCGCTGGCCGGTGACAGACGAGGACCCACTTCGTCACAGAGAGCGGCGACGCGTTGGGTGAGGGGACCTTGCACCACGATTGGTCAGCCGCCCGTCTTCTCGGCCACAATGGCACTGCTAACCATCGTTTGGTCAATCCCTCCCGGCGAAACGGTGAAGAGCGTCTGTGACACCCTCTAGTTGCGTGGCCCAAGACTATTAGGCCCTACGGTACGAATATCCTGCCGGCGCAGGATCCCATGTTCGTGCCACCGTGCAACCGGCAGCATGGGCGCGGCGGCAGCGAGCCTGGTGGGGGAGGACCCTTGCACGAGACAGAGTCATCACAGCGGGCCAGCACGCACTTGATGCTGCCACCGGACGATCCACGCGCGGTAACCGGGACACCCGATGTCCTGACCCGCGCACAGGAAGCGCTCAGCGAGCCCGGCCTGGTCGTGGTCACCGGCGGGCCCGGCAGCGGCCGCAGCCGCCTGCTGAAACTGCTCGGCGACGCGTTCGCCGGACCGGTCTTCACCGGCGGCGGCCTCGCCGTGCTGGCCGACTCGCCCGCGTTCGCGCTGACCCGCGCCGTCCGGGTGCGGCTGCCCGGCCACGACGCGCCGCTGCTGGCCGAGGCCGTGCGCGCCCGCGTCCGCGGCGGCCTGCTGGTCCTGGACGACATGCAGTGGGCCGACCCGGCCACGCTCGCCGCGCTGCCGCTGATCGCCGCGCACACCCGCGTCGTGATCGCGGTCCGGACCCCGCACCGCATCCCCGGCCCGGTCGCGTCCGCGCTGCGCGAGGCGTCCGCGGCCTGGCTGCCGCTGCCGCCGCTGACCTCGGCCGAGGCCACCGCGATCGTCTCCCAGGTCGCCCCCGGCCTGGACGCGGCCGCGGTCGCCGCCGTCGTCGCCCAGGCCGGCGGATCGCCGCTGGCCTGCCAGGCGCTCGCCCGCCGCAGCCAGCAGACCGGCACGCCCGGCAGCCCGGACGAGGCCGGTGACCTGCGCTACGCCGTCGCGAACGCGCTCGCGGACCTGAACCGGCCGGCCCGCACCGCCATGGCCGCCCTCGGCCTGCTCGGCCGCCCGGCCCCGGCCCGGCTGCTCGGCTCCGGCGCGGCGGAGCTCGCCGACAACGGGCTGATCGTGTCGCTGCCGTCCGCGATCCCGGCCGGCGACCCGGTCGAGTCGATCACCGGCACGCTTTCTGTCGTATCCGCGACAACCCGGCCGACCCGGTCCGACCTGGGCATGGTCGCGGCCGTCTCGCCGTACGTGGCCGAGGTCGCCGCCGGCATGCTCGACGCCGACGCCCGCACCGGACTGCACCGACGCCTGGCCCGGCTCGTCCCGCCGCGGGAGGCGGTCCGGCACCTGGCCGCGGCCGGCGAACCCGCGGAGGCGTACCGGATGGCGGTCTCCGCCGCCCGGACCACGTCCCGGACCGGCGAGCGCGCCGAGCTGCTGCTGCTCGCCTGCCGGCTGCCCGGCGCGGTCCCGGAGCCGGACGTGCGGGTCTCCGCCGCCCGCGCCGCGCTCGCCGCCGGCCAGCCCGCCGCGGCCGCGGACGTCCTCGCGCCACTCGCCCACACGATCGCGTCCGGGCCCACCGTCGTCGAGGCGATGGTGCTGCGCGCGGAGGCGTTGCTGCAGGCCGGCGACCTCGACGGCGCCCGGCACAGCGCGGCCGCGGTCCCCACCGCGCTCGCCCCGGAACTGTCCGCGGCCCGCGACCGGGTGCTGCTGCTCACCGACCTCGCGGACGACCCGTCGCTCGCGGTCGGCACGGCCGCGTCCGTCGTCGCCCGGCACGGCGACCAGCCCGCCCACACCGGCCTGCGGGCCGCGCTCGCCGCGGTCCAGGCGGCCCGGCGCGCCTACGGCTGGGAGAACGCGCTCGCGTCCGCCACCGCCGCCGCCGGGGACGCCGGGGACGCGCTCACCGCCCGCTGGTCCGCATGGGTGCTCGTCGAGACGCTCGCGGCGGACGGGCGGCTGCCCGAGGCCTCGCACCTGGCACAGGTCGCGGCCGGCGCCTGCCAGACCGACCTCGCGTACAGCTGGCAGACCCGGTTCATCGCGGCCGGCCTGTGGTGCGCGGCGCTGCGCGGGCACGCGGTCGCGGCCGTCCCCAGCCAGGTGCAGGCCGCCCCGCCGATCATGCCGGCCATCCCCGCGTTCGGCGCCGGGCTCCCGCAGCCCGGCCACGCGGTCCGCGGCGTCGCCACCGTCCCGGTCGCGCCGCCCGTACCCGCGCAGATCGAGCCGGTCCTGGCCGACCTGGTCGTGCACCGCGCCGCGGACCTGATGGACCGGTCGCTGCCCGCGCTCGCCCGTGCCTACGCCGCGTCCGCGGCCGGCCTGGTCGAGGCGGACGCCGGGCTGCTCGGTGCCGCCCGCGCCCGCCTCCAGGCCGCCCCGGGTACGCCGGTCGCGGCCTGGGTCGCCGCGGAGATCGCCTGGCTGGACGGGCAGCCGGACCGGGCCGGCGACTGGGACCCGGAGACCGACCGGATCCCGCTGCTGTCCGGCCTGCACCGGATCACCGCCCGCTGGGCCGCGCTCGACGGCGCCCCGATCGACACCACCGGTCTGGAGTCCGCGGCCGGCGGCCCGACCGCGATCCATCAGACGCTGTCCGCGTGGGCCGCGTCGCCGTCCGCCGCGCCGTCCGCGTTCGCCGCGTCCGCGTCCGCCTGGTCCAGCGTGGTGCTGCGCGAGCAGGTCCGCTGCCTGATCGCGCAGGGGCTGCACGAGGACGAGTCCGACCTCGCGGTCCGGGCGCTGCTCGCCGCCGAGGACCTGGCCGAACGCGCCGGGCTGGTCGTGCTGCGCGGCCGGGCCCAGCGGGCGCTGCGCCGCCACTCCGTGCGCCGCGACATCCGCGGTCCCCGGGCCGGCGACGAGCTGACCGCCCGCGAGCAGCAGGTCATGCGCCTGGTCGCGGCCGGTGACCCGACCCGCCGGATCGCCGGGCAG
Organism: Catenuloplanes japonicus; assembly: GCF_000717135.1. Taxonomy (GTDB): domain Bacteria; phylum Actinomycetota; class Actinomycetes; order Mycobacteriales; family Micromonosporaceae; genus Catenuloplanes; species Catenuloplanes japonicus. The sequence continues at coordinate 326,983 of NZ_JNXY01000002.1, forward strand.
CTCGGCGTGTCCGCGGAGACGGTCGAGACCCACATCCGGTCCGCGATGCGTAAGCTCGGCGCCCGAACACGGACCGAGGCGGCGGTGCGCGTCCGAGAGGCGCTGGCGTCGTGAGTTTTCCGGAGACGCCCCGGTACGTGCTGCCCAGCGCCACCGACGCCACGGTGGTGCTGCGGCGGCTCGCCCGCGACGGCTGGACCACGCGGGAGGGCTTCGCGCTGCCCGAGGCCGGCTGGGACGTCACCGGAAACAACCTCGTGCTGTTCGGCCGCGTCCCCGACCTGGACACGGTGCAGCTGGTCGTGCTCGCGGCCGCGCGCGGCGCCGGCGTGGTCGCGATCGCGGACGCGACCGGGGAGACCGGCCACGCGCTCATCGGCGACCTGTCCCGGCTCGGCCCGGTCCGCCGCGACACCGAGACCCCGGCCGTCCCCGAGACCGGCACCGTCGAACAGCTCGCGCCCGAGCAGCGCGCGCTGCTGGAACGCCTCGCGAACGGCGAGACGATCGCGGCCGCGGCCGCCTCCGAGTTCATGTCGCTGCGGACCGCGAACCGGCGGATCGCCGAGGCCCGCAAGCTCCTCGGCGTCCGCAGCACCCGCGAGGCCGTCATGGCCTACCTGGAGAGCAAGGACTGAACGCGGCGACGGCGGGCCAGCCACAGGACCGCGGCCGCGTACAGCGTCACCATCGTCACGTCCGCGATCGTGAGCAGCGCGCCCGCGTCCGTGGCGGTCTCCTCCGAGGCCAGCATCCCGGCCGCGGCGGCCACCACGAACGCGACCGTGTTCCCGGCCGCGTGCAGCACGATCGCCGCCTCCAGACCGCCGGTGCGGATCGTCAGCACGGCCGTGACGATGCCGAACCAGATCAGGTCCGCCATGCCCCACGGCGTGCCGTAGCCGTGCAGCAGCCCGAACAGCACGGCGGAGACGACGATCCCCGGCCACGGCGAGCGCGTCCACGACCCGAACGCCTGCACCAGCCAGCCACGGAACACGTACTCCTCGCCGGCGGCCTGGAACGGCACCAGGACCAGCACCACGGCCACGCCGACGGCGAAGCGCTCCCAGCCGACCCAGGCCAGGCCCTCGTCCTCACCGGGGACAAAGAACAAGATCACATACATCAGGGCCACCAGGGGTACGGCGAGCAGCGCGCACCGGCCGAGCCAGCCCCACCGCAGCCGGCCCGCCACCGACGACACCGTCCCGGCCGGGCGACGCTGGGTCCACCGCGCGACCAGCAGCACCACCGGGATCACCAGGCCCAGCCCGGCCAGGCTCACGGCCAGGTCCGCCTCGTCGCCCAGGACCGGCCAGCCGTCCGCGTCCACCGGCCGGTCCAGCAGGCTGCCGGCGACGCCCGCGACGATGTAGGGCACCAGCGCGGCCACCACCGCGCCGACCATGACGAGCAGCGTGCCGGCCAGCGGCCACCACCAGCGGTGATGTGCCGTGCGCGCGATCCGGTGGTAGGCAACGGCCTCTGTCTCGCGTATCTCACGGTTGTCGCGGTGTTCGCTGTCCAGCGTCGTCGTCATGTGTTCCAGCATCCCGGCCGCGCGCGGGCGGCTCATCGGCCGTGAACACGAACCCTGGCTATATCGCTGGGTAGAGCGGCCCTACGATGTGCGGCGATGACCCCGAAGCGCACCGACTGGCTGCTGCCGCCGGCATTCGCCGCCGTGCAGCTCGGTGTGTGGCCCGGACCGGCACTGTTCCGTCAGCCGCCCGCGGTCGTGGCGGTCGCGCTGGCCGTCACCGCGGTCGTGGCGCTCGCGCTCGGGTTCCGGCGGGTCCGGCCGGTCACCACGCTCGCCGTGGTCTGGGCCGCGGTCATGGCGGGGCAGCTCGGTGGTTCGCCCGTCGACCTGCTCACCGCGGCGCCGCTGGTCGCGCTGTTCTCCGTGGCGGCCTGGACCGGCGTGCGGACCACGCTCGCCGCGACCGTGCTGCTGACCGTGGCGACCGGGATCGGGAACGCGTTCACCCCCGGGTACTACCAGGGGGAGAGCGGCATCGGGGTGGTGCTGCTCGTCGCGGCGGACACGCTCGGGACCGCGCTCGTGGCGCTGTTCGGGCATCGGCGGCAGGTGTGGCGGCGCGGGCGGGCGCGGGCCCGGCAGCGGCTGGCGGAGGCGGAGGCGGCACGGGCGCGGGCCGCGCTGCACGAGCGGCACCGGCTCGCCCGTGAGCTGCACGACGTGAGCGCGCACCACCTCACCGCGATCGTGGTCACCGTGACCGCGGCGACCCGGCTCGCGGCGACCCGGCCGGAGCTGGCGGCGGATGCGCTGGGCTTCTCGGCGCAGGCGGCACGGCGTACCCTCGACACGCTCTTCGATCTTGTGGCGGTCATGCGGGGCGCGGACGCGACCGGTGACCTGCCCACCCGCGTCGCCGGGCTCGCGGCCGAGTCCGGGCGGCTCGGACAACCGGTCACCGTCGACTGCGGCACCCTCGGCGACGTGCCCGGCCCCGTCGCGGAGGCCGCGTTCGCCATCGTGCGCGAAGCGCTCACCAACACCGTCCGGTACGCCCCCGGCGGCCCCGTCACGATCCGGGTCTGCGCGGTCGCGGGCGCGGTCGAGGTGTCCGTCGCGAACGGGCCCGCGACCCGCGCCTCGGACGCGGACGGCGTCGGCTCCGGCAGCGGCCTGGCCGGCGCCCGCGCTCGCGCGGAACAGCTCGGCGGCACCCTCACCGCGGGGCCGGCCCCGGACGGCGGCTGGCTGGTCACGGCCCGGCTCCCGCCGGCCGCGCCCGCGGCACGGCTCAAACGCGCGTGGCAGGTCCGGCCCGCGTCGGTCCGCGGATACGTGACCGACAGCCTGATCGCGCTGCTGCTCGCCATCGGCAGCATCGGCGTGCTGCTGGTCGAGCCGACGCACGGACCCGGCGCGCTGCTGGCCACCGGCGGCGTGCTCACGCTGCACGCGGTGCCGCTGATCTGGGCGCACCGGGCCCCGTGGGCGGTCCTCGCCGCCACGCTCACCGTGCTGCTCGGCTGGGCCGGGCTGTGCGTGGCCGGCCTGCTCCCGGCCGGTCTGCTGCTCGCGCTGATGGTCGCCGGACTCGCCGAGATCTACGCGGTGTACGCGATCGCGGCGCACGGCCGGGGGCTGCCCGCGCTCACCTGGCTGGCCGCACCCGGCACCGCCGCGGTGATCGGACTGACGGTCGGGCTGGGCGGCGCGCCCGAGGTTGCCGCGGCCGACCCCACCGGCGGGCCGGGCGGTGACGGCCGCGCCGAGCTGGTGCTCGCGGGCGCGTTCGTCGCGGTGCTGGCCGGGGTGCTCGTCGTCGGGCCGCTGGTCGCGGCCTGGGTGTTCGGCGCCTCCTGGCGACGGCGGCGCACCCGGTTGCAGGATCGGGAGCGGGACGTGGTCGCGGCCGCGGCAGCCTCGGCGGACGGGGAGGCCCTGGCGGAACGGTGGCGGATCGCGGCGGAGCTGCGCGCGACCGTGCTGGCGCGGGCGCACGAGGTGCTGGCGGCGGCAGGGCCCGGGGCGGCTGGCTCGGAGGCCGCGGCGATGTCCGAACGGTCGTTCGCGGGGCGGCCACCGGTGGGCGCGGCCCGGTCGGCGGAGGAGCCGACCGGCGGCGCGCCGTCGCTGTCCGCCGCGTCCGGCACCGACCGGATGCGGGCCGATGCCGGCGCGCCGGAGGTCCGGTCCACGGATACCGCCGCCCGCCTCGACGCCGTCCTGGTCGCCGCGCGCGCGACCCTCGCCGCCATGCGTGAGCTGCTCGGCAGCCTTCGTGGCGGCGCGAGCGCCGATGACCCCGAGACCTCGCCCCAGCCGACCGCCGCCCAGATCGGCGCGCTCTGCGAGGCGCAGCGCGCCGCCGGCCGTCCGGTGATGCTGCGCTACGCGACGCCGGTTCCCGCGCTCCCGCCCGGCGTGGACGTCTCCGCGTACCGCCTGGTCGAAGCGGCTCTGGCTCTGCCCGGCGGCCCGCTGGAGATCGTCGTCGGGGTGAGCGGCGGGCTGCGGATCCTGCTGAACAGGATTCCCGCGCTGACCGACCCCCGCACGGCCGCCGGGCTCCGTGGCCGGGTCGACGCGGTCAGCGGCGCCATGACCGTCCACCCGGCCGGCGAGACCGAGATCTGGCTCCCGCTGACCGCCGCACACCAGGAGGTGCCGTCATCGCCGTCCGTGTGATCGTGGTCGACGACCAGCCGATCGTGCTGGCCGGATTCGCGGCCATCATCGACGCCGAACCCGACCTGGACGTGGTCGGCACCGCCGCCGACGGTGCGGCCGCGGTCGACGCCGCCGCGCGCCTGCGCCCGGACCTGGTCGTCATGGACATCCGCATGCCCGGCCTGGACGGCCTGGCCGCGACCCGGCTGATCACCGCGGCCGAGAACCCGCCGAAGGTGCTGGTCCTGACCACGTTCGACCTGGACGCGTACGTGTTCGAGGCGTTGCGGGCCGGCGCGTCCGGTTTCCTGCTCAAGGACGCGGACCCGGACGAGCTGCTGGCCGCGGTACGGGTGATCGCGGCCGGCGAGGCGCTGCTCGACCCCGCGGTGACCGGCCGGCTGATCGCCGCGTTCGCGTCCGGGCACGTGCCGCAGACGCCGCCGCCGGCCGAGCTGGCCGCGCTGACCCCGCGCGAGCGCGACGTGCTGACGCTGATCGCGGAGGGCCTGTCCAACGCGGAGATCGCCGACCGGCTCGGCGTCGGGGTCGGCACGGTCAAGACGCACGTCAACGCGCTCCTCGCGAAGATCGGCGTCCGTGACCGGGTCCAGGCGACCATCCTGGCGTACGACGTGGGCCTGGTCCGTCCCCGCCGCTCCTAGCGTCGGTGCAGCGTCTGGGAGGGTGTGCAGCCGTACGTGTCCCGGTAGCGGGCCGTGAACCGGCTGTGGCTCAGGAACCCCCACCGGGCCGCGACCGCCGCCACCGTGGTCGCGCCCGGTGCGGCCAGTGCCAGCTCCCGGTGTGCCTGGGCCAGCCGGATCCGGCGCAGGTACGCCAGCGGTGTCGTCGCCAGGTGCCGCTGGAACCCCAGCTGCACCGCCCGGATCGTCACGCGCGCCTCCGCCGCGATGTCCGCCAGCCCGATCTCCCGGTCCGCGTACGACTCGATGAACGCGATCGCCCGCCGCAGCATGGCCGGGTGCGCGTCGTGCCGGTCCTCGATCGTCGGGTCGCGCAGCACCGTGCTCGGGAAGATCGACAGGGCGGTCGCGGCCAGGAGCTGACTGACGCTGTCCGCGAGCAGCGGCTCGGTCGCGGCCGTGACCGCGTTCTCCCGCGCGAATGCGTAGGTGCGCGCCCACAGCCGTGCCGCCGCCGCGTCGATCGGCCGGTACCCGGTGAACCGCACCGGGGTCGCGCTCTCCGACTCCGCGATCAGGTTGATCAGCGCGGGGGAGATCCGGGCGAACTCGACGCCGGCCCGGTCCACGCGCGTGTCGTACCCCTCGCGCGGCTGCCCCATCAGGTAGACGTCGCCGGTCCCGTAGTGGTCACACCGCCGCCGGTCCCGGTAGGTGACCGTTCCGGCCGCCACCCGCCCGACCACGAGCGTGCGCAGCGGCGGCGCGGACGCGTCGAACCGCATCGCGAAGGCGATCAGGTGCAGTTCGGTCGCGCCGACGACGTCCCGGTCTATTCGCACCCCGTGCCGGTCCCCGGCCGCCGCTATCCGCACCGTCCCGTAGGTCCGCCGCATCATGTCGCTGGCGGCGTCGAGGTCGGTGGACTCGAAGATCGTCGGCATGGGCGTGCCTCCCGCCGTTCCCAACGATTCACGCCACGCCCCGGTTACGCGTGCAGTTGCTCCAGGCCCGCGTGCTCAGCACCAGCCGATACCCGTCGGGGTCGGCGACCGTGACGCCCCACCGATCCCAGTACTCGCCCTGCGCCACCCTCCGCCCGCCGGCCGCGACCAGCCGCGCGTCGTCCACCGGCCCGTCGAGGTACAGCACCAGCAGATCCTCCTCGGTCGGGGACGGCACGGTCTCTCCCGCGACCAGCTCCAGATGCCATCGCGCCCCCGGCGCCCCCACCATCATCAGGCCCTCCTTCCGGAACAGCACCTCCAGCCCCAGTCCTTCGGTGTAGAACCGCGCCGTCGCCTCCAGGTCTCGTGCCGGCCGGGCGATCCGCAGGTGCGCGTCAGCGATCATGCCGTCGATCCTCCGACCTGAACCTCACTTCAGGTCAATCACATCGGGGTGGCCCTGGGCGTCCGTGCGGCAGGAAGCTGGCAAGATCTTGACGTGACCGACACCACCATGTGGAACGCGCCGCCGCTCTGGCGAGGACTGCTGCTCGCGGCCCGCGGGGTCATCGGCGTGACGGCCAGGCTGCGCGTCGTCGGAGGCGTGCCGGAGGAGATGCGGCGCGGGCCGCTGATCCTGGCGGCGAACCACATCAGCCCGGTCGATCCGGCGGTCATGATGGCGGCCTGCCACACGGCCGGGATCGCGCCGCGGATCATGGCGACCGGCGGGGTGTTCCGGACGCCGGTGCTCGGGTCGCTGATGCGCGCGTCCGGGCAGATCCGGGTGGACCGGCGCACCGCGACCGTCGCCCGTGCGCTCGACGACGCGGCACAGGCGCTCAGGGAGAACTCCGTCATCCTGATCTATCCGGAGGGGCGGATCGGCCTCGACCCGGGGATGTGGCCGGAGCGCGGGAAGACCGGTGCGGCCCGGCTCGCGCTCGCCACCGGGGCGCCGGTCGTGCCGGTGGCGCAGTGGGGCGGGCACGAGCTGATCCCCTACGAGACCGCGGACCTGGGTGCGAACGCGCGCGCCCTCCTGCACGACCTGCGGCGCCGGCCGGTGGCCAAGGTCGCCTTCGGTGCACCGGTCGACCTCGGCGGTCTCCGTGCGGACACACCGGGGGACGCGCAGCGGGCCACGGACCGGATCGTCGACGCGATCACGGCGACGCTGGCGCCGCTGCGCGCGGACGAGCCGGACCGGCCGCGGCACCACGACCCGACGCGGCCGGCGGATGCGTCACGGTCACACCGACGCGGTCCGGGATGAGTCGAAAACGCCAAGATTCGCGATCACGTCCGGCAGCCGGCGGCTGATCTCGGCCTCCGCGACGGTGTCGCCGCGGTCACGGGCGTCCCAGAGCGCGGCCTTCTCCCGCAGGTAGGCCAGGCGCGCGTACTGGGCGGCGATCTCGTCCTCGATGTGCGCGGCGTGCCGCAGCAGCAGGTCACGCTGCTCGGCCGCGGCGCCGCCCCGGGCCCGGTTGGCCTGGTAGGTGCGCATGTCCTCGATACCCACGCCGACCGCGCGCAGACATGACAGCACGTCCAACGCGTCAAGATCTTCGATGCGGTAGCGGCGGTGTCCGCTGCGGGCGTCCCGGTCGATCGGACCGATCAGCCCGACCTCCTCGTAGTAGCGCAGCGTCGGCTCGCTCATGCCGCTGCGCCGGGCCGCGGTCTGAATGGTGAACACGTCCATCCGGCCAGCGTCACACACCTCAAGCGCTTGAGGTCAACATCGCGTTCGCCCCGGTGGGGTCGTCTCCACGAGGCCCATGGCGGCGGGGAAGACGAGCAGCTGGTGGCGGCGTCCGTCGTGCTCCTCCGCGCCGGCGAGCGCGGTCAGCGCCTCGATCAGCCGGGCACGCTGGGCGGGCGAGAGCCGCTGGAGATCCGCGCCGATGTCCTCCAGGATCGCCGCGGCCAGCGGAGGCGCGATGGTGCCGTCCCCACGGGTGTCCAGCCACCAGGCCAGGTCGACGAGGATGCCGGCGACGGTCGGCAGCACCGCCCGCGGGTTCCCGGTGAGGGGCCGGGCGCGCTGCGCGGCGGGACGCCGGGAGAGCGCCTGGCCGACGCGGTGCCGCAGGGAGCGACCGCGTCCGGACTGCCCTGATCACCCGAGGGTGCCGCCAGCCGGTCGAGCACGTCGGCGATGATCCGCATTATCCGGCGGGCGGCAGGCCGGTCGTCGTCGGGGCTGATCACGGCCGGACCATCGGTGAGGTCGTCCGCGGGACGACCGTGGCGGCCGGTCGTCGTGCGCGGCGTCATCGGGGCGCGGGGATCCGGCATCGCGCCATCCTACGGTCCCGGTGCGCCGGGGCTCACCGGCGAAGGCGTGAAGAAACGCGAGGCCGGCGGCGATGGTCCTGCGGGGGTGGGACTTACGGCCCTGCGCGCGCCGGCCGGGCCTGAGTATCATCTACTACGACTCGTAGTATGATTGTGTGTAGTAGAGATCTGAGGGTGGGGGAGCTTTGGACGCGTTGGATGTCGCGCGGTGGCAGTTCGGGGTGACGACCGTCTACCACTACCTGTTCGTGCCGCTCACGATCGGCATGTCGCTGCTGGTGGCGATCATGCAGACGATCTGGTTCCGCACGCGCGACGAGAAGTGGCTGCGGCTGACGAAGTTCTTCGGGAAGCTCTTCCTGATCAACTTCGCGATGGGCATCGTCACGGGCATCGTGCAGGAGTTCCAGTTCGGCATGAACTGGTCGGACTACTCCCGTTTCGTCGGCGACGTGTTCGGCTCGCTGCTGGCCATCGAGGCACTGGTGGCGTTCTTCCTCGAGTCGACGTTCCTCGGCCTGTGGATCTTCGGGTGGGAACGGCTGCCCAAGCGCATCCACCTCGCCACGATCTGGGCCGCCTCGATCGGCACGATCCTGAGCATGTACTTCATCCTCGCGGCGAACTCGTTCATGCAGAACCCGGTCGGCTTCCACATCAACCCGGACTCCGGGCGCGCCGAGCTGAACTCGATCGGCGCGCTGCTGACCAACAAGGTCACGCTCGCCACGTTCCCGCACACGTTCTTCGGCGCGCTGATGACGGCCGGCGGCCTGGTCGTCGCCGTCGCACTGTGGCACATGTACCGGGGGCGGGAGGCGCAGCGGGACACGTTCCGCACCGCGGTGACGTTCGGCGGCTGGGTCACGATCATCGCCACCGCCGGTGTGATGATCTCCGGGGACTTCCAAGGCAAGATCATGACCGAGGTCCAGCCGATGAAGATGGCCGCGGCCGAGGGCCTCTACGAGACGACCAGCTCCGCGCCGTTCTCCATCCTGACGATCGGCAGCCTGGACGGCAGCCGCGAGGTCTTCGCGATCACCATCCCGGACCTGCTGTCCTGGCTCGGCAAGGGGGACATCCACGCGGAGATCGAGGGCATCGACAACCTCCAGGAGCAGTACTCCGCCCAGTACGGCGCCGGCGTCAGCTACGCCCCGATCATCCCGGTGACCTACTGGTCCTTCCGCATGATGATCTTCTTCGGGCTCGCGGCCGGCGCGGTCGCGCTCCTCGCGCTCTGGGCCACCCGCGGCAACCGCACCCCCACCAGCAAACTACTGCTCTGGGGCGCACTCACCCTGCCGATCCTGCCGCTGCTGGCGAACTCGTTCGGCTGGATCTTCACCGAGATGGGCCGCCAGCCCTGGATCGTCTTCGGCGAGATGCTCACCCGCGACGGCGTCTCCCGCAGCGTCTCGCTCTTCGAGGTGATCACCTCGTTCACCACGTTCACGCTGCTCTACGCCGCCCTCGCGGTCGTCGAGGTGAAACTCCTGCTCACGTACTCCAAGGCCGGCCTGCCCGAACTCGACCCCGAGCCCACCGACGACGAGCGCGACGACGACAAGCGCCCGCTCGCGTTCGCATACTGAGAGGAGACACGACAGTGGATCTCGCTACCTTCTGGTTCATCCTCATCGCCGTGCTCTTCGTCGGATACTTCGTCCTCGAAGGCTTCGACTTCGGCGTCGGCATGCTCCTGCCGATCCTCGGCCGCACCGACCGCGAACGCCGCGTCGTCATCAACACGATCGGCCCGGTCTGGGACGGCAACGAGGTCTGGCTGATCACCGCCGGCGGCGCCATGTTCGCCGCCTACCCCGAGTGGTACGCCACGCTCTTCTCCGGCTTCTACCTGCCGCTGCTGCTCATCCTGGTCGCGCTCATCCTGCGCGCCACCGGCTTCGACTACCGCGGCAAACGCGACGACGCACGCTGGAAGCGCAACTGGGACGCCGCGATCATCTTCGGCTCCTACGCGCCCGCGCTGCTCTGGGGCGTCGCGTTCGCCAACATCGTGCGCGGCGTACCGATCGACGAGAACTTCGACTACACCGGCGGGTTCTTCAACCTCCTCAACCCGTACGCGCTGCTCGGCGGCGTCACCATGGTCGCGCTCTGCCTCACCCACGGCGCGGTCTTCCTCGCGCTCAAGACCGAGGGCGAGATCCGCGACCGCGCCAACCGGATCGCCGGCCGCGCCGGACTCGCCACCGCCGTGCTCGCCGTCGCGTTCCTCGGCTGGACGCTCGCGTCCTACGGCGGGAACGCGGCCTCCGCGGTCACCGCCGTCGTCGCCGCGCTCGCACTGGTCGGCGCGCTGCTGGCCAACCGGGCCGGGCGCGAGGGCTGGGCGTTCGTCGGCACCGCGATCACCATCGGGCTGGCCGTGGTCACGCTGTTCACCGTGCTGTTCCCGAACGTGATGCCGTCCACCACCGACCCCGCGTTCAGCCTGACCGTCGACAACGCGTCGTCCACGCCGTACACCCTGAAGATCATGACCTGGGTCGCGCTCCTGGTCACCCCGATCGTGCTGCTCTACCAGGGCTGGACCTACTGGGTGTTCCGCCGTCGCATCGGCGTCCACCACATCCCGGAGGAGAAGCACGCCGCCGTCTGACGCCGCTAGCGCACGCTGAGCCCGAGGGCGCCGGCGATCTGCACCGCCTGGGCGGTGTCGATCACGGCGCCCTTCAACGTCGCGGTGAGCGGATCCAACGAGTCAAGATCACTGCCGCGCAGGTCCGCACCGGTGAAATCGGCCCGGTGCAGCGACGCGCCACCCAGGTCCACCCCGGTGATCGTCGCGCGCGCCGCCCTCACGCCGGACAGATCGGCCTCGCGCATCCGTACCCCCGTGATCTGCGCCTTCTGAAGATCGGCACCGGCAAGCGACACGAACGACCAGTCGCCGCCCGTCACCGACACCAGCCCGAAGGAACAGTCGTCGAAGACGCTCCCGACCAGCTTGCACTCCTCCAGCCGCACCTCGAAGAACGAACAACCCACGAAGACACAATTCACCATGGCGGTACGGAGGTGCGCGCCCGCGTTGAACCGGCACTGCGTGAACACACAGTCGGCGAACGCCGCACCCGTGCTCGTCGCCTCCGTCAGATCCACGCCGGTGAACGCGGTCCGCTCATGCGTCTGCCCGGACAGATCGTCCAGCGCCCAGTCCGCATCGCGGATCGTGGTCTCGGTGCGGGGGAGCCGGGTCGGGTCGATCGCCATGGTCCCTGACGTTATCGTCACCGCATGATCACCCACGCGACACCCTCCGATCGCGCCCGCGTCATCACCACGTTCGTCAACGCGTTCGCCACCGACCCGGTGCTGCGCCACCTGTTCCCCGGCCCGAGCTACGCGGAACAGGCCCCGCTGTTCGCCGGGCACCTGTTCGACCGGCGCGTGGCGGCCGGCACCGTGTGGATCGCCGAGGGCGGCGCGGCCGTCGCCATGTGGGACGCACCCGGGCCCGGCCAACCGTGGGCGCCACCCTCCTCCTACCTGCCGGCCGAGACCGCGGCCCGGGTCGCCGCCTACGACGCGGAGATCCACCCGCACCTGCCGGAGGAGCCGCACTGGTACCTCGGCGTGCTCGCATGCGATCCCGCGTTCGCGGGACGGCGGCTCGGGCGCGCGGTCATGGAACCGGGACTACGCCGTGCCACGGCCGACGGCGTGCCCGCGGTCCTGGAGACCGGCACCAGCGTCAACGTCGGCATCTACCGGCGCAGCGGCTGGACGGTCGACGCCCAGATCCTCGCCGGCGGCATCGACGCCTGGATCCTGCGCCACCCCGGCCTCTGACGACGGGCCTTCCGGCGCCGGGGGGCGTGAACCGGCCGGTGGCGACCGGGAACACGACGAGCGCGAGCGGCACGATCCACCTGGCCCGGCCAGGCCCGGGATCGTCGCGGGGCGGGCGTCAATGGCAGGCTGGAGGGGTGATCGCCATCCCGCACCCCGCACTGCAGCTGCACGCCGCCGGCGCCACCGCGGTCGGCAACCGCTACCCGGCCAACTTCGACGTGCTTCACCTCGACGACCGGGCACTCGCGGTCGCGGACGGCATGGGCACGAGCGAGGGGAGCGCCGCCGCCGGCCGCACCGCGATGGCCACGTTCACGGCCGCGCTCGGGGGAGAGACCACCCCGGAACTGCTGCGGGCCGCGGTCGCGGACGTGCAACGCGACGTGCGGGAAGCCGGACGACGACTCGGCGGGGAGCTCACCGGCTGCACCCTCACCGCACTGCTGCCGACCGGCACCGACCTCGCCTGGATCGTCCAGCTGGGAGACTCACGCGTCTACCGCCGACGCGGCACACTGCTCGAACTGCTCACCACCGACCACACCGCGGCCTGGCTCGGCGCCGTCAACGGCTGGTACCCGCACGACTCACCCCAGGCACACTCGGCCCGATACCAGCTCTTCCGCTACGCCGGACACCCGGACGCACCCGAAGCCGACCTGATCGCGGTCACACTCCGGCCCGGCGACACCTACCTCGTCTGCACGGACGGGATCGCCGAACAGGTCGACTACCACCGCATCGACGCACACCTCGCGTCCACGGCACCCCTGACCGAGATCGCGACCGCGCTCGTCGACGACTCACTGCACGCGGGCGGCCATGACAACGCCACGGCCGCCCTGCTACGCGTCCTATAGACCGGTCTGCGCGGCGAACGACTCCACGCCCGCCTCCGCCCGCAACTCCTCCACCCGCTCCGGCTCCTCACACGGCCACGGGACCGGCACCCCGTCCCGTACCCCCGCGATCTGGGTGCCGTAGACCTGCCGACGCCCCTCGTTGACCCGGACCCGATCGGTCAGGAAGACCAGATCCCGCGCCCCGGCCCGGCCCTCCGCCACCGCCTCCGACAACAACACCAACGCCAGCCGCTGCACGTCCAACCGGTGATCCGCGTGCTGCGCGACCTTCCACGCCGCCTGCGACGCCGGCCGCCCGACCAGATCGTCACCCGGCCACCCGTGCGCGTCCAGGATCTCCGCCAGCCGCTCCGCGTGCGCCGCCGTCACCCGGCGCCACGCCAGCTGCGCCTCGAAATCCTCCTGATCCAGCGCGGCCGTCGTCACCTCCAGATCGACGCGGCCCATCTCCATCAACTCCGCCTGCAGTTCCGTGTCCGTCACGACCGCCACGGTAGGCCCTGCAACCCGCGCAGAGATCGCCCTCAGGTAGGAGCGATCCGCCCCATGTCACCCGATAGTCTGACCAACGTGGAGATCGGCACCGTCGTACCCGCCGCCCGTCGCGCCCTCGAAGCCGGTGGCGGCGCCGCCACCGAGTTCACCGACGCCTGGCTGGCCAACCGCAGGCTCTCCGACCACACCCGCGCCGCCTACAAACGCGACATCACCGGCTGGCTCGCCTGGTGCGACACCCACGCCATCTCACCGCTCACGGTCACATTCCTGCAGGTCAACGCATATGCACGCGAGCTGGAGACCACGCTGGCCGACACCACGGTCGCACGCAAACTCTCCGCGATGTCCAGCTGGTACGACTTCCTCACCCGCCTCCAGGCCGTCCCGGCCAACCCGGTCTCCGGCGCGGACCGCCCACACGTCGACCGCGACCACTCCGGCACCGTCGGACTGACACCGGCCGAGGTGGACGCATTGATCGCGGCGGCAGAATCCGCCACCGGACCCACGGCCGACCGCACCCGCGCCGTGATCGCGCTCCTCGCCGACCTCGGACTACGCGTCAGCGAACTCTGCGGGCTCGACGTGACCGACCTCGGCTACGAACGCGGGCACCGGGCGGTCCGGTTCACCGGCAAGGGCGGCAAGGCACGACGCCGCGCGCTCGCACCGGGCACGGCCGCAGCCGTCGACGCCTACCTGCAGTCCCGGGGCACGCCGCTCGACGGACCACTGCTCGTCACCGCCGGCGGCGGACGCCTCGACCGGCACGCGGTGTTCCGCCTCGTCCGCCAACTCGCCCGGGACGCCGGCATCCCGGCCTGGGAACAGCTCTCACCACACTCCCTGCGGCACGCGTTCGCCACCACCGCGCGCGCCGAAGGAGTGCCGCTGGAGGACGTGCAGGACGCCATGGGACACGCGGACCCGCGCACCACCCGCCGCTACGACCGGGACCGGCACAACCTCGACCGGGACCCGGCGTACGCGATCTGGGCCGCACGGGCCCGGCGAGGAGGCGGTCGTCAGTAGGCCGTGGCGTTGTTCTGATCCACCGCACGGGCGGCCAGCACCGGCGACAGGATCATGTAGAACAGCCAGGTGATCGGGCCGGTCACCAGGCCGATCAACACGAACGCCAACGCCACGTTCACCCAGAACAGCAGCCAGTAGCTCACCATCAGCGTCACACCGAGACCGGTCCGCTCCGCGTAGAGCGCCCCCACGCCGAACAACCCGAACAGGCCCAGGATCAACTCGAGCATCACCGCGGCGCTCGTCGACTTCAACGGGCGGGCACGTGGGGGATAGGGCTGCTGAAACGGCTGCTGGTACGGCTGGACCTGCTGATACGCGTGCGGAGCCGGCGCAGGCGGGCTGTAGGACGGCGGCGCCGGCGGGTGGTAGTGCTGCGGGGGCGCGGGCGGCGCGCTCACCGCCTCCAGGTCGTGCTTCGTCGGGTCAGGCTCGCGCCACTGCGCGGTCGGTGCGGCCGGCGTGCGCGGCACGCCCGGCGTCGCGGGGGAGAGGCGCGCCGTATCCGCATAGGGATCATGCGGCTCCTGGTCATAACTCACACCCACCAGTGTGCACCGGACCCGTCACACCCCGCGTCGCTCCCCACCCACCTGACGCCTAATCGCCATCATTCGCCGCCAGCTTCGCCAACGCGCGATTCGTCCGGTTCGCCTTGATCGCCGCACGCTGCTGACCCGCGGTCACGTCGATGTAGTTCTGGCTCGTCGTCAACGTCGCATGCCCCAGCAGCCGCATGATCTCCGATGCGCTCGCCCCGTCCTCCGCCAGCCGCGTCGCGAACGTGTGCCGCAACGCGTGCAACTGCGCGCCCGCCGGCACCCGGTCCACGATCCCGGCCCGCCGATAGCACGACTCCACCAGGTACTGCAGGCCACCACGACGCATCGGCGCGGAAAAACGGTCCACCAGCAACGCGGACTCCCGCCCCACGGTCCGCAGCCCGAACCGGCGCCGCCGCGACTCCAGATAGCGCTCCACCAGCGCATCCAGCTCCGGCTCGATCGGCACCGACCGCGGTCGCCCGCCCTTGCCGATCACCTCCACCCGCCGCTCGCCCGGACGCCCCACGACCGATCCGACCCGCAGATCCAGCAGCTCGGCCAGGCGCAAGCCGGCACACAACGCCAGCGCCAGCACCACCAGATCCCGCTCCGGCCACGGATGCCGCTGCCGCCCGTCGTTACCCTCCGCAACCGCCTCCAGCAGTCGCTCCGGTGTCTCCTCGCCCCGCAGCGGCTTCGGCGCCGGGGCGAGGACCTTTGGCTTGTCGACCGCGGACATCGGGTTCCCCGGCACCCGCCCGTCCGCCACCAGGAACGCGAAGAAGCTGTTCCAGGTCGACCAGGCGCGATACACCGAGGCGGCCGCCCGGGGCGCCGCGAAGTGTCCGAACGCGTAGCGCAGCCGCCGCGTGGTCACCGCGGAGATCGGCAGCGTAGCCAGGGGGAGGGGAGTGGCACCATCCGGCGCGAGGTCACCGTCCGTGAGCAGGCGCGCGATCGCCGTCAGGTCCCGCCGGTAGGCGGCCAGCGTGTGCGCCGACGGCTTCCGGATCGCCCGCGCCCCGAGGAAGTCCTCGAAGAGAACGATGAGCTTCTCGTCCCGCGTGGGCGTTTCGTCCGCTATGTGCTGCATAAGGAATATTATGCAGCAAAAACCCACAAATACCAGAAAATCCTTTCACCGGTACGCGCGTCCGCCGCGCCACGACCTTCTTCCCGGCTCCGCCGGATCCCGGGCGCCGGCCGGCCCAGTGCGTGGCCGCCCTCCGGAGCCACCGGCGTCGCGCGCCCGGTGGGGGTGGGGGTGTGCGCGCCGGCTGCTGCCGGCCGGCACGTCGCGCCCGGTCGCCGACGACATCCGGCCACGTTCGGCCGGCCGGGCGTGACGTGCCCGATCCGACCGCACGGCCATCGGCGACCTGTTGGGCGGTCCACGCCTTTCCGCACGCGAGCCCGCCTCGGCCCGAACGTGACCGATCGTGCGGTCTCCCTGTGCAGTTGTGTACCGCCGCCGCGCGATCGGTCACGCCGCAGGCGCCACCGGGCCACCTAGTCGTCCCGCGGCCCGATCCACGGCGGAGCCGTGTCCTCGGAGGATGCGCGCGGCCCGGCGTACCCCCAGATGATCATGGTTTTGGGTCTTGGGGGTTTCGCGGGTCTTTCGGGGGCGGGTCCGTGCGGTCGCCCACCTAGTTAGTTGACATAATGTCACTTATCGAACATGTGGGAGAGCGGCGGGAACGGCGATAATCGGGCGCGTGAGTCTCAGGGAGATCGTGCTGGGCGGCGGCCTCGGGCCGAAGGCGCGCTACATGACGCTGCTGCACGGCAACCTGCTCAGGCTCGACCCGCCCGAGCGTGCCCGGTTCGGCGCGGCGCTGGGCGACGAGGCGCGGACCGTGCCCGACGATGATCTCGTCGCGTTGCTGCGCACCGGCGACTGGCGCGAGAGTCTCACCGCGGCCTGGCTGATCGCCCTGGACCGGCGCGTGCAATTCCGTGACCGGCTGGCCGGACTGCTGCTGGCCAGTGAGCGCACCTTCGCCGGCCAGGGTTACTGCCTGGCGTTCGCCCGCTTCGGCGAGCCGGTCGACGCGGACGTGCTGGTCGCCTACCTGGAGCGCTACCTGCCGCAGAACCTGCACTACGACCAGCACTGGGCCCTCGGCGCCCTCCTGGCGATCGACCCGCGACGCGCGGCCCGGCTGACCGCGCCCGGCGGCCTGTGGGACCGATCCGTCATGGCGTCGCGCAACTCCCCCGATGCCCTCCGCACCCGTATCGAACGCTTGTGCGAATTCGCCGACGAGTGCCTGACTCCCCCGCCGCCTACCGCGTGACGCCGAGGTCCGGGAGATCCGTGGTGATCATGGAGAAGGCGGCGAGGTCGTGGGCGGTGCGGCCGTCCCAGTCGGCCTGACGCAGGGTGCCCTCGCGCCGGTAGCCGGCCTTCTCGGCAACCCGGATCGACGCGGGATTGTCCAGGCGGGCGTGCAGGGCGATCCGGCGCAGGCCGCCCTCGGTGAGGGCCCATCGGGCGACCGCGCGGGCCGCCTCGGTGGCGAAGCCCTGGCCGCGGCGGGTGGCGTGGATGCCGTAGCCGATCTCCGCGCGTCCGGCGGCGAGGTCGGCGTCGCGCAGGCCGATGCTGCCGACGATCTCGCCGGTGTGCTCCCGCACGATCGCCAGATGGACGCCGTCGCCGTCCATGCGCCGCTGGTGGACGGTTGAGGTCAGCCATGGGTTCACGTCGGCGGCGGAGGCGGGAGCGCCCGGCGGGAGTGCGGTCCGGTCCCCCGCTGTCACGAACGCCGTGACCTGGGCCGCGTCCTGTGGTGCGAACTCGCGGATCAGCAGCGCGCCGGTAACGATCTTCACTGGGGGAAACATGTGGGGCAGCCTAGCGGCGCCTGCGGGCTATGCTGACTCGCAACCAAACGTTGCAGGAGGCGAGTGAAGCATGGAATACGGCCGGATCGCGCGGCAGGTGCACATCGATGCGCCGCCGGAGATCGTCTACGACGTGCTCAGCAGGCCGGAGCACCTGCGGGAGTGGTGGCCGGACGACGCGCACCTGCCCGGCGGTGACGGCTGGATCAGCTTCGGGGCGGACAAGCGGGAGCGGTTCACCGTGGTGGACGCGGATCCGCCGCGCACGTTCTCGTTCCGGTGGACGCATCCGGACGGGGAGGCGGCCGCGCCGGGCAACTCGTTCCTGGTGGTGTTCACGCTGGAGCCGGCGGGCGGTGGCACGCTGCTGCGGATGACGGAGAGCGGCTTCCGGGAGCGTGGCTGGGACGAGGCGACGGCGGCCGCGGCGCACGCGGACCACGTCCGCGGCTGGGATCTCTTCCTCCCCCGCCTGCCCGTCTATGCCGCGAAGCTCACGTGACGGTGGACGACGCGCTGTGGTCGGCGGTCGGTGATCCGATCCGGCGGCGGATGCTGGACCTGCTGCTGGCCGACGGTGGTGGCACCGCGACCGGCCTGGCGGCGCAGCTGCCGGTGACGCGTCAGGCCGTGGCCAAACACCTGGCCGTGCTGGACCGGGCGGGCCTGGTGCACGGTACCGCCGCCGGCCGTGAGCGGCGGTACCGGGTGGACGACGTGCAGCTGGCGCGCGCGGTGGCGCAGCTGTCCGAGGTCGGGGCCGCCTGGGATCGGCGGCTTGCGCGGATCAAGGCGATCGCGGAGACGATCGCGCGTCGGCAGTGAGGGTGTGGACGTCGTCCGCGAGCGTCTCCCACAGGTGCTCGGGCAGGTTGTGTCCCATGCCCGGGTAGAAGCGGATCTGGGCGCGCAGCCGGCGGGCCAGCTCCAGGCCGCCGGCGGCGCGGACGATCGGGTCGTCGAGGCCGTTGATGACCTGGATCGGTACGTCCGGCAGCCGGTCGAAGGCCCAGGTCTGGTCGGAGCGGCCGGCGGAGAGCTGCCGTCGCTCGGCCTGCGGGTCGAACGGCCGGCGGCGGAAGCTGCGGCGCCCGATGTCGCGGGCCGCGTCCGCGTCGAAGGGGACGTGCGGGGAGGCGAGCATGCGCATGACCGCGGCGGTCATCTCGGCCTCGCCCTCCTCGTCCTTGCCGAACTTCCTGCCGCCGAGGCCGAGGAGGATGCGCGGGTTGATGTGGCGGAAGACCTTGGCGGCGCCGGGCAGGTAGGCGGCGGTGGTGAGCGTGAGGCTGCGGACGCGGGCCGGTGCGCGGACCGCGGTCAGGAGGGCGACGCCGGCGCCCATGGAGCCGCCGACGAGGTTCGCGCTGTCCCAGTCGAGTGCGTCGAGGACGGCGACGGCGTCGTCGGCGAGCGCGGTCAGGGGGTAGGGCGGTGTGCGGCTGGCGCGGATGACCGATCCGAGGTGCGGTGCGGACGTGTGGTGGTCGAAGTGCGTGGAGAGCCCGCTGTCGCGGTGGTCGTAGCGGACCACGTCGAATCCGTGGGCGACGAGCGTGTGGCAGAGCCCGTCCGGGATCCAGAGCATGTTGCGCCCGAGCCCGTTGATGAACAGCAGTGGTTCTCCGCCGGCGTTGCCGAACCGCTCGTAGGCGATCCGGACGGTGCCGTTGTGCGCGTACTGCACGGTCGTCATGTGCGCCCTCCCCGTTATCCGATACACCTGTATCGTATGGGTGGAGCATGATCGAATCAATACAGTTGTATCGGAAAGGTGGCCGCGGTGCCCCGCAGCGTTGACCTCCACGCACGCCGGCGCGAGATCGCCGACGCGATGCTGCGCCTGGTCGAGACGCGCGGCCTGGCCGCCGCCACCGTGCGGGAGACCGCGGTCG
Organism: Catenuloplanes japonicus; assembly: GCF_000717135.1. Classification (GTDB taxonomy): domain Bacteria; phylum Actinomycetota; class Actinomycetes; order Mycobacteriales; family Micromonosporaceae; genus Catenuloplanes; species Catenuloplanes japonicus. The sequence goes on from NZ_JNXY01000002.1 coordinate 346,545, forward strand.
CGGCCGGCGTCTCCCTGGGCGCGGTCCAGCGCTGCTTCGCCACCCGCGAGGAGATGCTGCTGTTCGCGCTGACCCGGATCAACGAACGCTTCACCGCCCGGGTGCTCACCACGGTCACGCCCGGCGCGCCGCCGCGCGACGCGGCCCGCACCCTGATCACGGAGATGCTGCCGCTCTCCGAGCCCGGCCGGGCGGACGCGCGCGTGGCGCTGGCATTCCTGGGCGTGGCCGCGGAGGACCCGCAGGTGGCCGACGCGCTGGCCGTGGCCCACCGCAACGCGCGCGCGTTCTTCATCCGGCACCTGGCCGAGTTCGGCGGCACGCCGGTCGACGCCACCCGCCTGCTCGCGCTGGTCGACGGCCTCCGCGCGCCGCTGCTGCTCGGCCACCTCTCCCCCGCCGACGCGCAGGAGGCGATCGACGCGCACCTGCACAGCCTCTTCGCGTGAGGGCCGCGTACCTTAGAACGGCGTGCGGGACGCCTCGATCGTCGAGGGCACGGCACCCGGCGTCGGCAGGGTCTGCACGTCGGCGGCCACGCGTGCCAGGGCGGCGACCGCGCGCGAGCGGCTGTGCGACGGCCACGCCAGGTGCGTGGTGATCGGCGGCGCGTCCTCGACCGGTACCGCGGTCAGGTCGCCGGTCAGCTGGGTGCGGATCGAGGCCGGCAGCACGGCGGAGGCGCGCCCCAGCCCGATCAGCTGCAGCAGTTGGGCACCGTCCCAGAAGGCGGGGCCGGGGCCGTCCGGGTAGCTGCCGTCCGGCCGCGGCCACCGGGGCTGCGGCAACCCGGGAAGGCCGGTGACCTCGTCCGTGCGCACGGAGGTCCGGGCGGCGAGCGGGTGCGTGGCGGGCAGCACCACCACCTGGCCCTCCGTGCCGAGCTGCTCGTGGTCCAGGCCGGTCAGCGAGTCGTACGGCCGGTGCAGCAGCGCCACGTCCGCGCGGCCGTCGCGGAGCATCCGTTCGCCGACGCCGCAGCGGACGAGCTGCACGTCGACCTCGGTCGCGTCCGGCACGGCCGCGTAGGCGTCGAGCAGCCCGGCGACCAGGCCGCCGAACACGCCCGCCTTGGTGACCAGCGTGAGGACGGCCGTCCGCTGCCCGGCGCGCCGGGTGCGGCGCTCGGCGGCGTCGACCGCGTCGAGTGCGGCCCGGCCCTCGGTGAGCAGCACCGTGCCGGCTTCGGTGAGGCTGACGGTGCGGCCGGCCCGGACGAACAGCGGCGTGCCGAGGCGCCGCTCGATCTTCTGGATGGTCCGGGTCAGGGCCGGCTGGGCGATGCCGAGCTGCTCCGACGCGCGCCCGAAGTGCAACGCCTCGGCGACGGTGACGAAATACCGCAGCTCACGGGTCTCCACGCCGGGCAACGGTACCCGAGGTTCAGACCGCCTTGATCGCGCCGGCGTCGACGGCCCAGTTCTGGCCGATCGCGCTCGGGACCGTCGGTGAGGCGAGCAGCAGCACCGCGCGGGCGGCCTCGTCCGGCTCGGCGAGTTTCCCGGTGAGCATGCCGCTCTGGCCGGGGAGCGTGTCGAGCAGGGCCGCGTGGTCGATGCCGAGGTGGGCGGCGTACCGGGCGATGTGGCCGTCAGGCCCCTCCTGGGTGTACGTGCGCATGCCGGACGGGGAGACGGTGTTGACCCGCACGCCGGTGGTGGCGAGCCGTTCCGCCAAGGACCGGGACACCGCGTTGAGCGCGGCCTTGGCGGCGGCGTAGGGCATCGGTGCCGCGCCGGGCCGGCGGGCCGCGTCCGAGCTGACGTTGATGATCGCGCCGCGGGCCGCGCTGAGCGCCGGGAGCGCGGCCCGGGTCACGCGCACGACCGCGTGCAGGTTGAAGTCGACCAGGCCGGTCCAGACGGTGTCGTCGCCGTCGAGCGTGTCGTCGAAGGCCTCGTCGGGCAGGACGCCGCCGCCGGCGTTGTTGACCAACACGTCGAGTCGCGGATCGGCCGCCAGGACCGTCTCGACCATGCGGCGGGGTCCGTCGTGCGCGGCGAGGTCCGCGGCGACGAACGTGGCGGCGGTGGCGTCGAGGTCGGGGGTGCTGCGCCGGGCGACGGCGACGACCTCGGCGCCCTCGCCGAGGAACGCCGTGACGATCGCCAGGCCGAGCCCCTTGCTGGCGCCGGTGACGAGGACGCGCTTGCCGGTGAGCTGCAGATCCATGTGTTGCTCCAAGGTCGCGGGACGGTGATCCGATCTTGCGTCCACCCCGCCCGCGACCTCCAATGCCGACTCGGCGCGGACCGATGCCGCCGCGTTATCGATCGCGCCCGGCCCATGCCGGCATCACGCCTCCGCGCACGTCCGTCAGGCGCCTCCTCACGATCGGGGCGTCGCCGGAACACCATGAGGGACGCCCCGATCACCGGACGCGCCCCGCGCAACGCGAGCACGACGTGGCTCGCGGCTTTTCCGGTGCGCCGCGCGGAACCGGCTCCGACGCCGGGAGGCAAGCGGAGCGCCGGCGGAGGCTTGGCGTACGGCGAGGTTTGCCCGCGGGAGCATGCGGACCGTCACCACGCCGGAAGCGGGAAAATCCGGCCCTCAACCCCAGTCGATGAAACGTTTCCGCAGCTCGGCGATCTGGTCGGCGTCGAGGCCGTAGGCCTGGAACTCGCGGTCCGGCATGCGGTCGAGCCGAGGGCGGATGCGGGCGATGTCCTCCGGCTCGATCTCCGGGTCGACGGCGCGGGCCAGGTCGATGAGCGTGGCCGCGTCCGTGTCCTGCAGGAACGCGGCCACGTCGATGTAGTCGCGGGTCTCGGCGCGGGAGACGAGCGCGGAGACCTTCCAGGCGCGCAGGTCGGCGAGGTCCATGACCGGCCCGATCAGGTCCAGCACGACCGGGGAGCGGGCGCGGTGCAGTTCGCCGAGGCTGACCCGGATCGCGACGCCGGACCGGTCCGGGTCGGTGATCTCCAGCTCGGCCAGGTGATAGCCGAGGTAGCCGGTCTCGTCCTCGATCTCCTCCACGTGGAAGCCCTCGGCCCGCAGCGCGGCAGAGACGAGGCGGGTCGCCGCGGGTACGGTGCCGGCGACGTCGCTGAACAGGTCGACGTCCTCGGTGGGCCGGTGGACGACGCCGTGTGCGATGAGCGCGAGGCCGCCGCCGAGCGCGAAGCCGTGCCGGTTCGCGACCGCGAGCGCGATGCGGGCGATCCGGGCGTGGGCGGGGTGCAGCCGCATGGAGGCGTCAGGCCGCTGCGGGCCAGGCGAGGTCGACCGTGAGCTGCGGGAACCGCGCCTGCCAGGCCCTGCGGACGCCGCGCGGCAGGTGCAGGTCGTCCCAAATGGTGCGCAGCAGGCGGGCGCTGAGCAGCGCGCGCAGCTCGTCGTGCCGGACCGCCTCGCGGAGCACGATCTCGTAGGCGCGGCCGCGGGACCAGGGGTCGTCGAGGTCGAATCGGCGCTGGTCGGCGGCCTGCCAGACCATGCGGTGCGGGAGCTCCACGACGCCGGTCTCGGGGCCGTGGAGCTCGTCGAGCGCGGCCACCACGAGTGCGTCGCGGCCGGGCCGTGCGAGGCCGGCGGGGCGCAGTGGGGTGGCGGGCGTCATGCGGTCATGGTAACCCCGGTCCCGAGCTGGGAAAAAGGCTGTTACTTCTGGGACGCGTGGGGTGTGTGCGGAAACTGTCGGCCTGGCCTGATAAGAATGCGGCCATTGGACGTGTGTTCGACGTGCCGTATCAAGAGAAATGGAGTCCGATGGCTGCCGCAGGAGCCGCTATACGTGGCCTGACGCCGGAAGAGTTGCAACAGATCAAGCAGACGCTGGCGGGCGGCCGGAAGCCGAAGGTGATGTTCACCGAGTCCGCCGGCCAGATCGCGGGGCAGATCGGTCAGGTGATCGAGCTGCAGGACCCGGAGTCGTCCGAGGAGTACGTGGTGGTCCGGTTCGGGCGGGATGAGCTTCCGTTCTCCCCCGCCGACCTGAGCATCCCGCCGAAGGGCGCGACCGCGCGCAAGGCCCCGGAGCCGGAGCCCGAGCCGGAGCCGGTCGCCCCGGAGCCGGAGTTCATGGTGGTCCGGGAGCGACCGGCGCCGCCGGCCAAGCCTGTCGTTGTCGAGGAGCAGAAGACCGTGACCGAGGAGACGCCCGAGGCGCCGAAGCCTCCGGTGAAGAAGGCCGTGGCGAAGGCCGTCAAGCCGAAGGGCCCGGCGGGCCTGACGGTGACGCTGGCCTACGACAACGGCGAGTGGACCGTCGCGGCCCAGCAGGGTGCGAAGGCCCTGGCCAAGCCGTATGTGGTGAAGCCCGCCGAGGCGTTGAGGATCGTGGCCCTGGTGGACGTGCCGGGGGTGCACGAGGCGGTCGAGGCGATCCTGTCCTCGGAGCGTGCCGAGGCGGAGTCGCAGGCGGAGAAGCTGCGTGCGGAACTGGCCGAGGTCGAGGCGCGGCTGGCCGAGTTACGGGACGTGTAGGTCCCGCCACCGGTCACCGCATGTTGATGCGGTGACCGGTGATCCGGCGGGCGGCGTCGGAGGTGAGCCAGGCGATGATCTCGGCGACCTCCTCCGGGCCGGCGACGCCGAGCCAGTGCGGATCCGCGTCGACCGCCTCCCGCACCGCGTCGGTCACCCAGCCGGTGTCCGTGACCGGCGGGTGGACCATGTTCGCGGTGATGCCGAGCGGTGCGAGTTCGGTGGCGGCGGACATGACGTAGTTCTCGTGGGCGGCCTTCGCGGCACCGTACGACACCTCCTCCGGGAATCCTTGAGGGCTCCCCGAGGTCAGGCCGACGATCCGGCCCCAGCGTGCGCCGCGGGCGGCGTGCCGGCGGGCGAATTCGGCGATGAGCAGCGCGGGGGCACGCGTGTCGACCGCGAACTGGTGGTCGAACCCGGCCGCGGTGACCGGCGCGAGCACCCGGCCGAACGTGTCCCGGTCCGTGGGTTTGAACGTGTCGGCCTGCCAGCCGCTGGCGTTGTTGACCAGGATGTCGACGGGCTTGCCGAAGTGCTTCTCCGCCTCGTCGAACAGTCTGGTCGCCACCGTGGGGTCGGACAGGTCGGCCTCGACCGCCACCGTGTTCCCGCCGCTGCGGGCGTGCCGGGCGCGGTCGGCGGCGTACCGGGCGGGGGTGCTCGGGTCCGGGCGGTGCGATTCCGGCGGCATCGCCAGGTAGGTGAGCAGGACCGCGTCACCGCGGGCCGCGAACGTCTCCGCGACGGCCGCGCCGATCCCCTGGTTCGCGCCGGTCACGATGGCCACATGTCCGGTCATAGAGCGATCTCCCTGTCCAGCCCGATCGCGCGGGCGAAGTAGGTGTCGTGGGTGACGACGATCAGCGTGCCGTGGAACGCGCGCAGCGCCTCCTCGATCACGTCGAGCGCGTCGAAGTCCAGGTAGTTCGTCGGCTCGTCCAGCAGCAGCACGCGCTGCGTGGAGTTGACCATGATGGCGAGCAGCAGCCGGCGCAGCTCGCCCGCGGAGAGCGTGGACAGCGGCGAGTCCCAGGTCTCCGGGCCGAACAGGTGCGCGTCCAGCAGCGCCTCCGCGTCGTCCGCGTAGACCGGGACGTGCGCGCGGAAGTGCTCGAACACGGTCGTCTTGCTCCGCAGCGTGTCGTGGGTCTGCGGCAGCAGCGCGACCGGTCCGCCGCTGACCTCGCCGCGGTCGGGTTCTTCCTGCCCGGCGAGCACGCGTAGCAGCGTGGTCTTTCCGGAGCCGTTCGGCCCGGTCAGGTGGATGCGCTCGCCGGGTTCCACATCAAGATCAAAATCCCTGATGAGGGTACGGATCGAGAGCCCATTTGCCCGGATTTTTGATGACATATCCTGCTCGGGGAACGCCAGCGTCAGCGGCGGACGGGTCTGCGGCTCCGCAATCCAGTGCGCCGCCTCCAGCTGCCGGCGCAGCCGCCGCTCCCGGGCCTTCGCCTTCTTCGCCACCTTCTTCGCATAGCGGCGCAACTGGTCGGTGCCGAGACCGCGGCGCATCGTCGTCTCCACGCCGAGCGCATGCTGGCGGGTGCGGGCGATGTCCTCCTCCCAGCGGCGCAGATCCTTCTGCTGGGCCTCGTAGTCCAGCAGCAGCTTCTGCCACCGCCGCGTCTTCTCCTCGCGGTAGGCGGTGTAGCCGCCCTCGTACCGCTGCAGGTCCGGGTGGATGCCGTCCAGCTCCACGATCCTGGTCACGGACCGGTCCAGGAACGCCCGGTCATGGCTGACGACGAGCAGCCCGCCGTCGAACCCGGCCAGCCACCGTCCCAGCCAGTCGATGCCGTCCGCGTCGAGATGGTTGGTCGGCTCGTCCAGGATCAGGATGTCCGGCGTGGTCAGCAGCACCCTGGCCAGCGTGAGCCGGGCCTGCTCACCGCCGCTGACCCGGTGCAGCGGCGTGTCGTCCGCGAGATGATCGATGTCCAGGCGCTGGCGGACCTCGGTAAGCCGGTTGCCCGCCTCCCAGCCGCGCAGGTCGCTCCAGCGTTCCTGGACCCGGCCGTACTCGGCGAGCGCGGCCGGGCTGGTCACCAGGCTCTGCTCCAGCGCGTGCAGCCGGGCGGTGACGTGGTGGACCTCGCCGAGCCCGTCCGCGAGAAAGTCCCCCACGGTCTGCGCCGGATCCGAAATCTGCTGCGCGAAATAGCCGATCGTGGCACCCGGCGTGCGCGTGACATGCCCGGTGTCGGGCTTCAGGTGCGCGGTGAGCACCCTGAGGAGCGTGGACTTGCCGGCCCCGTTCGGCCCGACCAGGCCGACGCGGTCACCGGCCCCGATCGTGAGATCGACACCCTCGAAGATCGGCTCGGAGGCGAACGAAACGGACAGTGAGACGGCTTTTAGCATGCGGGAATCCCTGCTGAACGCGTGTCAGATCACGCCGCGGCAGCCCTGATGCTGCTGGCGGCACGTCACGAACCCGTTCGGGAATCACATGCTCCGCGCTCACTCCTCTCGGTAGGCCGGACTCCACCCTGCCCGTGCGGTGGCGTGTACGCAACCGGTTTTGTCGGAGGTGGTTGTTAGCGTGGCCGTATGTTCGATCACGTAGGCGTCCCGGTTACGGACGTCGAGCGCTCATTGGCCTTCTACCAGGGCGTCTTCGCCCCGATCGGGTTACGGGAGGCGAAGCGGTTCCCGGTCCCGCCGTCGTTCGTCGTCGGTCTGGCAGTGGGCGACGGGCCGGCCGGGTTCTGGCTCAGCCCGACGGCTTCGGCCGAGACACGCGAGCTGCACATCGCGTTCACGGCGCCGGGGCGGGAGGCCGTGGACGCCGTGCACAAGGCGGCGGTCGAGGCCGGCGCCCAGGTGCTGCATCCCCCGCGCATCTGGCCGGAGTACCACCCCGGCTACTACGCCGTCTTCCTCCGCGACCCCGACGGCCACAACGTCGAGGCGGTCCACCACACGTTCTGACCGATCCTCCTGCGCTGAGGTGCCGGACCCGCACCGCGTACCCCCGCGTGCTTTCAATGGTCTTGACCCTCCACCTACTGGAAGCTGCAGGCTGGTCAGCGTGACCGACGACCTCTACACGATCGGGCAGCTGGCCCGGCGGACCGGGCTGCCGGTGCGGACGATCCGGTTCTGGTCGGACAGCGGGGTGCTGCCGCCGACCGGGTGGTCCGACGGTGGCTACCGGCTCTACGACGCGGCCGCGGTGGCCCGGCTGGAGCTGGTGCGCACGCTGCGCGAGCTGGGGCTCGGGCTGGACGTGGTGCAGCAGGTGCTCGCCCGGCAGCGGACCGTCGCGGATGTGGCGGCGGCGCACGTGCGGGCGCTGGATGCGGAGATCCGGCTGCTGCAGGTGCGGCGGGCGGTGCTGGCGTCGGTCGCGGCCAGGAACAGCACGACGGAGGAGATGAGTCTGATGCACAAGCTGGCGCAGCTGTCCGCGACGGAGCGGCAGGAGCTGATCGACGAGTACGTGGACACCACGTTCGACGGGGTGCCGCCGGAGAGCCCGGGGTACGGGATCGCGCAGGGCATGCGGCAGCTGACGCTGCCGGACCAACCGACGCCCGCGCAGGTGGACGCGTGGGTGGAGCTGGCCGAGCTGGTGACGGACCCGGGGTTCCGGGCCCGGACCCGGGAGATGGCGATCGCGGGCACCGAGCCCAGGCCGGTCGCGCAGCTGGACTACGACTACGGGTTGCTGACCGCGCGGTCCGGCGCGGCGCTGGACGAGGGGATCGCGCCGGAGTCCGCCCGCGGGCAGGAGATCGTGCGGGAGGTCGTCGGGGACCTCGGTGCGCAGGCCCGGCGCACGCTCGCGGACGAGATGGCGCTGTTCTCGGACGCGCGCGTGGAGCGTTACTGGGCGCTGCTGGGCACGCTCAACGGCTGGGAGCCGTTCACGCCGAAGGTGCCGGCGTTCGAGTGGTTCATCAGCGGCCTGCGGGCCGGGGCCTGAGCGGCCGTCTCCATGGGCACGTGGCCGGCCGTGGCCGGCACCTCGACAACCGACGACCGGACGCCCACGACCTCGCCGGACCCACGAGCCGAAACCCCCGGAACCCCCGCCCGCGCCGGCCACTGAAGGATCACCACCGCGGCCAGGATCGCGGCGCCGCCCGCCAGCTGCGCCGCGGTCAGCCGCTCCCCGAACGCCACCGCCGTCGACACCACCGTGATCGCCGGCTCCAGCCCGCACAGGATCGCCGCGGTCGACGCCCCCACCAGCCGCACCCCGGCGAACATCCCCGCGATCGGCAGCACCGTCCCGATCACCGCGATGACCGGCACCCAGATCCAGGCGGACGCGGCGTCCGGGGCGTGCAGGCCGCCGGTCGCCGCGCCGCCGAGCCCGAGGCTGACCGCCGCGGACGTGCACACGATCGCGGTCAGCAGGAACAGGTCCAGGTCCGCCGGCAGCGACTCCGAGACCGTCAGATACACCGCGTACGTCCCGGCCGCGGTCAGGGCGAGCGCCACCCCCAGCGCGGCCCCGGACGCCACCCCGCCGACGCCGAGCAGCATGATCAGCCCGGATGCCGACACCCCCAGCGCCGCCAGACGGCGACGGTCCGGCCGGGTCCGGCGCAGCACCACCGCGAGCACCAGCGTCAACGCCGGATAGGTGTAGAGCAGCAGCGCGGCCAGCGAGGCGTCGATCACCGCGACCGCGCCGAAGTACGCCGCGCCCTGCACCGCGTACCCGACCGCGCCGAGGCCCACGCAGACCGCCAGCGTCCGGCCGCTGATCCGCACCGGCCGGCGCCGCACCGCCACGATGATCCACAGCAGCAGCGCGGCCAGCGCGAACCTCGCCGTCAGCATCGTCGTGACCGATAGTCCACCCGCGTACGCCTGCTTCGCGAACAGCGGCGCCAACCCGAACCCGGCCGCGGAGACCAGGCACCACACGAACCCCATGCGATGACGGTAGGTCGAGACGATCTAGAGAGGTAGCCTTGGTTTCCTTGACCGTCCGAAGGAAAAACCATGGTCACTTTGCATCAGCTCCGGTGTTTCCTGGCCACCGTCGACCACGGCTCGTTCACCGCCGCCGCGGCCGCGCTCGGCTACGCCCAGCCGAGCCTGTCCGAGCAGGTCAGACTGCTCGAACAGGGCCTCGACACCCGCCTGTTCCGGCGCGCCGGCCGCGGCCTGGTCCCGACCGAGGCCGCGCTCGCGCTCCAGCCGCACGCGCTCGCCGCACTGGCCGCGGTCGACGCCGGTGCCCGCGCGGTCGCCGGCGTGCGCGAGGTGCTCACCGGCACCGTGCGGTTCGGCGTCTTCGGCACCGCCCGCCTCTACCTCGGCGCCGGCCTGGTCGCGGACGTGCTGGACCGCCACCCTGGCGTACGCCTGGAGCTCGCCGGCCTGAACTCCGCGCAGATCGCCGCCCAGCTGCGCCGCGGCACCCTCGAAGCCGCGGTCATCGCACTGTCCGGATCGTCGACCGAAGGGCTCGCGGTCACGCCGGTCATGCGCGACGAGTTGGTCTACGTCAGCGCGGACCCCGACCGGCTCGGCCACGCGATCACCCCGGCCCGGCTGGCCGCGGCACAACTGGTCCTGCCGGACGTGAGCTGGCGCGACGACGACTCCACCCGCCGCATGCTGGCCCGCGACCTCCAGGCCGCCGGCCACCAGCTGACCACGCGCGTCGAGGTCGAGGACCCGGAGACCGCGCTGGAGATCGCCGCCCGCGGCCTCGCGGACACCGTCACCTGGCGCGGCGTGCTGCGCGCGCAGGGAGACAGGGTCCCGGACGGGCTCGGCTGGGCACCGCTGCGACCGCGCCGGTACGAGACGTTCGCGATCGCCCACCGCCCGGACGCCGTGCTGTCCCCCGCGGTCCGCGCGGTGGCCGACCTGGTCGAGGCGCGGATGCGCGCGCTGGACGACCAGGGATGGCAGGATTCGGCCGTACCCCGGTAGGTTTCTGCGCATGAGCACGGAGTTGGGCCTGGACTACGCGGGGCACCTGTCCGCCCTGCGCGGCGCCGTCGGACGCCTCGTCGACCTGGTCGCCGACGCGGACCCCACCACCCCGGTCCCGGCCTGCCCCGGCTGGGACCTCGGCACGCTCTCGGGGCACATCGGCGCCACCCACCGCTGGGCCGAGGCCATGGTCGCGTCCGGGATGCCCCGCCGGCTGCCGTTCGACGCGTTCGCCGCCGAGGTCCCGCACGACGCCGGCGAGCTGACCGTGTGGCTGCTGGTCGGCGCGCAACGCCTGCTGGCCACGCTGGAGTCCACCGACCCGGACCGACCGGTCTGGACGTTCGGCCACGACCGGCGCGCCGCGGGCTGGCCGCGCCGGATGCTGCACGAGGCGGTCGTGCACGGGCTGGACGCGGCCGAGGCGCTGCGCCGCCCGACCCGCGTCGACGCGGCCGTGGCCCGCGACGGCATCGAGGAGTTCCTCGGCGCGATGCTGCACCACCCGGCGATCCTGCGCCGTCTGAAACCCGCCGGCGAGTCGCCGCTGACCGGCACGCTCTTCCTCGCGGCCGCGGACACCGGCGAGATCTGGCGCGTCGACCTGGGCGCGGGCGGCCCGCACTGGCGGCGCGTGACCAGCACCGCGGACGGTGACGCGGTCGTCCTCGGCGGCATCGCGGAGATCTACCTGTACCTCTGGCACCGGATACCGGCCCCGACCGTGATGGGCTCGCCGGACCTGGTCGCCCAGTGGTCACGCGCGACCACCCTGTAGATTGGGGTCCGACAGCGACTGGCGGCACGGGGATGGCAGCGACCATCGGGGAGCTCGTCCGTGGGGGTCGACCGCCTGGGCGCCCACGGGTGCAGGAGCCGTCATGACCGCTCGACTTCTTCCCGGCAAGCCGGTCGCCGAGGCCGTCCTCTCCGAGGTGTCCGCCCGCGTCGCCGCCCTCAAGGCCCGCGGTGTCACGCCCGCGCTGGCCACCGTGCTGGTCGGCGACGACGACGCCAGCGCCGGCTACATCCGGATCAAGCAGAAGCAGGCCGCCGAGCTCGGCTTCGTCTCCCCGCACGCGCACCTGCCCGGCGACGTCACCCAGGCCGAGCTGGAGAACGTCATCCGCGGCTTCAACGACGACAAGGACGTCCACGGGCTGCTCGTGCAGTACCCGATCCCCGGCCACCTCGACTACGACCGCGCCATGCAGGTCCTCGACCCGGACATGGACGTCGACGGCCTCCACCCGCTCAACATGGGCCGGCTCGCGCTCGGCCTGCCCGGCCCGCTGCCCTGCACGCCGGCCGGCATCGAGGCGCTGCTCGCGTTCTACGACATCCCGGTCTCCGGCCGCGAGGTCGTCATCCTCGGCCGCGGCGCCACGCTCGGCCGGCCGCTCGCCATGCTCCTCGCGCAGAAGCGCCCCACCGCCAACGCCGCGGTCACGGTCGTGCACACCGGCGTCCCCGACTGGGAGCGCTACACCCGGCGCGCCGACATCCTCATCGCGGCCGCCGGCGTCCCCGGCATCATTCAGCCCGCGCACGTCAAGCCCGGCGCGGTCGTCGTCGGCGGCGGCGTCCGCTACGAGGGCCGCCGCATCCTCCCCGACGTCGACGAGTCCTGCGCGGACGTCGCCGGCGCCATCACCCCCCGCGTCGGCGGCGTCGGCCCGACCACGGTCGCCATGCTCTTCCGCAACGCGGTCTCGGCCGCCGAGCGCGCCACGATCTGACACCTGACCCGCTTGCCCGATCGGCGCCGCCCGGCCCCTGCCCCGCGGGCAACCGAGGCTCCGGCACCCCTGCACACGACCCGTGATCAATTCGGTTGAGCGGGGGCGGGGTGCGGACGAGACTCGCGCGGATGAGTGGCTTCGAGGAACTGGTGGACGAGGGCGGACGCGTACCCGTGGAGGGGTGGGATTTTTCCTGGTTTGCCGGGCGGGCGACGGAGGGGCGGCCGCCGTGGGGATATGCCCGGTTGATGAGTGACCGGATGGGGCGCGTGCGGCGGGGCGCTGGACCTGCAGACCGGCGGCGGTGAGGTGCTGTCCGAGGTGGCCGTGCCGCCGCCGGTGCTGGCCGCGACCGAGGGCTGGGCGCCGAACGCCGCGCTCGCCCAGCAACGCCTGCCGCACGCGGTCGTGGTGCGCGTCGGCGAAGACGCGGACCTGCCGTTCCCGGACGCCGCGTTTGACCTGGTCACCAGCCGCCACCCGGTGCGGACCCGGTTCGACGAGGTGGCACGCGTGCTCACGCCCGGTGGCACCTACCTCTCGCAGCAGGTCGGGCCCGGCTCGGTGCGCGAACTGACCGACGCCATGATGGGCCCGCAGCCGGTCGGCACCGCCCGCGACCCGGAACGCCTGCGCGCCGCGGCGACCGCGGCCGGCCTGCACGTCACCGACGTGCGCACGGCCCGGCTGCGGATGGAGTTCAGCGACATCGCCGCCGTGATCGTCTTCCTGCGCAAGGTCATCTGGATCGTGCCCGGCTTCACCGTCGAGGCCTACCGTGACCGTTTACGCACCCTCCATGATCACATCAACATGGAGGGGCCGTTCGTGGCGCACTCCGCCCGCTACCTGTTCGAGGCCCGGAGGCCGGCATGACCGCAGCCGCGCTGCACGATCTCGGCGGCGACGGGCCGCCGGTGCTGATGATCCCGGGCCTGTGCGGCACCGCGCCCGAGTGGTCCGCCACCGCCGAGTGGATCACCAAAACCCATCGGGGGTACGTCCTGGAGCCGCGCGGCCACGGCCAGGCCGCACGCCGCCCGGACGACGTGTCGCGCGCGGCCCACATCGCGGACACCGCGGAGGCGCTGGACCGGATCGGCCCGGCCGTCGTGATCGGGCAGTCGCTCGGCGGCCATACGGCCATGCTCACCGCCGCCGCGCACCCGGAGCTGGTCACCCGGCTGGTACTGGCCGAGGCCGGCCCCGGCGGCCCGGACCAGGACACGGTCCGCGACATCGGCGCCTGGCTGGACTCGTGGCCGGTACCGTTCCCCGGCCTCGACACGGCCGCGGCGTTCCTCGGCGGCGGGCTGGTCGGCCCGGCCTGGGCCGCGGGCCTGCGACAGGACGACGACGGATGGTGGCCGGCGTGCGACGCGGACGTCATGACCGCCACGCTCGCGGCCGCGATCGGCCCACGGTGGGCGGAATTCGAGAGCATCAGCTGCCCGACGCTGCTGGTGACCGGCGAGCACGGGGTACTGCCCGCGGACGAGATCGCGCGCATGGAACTGCATCCGGCGGTGCGATCGGTCACGATCCCGGGAGCGGGCCACGACGTGCACCTGGACAGCCCGGCCGCATGGCGGGCCGCGGTCACCGACTTCCTCGGCTGAGGGCGAGCTGGCAGGAGGCAGTCCGCGTGTGTCGATCGGGGCGTCACCCACATCGCGGGAACGATGCGAGTGACGCCCGATCATGAGGCTGCCGGCGTGCTACATGCCGCCGCGGTAGACGCCGTCGCGTCCGGCGGCGCGGGCGAACGCGGCGAAATCGGTGGTGGCCAGGTCCAGGTTCGTCTGGACGCTGAACAGCTCGGAGGCGATCACGCGGAACGCGCGGCCGGGCTCGTCCGACAGGTCGACCGCGATCACCGGGTGCTCCGGGTCGTTGATCGTCTCCTCGTCGGCGAGGAACGCGAACGCGAGGTCCTCGTCGCCCTCGGCGAGCCGGACCAGGCCGCCGGGCGTGAGGCCGTCGTAGGCCTGATCGCTGACGAACAGCATCGACGTGCGGTAGTCGTCCAGGTGCCGCTGGAGCGTCTTCCGGAACATGTCCCAGGCCGCGTCGTCCGTGTAGTCGATGCGGAGGAGCAGGCCTTGCGCGTCCGGGGGGATCGGGAGGGTCATCGTGTCCTCGGGGAAATCGGGTCAGGTGCCGTGCCAGGACCCCGCAGGCGGGGCGGGCGCCAGCGTACAACGCGGTGAGCTGCGCACCCTCCGGTGGACCGGGACGCCGCGCCGCCTCATAAGGTTGAAGAATGCTCATTGACAAGGTCGCCTGGCTCCGGATCGAGGACGGCCGGGTCCTCAGCACCCGCTCGCACGGCAAGGACGTCTTCTACTTCCCCGGCGGCAAGCGCGAGCCGGGCGAGTCCGACGTGGACACGCTGGTGCGGGAGATCGCCGAGGAGCTGACCGTCACGATCGACCCCGCGACCGCGACGCCGGTCGGCGTGTTCGAGGCGCGGGCGCACGGCCACGCGCAGGACGTGACGGTACGGATGACCTGCTACACCGCGGACTACACCGGCACACCGACCGCGGCCGCGGAGATCGCAGAGGTCGTCTGGCTCGAATTCGCGGACCGCGCCCGCACGTCAGCGGTCGACCAGGTCATCTTCGACCACCTGCACGAGACCGGGCTGCTCACCTGATTGCACTACCCGCGCCGGCCCGGCTAGAGTCACCGATCGTGACTGCCGGGTCGGCCATTGGCCATTACCGGATCGGGCGCCCGGCCGGCGCGTGATCCTCCGGCGGGCCAGGGGCCCGCCGTCCTGTCTGTGTTGCCACGTCTCGAATCTCATCCGAGCGCCGCGAACAGACAGGGGATACAGCGCGCGTGCCTAACGACTTCCACACGCAGATCATCGAAGAGTTCCGGGCGAACCGGGGCCGGATCGCCATGTTCGCCGACGACGGCCGTCGGCTTCTGCTCACCACCACGGGCGCCCGCAGCGGCCGCCCGCACACCGCGCTGCTCGGGTACGTGCCCGACGAGGGCGGACGCCTGCTCGTCGTCGGCTCGGCCGCGGGCGCGGACAAACACCCGGACTGGTATCACAACATCCGGGCGAATCCGCAGGTCACGGTCGAGGACGGCATCTTCACCTACCCGGCGGTCGCGGAGGTCCTGGCCGGGGAGGAACGCGACCAGATCTTCACCCGGATCGTCGAGGCCATGCCGGGGTACGGCGACTACCAGCGCAAGACCACCCGGGTACTACCGGTCGTGGCGTTGCGCAACGCGCAGGAGGGCCCGCCGATGATGGGCTCGTTCGGCGAGACGTTGAAGGCGATCCACGACGCGTTCCGGCGCGAGCTGGCCTCGATCCGGGCCGAGGTCGCGCAGGCCGGGCCACGGCTCGGCGCCCAGCTGCGCGTCAACTGCCTGGCGGTCTGCGGCGGCCTGCACATCCACCACCGCGGCGAGGACTTCGGGATCTTCCCGGCCGTGCTCGCCGCGCACCCGGAGCTGGAACCGGTGGTGGAACGCCTGAAGGCCGAGCACGAGACGGTCGCGCGACTGATCGAGGAGCTGGAGGTAGCGGTCCGCACCGAGAACCCGCTGCCGCAGGTGGAACGGCTCATCGCGGAGCTGGAGGCGCACTTGCGCTACGAGGAGGAGACGATCGTCCCCGCCCTGAGCGCCTGACAGCGCCTCCCCCGCCGGTGGCCGAGGCCAGCCGCGCGGCGTCCGCCACCGGCCGCCGGTGATCGGGGCGTCCCCCATGGTGCCGGAACACCATGGGGGACGCCCCGATCCTGGAGAGGCCGAGCGTCCCGCCCAGCGCGCGGCGCGACGTTGCCGGCCGGCGTTCCTCCCGGGCGGGAACCGATGTCCGCGCAGATGATCGTGGCGCGCCCACGGCGTACCCCGGAGATGTTCTCAGGGTTGTGAGGCCGTGATCAGGGTGCGGCCGGCGTCGGTCAGGGAGTAGAGCACGGCACGGCCGGCGCGGCGGCGCAGCACCAGGCCGGCGTCGAGCAGGATGCCGAGGTGACGGCCGACGCTGCCGAGCGCGAGACCGGTCACCGCGCACAGCTGACTGGTGGATTTCGGCGTGTCGAGCAGCGTCAGCACCCGTGCGCGGACCGGGCCGAGCAGCCGGCCGAGCGCGTCCGGAACCGGCCGGGCGGAACCGGACGCGGCCAGCGGCGCGGACGCGGGGTACGCGATCGCGTGCCGGCTGCGGTCCTGCTCGTCCCAGGACACCCAGCCGCGGCCGGTGGTGATCGGCACGAACATCAGCTGCGTGCCGGAGACGTCGCGTGGCTGGTAGGGCACCAGGTTGACCTGCAGGCGCCCGCCGCCGAGCCACCGCATGCCCTCCTTGAGGTCGGAGAACGCGGCGACCCAGCCGCCCTGGGTGAGCTGCCGGGTGCGGGCGACCACGTCCGCCTCCAGGATCCGCCGCCGCCGTGACCAGTCCGGCGCGATCGCCGTCTCCCACACCCACTCCAGCGCGTCGGCCACGACCGGCCCCGGCGAGACGCGGTGGATCTCGTCCGGCAGCGCGGGACCGCCGGTGAGCGCCAGCGCGCGGGCGAGGTCGTCGCGGGCGCGGTTGTCCGGATAGCCCCGGATCGCGTCGAGCTCCTCGGCCAGCGGGCGTTCCGTCTCCGCCTGCGGCGGCGCGACGAAGTCGGCGAGCCAGCCGGGGCGCAGCGCGGTCGCGAGCACCAGCCGCAGGGCGGGACTGCCGTCGAGCATCCGGTGGTACGCGTCCTGGTGCGCGTCCAGGAACTCGCGCTCGCCCGGCCGGAAGCCACCGCCGTAGACGTCCTTGTGCAGGCGCAGCAGCGCGCCGGTCGTCTCCGCGCGCGCCGAGATCACGAACCGGGCGCCCGCGATCGTCTCCGTGTCCACCTGCCACCAGCTCACGTTTCGCCTCCCCGCGAAAGATTAACGTGACGCCTGCCGCGCTCCGCAGACTGCCGATCATGCAGACGTATGGTGCGTTGTTCCGGACGCCCGAGTTCGCCCCGCTGTTCGCGGTGGCCTGCGCGGGCGCGTCCGCGAGCACGATCGGCGGGCTCGCGCTCGCCACAGTGGTCTTCGCCGGCACCGGGTCCCCGCTGCTGAGCGCGCTCAGCATGTTCGGACCCGCGGGCGCGCAGCTTCTCGGCGCCACACTGCTGCTGTCCGTGGCGGACCGGGTGCCGCCGCGCGGCGCGCTCGCGGCCGTGGCAACGCTTGCCGGGCTGTGCCTGGCCGTACTCGCGATCCCGGGCCTGCCGCTGCCCGCGGTGTTCGGCGTGCTCGTCCTGATGGGCCTGATCGCGTCCGTCGGCGGCGGCGTCCGGCTGGGGCTGCTCACCGAGGTGCTGCCGCCGGACGGATACCTGCTCGGCCGGTCCGTGCTGAACATGGCCGCCGGTTCCGTGCAGATCCTCGGGTTCGCGGCCGGCGGCGTGCTGCTCGCGCTGATCCCGGCGCAGGGTGTGCTGCTGCTGGCCGCCGTCTGTCAGCTGACCGGCGCCGTGATCGCGCTGGCCGGGCTGCGGGCCAGGCCGCCGCGCGCGTCCGGACGGCCGTCCGTGGCCGCGACCTGGCGGGTGAACGCGCAGCTGTGGTCGTCCGTGCCGCGCCGGTACGTGTTCGTGGCGCTGTGCGTGCCCAACGGCCTGATCGTCGGCTGCGAGGCGCTGTTCGTGCCCTACGCGCCGGAGCGTGCCGGGCTGCTGCTGGCCGCGGCCGCCCTCGGCATGCTCGCCGGCGACGTGCTGGCCGGCCGGTTCCTGCCGGTGGCGTGGCGCGAGCGGGCCGGCGCGGTCCTGAGGCTGCTGCTGGCCGTGCCGTACCTGCTGTTCGCGGCCGGGATCCCGCTCTGGCTGGCGGTGGCACTGACCGCGGCCGCGTCCGTCGGGTACTCGGGCACGCTGGTGCTGCAGGAGCGCCTGATCGCGCTGACCCCGGACGCGCTGCGCGGGCAGGCACTGGGGCTGCACGCGTCGCTGATGATGGGGATGCAGGCCGTCGGCGCCGGGATCGGCGGGCTGGCGGCGGAGCTGACCGGGTCGGCCGCGGCCGGGATCAGCGTGATGGCGGCGCTGTCGATCGCGGTTACGGTGCTGGTCGCAGCCGGGTTGCGCACGCCGCTGCCGCGGGTGCCGGAGGTGCGGGTGGCCTGAGCCTCAGGTGTGGCGTGCGGCTGCCGAATGCTGGGGCGACCTGGATCTGCGATCAGCGCGCGAGGTGCCACGTAATGCTCTGCTCTTCGTGTGGGTCGCCGCGGCCCTCGGACACCGCGGTGCAGTGCGCGCGGTGCGGCACCCGGTTCGGCCGTCTTACGCCGATCGGCGCGCCGCGTCAGGCCGCCGCGATCGGGGCCGGGACGTCCGTGCTGGACGGCGTGCTGGTCGCGCCGCAGTCACGGCCGGGCGCCGTCGTGCCGTCGCGGCCGGGTGCCGTCGTGCCGCCGAGCCGGCAGAACGGGCCGGTCGACCGGCTGCCGGTGCCGCAGCCGCTGCTGGTCGCCGGCCCGCCACCGGTCCCCGAGGAGGACGTCGCGCCGGGCCTCTTCGCCGGCGTCTGGCACGTCGCGGTCGTGCTGCTCGTCGCGCTGGCCGGGCTCACCGCGCTCATCTCCGCGATCATGCTGCAGCTGCCGGCCTCCGCCCCGACCACCTACATCTCGCACTGGTTCAGCACGGCCGTGACCGTGCTCGGGCTGGCGCTGGGCGGCACGGCCGACGGCGGCCCGCCGGCCGGAAACCTGACGCTGCAGATGACGCCGGTGCTGCTCACGGCCGCGATCGCCGGGCCGCTGGCCGGTCTGGCGATGCGTGACGAGCGTCGTCGCCGGTCCCCGGGGCTGGGCGTGCTCCTCACCCGCGCGCTGATCACCGCGGGCACGGCCGCCGGGCTGATGGCCGCGGCCGGTGCGCTCGGGTTCACGCAGTACTCCACCGCGGGCACCGCGTTCGCGCTGGTCCTGGCCGTGGCGCTGGTCGCGCGCCTGGCCGCGACGCCGTCGGCCGCGCCGGGGCAGCTGCGGGCGATGACCCGGCCGGTCACCGACGCGCTGGCGCTGACCGCCCGGTTCGGCGTCACGCTGCTGATCGGCGCCGGTCTGACCGGCCTGGTGCTGGTCGCGGCCTCGGGCGGGTCGCTGCCGGCCGTGGTCGCGGGGCTGATCGCGCTGCCCGCGCTGGTGCTGGCGCTGCTCGGTGTGCCGGTCACGTCCACCGTGGTGGACGGCGTGTCGCTGGTGGCGCACCCGTCGTGGTGGACGCTGCTGCTGCTCGTCCCGGCCGGGTCCGTGCTGGTCGCGGCCGTCCGGCACGCGCTGTCCCGCCCGGTCGGCGCGCCCCGCCGCCCGCTGATGACCGTGCTTACCTCCACGGCCGTGGTGATGCTCGTCGCGCTGGCCGGACAGGTCACGGTGTCGCTGATGGCGTCGGAGGTGCAGGCCGGACCGTCGCTGACCGGCGCGGCCGTCGCCGGTCTGGGCTGGGGTGTGCTGCTGGCGCTGGCGTCCTACGCGGCCCGGGACCTCGCGCTGCTGTCGCGCCGGGTGCTGGCGCCGGTCGAGCCGTCCTGGCGGGCGCTGCTCTACGGGACCGCCCGTGCCCGTGCCTCCGTCGTCGTCGCAGTGGCGGTCGCGCTGGTCGCGCCCGCGGCCGGGGTCGGTGGCGTCGTGTTCGCGAATCAGTCCGTGTTCGGGCCGGTCCGGGTCGCGCACGACTACCTGGCCGCGATCTCCGACGGGGACGCCGCGGCCGCGCTGGCGCTGCGCGGTGACGTGGCCGCCGGTCCGCTGCTCACGGCTGCGGTGCTGCGCGCGCCCGGCGTCGAGCGCCCGGCGGACGTGAACGTGGTGACCAGCACGGTCGACGGCCGGACCGCGACCGTGACCGCATCGTTCACGCTCGGCGGCGAGCCGCAGGTGATGACGCTGGCGCTGGCCGCGGAGGCCCGCCGGTACGGCATGTTCGACGACTGGCGGGTGGTGTCCGACCTGGGCACGGTCGCGTCGTCGTCCGCGCTGCCGGTCACGGTCGCGGGCGTGGCGCTGGACCCGGCCCGGCCGGTCGCGGCGCTGCCCGGCCGCTACCCGATGGCGCTGGCGGACCCGACCGGCCGGTTCTCGGCCGAGCGGACGTCCGTGCTGATCCTGGGCGAGATGACGGAGGCCGCGCCGGGTGCGCAGATGTCGGCGGAGACACAGGAGCGGGTGAAGCGGGCGCTGGACACGTGGCTGACCGCGTGCGCGGACCGGACCGACATGTTCCGGTTCGACTGCCCGTTCGACCTGCGGGCCGCGCACGTCTTCTTCGCGTCCAGCGCCCGGTACACGCTGCAGCGCACGCCGCAGACCGCGCTGCGCCCGTCCGCGGACGGTGGCATCGAGGTGGTCACGACGACGCCGGGCACGGTCGACTACCGGGCGATCATGCCGGAGGGCCCGGAGGAGACCGGCACGCTCGAGTACAGCGTGGACGGCATCGCCACGATCGGGGACGACGGAACGGTCACGATCACGCTGCCGTGAGCGGCTTGGTGAGCGCGAGCTGGGTCTTCACGACGGTGTAGCCGCGCTTCTCGTAGAAGCGGTGGGCGGCCGTGCGGGTGCTGCCGGAGCGGACGTACATGCTGTCCGCGCCGTGCCGGGCCGCCCACCGTTCGGCGGCCGAGAGCAGCGCGGTCCCGGCACCCTGGCTCTCCGCGTCGGCCGCGATGCCGCCGAGCTCGGCGCGGACGCCCGCGATCAGGCTGTGGGTGATCAGCACGTGCACCCAGCCGATCACGCGATCGGTGACGGCGACGTAGACCACGTGTTGATCGGGCAACGCGTCAAGACGTGTACGAACGGTCGCGGCGGGGACGTCGTACCCCATGGTGGCTATCAGCCGTTGAAGGTCGGCGGCGTCGTCGACCGTGGCGGTGCGCACGGCGGGGCCGGTCCGCAGCCGGTGCGCGTAGGTGGCGAAGTCGGACTCCAGCGCCACGGCCTGCTCCGGCGGGGTGGTCAGGGCGTCGAACTCCCGCCGGGAGGACGCGATCATCGCGGCTGTGCCGTCAGACCCCAGAAACACCACCGGGGGTACGGTGTCCACCAGCCACAATGCGACGCAGGCGCCGTCCGGGCGGGTTGCGATCACGCGGAATTCGGCGCCGGAGACGTGGGTGTCGGCGGTCCAGCGGCGCCACCATGCCCGGGTGCGGTCCGCGTCCCAGTCCACGGCCTGCCAGTCGCTCATCGGGTGGCCGACAGGAACGCGTCGACGGCGGTCCGGAACGCGTCCGGCTGCTCGACCCACGGGTAGTGGCCGCTGTCCGG
Source organism: Catenuloplanes japonicus (assembly GCF_000717135.1). Classification (GTDB taxonomy): domain Bacteria; phylum Actinomycetota; class Actinomycetes; order Mycobacteriales; family Micromonosporaceae; genus Catenuloplanes; species Catenuloplanes japonicus. The sequence goes on from NZ_JNXY01000002.1 coordinate 367,920, forward strand.
GATCGTCACGGCGCGGCCGTGCGGGAACAGGTCCGCGACCGCCCGCACCGGTGCCATGCCGGCGGAGTAGTCGGCGCCGCCGGCCACGACCAGCACCGGCGCGTCGACCTTGCCGAGCAGCGCGGTGAGATCGTCCGGCGGGGTCACGTCCAGGTAGGCGCGGTTCGCCCGGTAGGAGACGTCGCCGACCAGGGCGTGGGCCTGCTCGGCCGGGCCCCAGTGGGCGTAGCTGATCGGTGCGGCCGCGCGGAACCAGGCGGTGAGCGACGCGTCGTCGATCGGGGCGGGCGGGCCGGCCTCCCACCGCGCGAGCGCGTCGCGGACCACCGGGTCGCCGCGGCGGGGCGCGATGATCGCGTCCGTGTCGGACGGGACCGTGACCAGCCAGGCCGGCGGCGGTGTGATCAGGACCAGCGCGTCGACCCGGCCGGGGTGCTGGGCCGCGTAGGCGAGCGCGAGACGCGTACCCGCGGAATGGCCTGTGATGATCAGCTTGTCGCGGCCGAGCGATTCGCGCAGCGCGTCGAGGTCGGCGGCCTGGTCCCAGAACGACGTGGGCGTCAGGTGCGCGGAATCGCCGACGCCGCGCAGGTGCGGCACGACCAGGTGGAAGCGGTCCGTGCCGATGCCGGCCAGGTCTCCCAGGTAGGCGGGGTGGCGGGCCGCGCCGCCGGCCAGCGCGACGATCGGATCACCGCCGGAACGGATGGTGTCGTAGGCAAGCATTGCTCAGACGCTAATGTCCTCCGACACCACCGCAACCCGTTTACCGGAGCCTTGTGGTGACGATGCCGCCGTCCACGTCGATCGTGGTGCCGTGGATCATGGAGGCCGCGTCCGACGTGACGAACCGGACCGCGGCCGCGATGTCCTCCGGGCTGATCACCATGCCGGCCGGTGTGCCCGCGGTCTGGTGGTCCATGACGTCCCGGGCGTACTCGTTACCCGGCGTGAGCGTGACGCCCGGCGCGACCGTATTGACCCGCACGCCCTTCGGGCCGAACTCGGCCGACCAGGTGCGGGTCATCTGCTCCAGCGCGGCCTTCGTCGCGGTGTACGCGGCCGCGAACGGGATGCCGACCCGCGCCATCCACGACCCGATGTTGACGATCACGCCGTCGCCGCGCGCGGCCATGGCCGGGGCGAGCGCGGCGACCAGCACGTGCGGCGCGCGGACGTTGACGGCCAGCATCGCGTCCAGATCGGCGTCCGCGAGCGCGTCCGTGGCCGTGGCCGGGTAGATGCCGGCGTTGTTGACCAGGATGTCGACGCGGCCGTCGAGCCGTGCGGTCGCCTCCTCCGCGAACGCGCGCAGGGCCCGGTAGTCGCCGGCCAGGTCGGCCGGGACGAAAAAGCCGTCGATCTCGGCGGCCAGCTTCTCGCCGCGGACCTGGTCGCGGCCGCTGACCACGACCCGGATGCCGTCCGTGGCCAGCGAGCGGGCGATCGCGGCGCCGATGCCGCTGGTGGAGCCGGTGACGATGGCGGTGCGATGGTTGTTCATGCCTCCATTAGGCGGACGGTGCGTGGTGGCGGGCCAGATCCTGATCAACCTGGGCATGGCATGACCAGGCAGGTCGCGGGCGGTGTCCGTACCCTCGATGGGTGGCCCGAGAACGAGCGGAGCTCGGTGCGTTCCTGCGCGCCCGGCGAGCGAGACTGACCCCGGCGCAGGCCGGCATCCAGGCGTTTCCCGGCCCGCGCCGGGTTCCCGGGCTGCGCCGCGAGGAGCTGGCCGTGGCCGCCGGGCTCAGCCCCGACTACTACAGCCGGGTGGAGCAGGGACGGCAGGCGAACGTCTCCCGCGAGGTGCTGGACGCGCTGGCCCGCGCGCTGCGCCTGGACGAGGTGGAGCGCGCCCACCTGCACGATCTGGCCGCGCCGGGCCGGCCGGTGCCCGCGTTCACCGGGGAGCGGGCGGACCCGGGGCTCCTGCGGATGCTGGCCGCGCTCGATCATCTACCCGCATTGATCCTGGGTCGATACGGTCACGTTCTGGGCCGGACGCCGCTGCTCGCCGCCGTGCTCGGCCATCCGATGCCGCCGGAGACGTCGCTGATCCGCTGGGTGCTGGAGGACCACGGCGCCCGCGAGCGGATCGTCAACTGGGAGACGTTCGCCCGGTTCACCGTGGCCGGTCTGCGCCGCGAACAGGCCCGCCACCCGCACGACCGCGACACCCGCCGGATGATCGCGGAGCTGCGCGCGTCGGACCCGCTGATCGCGGCCTGGTGGGACGACCACGAGGTCCGCGACTACGCCTCGGTCCGCAAACACCTGCGCCACCCGATCGCCGGCGACCTCCACTTCGACATCGAGATCCTCGCCGCACCGCACGACGCGCACCAGCGCCTCATCGTCTACACCTGCCCGCCGGGCTCGCCGACGGCCCGTCTGCTTCCGATCCTGAGGGCACCCGATGTTGCGTTGATCATAGGGTAGCCTTACCTAACCTGCTGCCACTTAGGATCAGCGTCGCCGGCCCGCCGAGGGCCGTGCATAACGACTCTCCATAGTGAGCGGACTTGACTGTGCGTGCACGATCCCCACTGGCCGCCGCCTGCGCGTTTGCGCTGCTGGCGGCCGCAGCCCTCACCCCACCACAGCTGACGACCGGATCGGCGAGCCTGGCCGCGGCGCAGACGCCGACCGTGGACCGCGCGGCCGTCGCGGACGCGGGGTTCACGGTGCAACCCCAGCCGCAGACCGCGCCGGACGGCGGCGCGGTGACGTTCACCGCGGAGTACCCGGGCGCGGTCCTCTACACCTGGTACCGGTCCGCGCCGGGCGGCACCGGCGCGCTGCCGGTCGCCAACGGGCCCTCGTACACGTTCACGGCCGGATACGCGGACAACGGCGCCACGTACTCCGTGCGGATCTTCGATTCCGGGTTCGTGCAGCACCGGTCCGACGACGCGCTGCTCACGGTCACGCCGGTCGCGGCCACCGTGACCGAGCCGCCGCACGACGCGTCCGTGCAGGCCTACCAGAACGCCCGGTTCACGGTGACCGCGGGCGGGACGGCGCCGCACACGTACCAGTGGCAGCGCGCCAACGGCACGAGCTGGACACCGATCGGCGGCGCCACCGGCCCGGACCTCGCGTTCAAGACCGCGCCCGGCGACGACGGCGCACGGTTCCGGGTCGTGGTCGGCAACGCGCACGGGCCCGCGACCACCTCGGCCGAGGCCACGCTGCACGTCGTCACCGGCGGCGGCACCCTCACCCCGGTCACGGCCGCCAGCATCGAGTGGGGCGTGAACGAGATCTACCAGGGCGGCAACCCTGCCAACAGTGGATGCAACTTCTTCTCCGCGGGTACGCAGCCTCAGTTCCAGGGCCGGCAGGGCGACGTGCGCATCGTGCACCGGATGCCGGACGGCAGTGCACAGGGCGTGTCCGACGCGACGAAGTGCATTCCGAGCGTCGGCTCCCAGCTCAACCAGCGCGCGCTGTTCACCGGCGGGACCGGGGTGGCGAACGCGGTGACCGGCGAGGCGACCATCCGCTGGACCGGCGCGTTCACCGCGAACGCGTACTCCGGCCTGGTCACCTGGTATGTGAAGGACCCGGTACTGACGGTCGCGCAGGACGGTTCCGGCACGCTCACCGCCACGGCCGGCGGCATGGGCGCGGGCCGCGACGACCCGAACCACCAGGACGAGGTCCCGGCACGCCAGGTCACGGTGGCCACGTTCGGTCAGGTGCTGCTGAGCACGGACGGGGCGCAGATCTCGCCGCGGTTCGCCGGCGTCGACTACTTCCCGCTGACCGGCGGTGTGCGCGCGACGGTCTCGGCGATCCCGGACGCGGTCAAGGCGGCGCAGCCGGACTGGGGTGCCTGGCCGGAGTCGTTCGTCGACTTCCAGTACGAGACCGGGCTGTCCTCCTACTGGCACACCAGCGGCCTGCCCGCGGACCCGGACAAGATCCCGTTCGATCTGACGGTACGGTTCGACTCCGCCCCGCCCGTCAAGGACGTGCCGGTCATCCTGGCCAATCCGGCGACCACCGCGGCCGCGCCCTACGTGGAGGGCCGCGACCTGACCGTCACGGCCGACATCGACGGCGACGCGACGCTGCAGTGGGAGCGGGCCGCGTCGGCCGCCGGGCCGTGGACCGCGATCGCGGGCGCGACCGGCGAGACGCTGCACATCCCGGCGATCACCTCCGCATGGAACGGCGTGAACGTGCGGATCGTGGCCACGAACGCGGACGGCACCGCGGTCTCCACGGCGCTGCGGCTGCGGACCGCGCCCTACGCGGCGCCGTCGTTCACCCAGCAGCCGCGCGACGTGGCCGCGATCTCGGACAACCGGGCGACGGTCTCGTTCGGCCTGGCGGGGAACCCGGCGATCGACCCGGCCACGGTCGTGCTGGAGCGCAGCGACGACCGCGGCGTCACCTGGAGGCCGTGGACCGACGGTGTGCGGACCACGGCCTCGTCGGCCGTGATCACCGCGGTCCCGCGCGACGCGGACGGGAAGCTCGGGCGGATCGTCGCGGCGAACGTGGAGGGTGCACGATCGGTCTCCGGGACGTTCACGTTCCGGGTGTTCGCCTCCACCGGGCGGCCGCAGCTGGTGGTGCTGCCGGACGGCGAGGACCGGCTGACCGTCGTCGGCGCCGGCTTCCACGTGCCGGACTGGGCGAGCGACACGCTCACGTACTCCCTGGACGTGGGCCTGTTCGACGCCACGGTGTGGCAGCCGGGCCGGACCGGCAACCGGAACTGGGTGGCGACGTCGCCGGACAGTTCCAGCGGACAGATCTACCACGGCTCGATGGTGGCCAGTGGCGGCACGTTCACGATCGGGATGCGCCTGCCGGAGCTCGCGGAGGGCCACACGTACGGCGTCGGCGCGTTCCTGCGGCTCACGGACATCACCACCTGGCAGGACACGTTCGACAACCGGTCGCTGGACGCGTGGACGTCGCTCGGCGCGGCCGCGACCGGGTCGCAGACGATCAGCGTGACCGTGCTGGACGCGCCGCCGGGCGAGTTCATCTGGAGCATCGACGGTGACCGTTCGGTCAGCCTGGGCCAGGCCGCGTTCAAGGACACGTACCTGCAGGCCACCGGCGACATCGCACCGATCACGGTGACGGACACGCGCGCGGGCGGCCCCGAGTGGGCGGTCTCCGGGCAGATCTCCGACTTCAGCGGCGGCGTCTCCGGGCGCTACCTGGGCTGGACGCCGTCCGTGCTCGCACCGGGCGCGGGCGCGGTGGCCGGCGTGGTCGTGACACCGGGCCTGGACGGCGGGCCCGGTCTGACCGAGTCGGCGACGCTGGCCGCGGCGCAGGGCGGTCACCCGGGCGGCACCACGAGCCTCGGTGCCGGATTGGACCTGCGGTTGCCGTTGACGACACCGGCCGGTGTCTACACCACCACGCTGACGGTCACGGCGCTCTCGTAACCAGGGTGGGGCCTCGCGGGGCCCCACCCTCACACGGAAAGAACACACATGCGACTGGGCAGGCTGGTACTCGTGGTGGCGCTCGCCGCGGCCGGGATTCTCGTCCCGGGCCGGGCGCGGGCCGAGGAGCTGACCTGGTCGGTACGGCCCACGCCGTCCGACGCCGCGCCGGAGCGCCCGCACTTCGTCTACGACGTCTCCCCCGGTCAGCGCGTCGAGGACAGCATCCGGGTGCGGAACTTCGGGACCGCGCCGCTGCCGCTGGCCGTCTACGCCGGTGACGCGCTCACCACGGCGAACGGCGCGCTCGACCTGAGGCCCGCCGGCACGCCCGCGACCGACGTGGGGCTGTGGACCGTGCTCGGGACCGCGGAGATCACGGTGCCGCCGTCGGGATTCGTCGACGTGCCGTTCACGATGACGGTCCCGGCCGACGCGGAGGCCGGTGACCACACCGGAGGAATCGTCACCTCGGTACGGTCCGCCGGCGCGGACGGCGTGGTGGTCGACCGGCGGCTCGGCTCCCGGATGTACGTGCGCGTCGCCGGCGGGCTGCGCCCGAGCCTTACGGTCTCCGGCGTCCGCGCCGTCTACACCGTCAATGTTGATCCGCGGAAACCCGGTCACCTACGGGTGGTCTACACGGTCACGAACACCGGCAACGTGCGGCTGGGGGCCTCGCAGGAGATCCTCGCGACCGGACGGCGGACGACGCCGGACCCGATGCCGGAGCTGCTGCCGAAGAACTCGCTGACCTACGAGGTACTGGTCGAGGACGTGTGGCCCACGGTCCGCACCACCGCGGAGGTGCGCCTGCGGCCGGTCCCGACCCGGCCGGGCGACACCTTCACCGCGGCGCCGGCCGTGGCGACCGCCGCCACCTGGTCGATCCCGTGGCCACAGCTGGCGGTGCTGCTGCCGGCCGTGCTCGGCGCGCTGTGGCTGCGGCGACGGTGGCTGAGGCGACGCCGGGCGCGATCCGCCGAGGCCCCGACCGGCACGTCCGCCGCGTGACCGGAGGTACCGGTCGGCCGTGCCGCGGCGGGCCTGCTGTGTGCCGACATCTCGGGTGCGGAGCGCCCGCTGATCCCGTCCGCGGCCAAGGCCCTGACGTCGGGGGGCACGACAACCGGGTCGCGGCACTCGGGTCGCTGCCGGCCGGCGCGTCGAGCGCGTGAGACGCCCGCCGGTCAGCCGCGCCACCCGGCCACGCTCGACGGCTCGCGGTCGGCCGGGCCCACGTATGCCGCGGACGGGCGGATGATCTTCCCGAGGCGCTTCTGCTCCAGGATGTGGGCGCTCCAGCCGGCCGTGCGGGCGCAGGTGAACAGCGGCGTGAACAGCTCCGCCGGGACGCCCGCGAAGTCCAGCACGATCGCGGCCCAGAACTCCACGTTCGTGGCCAGCACGCGGTCCGGCTTGCGCTCGCGCAGCTCGGCCAGCGCGGCCTCCTCCAGCGCCAGCGCGACCTCGTAGCGCGGCGCGGCCAGCTCGCGCGCGGCGGCCCGGAGGATGCGTGCCCGGGGGTCCTCGGCGCGGTAGATCGCGTGGCCGAAGCCCATCAGGCGGCGGCCGGAATCGAGCAGCTCCCGCACGTACCCCCGCGGGTCCTGGCTCTTCTCGACGGCCTCGACCATGCCGAGGGCGCGGGAGGGCGCGCCACCGTGCAGCGGCCCGGACATCGACGCGACCGCGCCGGAGAGCGCCGCGGCCACGTCCGTGCCGGTGGAGGCGATGACGCGGGCGGTGAACGTGGACGCGTTCATGCCGTGCTCGGCCGCGCAGACCCAGTAGCGGTCGATCGCCTCGACGTGACGCGGGTCCGGATCGCCCTGCCAGCGGATCATGAAGCGCTCGGTGAGGCTGCGGCCGTCGTCGATGCGCCGCTGCGGGACCGCGGGCAGGCCGACGCCGCGCGCGGACTGGGCCACGAACGACAGCATCATCGTGGACGTGCGCGCCAGATCGGAGCGGGCCTGCGCGTCGTCGATGTCGATCAGCGGACGCAGGCCCCAGTAGGGCGCCATCATCGCGGTCGCGGCCTGGATGTCGGCGCGGATGTCGCCGGAGTGCACCGGCAGCGCGAACGGCTCGGCCGCGGCCAGCGGCTCGGTGAAGTCGCCGTCGACCAGCAGCCCCCACACGTCCGCGAACGTCTGGCGCCCGACCAGCTTGTCCACGTTGATGCCGCGGTAGCGCAGCGCGCCGCCGTCGGAATCCGGCTCGGCGATGGCGGTGTCGAACGCGACGACGCCGGCGAGCCCCGGCTTCACGGTAGTCATGTGATGACTTTCAACCCGACGCATCCATGTGTCAATATTGATTCAGTCAACATGAGAAGATGGACACATGGACGACCGTACGTTGAGCACGGACGAGGTGGCACGGCGGCTCGGCGTGAAGCGCGCGACCGTCTACGCCTACGTCAGCCGCGGCCTGCTCACCGGCCGCCGCAACGCCAACGGCAAGGAGAGCCAGTTCGCGGAGGCCGACGTCCGCGCGTTCGAGGCTACCCGCTCCCGTGGCACGCCCGCGCGCGCCGACTCCCCCGCCGTGCACACCGGCATCACGCTCATCACCAGCGACAACCTCTTCTTCCGGGGGTACGACGCGGGCCTGCTCGCTCGGCGGAAGACCTACGAGACCGTCGCCGGCCTGCTGTGGACCGGCGAGCTGACGGACGTGCAGTTCCAGCCGGACCCCGCGCTCCGCACGCTCGCCGAGGCCGTCACCGCGCCGCTGCCCGCGTCCGCCCGGCTCACGGACCGGCTCAGGATCATCGTCGCGGCCGCCGGCGCGGCAGATCGGCTGCGCTTCGACACGACGCCGGCCGCGGTCACCGCCACCGGCCGCACCCTCCTCGGCACCATGGTCGCCGCGCTGCCGCAGCTCGCCGACCTCTACGAGGACACGCTGGCCGCGGTGCTGTGGAGCAGGCTCACCACCCTGCCCCCCACCGACCCCGGCATCTTCGCGCTCAACGCCGCGATGGTGCTGCTCGCCGACCACGATCTCGCCGCCTCCACGTTCGCGGCCCGCGTCGCCGCGTCCACCCGGGCGGACCCCTACGCCGTCGTCGGCGCCGGCCTGGCCGTGATGGACGGCCCGCTGCACGGCGCCGCCAGCGGGCTCGCGGTCGAGATGCTCTCCGCCGCGGTGCACGGCGGCGACCCGCTCGGCACCGTCTCCGACCGGCTGCGCACCGACGGCGCGGTGCCCGGGTTCGGGCATCCGCTCTACCCGGGCGGCGACCCGCGCGCCACCGTGCTGCTCAGCCTGCTGAAGAAGTCGTCGCCGGTCATGGACGCGGTCACCGAGGTCGCGGACGCGATGCGCACCCGGGCCGGCGTCGCGCCGAACATCGACCTGGCGCTGGCCGCGTTCACCATGCTGCACGACATGCCCGCCGACGCCGGCGAGGCCATCTTCGCGATCGCCCGCACGGCCGGCTGGATCGCCCACGCCATCGAGGAGTACGCGGACCAGCCCAGCCGATTCCGCCCCTCCGGCCGCTACGCGGGCCTGCCGCCGCTCTGACCACAAGGGCCGGCGCCGATTCACCGTTCGGTACCTCGACGTGCTCTGATGCGGCGTTTAGCATCGATCGGCATGGTGAGAGTGCCCTGGCGGCGCGGTCCGTCGCCCGCCGAAGCCGATCGCCTGCTCGCCGTCGCGGAGGAGACGGCCGCGCGCCACGGACCCGGACCCGCCGCGACCCAGGCGGCCGCCCGCGCGGTCGACGCGGCCCGCCGCCTGGCCGTGCACGGTGCCCGCGCCGATCGCGGCCGCCTGCTGCGCGCGCTGGGGCGGATGAGCGTGAACCTGGCACTCGGCCGCACACCGGACGACGCCCGGCCGGTCGTGGAGGAGTCCGTGCTGCTGGCCCGATCCCTGATCGCGGACGCGGACGACGGCTTCGACGATCACGTGCACGCGGACGCGGTCGTCCAACTCGCACAGGCCGGCCAGATCGTCACCACGGCCGGTGACCTCGCCCACGGACGGGAACTCGCGCGGGAGGCCTGGGCCGCGGTCCGCGACCGCCGGATCACCGGCCCGTTCGGTCGCGGAGCCCGAGCCGAGGCATTGTCCGGCCTGGTACAGATCCTGGTGGACTCCGCGCCGCAGATCGCCTCGGCGGACCGCGCCGCCGCCGGGACGATGACGCTGGCCGTGCTGCTGGTGGACGTGCAGCGAGCGGCGGCGGTCGAAGAGGGTGGCGGGCCGGCGCTGGACCGGCTGGCGGAGGCGCTGAGCCTGCTCGGACGCGCCGCGCTCGCGGTCGACCGGCCGGACCTGACGGACGCGGCCTGGTCGGAGGAGTTGGTGCTGAGGAGGCATCACGGACCCCGGGAACGCGCGGAACGCACCAGCGGCATCCTCGCGGACCTGCGCCGCACCCACATGGTGACCGGCGAGGCGGATCGGTCGACGGACACCGGACCGGGCGCGTGGCGGCACGCCTCGTCGTATGCGGATCGGTGGCGCGGAGTCGTACCCCCGGATGCTCTTGAGGGTCTTGAACTGCGGCTGGCGCAGGCGATCGCGTTGTCGCGCGGGGGTGCGCGGCTGGCCGAGGCCGAGCCGCTGCTGGACACGCTGGTCGCGGACGCGACCGCGCTGGAGTCGGCGACCCAGGGCACGCCGGCGCACGCCGGTCACGAGCGGGTGCTGGCACGGGCGCTGTGGCGGCTGGCCCAGGTCCGGCACGCGGCGGGTCGGCCGGAGAGCGCGCTGGAACCGGCCCGGCTGTCCGTCGCGTTCGCCACCCAGCACGGGGACGGGCTCGCGGACACCCTGACCTACCTGTGCGACGCGGGTGAGATCGCGTTCGCGGCCGGGCACCCCGAGGAGCGGATCGCGCTGCTCACCGAGGCGATCGCGCGGGGCTCCGCCGCACCGCGGTCCGACGCGGTACGGCGTGGACTCGGCACCGCGTTGCACAACCTTGCCACCGCACGAACGGTCACGCTGTCCCAGGACCCGCCCGACGCCGGCCTGCTCGCGGAGACCGTCGCGCTGGCCGCGCGCGCCCGCGAGATCCGCGCCGCGCTCGCCACCCCCACAGACCCGATGACCGTCTGGGAGTACGCGCAGACGCTGCTCCTGTCCGTCGACGTGACGATGCTGGCCCGCCGCCGGCCGGACGCCGTCACCCACCTGTCCGAGCTGCTCCCACTGCTCGACCGGCTCGGCCCGCCCGCCGCGGAGCTGACCCGCCGTGCCGCGCGGCAGGCACGGTCACTGCAGCTCGGCGCGCGGTCCTGACGCCACCCCCTTGCCATTTCGATCGACCGCTCTCTATTCTGCCTGGAAAGCGCTTTCCGCGCGCCGTGACGGCCCTCGCCCAGGGGACGGAACGGGCCAGAGAAGGGGATCACATGCAACCACGAGCGGCTCTTGGACTGGGGACGGCCGTCGCCGTCACCGCGATCGGGGGTGTGCTGGCGGTCGCGTTGCCGATGCAGGCGAACGCGGCGACCGGCGGCGTCACCGGATATGCCACGCAGAACGGCGGGACGACCGGCGGCGCGGGCGGGCAGACCGTCACCGCGAGCACCGGCACCGCGATCCACACCGCGCTGTGCAACCGGGCCAGCAGCAGCACGCCGATCATCATCCAGGTCTCCGGCACGATCAACCACGGCAACACCACCAAGGTCTCCGGCGACAGCTGCAACACGGCCGCCGACAAGATCGAGCTCAAGGAGATCAGCAACGTCACGATCATCGGGACCGGGTCGGGCGCGGTCTTCGACCAGCTCGGCATCCACATCCGGGACTCGAGCAACATCATCATCCAGAACGTGACGGTACGGAACGTCAAGAAGTCCGGCTCGCCCACGTCGAACGGCGGCGACGCGATCGGCATGGAGAGCACGGTCCGCAACGTCTGGGTCGACCACGTCACGCTGGAGGCCAGCGGCGGCGAGTCCGAGGGCTACGACGGCCTGTTCGACCTGAAGGACGACGTGGAGTACGTGACGCTCTCCTACGCGATCCTGCGCAACTCCGGCCGTGGCGGGCTGATCGGGTCGAGCGAGACCGACACCGGGAACAACTACATCACGTTCCACCACAACTCGTACTCGAACATCGACTCGCGCACGCCGCTGCTGCGGGGCGGCACCGCGCACATCTACAACAACTACTACGTGAGCCTGAACGAGTCCGGGATCAACTCGCGGGCCGGCGCCAAGGCGAAAGTGGACAACAACTACTTCAAGAACTCGGTGGACGTGCTCGGCACGTTCTACACCACCGAGGCCGGCTACTGGCAGGTCAGCGGCAACATCTTCGACAACGTGACCTGGTCGGCGGCGAGCAGCGACCACAAGCCGGCCGGGCCGAACCCGACGTCGACCACCTCGGTCAGCATCCCGTACGCGTTCACGCCGGACAGTGCGAGCTGCGTGCCGGACGTGGTGACCGCGACCGCGGGCGCGAACAAGGGCCTGCAGGTGTCGAACGGCAGCTGCACCCCGACGTCCCCGACCGCGGGCCCGACCACGCCGGCCCCGACGACGCCCGTTCCCACCACCCCCGGTGGCACGACGCCGCCGCCGTCCGGCACGAATCTGAGCATCGGCGCGGGTGCGGACGGGTCCAGCAAGGCCAGCGGCACCAGCTACGGCGACGTGCGGGACGGCAGCCTGACCACCTACTGGTCACCGGCGTCCACGACCGGCTCGATCTCGATCAAGTGGTCGGCCGCGACCAGCGTCTCCCGGATCAACATCCGTGAGGCCAGCGGCGCGACCGGTCTGATCGGGGCGTACCGCGTGCTCAACGGCGACACCGGCGCGGTACTGAAGACCGGCAGCGGGGCAGGCGTGATCACCTTCTCCGCCGTGTCGGCCAAGAAGATCACATTCGAGATCACCGGCGCATCGGGTACGCCACGCGTGGCGGAATTCGAGACTTACGCGTCCTGACGGCCGCGGGTCTGGCGGGGTGCTTGCGGGCCCCGCCAGACCCTCTCCCTCGCGAGCGGATCATGGCCGAATCACCGCTCGGACATCGCCTCCCTCTGCTCTGTCGACAGGGCGGGTGGGCCGGCATCGCCGCTCGGTGCGATGCCGGCCCGGGTCGTGACGACCAGGTGCCAGCCAGGTGTCACGGGAAGAAACTTAACGCGGTAAGTGCGGTAAGTCGAGCAACTCACACGATCGAGTGGCACTTGTCGCGGTAACCGCACACGTGGTCTCATGGACCCTGCCAGCTAGGTAGGAGTCACATCGATGCCACGTGTACCGAACTACGAGCGGGTCGCCGCGGACATCCGCCGCCAGATCGAGGCCGGTGAGCTGAAGCCGGGCGACGAACTGCCGTCCACCCGCAAGCTCCAGGAGCATTACGGTGTCGGCAACAACGCCGTCTACATGGCGGTCACGCTGCTCACCCGCGAGGGCCTGATCGAGGGCCACCAGGGCAAGGCGCGCTACGTCGTCGACCGTTCGTGACCGTTCGCGCCGCCGATCCACATGACATCGACGGGCTGCTCGCACTGGCCGCCGAGGTGGAGCACCTGTTCGGCCCGATGGTCGCCGACCCCGCCTTCCACGCCGCCCTGCACCGCACCATCGCCCGCGCGACCGCCCTGGTCGCCGAGTCCGGCGGCACGCTTACCGGGGCCTCCTTTACGGCGTGAAACCCCCGGTCGTCCACGTGCACTGGCTGGTCGTCGCCGCGCCGTCCCGCGGCACCGGCGTCGGCCGCGCCCTGCTCGCCCACCTCCTGCACGAGACGACCGGCCCGGTCGAGGTCGTCACGTTCGGCGCGGACCACCCCGGCGCGCAGGCCCGGCACTTCTGGGAGCGCCTCGGGTTCACGCCCGGCGAGCCACTCGCGCCCGGCCCCGAGGGCGGTGCGCGTCAGCACTACCGGTTGACGCGCTGACGGTTCCGGCGGCGAGCCGGGAATCGCGAGCACGGTGCTCTTCCCCGCGCCGCGCGGCACCGGCTCCGATGCCGGGAGGCAAGCGGAGCGTTAGCGGAGTCTTGGCGTACGGCGAGGTTTGCCCGCGGGAGCGACTCTGTTGCCCATTTGTGGTTGTGGATGATGGTGGTGCGGCCGGTTTTGTCGTCCTCCGGGCGTGGGTGGTGGCGGGT